>CAVVCP010000028.1:0-385898 GCA_963746695.1 uncultured Solirubrobacterales bacterium | reverse complement strand
TCCGCTCCCGGTCAGCGCCGGCGACCTCGACGTTGACCACGGGGATCCCGCCGAGACTCGCGGACGATGTCGCCACGTCGCCCGGGACCGGGATCGCCGCCATCATCTCCTCGAAGATGAGCCGCTGCTCGGCCACGTCGCCGCCGAGATCGAGCGGAGCCTCTCTGAGCAGTTGATCGAGCGCGTCGCGCTGTTGCTGGCTCACGGCTGTCCCTTTCGGTTCCCGGTCAGGGCTTCGGCCCGTCGAGCAGCAGTTCGGTCCGGTACTTTGGGGCGAGGGCGATCGCCTTGGCGATAAACGCGCCGGTCGCGGCGTCGTCGAGCGCCGATGGAGCCTCGGTTCGGTGCGCGACCGGAATGCCGACCTCCTTGAAGAACTCCTCCTGGCCCGCGGGCGAGCAGAGACACAGCAGCCGCGCAGGGCGTTCGGAGACGTTCCGGAAGACGTGAGGGGCGTTGGCGGGCACGTTGATCGTGTCGCCGGCCGTCGCGACCGCGCTGATGCCGCGGAACGTGAGCTCGATCTCGCCGTCAAGGACGGTGAACATCTCCTCGAAGTCGTGGCGGTGAGGCGGCGGCCCGCCGCCCGGCGGGACGTGCATGTCGATCAGCGTGTAGCGCCCGGCGGTATCGGCGCCGGACACGAGGATGGTGTAGGTGTCGCCGACCACGCCGAGGTGAGGCAGCGAGTCATCGGTGTCGGGGCTCACGTGTGTTAGGACGCGCCCAGGGTCGTCGGCGGGGACCGGTCCTGGCGGCTTGGGCTGGGCCGGCGGGCTGTCGTTCATCGGCTCTCTTCTATCGTGGGCTAAGCGGTCGAAATCGTCCGCTTATGATCTGGGAGCCTACAGAAGCAAAGCCCCGTGTCGCTAACTGGCACGATCACCTCCGGGAATGTCCGAAGCACCGACACAGGCGCAGCCCATCGCGCAACGACTGCGAAGTGACGCCGCGGCCAACCGCGACCGAATCCTCGCCGCCGCCACGATCGCCGTCAGGCGCGACGGCGAGAAAGTGCCGATGGCAACGATCGCCGAACAGGCCGGTGTTGGGATCGGAACGCTCTACCGCCACTACTCGACGCGCTCGGCGCTCCTGGCCGCGCTGACGCTCCGCTCCTTCCACCTCGTCCTTGAACACGCGCGTACCGCCGCGCAGAGCGATGAGCCGGCCCCCACGGCCCTCGCGCGGTTCCTCGAACAGACGATCGCGGCCCGCGACGAGTTCGTTCTCCCGCTCCACGGCGGCCCTGTCATCCATGACGAGAAGATCGTCGCGCTCCGGACCGAGATTAGGCAGCTCCTCGAGCAGGTCCTCGCCCGCGGACGCCGTGACGGGACCATCCGGCCAGACGCCACCCCGATCGACATCATCATCACCGGAGCGATGCTCGCCCAACCACTCCCGCACGCAGCTGACTGGGACCAGCTCGCCCGCCGGCAAGCCAGAATCTTTATCGCCGGCCTCGCTACCACCGACCCACCACTTCCCGGCTTGCGACCCACCCCAGCCCCACTCTAAGACGAATCCGTGAACGATCACAGGAGCGTGCAAGTCGTTGAGGAACGTCGCCGATTGGACGCCGATGCGCTGCGCGAGCTCAGCCGCCGGCTAGATGGCTACCGGAAATCCATTGACCTCGGGTCAGGCTGGGATCGAGGCGTGCCCGGCGATTGGCTGGACGCCCTTTTGGAGGACTGGCGTGCCTTTGTCGAGGTTGTCCCAGCGCTTAGTAGAAGTTTGATGTGACGGCGGTCCCTCTCGCCGCGTCCGCTCCTGCTTGGGAGCGTAACGCGTCGATCTGCCAAGATCTAGGAGGAACCGCCGTGAAGGAGAACCGTAGCGGTCGCTCAGGCGACCTCGATGAGGCCGTGCTCCCGGAGCGCGTGCAGGACGCGCTCGGCCAGCTCGTTGGGCTGCGAAGGAGGGGCTGCTCGCGCTCAGCGTCGGTCTCGGGCTCGGCGTGCTGAGCTCGAGCTGATGGAGGAGGAGGTCGACGATGTCGTCGGCCCGAAGGGCAAGCACAACTCGGAGCGCAGCGCGGTCCGTCACGGCCATGAGGCCGGTGAGGTCACGCTCGGCGGCGTCGCGTCGGGTGCGGCGCCCGCGGGTGCGCACCGCCGACGGCGAGTCCGAGGTGCCGCTGCAGACCTACGAGCATTTCGCTGATCGTGATCCGCTCGCGCGGGTCGTGCTGGAGCGGATGCTCGCCGGCGTGTCCACACGGCGGTACCGGCGCACGCACGAGCCGGTCGGCGAGGAGGTCGAGGTTCGAGCGCGGTCGACGTCGAAGTCGGCGGTGTCCCGCACGTTCGTGGAGCGCACCCGTAACGCGCTCTGCAGAGCTGATGGGCCGGCGCTCGCGGACCTGCGCCTCGCGGTGATGATGCTCGACGGGATCGAGCTCAAGGGGCGGATGATGATCGTCGCGCTCGGGGATCACGACCGAGGGCGTGAAGATCCCGCTCGGGCTGTGGGAGGGTCGACCGAGAACGCCACCGTCGCGACCGCGCTGCTGTCCGATCTCGTCGAGCGCGGCCTGGATCCCGAGCAGGGGATGCTGTTCGTCCTCGACGGTCGAAGGCGCTCAGGAAAGCCGTGCGCTCCGTGTTCGGCGAGGTGCCGGTGCAGCGGTGTGTCCGGCACAAGGAACGCAACGTGCTGCAGCATCTCCCCGAACGCGACCGTCCACCGGTCAAGGCTCGGCTGCGCCGCGCGTGGGCCGAGACCGACTACGAGCGCGCGCTCGAGCAGCTGCGCCGACTCGCCGACGAGCTCGAGCACACCCACCCCGGCGCCGCCGGCTCGCTGCGCGAGGGCATGCAAGAGACGCTGACCGTGATCCGGCTCGGGATCAAGGGCAAGCTGAAGCGCACGCTCGAGTCCACCAACCCGTGCCGAGTCGATGATCGACTGCGTCCGCACTACGCAGCGCAACGTCAAGCACTGGTCCTCCGGCGAGATGGGGCTGCGGTGGACCGCCGCCGGGATGCTCGAAGCCGAGAAGCAGTTCCGCAAGGTCATCGGCTACACCGCAGCTCCCGCGCTCGCCATCGCGATCGAACGACGACTCCACCTTCACCAGCCCAACCCCACCACGACCCAGGAGGCCGCTATCGCAGTCACTGTGTAACGATCACACCCGGACCGCCGTCACCGAAGTTCCACGGCGGGCGGGACAACCTCCTCTTTACGGCCACGCGTTTCAGCTCCGGCTCGACGCCTTGCGCCAACAGCGTGCTGAGGTTGCGGGCCAGCGCTCTGCACTTGGTGCACGCTGAAGGTCGCGGGCCAAGCCCGCTCCCCTTGCTGCTCACCCACGGATGGCCCGGGTCGTTCCTGGAGTACCTGCCGGTCCTCCCGCTTCTTTGTGATCCCGCGGCGCACGGCGCAGATCCCGCCGATGCGTTCACGGTCGTCATCCCGTCGCTGCCCGGCTACGCGTTCAGCGGCCCGCCCCCGTCCACGGGGATGACCGGACGCCAAGTCGCGCGACTCTGGCATCAGCTGATGACCGTGGGGCTCGGATATGACCGCTTCGTCGCCCATGGCAGCGACCTCGGGGCAGGCGTGACGGCGTGGCTCGCCCGAGACCAACCAGACGCTGTCGCGGCGATCCATCTTGCTACTCCCGGCCTGGCCGTTGCGCCCGGGCCGCGGACAGAGCAAGAGGAGGACTACGCGCGCGCGGTCAAGTACTGGACTTCGGAGGAGGCCGGCTACATGCACGAGCACGCCACCAAGCCGGCCACCCTCGCCGTCGGTCCTGTCAGACAGTCCCGCCGGACTGGCCGCATGGATTGGCGAGAAGATCATCGCCTGGAGCAGCACCCGCTCCGATGGGAGCCCGGCGTTCGATCGCGACCTGCTCCTCGGCACCCTCACCCTCTACTGGGCCACCAATACGATCACGACGTCGCTGCTGCCCTACTGGGCCCACCGCCACCTCCCCGGCGCAGCCCTCCCGGATAGAGACGTGTCGCCGGTCCCCACCGCGATCAGCATATTCGGCGGTGAACGAGTCGCGTTTCCCAAACCACCCCGAGAGCTTGCTGAGCGCTACTACAACGTCACCTCCTGGGCTGAACACCCCACGGGCGGCCACTTCCCCGCTGTCGCCGAGCCTGAACTGCTGGCCCGCAGCCTACGCGACGCATTCCGACCGATGCGACACCGGGCCTGAAACGCACCATCGCTCACTTCGGCTTCCACGAACAGGCAGATCTCTCGCCTCCTTCGTGTCGGGCGGGTCACTTCCGCTTTGAGCTGGACGGGGCTACGCGGAGCCCCGCTTTCGCAGGCGGTTTCAGGCTGCCGCCGCACCACCCGAGAGAGTCAGCGGTTCGCTGAGCAACGAGGTGAGGTGCGGAGATGCCGAGGGGTCACTATCTGACCGAGGCTGTGAAGGACGCGATCTGGGTGCTGCGCGCGGAGGGGGTGAGCGAGGCCGAGATCGGTCGCCGGCTCGGTATGCCGAAGCGGACGGTGAGTAAGTACCTGCAGCGGATGGGAGGGGTCCGGCCGAGGGCACGCCGTCGGGCGGAGTGTTGCCTGACCTCGGCTGAGCGTGAGGAGATCTCGCGCGGGGTTGCCCGAGGAGAATCGGCCCGGGCGATCGGTCGTGTCCTGGGTCGCTCGCATACCACGATCTCCCGTGAGATCAATCGGTGCGGTGGCCGTCGACGCTATCGCGCGCACGTGGCCGAGCGGGCGGCGTGGGAGCGGGCGCGACGCCCGCGAGCGACGAAGCTGGAGGTCTGCCCCGAGTTGCGTGAGTTTGTGATCGAGCGGCTCGGTCAGGACCACTCGCCGCAGCAGATCTCGGGCTGGTTGCGACTCGCGCACCCCGACAATGAGCAGATGCAGATTTCGCACGAGACGATCTACCGCGCGCTGTACGTCCAGGCGCGCGGGTCGCTTGCGCGCGAGCTCACCCGGCATCTGCGAACCCGGCGCCAGAAGCGCTATGCCCGGGCACACTCCAACCGCGGCCAAGGTCTGGGCCGGATCGCCGAGATGGTGATGATCTGCGAGCGCCCACCAGAGGTTTCTGACCGGGCTGTCCCGGGGCACTGGGAGGGCGACTTGCTGATGGGAACCCGCGACTGTGCGATCGCGACCCTGGTCGAGCGTCAGACCCGCTATTGCCAGCTCGTCGCGCTGCCCGAGGGAACCAACGCCGAGCCGGTCTGCGAGGCGCTCAAGGCGAGCATCACGACGCTGCCCGCCCAGCTTCGCCGCTCGCTGACCTGGGACCAGGGCAAGGAGATGGCCGAGCACCGGCGGTTCAGCGTCGAGACCGGCGTCGAGGTGTACTTCTGCGATCCCCGCAGTCCGTGGCAGCGCGGGTCCAACGAGAACACCAACGGCCTCCTGCGCCAGTACTTCCCTAAAGGCAAGAGTCTCGCCGGGGTGAGACAGGCAGAACTCGACGAGGTCGCCCGCAAGCTCAACGGCCGGCCCCGCCAGACGCTCGGCTTCCGGACCCCCGCCGAGAAACTCACCGAGCTGATCGACGGGCTCCACACGGGCCCCCCCGAGCGCTGATCTCGCTTCGGCCTACGGCCTTCGCTCGACAGCGCCCGGGGTGGGATGAGACGATGCGCAACGTCAGGGGTGGTGCACTGACCGGTTGAGGCCAAGCACACTGCGACAAGCATCTCTACGACACGCTCGCTCGTCTCGGATTGCGCGGTAAGCGCGACGGCCGCCGGCGTCGCTGTGCCGAACGAACTGCTGGCGGGGCTCAGGCGCCGTTCCGCGCGTTGCGGGGAACGCCGGCGGGGCGGCGAGATGATCGTGTTGTAAGGAGAGCAGGGTCAGCAGCTCCCAGCGCGATCGAACTGGCGCTGCTGGATCACGCCTCAGGACCCGGGCCAACGGCTGGGTTCAGCTCTGGTGCGACTATCGGCTGGAACCACAGCCATGAGCGATCCGCTCCGCCCCACTGTTGTTGGCGAGCAGACAGTCGCGCCTGGCTGGAGTCGCCGTGAATGCGTCGCCTCGACCGCGTGTTCGAGATGAGTCAGTGCGTCGAGCAGTATTGGCCGAACGACGACGCACGCGCGCGGGGGTGGGGGATGGTCAGCATCCCTTTCCGGGCTCGACGCTTCCGGGCGCTAGGCAGGACACCGCGGGCGTGCCCGGATGGCGGAGCGAGAAGACGAAGACCTTCCCGATGTAATGGGCGCGCACGATCCGGATCGTGATCTTCGCGGTCCGGGCTAGATGGTGTTGTGAGAAATGCCCCTTGAGCGGAACGTTGACGACCGTCGGTGGCTTGCACTTCTTGATTGCGTTCCGACACCGCGGCGCCGCGATCCTGGTCGTGCGAGCGTGGGGGCAGCCCCCGCCGGCACAGATCACGACGACGCTGGCGCCGACTGGCACGTGTTCAACGGTCAGCCGCTGAATGACGACGGACTTCCTGACCTGGCTGAAGGTCCAAGCCATGGTCGCATTGATCGTGCCGAGCGGCGGCGGTGGAAAGACGAGCACCTTCGTGGTAGTCGTGAACGTGTTGCCCGCCGTGTCGGTAACCGAGAGCGCGATCGTCCGCGTTCCCTTCGAGGCGAACTCGTCGTCGAGCGTTGCGCCGGTGCTGACCGTGAGTCCGCCGACCGTCCAGCGGTAGCTGCTTGGTGTCCCCTGGCTGTCGCTGATCGCCGCGCCGAAATGCACGGGACGTCCGACGATCGCATGGGTCGGTCCCGTGATCGATGCAGTGGGCGGCACCGCGGCCTGGACGACCGAGGTGGGGGACGAGATCTCGGGCGCGCTCGTGCCGTAGCCGTTGGACGCCGTTTCCTGAATCGTGATGATCGAGCCGACGTCGGCGCTCGTCAGCGTGTACGCCTGCGTGAGCGCCCCAGCAATCGCGATGCAGCTCGCCCCGGCGGAGGTGCAGCGCTCCCACTGATAGGTGTAGCCTGACACGGGGCCATCGGTCCAGGACCCGTGCGTCTCGTCGAGGACCTGGCCCTGCGTGGCCGTGCCCTTGATCGTCGGAGCGGCTGTCGAGATTGGCGGCTCGCCGACCACGCCGCTTGGATTGGAGGTCGACGCCGAGCCGATGCCGTAGAAGTTGGTCGCCGCCTCCTGGACCCGGATCGTCCCGCGGAGATCGTCTGACGTTAGCGTGTAGGTCTGGCCGGTCGCCCCGCCGATCGCGGTGCAATTCCCGCCGCTGCTGTTGCATCGCTCCCACTGGTAGCGGTAGCCGGTCACCGGCAGGCTGCTAGACCACGAACCGTGCGCCTCGGCCAGCGCATCGCCGACCGAGAGGCTGCCGGTCAGCGTCGGAGCGGCGGAGACCGTGGGCACGGACGCGGTGATGATCACCTCGGCCGGGTCGATGGCGTCGGTGCTGACGGAGACGTTCGATCCGGTCGGGGCGCCGCTTGAGCCGCCGGCGCCGGCGCCGGCGTTGTTGCTCGCGGTGGTTCCCGGTGAGTCGAAGCACTGGGCACCGCCGCCGCCGCCGTAGAGACCGCCACCGCCTCCGCCGCTGTCCGGCGTCCCCTCGATCAAGAACGTGTACCCGTCGCCGCCGAGGCCGAGCGAGCCGTCGCCGCCTGGCTCACCGTTCGTGTCCCCGACGGCCCGGCAATACGAGGTGACGTCCGACGACGCGGTCCCGTGACCGGCGCTGGACACGTTCGCCGGGGTGCCGTCGATGATCAGCGAGGTGGAGACGCCCGACCCGTCGGCGTTGCCGGCGTCACCGCCGGCTCCGACGTTGCTCGCCCCGCCGCCCCCACCGGCGACGGCGAGCCGGGACGCCAGCGATGCCGAGCTTCCGCCGCTCGGGCACGAAGACACGCACGAGACGGTACGGACATCCGAGGCCCCCCCGCCACCGTCGGCCCCTCCGCCACCCCCATTGAACCCGCCAGCGGTCGACGGCGCGCTGGGTGAATAATTCCCGACGCCCCCGACCTCGACATACAGCGTTGTCTGCCCAGACGGCACGGGCACGTCGGCGCTGACCTTGGCGCCCCGACCACCGGGCTCGGTGATCGAAATGTCGCTCCCGATCGACAGGCCCCGCGCGCCGATCGCGACGATGTGCACGCCAGTCACGTTCGCCGGCACCGAAAATGTCTGCTCGCCCCCCGTATAGAGGAACGTTTGCGCCATCGCCGCCGCGGGAGCGATGCCCGCGACGATCCCCAACACCGCGAACGCAGCGATCACTGCCGCTCGGATCCGGATCGCCGAGGCGCATCGGTCGGTATCCGTCACAGCGGCCCTGCACCCGGTTACGCGCAGTGTGATGCTGCGCGTAGTCCTTCGAGATCGCCGGTCCGGAGCCAGGGCTGTGCTCTGACCGGGATGTGCAATCCCCTGTGAACAGCTGCGCCGCAAGAGGGATCGCGGCATCTCGATCGTGCTGATCGGCTGGCCAGTTGACATGGCAATGAACCTACGAGGACACACGGGCGCGCGCGTCGGGAGACCTCCCTATGTTGGGGGCAGCCGTTACCTATCTTGACTCGATGAGTCAGAGCCGCACCGCCGCGACATCCGCCTCGCCGCGAGTCCGGACATCGAGCTTTCGCAGGATCGCCGAGACATGATGGTCGACCGTCTTCTCGGAAACCACGAGACGCCCGGCGATCCGCGGTTACACAACCCGTCGGCGAGCAGCGCGAGCAACTCGAGCTCGGGTCCGGCCGGGCCGGCTGGGTCCTCGCGCGTGCGCGCGCGCGCGACCACCAAGCCAGCCATGAGGTAGGAGCCGACTGTCCACTCGAGGACGACCGGTGTCGGGACACGGGCGGTCACGAAGCCACACCAACTTCCGATGCCCGAGCGTGCCCGAATGCGGGTGTCCGCCCGTGGGCCGCGTGGCACCTGCTGATCGCCAATCTCGAGAGCGCCGCGTCGTCGCCCGTCGGGCCGCGGCTACGGATCGGCCCGGAGTTGCGCTTTGGCAGGAACGCGGGTGCGACGCCGCCGCCGGCTGCGAGGTCGCGAACGTGCTTGCCGATCGCGTGACCGTGGCGGCCAGCAAACGCTCCGGCGCTCTCGCTCTCATAGACCGAGCAGGCGCCAGGTCCAGCCCTCGGATCTCTTCCCAGTTGGACGACCTGCGAGAGCGCCACGAGATTCAAGGCCGGCTACCGAGCGCCCCCGATGATGCGGAAGCCGCATTGGACTGGGCCTATGTTGTTCCCGCCGGGATGCCGGCGGCGCCGGCGTCCGGAGACGCGGTAGGTGAGGGGTTCGCGACTCCGGTGAGCGGGAACCACGCCAACGTTCGCAATACCTGGAGACATGGCCTCCCGTCCACCTTCGCCGGGATATGACCGCGTGGTCGAGCGTCGCCGTGCCGTCGCGTTGGCGCGGCACTTCCGCGAGACCGAGGGACTGTCGAACGCCCAGATTGCGGTCCGGCTCGGTCGATCGCCGGCGACGGTCAAGGCCTACTTCGACGACCCGTAGCTGGTCGGGGCGGCGTTGCCCGTTCGACCCATTGTTGGAGAATGTCGGCATGGATCTCGGACTGAGTGGGAGGGTCTATCTGGTGACCGGCGGCAGCCGCGGCCTTGGCCTCGCGGCAGCCGAGGCGCTCATCGCCGACGGGGCACGCGTCGTCCTCAGCTCGCCTCACGAGGCGACGGCCTCCGCGGCCGCCGCCCG
This sequence comes from uncultured Solirubrobacterales bacterium, assembly GCA_963746695.1. Lineage (GTDB taxonomy): Bacteria > Actinomycetota > Thermoleophilia > Solirubrobacterales > Solirubrobacteraceae > Palsa-465. Next base: position 376,253 of record CAVVCP010000028.1, on the reverse strand, counting down.
CCTGTCGCAAAACGCTGCCTTGGCTGACAGCGTCACCTGGGTCGTCGCGGATAACAGCGATCCCGCCACCCCGGATCGGCTGATCGCGGCCGCCAAGGATCGCTTTGGGCGCTTGGATGGTGCGCTGGTCAGCGTTGGGGGAACTCCGCCGGGGACGATCGCCACCACCACCGACGACGCGTGGCGCTCGGCGTTCGAAAGCGTCTTTCTCGGCGCCGTGCGACTGGCTCGCGTTCTCGCGGAAGACCTGAGCAACGAAGGCGAGGGGCGATCGGCGAACCGCTCGATCACCGGGACAGGCCGCTCGCTGGTTTTTGTGCTTGCCTCCTCGGTGCGCGTGCCGCTCGCGCGACTCCCTATCTCGAACGGTCTGTTTCCGGGGCTCGCCGGTGTCGCTAAAACCCTCGCCAGCGAGCTCGGCCCCGCCGGGGTCAGGATCAACGCTCTGCTGCCCGTCAGGATCGCCACCGACCGGGTCCGTGAGTTTGATGCCCTCAGCGGCGATCCCGATGAGGTGCGCGCTCGCGAGTCTGAGCACATTCCGCTGCGCAGGTACGGCGAGCCCGAGGAGTTCGCTCGGGTTGCAGCATTCCTGCTGTCACCGGCCGCGTCCTACGTCACGGGTGCCATGATCCCGGTCGATGGCGGGGCCATCCTCTCCATCTGAGTCTGCCATCGCCGGCAGGGCCGCTCACACGAATTCGCGACACACTGCCGGACACCGACGTCCGTCGGCGACATCTGGCCCGTGGGAGAGCAAGATGCGGCGGGTACACTCGGCGAACGGTGGCAGCTACTCGCGTTGCGCAGTGAGGACAGCGGCTCGGCTAGCCGGCGTGGGTTGTGGGGTGCGGAGGCGCCTGAGCGCACCCCTCGGTGTGGGGGCGGCCGTGACGGTGGCATCGCTCTGCTGCTTCGGTTGTGGTTCTTCGGGGACCGGCTCGGCGGCGCCAACAGCCGGAAGCGCGACCGCCGGGACGGCGAGCTCCAGACCCGTGTCACGGGCCTCCGGTTTTGGCTCCAACTGGACCACGTACCACGGGACTGCTGAGGCGACCGGAGTCCAGGGGGCGCAGACCAAGCTGCTGCCTTCGCGGCGGGCCTGGGCCTCGTCGATCCTCGACGGGCAGCTGTATGGCGAGCCGCTCGTCGCGGACGGCCGCGTCGTCGCGGCGACCGAGAACGACACCGTCTACGTGATGGCCGCGCACAGCGGGCGCATCCTGTGGTCACGCCACTTGGCGAAGGCCGTGCCATCCGGTGACCTGCCTTGTGGCGACATCTCGCCCGAGGTCGGCATTACGGGCACCCCGGTGATCGACTTCAAGCGCCACGAGATCTTCGTCGACGCGGACACCCTGATCAGCGGCCCGTCTGCCTCTGGTGGTGTGGAAGCTGCGCACCGTCTGTTCGGGCTCAACCTGTTCACCGGCAGGGTCGAGCTGGACGAGCCGGCGATGCCGAATGCCGGCGAGGACCAGCTCGCGCAGCTGCAGCGGCCAGGGCTGGCGCTCGACCACGGTTTCGTGGTCATCGCCTACGGTCAGAACAGCGGCGACTGTCCCGGCCCCAACGGTCCTGCCCACGGCTATGTCGTCTCGATCCCGGAGAAGGGAGGACCGCTTCACTACTTCCAGATCGGCAGCGGCCGGGATCGGGGGGCGGTGTGGATGGGCGGCAGCTCTCCGGTCGTCGACCCTCACGGGAACGTCTACGTGGCGAGCGCCGACGGCTACAACCTCGGCGCGGGCCAGCCGTACGACGACAGCGACGCGGTGCTCGAGCTGTCGCCGACCATGCACCTGGAGTCGATCTTCTACCCCAAGGACTGGCAGAAGCTCAGCGCGGACGACCTCGACCTCGGGACCGGGGACCCTGTGCTCGTGCACGGTTTCGTGCTCCAGGTCGGCAAGACGGACACCGCCTATCTGCTCCGTCAGGGACGTCTCGGCGGCGAGGAGGGCGAGGTCGCGTCGCTTTCGGTGTGCAGTGGGGACCCCGACGGCGGACGCGCGGTGAACGGCTCGGTCGTCTACCTACCCTGCCCGAACGGGGTGACGGCGATCAAGGTTTCAACGAAGGCGCCATACCTGAAACAGCTATGGACCGACAACGATGGCGCCGCTGGCGCACCGATCATCGCCGATGGACTGGTCTGGACGATTGGAGGCGACGACGCGGTGCACGCACTCAACCCGGCCAACGGCAAGGAGGTCGTCTCGATCCCCTTCGACGGGTTTGCGAACCACTTCCCGACGCCGTCGGTCGGCGATGGCCTGCTGCTTCTTCCGGGCACCGACCAGGTCTTCGCCTTCATGGGTCCGGCCGGCCGGCCGCCACCGCCCGCGAGGTGAGACGTGCCTGGTGGCTGTGCGCTTGGAGCTTGACCGCCGGTAGAAGTCCCCTCGCTCACCTTCATCAACGTTCCGGCGAACCGCAGGGGGTCAGGTTCTGGGCTACGGCTCCTCCGGGGCCTCGTCGATCTCGCGTTTGCTGGCGGCGATTTCACGCTCGATCTCGGCTTGCTCTCGCTTCGCCTCAGCGTCGTCGCGATCGATGTCAGCTTCGAGGCGGTCGATCTGCGCCCCGGAGCGATCGAGCGCGGCGCGCATTTGCCTGAGCGCCTCTTGGCTCCGCCGTAGCGCGGGGCCTGACAGATGATCGCGCTGCGCGTAGAACCGCTGGTCGCGTTCGTCGGCAAGTTGCTCGCGCTCGTCGGCACGCCGGTCGCGGTCGTCGGCCGTGCGCTCACGCACATCGGCAAGAGCTTCGCGCTCGTCGGCGACCAGCTCCCGTTCGTCCGCGCGATGCCGTTGGCCGGCTAGCTCGCTCCGGGACTGCTCGACGCTCGCAGCATCCGAGTCGGCACGTCGCTCGCCGGTCTCACCCGTTGGTTCCCCACCAACGGCTGGATCCCGACGATCCGGGGGTTCGTGCACAGCTTCAGTATGCGCCTCACGGGCGCCTCATCAAATGCGCAGCCGGACTCCGGTCCGTTCTCGCTTTACACGGACACTCGGCGCTCAGGCTTTCGGTGGTCATCAAGCGTCGCCCGCTCCGGTGTCGCGCAGATGTGCTTGCTCGACGAGCTTGACCATCTGCCAGTAGGCGATGAGATCCCGCTCGGCGTCCGTCGCGTTGGCGAAGAAGCGGCGGGCGATCGTCAGCTCGCCCCGATCGGGCCCCGCCGCCTGCTCCGCGATCCAGGCACGGTCGATCCGCCGTTGGGCGATCAAACCGATTGCCGACTCGATGTCCGAGCCACTGCAATCACCGAGTCGCTTGAACACGCCGGGACGGATCTCGAGCGATTCCTCTGGATTGACCTGGCCCATCGCCACATGATCCTCTCGCACTCGGGCCAATTCGGCGAAACCGCCACATGCCGACCGCCCCGCGCGCAGATGTCGCGGCGCTGGTCCGAACACTCACTCGGGCTCGATGATCTCGACCGCGCCGAATCCCGGCAGGGGCCCGTCCACGAAGAACATCTCGACGGTGATGTCGGGGTCGACGTGCGCTTGGGAGAGAAACGCAACGACCTTGCGACCGGTGAGTTGTTCGATTGTGTCCCGGTATCGCTCGGCCATCACCGTCTGGAACTCCTCTCGCATCGCGACTACCCGTCCCGGCTGGCCGCTGTCCATGATCGTCTGTTCGAGCGCGGTGAAGCCGCTGCCCCGCATGACGACGACGATGATGTCGTCGAGCGCGTAGGTCTTGGCCTTCATCGGTCCGCGACCGTAATGCTCGCGCAGGATCGCGACGATGCTCGTGGAGATCTGGGCCAGAAGCCTGCCGCCCGCCAGCGGCGTCTGTCCCTCCTCGGCTGATGGACTGTCCATCCGGTCGCTCCTTTGTCCGGCAGGACCCGCGAGATCCTTGCCGTCCGGCGCATCGTCTTCTGACCTGGCCCTACAGGGTTGCGGAACCGCGTTGGACCCTGTCTTCGCGAAAGGCTACTACCGACCCGAACCCCGTCCGGTCAAGAGTTCTGCCCGATCCGTTGCCGGCATCTCCGGTTCGAGGACAAAAGCCTCGATCGCGGATCCACCCTCCTCGTCCATGCCGCTCAGGAACGTGCGGACGGTGCGACTGGTCAGACGCTCGACCGCGGCGACGAGCTGCGGTCCCATCGCACGCTGCAGGGCGTCTCGCTGGATTCGGACCAGGTCGGACCTCCCGGCGGCCACGAGGTTTCGCTCTGCCCTGGTCGCACCGTCCTCGAGCACGCATACGACGAGGTCCTGTTGGACGAAAGCCCGCGATTTCGTCGCTCCCCGCCCGGTGAAGTCCGCGACGAGCTTGCCGACCTCATTCGCGATGGCCGCATTCAACGCGCCCCCGGATAACCGTTCTGTGGCTTGAGACACGCCGCGGCCTCACACCCCTCTCGTCGGTGGTCGAGATCCACGCGGGCCGAGAGGGAAGAGGACCCGGGCGAAATGTTCCGAAGAGCCAGCATACTGCCGCCGCGGCTGAGCGAGGGGAGATCCGTGACGACCGGGCCTCTGTTACGCACCCGGATCCCGGGGTATGATCCCCATACGACCTCACGGCGGTGGCCGCAGGGCCCCGGCAAAGGTTGTACGTGGTTGCGCGGAACGCATTCGGCGGGCGCACGGCGGCCGTCGCCTCCGATCCGACATTGAGACGAACTTTCGTCCCTTGGATCGGGACCGTTCATGCGTGATTCCACATCTGTAAACACAAAGCGAGCAACGCAAGCTCAGCCGCCGCAGCCCCGGGAAGGAATGCCGTTCCTTGAGTGCGCCGGCGGTGATGGGCCTGATCTGATCGCCAGTGGTGCCGCGCTCACAGGGAGCGCTCGGGCCAGGGTGCTCGACGACTGCAATGCAGCGGAGCACCTGATGGATGTGCTGTGCGCGTGCGGGACCGCTCTGGACAAGGGCCGCCTGTCGCCGTCGCACAGGCCGTCCGGGTTGGTCGGCCGTGTGCTCGAGTCGGGGCACACGGCCGGCGAGCCGATCCTCGCGGAGCAGAATCTCCACGCGGCGCAGGGGCAAGCTGGGACCATCGGACACGAGGTCTTCATGGGGGCTGACAACGCGCGGCGAGTCGCGAATCTCGCCAGCCGCTTCGTTGTGGCCAAGGTGGGCGACGTCGCGGCCCGGGGTGGCCGCGGCGTCGCGGGGTTCGTCGGATGAAGGTCTGCCTGACCGATCCGCCGGCTCCTCGACCGTCGATCCTGGTACGGCTTCACGGCGGCAGCGGCGCGCCGTCCCGTGCACGGAGGTCCGTGCTGCCGCAGCTTGGCGAGCAGCTCTCGGAGACTGGCGCCGCAGACGTCGCCCTGATCCTCAGCGAGCTGGTCACGAACAGCGTGGTCCACGCGAACGTCGGCCCTGACGAGACCGTGACAGTCGAGTGCACCGCGCTCGAAGATCGGCTGCGAATTACCGTCACCGATCCGGGGTCGCGCCTTGAACCCCACGTCCGGACACCGGATCACAACGCCTCCGGCGGGTATGGGCTGACGATCGTCGAGACGCTGTGCTCGGCGTGGGGAGTCGTCCGCAACGGCGTGGGGACGACGAGCGTGTGGTGCGAGTTCCCGCTCGACACCGCCCCGCTGCGGTCGGTGACTGATCGCGAGCATCGAATTATCCGGCATTGACGGGCCCGGCCGTGCCTCCGATACCGCACCCGTCGTCAGCACCAGGAGGCACGGTGACAACCCTAACGCCGGCTGGTACTGGATCCGCGGTGCGCCCGGTTTCACTCCCAGTCCTCGATCGGATCGCCAGTGGGGTCGTCACGGCGGTTCCGCCGATCATGCTCGCGATCGGCATGTGGTTCGGCTGGAGTGGCAATCTGCTCGTCTGGCAGGACCTCCTCGTACTTGTGGTCAGCTACGTCGTGATCGGGACGGGCGTCACCGTCGGCTTTCACCGGTTGTTGACACATCGCAGCTTCAAGACCAGTCGCCTCCTGCGCGCTGCGTTCGCTGCGCTCGGTTCGGCGGCCGCGGAGGGGCCGGTCATCGATTGGGTGGCGACTCATCGCAAACATCATCAGTTCTCCGACGTGGAGGGAGACCCGCACAGCCCGCATGTGGGCCACGGCTCCGGCTGGCGCGGCGCCTTCGGCGGGCTCGTACACGCTCACATTGGCTGGGTGTTCACGGACATGGAGGTCGCGGACGAGCGCCGCTATGCCAAGGATCTGCTGGCGGACCCGATGATCCGGTTCGTCGATCGCACGTTCGTGGTTTGGGTGATCGCGGGATTGGCGTTCTCGTTCGGGCTGGGTGTGGCACTGACCGGCTCGGTGATCGGCGGACTGACGGCGCTGCTCTGGGGTGGCGCCGCCAGGATCTTCCTCCTGCATCACGCGACCTTCAGTATCAACTCGCTGTGCCACTTCTTCGGCCGCCGCGACTATGACACGAGCGATCAATCCCGAAACCTGGCCTGGCTGGCGATCCCGACCTGGGGCGAAGCCTGGCATAACAACCATCATGCATTTCCGACGTCGTACCGTCACGGTCTGCGCCGCTGGCAGCTCGACCCATCGGCCGCGATCATTCGCCTGCTCGAGTTGCTCGGGCTCGCGTGGGGCGTCGTGCGGGTCGACGACGCCCGCCTACAGCGCGCGCCCCGGGCCTATAGCTAACTTAACTTAGGCGAGCGCGCGGGCTGGGCTCGGTCGAGCTGTAGCCGGGTCCGTGACCGTCGCTCGTGCGCGCGTCGGTGCGGGCATCAGCGCGGCTCCGGCGATGACCAGACAGAACGCGAGCATGCGCTCGACGATCTGTGGTGCTCCGGCACCGATCGAGTCGTGGAAGACGAGGATGCCGCCGCTGATCGCGATCAGGTTCGCGGCGACCGAGGTGAACGCGATCACCGCCAGCGCAGGCCCGATCTGGAGGCTGCGGGCAGACGAGTAGAAGGCGACCAAGGAAGCGGCCAATGCCGATAGCGCCCAGGGGCTGATGAGAGCCGACGTCATCCCATGGCCGGCGGCGTGGGTCAGGAACTTCAGCGAGATGTCGGACACGCCGAACAAGCAGCCGGCAGCGGCGCCCAGCACCAATCCCTCATCGCGACGCAGACGCTCGATCTTGATCGAGCCCGCCACCAGCAGCGCGCTGGCGGCGAATACCCCGGCTTCCAGCGCGATCAGAGCGGCCAACGAAGACCGACCCGGGTCAGCCGCGGGGCCGCCCGTCACTGCGAGCACCGTCAGTCCAGCCGCCGTGACGGCAAGGCCGATCCATTGTCGGCGGCCCAGGTGAAAGCCGAAGTACCGCTCGGCGAGCACCGCGAGGAACACCAGTCCGCCGGAGATGACCGCCTGGACAATCGAGAGGGGCACGAGCGCGAGCGCACCAACGTGAAGCATCCACGCTGCGACGGCTCCCACGCACCCGATCGTCCACCACTTGGAGGCAAACAAGCCGCGGGCGCTGCGAAGCGGATGGCGACCGTCGACCGGTGGTGCGGCCACCGCCCCGCGGTGACGCAGCAGGAATCCCGCATTGGTCAGCAACGCACACCCGAACGTCAGGGCAAGGCCGAGGAACACCGGTGACCTCTAGCCCGAGCGAGCGTTCGCGCTCACCCGGCGGGTCTTGCCCGTGGGGTCATGACTGTCGTGCGTCCGGGTCCTGGATCCGGATCGCGACTGCGACAGCTTTAGGCATTTCTGCGGGCACGTCGTGCGGTACGAACAGCCTAAACCCGACGATGCCTTCCGCACCCGCGATCGTTTGCGGCGGCTGGCCGCACTCCGGGCAAGCAACCAGGTACGCCGCGGCGGCCGCGGTGAACCGCAACCGGCAGCTAGGACAGCCAAGGTGGGTCATGAGCGACCCCTTTCGATAGAAGCGTGAGCGATCGAGTCGCCGTCCCAGTGATAGCCATCGCCGACGGCCTCTCTGCCCTTCTGAACGAAAAGTTGCCCCGAAAGCGAGAAGGGGTGGGCTCACTGGGTGAAATTGAGCCTATCAGGTCCCGACCCCAGCGCTCCGAAGCACGATCCTGAGACGCGACGACAAGGGCTTTGGATTCATCACACCCGAGGACGCCGGCAGGGACCCGTTCGTGCACCACAGCGCGATCCAAGGCAACGGCTTCAAGTCGTTGGCCGAGGGCGCGAAGTGAGCTACGACGCCGATCCACAAATAACTGGGTGCCTCTCCGTGATCAGTGACCGCGGGTTGGAGTAACTATTACTTGTGACGACTACGGCCGGTGGTAGGCGCGCGGACCGACACGTCACCCGTAGAGTGGTGCGCTGTCGCGTCGCGCAGTCGGTCCTCGGCGTGCGCGAGTTCCCGCTCGAGCTCCTGGAGCTGAGCGTTTGATCCAAAACCCCAGCGGTACAGCTTGGCGCGCAGTAGCGCCACGTGATCGTGGCAGTCACGTACGTCGGCTCGGAACAGCTCGATGTCCCCGCGCGAGCTCACCCGTCGAACTCCGACACGGCGTAGGCATTGCACGCCAGCACCTCGCGCTCCCCCTGTCGCATTCGATCGTCTGGCTGCCGCCAGACCACGAACGGCCGGTGAGGTCCCATGTCGAAGATCGCCATCACGGTGCCACCGCGTAGCGGGTCCGCACGGCCGACCTCGGCGATGCAGTCAACCTTTCCGCGGCGAATCCACAATCTCACAATTCGGCGGCCGCTCGGTCGCCGTCCGAGGTCACGTTCGATCTGGCTCCGCATCTCGCCATAGGTGTCCTCGAGGAGACGTGGGTCGCCCGACACCCCGGGGATGAAGAACGCGGGCATGCGCTGCTACTACAGCCCGCGGTTGCGAGCGTCCTTGCTCAGGGCCTCGCCGAGCGCTGCGGGCTGGATTTGAGCCTCGAGCTCGGCGATCCGCCGGCCCTGTCGCTCCGCTTCCCGGTACACAGAGTCCTGAAGTCCCTCCAGCAGCTGCTCCAGGTGAGCGACGCGCCCTTCCAGAACATCGATCTGCGCGCCATCTGGCTTCGTGACATCACTCGCCGGCTGCGCCTCTGTGTTCCTCTTATCGCTCGCCCGCTGAGCCTCAGCGGTCTTGTTCACCCGACGGATCTGTCGGACTCGATTAACCAGCCGCTGGCGCTCGCTGATCTTCATCGCCGATCAAACCGTCTGTGCTCGACCGGACGAGGCGGATACAGCTCGCGCTCTTCCGGCGTCATGGGACGAATAACGAGCGCGCCGCTGTCGACCTGCTCGCGGATCTCCTCGAGCTTGGCCTCGCGCTTCTCCTCGGCTTTCTCTCGCCCGGTCTTCATTCGGCCACCTCGCGGTTGCGGTACGAGAGATGCGAAGCTGGACGGGAGCCAGCACGGGCAGTCGCGGGCGAACTACCGGCGTTCAACTCGGTTGCCCTGAGCTGGTCGCAACCGCTGCTCGGCATCGCTTCCTTCCGTTGCCGGCGCGATCTGCATCGAAACGAGATTCGCTGCGTCGGCGAGAAGAATCCCGGGACGACATCGTCGCCCTCCGGTAGCACGGTAGCACCACCACCGGCTCATGCCGCCGAGATCCAGGCAATTAACGTCAGGCCGGTTCCGGCTGCGCGTCAGCTCTGCGCCACGGCGGACTGGTAGAGTGGGCATGTCAGGCCGGGCTGGTGCCCGGCTACGCAGTGCCAGCGCTCGTAGCCTTTGCTCCTCGCAATCTCCGCGTTCGCAGCACGATCAACGCCGGAGGGAACAATGGCTACCGGAACCGTCAAATGGTTCAGTAATGACAAGGGCTTTGGCTTCATCACGCCCGACGATCAGTCCAAGGACTTATTCGTACATCACAGTTCGATTGCCGGAGCCGACGGCTACCGCTCGCTGAGCGAGGGCGCGAAAGTGTCCTTTGAAGCCGAACAAGGGCCCAAGGGCCCGAAGGCGGTCAACGTCAACGTCCAGGCCGATTAGGCATCGGCGCTCCCACCAACAACCCCTGCGCCCGCAGCGACGCGCCTTGAGGCGCTCGTCGTCGCCGGCACCAGCGCCCGGTACGTGCCACCCACAACAGAGATAACCGTCGTTGGTGGAAGTGTCTATCGGGTCGAGGGGGACGCCCGCGACGTCGAGCGCATGATCCTCGACGCCGCTCGCGGGTCGATCATGCAGTTTGCCTGGCTGGTTGAGGTCGATAGCGCCGAGCGCATCGCGGTCAATCCCGAGTACGTGGTCGCACTCCGAGCATTCGACGCGTAGCCCGCGCCGTTGCCAGGCAGGACGCCGACTCCTCTGGGGCGTGGCGCCGTACTGCCACTTCCCCGTGAGGCAGCAGACGTCTTTCTGCCAGGTTCACAAACGGCGGGGCGATAGGAGTACATTGGTCCTACGTACTGGCTCTGCGGCCGAGAGTTTCGGCCCGCGCGCTGACTGCCACCAACGGCGCCGACGGCGCCACGAGGCGAGGGCGTGGGTTAACAGTTTTCGCTGCGGGGCCAGTGCTCTAGGTCGATAAGCGTCATCACCACCGGGCTCGGCCGGACCAGGTGATCGACGGCGCGGGTGATTCTGACCGCGTTAACCCGCCAACGGGACGGAAGGTTAAGGCGTGATGCCGCGCAGGGAACCACACGGTGCAGCGGCAACGCGTGGCTGGCCGGTCCGGGGTTGGCGTCCGGCCGCGGCGACAGGTGACGCAGCCACCGCGGCCCTGCCAGAGCGGGCCCGCGCGTAGCGCGAAGGGGCGACCACGTGTCAGCAGCGGAACTCGAGGAGCTCGACGAGGTAAAGGCCCTGATCGCCAGGGGGCTACAGCTCGGGGTGCTCACATATTCCGAGATCGCCACCGCCACGGCGGAGCTCGACCTCGAGGAAACCGACGCCGAGGAGCTGGTCGGCCTGTTCGAGGGCCGTGAAATTGAGCTCGTAGATGAAATCGACCCGGCCACGTTGGCGAGCCAGAGCGTCGACCGGGCGCCGGACAAACGCGGCGCTCGCAAATCACGGGCAGGCCGAGAGCCAGAGGGGACGACCGACGGCTTGCAGCTGTTCCTCAGGGACATCGGCAAGGTGCGACTCCTCACCGCCCAGCAGGAAGTTGATCTCGCCAAGCGCATCTGGCGCGGTGACGTGGAAGCCAAGCGAAAGTTGGTCGAGTCGAACCTGCGTCTGGTTGTCTCTATCGCCAAGAGATATCGCAACCAGGGCTTGCCCTTCTTGGACCTGATCCAAGAGGGGACGCTCGGCCTCGTGCGCGCAGCGGAGAAGTTCGACTATCGCCGCGGGTTCAAGTTCTCGACCTACGCAACCTGGTGGATCCGGCAGGCAATCGCCCGCGCGCTCGCCGACAAGGCCAGGACGGTCCGCATCCCGGTGCACATCGTGGAGAAGCTCAACCACATCGGGCGGGCGGAACGCAAGCTGACCACCGGCCTCGGCCGCGTGCCGACGGCCGAGGAGATCGCCGAGGTCACCGGCCTCAAGCCAGAGGAGGTCGAGTCGATCAAGCGCGCCGCGCAGGCGCCGATCTCACTCGAGAAGCCGGTCGGTGACGAGGATCAGCTGGAGTTCGGTCAGCTGATCGCCGACGAACACGCCGAGTCACCGTACGACAAGGCCGTGGAGATCATGACCGGAGAGGCTGTGCGCGGTGCACTCGAGGCTCTCGGCTATCGCGAGCGTCGTGTGCTCGAGCTGCGCTACGGGCTCGGCGGCGCACACCCGCGGACGCTCGACGAGATCGGACGCACGTTCAACGTCACACGTGAACGCATCCGTCAGATCGAGCACCAGTCGCTCAAGAAGCTTCAAACCCTGGGCGAAGCCCAGCAGCTCCGCAACGAGTTGACATAGAGCCTGGCTAGCATCGCCGGCCGTGTTCGTGGTGCGGCCGGCTCAGCTCGAAGATGCTCGTGCGGTGCTCGACCTGTGGTCGAGGGCCCGCAGCGAGCACGCCACGACCGAGGATCGGGCGAGCGACCTCGAGCGGCTAATCGACGAGACGCCGAGCGCGCTGTTCGTCGCCGAGACCGCCGATGGTGAACTGGTCGGCGCGCTGATCGCCGGGTGGGACGGCTGGCGCGGCAACATGTATCGGCTCGCGGTGCTTCCGCATCACCGCCGGCAGGGGATCGGGCAGACGCTGCTCGATGCCGGCGAGGCACATCTGCGCGGCCTCGGTGTCCGCCGCGTGACGGCGCTCGTCGCCCATGACGATCAGGTTGCGGCGGGGTTCTGGGACGCCGCTGGATATCCCGTCGACGAGGAGATCGGCCGGCGGGTCCGCAATCTCTAGATGGTGAACCGGATCTCGCGGTCGGCCGCGTCCGCGGCGGCGAACGCGAGCAAGCGCGCGCCCTCGTCGCCGATGGCGTCACGGTCGGACAGCGGCTCGAACGGCTCGATCTGAAGGACCGCGCGCTCGCGCTCGCGCGCGATCTGCCACGTGCCGCGGAAAAAGCCGTCGACGAGAAGAGTGCCGTAGCGCCCGCCCATTCCGGGCTGGAGCGGCACGCGCTCACCGCCCGTGATGACGCGCGCGCGGTCCGCATGGGAGAGGAGCAGGTTGTCGTACTCGGGCAGGAAGCGCGGTGGCGCGGGAGTGTCGGGGTCGGGCCGGGGCGCATCCGGGAGGTCGAACAGCTCGCGCCCATCCTGGTCGCGAAACGTGCGCAGCCGTGATGCCCTGAGCCCGTCGACCACCTCGCCCAGCCGGGTGAGGCCTGACCACGCCTGGATGTCCATGACCATCGCGGGGCCGTAGGCCGCGAGGTAACGGACGACTAGGTGCTCGATCGAGGCCTTCGCGTCGGGGCCGCGGCCTAGCCACGCCTCGGCGGTGGTCCAGCGGGCCTGTCCGCCGGCGCGCCAGACACCGCGCGGAGGAACCTGGACCACCGGCAACAGGTAGGTGATCGCCTGGGCAAGCGCCGCCGGCTCGGATCCAGTCCATCGCTCGGCCAGGAGCGTGGCGAGCTCGGCGCGGCTCCGCGGACTGTCCTCGATCAGCTCCCGGCCTGCTGTGAGCAATGCCTCGATCTCCACGCCGGACACGTCGAACGGCGAGCCGGCGAAGCCGCGCTCGAGGACGGGCCGCAGGACTGGCCGGAGCGCCGTGTAGTCCCGGGCGGTGACGAGGTGCAGAGTCGCGCGCATCAGCGGCCCGCGCACCGCGCGGCGCGCGGTGATCAATTCGCTCAGCTCCTCAGCCCGGAAGCCAGTCAACCGGGTCCATAGGCCGACGTAGGGCGCCTGCGGCGCCTGCGCCTGCATGCCGACGAGATGCTCGATCGCGTCGGCAGCCGTCATCGACGTGCGCTCGAGCAGCAGCTGACGGGCCAGCGTGGCCCGGTTGAGGGCTCGCCGGTCCAACACCTCAGCCTGAGCTCGGCTCGTCATGCGGTCGGCATCTCGCGATCTCGGGATAAGAGGGTCCTCATCAGGTCCGTAACAACGTGGTCACGAGTGGCCCTGTCCGCCCAGGCTAGGGTGCCCGCCGCGGCGCCGGGGCGCGCCTCTGTCGACCACTGCAAGGAGGACGATTTCATGTCGAGTACATCGCATCGCGCGCGGCGAGCTGTGCGACGGCGCGCACACGGACTGCTCGCGGGCGCGGGCTGCCTGCTCGCGATGGGCGTGCTGGCCGCGACTGCGCAGGCGGACCAATGGGACCACGGCCACCACGGTTTCGGGCTGATTCCGGGCAACCTACTGCTGAGCACGAGCGACTACTCGCCGACGAGTATCACCCCGGGCGTCACCGAGCTGCCGCCGGGGTGCACGGGCAGCAACTGCGCGCCGGCGATCGCCTCCGGCACATACCCGGAGGTATTCAACAACGACACGGTTGATGCCAGCTTCGGCGTGACCTCGAGGGTGTTCCTCGACGAGCTCACGCCGTGGGGTCAGGTGATCGATCGGATCGCCGTGCCCGACCGTGACCTCGTGACCAGCTTCTCGTCCAAGTCCGAGCTCGCGCTCAACCTCTCGACCAATGGCCAGGACATCACGTTCATGGGCTACCAAGCGCCGGTCGGCGCCGTCGACGTGTCCAACTCGAACACTCCGGCTGTGGTCGACCCGACCAACCCGGTGCCCGGCACCGACTACCGCGTGGTCGCCGATCTCGGTCGGGACGGTTTCTTCCACTCCTTCACGCTGACCAACGCCTACAGCGGCAACAACGGCCGTGCCGCGGTCCTGAATAACGCCGCGAACGTGATCTACACCGCCGGCAATGCCGGCAACGGCGCCAACCCGCAGCCGGACGGCGTGATCACCGGCGCCGGCGCGCAGATCCTGTCGCGCTCGTTCGTGCCAGAGTGGTTCCAGACGCCGGGCGCCCCGACCCCGGTCGGCAGCTTCAACGTCACCCAGCTGGGTGACAAGGCGGACAAGGTCGGCAAGGACACGAACTTCCGTGGGCTGACGATCTTCGACAACGTCGTGTACTACACGAAGGGCAGCGGCAGCAACGGGGTCAACACCGTGTACTTCGTCGACACGACCGGCAAGGCGTGCCCGAACGGCGTAGGCGTGCCGCAGCGGGGCGCGCAGTTGCCGACCTTGCCGATCGCCTACAAACCGGCGCTGATCCAGACCCAGGGCGTGGTCCCGTACAACATGTGCATCCTGAGCGGGTTCCCGACGACCCTCGCCAAGACGTCGACCGCGTTCCCGTTCGGGATCTGGTTCGCGAATCCGACCACGCTGTACGTCGCGGACGAGGGCGACGGCACCACGACGTTCTCGACGACCACCGGCACCTACACGGACGCGGCGGCGCAGACCACCGCCGGCCTGCAGAAGTGGACGTTCAACCGGATGACCGGCGCGTGGCAGCTCGAGTACACGTCGCAGTCCGGGCTCGGCCTCGGCCAGCCGTACACGGTCCGCGGGTACCCGACCGGCGACAACTCCGTCACCGGCCTGCCGTGGTCGCCGGCCACCGACGGACTGCGCAACATCACGGGTCGCGTCAACCGCAATGGGACCGCGACGATCTGGGGCATCACCTCGACCGTCAGCGGCAGCGGCGACCAGGGAGCGGACCCGAACAAGCTCGTCGCGGTCACCGACCGGCTGTCCGCGACGGCGCCCGGCGGCGAGTCGTTCCAGACGGTTCGTACCGCACAGTTCGGCGAGGTTCTGCGCGGCGTCTCGTTGACGCCGGGCGCCGACTCAGACCGCTGATCGTCCGTCCGAGGGTGACGCGAACATGTGTTCGTGTCACCCTCGGCCTCGGTCCTCCACGCGGACCTCGACTCGTTCTATGCGTCGGTCGAGCAGCGAGACGATCGCCGGCTGCGCGGCCGGCCAGTGATAGTCGGCGTCGGCGTCGTGCTGGCCGCCAGCTACGAGGCCAAGGCATACGGGGTCCGCACCGCGATGGGCGGCGCGCGAGCCCGGCATCTGTGTCCCAAGGCCGTCGTCGTGCCCCCGCGGATGTCGGCCTACTCGGAGGCGAGCAAGGCGGTGTTCGCGGTGTTCGAGGACACCGCGCCAGTCGTCGAGGGGCTGTCGATCGACGAGGCGTTCCTCGACGTCCGCGGGCTCGATCACATCTCGGGCACGCCGGTCGAGATCGCGGCCGGGCTGCGCCGGCGGGTCCGGCGTGAGGTCGGTCTGCCGATCACCGTCGGCGTCGCCCGCACGAAGTTCCTGGCCAAGGTCGCGAGCGCGGTCGCGAAGCCCGACGGGTTGCTGCGGGTGGCGCCGGAGCGCGAGCTCGAGTTCCTGCATCCGCTGCCGGTTGAGCGGCTGTGGGGCGTGGGCAGGGTCACGTCCGAGAAGCTTCACGAGCGGGGGATCACGACCGTCGCACAGGTCGCGCAGCTGGCCGAGGCAGAGCTCGTTTCGATGCTCGGCCGCGCCTCGGGTCGCCATCTGCACGCGCTCGCCAACAACTACGATCCCCGTCCCGTGGAGGTCCGCCGCCGGCGGCGTTCGATCGGGGCCCAGCGGGCGCTCGGCCGCCGGCGACGGTCGCACGACGAGCTGGCGACGGCGCTGATCGCGCTCGTAGATCGGGTGGCGAGGCGGATGCGGACGGCTCGCCGCGTGTGCCGGACCGTCGTGCTGCGGATGCGGTTCGAGGACTTCTCGCGGGCGACGCGTTCATTCACGCTGCGCGAGGCGACCGACCGGACCCACACGATCCTGCAGACCGCGAATGGACTGCTCAGGGCGTCGATGCCGATGATCGAGCGCCAGGGCCTGACGCTGATCGGGATCGCGCTCACCAATCTGTACGACCGGGGCGCCGTCCAGCTCATGCTGCCGTTCGACCGCGAGCGGGACCTCGATGCGGTCGTCGACAGCGTGCGCGACCGGTTCGGATCAAAGGCGATCACGCGCGGGGCGCTCGTCGGTCGAGATTCGGGGGTGTGGGTGCCGCTACTACCGGACTAATCACCTCTCGCCAGCCGGACCTAATCCCCTCTGGCCAGCCGGGCCAGCGCCGCGCGAACCTCGGCGTCGCGCCTGTCGGCGTCGGCGTCGGTCCAGCGCCACCGGACGCCCGACTCGATCTCGAACGTCGGCCGGTCGTGGTCCTGGACGCGCCCGACCTCGATCTCGACCGCGACGACGCCGTCGACGACACGGGCGTCGTCGAGGACGCGGGCGTGCCCGTACGCGGTCACGGCGACGCCATCAGAGACGATCGTGAGCGACACGCACGGGTCGGCGCGCAGCCGCGTCAATGAACCACGGGTCGCGGCCAGGCCGATCAGGATCCGCCGCGGCCCGGCGCGGATCGCCGCGGACACCGGGATCGCGTGCGGCCCGTCGCCGGCGCCGGTGGCGAGGATCGCGACGGTGCCCGGTGGCCAATCGGGGAGCATCGAGTGCAAGCTACCCGGCCGGCGGATGCCGCGCCGGGAGCGGCGACAAACGACCTGCATTGCCTCACATTTCGTCGGGTGTGCGCCAGCTGTGGCATGGCGTGCATGTGGGGCATGCCTCAAATCGCAAGGCCGGCCGGGGACGGTCCGATTGGCAGGTTGTGCAGGTCCCCCAGTGGCGCGGTGGCGGTGGCGACCCGGCCTCGGTGGCGCGGTGACCCGGTGGCGCCGTGGCGGTGGCGACCCGGCCTCGGTGGCGCGGTGACCCGGTGGCGACCCAGGTCGCGGCGTCTCGGCGACCCCGGCGGTGGCGCGGCTACGCCACCCCGCGCGCGACGCACAGCCGCTGCAGCAGCTCCATCGCCTCGGTGGCGTGCTCGGGCAGCGCGTCGAGTGCGTTCGCCGCGAGCCGGAGGTCGTTGATCGTGGCCTCGCGCGCCTCGAGCGCGAAGCGACCGAGCCAGCGGACCGCGGCGCGTTCGTAGCGGTCGGGGTCGCCGCCGCGGAGGACCAGGCAGATCCGCAGCGCGTCGTCGAGCCGCACCTGTGGCAGCTCACGGGCGGCGGTGATGACGAGCGTCTCGTTGCCGGTCTCGAGCGCGCGGCGGAAGCGCGCGTAGGGGTTGCCGTCGCTCGTCATCGAACATATGTTCGCATCGTTGCCGGATGGATGTCGGCCGCGTTCGGGTCGCTCGAACGGGGCTTGACGGTGGCGCCGTGCAGGCCGAATCTCACCCTGTGCACGGTGATCGCGTCCGGAGTAGGCTCCGCCGGGCGCGGCGATCTCCTGCCGGCGGTCGCCAGGCTTGTGAACTCGCATACAGCGGCGCCACTCCCGCAATGCCCCCGGTCCCGACGGAGACGCAGGTAAGGAGCGCAGACAAAGAGGAGGTCTCGAAATGGCGGTAAAGGGGGCGGACCTCGAGTCCGAACTGATCGACACGGTCTGCGAACGCGTGCGGGAGAGACTGCCCGCCGGACAGGTGGCACCGTGCGAGGCGTTCGTCCGCCAGTACTACCAGTGGGTCCCCGCCGAGGACCTTGCGGACCGAAACCCGCTCGACCTCTACGGGGCGGCAGTTGCGCATTGGAACCTGGCCCAGCAACGGGCACCGGGCGAGTCGAAGGTGCGGGTTTACAACCCGGAGTTCGAGCAGCACGGATGGCAGTCGCCGCACACGCTGATCGAGATCGTCACCGACGATATGCCGTTCATCGTCGACTCGGTGACGATGCAGCTGGGGCGGCTCGGATACGGAATCGATCTGGTCATCCACCCGATGATCCGGGTCAGGCGTGACGCCGGCGGTCACATGATCGAGGTGCTCGACCACGACGCCACCGCGGACGACATGATCCGCGAGTCCGTCGTCCACGTGGAGGTCGGGCGCGAGCACGATCGCGCGAAGCTGGATCACCTGCGCCAGACCATCGAGCGGGTCCTGGCAGATGTCCGCGCCGCCGTGGAGGACTGGCAGGAGATGCGCGCCCACGCGCGGGCGCTGATCGACGAGTTCGACAGCCGGCCGCCGTCGACCATCGACCCGGCGCTCGTCGACGAAACCAAGGCTTTCCTCGGCTGGCTCGTCGAGGACAACTTCACTTTTCTGGGGTACCGGGACTACGACCTGATCGAGGACGGGGACGAGGCCACGCTCGAGGCGATCGAGGGATCGGGGCTCGGCATCCTGCGCGGCACCCCAACGAAGGCGCCGAAGAAGCTGACCGGCAAGGCCCTCGCGGTCGGGCGCGAGCCGAAGATCCTGCTGCTGACGAAGGCCAACTCGCCCTCTCCCATCCACCGTCCCGCCTACCTGGACTACATAGGCGTCAAGAGGTACAGCGACGACGGGCGGGTGATCGGCGAGCGCCGCTTCCTCGGGCTCTACACGACGGCCGCGTACAAGGCGAGCCCGCGGTCGATCCCGCTGCTGCGCGGCAAGGTCGAGGGCGTGCTCGAGCGCGCCGGGTTCCCGCCGGCCAGCCACGATCGCAAGGCCCTGCTCGAGATCCTCGAGTCCTATACGCGCGACTCGCTGTTCCAGATGGAGACCGCGGAGCTGTTCGACCTGGCGATCGGGATCCTCGGGCTGGGGGAGCGCCAGCGGCTGCGGCTGTTCATGTGGCGAGACCCGCTCGAGCGGTTCGTCGAGTGCCTGGTCTGCATCCCGCGCGACCGGTTCAACACCGAGAACCGCGTGAGGGTCGGACGGATCCTGATGGAGGCGCTCGGCGGCGTGGCGCTTGACTGGACTCTCCAGCTCAGCGAGTCGCGCCTGGTCCGCGTCCACTACATCATCCGGCTCGGCGAGGACCCGGTGACCGGCTATGACGTCGGGACGATCGAGGCGCGGCTGGTTCAGACGATCCGCGCCTGGGCCGACGAGCTGCGCGCGGCGCTGATCGACGAGCACGGCGAGGAGGAGGGCCTCAAGCTGTTCAGGCACTACGAGAACGCGTTCCCACCGGGCTACCAGGCGGACTGGGTGGCCCGGTCGGCGGTCGCGGACATCGGCCGGATCGAGGAGCTGGCCGCCACCGATGACCCGATCACGAGCCTGTACCGGCCGCTCGAATCGCCCGACGGGATCGTGCGCCTGAAGCTGTTCAGCTCGGGCGGCGTGCTGCTCTCAGAGGTCCTTCCGACGTTCGAGCACCTCGGCGCCAAGGTTGCCGACGAGCGTCCGTACGAGATCACGCCCGCGGATCGCGGCCCGGCGTGGATCTACGACTTCGGCCTCCAGGCCGACGCCGAGAACACCGAGCGGGTCCGCGACCTCTTGCACGACGCGTTCCTCGGCGTGTGGCGGGGAGAGCTCGAGGACGACGGCCTCAACGGCCTGGTGCTCGGCGCGACCCTGACCGGGCGACAGGTCTCGATCATCCGTGCGATCGCCAAGTACCTGCGCCAGGCGGGCCTCGGGTTCTCGGATTCCTACGTCGAGCGCACGCTGACCGGCCACCCCGACATCGCCCGGCTGCTGATCAGGCTGTTCGACGCGCGGCTCGATCCCGAGGGCTCCGACAAGGACGCCGCCGAGCGGCTCGGCCGGGACGTCGAGGCGGCGCTCGACGCCGTCCCCAGCCTGGACCAGGACCGGATCCTGCGGAGCTTCCTGTCCGTCGTGCGGGCGATCGTGCGCACGAACTGCTACCAGCCCGGCCCGGACGGGCAGCCCCACCCGTACCTGTCGTTCAAGCTCGACTCGTCGATGATCCCGGTGCTGCCGCTGCCAAGGCCGCAGTTCGAGATCTTCGTGTACTCACCGCGCGTCGAGGCCGTCCACCTACGCGGCGGCAAGGTCGCTCGTGGCGGCCTGCGCTGGTCGGACCGGCCCGAGGACTTCCGGACCGAGGTGCTTGGCCTGATGAAGGCCCAGATGGTCAAGAACGCGCTGATCGTTCCCGTGGGGGCGAAGGGCGGCTTCGTCGTGAAACGACCCCCGGCGCAAGGCGGCCGCGAGGCGCTGCTCGACGAGGGGATCGCGTGTTACAAGACGTTCCTGTCGGGCATGCTCGACATCACCGACAACATCGTCGAAGGCGAGGTCGTCCCGCCCAAGCGCGTGCTCCGCTACGACGACGACGACCCGTACCTGGTGGTGGCGGCCGACAAGGGAACCGCGACGTTCTCCGACATCGCCAACGGCGTCTCGGCCGACTACGGGTTCTGGCTCGGAGACGCGTTCGCCTCCGGCGGCTCGCAGGGCTACGACCACAAGAAGATGGGGATCACCGCGCGGGGCGCGTGGGAGTCGGTCAAGCGCCACTTCCGCGAGCTTGGAACCGATATCCAGACGACCGACTACACGGCCGTGGGGATCGGGGACATGTCCGGCGACGTGTTCGGGAACGGCATGCTGTGCTCGCACCACACCAAGCTGGTGGCCGCGTTCAACCACATGCACGTGTTCATCGATCCCGACCCGGATCCGGCCACCAGCTACAACGAGCGCAGGCGCCTGTTCGATCTGCCTCGCTCGGCGTGGTCTGACTACGACGACTCGCTGATCTCCGAGGGCGGTGGGATCTTCCCGCGCGCCGCGAAGTCGATCCAGCTCTCCCCGCAGGCGCGCGAGGCGCTGGGGATCGAGCAGGAGCGGCTCGCGCCGAACGACCTGATCCAGGCGATCCTCCGCGCCCCGGTCGACCTCTTCTACAACGGCGGCATCGGCACGTACGTGAAGGCGTCGACCGAGTCCCACGCGGACGTCGGCGACAAGGCCAACGACGCGGTTCGGGTCGATGCGCGAGACCTGCGCTGCAAGGTTGTGGGCGAAGGCGGCAACCTCGGGCTGACGCAGCGGGCGCGGATCGAGTACGCGCTCAGCGGCGGCCCGGAGGGCAAGGGCGGCCGGATCACCAACGACGCGATCGACAACGTCGCCGGCGTCAATTGCTCAGACCACGAGGTCAATATCAAGATCCTGCTCGACGGCCTCGTCGCGGACGGCGACCTGACCGAGAAGCAGCGCAACGAACTTCTAGCCGAGATGACCGACGCGGTCGGCGATCAGGTCCTGTACGGCAGCTACACGCAGACGCAGGCGATCAGCCTGGCGGTCGCGCAGGCCGTGCCGATGGTCGACGTGCACGCCCGGCTGATCCGGTACCTCGAGCAGAACGCCGGACTGAACCGCAAACTCGAGTTCCTGCCCACGGACGACGCGATCGACGAGCGCAAGGCGGCG
Organism: uncultured Solirubrobacterales bacterium; assembly: GCA_963746695.1. Taxonomy (GTDB): domain Bacteria; phylum Actinomycetota; class Thermoleophilia; order Solirubrobacterales; family Solirubrobacteraceae; genus Palsa-465. Next base: position 354,803 of record CAVVCP010000028.1, on the reverse strand, counting down.
CACCAGGGCCTGGTGGCGCCCGAGCTCGCGGTCGTGATGGCCTACTGCAAGATCCACCTCTACCGGCAGCTGCTCGACTCCGACCTGCCCGAGGACCCGTACCTCTCGCACGACCTCGAGCGCTACTTCCCCGAACCGCTGCCCGACCGCTACAGCGATCGGATGGCGGGCCATCGCCTCAAGCGCGAGATCATCGCCACCGTCGTTGCCAACCAGCTCGTCGACCGCGCCGGCACGACGTTCTCGTTCCGGCTCGGCGAGGAGACCGGCGCGCCGCCGGCGGTGCTTGCGCGCGCGTACGCCACCGCGCGCGAGGTGCTCGACATGAGGTCGTACTGGGACGCGGTGCAGCGGCTCGACAACCTGGTCTCGGCCCGGACGCAGATCGACATGCTGATCGAAGGCCGGCGCCTGGTCGAGCGCTCCACCCGCTGGCTCGTGCGCGCGAATCCCTACCAGGTCAGCATCGCGCAGACGATCCGGCGGTTCGAGGGCGGCGCGCGGATGCTGGCGGCCGCGTTGCCGGACGCGCTCGAAGGCGCGGATCGGGAGGCGTTCGACACCCGCGCCGCCGAGCTCGAGCAAGCCGGCGTTCCCGACGCGCTGGCCCGGCGGTCCGCTGGGATGCCGTCGATGCTGGCGCTATTCGACATCGTCGAGGTCGCCGCCACCACCGAGCACGACGAGGAGGACGTGCTGCGCGTGTACTTCCGCCTCGGCTCGCGGCTCGAGCTCAACTGGCTGCGCGATCGGATCATCGAGCTCCCGCGCGCGAACCGCTGGCAGGCGCTGGCGCGGGCGGCACTCCGCGACGACCTGTTCAACCTCTACCGGGAGCTGACACGCAAGGTGCTCGACACCGGCGTGGCGCACGACGGCGGCGAGGGCGCGATCGACGCGTGGTCCGAGCGCAACGCCGAGGCGCTCCAACGCTCCCTGGGGATGGTCGCTGACGTCCGGGCGTCGCGGATCTACGACATGACGACGCTGCCGGTCGCGCTGCGGGAGATCCGGAGCCTGCTCCGCGGTACGACCAGGGCGGGCGTACCGACCGGGATGGGCGGCTCGGTCACGATGGCGGAGTAGGGCGGCGCGCCGAGGCCAGCCAGCGCAGATAGGCCGCGACCAACACGGTGACGTCGATCACGCCGGCGACGAAGAACGCGCCCGCTCCCGTCACCAGTCGGCCTGCAAACCGCGAAAGCACCCGCCCAAGCTATCGTCTCGCACGATGACCACGGCCTCAAGCGTCAAGACCAGCGTCACCGAGCTCCCGGAATCGCGCGTGCGCGTCGAGGCCGAAGTCGCTCCCGAGGAGGTCGAGCGGCGCGTCCAGCAGGCCGCGCGCGAGCTCGGCCGCCAGATGCGCGTGCCCGGGTTTCGCAAGGGCAAGGTGCCGGCGACCGTGGTCATCCGCCGGCTCGGCCGCGAGGCGGTCCTCGACGAGGCGGTCAGGAGTGCGCTCGGAGCGTGGTACGTCGACGCGATCGACGGCGCCGGGATCGCGCCCGTGGGCGAGCCCGAGCTCGACGTCGGAGACCTGCCCTCGGAGGGCCAGCCGCTCGCCTTCTCGATCGAGATCGGCGTCCGTCCGACCGCCAAGCTCGGCGAGTACAAAGGGCTCGAGGTCGGCCGGCGCGAGCCCCATGTCGAAGACGCGCAGATCGACGACGAGATCGAACGGTTGCGCAACCGGCTCGCGACGCTCGACACCGTCGAGCGGTCAGCGGAGACGGGCGACCACGTCGTGATCGACTACGTCGGATCGGTCGACGGCGAGGAGTTCGAAGGCGGCGCCGGTCGCGATCAGCTGCTCGAGCTCGGCTCGGGCCGGCTCATCCCCGGTTTCGAGGATCAGCTCGTGGGCGTGAATGCCGGCGATGAGCGGACGGTCGACGTCACGTTCCCCGAGGACTACCCAGCGCCGGAGCTGGCCGGCAAGGAGGCGCAGTTCACGGTTACGGTCAACGAGGTCAAGGCCAAGAACCTGCCCGAGGCCGACGACGACTTCGCCTCCGAGGCCGCCGGCTTCGACACGCTGGCCGAGCTGCGCGCGGACATCTCCGAGCGGCTCCAGAAGATCGACGAGCAGACGCTCGAGCGCGAGTTCGAGGACGCGGTGGTCGAGGCGGCGGTCGCCGAAGCGGACGTCGAGGTGCCCGAGAAGCTGGTTCACGCGCGCGCGCACGAGCTGCTCGAGGACACGTTCACGATGCTCGCGCGCCAGGGGATCTCGAAGGACGCTTATCTGCGGATCACCGGCCGGGACGAGGAGACGCTTGCCCACGAGGCCGAGCCCGAGGCGGCGGCGGCCCTCAAGCGCGAGGCGGTGTTGGCGGCGATCGTCGAGGCCGAGGGAATCGAGCCGACCGACGAGGCCGTCCGCGAGGCGATCGAGCCGTCGGCCGAGCGGCAGGGCACTACCGTCGAGACGCTGTTCGAGCAGCTGGACTCGGGAGGCCGGCTCGACCGCGTGCGGAGCGAGGTGGCGACGCGCCAGGCGATCGAGATGCTGGTGGCGGAGGCCAAGCCGATCAGCGTCGACCAGGCCAAGGCCCGCCAGAAGCTCTGGACCCCCGGCAAAGAAGCCGAGGGCAAGGGATCCGGACAGCTCTGGACTCCCGGCAGCTAAGACCGGGATCGAATCGGGCCCGACCGGGTCCGCCCTTCACAGCAGGACCTAGGCGATTGCTACAGTCGGCAGGATTCCGGCCGAGGAAGCGAAAGAAGCGAGGACGATGAGCCCACTCGTACCGATGGTTGTCGAACAGACCTCTCGCGGAGAGCGCGCATTCGACATATACAGCCGTCTACTCAACGAGCGAATCATCTTCCTCGGGACGCCGGTTGACGATCAGATTGCGAACCTCATCGTCGCCCAGCTACTCCACTTGGAATCAGAAGACCCGGACAAGGACATCTCGATCTACGTCAACTCGCCTGGCGGGTCGGTGTACGCCGGGCTGGCGATCTACGACACGATGCAGTTCATCAAGCCCGACGTGTCGACGATCTGCGTCGGCATCGCGATGTCGATGGGCGCGTTGCTGCTCGCCGGGGGGGCGCATGGGAAGCGGATGGCGCTCCCGAACGCCAAGATCCTGATCCACCAGGTGTCCTCGGCGTTCCAGGGCCAGGCGACCGATATCGAGATCCACGCCAAGGAAATCATCGACGTTCGGCGGCGTTTGGATGAGATCATCGCCAACCACACGGGGCAGAGCCTTGAGAAAGTACGGTCGGATACCGAACGTGATTACTTCATGAGCTCTGAGGAGGCCAAGGACTACGGAATCATCGACCGCGTCATTTCCCAGCACTAAGGGGCTACCCTTAGGGCTCGGACAACGGCGCGCGAGGCGACTCCGGGAGAGGGCATCACATGGCACGTCCGACCGATTCCAACGAACAGCTGCTTTGCAGCTTCTGCGGCAAGTCCCAGCGGCAGGTGAAGAAGCTGATCGCCGGCCCGGGCGTGTACATCTGCGACGAGTGCATCGACCTCTGCAACGAGATCATCGACGAGGAGCTCACCGCCCCGCCGAGTTTCGACATCGAGAACCTCCCGAAGCCCCGTGAGATCTACGACGTCCTGAACGAGTACGTGGTCGGGCAGGAGCAGGCCAAGCGGAGCCTCTCCGTCGCCGTCTACAACCACTACAAGCGCGTTCAGATGATGCAGTCCGATGAGAACGACATCGAGCTGCAGAAGTCGAACATCCTGCTGCTCGGCCCGACCGGGTGCGGCAAGACGCTGCTCGCCCAGACGCTGGCCAAGATCCTCAACGTCCCGTTCGCGATCGCCGACGCGACCGCCCTGACCGAGGCCGGGTACGTCGGCGAGGACGTCGAGAACATCCTCTTGAAGCTGATCCAGGCCGCCGACTATGACGTCAAGAAGGCCGAGACCGGGATCATCTACATCGACGAGGTCGACAAGATCGCGCGCAAGGCCGACAACCCGTCGATCACCCGCGACGTGTCCGGGGAGGGCGTCCAGCAGGCCCTGCTGAAGATCCTCGAGGGGACGACGGCTTCGGTGCCGCCGCAGGGCGGGCGCAAGCACCCCCACCAGGAGTTCCTGTCGATCGACACCACCAACGTGCTGTTCATCTGCGGTGGGGCGTTCGCGAACCTCGACAAGGTGATCGAGCGGCGGATCGGCCACCAGGGCGTCGGCTTCGGCGCGGCGATCCAGTCCAAGGATCAGCGCGACACCGGCGAGATCTTCGAGCACTGCCTGCCCGAGGACCTGATCCAGTACGGCCTCATTCCCGAGTTCATCGGACGTCTCCCGGTCATGAGTGCGATTCATCAACTGAGTCGCGACGAGCTCATGCAGATCCTGACCGAGCCTCGGAACGCGCTGGTCAAGCAGTTCCAGCGGTTCTTCCAGTTCGACGGGATCGAGCTCGTGTTCGCCGACGACGCGCTGCACTCGATCGCCGACAAGGCGCTCGAGCGAGAGACCGGCGCCCGCGGGCTGCGATCGATCATCGAGGAGGTCCTGCTCGAGGTCCAGTTCGAGCTGCCCTCGCGCCGCGACGTACGCAAGTGCGTCGTAACCCGCGACACGATCGACAAGGGGACCTCGCCGACGCTCGTGACCGTCGCGACCCCCGAGGAAGAAGCGGCCTAAGCCTGCTCTTGGGCCGGGCTTCGCCCGGCGTCCGTGGGGCCATGTGCCCCGTCCGGACCGGACTTGTTTCCTAGACTGAGCGGTTGGCATGCCTGACCGCTCGGATCTCGAAGCCAAGACCCGCTACGACCCGTCCGAGGTCGAGCCCCGAATCGCGCGCGCGTGGCTCGACAGCGGGCTGTTTCACCCCGAGCCCGAGGGAGACGCGAGCGAGAACTATTCGATCGCGATCCCGCCACCGAACGTCACCGGGTCGCTGCACATGGGCCACGCGTTCCAGGACTCGATCATGGACACGCTGATCCGGTATCACCGGATGCAAGGGCGGCGGACGAAGTGGATCCTCGGCACCGACCACGCCGGCATTGCCACCCAGGCGCAGGTCGAGCGGATGCTGCTGGACGAGGGCACGAGCCGACAGGAGCTCGGGCGCGAGGAGTTCGAGCGGCGGGTGTGGCAATGGCGCGAGGATTACGGCGGTCAGATCATCAACCAGCTCAAGCGGCTGGGGGCGTCGTGCGACTACGACGACGAACGGTTCACGCTTGACGCCGCCTACGCGGACGCCGTGCTGCGCGTGTTCGTGGCGCTGTACGAGAAGGGCTACATCTACCGCGATCGCTACATGGTCAACTGGGATCCGGGGAGCCGCTCGGCGATCTCGGACCTCGAGGTAGAGGACCGGGAGGTCACCGACACCCTCTACTACATCGACTATCCGCTGGCGTCCGGGTCGGGCGCGATCACGGTGGCCACCGTGCGCCCCGAGACGATGCTCGCCGACACCGCGATCGCCGTCAACCCCGATGATGAGCGCTACCGGCGGCTGGTCGGCGAGACCGCGATCCTGCCGCTCGTCGGGCGCAAGCTGAAGATCATCGCCGACGACTACGTGAAGCGCGACTTCGGCACGGGCGCGCTCAAGATCACCCCTGGCCACGACCCCAACGACTTCGAGATCGGCCGCCGGCACGGCCTAAAGCAGATCAGCGTGATCGGCGAGGACGGCCGGATCACGGCCGAGGCGCCGGAGCGGTTCGTCGGCCTCACCACCGGACAGGCCCAGCAGGAGGTCGTGGCCGAGCTGCGCAAGCAGGGGCTGGTTGCGCGGGCGGAGCCGTACCTGCATACGGTGCCCTACTCGCACCGTTCGGGCGAGCGGGTCGAGCCGCTCGTCTCGCTGCAATGGTTCATGCGCATGGACGAGCTGGCCCGGCCGGCGATCGAGGCGGTCACGAGCGGGCGCGTTCGATTCCATCCCGCCCGGTGGGGGCGGGTCTATCTCGACTGGATGGAGAACATCCGACCGTGGGTGATCTCCCGCCAGCTGTGGTGGGGCCATCGGATCCCGGTCTGGTATCGCGGCGAGGAGGTGTTCGTCGGCACCAGTGCGCCGGAAGGTGAGGGCTGGGAGCGCGATCCGGACGTGCTCGACACCTGGTTCTCGAGCGCGTTGTGGCCGTTTGCGACGCTCGGCTGGCCCAACGACACTCGTGAGCTGCGCGCGTTCTACCCCACGGACGCACTCGTGACGGCCCGGGACATCATCTTCCTGTGGGTGGCGCGGATGATCATGATGGGCCTCGAGTTCACGGGCAAGGTGCCGTTCGACGACGTCCACATCCACGCGGTCATCCAGGCCCCCGACGGGCGGCGGATGTCGAAGTCGCTCGGGACCGGGATCGACCCGCTCGACCTGATCGAGGGTGGACCCCGGCCGCCGGTGTTCGAAGGCGGGGGAGATTTCCCCGGCTACGGCGCCGATGCCCTGCGCTGGGGTCTACTGGCGATGGCCTCGAGTCAGGACGTCAAGTTCGCTGAGGACAAGATCGCGCAAGGGCTGCAGCTGACCAACAAGCTGTGGAACGCCTCCCGGTTGATCCTGCTCGGCGTGGCGCCGGACGCACGCGCCGGCGTCCAGCCACGCATGGTCGAGGACCGCTGGATCCTCTCGCGCCTGGAGCGCGCCAAGACCGACATCGCGGCCCGAATCCAGGGCTATCAGTTTGCCCATGCCGTGCTCGGGCTGTACGACTTCGTCTACGGCGAGCTGTGCGACTGGTATCTCGAGCTCGTCAAGCCGCGGCTGCGTGCCGGCGAGCCCGAGTTGCAGGCGACGCTCCTGCACGTGCTGACCCAGACGCTGGCGATCGCCCACCCGATGATCCCGTTCGTGACCGAGGAGATCTACCGCTACGTTCCCGGCGCCGAGGGGCTCCTCGCGGCCGGTCTGCGCGAGGCCCCGCCGACACCCGTCGACGAGGATGCCGAGGTCGCCCTGGGACGCGTGATCGAGGCGGTGACGGCGCTCCGGGGCTGGCGCGACCTGGCCGGGGTCAAAGCCGGCGCGACCGTTGCCGCCCGGCTCGCTGCCGAGGGCTACGACGACACGGGCGAGCACGTGGCGCGGCTGGCTCGCGTTTCGTTCACCGAGGACGGCGCAGAACCGGTGGCGTCCGTGCCGGTTCCCGGTGGCGCGATCGAGATCCTGCCGAGCGTCGACGTCGACGTCGAGGGTGCGCGGCGCAAGCTCGCGGCCCGGCGGGCCCAGCTCGAGTCCGAGATCGAGCGCGCGGAGAAGAAGCTGGCCAACGAGGGGTTCGTGGCCAAGGCGCCCCCCGACGTCGTCCAGGCCGAGCGCGACAAGCTGACACGGCTCCGGGCCGACCTGGACACGCTGTGAGAGCCGAGGAAGCAGAGCGCTACGTCCTTTCCCGCGAGCTGTTCGGGATGCGGTTCGGGTTGGACCGGATGCGCCGGCTGATGACCGCGATGGGCAACCCGCAGCTGCGGTTTCAGTCGATCCACGTGGTCGGCACCAACGGCAAGTCCTCGACGGTGCGGATGACCGCGGCGATCCTCCGCCGGCACGGGCTCCGCGCCGGTGTGTACCTGTCGCCCCATCTGGTCTCGTTCGCCGAGCGGATTCGGGTCGACGATGCCGACCTGACCCCCGAGGAGTTCGCCGCGGCGATTCAGCGCGCGGCCCACGCCGCCGAGCTCGTCGACCGCTCGCTCGTCGGCGACGATCGGGTCACCCAGTTCGAGCTTCTGACCGCGGCGGCTTACTCCGAGCTGGCGCGGCGCGAGGTCGCAGTGGGGGTGATCGAGGCCGGACTCGGCGGCCGCTACGACGCCACCAACGTGATCCCGTCGAAGGTGCAGGTGCTGACGAGCGTCGGGCTCGAGCACACGCGCTGGCTTGGGCCGACGATCAGCCAGATCGCCACCGAGAAGCTCGACATCGTCCAGCCGGGCGGGACGCTCGTGCTCGGGCACGGCCTGCATCCAGACGCGGAGGCGGTCGCCGAGCGCGTGGCCGCGGAGCGAGGAGCGACGATCGTTCATGCGGGCGCCGACCCAGGCGTGCCCCTGATCGCGCTCGGATCGTTCCAGCGGCGGAACTTTGCCCTGGCCAGAGCGGCTGCCCAGGCGTACCTGGGGGAGCTCGATCCCGACGCCGTCGCCACAGCCGCGGCCGAGATCCTCGTGCCGGGACGCCTCCAGGCCGTCGATCAGGACCCGCTCACGCTGCTCGACGGCGCGCACAACCCCGACGGGATGGCCGCGCTTGCAGAAGCGCTGGCCGAGCCCTGGGCCGGCGGCCACGACCGTGTCGTCGCGGTCATCTCGGTGCTCGACGACAAGGACGCGGCGGCGATGCTGGCGACGCTGATGCCGATCTGCGACGCGCTGGTCCTGACCGCGAGCCAGAACCCGCGGGCGCTGCCGCCGCCCACCCTCAAGTCTCTGGCCAGACAGCTCGGGGGACCGCGCTCCGAGGTGATCCGGGATCCGCGCGCGGCGCTCGAGCGGGCCCGCGAGCTCGCCGGGCCGACCGGCCTGGTCGTCGCCACCGGCTCGATCTATCTGGTTGCGGATCTGCTCCGCCCAGCCACCGCCGGACGCGCCTCGATGCTTTGAGGAGCCCGATCGCCGTGGACGAAGAGGAGGAGAGGCAGCCGAGGTTACTGGCGATGGTCGCGCTCGTCGCGGTCGTCGTCGCGGTCGTGATCCTCGTATTCTTTGGGATCGGATACCTGTTCGGGCGGGCTTACCTGTAATCGACAGGACAAGCGCGCTCGGCGTCGTATGTGTGAGCATCCACACATCGCCCGGCTGCCTGCTGGACTGTTCCGACGTCACTGACCACTACACTCGCACCCTTAATGCCCTTTCTGACGGTCTTTGGGATCAAGAACGGCACGATCAGCGCTGTCGTCGAGCTGATCTGCCTGTTCCTCGTGGTGGTCTGGCTGGCGCTCGTGTACTGGACGTATGCGGACGCCCGGCGGCGGATCGCCGACTCGCTACTCGTCGGTTGCGCGACCGCGGCGTCGCTGTTCCCATTCGTCGGGACGATCGTCTACATGATCGTCAGGCCCCCCGAGTACCTGGCCGACGTACACGAGCGCGAGCTCGAGATTCAGGCCGCGGAGGCGCGGCTGGCCGAGCTCGGCTATCAGGTCTGCCCGTACTGCGACTACGAGGTCGAGAAGGACTTCCTGCGCTGCCCGAACTGCATGCGCAAGCTGAAGGACCCGTGCGGCTCGTGCGGCAAGCCGTTGGACCCGATGTGGAAGATCTGCCCGTTCTGTGAGGCGGAGATCGCCGGCGTCGCCCCGCAGCCTCGCCGGACGCGAAGGCGGCGCGAGTCGGGCGCCGAGCAGCCCGTCGCCGGGGGAAGCGTGCGCGCCGAGCGGGGGAACGCCCCGGCGCCGACGCCCGCGCCCGCGGAGCACGGCGGCCCGTCGGGCTCCTGACGGACCCCCTTTCCCCCTACTCTGTCGCGGTTCCTGAATTCGACCCGTCAAGGGAGAGCATCCATCCATGGAGCGAACGCTGATTCTGATCAAACCCGACGCCTTCGCACGCGGCCTGTCCGGCGAGATCCTCGTCCGGTTCGAGCGCAAGGGTCTGCGGCTGCTCGCGCTCAACCAGATGACGATGGACCAGGACCTGGCGATGCGGCACTACGCCGAGCACGAAGGCAAGCCGTTCTTCGACGAGCTGGTCTCGTTCATCACCTCTGGACCGCTGGTGGCGATGGTGCTCGAAGGCGAGCAGGCGGTGGTGGCGGCGCGCCAGGTGATCGGCGCGACCGATCCGCTGAAGGCGACGACGGGCTCGATCCGCGGCGACTTCGCGATCGAGGTTGGTCAGAACATGGTTCACGGCTCGGACTCGCCGGAGTCGGCTGCCCGCGAGGTGGCCCTGTTCTTCCCGGACCTGGCCTGACCCCGGGTCGGTCGCCGCTCGAACGCCCCGTGAGCCGCGTGGTGCTCGCCTCCCGCTCGCCCCAGCGGCGGGCGATCCTCGATCAGATCGGCGTCGCGTACTCGGTCGAGGTGCCCGACGTGGAGGAGCTCGACGTCGGCCCACCGCACGAGGTGGCGCTCGAGAACGCATACCGCAAGGCGTCCGCGGTCGCGGCCAGGACTACCGGCGGGCTGGTCCTCGGGGTCGACACGCTGGTCAGTCTCGGGGCCCGGTTGTACGGCAAGCCGACCGACGAAGACGATGCGCGGGCGATGCTGATCGCTCTGGCTGGGCGGCGTCACACGGTCGTGAGCGGCGTATGCCTGATCGAGGACGGCTCCGCTCGGACGGCCGCCGCAAGCACCGTAGTCGAGTTCCGGGCGCTCGACGAGGCGCTGATCGACTGGTATCTGGCCAGCGGCGAATGGCGCGACCGGGCCGGGGCGTATGCGATACAGGGGCGGGGCGCGGCGCTCGTGGCGGGGATCGAGGGCGACTTCCTGAACGTGGTCGGACTGCCCGTGACGACGCTGCTCGAGCTGGCTCCGGGGCTGCTGAGCGGGTGAGGAGCGCACCCGCAACCCGCGCTGAGCGGGTGAAAAGCGTCGCGGCGATCCGCCTCCGGCGGGAGGAGCCCGTACAATCGGGCGCGGACGGCGGTGGCAGCGCGGCGTGGCCTCCGGTACTCAGGATCCCGTCCGCTGCTGACCCGTACCTCGCTTACCTATGGGCTTTTTCACGTACCTAACCGGTTTCGGCGGTCGCGACATGGCGGTCGATCTGGGCACCGCGAACACGCTCGTGTATGTCCGCGGTCGGGGCATCGTGCTGTCCGAGCCGAGCGTCGTCGCGGTCGATTCCCGCACCGGCGAGGTCCACGCGGTGGGGATCGAGGCCAAGCGCATGCTCGGGCGGACGCCGGGCACGATCCAGGCCATCCGTCCTCTGAAGGACGGCGTGATCGCCGACTTCGAGGTGACCGAGGAGATGCTCCGGCACTTCATTCAGAAGGTGCACCAGAACCGCTGGGCGCACCCGCGGGTGGTCGTGTGCGTCCCGTCCGGGGTGACCGGGGTCGAGAAGCGGGCGGTGGAGGAGGCCTGTTTGAGCGCCGGCGCCCGGCAGGCGTACCTGATCGAGGAGCCGATGGCGGCGGCGATCGGCGCCGGGCTCCCAGTCGGCGAGCCGACCGGCTCGATGGTGGTGGACATCGGCGGCGGGACCAGCGAGGTCGCGGTGATCTCGCTCGGCGGGATCGTCGTCTCGCAGTCGATCCGGGTCGGCGGCGACGAGCTCGACGAGTCGATCATGAACTACGTCAAACGCGAGTACAAGCTGCTGATCGGGCAGCAAACGGCCGAGGAGGTCAAGCTCGAGATCGGCTCGGCGTATCCGCTCGGAGAGGAGGTCCAGGCGGAGATCCGCGGACGCGACATGGTCTCGGGACTGCCCAAGACCGTGGTGCTCACCAGCGAGGAGATCCGGGGCGCGCTCGAGGAGCCGGTGACCCAGATCATCGATGCGGTGAAGGAGACGCTCGACCGCACGCCGCCCGAGCTCGCCTCCGACATCATGGATCGTGGCATCATGCTGGCGGGAGGCGGTTCACTGCTACAGGGGCTCGATGAGCGCCTGCGTCACGAGACGCAGATGCCCGCGCATCTGGCCGAGTCGCCGCTGACGTGCGTGGCGGTTGGCTCGGGAAGGTCATTGGAGGAGTTCGAAGCGATCCACCGTTCGAGCAAGAATTCACGCAACCGGCGCCGCCGGTACTAGGTTTGGGACGGGTACCGACGTGGCGTCAGGCGACATCTTGGAGACACGAATCTCGTGCATGACAAGCAAGTTCGGCGACGACGTGCGGTTCTCGCGCTGCTCGTCGCAGTCTCCCTAATCCTGCTCACCGCCTACTTCGGCGAACAGCCGGACAGCCCGCTGCACAACGTCCAGCGGGGCGTCGTCGAGGTCCTGTCGCCGGTCGAGCAGGGCGCGAGCACGGTGCTGGCGCCCGTGAGATCGGTGGCGAGCTGGTTCTCGAGCACGTTCCACGCGAAGTCTCAGGTAAAGGAACTGCAAACCCGCGTGCAGTACCTGACGAGCCAGCTGGCGCAGGCCAAGGGAGCCAAGCTGCTCAACTCGCAGCTGGAGGCCGAGCTCCACCTCGACAACAGTCTGGACCTGAGCTCGTACCACCCCGTGACCGCGCAGGTGATCCTGCGCGACCCGACGCTCTGGTACCAGACGATCAGCGTCGACAAGGGCACCGACGACGGCGTTGCGCTGCACGATCCCGTGATCGGCGACGGCGCGCTGGTCGGCGAGGTCACCGAGGTCTCCGCGACGGCGTCGTTCGTAACGCTGATCACCGACCACACGCTGTCGGTGACCGCGCGAGTGCTCGATGCCAACGGCGACACGGGCGAGTTGATACCGGCGGTCGGGAACCCGCAGGAGCTCGTGCTCCAGTACCTGCAGGCGCCGAACCCAGGGCAGACCCAGAACGGCCCGCAGCAGGGGCAGCTCGTCGTCACCGCCGGGTTCAAGTCGGGCCCGCTGGAGTCGTACTTCCCCGCCGGGATCCCGATCGGGAACGTCCTGCCCGTCGACGAGAACACGCTGCTCAACAACGGCGAGATCCAGGTCTCGCCGCAGGCCGACCTGCGCGGCGTCGACGTCGTGCAGATCCTCACCCGGCCTGCCCCCGGAACCGAGCGCGCCCAGGTGCCGTCACCTTGAGCAAATCGGTCAAGCTGCCGATTCGCCTCGTGCTGCTCGGATTCTTCGCGGTCGTGATCCAGGAGTCAGCGGTCTCCCAGGTCTCGATCTTCGGGGTCAGCGCTGACCTGACGCCGCTGATCGTGATGTCGGTCGGCCTGCTGTGCGGCTCGCTCACGGGCGCGGTGTTCGGCTTCGCCACCGGCCTGCTGATCGACCTCGTGCTCGTCCAGACGCTCGGTGTGACCTCGCTGCTGTACATCGTGATCGGCTACTGGGCCGGCCGCCTGCACGAGTTGCGCGACCCCTCGCACGAGCTTGTGCCGCTCGTCGCGGGCGCCGTGGCCGCCACGTTCGCCGGTCTCGGGATGGCGGTGATCCAATTCCTGCTGGGCGTCGATGCGCCGGTCAGCGCGCTGCTCCTGCAGCAGATCTTCATCGTCGTGCTGGTCGACACGCTGCTCGCGCTGCCGGTGTACGCGCTGGTCAGGCGGATCGTCCGGCCCGTCCTACCCGAGGACCCGAGGCGCCGCCGGCGGCGCGCCTACACGACCGGCGGCCTCAGCCCGCTCCAGCAAGGCGCCGCACGCCGCGGTCAGGTCAACCGACCCCAAACCCGATGAGTCCCGAGCTCCCCGAAGACAAGCGCCTGCAGTTCATCCCCCAGGACCAGCGTGCGCCGCTGACGCCCCAGCTCGCGCTGCGGGTGGCGATCGTCGGGACGTTCGCGCTCGCGATCTTCGCGATCCTGTTCTTCCGCCTGTGGTTCCTGCAGGTGCTCTCGGGCGACCAGTACGCGCACGCCGCGAGCGTGAACTTCGTCCGCAACCTCGAGGTCGCTGCCCCCCGGGGCGAGATCCTCGACTCGAGCGGCCAACTCATGGCCTCGAGCCGGCGGGCGTATGCCGTGAAGATCTCACCGCCGGACCTACCGGTGCCGCTGACCGAGAACACGCTGGCCCATCCGCCGCAGGCTGATGCGCTGCTGTACGACCGGCTCGCCGGGGTGGTGGGGCTGCCGGCCAAGCGCGAGAAGTGCCCGGTGAACGGTCACGGCGTGCTCCACATCTCGCAGATCGCCTGCGCGGTCGCGCAGGGATACGTGCAGCTCCCGTACGCCCAGGCGACGGTCGCCACCGACATCACCAAGGATCAGCTGTACTACCTGTCCGAGCGCCAGAGGTCGTTCCCGGGCGTGAGCGTCGAGCAGATCTACCAGCGCGTCTATCCGTTCGACGACGTCGCGTCGCAGTTGCTCGGGATCGTCAGCCGGATCACGCCCGCCGAAGTCAAGGACAAGAACTTCGCCGGGGTGTCCCAGAACGACTCGGTCGGCCAGTCCGGGCTCGAGGCCTCCTATGACCGCTACCTGCGCGGCGTCGACGGCGCCGAGAAGGTCAAGGTCGATGCGCTCGGGAATTACGACGGCTCGCTTTCCGAGACGCCGCCGACCGCCGGCGACAACCTCAAGCTGTCGCTCAACGAGAAGCTCGAGGCGGTCGGCCAACAGTCGCTGCAGGAGTCGATCGACTCGAACTACCCGGCGCAGGGCGGCGCGTTCGTGGCGATGAGCCCGACCGACGGCCAGATCTACGCGATGGGCTCGCTTCCGACGTACAACGCGAACGTGTTCACGAAGCCGGTCCCAACCTCGGTCTACAACTCGTTGTTCGGACCGAATTCAGGCGATCCACAGGTGAACCGCGCGTTCCAGAGCGCCGGCCCGACCGGTTCCACGTTCAAGTCGATCACCGCGACGGCGGCGCTCGAAAGCGGCGTGTGGACGGCCGGCGACATCTTCGACGACACCGGCCAGTTCTGCATCTCCGGCCAGTGCCGCCGCAACGCCGGCGGCGCCGTCGACGGCGCGCTCGACCTCGTGAACGCGATCAAGGTCTCCTCGGACGACTTCTTCTACAACCTCGGCGCGCTGACGAACTCGACCGCGCCGACCGGCGGCGCGCTGCAGCACTGGGCGAGCCTGTACGGGATCGGGCGCAAGACCGGCGTCGACCTCCCGGGCGAGAACTCGGGGACGCTGCCGACGCCGGACTGGCGGGCCCAGCGCAACCAGCTCGAGGCCGACTGCGACGACGCGACCGGCCCGTTCAAGGGCAAGGCGAAGCACCCGGCAGGTGGCTGCGGGATCGCCGACGGCACGGACCGCCCCTGGTCGATCGGCGACAACATCAGCCTCGCGGTCGGGCAGGGCGACGTCCAGGTGACCCCGCTCCAGCTCGCGACCGTGTACGCGACGATCGCCAACGGCGGCACCGTCGTAACGCCCCACCTCGGGCTTGACGTGCAGTCGCCCGACGGCACCGTGCTCCGGTCGTTCGATCCCCGCCCGCAGCGTCACCTGAACATCAACCCGTCGTACCTCGACACGATCCGCGCCGGGCTTCGGGCCGGAGCCTCGCAGCCCGGAGGAACCTCGGCGGACGTGTTCCAGAACTTCCCCGAGCAGGTCTACGGCAAGACCGGCACCGCCCAGTACACCAACCAGCAGGACTACGCCTGGTATGCCTGCTTCGTGCCCGCGACCGCGACCACCAAACCGATCGTGGTCGTTGTGACCGTGGAGCAGGGCGGGTTCGGCGCCGTCGGCGCAGCGCCGGTCGCGCGCCAGATCCTGTCGCAGTGGTTCTTCGGCAACAAGGGCGCATACGTGGCCGGGAGCTCGAAGACACTGTGAGCTCGGGCGCGCTGCCGATCCGGACGACCGAGGAGAACGCGCTCGCGCGACCGCGGGCGCTGCTCAGGATGGATCCGTTGCTGCTGCTGGCCGCGTTGGGCCTGGCGGCGTGCTCGCTGATCACGCTGAAGGTCGCGACGAAGACGATGAACCCGGGTCACCCGATGTACTACGTCGAGCGCCAGGGGATCTACTTTGCGATCGGCCTGGTGCTGGCGCTGCTGCTCGCGCAGATCGACTACTCACGGCTGCGCGAATACAAGTACGGCCTCTACGGCGTGATGATCGCGCTGAACCTGGTCGTGCTCGGGATGCCGAAGGTCCAGGGCGCGGCCCGGTGGATCCCGCTGCCGTTCTTCCAGCTGCAGCCGTCGGAGTTCGGCAAGGTGCTGCTGGTGGTGTCGGTGTCGGCGTTCGCGGTCGACCGCTCGCGGCGGCTGCACGAGCGGCGCACAACGGCCCGGATCATGCTGCTCGCGCTGATTCCGGCAATGATCGTGATCCCGCAGCCGGACCTCGGCACGGCACTCGTGTACGTGGCGGCCGGGTTCGCGATCCTGTTCTTCGCCGGCACGTCGTGGAAGCAGTTGACCGCGCTGGTGCTGCTGTTCGTGGTGGCGATCGTGGTCGTGCTCGTGGTCGCGCCGGCGACCGGCCACCATCTGCTGAAGGCGTACCAGATGCAGCGTCTCACCGGCTTCCTGCATCCATCACACGATCCGGGCAACCAGACGTACAACATCACGCAGTCGCTGACCGCGATCGGGTCCGGGGGGAAGACCGGACTGGGGACGCTCGGTGCGACGCAGGTCAACCTGCATTTCCTGCCCGCGCCGAGTACCGACTTCATCTTCGCCGTGGTCGGCGAAACGTACGGATTCGTCGGCGCAACCGTAGTGCTGTCGCTGTACGCGCTGATGATCTGGCGGACGCTGAGGATCCTGACGATGTCCAAGAACCTGTATGGGACTCTGATCGCCGGCGGCGTGATGGCGATGCTGATGTTTCAGGTGTTCATAAACACGGGCATGACGATCGGCATCATGCCGATCACCGGAGTCCCCCTCCCGCTGATGAGCTACGGCGGCTCCTCGGTGCTCGTGACATTTATTGCGATCGGCCTTCTACAGTCGATCTGTGTGCAGGCACGGATGACGGCTGCGTCGAAGAGTCGAGGATTGGTTTCGTAAATGAGCCGCCGCCCCAGCCAGGCGGGCCGCGGGCTCGCCCAAGTGGACGCGTGCGAGGCGTCAGACCCGGCGCCCGGGTCACCCTCGCGAGCGCGTCCTACACTCTAAAAAGGACTGAATGAGCTTTGAAGAAACAAGTGTTGGTAAGCGTCGACCGGGGCGAGACCCGGGTCGCGCTGTTAGAGGCAACCGGATCGGTCGCCAACCGTAAGACCCCGTCGAAGACGGCGAGCACGCGCAAGCGTCGCCGGACGACGAAGCCGGCGGCCGGATATCACGTAGCCGAGCTGTATCTGGAGCGCCGCGGCGCGCGCTCGATCGTCGGCAACATCTATAAGGGCCGGGTCGACAACGTGCTCGGAGGACTCGAGGCCGCGTTCGTCGACATCGGGCTCGAGAAGAACGGCTTCCTGCACGTCGACGAGATCGTGCTGCCGGGCGTCGAGGCGCCCCGCCGGGGCCGCGGCTCCGGGCGGGACAGCCGCCAGATCACCGAGATGCTGAAGCCCGGCCAGGAGATCGTTGTCCAGGTCGTCAAGGACCCGCTGAAGACCAAGGGGGCCCGGCTGTCGATGGATCTGACGATCGCCGGCCGCTACATGGTGTACGCGCCGTACGGCGAGGGCGTCGGCGTCTCGCGGCGGCTCGACGATCCCGAGCGCGACCGGCTCCGCAAGGAGGCGGCCAAGCTCGACCTCAAGGGCGCCGGCGCGATCGTGCGGACGGCGGCTCAGGGGGCGATGCGGGCCGATCTGGAGCGCGAGCTGCTGTATCTGTTCAAGCTGAACGAGGTCCTCCAGAAGCGGGTCGCGGAGACGGCCGCGCCGGCGCTGGTCTTCCAGGAGGCCGACCTGTCGGTGCGTGTCGTGCGCGACATCTTCTCCTCGGCGTTCGAGCGCGCGATCGTCGACGATCCCAAGCAGCACCATCGTTTGGTGTCGTTCTTCTCGCGCACAGCCCCCGAGCTCGTCGATCACGTCGAGCTGTGGGAGGAGGATCAGCCGCTGTTCGAGGCGTTCGGGGTCGAGGCGGTGCTCGACTCGACGCTGTCGCGCCGGGTCGACCTGCCCAGCGGCGGCTATCTGATGATCGACTACGCCGAGGCGCTGACCGTGATCGACGTGAACTCCGGCTCGTTCGTGGGCCGGGGCAAGGCCGCGCGGCTCGAGGACACGATCACCAAGACGAATTTGGAGGCCGCCGATGAGGTGGTCCGGCAGCTCCGGTTGCGCGACATCGGCGGGATCATCGTCATCGACTTCATCGATATGGCGCGGGCTCGGAATCGGGATGCCGTGCTGAAGGCGCTGCGGGCCAATCTGGACGAGGACCGCACGAAGACGTTCGTGGTCGAGATCTCGCCGCTGGGTCTGGTCGAGATGACCCGCCAGAACGTCACCGACGGCGTGCGCGAAATCATGACCCGGCCGTGCCCGACGTGCGGTGGCGACGGCGTGATCAAGTCCGAGGAGACGCTCGCGATCGAGTTCGAGCGGCGGATGCGCGACCTGGCCAAGGAGACCAAGGACGAGGCGCTGCTGCTCCAGATGAACCCGCGCGTCAGCGCCGAGTTCACCCGCGACGACGGGCGAGTGCTCCGCCAGATCGAGGAGGAGACCGGCAAGTGGTTCCACTTCGAGGGCTCCGAGGGGCTGCCGCTCAATCACTTCGCGGTCGTGCTCGAGGATGATCTGAAGCGGGTGGTCGAGCGGGCGGTCCCGTTCCGCGAGGGCGAGGAGGTGCACGTCGAGATCATCGAGCCGCACATGTACAGCCCCGGGGACGCGGTGGCGAAGGTCGACGGCTACATAATCTCGATCACTGGTGGCGGCGACTACGTCGGCCAGAAGCAGCTCGTGCGGATCGAGGAGGCGGGACGGACGTCCGCGGTGGCCTCGCTCGTCGACGCGCCGGTCGCGGTGGCGTCGTCGTCCAATGGAGCCGGCGACGAGGATTCTGCGGACGATGGCCTAGAATCGAAGCCTCGGCGTCGTGGCCGCAGAGGCGGACGACGCCGTTCCGGCGCTAAGGCCGAAACTTCGAGCAGTTCTTCATCGGAATGAGCACCTACGCGATAGTCAAGACAGGCGGAAAGCAGTACCGCGTCCAGCAGGGGTTGACGCTGCTCGTCGAGCGGCTGCCTGTGGCTGACGGCGAGTCCGTGTCGCTGCAGCCGCTGCTGTACGTGGACGGCGCTGACGTTGTCGACGGTGAGGCGTTGTCGCGGGTCTCGGTCGAGGCCCGCGTGGTCGCTCACGAGCGCGGACCGAAGCTCCGGATCGTGAAGTTCAAGCCCAAGCGCGGCTACAAGCGGCGCACCGGCCACCGTCAGAATCTGACCCGCATCGAGGTCACGTCGATCGGCGTGAAGTCCGGTGGTGGCTCGCGCGCCGCAAAGGCCGCTTCTTCCGAGGAGGCGAACGATGGCTCATAAGAAGGGACTCGGCTCCTCCCGCAACGGACGCGACTCGAAGGCCAAGCGGCTCGGCGTGAAGGTGTTCGCCGGCGAGGCCGTCACCGGCGGCGAGATCATCGTCCGCCAGCGCGGCACCCGGTTCAAGCCGGGCGACGGCGTCGGGATCGGGAAGGACGACACGATCTACGCGCAGGACGCGGGAACGGTGGCGTTCACCCGAGGCCGGCGCGGGCGCGTCATCTCGGTCGTTCCCGGCGAGTCGGACTCGTAGACACTCGCCGCCCGGGGTTGGCGGCGCCCGGGTTGCCACGCGGTCCGGGTGGCAGCCGCTCGGACTAACGGCCCCATGGACGCCGAGCGGGCGGAATCCGGCTCATGCACGTACGCGGGCCGATTGGCCCTGGGCCGGATTCCGTGCGAGGCCCCTACTAGGCCGTCGCGGGCTCGATCTCCGCAGTGCACTCCGGGCAGCGGCGGGCCTTCAGCGGGATTGCGCGTGTGCACTCGGGACACTCGCGCTCGTCGGGGTCCTCCTTGGCTCGGCGTGCCATCAACGCGTTGATCGGCGCCACGACCAGGAAGAACACGGCGGCCGCGATCGTGAGGAACGCGAGCACGTTGTTCAGGAAGTCGCCGTAGGCGAAATGGCTGCCGTTGATCGTGAACGACAGCGCGGCGAAGTTGGGTTGGCCGAAGATGGCCGCGACGATCGGCGTGATGATGTCGGCGACGAGCGCCTTGACGACTGCCGTGAAGGCGGTGCCGATCACGACCGCCACCGCGAGGTCGACGACGTTGCCGCGCAGCAGGAACTTCTTGAAGTCAATGAACAGTTTTGGCACGGGTCGGTGTCTTGTTTCGTCACACGGGGGCGGGGATCCTGCGGGGAATGGCGTTCCAGCTAACAAATGCGTAGTCGCAGCGCCAAAGTCCAGGTCGCGCGACTGGCGGACCGCCAATCCGGGCGGGTGGGCTGGGCGCAGCTCGAGGCACTCGGAGTGGAGAGCGTGGTGGTGGCGAGATGGGTGGTGGACGGTTACTTGCACCACGTACATCCGCGCGTCTACGCGGTGGGGCATCGAGCGCCGAGTACGGAGGCGGACCTGACGGCGGCCGTGCTCTACGCTGGCCCGGGCGCGATGCTCAGCCACGCCACCGCGCTCTGGTGGCACGGCCTGATCGACCGGCAGCCATGGCCGATCGAGGTGAGCACGCCGCGGCGCTGCCGGTCGTTGCGGGGGATCAAGGTGCACAGCCGGCGTGATTGCCGGCGCGTGTGGCACAAGGGCCTACCGGTCACGACGCTCGAGCAGGCGCTGCTCGATTACGCCGCCCGGGCGCCGCTCGAGCGAGTCCGGCATGCGCTGTCAGTCGCTGACTACCTGAAGGCGCTCGACCTGCCCGCGCTCCAGGCGATTGCCGGACCGGGACGGGCCGGGAGCGTCAGGTTGGGACAGGCGCTCAGACGTCACGAGCCGAAGCTCGCTCGGACCCGCAGCCCGCTCGAGCGGATCTTCCTGCCTTTTTGCGAGTCGCACGGGATCCCGTTGCCCGACGACGTCAACGTGCGGATCGAGGGCATCCTCGTCGACGCGGTGTGGTGGGACCGACGGTTGGTGGTCGAGCTTGACGGCCGAGACAACCACAGCTCCTGGGCGCAAATCCAGCGGGACCGACGCAACGAGATGAAGCTCCGCGGCGGCGGGTTCGATGTGGTCCGCTATGGCTGGGTGCAGTTGGAGGACGAAGCCGAGCTCGTCGCCGGCGACCTGCTGCGCAACCTCAGGTCGACTGCCGCGTAGGCCTGACCAGGACCTCGTTGACGTCGACGTGCGCGGGCTGTGAGACCGCCCACATCACGATCCGCGCGACGTCGTCGGCCTCGAGCCCCGACACCGGGCTGTCGTAGAACGGGGTCTCGACGATCCCGGGCTCGATCAGCGTGACGCGCACGCCCGTGCCTTCGAGCTCCTGCCGCGCGGCCTCGCCCATCGCGGTCACCGCCCACTTCGTGCACGAGTAGAGCGAGCCCGGCAGCGCCCGCCGGCCGGCGACCGATCCAGTGAGGAGCAGATGGCCGCGCGCCTCCTGCAAGACGGTCATCGTCGCCCGGATCGTGAGCGCGGCGCCGTACACGTTGGTCAGCACCATCGAGCGCCAGAGCTCGGGCGTCTCGTTGAGGAACCCCCGCGCCGCGCCGAAGCCCGCGTTCGCGAACACGACGTCGAGGCGGCCGTACCGGTCGAGCGCGGCCTGCACCATCGCCTCCTGCTGCTCCCACTCGGTCACGTCGCATTCGACGGCGAGCGCGTGGTCCGCGCCACCGAGCTCGGTGGCGAGCTCGGCGAGCTTGTCGGTGGAACGGGCGGCGAGCACCACCCGGTAGCCGGCGGCGGCGGCCAGACGCGCGGTGGCGGCGCCGATGCCGCTCGAGGCGCCGGTGATCAGGAAAACGGGATCGGACATGCCAGGATGATTCCATGCAGGACCGCGCTCGAATCCACGTCGACGCCGGTGGCGGCGGTAACGGCTGCCTGAGCTTCCGGCGCGAGGCGCACGTCCCCAAGGGCGGGCCCAACGGTGGCGACGGCGGTCACGGCGGCGACGTCGTGCTCGTGTGCGACGACTCGCTGCGCGATCTGGAGAGCTTCCGGCGCAAGTCGCACTTCAAGGCGGGCCGCGGGGGCCACGGGCAGGGGTCGCTGCGTCACGGCAAGGACGGCGAGGACCTCGAGATCCGGGTCCCGCCGGGGACCGAGGCGCTGGTTGAGGCCGACCGCACCGTGCACGACCTCGTGCGGCCCGGGCAGCGTGCCGTGGTGGCGCGGGGCGGGCCGGGCGGCCGCGGGAACAAGCGCTTCGCCGGGCCGACGCATCAGACGCCCCGGTTCGCCGAAAGGGGGCTCCCAGGCGAGGAGACGTGGATCACGCTGCAGCTGAAGCTGCTCGCCGACGTCGGCCTGGTCGGGCTTCCGAACGCCGGCAAGTCGTCGTTGCTGGGGCGTCTGACCCGCGCGCACCCCAAGGTCGCGGACTATCCGTTCACGACGCTCGAGCCGGCGCTCGGGACGCTCGAGGCCGACGACCGGCAGCTCGTGATCGCGGACATCCCGGGGCTGATCGAGGGCGCGAGCACCGGCGCCGGGCTCGGCCACGACTTCCTGGCTCACGTCGAGCGGACGCGGCTGCTCGTCCACGTACTCGACCTCGCGCCGCTCGACGGCTCCGACCCGGAAGCGAACCACGCCAAGATCGAGCTCGAGCTCGAGCTGCACAACCCGCGGCTGGCGATCCTGCCGCGCGTGCTCGCCCTGTCCAAGGCGGACCTGGTCGACGAGGACGCGCGGGCGGCCGCGCGCGCCCGGTGGACGGAGCGCCTCGGGCCCGACACGCCGGTGGTCGTGACCTCATCGGCGACGCGGCTCGGACTCGACGCCCTCGCCGGCGAGCTGCTGCGGCTCGTCCCTGCGGAGGAGCCGGCCGACGCGGCGATCGAGATCAGCCCCGCCCCGCTCGAAGCGGCCGACGAGCTCGCCGAGCACCGCGTGTTCCGGCCGGCGGCTCAGCGCGCGTATGACGTCGTGAAGCTCTCGGACGGGGCCTACCGCGTCACTGGCAAGGGGATCGAGCGCCTGGTCGCCCGCTACGACCTCGACAACGAGGATGCGCTCGCCTACCTCGAGCGCCGGCTCCGAGGGATCGGCGTGATCCGCGCGCTCGAGGCCGAGGGGTTCGAGCCGGGCGACGAGGTCGAGATCGCGGGGATCGCGTTCGATCTCGATCCGGGCGTGTAGGATGCCCGCCGCGCCGGGTCTATCGAGGAGGTCTCATGCAACGGAAAGCAGCCTTTGCGGTTGTGGCAGCCGCGTTGGCGATCGCAGCCCCAGCGGCGAGCGCGCGGGTACTGCGCGTCGGCACGTATCACGGCAGTCGCGGCCAGTACGGCACGATCCAGGCGGCGGTCAACGCGGCCAAGCCCGGTGACTGGATCCTGGTCGCCCCCGGCGACTACAAGACGAGCTCGAGCAGCGCTCCCAAGGGCGCGCCGGACTCGCCGGCCGGAATCCTGATCACCAAGTCGCGCATCTACGTGCGCGGGATGAACCGGAACACGGTGGTCGTCGACGGCACCAAGCCCGGCTCGCCGCGTTGCGCGACGTCGAAGGCGGCGCAGAACTTCGGACCTGACGGTAAGAAGGGCGCGCTCGGATTGAACGGGATCCTGGTGTGGAAGGCCGACAACGTGTGGGTGCAGAACCTGACCGTGTGCAACTTCCTCGGCGGCTCGGGCGATGTGGGCAACGAGGTCTGGTGGAACGGCGGCGATGGCAGCGGCAAGATCGGCGGCCACGGCTACCTCGGCTCGTACCTGACCGCCACCAGCACTTTCTTCGGTGGCGAGAAAAGCGCGGCGGAGTACGGAATCTTCTCGAGTAACTGGGCCGGCGGCACCTGGGACCAGAGCTATGCGAGCAACTTCAACGACTCGGGCTACTACATCGGCGCCTGCCAGCAGCAGTGCCACCAGACGATCAACCACGCGTGGGCGGAGTTCAACGCGCTCGGGTACTCGGGCTCGAACTCGGGCGGTTGGATGCTGATCGAGAACTCGCGGTTCGACAACAACGAGGACGGGTTCGACACCAACAGCCAGAACGGCGACGAGCCATCGCCGCAGAACGGGGCGTGTCCGGCGGGTGTGCAGCCGCCGGTCGCGGGCGCGCCGTCGTGCTGGGTCCTGACCCACAACCTGTTCGACCACAACAACAACCCGAACGTGCCCGCGGCGGGCTCGGCGGCCGCGGGACCGGTCGGCACCGGCATGTCGCTGTCGGGCGGGCGCAACGACACCGTGATCGAGAACACGTTCGAGGACAACGGCGCCTGGGGTCAGATCACGATTCCGTATCTGGACAGCGGCAAGCCCTGCACGGGTGGCATCATCGGTGCGCTCGGATCGGGCAGCTGCCTGTTCGACGAGAGCGGCGATGCGGTGCTCGACAACACGTTCGCCGACAACGGGTTCTTCGGCAATCCGAGCAACGGCGACTTCGCGCTGACCAACTTCGACTCGGGCCCGACTGACTGCTTCAGCGGCAACGCGGAGCAAGGGGGAGGCGCTGGTGACCACCACCCCGTCAAACCTCGAGCAGACGTACCCGACGTGCACCGGGCAGACCGTCGCCGCCAGCGACTCGGCGGCCGGGAGCTTCACGAACGAATTGCTATGCGACGCCCAGGTTTCGCTGGCGGCTGGCGCGAAGCCCCCGTGCCAGCCGACGGACCACTATCCGCGGCGGTCGAAGGTCGTCATGCATCCGCTGCCGAAGCACCTCGCGACGATGCCGAACCCGTGCGCGGGCGTCCCCGCCAACCCATGGTGCCGAGCGAAGCAAGGATGAAGCTTGTGCGGCGTCTCGTTGCTGGTGCTGACCGCGACGGCGGTCCTACTCGCCGCGGGTGCGGCGGTAGCGTCGGCACGCGTGCTGATCGTGACCCAGCGGCACGTGTCGTATCCGCACTACACCTCGATCCAGGCCGCCGTGAACGCGGCGCACCGCGGCGATTGGATCCTGATCGCCCCGGGCGTGTACACCGGGAGCGTGCGGATCGGCACGCCTGACCTGCACCTGCGCGGCATGAACCGCAACACGGTGATTCTCGACGGCCGCCACCACGTCGGCAACGGGATCGTGATCAAGTCGGGCGGGGTGTGGGTCGAGAACCTGACCGTCCGCAACTTCGATCGCCGCACGCGCGAGGACTCGGCCGACGGCAACGAGGTGTGGTGGGGTGTCGGATCGGGTCGCAAGATCGTGGTTCGGGGCTGGTGGGGCCAGTACCTGACCGCGTACGACACCGGGCTGCTCGGCGGCTACGGCCTGTACGCCAGCCATTCCGTCGACGGCTTCTTCAAGCACGTGTACGCGTCCGGCTTCAACGACTCCGGCCTGTACGTCGGAGGGTGCCGCGACTGTGAGGCGCTCGTGCAGGACGCGCTTGTCGAGCGCAACGCGCTCGGCTGGTCGAGCACGAACGCCGGCGGCCACCTGGTCGTCGAGGACTCGACGTTCCGCGACAACAGCGTCGGCGTCGCCCCGGACTCCGAGCCCGACGACGATCTGCCGCCGCCTCAGGACGGGGCCTGCGACTCGGCGTCGAACCGCGCGATGCTGCCGACGTTCACCTCGACGCAGATCAACCGCTGCACGATCTTCCGCAACAACCTGATCGAGGACAACGGCAACATCTCGACGCCGGCCAACTCCGACATCCTGAACGCGCCGTGGGGCGAGGGCGTGGTGCTCGGCGGCGACTACGCCGACTTGATCGAGGACAACACGATCCGAGACAACCCGACCTTCGGCGTGCTCGTTCTCGAGCGGCCCGATCCGTTCCCACCGACGTCGGACACCGTGTACTTCCAGTCGTCCGGCAATCGAGTGTCCGACAACCGAGTCACGGGTAACGCGACGGCCCCCGGCACCGCCGATATCGCCCTCGAGGGCGGCGTCTTCGGCACGCAGAACTCGGTCAACAACTGCTTCTCCGGCAATACGTTCGGAACCTCGAGCCCGGCCGATATCGAAGGCACGTGGGGCTGCCAGAACACGACGACGCCCAACGGAGGGGACGCCTTGTTCGCCGAGATCCTGAAGCTGGTCGCGCAGTCGGGGGCGCGGCATCAGCGTCCCCAGCCGGCGCCGCGTCCGCAGCCGACGATGCCGCGGCCGTGCCGGGGAGTGCCGAAGAACCCGCTGTGCCGATGAACGCGTGCGAGCCGGGCGGCTGATCGCCCGAGGACGCTGTCGCCCCCTAACCTCTCGGGGCGATGGGATCGGTAGTCGTCAAGCTCGGGTCGAGCATCGTCGCGGACGACCGCGGCGAGGTGCGGACCGATGTGCTCAGCCGGATCTGCGACGAGCTGGCCGAGCTCCACCGCGCGGGTCGCGAGCCCGTGGTCGTGACCAGCGGCGCGATTGCGCGCGGCATGGGCGTCATGGCGCTCCCGCTCCGGCCCCGGGCGATGGACGAGCTTCAGGCGGCCAGCGCGGTCGGGCAGGGCAAGCTCTACCAGGTCTACGACGAGCTCCTGCGCGCCCGCGGGATGCAGACCGCGCAGGTGCTGCTGACGTTCTTCGACATGAGCGCGCGCACGCATTACCTGAACGCCCGCCAGACGCTCCGCAAGCTGATCGACTGGCGCGTGATCCCCGTGATCAACGAGAACGACACCACCACTACCGACGAGATCTCGTTCGGGGACAACGACTTCCTCGCCGCGCAGGTGGCGATTCTGATCGCCGCCGAGCGGCTGCTGCTGCTGACCGACGCCGAGGGGCTGTTCACGGCGGACCCGCGTAGCGACCCCGGCGCGCGCCTGGTCTCCGAGGTCACGTCGTTTGAGGAGCTGGACGGCATGGCCATCGGTCACGCGACCTCGCCGCTCGGCTCGGGCGGGATGCGGTCGAAGGTCGTCGCCGCCGAGATGGCGACGGCGGCGGGAATTCCCACCGTGATCGCCAGTGGCCTTCGCGAAGGGGCGCTGCTCGCCGCAGCCGCGGGCGATCCGGTCGGCACGCGGTTCCCGGCCCGCACCGGCCGCTACTCGAGCTTCAAGCTGTGGCTCAAATACGCCAAGCCGGCTCGCGGCCGGGTGCAGATCGACGCCGGCGCGGCGCGGGCGCTCCGCGAGGGCGGCACCAGCCTGCTGCCGGTCGGAATCATCGAGGTCGCCGGCGACTTCGACGCGGGCGACGCCGTTGAGGTCGCGTTCGACGGCGAGCTCGTCGGCAAGGGGATCTGCAACTACTCCGCGGTCGAGCTCCGCCGGGTGCGCGGCCTGAAGTCGGTCGACGTGCGGGAGCGGCTGCCCCGGGCCACCGATGAGGCGGTCCACCGCGACTATTTCGTGCTTGCGTGACGCGGTCCCCCGAGACCGGCCCGGGCTCGCGTAATCTTTAGGCGGGATGGCCACCACCGCCACGTCAGTCGCTGAGACCTGCGCCGCCGCCAAGCGCGCGGCGCGGGTGCTGGCGAGCCTGCCCTCGGGCGTCAAGGACGCCGCACTCGAGGCGATTGCCGCGCAGCTGATCGAGCGCACGCCCGAGATCCTCGACGCCAACGCGCTCGACCTCGAGGCCGGCCGCGAAGCCGAGCTGTCCGATGCGTTGATGGACCGGCTCGCGCTCGACGCCGGCCGGATCGCCGCGATCGCCCGACAGGTCAGGGACATCGTGGCGCTCCCCGATCCCGTCGGCGAGGTCGTCGAAGGCTTCCGGCTCGCGAACGGGCTCGACGTCCGCAAGGTGCGGGTCCCGCTCGGAGTGATCGCGGTCGTCTACGAGGCGCGGCCGAACGTCACGATCGACGCAGCCGCGCTGTGCCTGAAGTCGGGCAACGCGATCGTGCTGCGCGGATCCTCGATGGCTGCGCACTCGAACGCCGTGCTCGCCGCGGTGGCGATCGAGGCTGGTCTGGCCGCCGGGTTGCCCGAGGGCGCGATGTCGCTGGTCGCCGGTGGCGGGCACGGGGAGCTCGAGCAGCTCGCCACGCAATCGGGCGTCGTCGACCTGATCGTGCCTCGCGGGGGAGAGGGCCTGAAGGCCGCGCTGAAGGGCGTGGCGACGGTCCCGGTCCTGTATGCGGCCTCGGGGAACTGCCACGTGTACGTCGACGAGACCGCGTCGCTCGAGGACGCGCTGGCGATCGTCATGAACGCGAAGATCCAGCGTCCGAGCGTCTGCAACGCCGCGGAGACGCTGCTCGTGCACGAGGCGATCGCGGCCGAGTTTCTGCCGGCGGCGCTGAGCGCGCTTGCGGGCGCCGGCGTCGAGCTTCGCGTCGACGAGCGGGCTGAGGCGTCCGCGGGCGGTGTCCCCGTCGCTGTGGCGACCGAGGAGGACTGGGCGACCGAGTATCACGCGCTGACGCTGGCCGTCGGGGTGGTCGACTCGACCGAGGAGGCGATCGAGCACATCAACCAATACGGCTCCGGTCACTCCGAGGCGATCGTCACCCGGGACACCGAGTCGGCGCGCGCGTTCCAGCTCGGCGTGGACGCCGCGTGCGTCTACGTCAACGCCTCCACCCGGTTCACCGACGGCGGGGAGTTCGGGATGGGCGCGGAGATCGGCAACTCCACCCAGAAGCTTCACGCGCGCGGCCCGATCGGTGTGCGCGAGCTGTGCTCGTTCAAGTACCTGATCGAGGGTTCCGGCCACGTTAGAGCGTGAGCGGGTCGGGTCGGCGCCCGGCGGCGGGGGCGTGAGCGGTCCGGGTCGCTGCCCGGGCGCGGGGGCGTGAGCGGTCCGGAGCGCTGACCCACCGTGCGGATCGGCATTCTCGGCGGGACGTTCAACCCGCCACATCTTGGTCACCTCATCTGCGCTCAGGAGGCGTACCTTCAGCTGGAACTCGATCGCGTGACGCTGATCCCTGCACGGATACCACCGCACAAACCCGTCGAAGACGAGCCTGGTCCCGAGCACCGGCTCGAGCTGTGCCGGGTCGCGGTGGGCGATGACGAGCGGTTCGACGTGTCGGATGTCGAGATCACGCGGGAAGGCCGGTCATACACGGTCGATACGCTCGAGTTGCTGCACTCTCAGGATCCGGAAAGCGAGCTGTTCCTGATCGTCGGCGGTGACATCGCCGCCGGCCTCCCGAAATGGCGCGAGCCCGAGCGGGTGCTCGCCCTCGCCACGCTCGCCGTGGCGGGGCGGCGTGGTACGTCGCGCGCCGAGGTGGACGAGGCGCTGAGCGGCCTTCCGGGCGGCGAGCAAACCGCGTTCTTCCAGATGCCGACGATCAGCGTGTCCTCGACGGTCCTGCGCCGGCGGGTCCGGGCCGGGCAGCCGATCAGGTACTACGTCCCCGACCCGGTCGTGAGCTACATCGACCACCACCGCCTGTATGGGGGGTAGCCTGAGTCCGATGACCCCCGAAGAGCTTGCAGGCGCGATCGCGGAGCTGGCCGCCGATCGCAAGGCCCTCGAGATCGTCCAGATGGACCTCAGGCAAATGATCGGCTACACGGATTACTTCGTGATCTGCACGGGGCGGACCGAGCGCCAGACCAAGGCGATCCACGACGGGATCCACGAAGGGCTGAAATCGGCGCACCGACGGCTTCCCCAGCGGGTCGAGGGGCTCCCCGGAGCCCGCTGGATCCTGATGGATTACCTCGACGTCGTCGTTCACGTGTTCACCCCGGAGACGCGCGAGTACTACCGGCTCGAGCAGCTGTGGGGTGAGGCGCCGGCGCGCGCGGTCGGGGCCGGAACGGCGTAGGCTCGAGCTCAGCGTCGTGCTGTGATCGATCAGGCGGTCGCGAGCAGCTTCGGCGCGACCTCTTTCTTGCGGCTCATCACTCCCGGGAGCTCGATCGTGCTGTCCTCG
The DNA here is from genome assembly GCA_963746695.1 of uncultured Solirubrobacterales bacterium. Lineage (GTDB taxonomy): Bacteria > Actinomycetota > Thermoleophilia > Solirubrobacterales > Solirubrobacteraceae > Palsa-465. The sequence continues at coordinate 325,488 of CAVVCP010000028.1, read as the reverse complement.
GGGGTCACGCCGAAGGCGCGCCCCACGCCCGCGACGTCCCCGGCCACGAGCAGGTCGGTGCCCTTGCTCAACACGTCGGTGACCATCAGCGCGTAGAGCTGGAGCTCGCGGCTCTCGCGCGCCTCGCGCATCGCGGCGATCAGCTCCTGGCTGCGGTCCAGCAGCGCCTTGCCGACGACCTCGATCTGGGCGATGCAGATCTGGTGGCCGCTGCTCGTGTGGTAGCGCTTCGCGTCACGCGAGATGATCTCCTCCGCGCTCGTCTCCGAGACGTCGGACGTGGCCTCGAACATCTGGCGACCGAAATCGGCCGCGTCGATCGCGAGCACGCGCTCGAGGTACTCGACGACGCGGCGATCGCGCTCGGTCGTGGTTGCCGAGTTGAGGATGATCGTGTCGGACATGACCGCGCCGAGCAGCATCATCGCGGTGGGTCGGCTCGGCTCCATCCCGCTCTGCCGGAACCGCTCGATCACCAGCGTGGCCGTCGACCCGACCGGGTCGAACGTGGCCGTAACCGGGATCCGGGTCTCGATCGAGCCGACGTGGTGATGGTCGAGGATCTCGACGATCTCGGCCTGGTCGACTCCGGGCACGCTCTGCGCGCGCTCGGCGTGATCGACGAGCAGCACCCGGCGGCGGGGCGGGGACACCAGGTCGGACCGCGTGACCAACCCGATCGGCCGGCGCTGGGGATCGATCACCACGGCGGCGCCGTAGTGGCTCTCCTTCATCTGCGCCGAGATCTCGTCGACGAGCGTCTCGGTGGTGCCGGTCATTGGATCGCGCTCCATCAACGCCCCGCACGGCGCCGCCAGCGTGATCATCCGCCCGGACACGTAGCTGTCGAGCGGAGAGACGATCACCGCGGTGCCACGGGACCGCGCGAGCTCGAGGATCTCCTCGGTGGGAGTCGAGCTGTTCGAAAGCACGAGCAGCTGCGCGCCGTTTTCGATCGCCATCCGCTGGGCGTCGGAGCGATTGCCGACGACGACGACATCGCCGTCGGAGATGCCGGTGCGGGAGGTGTCCATCGCCTGCACCCACACGCGTCCGGACAGCGCCTTGTCCTCGCCGAGGACGAGCCGGCCGTCGAGTACCTCGAGGATGGCTTTCACCTGCGTTGGCGCGTCCCGCAGCGTCGAGGTCTCCCGCGTCTCGCGGATGTAGCGGCGCGCGAGCGCGCGTTCGGTCACGACGCCGGCGAGGGCGCCATCGTCGTCAACGATCGGTACGAGCTCGAGGCCGGCTCGTGCCATCTCGAGCCCGGCCTCCCGAATCGGCGCCGCCAGGCGGGCGATCGGGAATTCCGAGCGCATCACGTCGGCGGCGCGGACCATCGCGTGCGGGAGGAACCGTGGCTGGGGGGCGCCGCTTCGCTCGAGCAGCCAGCGCGTCTGGCCGTTGCACTCGCCCAGGCGGACCGGCACGTACGCGTTGTGCGTGTCGAGCCGTCCCTTGAGCTCGGCGTATCCGATCGCCGCCGCGATCGAGTCCGCGTCCGGGTTGCGGTGGCCGGTTACGTAGATCGACGTCATCACGCTGCGATTATCGCCGCTGATCGGCGCCAACCTCAACGGGATCGCGGTACCTTCCCGAGGCTGAGTCGAGGGCAGTCGCTGACAGCTGCCGGATCACGTTCCCGATTGGAGAGAGACCCATGCCGTCTGCCCCCCGGATCCTTCCGACCCAGATCCAGCAGGGAACCGCGCCCGGAGTCACATATCGGCTCGAGGGCGAGCTGGTCCCGGTGCTCCACATGGCCCTCGACGGGCAGATCCCGGTCTACTTCGAGCACCACGTGCTGCTGTGGAAGTACCCGCAGCTCCAGATCGGCCTGCATCCGCTGCGCAAGGGCCTCAAGCGCCGCGTGTTCGGTGGCATGCCGCTGCTGATGCTCGAGGTGCAGTCGTCCGGCGAGATCGCGTTCAGCCGCGATGCGCCTGGTCACATCGTCGCGCTCCATCTCCAGACGGGCGAGGGGATCATCGTGCGCGAGCATCAGTTCCTTGCCGCCACCGGCGGCGTGCAATACGACTACAGCAGGGTCCAGGGCTTCGCGAACATGCTCTACGGCGGCGGGTTCTGGGTCGACCAGTTCCTCGCCGGCGATCACGAGGGCGTCGTCTGGATCCACGGGTACGGCAACGTGTTCGAGAAGACGCTCGAGCCGGGGGAGACCATCGACATTGAGCCTGGCGGCTGGGTCTACCGCGACCACTCAGTCCAGATGGCCCAGGAGGTCTACGGGTTCAAGACCGGCTTCCTCAGCGGCGGCTCCGGCAGCCTCGTGTTCAACCGGTTCACCGGCCCCGGCCGCGTCGGGCTCCAGAGCGCCTCCTTCCATCCACCGGTGCAGGAGTCCGGCGGCGGTAGCGACCAGCAGCGCCAGGGAGGCGGTCTGCTCGGCAACGTCATCGGTGGCCTGCTCGACAACTAGCCCGCGACGACCATGAGCTTCGCACCCGGGCACCTCGCAGATCACCCGCTCCCGCCGGGCATCGTCGGCGCGCTCGGTCTCGGCGGCTATCAGCTGCTCGTCGACGTCGGCGGTGTCGGCGCCGGCCGTCTCGGATCGCATGCGTTCCTGCTCGTCGCGCCCGAACCCGACCCGTCGCTCCCGGACGCCGGGACTCAGATCGCGCTTCACCAGCCGAGGCTGAAAGACGAGCGCGAGGCCTCCGCGTTCGTCCAGCTCGCGGCCCAGCTCGGATACCTGCGCCTTTCGGGCTACCGGCTCGCCCTCGACCGCGCCGGCCTCCGCAGCAAGGTGAACCTCGTGAACCCGGCGACGGGCGCGATCGCGGCCACGATCCCCGACAAGCAGGGCGGCCGGCTGTTCGGTGGCGGCACGAACGCCGCGAGCCTGCTCGCGACCGTCCGGGGCCTGCCTCCCGCCGGCCCGCCACCGGACCTCCAGAGCCCGGAGCTGCTGCGTCAGGTGCTGCTGGCGCTAGCTCTGCGTGACGAGTCGATCGGTGGCGCGGAGGCGGCCGAGCTCGCCGACCGCGCCCTCGAGCTGACGCGCCAGAGCGGGGGGATGGACCCGCCGGCGGCGCTTGAGGCCGCGAAGCACGACCGCGGCTAGCGGCGCAGCTCAGCGTCGCGGTCGTCGTAGCTCACGCCTCGCGGTCGTCGTAGTCAGCGCCGCGGTCGTCGCCGGCGCCGCATCAAGCAGCGAACCGGCAAGCAACCGCGGAGTGGAGCTAGTGGGACTCGAACCCACGACCTCGTGACTGCCAGTCACGCGCTCTAGCCAACTGAGCTATAGCCCCGGCGAAATCGAAGTCTGCGGCAAGGGTAATACAGAGCTGCTGGCCGTTGCGCGCCGGGGTCAGCCGGAGACGGAGCTCGGTCTTGCCGGCGCCGACGACCGACGGCAGCAGAAAGCAGCGGTCCAGTTCGCCGCAGTACACGGCGAACAGGTCGACCTCGTGCTGGGCGTAGGTGCCGCGCACGTGGCCATGAGTGGTGCATCGCGACGTGAACAGCGAAACAACCACGACATCCCGCGCCGGGCTGAGTCGCCCCCATTTCACCTGCACTCGCCATAGCTGACCTCCGATCTCCAGCACGAGATCGGCACGACCGTGCTCACTGACTGGGCGCCAGACCGGCACGCGGAGCTTCGTGGCGGCAAGCACGATCGCCTGTTCTGCTACCGCTCCTTTGACGTTCGGGCTCTCCATACGAACATATGTTCCCACATGGTTCGGACGGAAAAGTCGCCGAATGCAGGAGAAACACGGGGTGGTGCCGTTGCGTTGGCTTCGCTTCGCCGACCCGCTGAACCCGTGCCCTCAACTCGGCGGGATGAACTCCGGGACGTCGAGCCCGTCGTCGCCGGCACGCGAATCGCCGTCCACCGGCAGCTCGCCGGCCCGACCGCGCCGCGAGGAGGATGCCGACCCCGACGAAGACCCGGACCCGACTCCGGTGCTTCGCTCGACCCGCGCGATCTGAGCCGTGAGCTGGGAATGGACCCGCTGCACGTCGCCGAGCAGACGCTCGGCGTTGGCCCGCAGCGAGTTGCCCATCTCGCGGAGGTTCGAGACGAGCTCGAGCCCTTCGGAGCGCACGCCGTCCGCGGTGGCGCGGGCGTCCTCGAGCACGCCCCGGGCGCGTTCCTCGGACTCGGCGCGCATCGCAGCCGCAGCCTCGCGTGCCTCACCCTCGATCTGTGACGCGCTCTCCTCGGCCCGGGCGACGATCCCCAGCGCCTCGTTGGTAGCGGCCGTCTTGGCCGCCTCTGCCTCCGCCTTCCCCTCCGACCGCAGCCGTGCCGCCTCGGCCTGCGCCAAGCGCAGAACCTCAGACGCCTCCTCCTCGGCGGCGTTGACCCGGTTGTCGGCCGCGCGCTGGGCCTCGGCGATCCGGTCGCGGACGCGCTCCTCGGTCTCGAGCCGCATGCGCTCGGCCGTCTCCTCGGCGGCGGCGACGATCGAGGCGACGCGCTCGGCCGCAAGGGCCGCGCTGGCGCCCGGACGCCCACTCGAGCCGGATCGGGCGTTCTCAGCCACGCCCGGATGGTAGAGCGGCGGCGTGAATCGCCTGACTCACGCGAGCGGCCCGCGTGGAAATCCGGATCCCGCGGTCGCAAGTAACCTCCTAATAGCTGTGTCCGAACGACGCTATGACCCCAAGCAGATCGAGCCCAAGTGGCAGGAGCTGTGGGCCCGCGAGCGCACGTGGGAGGTCTCGAACGATCCGTCGCACGACGGTCACGGAGCCGGCGACGGGCGCGAGAAGTCCTACGTGCTCGAGATGCTGCCCTACCCGAGCGGCGAGCCGCACATCGGGCACCTGAAGAACTACGCGCTCGGCGACGCGATCGCGCACTTCCACCGCCGGATCGGCCGGCGCGTGCTGCACCCGATGGGCTACGACTCGTTTGGCTTGCCGGCCGAGAACAACGCGATCAAGACCGGGGTGCATCCTCGCGTGGCGACCGACCGGTCGATCGCGGCGTACCGCCACTGGTTCCACCGGTGGGGGATCTCGATCGACTGGAGCCGCGAGTTCGGCACCCATCAGCCGTCGTACTACCGCTGGACGCAGTGGATCTTCCGGAAGCTGTTCGAGCGCGACCTGGCCTACCGCAAGACGGCGGCCGTGAAGTGGTGCCCGAACGACCAGACGGTGCTGGCCAACGAGCAGGTGATCGACGGCCACTGCGAGCGGTGCGGCGCGCTGGTTGAGGTACGCCAGCTCGAGCAGTGGTTCTTCCGCATCACCGACTACGCCGACCGGCTGCTCGACGACCTCGACACGATCAAGTGGCCCGAGCACGTGAAGGCGATGCAGCGCAACTGGATCGGGCGGAGCGAGGGCGCCGAGGTCGTGTTCCGGTGCGACGAGCTCGGGATCGACTACCCGGTGTTCACCACCCGCCCAGACACGCTGTTCGGCGCGACGTTCTTCGTGATGGCGCCCGAGCACCCCGACGTGTTCAGGCTGGCCGAGGGCACCGAGCGCGAGCGCGAGGTCCACGACTACGTCAACCAGGCGATCACCGAGTCGGCCGAGCTGCGCGGCGACGTCGAGAAGCCGAAGACGGGCGTGGCTCTGGGTCGTACGGTCACGAACCCGGTCACCGGCGAGCAGATCCCGATGTTCGTGTCCGACTACGTCCTGATGGAGTACGGGACCGGCGCGATCATGGCGGTGCCGGCGCACGACCAGCGCGACTACGACTTCGCGAAGGCGTTCGACCTCCCGATCCGCCAGGTGGTGGCCGCCGCGGACGGCGACCCCGATGCGGGAATGCCAGACGGCCAGGCGTTCGTGTCCCACACCGAGAACGAGCAGCTGATCAACTCGGGCCAGTTCTCGGGCATGAACTCGGTCGCCGGCCAGCAGGCGATCGTCGAGTGGCTCGACCGGGAGGGGAAGGGCCACTTCTCGGTCAGCTACAAGCTCCGCGACTGGCTCGTCTCGCGCCAGCGCTACTGGGGCTGCCCGATCCCGATCGTCTACTGCGAGCGGTGCGGGATGGTCCCGGTGCCCGAGGACGAGCTTCCGGTCGAGCTGCCCGACATCGAGGATTACCAACCGAAGGGACGATCACCGCTGGCCGCGGCCGAGGACTGGGTCAACACGCGATGCCCGGATTGCGGCGGCCACGGACGCCGCGAGACCGACACGATGGACACGTTCGTGGACTCGAGCTGGTACTACCTGCGCTACTGCGACGCCCGCAACGACGAGGCCGCCTGGGACCGCAGCGTGCTGCGCAGCTGGATGCCGGTCGACCAGTACATCGGCGGCGTCGAGCACGCGATCCTGCACCTGATGTACTCGCGCTTCTTCGTCAAGGCGCTCGCCGACATGCACCTGCTCGACGTGCAGGAGCCGTTCAATGCGCTGTTCACCCAGGGGATGATCCTCGGCCCCGACGGCAACAAGATGTCGAGCTCGAAGGGCAACGTGATCGCTCCGAGCGAGATCATCGAGCGGTACGGAGCGGACGCCGCCCGCTGCTACGTGCTGATCATCGGTCCCGCCGACCAGGACGCCGCGTGGTCGGACACCGGCATCGACGGCGTGTATCGACGGCTGCTGTCACGGCTGTGGCGCCTGGCCGACGAGCTCTCGGATCCGGCCGCCGGCGCGGAAGCAGGCGCCGGATCGGACGCTGAGGAGCCCGCCGATCCCGAGGGGGACGCGCTGACGATCGTCCGCAAGGCCAACTGGGCGATCGACAAGGTCACGCGCGACACCGCCGACCGGTGGGCGTTCAACACCGCGCTGTCGGCGATCATCGAGCTGCTCAACGAGGTCTACCGCTACCCCGAGGCCGACCCGCAGGCCCGGCGGTTCGCGACCGCGACCGCGGCCTCGCTGCTGTTCCCGTTCGCCCCGCACCTCGCGGCGGAGGCGTACGAGATGCTGACCGGCCGGCGCGTGTGGGAGGAGCCGTGGCCTGACGCCGATCCCGACATGCTCCAGGCGGACACGTTCCAGCTCGTGTGCCAGGTCAACGGCAAGGTCCGCGATCGGGTCGATGCGCCTTCGGGCGCGCCGAAGGACGAGCTCGAGCGGCTGTGCCTCGAGTCGCGCGGCATCAAGGCTCACCTGGACGGGCACGAGATCGCGAAGGTGATCGTCGTCCCGGACAAGCTGGTCAACGTCGTGGTGCGTTAGCTCCGGGGTGCCTGCGTTCAAGCCCGCATACTTGATCCACGGCGACGACCACGGCCGGATCGCCGAGCGGCGCCGGCGGTTGCGCGAGCTGGCCGAATCCGAGAGCGGCGCGCACGGCATCGAGGTGTTCGAGGGTGATGCGGCCACCCCGGACGCCGTGGCGAACGCCCTGAATGCGATGACATTCGCGATCGGGCGCCGGTTCATCATCGTCGACGGCGTCGAGCGGTGGACCGACAAGCAGTTCGACCCCGTCGAGGCCACGCTGAAGCAGATACCCGACGACACCACCGTGGCGTTCTTCGCGCGCGAGGACAGCCGTGCCAAGGCGCCCAAGCGCCTGCACGACGCGGTGAAGAAGGCCGGCGGCGACGTCAGCGCCGAGGACAGCGTCAAGCCGTGGGAGCTGCCCAAGTGGGTGATCGCGCACGCGCGCGAGCTCGGGCTTCAGCTCGAGCCCGACACCGCGCGCGCGCTGATCGCCCATGTCGGCGACCGGCAGCAGCGGCTCCTGCGCGAGCTCGAGAAGCTGGCGCTGTATGCGGGCCAGGGCGCGCGCCTGGACGGCGCCACCGTGGACGAGCTGAGCGCGCCATCGGCCGAGCACAAGGCGTGGTCGTTGGCCGACGCGCTCCTGAGCGGAGACCCGGCCGCCGCCACGGGCCTGTACCTGACGCTGCGCAGCCAAGGAGAGCGGCTCCCCGGCCTCCTGTACTGGATGACGCAGCGCGTGAGGAGCGCGCACGAGGTGGCGGTCGCGGTCGAGGCCGGCGAGCCCGCCGCGCAGGTCAAGCGCCGGCTGCGGATGCCCTCGCGAGCCGCCGACCGGCTGATCGCCGACGCGACCCGTACCGGCGCCGAGCGGCTCGAGCGGATGATCGAGGAGCTCGCCGAGCTCGAGTTGGCCTCCCGCGGCGGCGGGACCGGCGGCGCCGGCGAGGACACGGCCGCGCTGCTCGCGATCCAGCGCGTCGCCGGGTAGCGGGCCCGAGTCCTAGACGATGTGCAGCGCGACCGCGACGACGATCGCGATCAGGATCAGCACGAGCGCCGGCAGGAAATGCAGGATGCGGTTGGACTCTCGCCGGTAGGCGGGCGGGGTGTTCGCCGCGTTGCGCATGACCATCGCGGCGCCTCGCGACGCGATCGCCTCGTCCTGTTCGACCCGCAGCTGCTCGATCGTGCCCGACAGCGCCTCGCGCTCGGCCGCGGTGCGTTCGCCGGCGGCGACGGCGCTGTCGCGGCCGCGAAGCGCGTCGTCGCGGTCATTCAGAAGCGCGTCCCGATCCGCCGCGATCTGATCGCGCGCCGCGAGCGCCTGGTCGCGCTCGGAGAGCGCGGCGTTACGCGCACCCATCGCCGAGTCGAGCTTCGCCGCGACCGCGTCGCGGTCGTCGAGCGCGGCACGCCGCTCGGCTAGCGCCTCGTCGCGGGCGGCGAGAGCGGCGTCGCGCAGCCGCATGGCGTCTTCGAGGGACTTCGAGGAGGCGTCTCGTTCGGCGAGCGCCTCGTCGCGCTGCTTTAGTGCCTCTCCGCGCGCCCGCACCAGCCGCTCCTGTTCATCGGCGGCCTGCTCGCGCGCCTCGCGGGCGGCGTCTCGTGCGCCTGACACCTCGTCGAGCTTCGCGCCGCGGCGCCCGAGCTCGGCGGTGAGCTCGGCGATCTCGGCTTCGCGGCGCTCGAGCTCGCGCTGCACGCGATGAATCTCGCGGCGCGCCTTGACCAATTCGGCCGAGGGCGCGCGGGGCCGCCGCGGGGGAGACGGGGCGGGCGCTTCCGCGGGTTCACCGCGGCGGGCGGTGGCGGCGCCCGGCGTCTCAGAGGGTTCACCGCGGCGGGCGGTGGCCGCGCTCGACGACGGTGCCGGCCGGCGCCGTCGCGAGCGATTGGCGCCCGGGAGCTGAAGCGTGATCGTGATGTCGGGGGCGACGTTCAGCTCGGCCTCGACCCAGCCGGCTTCGTCATCCTCGTAAGGGAACGTGGCCTCCCACGGCTCGCCGTCCTCGGCGGCCCACGGCTTGTGCTCGAGGGTGGCGAGCAGGCGCCGCTGCTCCTCGTCGGCGACCAGCGTCAGGCTTGGGCGCATGAATCGCCGCCCGCGTATGCCGAACCAACGGCCGTTCACCTCGAACCGATCTCCACCTGCCATCTCGAAGCGATCGAGCTCGAAGGCGACGCCGTTCGTTCCGGTAGTTGCCGGCTCGACAGCCTCTGCCATGGAGACCCACAAGTTACCCGGATCCGCGATTTGAGCGCGCACTCGCAACCGGCGTTGCAGCGACACGGCGCCCGTCGGGCGACGGGCAGGGCCCCGAGCGCGGCAAACGTGGCGTGGATCAACCGCGCCGCGCCCGAGGTGGCATGGATCAACCACGCCGCCCGCGAGCGAGGCGAACGTGGATCAGCCGCGCCGCACGCGGGCCGCGCGCGACTTCTTGCGCGCGCCGGCATTGCGGTGCAGTGCGCCGCGCTTGACGGCCTTGTCGATCGCCTGGACGAGCTCGCGATGCTCGGTGTCCGCCTGACCTCCGTCGCCGGCCGCCACCGCCGTCTCGAGGCGACGGAAGTAGGTCTTGATCTTGGAGGTGTAGCGGCGGTTCTCGAGTCGCTCGCGTTCGGCGCGCACGATCCGCTTCTTCTGTGACTTGATGTTCGCCATAAGCAGGAGGAAGCCGCGGCTCCTCGCCGCGGCGCGCCCTACTATAGCCAGCCCTGGCCCAGATCGACACTAAACCAGGGGCGTCGGGCAACGGCGTCCCGCCGACACCTCCCGACGGGCCGGGCGCACCGCCCCAGGGACCCGGCGCAACGTCTCCGCCGCGCCGGCGGATGGCCGTCAACACGGCGATCTTCGCGTTCGCCACCGCGCTCTCCCGAATCGCCGGGCTCGGGCGCGAGGTAGTCCAGGCCGCGTACTTCGCGACATCGGCCGCGGCGTCCGCGTTCACGCTCGCCTCGCAGGTCCCGAACCTGTTCAGCAACCTGTTCTCGCAGGCCGCGCTGTCGGCCGCGTTCGTGCCGGTCTTCACCGAGCTGCTTAGCAAGGGCCGAAAACGCGAGGCGTTCCGCGTGGCCTCGACGCTGTTCTGGGTGATCCTGATCGCGCTCGGCGCGCTCACCGTGGTGTGGACGCTGGTCGCGGGTCTGGTCGTGCCGGCGTTCACCGGGAGTCACATTCCGAACGCGCTGACTGCGGGGCTCTCACGCGTGCTGTTCCCGGTCGTGCTGCTGCTCAGCCTCACCGGACTGCTCGTCGGGATCCTCCAGTCCTACGACGAGTTCACGATCCCGGCGATTGCGCCGGCGGTCTGGAACCTCGTGATCCTGGCCGGGCTGATTGCGCTCCATTCCCGCTTCCACGGCGACAACAAGGTCTACGCGTACGCGATCGCATGGCTGGTGGCGACCGTCGTGCAGTTCCTGATGGTGTTCGTCGCGCTGCGGAGGATCGAGTTCAAGGTGTCGTTCGTCTGCGACTGGCGCGACCCGCGCGTGAAACAGGTGCTGATCCTGTTCATCCCGGTAACGATCAGCATCGGGATCGTCAACCTCGACATCTTCCTGAACGCCGGCTTCGGATCGCTCGTCTCGAGCGCCGCGCCGGCCGCGATCAACGACGCGTTCCGGATCTACATGCTGCCGCAGGGCATCTTCAGCGTCGCGGTCGCGACCGTGCTGTTCCCGACGCTCAGCCGCATGGCAGCGGGCCGCGACGCGAACGGAATGCGCCGCACGGTCGGCAACGGCATGCGCCAGATCAACCTGCTGCTGATCCCGTCCTCGGCGCTGCTGGTCGTGTTGGCGACCCCGATCACACGGTTGGTCTACCAGCACGGCACGTTCCACTCCGGCTCGACCGACCTCGTCTCGACGGCGCTGTTCTGGTTCTCGTTCAGCCTTCCGTTCGCCGGCGTGAACCTGCTGCTGAGCCGGACGTTCTTCGCGCTCAAGCGGCCGTGGATCCCGACCAAACTGGCGGCGCTGAACATGGTCGTCGACGTGATCGTCAGCGTCGCGCTTTACAAGCCGTTGGGCATCGCGGGACTGGTGATCGGGACCGCGGCCGCCAACATCGTGATGACCGTGCTCCAGCTTTACCGGCTGCGGATCGGGTTCAACGGCTATCTGGAAGGCGGGCAGACGCTGATGATCACCGCCCGGATCCTGGTGGGAACCGTAATCATGGCCGCGATCGCCCGAGGCATCTGGGTCGCCCTCAACCACCTGCTCGGCGAATCCGTGCCGGCGGAGATCTTCTCGGTCGGGATCGCGTCCGCGATCGCGTGCGTGCTCTACGCGAAGCTCATGCTGACGATGCGCGTGCCCGAAGCGAGGCAGATCCAGGGGCTGATCATGACGCGGCTGCGCCCGGGGTAGCCTGTGGAGCGCATGGGGCTGTACCAGCGCCACTTCTCCGATCCCCGCCGCGAGCGCGCGTTCCTGAGCGCGGTCGGGTTCACGACCGCGTTCGCGACCGCGCGCGGGATCACGCACGCGATCAAGGCCGGCGTCGGGCCGTTCCACAACGTCTCCGAAGGCGGGCGCCACATCCACCACTCGACGTTCGGGATCATCGGGTTGCTGGGGATCGGGTACCTGTGGACCTACCAGCTCGGCGTCGGGGTGGGCCAGTGCCGGCGGTGGCCGTCGCGGGCCAGCGCAGCCACCTACGGGATCGCGGCAGCGCTGACGCTCGACGAGTTCGCGCTGTGGCTCGACCTCCACGACGATTACTGGAACAAGCAGGGCCGCAAGTCGATCGACGCGGTGGCGATCTTCGGCGGCCTGCTCGGGATCGGCGTGGCCGGCCGGGGAGCGCTGAACGAGCTCGGGCTGCTCCCGAAGGTGTTCGAGCGGTTCGTCTGACCGAGGCCGGCTCGAGAAAACGCACCCTAGGTTCGCTTTCTCGAGCCGCCCCCGGAATACCCTCTAGAGCAGATGGCTGACCAGGCCCACATCCGGAACTTCTCGATCATCGCCCACATCGACCACGGCAAGTCGACGCTGGCCGACCGCATCCTCGAGCTGACCCACACCGTCGACCCGCGGGCGATGCGCGCGCAGCTGCTCGACTCGATGGAGCTCGAGCGCGAGCGCGGGATCACGATCAAGGCCCAGGCCGTGCGGGTGTTCTACGAGGCCGGCGACGGTCAGGCGTATCAGCTTCACCTGATCGACACGCCCGGCCACGTCGACTTCACCTACGAGGTGTCGCGGTCGCTGGCCGCGTGCGAGGGCGCGCTGCTCGTCGTCGACGCGAGCCAGGGCGTCGAGGCGCAGACGGTCGCCAACACGTACCTGGCGATCGACTCGGGACTCGAGCTGATCCCGTGCCTGAACAAGGTCGACCTGCCCGGCGCCGAGCCCGAGCGGGTCGCCGAGGAGGTTGCGGAGCTGCTGGGCGAGCCGGCCGACTCTGTCCGGCGGATCAGCGCCAAGACCGGCGAGGGCATCACTGACGTGCTCGACGAGCTGATCGCGCGCGTGCCGCCGCCGAGCGGCGACCCCGACGCGCGCGCCGCGGGCGCTGATCTTCGACTCCGAGTTCGACCAGTACCGCGGCGTGATCGCCTACATCCGGGTCGTCGACGGGACGTTCACCAAGGGCGAGGCGATCCGCGCGATGCAGGCCGGCACCGAGGCCGAGATCGACGACATCGGCTTCTTCACGCCGGAGATGACCTCGGCCGAAGGCGCTCCATGCCGGCGAGGTCGGGTTCCTGATCACGGGGATCAAGGACGTGACCAAGCTCCGCGTGGGCGACACGCTCACGACCAAGCGCAGCTCGGCCACCGAGCCGCTGCCGGGCTACCGCGAGGTCAAGCCGATGGTGTTCTGCGGCCTGTTCCCGATCGAGTCCGACGACTACGCCGACCTCCGCGACGCGCTCGAGAAGCTGAGCCTCAACGACGCCGCGCTGAGCTGGGAGCCAGAGACGAGCGACGCGCTCGGGTTCGGCTTCCGGTGCGGGTTTCTCGGGCTGCTGCATATGGACATCGTCCGCGAGCGGCTCGAGCGCGAGTACGACCTCGAGCTGCTGGCGACGATGCCGAGCGTCGAGTACGAGGTCACGCTCACCGACGGCGAAACGATCCCCGTCCACAGCCCCAACGACTTCCCCGATCCGACGCGGGTCGCGGTCGTCCGCGAGCCCTACATCCGCGCCTCGATCCTGACGCCGAAGGAGTACATCGGGCAGATCATGGAGCTGTGCCAGGAGCGGCGCGGCGACCACGCCGGCCTGCACTACCTGTCCTCGGAGCGCGTGCAGCTCACCTACGACCTGCCGCTGGCCGAGATCGTGCTCGACTTCTTCGACCAGCTCAAGTCGCGCACGCGCGGCTACGCCTCGCTCGATTACGAGCTGATCGGGCTTCGCGAGTCCGACCTGGTCAAGCTCGACATCCTGCTCGCCGGCGACCCGATCGACGCGCTGTCGATGCTCGTGCACAAGAGCAAGGCCTACGAGGCCGGCCGGACGCTGGCCGAGCGGCTGCGCAAGACGATCCCGCGCCAGCAGTACGACGTCCCGATCCAGGCCGCGATCGGCTCGCGGATCGTCGCCCGGGAGACGATCAAGGCATACCGCAAGGACGTGATCGCGAAGTGCTACGGCGGCGACATCACGCGCAAGCGCAAGCTGCTCGAGCAACAGAAGCGCGGCAAGCAGCGGATGAAGCAGGTCGGCCGGATCGAGGTGCCCCAGGAGGCATTCCTGTCCGTGCTCGAGCTCGGCGAGAAGAGCTAGGGCTTCTCCGGCGGCCGGCGCCGCCGGTCGATCCACTCGGCGAACTCGTCGAGGCCGTCGGCGACGATCTTGCCGAGGCTGTCGTCGGTCTTGATATAGCCGAGCTCCTCGTCGGAGGGCCGGTCAGGCTTCTTGGAGGTGGCCGCCGCGGCCGCCGCGCGGGCCGCGCGCTGGGCCTGCTCCCGAGCTGCTCGCGCCTTCTCGCGCAGCTCGCGCTCGAGGTTCGCGATCCGCTCCTCGACGTCGGGACTGCTCGGCGGCGGCGGCCCGGAGGAGGGCGGGACCGGACTCCGCCGGCGCTGGCGCATGATGCTCCCGTACGCCTCCTGGACCTCCTCGAACCGCCGCGCGGACTCGGTCGAGCCGCCGTTGTGGTCGGGGTGATGAAGCTGGACGAGCCGCCGGTAGCTGGCGCGAATCTCCTCGTCGGAGACGCCGGGCTTGACGCCGAGAACCGTGTACGGATCGCGGCTCAGTGCTTAGACCCAGGGCCGGGGCCGCGGCCGTGGGCCGGCGGGACGTCCGGCGGGCCAGCGGCCGTACGGATGCAGCGAGCGTCGGCGATCGGGGCCGTACCGGCGGTGCTGGCCGAACACCCACCAGCCCACCGCGAGCACGACGGCCCATGCGGTGAACAGCGTCGTGATCACGACCATCGCCGCGATCAGCATCGAGACGACCACCGGCAGGAGGAACACGATTGCGACGATCAGCGCCGGCCGCGGGAGCGCGAGCACGCGCGACCGCTCGCGTCTGCGGACGGGCGTGCCCGGCAGATCGGCAACGACAGCGTCGAGCTCCCCGTACGTGCGGGCGGAGAACACGGCCTCGAGCCGCTCCTCCAGCTCCTCGGCGACGATCCGGCCCTCGCCGGCTGCATGACGCAACCGCTCGGCGACCTGTTCGCGATCCGCGTCCGATGCCCTCAGGGTCGCTCGCCTAGCCATCTTCTGTTGCTCCTCGTTGCCGCCTGAGTGTCCCCGTGTGTCGCTCACGAGGCTACCGTGCCCGGCACCCCGTCACAAGGAATGTCTTCGGGAACGCTCATGTGAGGCTGTTCATGCCTTGACAGGCATATGTCCATATGGTTATATGCGGCTATGCCGTCCGCCTGGTCCGCCCTCGCCGATCCCCATCGTCGCGCGATGCTCGAGTTACTGCGTGAGTCGCCTCGCCCGGTCGGGGAGCTCGTGAGGCACACCGGCCTGACTCAGCCCGGGACGTCCAAGCACCTGCGCGTGCTGCGGAACGCGGGTCTCGTGATCTCCACGACCGAGGGCCAGCAGCGGATCTACGCGCTCGACGTCCGCCCGCTGGCCGAGCTCGACTCCTGGCTCGAGCCCTACCGGCAGGTGTGGGAGTCGAGCCTGGACGCCCTCGAGCGGCACCTCGACGGCACCGCGAACTCGAACGAGGAGGACTGAACCATGTACGGCAGCTACGCCACGATCGAAGACCAGCCGACGCTCAGCTTCGAGCGGCGCATGTCCCACCCTGTCGAGCGCGTGTGGCGGGCGATCACCGAACCGGGCGAGCTCCGGCACTGGTTCCCGTCGAAGGTGGTGGTCGACGAGCTGGGCGCAGGCGCGGAGCTGAGGTTCGAGTTCGAGGACATGCCGCTCGATGCCCCCTCGACCATGACCGGGCGCGTCACTGACTTCGATCCCCCGCGGGTGTTCGGGTTCACTTGGGGCCCGCCCTCCCACGAGGATCACCTGCGGTTCGAGCTCGACCCGGTCGACGGCGACACCGGGTGCGCGTTGCGCCTCACGGTGGCGCTCGCCGCGCGCGACAAGGCCGCTCGCGACGCGGCCGGCTGGCACGTCTGCCTCGATCGCCTCGATCTGTTCGTTGGCGGGGAGGACGGCCCGGCGGTCACCGGCGCCACCGGCGACTGGCGCGAGCTCTACGAGGAGTACGAGCGCCGCGGGGCGCCTGTGGGTGCCGAGATCCCCGGGGAATAGCGGGTTCCGGGGCGCCCAGGGTCAGACGAGCACGCGGCGGCGGAAGTTCCGCAGCCCGAGCCACAAGAAGAATGCGCTGAAGCCGATCAGCACCGGATAGATGATGAACAGGTGCAGATGCGAGAACGGGGTCAGCCCGGCGCGCATCCCCTCGGTCACGTAGATCAACGGGTTGATGAGCACGAGGATCTGAAGCCAGTGGATGCCCGCGACCTGGACCGGGGCGAGCTTCGTCCATTGGTAGTAGGTGCCGCCCAGGAACGTCAGCGGCAGCACCACGAACCCCCACATCAGCCCGATGTTGCGCGGCTCGAAGCTCGTGCCGAGGACGAGGCCGAGCGAGGTCATGGCCAGGCACGCGAGCGGGATCAGCGTGATCACCACCCACCAGTGGACCTGGAGGTGCGCGTTCACTCCGCCGGCGTGGACGATCGCCGCGATCGGGAACACGATCAGCGCGGCCAGCAGCCCCTGGACCGAGCCCGAGAGCACCTTCGCCATCGCCACCAGCGAGATCGGGCACGGCGCCTGGACCCGGTCCTCGATCTCGCGGGTGTAGCCGAACTCGGTCGACATCGGCAACGCCACCGCCTGGATCCCCTGGAACATGATCGAGATCCCGACCACGCCGGCGACCAGCACGGTCGCGAACGCCGATTCGGCGACGGGGCCTCGTCCACCGCCGATGCCCTGGCCGATCGTCGGGAACACGTACAGGAACACGAATACCAGCAGGAACGGCTGGATCAGCGTGCGCAAGATGAACTCGCCGAGGTGCTTGCGGAGCACGACCAGGTCGCGTAGGACCAGCGCCCACAGCGCCGCGCGGCTCGCGGCGAAGGTCGAGCGGGTCGGCGTGAGCGAGATCGCCGGCGCGGGCCCGGTGGCCGGCGATTGCGTGGCCCGCGGGCTCGTGGTGGTCATTCGCGGAGGTCCTTTCCGGTCAGGTTGATGAACACGGTCTCGAGCGTCGGCTCCGCGACCGACAGGTCGACGAGCTCGAACCCACCCCGCTCGGCGGCGGACACCACCCGCGGGATGATCCGCTCTGACCCCTTGACGTGGAGCTCGACGCCGCCGTCGATCACCCGCGTCCGCGTGACCCCTTCGACGTCGCGCTCGAGCGCCGCGGCCAGCGCGTCGCCGTCGCCCGTCGCCTTGACGGTCACGATCGTGTCGGCGCCGACGGACTGCTTGAGCCCCGCCGGGGTGTCGAGCGCGAGGATCTTGCCGTGGTCCATGATCGCGACCCGCTGGCAGAGACGGTCGGCTTCCTCCATGTAGTGGGTCAGCAGCATGATCGTCTGGCCCTCGCCGTTGAGCTCGCCGAGGATCTCCCACAGGGCGAGCCGGCTCTGGGGGTCGAGTCCTGCCGTCGGCTCGTCGAGGAACAGCACCGCGGGCCGGTGGAAGATCGCGCGGGCGACCATCAGCCGCTGCGCCATCCCGCCAGACAGCGCGTACACCGACGCCTTGGCCCAGCGGCTGAGCTGGAACTGCTCGAGCAGCCGGTCGGAGATCTGGCGCGACTCGGGCGCCGGGATCCCGAACAGGCGGCCGTGGAAGTACAGGTTCTCCCACACGGTCAGCTGCCGGTCGAGCGTGTTCTGCTGGGAGACGATGCCGATCAGCTGCTTGGCCAGCGCGGGGTGCGCGATCACGTCGACAGTGCCGACGTGAGCGTTCCCGGCGGTCGGTACGACGCGCGTGGTCAGCATCCCGGCGGTCGTGGTCTTGCCGGCGCCGTTGGGACCGAGTAGCCCGAAGATCTCGCCCGCCTCGATGCTGAGGTCGAGCCCGTCGACGGCCTTGAAATCGGTGCCCGGATAGACCTTCGTCAGGCCCTCGGTGCGGATGATCGCGGCGCCGGCATCGCCGTTCTCGCTACTGGTCGCCATGGAACAATCACCAAGTATGGACCTCGGCCTGCGCGATCGTGCCTGCATGGTCACGGGTGCGTCGGGCGGGATCGGCAGGGCGGTATCGGTGTCGCTCGCGGGCGAGGGCGCGTCGGTGCTGTTGCTCGGACGCCGTTCGGAGGTGTTGGCCGAGGTGGCGCGCGCGTGCGAGGCGGCCGGCGGCCGTGGGGAACCGCTCGCGCTCGACGTGACTGCCCGCGATGCCGGCGAGCGCGCCGTGCAGGCGTGCCTGGATCGCTTTGGCCGGGTCGACGCGCTCGTCAACAGTGCCGGCACGAGCGCGGTGCGCCCGCACGAGGAGTTGAGCGACGAGGAGTGGCAGGCGCAGTGGGAGCTGCACGTGATGGCGCCAATGCGGCTGATGCGCGCGGTGGCGCCGCCGATGGCCGAGCGCGGCTGGGGCCGGATCGTCAACGTGTGCTCGTCGTCGGGCAAGCGCCCGTCTTCGACCAACATGGCGTACTCGGTGACCAAGGCCGCGGAACTGTCGCTGTCTCGAGCGTTCGCTGACATCTACGCCGGGCGGGGGGTGCTTGTGAACTCGGTGTCGCCGGGGCCGATCGCCGGGGACCTGTGGCTCTCGGACGGTGGGCTCGCCGACCAGAACGCCCGCGCGCGCGGCGTCACGCGCGAGGAGGTGCTCGAGTCGGTGGCCGCCCGCCAGCCGGTCGGGCGGCTGGGCACCGACGAGGAGATCGCGGCCGTGATCGTGTTCCTGTGCTCGGAGCTCGCGTCTAACGTCGCCGGCGCGGCGTGGTCGGTCGACGGTGGCGCGGTCCCGGTGATCATCTAGGCTCCGCGGCCGTGCCCGTGAAAACCGAGGCGATCGGGAAGACGTACCCCGCGACGACCTACGCGGTCGGCCGCGAGAAGATCCGCGAGTATGCGTCGGCCGTGGGGGAGACCAACCCGCTGTACCTCGATGTCGAGGCCGCCCGGGCGGCGGGGTACGCCGACGTCGTGGCGCCGCCGATGTTCGTGGTCGTGTACGCCGGCCGCGCGCTGTGGCCCGCGCTGTTCGATCCCGAGATCGGGATCGACTTCCCGAACATGCTCCACGCGGGCCAGGAGTTCGAGTGGGGACCGGTCGTCGTCGCCGGCGACGAGATCGAGACGACGATCACGGTCAAGAGCATCGAGGAGCGGCAGGGGATGGGGTTCTACGAGCTCTTGAGCGAGTCGCGGAACACGCGCGGGGAGACCGTGTGCACGGGTGTCTGGCGGCAGATCGTGAGGGGGGCTGGGTCGTGAGGGGGGCCGGGTGGTGAGCCTGAACCAGGGGGACCCGCTCGAACTGCGCGTCACGCCGGATCCGTTCGTGACGATCCGATACGCGGGTGCTTCCGGGGACTTCAACCCGATCCACATCGACGAGGAGTTCGCCAAGTCGGTGGGCCTGCCCGGCCGCATCCTCCATGGGCTGTGGACGATGGCGCAGGTGGCCCGTGCCCACACCGACGCCGGCGGTGGCCCGGACCGGCTCAAGCGGCTGTCGGTGCAGTTCCGCGGGATGGGGCAGATGGGCGAGGAGATCGTCGTCTCCGGGACGGTCCGCTCGGTGCAGGACGGGGTCGCGGTCGTCGACTCCCAGGCCGAGCAGTCGGGCCATCGGATCATCCGGAACGCGGTTGGGGAGATCTCAGTCGACTGAGATGAGATCCGCCGGCGTGGTCGGGCGCTCGGTGAACCGTCGGGGACCGCGAGGGGTCGACCTACAATCAGGCTGATGCTGACTTCCCGGCAGGAGCTCGTGCTGCGCAAGGTCGTCGAGGAATACCTCGAAGGCGGCGTCCCCGTGGGCTCCAAGGTGCTGTCGGTCGATGTGCAGTGGGGCCCGTCGACCATCCGCAACGAGCTTGCGAGCCTCGAGGAGCTCGGGCTTCTCGCACATCCGCACACGTCCGCCGGCCGGATCCCGACCGAGGCCGGCTACCGGTACTTCGTCGACCGGCTGTTGCCGGCGCAGGACCTGCGGCCCCGGCTGTCGCTGTCGCTCGTGCGCCGCGAGCTCGACGAGGCGATGCGGGTCACGACCGAGACCCTGTCGCAGGTCACGAACCTGCTGGCGATTGTCACCGCTCCTCCGATCGAGACCTCGACGATCCGCCACGTCGAGGTTCTGCTGCTCCAGCCGCAGGTGCTGATGGTCGTGGTGATCACCTCGACCGGCGGCGTCACCAAGCGGCTGTTCACGTTCGCTCGTCCCGTGGACCCGGGTCTCGCCGACTGGGCGGCGAGCTATCTGAACGAGCGAATGGTCGGTCTCGGGCTCGGCGCCCGGATCCTGCAGAAGCGCCTCCACGACCCGTCGCTGTCACGATCTGAGTCGGAGTTCCTCGACGCGCTGGCGCCGGTGTTCACCGAGCTAGAGGACAGCTCGCACGACACGGTGTACGTCGAGGGCACCTCGCGCCTGCTGCGCGTCGATCGGCTCGGCGAGGTTTCCGAGCTGAACTCGCTGATGGACATGCTCGAGCGCCGCGTCGCCCTGCTCGGGGTGCTCCAGTCGGCGCTGAACGAGCGCGACGTGCTTGTCCGGATCGGCGCCGAGAGCGGCGTGCCCGGGCTTCGCTCGCTCGCGCTGGTGGCCGCCGGCTATGGCTTGCCGCAGCGCCGGCTCGGGACGGTGTCGGTGATCGGGCCGCTGCGGATGGACTACAGCCACGCGATCATGGCGGTCAAGGACGCGGCCTCGCAGCTGTCGAGCTTCATCGCCGAGGTCTACGACGAGCGATGAGCAGCACGCGCGACTACTACGAGGTGCTCGGCGTCACTCGTGACGCCGACGAAGGGACGATCAAGAGCGCGTTCCGCAAGCTCGCCCGCGAGCTTCACCCGGACGTCAACCGGCACGACCCGAACGCCGAGGAGAAGTTCAAGGAGGCCGCCGAGGCCTACGAGGTGCTGTCGGACTCCAAACGCCGTGCGACCTACGACCGCTACGGCCGCGAGGGCCTGCGCAGCGGCGGCTACGCGCCGAACTTCGACACGTTCGGCTCGGTGTCGGACATCTTCGAGGCGTTCTTCGGCGGCGGTGGCGCGTTCGGCGACCTGTTCGGCATGGGGGGTGGCGGCCGGGCCGCGGGTCCGGTGCAGGGCGGCGACGTCGCGGTGACGGCCGAGGTCGACCTCGTCGAGGCGGCCAGCGGGGCCAAGGTCGAGGTCAGCTATGAGGCGGTGGCGGTGTGCGAGCACTGCCGCGGCAACGGCGCCGAGCCGGGGACGCCGATCGAGACCTGCTCGCGTTGCCAGGGCAGCGGGCAGCTCAGCGCGGTGACGCGAACGCCGTTCGGCCAGGTGATGCGCACGACCGTCTGCGACGTGTGCCACGGCGATGGGAAGGTCGCGCGCGATCCGTGCAAGGTGTGTCGCGGCCGGGGTCGCAAGGTCGAGCGCCCGAAGGTCAAGGTCGACGTTCCCGCCGGCATCGCCGACGGGCAGCGGATCCGGATTGCGGGCCGCGGCCACGCCGGCGACCGCGGCGGGCCGCCCGGCGACCTGTACGTGCTGATCCGCGTCCGCGAGGATCCGCGGTTCGTCCGCGACGGCGACGACCTCGTGACCGCGGTCGACGTGGCCGCGCCGCTGGCGGCGCTCGGGACGACCGTGCAGGTCGACACCGTCGACCGCGGCCCAGTCGAGCTCGAGATCCCGGCCGGGACGCAACCGCACGAGACCTTGATCGTTCGCGGCGCCGGCATGCCGTCGTTGCGCGGCCGCCACACGGGCAACCTGCGCGTGATCGTCAACGTCGTCGTGCCCCGGCACTTGAGCAAGGAGCAGCGGGATCTCGTCCAACAGCTCGCCGACTCGATGACCGACCACAACCTCCGCAGCGACGAGGGGCTGTTCGGGAAGCTCAAGCGGGCGTTCGGCGGGTAACGGGCGTTCGGCGGGCGTCCGGCGGCGAGGACGATCGTTGCTCCGTCTCGCGGTTCGGGTTCGGCGCGAGCAGGCCGAGATCGTTCTGGCCGAACTGCTGTCGCTCGCGCCGAGCGGGGTCGAGGAGGTCTCGATCGGGGACGGCTCGGTCGTCGAGTACGCGGTGTACGGGGCGCCCGGCGAGCTGCCGGCGCTGCCCGATCTGACCGCGGCCGCGGGCGACGCGCTGGTCGAGGTCCGGACCTCCGAGGTCGCCGACGACTGGGATCGGCGGTGGCGCGAGTTCCACAAGCCGCTCGTGCTCGACGGGCGGCTCGCGGTGCGGCCGCCGTGGGAGGACGCGGTCGGCACTCCGATCGAGATCGTGATCGATCCGGGGCAGGCGTTCGGGACCGGCGCGCACGCGACCACGCGGCTGTGCCTGGAGTTGATGCTCTCGGTAGTCGCGCGCGGTCCGTTTCTCGATCTCGGGTGCGGGTCGGGCGTGCTCGCTATCGCCGCCGCACGGCTTGGCTGGGATCCGGTCCTGGCGCTCGACTACGACCCGGCGAGCGTCGAGGCGACGATCGACAACGCGCGCGTGAACGGCGTGGCGATCGAGGTGCGCCGGCACGACCTGCGCGTCGACCCGGTGGTGTGCGCGCCCGTGGTGGCGGCGAATCTGCTGCGGCCGCTGTTGCTGGCGTGGGCTGACCGGCTCGAGGGAGCGCCGTCGATTCCAGAGACGATCATCGCCAGCGGGCTGCTCGTGGGCGAGGCGGATGAGGTCGCCGGCGCGTTCGGCGCATTGGGCCTGTCGGAATCCGCGCGTCGGGAGTCCGGCGAGTGGGCGGCGTTGCTGCTCGAGCGCCGGCGCCGCTAGCGCCGGCGCCGTCACCGCGAGGGTGCATAGCGCGCCGCGCCCTCGCCAAACCATCGGTTCTGGCGTGCCATGCACACCATAGGAGCCTGCTACGCCAGTGACCGTGTTCGCGGCTAGGTGTGGCGCGTCATGCACACCGACGCCACCGTGGACAACCAGCCGCAGTCAGATCTTGGACACCGGGCCGATGCCGCCATCGCCCTGCTGGCGCATCCTTGATCGCGACGTTGCGATCTCGGAAGAAAGACCTTTTGGAAAAGGAGGTGAAGCCAGTTGCCCAATCCGCTCGCTATCGGCGTGACACTCGGTGGCCTGCTCCTCGACGTGGTGGTCCCGCGGCCAAAGCCCCGGGCTGGATTTGCGCATGAGCCCTTTCTCCTCTCTCCGCGCGCCGGCTCGAGGACACCGCGGCATGAAGCCGCGCACGAAGAGCACGAGGTCGCTCCGGCGGTGGGCGTGAGACTCAACTGACGCATAGACGCCCACGGTGGCCGCGCTAACGTGCGGCCACCGTGGCGTCATTTGCCGTCAAGTTCCTCGGCTGCAAGGTCTCCCAGGCCGACGCGATGCTCGCGCGGCGGGCGCTGCTCGCCGCCGGCCACGTCGAGGCGCCCGAGGACCAGGCGGACCTGCACGTGATCAATACGTGCTGCATCACCAGCGAGGCCGAGGCGAAGTCGCGCCAGTCGGTACGGCGGTCGCTGAAGACCGCCGGTCAGGTGCTCGTGTCGGGGTGCGCGGTCAACCTCAACGCGCCTCAGTTCGGCGACATCGACGACCGCGTCAAGACGTTCGTCGGGCCGGCCGAGGCGGTCGCCGGCGAGATGGCGCAGACGCTCGGCAACTGCGTCGACCTCGAGCACGACGTGCTCGCGCGCGAGTCGCCCGGCCAGGCCGCGCGCACGCGCGGCTTCATCAAGATCCAGGACGGTTGCGACTGCCACTGCGCCTACTGCATCATCCCGACGGTCCGGGGCAATGCCCGCTCCCGCCCGGCATCGGCGGTGCTCGAGGAGGCTCGGCGGCGGGTCGAGCAGGGGCAGCCCGAGATGGTCATGACCGGCATCAGCGTCGGCGACTACCGCGACCCCGAACGCGACCTCGAGCTCGGCGAACTGATGGTGGCGGTGGCGCAGGTGCCCGGCGTCGAACGGGTCAGGCTGTCGAGCGTCGAGGTCATCCACGTCAAGGACTCGCTGCTCGAGGCGCTCGCGACCGAGCCGAAGGTGTGTCCCCACCTCCATGTCCCGATGCAGTCGGGCGACGACGAGGTGCTGCGCGCGATGGGCCGGCACTACACCGCCCGCGAGTACCTGGAGATCGTCGGCGCGCTCCGGGTCGCCCTGCCGCACGTCAACCTCACGACCGACGTGATCGTCGGCTTCCCGACCGAGACCGAGGACGCGTTCCGGCGGACCCTGGACGCGGTCGACGCCGCCGGCATCACGAAGGTCCACACGTTCTCGTATTCGCCGAGGCCGGGCACGGTGGCCGAGGCGCTCGGCGACCGCGTCTCGCCCGAGGAGAAGAAGCGCCGCTCGCGCGAGCTGCGCGGCCGCTCGGAGGTCCGTTCGCGCCACCACCGCGCCGCCAAGCTCGCCGGCTCCGAACGGGTCCTGGTCGACAAGGTCGCCGACACCCAGTGCTCGGGCTACACCGCCGACTACACCCGTTGCTACCTGCCCGCGGGCGCCGCCGCACGGGGTGAGATGATCGACGTCGATTGCCTGGAGCTCCACGCAGACGGGATACGCTGCGAGAAACGGGATGCCCCCGGGCTATCCTGAAAGTGTGAGCTTCATCGACCAGATCCGCAGCGACATGACCACCGCAATGAAGGCCGGCGAGAAGCAACGCGTCGGGGCGCTGCGGCTGGTGCTGTCCGAACTGCAGAAGGCGCACAAGGACGGCGACACCGACGAGCTTGCCGTGCTGCGCCGGGAGCGCAAGCGCCGGCTCGAAGCGGCCGAGCAGTTCCGCGACGCCGACCGGCCCGAGCTCGCCGACGGCGAGGAGGCCGAGGCCAGGATCATCGAGGGCTACATGCCCGCGGAGCTCGACGACGCCGAGCTTGACGCGCTCGTCCAGGCGGCGATCGCGGAGACCGGCGCCAAGGACCCCAAGGACATGGGGCAGGTGATGAAGGCCGTAATGGCCAAGGCAGCGGGGCGCGCTGACGGCAAGCGCACGTCGGCGCGGGTTCGCGAGGCCCTGAATGCATAGGCGGGTCATCCTGGGTGCGTAAGCAGGTCGAGCTCGAGAACGCGATCGCCGCCGAGCTTGCTGGCAGCAAGGACGCAGTCCTGCGGGCGCTCGAGGGACATCTGGATTGCGACGTCTTCCTGCGCGGCAACGTGCTCACGCTCGACGGCGACGACGAGGCCGTCGACGCCGCCGCGGCCGTGGTACAGGAGCTGTCGGCGCTGATCGTCCAGGGACACGAGATCGCGCCCGGGACGATCGAGGCGGTGGCGCGTGCGCTCGACGCGCACGAGTCCCCCGGCGCGATCCTCGAGGACGTCGTCTGGCGCCACCGCGCCACCAAGGTGTCGCCGAAGACCGTCAATCAGAAGCACTACGTGGACTCGATCCGGAACAACACGGTCACGTTCGGCATCGGCCCGGCCGGAACCGGCAAGACGTTCCTGGCGGTGGCGCTGGCGGCGGCCGCGCTGAGCCGCCGGGAGGTCAACCGGATCATCCTGACCCGCCCCGCCGTCGAGGCCGGCGAACGCCTGGGGTTCCTGCCCGGAGACCTGATGGCCAAGGTCGACCCGTACCTGCGACCGCTGTTCGACGCGCTCCACGACATGCTCGAACCCGATCGTGTCTCCCAGCACCTCGACCGTGGCGTGATCGAGGTGGCCCCGCTCGCGTTCATGCGAGGCCGTTCGCTCAATGACAGCTTCATCATCCTCGACGAGGCGCAGAACACGAGTGGCGAGCAGATGAAGATGTTCCTGACTCGCCTGGGCTTCAACTCGAAGATGGTGGTCACCGGCGACATCACGCAAATCGACCTGCCGCGCGACCAGGAGTCCGGCCTCGTCGTGGTGTCCGACATCCTCAAGGACGTCGAGGGCATCGAGTTCGTCCGCTTCGGCGAAGAAGACGTCGTCCGCCACAAGCTCGTCCGGCGGATCGTCGCCGCCTACAGCGAGCATTCGCAGCGCGCCGCGCCGGAGCTGCGCCCCCGTGCCGCCACCCCGAGGGGTTGAGCGCCGCCGGTGCTGGAGATCGAGGTCATCGGGATCGAGGGGATCGCGGTCGACGTTCCCACCGCTGACGAGCTCCGGTGCCCCACGCCGAGCGAGCTCAAGGGGCTGTGCGCGCTCGCAATCTCATCGGCGGGCATCGAGGACGGCCACGTCGCGATCGAGTTCGTGGACGCCGAGCGGATCCGTGAGCTCAACCGGGAGCATCGCCAGATCGACGCGCCGACCGACGTGCTGTCGTTCGGCGTCGACGAGGACGGCGGCAGCGCCGGGCCGCGCGAACTCGGCGACATCGTGATCTGCCCCGAGCACACCGAGGACCTCCGCGAAGCGGTCATCCATGGCGCGTTGCATCTGACCGGCATGGATCACGAGACCGACGACGGCGAGATGCTCGCACTCCAAGCCGAGCTACTGCGCTGGGCGCAGTGAGCGCGCCGACGCGGTCGGGGTTCATCGCGCTCGCCGGGCGTCCGAACGTCGGCAAGTCGACGCTCGCGAACGCCGTCGTTGGCGCGAAGGTCGCGATCGTGTCGGACAAGCCGCAGACGACCCGCCGGGCAATCCGCGGCGTCGCCAGCGGTCCCGGCTGGCAGCTCGTGCTCGTCGATCTCCCCGGGGTTCAGCGTCCGCGGGACGCGCTCACCGAACGGATGCAGCGGCGGGTCGAGCACGAGCTCGAGGACGCCGACGGTTGCCTGTTCGTGATCAACGCGCAGGAGGGCGTGGGCCCCGGCGACCGATTCATCGCGAGGCTGCTCGGGGCGGTCCGGGTCCCGGTCGTGATCGCGGTCAACAAGATCGACAGCGCCGACCGGGCCGCAACCGCCGCGGCGTTGCAGGCCGCGGCCGACCTCGACGTCGCGCAGGACGTCTTCCCGGTGTCGGCGGTCAAGGGCTCGGGCGTCGGTCCGCTTGTCGATCACCTGGTCTCGCTCCTGCCCGCGGGGCCGTTCTACTTCGAGCCCGACCAGCGCTCCGATCAGTCGCAGGGAGTGGTCCTCGCCGAACTCGTGCGCGAGCAGGTGCTGGCGCGGACGCGCGAAGAGGTGCCCCATTCGGTCGAGGTCGCGATCGAGTCGATCGAGGATGCGCAGAGCGCCCAGGGTCACCTGATCCGGATCGATGCCGTGATCCTGGCCGAGACCGAGTCGCAGAAGCGGATCCTGATCGGCGCCGGCGGCCAGATGGTTAAGGCGATCGGAGTGGCGTCGCGGCGCGCGATCGAACGAGAGCTCGGCGCGCGCGTGCACCTCGATTTGAAGGTTCGCGTCCGGCGGCACTGGCGGGCCGACGAGCGGATGCTCGACCGGCTCGGGATCGAGTAAGGCGAAAGTCGTCTGCTGCGAGATCTTCCGCTGAGCGAACTATCATTGTGCGTATGGCCACAGAAGCCGTTGAAACTGAGCAAGCCCGGGCGCCGCTGGCGTCAGATCTGTGCTGGCTGCTGTCGCGCGCCAGTCATGGGCTAACCACCGAGTTCACGGCGGCGCTCGAAGAGCTCGGGATCTCGCCGCGGGCCCACTCGGTGCTGTTCACGGCGATGACGGGCGAGTTCACGCAGACCGAGATCGCCCGGATGGTGGGGCTCGACAAGACCACGATGGTCGTGACCGTCGACGAGCTCGAAGCCGCCGGCCTCGCCGAGCGGCGCCCGTCCACCAGTGACCGGCGAGCTCGCGTGATCGTGGTAACCGACGCGGGTGTACGACTCGTCTGCGAGGCCGACGAGGTGCTCGACCGGGTCCGCAACGACGTGCTGAGCGTGCTGGAACCGGACGAGCGGCAGGTCTTCCTGGACGCGCTCGGCAGGCTCGCGTGTGGCCGTCTGGCCGAGCCCGCGCAGTGTGCGCACCCGCCGCGCCGGCGAGCCTGAGACACCGGTGGCGCCCCCGCCCAGCGCTACGCGCGCTTGAGGCCGCGGTCGTCGGCGCAAGTGGTCGGCGCGAGTGGCGCCGGCTTGGGGCATCCGCCCTCGTAGCTACGACCACGCCCCGCGGTAAGGCCCGCTGAGCGGATCGCTAAGGCTCGAGGCGGCAGTAGACGAACCGAACGCCTGATGTGGGGGGCTCGGTCTCAGCTCATACTCGAACGGTCCGATGTAGATCGTCTGTTACAAGATGATCTGCTACGGTTCTATCTTGAATGGTTCGACTTGAGGAGCAAGGAGCTATGACACAGATGAACGAGACGTCCCATCCCCCGTTGGCGACCACCGCGCCCGCCGGCAATCGCTGGATCGCGCTCGTGGTGCTGTGCGCGGGATTCCTGATGATCATCCTCGACCAGACGATCGTGAACGTGGCGCTGCCGACGATCCAGACCGACCTGCACTTCTCGCAGTCGGCGCTGGCGTGGGTCGTGAACGCGTACCTGATCGCGTTCGGCGGGCTACTGCTGCTCGTCGGGCGGCTTGGCGACCTGATCGGCCGCCGGCGCATCTTCCTCGCCGGGCTGGTCGTGTTCACATCCGCGTCCCTCGTCTGCGGCCTGGCCGACACCCAGGCGCTGTTGATCGGTGCGCGGTTCGTCCAGGGCGTCGGCGGGGCGATGACCTCGGCGGTGATCCTGGGCATGATCGTGACGATGTTCCCGAAGCCGTCCGAGCAGGCCAAGGCGATCGGGGTGTACAGCTTCGTGGCCGCCGCCGGCGGGGCGATCGGCCTGCTCGCCGGCGGCGTCCTCACGCAGGCGATCAACTGGCACTGGATCTTCTTCGTCAACGTCCCGATCGGGATCGCGACCGGCGTGTTCGCCACGCGGCTCCTGTCGGACGACCGCGGAATCGGCCTGGAGCGGGGCGCGGATGCACCGGGCGCGGTGCTGCTGGTGGCGTCTCTGATGCTGGCCGTCTACACGATCGTCGAGGCGAGCACCTACGGCTGGGGGAGCGCCGCACACGCTGGGATTCGGCGGCCTCGCGGTGGCGCTGCTGGCGGCGTTCATCGCCCGCCAGGCCACCGCCGCCAGTCCGCTGATCCCGCTGCGCGTGTTCCGCTCACGGACGGTCACGGTCGCGAACCTCATGCAGATGCTGATGGTCGCGGGCATCTTCGGGATGTTCTTCCTGGGTGCGCTCTACCTCCAGCGGGTGCTGCGCTACGACGCTATCGAGGTCGGCCTCGCGTTCCTGCCGGTGGCGCTCGGGATCGCCGCGCTGTCGCTGCGGTTCGCGGCGCAGCTGATGGGGCGGTTCGGCGCCAAGCCGACGCTGCTCGGCGGCCTGACCCTCGTGGCCGCGGGACTGCTCGCTGTTCCGGAGCGCGCCCGCGAACGCCGCCTACGTCACGGATCTGCTGCCGGCGATGCTGCTGCTCGGGGTGGGCGCCGGGCTCGTGTTCCCGGCGCTGATGACGCTGGCGATGTCGGGAGCCACGCCCGAGGACTCGGGTCTGGCCTCGGGCCTCGTGAACACGACCCAGCAGGTCGGTGGCGCGCTCGGGCTGGCCGTGCTGGCGACGCTGTCGACGACCCGCACCGGTTCGCTCCTCGCCCAGGGAGCGTCGAGCGCCACCGCGCTGACCGACGGCTATCACCTGGCGTTCACGATCGCGGCCGGGCTGGTGCTGGCGGCAATCGCGATCGGCGTGGTCTTCCTGCGGCCCGACCCGGGCGCTCGAGGCGATGTCGGAGCCCGACACTGAGTTCGAGGCCGAGATCGAGCCCGAGTACCTGGAGCAGGCCGCCTAGCGCCCGTGGGCTGCCCGCCCGTCCTCCGGCGGCGGGCAGCCCACCTCGGCGGGCGTGTGCGAGCACCTACAATCCGCCACCCCGGTGGAGGATTCAGAGATCGCATTCGACGAGCGCGGGCTGGTCCCGTGCATCGTTCAGGACTGGCGGACGGGCGAGGTGCTGACGCTCGCCTACATGAACGCCGAGTCGCTGCGGCTCACTCGTGAGACCGGCGAGGTCCACTTCTTCAGCCGCTCGCGGCAGGAGCTGTGGCACAAGGGCGCCACCTCGGGCAACACGCTCGCGGTCAGGTCGATCCGGTACGACTGCGACGCCGACGCGCTGCTCGCGCTCGTCGACCCGGCAGGCCCGGCGTGCCACACCGGCGAGCGCTCGTGCTTTCACCGCGGCGAGCTGACCCCGGGCGCACCGTTTGAGACGCTCCCGATCCTCGAGCGCACGATCGCCGACCGCGCGGTCACCAGGCCCGATGGCTCCTACACCGCGAAGCTGCTGAACGACCCGGCGCTGGCCGGCGCGAAGGTGCAGGAGGAGGCCGAGGAGGTGGTCAGGGCGGCTCGCGAGGAGTCCGACGAGCGCCTGGCCGAAGAAGCCGCCGACGTCATCTACCACGTTGCGGTCCTGCTCCGCGGACGCGGGCTGACGCTGGCGGATGCCGAGCGGGTGCTCGATGGCCGTCGCCAGCGCTGAATCGACCCCTGCCGGCGTCACGCCTTCGCTCGCGCAGGCGCGCGCGCTTGCCGGCGAGTACAACCTGATCCCGCTCCGGGAGACGTTCATCGACGACTGCGAGACGCCGGTGTCCGCGTTCCTCAAGCTCCGCGACCGCGACCCGGCGTTCCTGCTCGAGTCAGCCGACCAGGGGCGCGTGGGGCGCTACTCGTTCATCGGCTTTCGCCCGCGCAAGGTGCTGCGCTGGTCGCTCGGCGACGAGGGCGATCCGTACGCGCTCGCCGAGGCCGAGCTCCGCCGCCTGCGGGTCGCGCCCCTGCCCGACCTGCCTCCGTTCGCCGGTGGCGCGGTGGGCCTGTTCGCCTACGACCTGGTCCGCACGGTTGAGCCGCTCGGCCCGCCCAACCCTGATCCGGTCGGGCTGCCCGACCTCGCGCTGATGCTGACCGACGCGCTGGTCGCGTTCGATCACCTCAAGCACACGGTCACGGTGATCGCGAACGTCTACGGCGACGACGATCTCGACGCCTCGTACGCGCGCGCCGAGCAGACGATCGCCGAGGTTCGCTGGCGGCTGGCCGGGCCGGTCCCGCGGCCTCCGCGACCGCCGGCTCACGACCGGACCGTGTCGCCGCTGCACGCGAACATGAGCCGGGAGCAGTTCGAGGCCAACGTCGCGCGGATCATCGAGTACATCTACGCCGGGGACGCGTTCCAGGTGGTGCCGTCGCAGCGCTGGTCCGGGCCGGTTCCGGTCGAGGCGTTCTCGATCTACCGCGGGCTGCGCGCGGTGAATCCGAGCCCGTACATGTACTTCCTCGACTTCGGCGATTTCGAGATCGCCGGCGCGAGCCCGGAGCCGCTGATCACGGTCGCCGGCCGGCGGGTCTCGACGCGCCCGATCGCGGGCACGCGCCCGCGCGGTCAGAACGCCGACGAGGACCGCCGGATCGCCGAAGAGCTGCTCGCCGATCCCAAGGAGCGAGCCGAGCACGTGATGCTCGTCGACCTCGGCCGCAACGACCTCGGGCGGGTGTGCGAGTACGGGACCGTCGAGGTCGAGAGCTTCATGGCGGTCGAGAACTACAGCCACGTGATGCACATCGTCTCGAGCGTCATCGGCGCACTGCGCGACGGCGTCAGCGCGCTCGAGGCGCTCCGCTCGGTCCTGCCTGCGGGCACGCTGTCGGGAGCCCCGAAGGTCCGCGCGATGCAGATCATCGATGAGCTCGAACCGGTCAAGCGCGGCGGCTACGGTGGCGCGATCGGCTACGCGAGCTACACCGGCGATCTCGACACGTGCATCCACATCCGCACGGTGGTGGTCAAGGACGGCATCGCCCACGTGCAGGCCGGCGGCGGGACCGTCGCCGACGCCAAGCCCGAGTTCGAGTACCGCGAGTCAGAGGCCAAGGCCCGTGCGGTGCTGCAGGCGATCGCGCTCGCGGCGGGTCAGCCCGAGTGGCCCTAGCGTCCCGAGTCCCAAAGGAGCGAGCTGCATGGAGTTCGAGCAGATAACCACCGAGCTGGCCAACGGGGTGTTCACGATCACGCTGAACCGCCCCGAACGCCTGAACGCGTACACGCTCCAAATGGCGAACGAGCTTCACGCGGCGTTCGACCGGGCCGACGCTGAGGACGAGGTGCGTGCGGTGATCGTCACCGGCGCCGGCCGAGGGTTCTGCGCCGGCGCCGACCTCGAGCGCGGCAGCGAGACGTTCACCAAGCGCGACCACGAGGACCCAGATTCGATCCCGCGCGACAGCGGCGGCCGGCTCACGCTGCGGATCTTCGCGTGCACGAAACCGGTGATCGCGGCGATCAACGGCCCGGCGGTCGGGATCGGCGCAACGATGACGTTGCCGATGGACGTACGCCTCGCGTCCGAGACGGCACGGATCGGGTTCGTGTTCGTCCGTCGCGGAATCGTGCCCGAGGCGTGCTCGAGCTGGTTCCTGCCGCGGGTGGTCGGCATCAGCCGCGCGATGGAATGGGTCGCCACCGGCCGCGTGTTCGACGCGGAGGAGGCGCTCCGGGGCGGCCTGGTCCGGACCGTCCACCCGGCCGGCGAGCTGCTCGATGCCGCCCGCGCGCTCGCCGGCGAGATCGCCGACAACACCGCGCCGGTGTCGGTGGCGCTGGCCCGCCAGATGATGTGGAGGATGCTCGGCGCCGAGCACCCGATGCTCGCGCACCGCGCCGACTCGCGGGGGATGTATTACCGCGGGAGGTCGGCCGACGCGGCTGAGGGGATCACGTCGTTCCTCGAGAAGCGCCCGGCCCAGTTCCCGGACCGGGTCAGCGACGGCCTGCCGGACGTCATGCCCGGTTGGAGCTCGCCCGACTTCAGTTGAAGACCCCTCTCGTTACCGTTCAGGGTCGATGCGGGTCCTGGTCCTCGACAACTACGACAGCTTCACCTACAACCTCGTCCAGTACCTGGGCGAGCTCGGCGCCGACGTCGAGGTCGTCCGCAACGATCACGCGACGGTGGACGATCTGCTCGTCCGCGGTTACGACCGGGTGATCGTCTCTCCGGGGCCGTGCACGCCGAACGAGGCCGGCATCTCGCTCGAGGCGGTGCGGCGGTTCCCGGCGGCCAAGGTCCCGACGCTCGGCGTCTGCCTCGGGCACCAGGCGCTCGTCCAGGCGTGGGGGGGAGGGTCGTACAGCACGCACCGGTCCACGGCAAGACGACCACGATCGAGCACGATGGCAAGACGATCTTCCGCGGGCTGCGCCAGCCGCTCGAGGTCGGCCGCTACCACTCGCTGGTCGTCGACCCGGCGCTACCGGAATGCTTTGAGAGCAGCGCCACCGGCGGCGACGTGGTGATGGCCGTCCGCCACCGTGAGCTCCCCGCCGAGGGCGTGCAGTTCCATCCGGAGTCGGTCCTGACCGAGCAGGGCCGCGAGCTGCTGGCGAACTTCCTGGCCCGGGCGCGATGACCGACGGGCCCGATCTCCTCACCAGGGCGATCGACACGCTCGCCGCCGGCCACAACCTCGGGCTCGATGACACCGCCGCGGTCCTGTCGGAGATCATGGCCGGGAACGCCTCGGAAGTCCAGATCGCGGGCTTCCTGGTCGCGCTGCGGACCAAGGGGGAGACCGTCGAGGAGCTGGCCGGCCTGGCCCGGACGATGCGTGCGATGGCGGCGCACGTGGACGTCTCGAGCGACGATCTGCTCGACACCGCGGGCACCGGCGGGGGCCGGCGGACGTTCAACGTGTCGACGACCGCCGCGCTGATCGCCGCCGGCGCGGGCTGCGTGGTCGCCAAGCACGGCAACCGCTCGGCGACCGGCCTGTCGGGGTCGGCCGACGTGCTCGAAGCGCTCGGGGCGCGGATCGATCTCACGCCAGCCGCTGTCGCCCGCTGCATCGACGAGGTCGGGTTCGGGTTCATGTTCGCGCCCGCCCACCACCAGGCCACCCGGTACGTGATCTCGGTTCGCCGCCAGCTCGCGGTCCGGACGATCTTCAACTTCCTCGGGCCGCTGACGAATCCGGCCGGCGCCTCGCGCCAGCTGATCGGAGTGTCCGATGCGGCGTACCTCGAGACGATGGCGGGGGCGCTCGCGCTGCTCGGAACCAAGCACGCGCTGCTCGTGTCCAGCGATGACGGCCTCGACGAGCTCAGCATCTCCGCGCCGACGCGCGTCGTCGAGGTCGTCGGTGACGAGCTGCGGCAGTACAGCGTGTCCGCGGAGGAAGTGGGGCTCGAGCCGGCGCCGCCCGAGGCGATCCCGGGCGGCGACCCGGAGCAGAACGCCCAGACCGCGCGCTCGATCTTCGCCGGGGAGCAGGGTGCCCCGCGCAACCTTGCTGCGCTCAACGCCGGCGCCGCGATCTATGCCGGAGGGCGCGCCGGCACGCTTGAAGAGGGCGTGCGGGCGGCCGAGCGCGCGATCGACGAAGGCGCTGCGCAGGCCGCACTCGAGCGGTTCGTGAGGCGGACGCGCGAGCTCGCCCCGTGAACCGGCTCGACCCGATCGTCGCCGCCACGCGTGAGGAGTTGGCGCGCCGGCGCCAGGAGGTGCCGGCGGCGGCGGTGGAGGCGGCGGCGGCGCGGCGGGCCCAGGACGACCCGGTGCGGGACTTCGCCGGGGCCCTCGCCCGCCCGGGGCTGTCCGTGATCGCCGAGCACAAGCGGCGGTCTCCGTCGGCCGGACCGATCCGGGAGGATCTCGTGCTCGAGGACGTGGTCGGCGCGTACGAGCGCGGGGGCGCCGCCGCGCTGTCGATCCTCACCGACGGCCCGAGCTTCGGCGGCTCGCTCGACGACCTCCGCGCCGCGCGGGCCGCGGCCGGCCTGCCGCTGTTGCGCAAGGACTTCATCGTCGACCCCTACCAGGTGCACGAGTCGTTCGCCGCCGGGGCGGACGCGATCCTGCTGATCGTCGCCGCGCTGTCCTCGACCCAGCTGACCGCGCTGCACGCCGAGGCGCTCGGTCTCGGCCTCAGCGCGCTCGTCGAGGTCCACGATTCCCGTGAGCTGGACGTCGCCCTGGAGTTGCGAGCGCCGGTGATCGGGATCAACAACCGCGACCTGAAGACGCTCGAGGTCGACACCGGCCGGACCTTCGAGCTGCTGCCTCGCGTTTCCGGGCACGCGCTCGTGGTGTCGGAGTCGGGCTTCAGCCGGCCCGGCCAGCTCGACGAGCTCGCGCAGGCGGGGCTAGACGCCGTCCTGATCGGAGAGGCGCTGATGCGCTCGCCCGACGTCGAGACGGCGTGCCGCGAGCTCGCCGTGCGCTAAGGCGCCGCCGCCAGGCGCCGCCGACCATCCCAATCAGTCCCGCGGCCCTACGATTGTCCCCGTGACCAAGATCAAGTTCTGCGGGATCACCACGCTCGACGACGCCGAACGCGCGATCAGCGCCGGCGCGTGGGCGATTGGATTGATCTTCTGGCCCCGATCCCCGCGACGCTGCCGGCGCGACCGTGCGGCGGAGATCGCGGCGGCGGCCAAGCGCCGGGCCGAGGTCGCCGGCGTATTCGTCAACGCGACGCTCGATCACGTCGCCCAGACCGCCGACGGCGTCGGCCTGACCATGCTCCAGTTCCACGGCGACGAGGGGCCCGCGTACTGTGCCGAGGCGGCCCGGCGGACCGGCTGCCAGGTGATCAAGGCGGCGCGGGTGCGCGGCCGCGCGGACGTGCAGGCGCTCAATCCGTTCCACACCGACTTCCACCTGCTCGACAGCTACGCCGCGGGGGTGCCCGGCGGGACCGGCGAGACGTTCTCGTGGGAAATCGCGCGTACTCACCGCGGCCCGGTTCCGGTGATCCTGTCCGGCGGGCTGACCCCCGACAACGTGGCGGACGCGATCGCCGCGGTCGGTCCGTACGCGGTCGACGTCGCCAGCGGCGTCGAGCTGAGCCCGGGTCACAAGGACCCGGAGAAACTCAGCGCGTTCGCGGCGGCGGTGCGCGCGACGGTCCCGGTGGGCGCGCCATGACCGCGATCGAGCACCGGTTCGGCCCGTACGGAGGCCAGTACGTGCCCGAGACGCTGATGCCGGCGCTGGCCGAGCTCGAGGACGCGTGGGTGGCCGCGCGCGACGATCTCGGCTTCCGGTCAGAGCTCGACGGGCTGCTGCGCGACTTCGTCGGCCGCCCGTCGCCGCTGTATGAGGCCTCGCGCCTGAGCGAGGCCGCCGGCCACCCGATCTGGCTCAAGCGCGAGGACCTCAATCACACCGGCGCCCACAAGATCAACAATGCACTCGGCCAGGCGCTGCTGGCCAAGCGGATGGGCAAGCGGCGGATCATCGCCGAGACCGGCGCCGGCATGCACGGCGTGGCGGCCGCGACCGCGTGCGCGCTGCTCGACCTCGAGTGCATCGTGTACATGGGGACCGAGGACATGCGCCGCCAGCGCCCGAACGTGGAGCGGATGGGGCTGCTCGGCGCGGTCGTCGAGCCCGTCGAGGCGGGCGCGCGGACGCTGAAGGAGGCGGTCTCGGCGGCGATCCGCGACTGGGTCACGAACGTCGAGACCACGCACTACATCATCGGCTCGTGCGTCGGGCCGGCGCCGTACCCAGCGCTGGTCCGCGATCTCCAGCGGGTGATCGGCGACGAGGCCCGGGCGCAGGTGCTCGAGCGCGCCGGCCGGCTTCCCCAGCGGGTGATCGCGTGCGTCGGCGGCGGCTCGAACTCGATCGGCGTGTTCATTCCGTTCGTCGACGACCCCGAGGTCGAGCTGGTCGGCGTCGAGGCCGCCGGCGAGGGGATCGAGACCGGGCGCCACGGGGCTCCTTTGACGGTCGGCGGGCAGCCCGGCGTGCTCCACGGGGCGTTCTCGGCGATCATGCAGGACGAGGACGGCCAGATCCTCGAGGCGCATTCGATCTCGGCCGGCTTGGACTATCCGGGGACCGGGCCCGAGCATGCGTGGTTGCGGGACAGCGGCCGCGCCAGCTACTTCGCGATCACCGATCGACAGGCGCTCGAAGCGTTCGCACTGACCGCGCGCCTGGAGGGGATCATCCCGGCGCTCGAGAGCGCCCACGCGCTCGCGTGGGCGCTGGCGAACGGGCCCAGCGAGCTCGACCTGGTCTGCCTGTCGGGGCGCGGGGACAAGGACCTGGCCGAGGCGCTCGACCACCTCGCGCGGTTATGACCGGCGCGACCGGGATCGAGCGGATCGCGGAGGCGTTCGAGTCCGCCCGCGCGAACGGGCGCCGGGCCGCGCTGATGCCGTACCTGATGGGCGGTTACCCGGACCTCGACACCTCCCGCCGAATCGGCCTCGCCTACGCGGATGCGGGCGCCGATCTGATCGAGCTCGGCGTCCCGTTCTCGGACCCGCTCGCCGACGGGCCGGTGATTCA
Organism: uncultured Solirubrobacterales bacterium; assembly: GCA_963746695.1. Classification (GTDB taxonomy): domain Bacteria; phylum Actinomycetota; class Thermoleophilia; order Solirubrobacterales; family Solirubrobacteraceae; genus Palsa-465. The sequence goes on along the minus strand of CAVVCP010000028.1, from coordinate 288,548 downwards.
CGCGGCGGGCACGATGGCGCTGCGCGCCGGGGTCAGAGTCCACGACGTGCTCGAGGTCGGGCGGGCGATCGCCGAGCGCGTCCCGGTCGTGCTCATGTGCTACACGAACCTGATCCTCGCCCGCGGACTCGACCGGTTTGCCGATGCGCATGCTCGAGATCGGCGCGAGCGGCTTGATCGTGCCCGACCTGCCGCTCGAGGAAGCGCAGGCGACGCTGCGCGCGTGCGACGAGCGCGGCCTCGCGCTCGTGCCGCTGGTCGCGCCGACGACACCCGAAGAGCGGCTCGCGCGGATCGGCGCCCAGGCCCGGGGATTCGTATACACGGTGTCGCTGACCGGAACCACGGGCGAGCGTTCCGGTGTTCAGGACGGGCTGGCGGCTGTCGTGGCACGCGCCGCGGCGTCCACCGAGGTCCCGGTGGCGGTCGGGTTCGGCATCTCCACGCCCGAGCAGGCCGCGGCTGCCGCGGCGGCCGGGGCCGACGGCGTGATCGTCGGCAGCCGCCTCGTTCGCGCCGCCGGCGAGGCCGGGGTGGATGGGGATCCGGTTTCCGCGGTCGGCGCGCTCGTCCGCGAGCTCTCTCAGGGCCTGGCGACTCGCCACTGAGTTAGCATCCCTGAGGCGATGGGCTTGATTCTGACCGCCACCGCGGGCCTGTGCCTGTGGATCGTCCTGTGGTCGCTGAACGTCAGCGGCCTCGACAGCATCCTGATCGGCATCGTGATGGTGCTGATCGCGCTCGGCGTCCGACAACTGCTGCCGTTCCTGCCCGGCCGGCGGGATTAGCCGGTCCCGACCGTGCAAAGCCGGGTGCTCGCACGCGGACGGGCTGTCTGCGCATGGGCTCTGCTCGTGGCCGGCCTCGCCGGGTGCACGTCGGGTGGGGCCGCCAACTCGAGCGTCACGGTGTCCGGCACCCAGCTCACGATCTACCTGAGCGCGGCTTCGACCGATCAGCCGCAGGTGGCGCAGGACGTCCTCGACGCCGAGAAACTCGCGTTCGCGAGCCGGCCCCACGCGGGTGGGCGGTCGCTCGATCCGCTACCTCATCGTGCGCGGCAACACGATCTCCGCCCAGGCGCGGACCGTGATCCAGAACACGAGCGCGATCGCGTACATCGGTGAGGTCGTTCCCGCCTCCTCGTATGCGTCGCTCGGGATCACCAACGCCCTCGACATCCTCCAGGTCACCCCGACCGACACCGCACTCGAGCTGACCCAGACCACGACCGCGGTTCCGAACGCCCCCGACAGCTACTACGAATCGCTCAGCACGTACGGGCGGACCTTTGCCCGCGTGGTCCCGACCAGCGCCGAGGAGGCGTTGGCGCAGGTGCAGGAGATGCAGTCGCTCGGGGTCACGAAGCTGTACGTGGGCAACGACGGCAGCGACTACGGCGCGGCGATCGCGAACGCGGTGCAAAAAGACGCGAGCGGCAAGATCACGGTCGTCAGCAACCGCGCCGGCGCCGACGGCGTGTTCTACGGCTCGGCCGCGCCGGCGGCGGCCGCGCGCTTCTTCAACGCGGTTGCCGGGTCCAATCCCTCGGCCAAGCTGTTCGGCCCGTCCGGGCTCGACGCCCCGTCGTTCACCGCGGCGCTGTCGCCGTCGATCCGCAACCTGTACGTCTCGGTGCCCGGCTTCCTCGGGCCGAACCTGACGCCGGCCGGGCGGACGTTCGTGTCCGCGTTCACCGCCGCGTACGGTCACGCGCCGGTGGTCCAGGCGATCTTCGGCTACGAGGCGGTGGCGGCCGTGCTGTCCGTGCTCAAGCAGGCCGGAACCGCCGCCAACAGCCGCACCACGGTCGTGAAGGACTTCTTCGCGATCCGAAACCGCCAGTCGGTGCTTGGGACCTATTCGATCAACAGCAACGGCGACACGAGCATCGCGCCGTTCGTATTCAGCCGTGTGGCGGGCGGCAAGCTGGTTCCGTTCAAGTTCGTGCAAGCGCAGGGGTGAGGCACGCGACGGCGTTGACGGGGGCGATGAGGTGGGCGATGCTCACCGGCGCGCTGCTCGCCGCGGCCGCCGGTGTAGCCGCGTGCGGGTCGAGTTCCGAGCAGACGCTCGCGGCGACCAAGATCCGCGGCAAGACCCTCACGATCTATGCCAGCGCCCCGCTGCGCGGCCCCTCGAGCGTCACCGGCCAGTCGGTGGTCAACGGCGCCCGCCTCGCGCTCGGACAGGTGCACGACCGCATCGGCCCGTACCGGATCGCGCTCAAGGTGCTCGACGACGCCACTGTCAAGCGCGCCGGCTGGGACCCCGGGCAGACCACGATCAACGTCAAGATCGTCGCGCTTGACCCAACCACGATCGGCTACGTGGGCGATGTCAACTCGGGCGCGAGCGCGATCTCGATCCCCCCGCTCAACCGCGTCGGGATCCCGCAGGTGAGTCCGACCAGCGCCGCCGTCGGCCTCACCTCGGGCACTGCCGGCGCGTTTCCGGGAGAGCCGCAGAAGTACTACCCGACTGGAATTCGGACGTTCGCGCGGGTCGTGCCGAACGACAGGATCCAGGCCATCGCCCAGGTTCGCGTCCAGAAGGGCATGGGATGCAACTCGACCTACGTGCTCAACGACGGCGAGGTCGACGGCGCGGACGCCGCGCGGAGCTTCGAGGTGGCCGCGATGGCGGCGCACCTGCGACTCGCGGGCGTCACAGAGTTCGTTCGCGACGCCAAGAGCTACAAGGCGCTCGCAACCGGAATCGCCCACGTCGCGCCGGACTGCGTGCTGATCGCCGCGGACACCGAATCGGGCGCAGTGCTGCTGACCACGCAACTCGCGGAGGCGATGCCGGGCGTCAAGATCTTCGGGACCGCCGGGCTCGCCGAGACGACGTTTGCCAACCCGGCCGACGGCGGGATCCCCGTGTCGATCGATCCGCAGGTCGTGGTCACGTCGCCGACGCTCGCGCTCTCGGAGTATCCGCCGTCGGCGCGCGCGTTCAACCGGGCCTACAAGCGGCAGTTCGGGACGCCCGAGCTGTCCGCGATCTTCGGCTACGAGGCTATGAGCCTGATGATCGACGCGATCGTCCGCGCCACCGATGACGGCACGATTCCGGCGGAGCGATCGAAGGTCCGGGATGCGATCTTCGATACGTCCGATCGCCACAGCGTGCTCGGCGCATACGCCATCAACCGCAACGGCGACACCACGCTACGGCGGTACGGCGTGTACACAATCGTCGAGGGGCATTTGACATTCTGGGAGTCGATCAACGCCTGACGCGCGCGTCGTTAGCATCGGCTGATCCTTGCGAGTCGATCCCGGTGCCCGTGATTGGCGTTCCGTTAGGGCGCGACGCGATCGCTTGGCGGGGTCCGGGGCCGGGATTACGCTCCTCCGGCACCCGGGGCACGGGATGCTCGGAACCGACACAGAGGAAGGTGAATGAGGCTCGCTCTCAGCAAGGCGCTGGCCGGATGCCTTGCGGTCCTCTCCGTGGCCACGCTGAGCGCGTGTGGCGGGACCAGCAACAACAGCAGCAGCGGCGGCGCCTCGAGCGCGTCCACCTCCACCGCGGGGAAGGTCGTCGAGATCTACTCGAGCCTCCCGCTGCGCGGGCCTGAGGCACCTGCGGCGATCGCGGTGGACAACGGGATCAAGCTCGCGCTGGCGCAGTCCCGTGGGAAAGCCGGCCCGTTCATGGTCCGGTACACGCGGCTCGACGACTCGTCCCTCGGGGCCGCCGGATGGGACGCGAACCAGACGGCCGCGAACGCCCGCAAGGCCGCGGCCGATCCCCAGGCCGTCTACTACATCGGAGAGTTCGACGACGACGCCAGCGAGGTCTCGATGCCGATTCTGAATGAGGCCGGGATCGCGCAGGTAAGCCCCGCGAACATGTACGTGGGCCTGACCACGAGCGCGCCCGGAAGCACCTCAGATCAGCCGAATTACGCGCCGACCGGCACCCGCACGTACCTGCGGATCGTGCCGACCGACTCGGTTCAGGGTGCTGCGGACCTGCTGGCGATGCGTCAAGCGGGCTGCACCAAGGTCGCGCTGGCCACCGACAACGAGTCCTACGGCACCGGCCTGGCCAAGCTGATCGAGGCCCAGAAGAGCTACTACGGGGTCGACATCGTCAGCGACGCCCCCGTCGACCCGAACACCGCGAGCATGCGGTCGTACGCGGAGATGCTGAGGACGCTCAAGGCCAACTGCCTCATGCTCGCGGCCGTTCCCACCAAGGGCGCGGTCGCGTTGACCAAGGAGGTTCACGCGCTGCTTCCGACGGCCAAGATCTTCGGGCCCCAGGACATGTGCACGAGCGCCTGGACGAACCCCCGCGACGGCGGCGTCCCGGCGAGCATCGACCCGCTGATCGAGTGCACATCGGTGGCGCAGAGCCTGACCGCGTATCCGGGCGGCAAGGCGTTCCGGGCCGCCTACGCCGCCAAGTACGGGGTCGCGGATCCGAACCCGTACGCGATCTTCGGCTACGAGGCGATGAAGCTCGCGCTCAGCACGATCGCCCGCCTCGGCGCGAATGGCGACAGCAAGTCAGCGGTGTTGACCGCGCTGTTCTCGACCACGAACCGGCACTCGGTGCTCGGGACGTACAGCTTCGACCGGTACGGAGACACCACGCTCAAGTCGTTCGGTCTGTACAAGGTCGGGGCGAACGGCAATCCGGTGTTCGTCAAGACGATCACGCCGGGGCACGTGTCGTAGGGACGGCGGTGGCGCCCGGGCTTATGCGGCGCGGCGACGCCCGGGTTTATGCGGCGCGGCGGCGGGCGGTGGCGGGCAGACGGCGCGAGAGGTCGCCATGTACAACGTGTCTCGGCGCCCCCCGACTGCTCGACCGCGGCCACATAAGCATCGTCCACATGCTTATGTGGACCCGGCCGCGCGCTGAGGTGGGGTTTGCTGCGTTCTGCATGGCATGTCGACGCGGGTTGCGGGCGACGTGCGCCGGCGGGGGTTACCGCCCGGGGATGGCCCCGAACTCCTCGGTCGACCCGAAGCCGAGCTCGGCGCCGGCCTCTGCGGTGCCGCTGGCGCGGGCCTCGGCGGCGACCGCTGCCGCCACTGCCGGCGCCACATCGCGGTTGAACACCGACGGAATCACGTAGTCCTCCCGCAGCTCGTCGTCGCCGACGATGTCGGCGATCGCCCTGGCGGCGGCGGTCTTCATGGTCTCGGTGATCTGGGTGGCGCGGACGTCGAGCGCGCCGCGGAACACGCCCGGGAAGCAGAGGACGTTGTTGATCTGGTTGGGGTAGTCGGATCGGCCGGTGGCGAGGATGCGCACGTACCGAAGTGCCTCCTCGGGCGAGACCTCGGGGTCCGGGTTGGCGAGCGCGAACACGATCGGGTCCGGATTCATCCGCTCGAGCGCCGACGCCGGCATCACGCGGGCGCCCGACAGTCCGATCAGCAGGTCGGCGCCTTCGATCACGTCGACGACGCCGCCCGACCGCCGTTCGAGATTCGTCACCGACGCCAGCGCCCGCTTGACCGCCGGCATGCTCCCGTCGAGGTAATCCGCGCGCTCAACCGACACCGCGCCACGCGAATCGACGCCGATGATGTGCCGCGCGCCCGCCTCGAGCAGGATCTTGGTGACGGCGACGCCGGCCGCACCGAGGCCGACGATCACGATCCGGAGCGAGCCGATGTCCCGCCCGGTCAGGCGGAGCGCGTTCAGGAGCGCGGCCAGGACCACGACCGCGGTCCCGTGCTGGTCGTCGTGGAACACCGGGATGTCCAGCTCGGCCTTGAGGCGGTCCTCGATCTCGAAGCAGCGGGGCGCGGAGATGTCCTCGAGGTTGATCCCGCCGAAGCCCGGCGCGATCGCCCGCACGACCGCCACGATCTCGTCGGGGTCCCGCGTATCCAGGCAGATCGGGAAGGCGTCGACGCCGCCGAACTCCTTGAACAGCATCGCCTTGCCCTCCATCACCGGCATCGCGGCGCGCGGCCCGATGTCGCCGAGGCCGAGCACGGCGGTGCCGTCCGACACGACCGCGACCGTGTTGCGCTTGATCGTGTACTGGAACGCTTTATCGGGATCCTCGAAGATCGCCCGGCACACGCGGGCGACCCCCGGCGTGTAGGCCATCGAGAGGTCGTCACGGGTCTTCAGCGGGCTCTTGTTGCGAACCTCGATCTTGCCGCCGGCGTGGAGCATGAACGTCCGGTCGGTGGTGTCGAGCACCCGCGCGCCCTGGACCGCGTCGACGGCCTGGGTCAAGCGGGGCCAATCGGAGGCGTCGCCGGTCTCGACCGTGATGTCCCGGATCGTGTGCTCGCGCTCGACCTGGACCAGGTCGACCGCGCCGATCGTCCCCCCGGCCTCGCCGATCGCGCTCGCCACCCGGCCGAGCATCCCCGGACGGTGCTCGATCTCGACCCGCAAAGTGAGGCTGTACTGGGCGCTCGGTGTAGTAGCCACTCCGCGAGATAGCCTGACATAAGTGGCATCGACACCCAGCCCAGACGAGCTCTTTCTGATCGACGGCAACAGCCTCGCGTACCGGGCGTTCTTCGCGCTGCCCGAGTCGATCGCGACCTCGACCGGGGTGCCGACGAACGCGATCTTCGGCTTCGCGTCGATGCTCGTGAAGATCCTCACCGACTACGGGCCGAAGGCGACCGTGGTGGTGTGGGACGCCGGCGACACCGGTCGCCGAGAGGTATACGCGGAGTACAAGGCACAACGGCGCTCGCGCCCGGACCTGCTCAAGGAGCAGTGGCCCCATCTGGAGCCGCTGGTCGACGCGTTCGGCTACCGCAACCTCAGGGTCGAGGGGTACGAGGCCGACGACGTGATCGCGTCGATCGTCGAGAAGGCCCGGACCGCGGACCCCAAAATCCCGGTGATGGTCGTCACCGGCGACCGCGACGCCTACCAGCTCGTCGACGACGGCGTGGTGAAGATCATGACCACCTCGCGCGGGATCACCGACACGCGCGTGTACGACCGCCAGGGTGTGATCGACCGCTACGGGATCCCGCCTGAGCTGGTCCCGGACTTCATCGGCCTGAAGGGCGACACCAGCGACAACATTCCGGGAGTGCCGGGGATCGGGGACAAGACCGCGGCCGAGCTGCTGCAGAAGTTCGGGACGCTCGAGGGCGTGCTCGACCACATCGACGACGTCAGCGGCGCCAAGCGCAAGCAGAACCTGACCGAGCACGCCGACGCCGCCCGCGTGTCCAAGCAGCTCGCGACCGCCAAGCGCGACATCGAGGTCGAGCTCGACCTCGAGGCGTTTGCGGCGGCCACGCCCGACCGGTCCAAGCTCAGGGACACGTTCCGCAGGTTCGAGCTGCGCGAGCCGCTGCGCCGGCTCGAGGAGGCGCTCGGTTCCGCCGACGCCGCGGCGCCGGCTCCGGAGGCCGAGCAGGCGATCACCGCACGGGTTCGCCAGGTCAAGGTCGACGGTCTCAAGGGCGTGCCCGACCGCGGGGTCGCGGTGGCGGTGCGGCCGCCCCAGACCCCGGAGGACCAGCTGTTCGCCTCCGAGTCCGCGTGGCGCTTCGGGGTCTACGCCGACGGCTCGCCCGAGGTGCTCGCCGGCGACGCCGGGGGGCCGGAGGAGATCGTCCAAGCGCTCGGCCGCCGCCCGGTGACCGCGCACGACGCCAAGTCTCTAGGTCAGGTCCCGGCGGTGCTCGCGCACGACACCGAGGTCGCGGCCTATCTGCTCGAGCCGGCCCGGCGCGCGTACCCGTTCCGCGAGCTCACCGAGGAGCGAGGCCTCGGCACTGACGTGGAGGACGAAGCCGCCGCCGATGCGCTGCTGCTGAACGCGCTCGCGGCCTGGCAGCGCGAGGAGATCCGCGGCCGCGGCCTGACCGACCTGTTCCAGAACGTCGAGCTCCCGATCGTGCGGCTCCTGCGGGAGATGGAGCTTGAGGGGTCGAAGCTCGACACCGAGCGGCTGCGCGAGATCTCCGCGCGGGTCAAAGCCGAGGCCGACGGGCTCGAGCGCGAGATCTTCAGCATCTGCGGCGAGGAGTTCACGCTCGGGTCGCCCAAGCAGCTCGAAGAGGTCCTGTTCGGCAAGCTCGGGCTGTCGCGCAAGCGCCGCGGTAAGACCGGCTACTCGACCGACGCGCGCGTGCTCCAGTCGATCCGGCACGAGCACGAGGTGATCCCAAAGATCGAGCGCTGGCGCGAGCTGACCAAGCTCGCTCAGACCTACCTCGACGCGCTGCCGCTGCTGATCGCGCCGGACGGCCGGATCCACACGACGTTCAACCAGACCGCCGCGACCACCGGCCGGCTGTCGTCGAACAACCCGAACCTGCAGAACATCCCGATCCGGACCGCGCTCGGGCGCGAGATCCGCGCCTGCTTCGTGGCCGAGCCCGGCGATCTGCTGGTGTCGGCCGACTACTCCCAGGTCGAGCTCAGGCTGCTGGCCCATATTGCCGGCGAGGACGCGCTCAAGGAAATCTTCCGAAAGGGCGAAGATGTCCACACCGCGACGGCGTGCCGCGTGTTTGGGGTCACGCCGGAGCAGATCGATCCCGGCATGAGGTCGAAGGCGAAGATGATCAACTACGGCATCGTCTACGGGCTGTCCGCGTGGGGCATGGCGGACCGGCTCGACATCCCGCAGGAGGAGGCCGACGAGTTCATCCAGCGGTATCTCGCCGGGTTCCCGGCCGTGGCCCGGTGGATCGAGGAGACGATCACGCAGGGCACCGAGCACGGGTACGTCTCGACGCTGTTCGGCCGCCGCCGCCAGGTGCCGGAGCTCCGGGCGCGCCGCTGGGAGCTGCGCAAGCAGGGCGAGCGGTTCGCGGTCAACATGGTCATCCAGGGCACCGCGGCGGACATCATGAAGGTCGCGATGGTCCGCTGTGACCACGCGGTCAAGGAGGCCGGGCTGCGGTCGCGGATGATCCTCCAGATCCACGACGAGCTGCTGTTCGAGGGGCCCGCCGACGAGGCCGAGGAGGTCAGGCGGATCGCGACCGAGCAGATGGGGGGCGCGTTCGAAATGGATCCGCCGCTGGCGGTCGAGGCGGGCATCGGCCCCGACTGGTTGTCCGCGAAGTGAAGCTACGCCTGTTCATGGCGGCGGTCGCAGCGATCGCCCTGGTGGCGCTTCCCGCCATGGCCCAGGCCAAGACGTTCGGCGGCATCGTCCGCGACGTCCCGACGGGCGCGCGCGCCCACGTGAGCATGGTTTCCCCGCAGCCGGCACTCGCGCCGCCCGCGCTTCCGTACGGGGGCGGCCCGGTGCTCCACTCCAACCGCACCCACCCGATCTTCTGGGAGCCGGCCGGCTCGGGACTGACGTTCGACGCAGGCTACGAATCGTTGATCGAGACATTCCTCGTGGACGTCGCCGCCGACAGCCGCAAGACCACGAACGTCTACAGCCTGAGCGGGCAGTATCGGGACCGCTCCGGACCGGCGGCGTATGACTCGACGTACGGTGGCGCCGTCGTCGACACCGACCCGTTGCCGCCGAGCGGTTGCTCGGAGCCGCCGACGGGGCCGGGCTGGACGGTGTGCCTGACCGACGGCCAGCTCGAGACCGAGCTCGAACGCGTGATCGCGGCCGAGCATCTCCCGACGACGAACCGGGACATCTTCTTCATGATCACGCCGTCCGGCTTCGGCAGCTGCACCGACGCGAGCTCATCGAGCTGCGCGCTCGGGGGGAGCATGACCGGCTATTGCGGCTATCACTCCGAGACCGCGGGTGGCGTCCTGTACGCGGTCATCCCGTACAACGCGGTTCCGGGCCATTGCCAGTCGAGCAACCCGCGCCCGAACTCGAGCACGGCCGATCCGACGATCTCGACGATCAGCCACGAGCAGAACGAGACCGTCACCGACCCGGACGGGAACGCCTGGGTCGACGCCGAGGGCGACGAGGAGGCCGACCTGTGCCTGACGAACTTCGGCCCGAGCCTCAGCGGCTCCGGGCAGACGGGGTGGAACGAGAACATCCACGGCGGCCACTTCTTCCTCCAGGAGGAGTGGAGCAACGCGGACTCGGCGTGCGAGCCGCGGGCCAAGCCCGACTCGGTGTCGTTCGCCCTCGTGCGCACACGGCCGAACGCGCCCGCTCGATCTCGTTCACCGGCCGCGGATCGGACCCGGACGGGCGCATCGTCTCGTTCGCGTGGTCCTTCGGCGACGGCCGGGCCGCGCGGGGCCGCAGCGTGTTCCACACGTTCAAGGTGCCCGGGAGCTACCGGGTGATGCTCCGCGCGACCGACAGCTGGGGCAATCGGGCGTCCGCCGCCCGGACGATCCGGGTCGGAGCGCTCTAGAGGCGCTCAGGCCGGGACGCTGATCTGGACCGGCCTCCGGCGCGGACCGGCCGCGACGAACCGCGGGTGCGCCACCTCTAGATAGTGGCCGAACGCCCAGTCGAGGAACCGCCGGCTCTCCATCGCGCGTAGCCCGCCCGCGAGCAGGCGCGGGGCGACTCGAGGCACCAGCCGCTGGCAGCGCAGCATCCACGCGAACGGGCGCTCGTGCGACGCGCTGAAGCGGGAGTAGCTCGAGAGCGCATCCGACGCGGTTGCCGTGGCACCCAGGACTCCCTGAAGGGCGCGACCGACAGCGAGCCCAAAATAAAGCGCGGTACGGATTCCCTCGGCCGTCAGGGGCAGGCAATGGCCGGCCGAATCGCCGGCGAAGAACACGCCGTCCTCGGTGGCGTTGCGAAGCGCGTGGGGGATCCAGTTGCCCTGGTAGCGAACCGACTCGGCGGCGAGATCGGTCGCGAGCCGGACCGTCGGCTCGCGCACGTGGAAGCGGGGATCGAACGAGCCGACGCCGATCCGCACCTCGCCGCCGGCGGGAAAGCTCCAGCCATAGCCGGCGGGCACGTAGGAGCGGTCGATCCAGATCTCCATGTCGTTGCCGGCGCCGTGCGGGTGGACCTCGAGGCCGCGCGACAGCAGGGCATCGGGCGGCTGAATGTTGTCGCCGGCGCCGAGCACGCGCCGCCAGCCGAGCGCATCGACGATCGCCTTCGCGCGGATGTCGCCGCGATCGGTGTGGACGACGCGACCCGTGCGGCCGTCAACCTTGGCGGTCTCGAACGTGAACGCGCCCTGATCGGCGAGCAGCTCACACAGCGTCCGATAGTCGAACGTCGAGAACGTCCACGGAAGCGGGTAGCGGGCGGTCGTGTACGGGGTATGGATCACGAGCTCGTCGAACGTCTGCTGCAAGGAGCCCTGCAGGTCGAGCGCATCGAGCCAACCGGTCGGAATCCCGCACGCGGAGGTCTGCCGTTCGCCGATCTCGTAGCGGTCGATCATCAGCACGTCGGCGCCGCTGCCGGCCAGCTCGCGCGCCGCCGCGAGGCCGGCGAAGCTCGCCCCGCAGATCAGCACGTCGCAGTCGCGCTCTAGACGGGTCCGCTCGGCGCCCCGCTTGGTCGCTCTCCTCGGCACTGCGAGCGGATGATAGGGAGGGCGCTGATGGCGTAGTGCGGCTATCCTGCGAGACACGCATGTCTACAACTACAACGCTTAACCCTGCTCTCGATCAGTCGAACGCCAAGGTCGTCGAAGGCTCGGACGGCCTGCTGCTCGAAATCGATGGCCAGATAGTTCCCAACTACGACGCCACCGTCCACCCGTTCCAGGAAGGCGACGTCGTCACCGGACACGTGGTCCGCATCGACAACGACGAGGTCCTCGTCGACATCGGCTACAAGTCCGAGGGGGTCATCCCCTCCACAGAGCTTTCGATCCGCAAGTCCGTCGATCCCAGCGACGAGGTGTCCCTCGGCGAAGAGGTAGACGCCCTCGTGCTGACCAAGGAGGATCAGGACGGACGGCTGATCCTGTCGAAGAAGCGCGCCCGATTCGAGAAGGCGTGGCGCCGGATCGAGGCCGCTGCCGAGTCCGGCGAGCCCGTCGAGGGCGCCGTGATCGAGGTCGTCAAGGGTGGCCTGATCATCGACCTCGGTGTGCGCGGCTTCCTGCCCGCATCGCTGGTCGACATCCGGCGCGTGCCGAACCTCGACGAGTACATGGGCGAGAGCATCGAGTGCAAGGTGATCGAGCTCAACCGCTCGCGCAACAACGTCGTGCTGTCGCGCCGCGCGGTGCTCGAGGAGCAGCGCAAGGAGGATCGCGAACGGATCCTCGATCGCCTACAGCCCGGTCAGGTCGTGGAAGGCACGATCTCGAACATCGTCGACTTCGGCGCGTTCGTCGACCTCGATGGCATCGACGGCCTCATCCACATCTCCGAACTTTCGTGGTCGCACGTCAACCATCCCTCCGAGATCCTCGCGATCGGCGACAAGGTCACGGTCAAGGTGCTCGACATCGACCGCCAGCGTCAGCGGATCTCGCTCGGGCTCAAGCAGACCCAGGAGGATCCGTGGCAGCGGGTCGTCGACACCTACAACGTCGGCGACGAGCTCGAGGGCACGGTCACGAAGGTCGTCACGTTCGGCGCGTTCGTCGAGATCCTGGACGGGGTCGAGGGCCTAGTACACATCTCCGAGCTCGCCCAGCACCACGTCGAGAACCCGCGGGAGATCATCCAGCCGGGCGATCCCGTGCGGGTCAAGATCCTCGAGATCGATTCCGAGCGCAGGCGCCTGTCGCTGTCGATCAAGCGGGTCGAGGGCCAGGTGCTGCCGGTGCGGCCGATCACCGCGCCGACCGAAGGTGATGCCGGCGATCTGGACAACATGCCCGAGCTGGGCCTGTCCGAGGACGTGTTCGCGGGTTCGGATGCGGACCTGCGCGGTGACGACGGAGGCGCGGCTGACGATGTTTTCGCGAGTTCGGCGGAGGCGGACCTCGGCGGCGACGACGCTGGCGTGGCCGAGGCAGGCATCGATGGCGGCGTGACCGAGGCAGGCATCGATGGCGGCGTGACCGAGGCAGGCATCGATGGCGGCGTGACCGAGGCAGGCGTCGATGGCGGCGTGGTCGAGGCAGGCGTCGACGGCGGCGCGGTCGAGGATGGCGTCGATGGAGGCGCGGCCGAGGATGGCGACTCTGGCGGGTTCGGCGAGCCGGTGGCCGAAGCGGTTACGAGCGCCGACGAACCCGCTGGTGGATTTGCCGAACCGGAGGCCGGATCCGAGGTAGGGAGCGCCGACGAACCGGCCGACGCCGGACCGGACGCCTGACCGTCCGATCCCGTTCATCGGACTGACCGGCGGCATCGCCGCTGGTAAGTCGACCGCGCTCGACGCGCTCGAGCGGGCCGGCGCTGCGGTGCTATCGACCGATCGGGTCGTTCACGAGCTGTACCACTCCGATGAGGTCGTGTCGGTCGTCCGGGACCGGTTCGGGCCGGCGGTTCTCCGTGACGGGGTTGTCGACCGGGCCGCGGTGGCGCGGGCGGCGTTCGCCACGCCCGAGGACCGGGCCTGGCTCGAGGCGCTGCTGTGGCCGCGGGTGGGGGAGCGGATGGCCGCCTGGCGCTCGGAGGTCTCGACCGCCGCCGATCCGCCGCGGGCGGCCGTGGTCGAGGTGCCGCTGCTGTTCGAGTCGGGGTTGGACGGCGCGTTCGACGCGACGATTGCGGTCGTCGCCGGCGAGGAGCTGCGGGCCGAGCGAGCCGGTGCGCGGGGGCACGAGGCGCTCGCCGAGCGATCCGCCCGTCAACTCTCGCAAGAGGAAAAAGCGCACCGTGCGACGTACACGGTCGTTAACGACGGTACGGTCGAGGAGTTGGAGTCGAAGTTGTCGTCGCTGCTTGAGATGCTGCACCGGTGAGTCCGTCCACGCTCACCAGTCCCCCGCGTCGCGGGAATCCGCGGCGGGTCTCCCCGGCGCGCAAGCGAGCCGCGGTCCGGCGCCGCAACCGGATGCTCGCGGGGATCGTGGTCGCGGCGATCGTGGTTGGCGTGCTCGTGTCGGCGCCGCTCGTGCAGAAGACCGTCAACGAGTTCAGCCTGCCGCTCACGAACGCCGATGTGATCCGGCAGCAGGCGGCCGAGAAGCACCTCGATCCGGCGCTGGTCGCCGCGGTCATCTACGCCGAGACGAAGTTCGACCCGCGCAACTCCGCGGCCGGCGCGGAGGGCCTGATGCAGATCATGCCCCAGACCGCCGAGTACCTGGCCCACCGGTCGGGCGCCACGACGTTCACCACCGCGGATCTGGGCACCCCGGCGGTCAACATCGCCTACGGCAGCTACTACCTGCGCTATTTGCTCAACGAGTACCACGGCAACACCACGCTGGCGCTCGCGGCGTACAACGGTGGCGAGTCCAACGTCGACCGCTGGATCGCCGACGCGCGGAGCCAGGGCCATCCGCTGTCCGTCTCCGAGATCCCGTTTCCGGAGACCCGCGCGTACGTGACGCGCGTGCTGTCGGCCGAGCGGCAGTACCGGCAGAAGTACGCCGGGCAACTGTACGGCTGAGTCCCAGGCCGCCTCAGAATGCGGACCGTTCCTGACCACGGCCGCCGCTACGCTAGAAAGCGCCCGCGATGCCCAAATTCGAGCTAGACGCCGCCTACAGCCCAACCGCCGATCAGCCCGCTGCGATCGAGTCGCTGGCGGCCGGCATCCGCGAGGGGGAGCGGTCGATGACGCTGCTCGGGGCGACCGGCACCGGCAAGACGATGACGATGGCGGCGACGATCGAGGCGGTGCAGAAGCCGTCGCTGGTGATCGCCCACAACAAGACCTTGGCGGCGCAGCTCTGCAACGAGTTCCGCACGTACTTCCCGCGCAACGCCGTCGAGTACTTCGTCTCGTACTACGACTACTACCAGCCCGAGGCCTATGTCCCGAGCAAGGACCTGTACATCGAGAAGGACTCGGCGATCAACCAGGAGATCGACCGGCTGCGGCACTCGGCCACCGCGGCGCTGTTCGCGCGCCGCGACGTGCTGATCGTCGCGAGCGTGTCGTGCATCTACGGCCTGGGGTCGCCCGAGGTCTACGACGAGAACCTGCAGACGCTGGCCAAGGGGGAGATGATCGACCGCGACGGGCTGCTCCGCAAGCTCGTCTCGATCCAGTACACGCGCAACGACACGGCGCTGGCCCGGGGGACGTTCCGAGTCCGCGGCGAGACGCTCGAGATCTTCCCCGCCTACGCCGAGACCGCGTTCCGGATCGTGATGTTCGGCGACGAGGTCGAGCATCTGCAGCACTTCGACCCGTTGACCGGGGAGGTGATCGAGGACGACCTCGAGCACGTGGGGATCTGGCCGGCGTCGCACTACAACGTCCGGGAGGGCATGATCGAGGACGCCGTGGCCGAGATCGGGCGCGAGCTGAACGAGCGGTGCGCCGAGCTCGAGGCCGAGGGCAAGCTGCTCGAGTCCCATCGCTTGCGCCAGCGCACGCAATACGACATGGAGATGCTCCGCGAGCTCGGGTTCTGCTCGGGCATCGAGAACTACTCGCGGATCCTCGACGGCCGCAATCCGGGCGACCGGCCGTACTGCCTGCTCGACTATTTCCCCGACGACTTCGTGTGCTTCATCGACGAGTCGCACCAGACCGTGCCGCAGATCGGCGGCATGTCCGAGGGCGACCGGTCGCGCAAGCAGACGCTGGTCGACTACGGCTTCCGGCTGCCGAGCGCGATCGACAACCGGCCACAGACGTTCCAGGAGTTCCTGTCGGTCACGCCCCAGATGGTGTTCGTCTCGGCGACGCCCGGCGATTACGAGCGGCGCACATCGCCCCGGATCGTCGAGCAGATCGTCCGGCCGACCGGCATCGTCGACCCCGCGGTCGAGGTGCGCGAGACCCGCAACCAGATCGATGACCTGATGAACGAGATCCGCTCGCGGGTCGACCGCAACGAGCGCACGCTCGTGACCACGCTGACCAAGAAGATGTCCGAGGACCTGACCGACTATCTGCTCGAGATGGGATTCAGGGTCCGTTACCTGCACTCGGAGATCGACACGCTCGAGCGCATTCAGATCATCCGCCAGCTTCGGCTGGGCGAGTTCGACGTGCTCGTCGGCGTCAACCTGCTCCGTGAGGGCCTCGACCTGCCCGAGGTATCGCTGGTCGGGATCCTCGACGCCGACAAGGAGGGATTCCTGCGCGGGGAGACGTCGCTGATCCAGACGATCGGGCGTGCCGCGAGGAACGTCGAGGGCAAGGTGCTGATGTACGCCGACAAGGAGACGGCGGCGATGCGCGCGGCGATCGGCGAGACCGACCGGCGGCGCGCGATCCAGGTGGCTTACAACGAGGAGCACGGGATCACCCCGGAGACGATCGTCAAGGGGATCTCGGACATCGCCGAGTTCCTGATGTCCGAGTCGAAGGTTCCGCGCTCGCGCCGGCGCCGCCAGCGGGACGCGGCGGCGATGCCGCCGGCCGAGCTCGAGAAGACGATCGTCGAGCTCGAGGAGGAGATGCTCGTGGCCGCCGAGGAGCTCCGGTTCGAATACGCGGCCAAGCTCCGCGACGAGATCCGCGACCTCAAACGCCAGCTCGACCAGGCGATCGCCGAGGGGCACGCGCCGATCGGCTGAGGGCCACGGGCCTGGCGATTGGCCGCCTGATGGTTCGGTAGGCTGCGGTCGCTTCCCCACCCCGAGACGGAGGTAGTTCCGTGGCGCTGGACCGACAGAGCATCGAGAAGAAGGACTTCCCCATCGGGCGGCGTGGCTACGACCCGGACGCGGTTGACGCCCATCTTCACGCGCTCGCCGAGGAGATCGACGAGCTCAAGCGCTCCGCCCGCCGACGCAGCGAATCGCTGGCCGCAGCCGCCAGCGAGCAGGTCCGGTCGATCGTCGAGGCCGCCGAGACGAGCGCCGCCGACATCCAGCGCCAGGCCGAGGACGAAGCCCGCGAGATCCGGGCCGAGGCCGGCAGCGAAGCCGACGCTACGCGCGAACACGCCACCTCCGAAGCCCGCGAATACGTCGGCCGGGTGTCTGAGTCGACTTCCGGGATGCTCGAGCGGATCGACGCGATGGAGAGCGAGCTGGGCGCGCTGATCGAGTCGCTGCGGACCGGCTCGAACCGCCTGAACGCCGATCTTCAGCTGCTCGAGGGCAACCTGACCGAGGTCAAGAACGCCGTGGTCCCGCGGCCGCAGTTCGAGCCCGAGCACCCTGCCCCGGATGCGTCGCGCTCGGCGGTCGAGCCGCCGGTGGTGCCGGAGCCCGAGTTCGAGCCGGAGCCGTTCGAGGAGTCGGTCCAGATCACCGCCGCCGCCGCGGGCGAGGTCCTGACCGACGGTCACGCGGAGCCCGCGCCGGCGGCGGCGAGGATGAACGGCGGCGACGACGACGGGGCACGGCTGATCGCGCTCAACATGGCGCTGAACGGCACGCCGCGTGAGGAGACCGACCGGTATCTGGCCGAGAACTTCAAGCTCACCGACCGGCGGGGGCTGCTCGACGAGGTCTACTCGTCGGTAGACGGCTAATAGCGCTGGGCGCGATTAGCTGGCGAGAACGGCGAATCGCCCTGCGGGCGATTAGCTGGCGAGAATCCGCTGGCGCGGATTCTCGGGCGCCGGGTTTTCCGCAAAGAGCGGAGGGCCGGCGGGGGGAACGTCTGTTCGGTCGATTAGACTCGGTTATGTGGACAAACTTGTCGTCGCAGGCGCCCGGGAGCACAACCTCAAAGATGTAACCGTCGAGATCCCGCGGGACGCCCTGACCGTGATCACGGGCCTGTCGGGCTCGGGAAAATCGTCGCTGGCGTTCGACACGATCTACGCCGAGGGGCAGCGCCGGTACGTCGAATCGCTGTCGGCATACGCGCGCCAGTTCCTCGGTCAGATGGACAAGCCAGACGTCGACTCGATCGAGGGACTGTCGCCGGCGATCTCGATCGACCAGAAGACGACCTCGCGGAACCCGCGGTCGACGGTGGGCACCGTCACCGAGATCTACGACTACCTCCGCCTGCTGTGGGCGCGGATCGGTCACCCCCACTGCCACGTCTGCGGCCGGCCGATCAGCGGCCAGTCGGCGGAGCAGATCATCGATCAGGTGATGGAGCTGCCCGAGGGCACCCGGTTCATGGTGCTGGCGCCGATCGTCCGGGGACGCAAGGGGGAGTACGGAAAGCAGCTCGAGGAGCTCCGGGCCGAGGGCTTCACCCGGGCCAAGATCGACGGCGAGCTGCGCCGGCTCGACGAGGAGATCGCGCTCGACAAGAAGTACAAGCACGACATCGCGGTCGTCGTCGACCGGCTCGTGATGAAGGGCGAGCTGCGCAAGCGGCTGGCCGACTCGGTCGAGACCGCGGTGTCGCTGGCGGACGGACTGGTCGAGATCGAGATGGTCGACACGGGCGAGCTCCAGACCTACTCGGAGAAGTTCGCGTGCCCGGTCCACGGGCCGAGCCTGGTCGAGCTCGAGCCCCGCATCTTCAGCTTCAACTCGCCGCACGGCGCGTGTTTGAGGTGCACGGGACTCGGGTCGCAGATGGAGATCGACCCCGAGCTGGTCGTGCCCGATCCGACGCTGTCGATCGGCGAGGGCGCGATCGCGCCCTGGGCGCAGAGCGCGTCGGACTACTACGACCAGCTGATCCAGGCGATCGCCGAGCGCTACGACGTCGATCTCGACACGCCGTGGCAAGACCTGCCCGATCAGTCTCGCGACTTCTTCCTGTACGGGACCAACGGCGACCGCGTGCAGGTGACCTACCGCAACCGGTTCGGACGGCGCCGGTCGTACGGCGCCACGTTCGACGGCATCCTGCCCAACCTCGAGCGGCGCTACCGCGAGACCGAATCAGAGCTCGCGCGCGAGAAGATCGAGGAGTACATGACGCTGCGGCCGTGCCCGGATTGCAAGGGGGCACGGCTCCGGCCCGAGTCGCGTGCGGTGCTGATCTCCGGTACGGCGATCCACGAGTTCACGGCGCTGTCCGCGCGGCGGGCGCTCGAGTGGGTCGAGCAGCTCGAGTTGTCAGAGCACGACCAGCGCATCTCGCGGCTGGTGCTGCGCGAGATCTCCGAGCGGCTGCGGTTCCTGGACAACGTCGGGGTCGGGTACCTGTCGATGAACCGCGCCGCGGCGACGCTGTCGGGCGGTGAGGCGCAGCGGATCCGGCTGGCCACGCAGATCGGGTCGTCGCTGGTGGGCGTGCTCTACATCCTGGACGAGCCGTCGATCGGACTGCACCAGCGGGACAACAACAAGCTGATCGGGACGCTCGAGCGCCTGCGCGACGTGGGGAACACGGTGATCGTGGTCGAGCACGACGAGGGCACGATGCGCGCCGCCGACCATCTCGTCGACATGGGGCCCGGGGCGGGCGAGCACGGCGGTCACGTGGTCGCGGAGGGGACGGCCGAGGACGTCGCCAAGGTCCCGGAGTCGCTCACCGGCCAGTTCCTCGCGGGCACGCGAACGATCGAGGTCCCGCGGCGTCGGCGCAAGCCGAGCGGTCGCGTGACGATCGAGGGCGCCTCAGAGCACAACCTGCAGGAGATCGACGTCAGCCTCCCGCTCGGGGTGCTGTGCTGCGTCACCGGCGTGTCCGGGTCGGGCAAGTCGACGCTGGTCAACGAGATCCTGTACAAGGCGGTCGCCAACCGGCTCCACCGGACTCGACAGCGGGCGGGCGCGCACAAGCGGATCACCGGGCTCGAGCAGCTCGACAAGATCATCTCGGTCGACCAGTCGCCGATCGGGCGCACGCCGCGGTCCAACCCGGCGACGTACATCGGGTTGTTCGACCAGATCCGGGAGCTGTTCTCCAAGACCCAGGAGTCCCGGGCGCGCGGCTATAAGCCGGGCCGGTTCTCGTTCAACGTCAAGGGTGGTCGGTGCGAGGTGTGCCGCGGCGACGGGCAGATCAAGATCGAGATGCACTTCCTGCCCGATGTGTACGTGCCGTGCGAGCAGTGCCACGGCAAGCGCTACAACCGCGAGACGCTCGACGTCCGGTTCAAGGGCAAGACGATCGCCGACGTGCTCGAGATGCCGATCGCAGAGGCGCTCGAGTTCTTCGCCCACATCCCGAAGATCCGCCGGCGGGTCGAGGCGCTGAACGACGTCGGACTCGGATATATGCGACTCGGGCAGCCCGCGACCACGCTGTCCGGTGGCGAGGCGCAGCGGGTGAAGCTCGCCGCCGAGCTGTCGAAGGTCGCCACCGGGCGGACGATCTACATCCTGGACGAGCCGACGACCGGCCTTCACTTCGCCGACATCCAGCGCCTGCTCGAGGTGCTCGAGCGGCTGGTCGACGCCGGCAACACCGTGGTCGTGATCGAGCACAACCTCGACGTGATCAAGGTCGCCGATCACATCATCGACCTCGGCCCCGAAGGCGGCGAGGAGGGCGGCCTCGTGATCGCCACCGGAACGCCGGAGAAGGTGGCCGCGGTGGCGGAGTCGTACACCGGGTCGTTCCTGGCCGAGGTGCTGCCCGTGCGCGCGTCGAGGTCCGCCAACGGCTCGTCCCGGAAGGCGCCGGCCGCGGCCAACGGCGCGGCCAAGAAGGCGGCGCGGGGGGCTGATGGCGTGGCGAAGAAGGCCTCCGCGGCGGCGGGGGCTAATGGCGCGGCGAAGAAGGCCTCCGCGGCGGCGGGGGCCAACGGCGTGGCGACCAAGAAGCAGCCCGTCGCGCGCCGGCGGGCCCGGGCGACCGCGGGCTGATCGGCGCCGGTTTGAGCGACCCCGCGCCACCGGGCGCAGGCGCCACCGATCTGAGCGACCCCGCGCCACCGGGGCCCGACGCCGCGGCGCTCAAGCTGTGGTTGCAGAAGTGGCGCTGGTACGAGCGCAACTCGCTGCCGTGGAACCGCGCGCGGATCCATTGGGAGTTCATGCGCCGGCAGGCATTCGTCCGCTGGCCCGTGCACGGCAACGTGCTCGAGGCGCTGCTTGAGGGGCGGCTCGAGATCGGCGCGCAGACGCTGCTCGAGCCGGGCGTGTGGATCACCGCTCCCGGCTCGGCGCGCATCCGGATCGGGTCCGGCACGTTCCTGAACATCGGAGTGATGGTGGCGGCGCTCGATCTCGTCGAGATCGGCGATCACTGCATGTTCGCCAACGGCTGCTTCATCACCGACTCGGCGCATCGGTTTGACGATCCTGTGCGGCCGGTCCCGTGGCAGGGCTTCACGAGCCGGGGCCCGACGCGGATCGGGGACAACGTCTGGTGTGGCGTGAACGTGGCGGTGACCAGTGGCGTGACGATCGGACAGCGGTGCGTGATCGGCGCCAACTCGGTCGTGACGTCGGACATCCCCGCATACTCGGTGGCGGCCGGGGCGCCGGCGCGGGTGCTGCGGACGATCACTTACTGACTGACCCGTTGGAGCGTGCCTCGCATCGCTCCGGCGCACCGCTGCGCCCCGCGATGTCACGCGCGCCCCTCATAGCCCGGGTCGACCGAGCGCGTCGCGCGAGGTGCGCCGGACCGATGTCGAGGCCCGCTTGACGAGCGCCGGCGTCGACGCACCGCCGAGCGCCGG
Organism: uncultured Solirubrobacterales bacterium; assembly: GCA_963746695.1. GTDB lineage: Bacteria > Actinomycetota > Thermoleophilia > Solirubrobacterales > Solirubrobacteraceae > Palsa-465. The sequence continues at coordinate 267,186 of CAVVCP010000028.1, read as the reverse complement.
CGGCCCGGGGTGCGGTGACGGCGGGATGTCCAACGTCCTCCGGTCGCCCGCCGACGGTTTGAGCTTTGGGGGGCCGTGCTGCATAGCTCGACAATCCACCTGGGTCGGGCGAGCCCTGCCTCGTCGTGCACCATAGTCATGCATGAGTCGGCGAGGCTCGTGCGAAGGCGCTCCGTTGACGCGCTGTGCATGTGGCAGCGCGGGGCCGGAGCGCGCGGGGCGTGGGCGGGGCGGGGCGGGGCGGGGCGTCGTGCATGGTGGGCCATTCGGCGCGTTTCTTCGCCGCCGTGGCCCGGGGCGCATGTGGGGCATGCAGGCTGGGCCACGGCCGGCGTTTCGGGCGCGAAATGAGCCGTCACGCATGTCGTTGCGCACCCCGGGGGGGCGAGCGGACCCGGCCCACGTGCATGGCCTGACATTTCGCGCCGGCCGGCCGAGCCTTGTTAGACGACGCATGTGCCACAAGCACGACATAGCAAGGCTCGCTGCGTCCGGCCCCCGTTGTCAGGTTATGCATGCCCCAGCGGCGGCGATGAAGCTTTTGAGAGCCGTGGGGACGGCGCTGCTCGCCGTCGGGCGACGGGGACCCTCGGGTGCGGCCAGAGCGGGGGAAGGGAAGACGGGCGGAGGCCGGGGATGCCCCGTCTGCGGCGCTCGCGCCCCGACGCCGAACGCGTAACGATGCGGTGCCGAAACAACCGCGCCGCAGACGGGGCGGCCCAGCCTCGAGGCCAGGCCGCCCCAGCCCTCAGCGAAACAGATCAGCCCGTCGGGATCCCGTTCGCCGGCGGCGCCGGCTGCGTACCGGTGTACGGCGTGATCGGGCTGCCGGCGGCCGGTGTCGTCACGAGCGGTCCGCCCTTCAGCTGGATCGCGCCGTTCTTGAGCTGTCCCAGCTCCGTGCCGCTGTAACCGCCGTGGTCGGAGGTCGAGTAGCGGAACGGGACGAGTCCGGGACCCATCCAGGTGGCGCCGTTCTTGTTGATGGCGTCGACCAGGCCCTGCCGGGTGAGGTTCTTGCCGGCGGCCTGAAGCGCCTGGACCAGCGTGTAGGCGTTCGCCATGCCGTACTCGACGTTGCCGTCGAACGGCGCCTTGGCGTCGTACTGGGTCGTGGACCTTCATGAACAGCTGGATCCACGGGTTCGAGGTGTCCGTGGTCGCGGGCAGGTAGCCGTCGGTGATCGCGCCTTCGATCAGCGCGGTGCCCGATGCCTTGCCCTTCGAGATCGTCTTCAGCAATCGCGCCGACGGTTGTGGGATCGATGCCGACGTTCGAGACGACGAGCTGCGGCTTGTAGTCGAGCGTGAACGCGGTCAACTGGCCAATCGCAGTGTAGGTCGGAATCGTGAAGTCGACCATCACCTTGCGCGCCGGCGGACTTGATCGCGGTGACCTGCGGCGCCGAGCGTGGTCATCGCTGGGCTGGTAGGCCTGCTTGGACACGATGTCCGAGGCCGGCAGCTCGTCCTTGATGCCCTTGAGGCCGCCGCTGACCGAAGTCGTCATCCTGGTAGAGGACTCCGACCTTCTTGCCTGCGAAGTGCTGCTTGAGGTACTGACCGAGGATCTTGCCCTCGATCGTGTAGTTGGGCTGCCAGCCGAATGTGTAGGGCTGGCTGGTGCCCATGTCCCAACAAGGACAGCCGGAGGCGACGAAGACATCCGGCACCTTCTCGGCGTTGAGGAACCCGACGACCTTGGTGTGGGTGGGCGTGCCGAGCCCTTCGAAGATCCCGAATACCTTGCTCTGGAGGACGAGCTGGTGGACGACGTTGACCGTGTTGGTCGGGTTGTAGGCGTCGTCCTTGATGATCAGGTTGATCTTGCGACCGAACACGCCGCCGTTCGCGTTGACGTAGTTGAAGAACGCCTGCGACGCCGGCGGCGATCTCGCTCGTATCCGGGCGCGGCCGGTCCGGTCAGCGGCTGATGGGTTCCGAACGTGATGCTGGTTGCCGTGACGCCGGGTGCCGTGGCGCCACCGTTGCCGCTACTGCTACTGCTGCTGCTACTGCTGGTGCTGCTGCTCGCGCCGCTACTGGCGCTGCTGCTGCTGTTGCTCGACGAGCCACAGCCGGCTGCGACGAGCGCGACCGCGGCGATGACTCCCACGCACGCCATCGATTTGGTGCCGCGAAAGGTCATACCTCTCCTCCTCCACATGGTGGAAACCAGCTGGAACGCGCGCCTTGACGCGCCGGATGTAATTTAATACGTTTTGCCTCAGGTGTTTCAAAAAAAAGATTAAAGTCCGGTGATGGCCACCGCAACGCCGAGGGAGACAAACGAACCAGCGCGAGCGCCGGCCGCAAGCCAGCCGGCCAAGGGGGGCAAGCGGGGGCGACCCGCCACGGCCACGCGTGACGACGTGCTGGCGGTCGTGACCCAGCTCTACCTCGACGGCCAGCGCGTCGACATCACCGTGGTGGCGGGGCGGCTCGGCCTCGGGCGCGCCACGATCTACCGCTGGTTCGGGTCCCGCGAGGCGCTGCTCGGAGAGGTGATCGCGCGCCAGCTCGAGATGCTCGTCGCACGCAAGCGGGCCGAGGTGCGGCGGCGCGGCGCCGCCGGCGTGCTCGAGGTGCTCGATCGCGTCAACCGAACGCTGACCCGGTCCCGCGCGGTCCGCCGGCTGCTCGAGCAGGAGCGCGACAACGCGATGCGGATGCTGACCTCTAGCGCCGGCGTGGTCGAGCCGCGCGCGGTCGCGTGCGTGCAGGCGCTGATCGAGGAGGAGATGGCGTCGGGGCGCTACCAGCCGCCGGTCGACCCGGCGACGCTCGCGTACGCGCTCATCCGCCTGCGCCACGCGTTCCTCTATCACGACACGGCGGTCGGGATCCGCGGCGACTACGAGCGGCTTCGTGAGGTGCAGGCCGCGCTGCTCGGGGTGGCGCCCGCGCCGCCTCGGCGCGCAAGGGCGAGCGCAAGCACGAACGCGAACGCCCGCGGCAAGCGGCCCGCGCGTACCTCCACCGGTTGACGCTAAGGCTGCGACGCCCTTACTCCCTCGTCCTTGCCCGGCTCGTCCTGGGGGTTCGTCCTCGCCCGGTTCGTCCTTGCCCGGTTCGTCCTGCCGGTCCGTGCCCGGGTCGTCCTTGCCCGGCTCGTCCTTGGCCGGCTCGTCCGTGCCCGGCTCGTCCTTGCCCGGCTCGGACGCTTCCTGACGGCTCCGGGACGGCATCGCCGGCCGCACCGCGTGCGCGATTGCGCGCACCCCGCCCTGGATCCCGCTCGGCCAGACCAGCATCGCCGCGATCAGCACGATGCCGTAGATCGCGATTGGAAGGTTGTGGGACACGTTCGTGGAGAGCGAGAACGAGTTCGCGAGATCCATCGTCCAGTTCGGGAGCAGCACGAGCAGCGCCGCTCCCCAGACCGCGCCCACCAGCGACCCGAGTCCGCCGATCACCACGCCGGTGAGTAGCGTCAGTGACAGCTGGAGCGGGAACGAGCCCGGGTCGGCGAGCTGCGTGACCGCGGCCAGGAGGCCGCCGCCGAGCCCGGCCGCGGCGGCGCTGATCGCGAACGCGAGCGTCTGCCGGCGCCCGACGTGCAGGCCCGCCAGCGCGGCCGCGATCTCGTCGTCGCGCACCGCCCGCCACGAGCGACCGATGCCGCTGTGGGTGACGTTGTAGAGCACGAACAGCACGATCAGCGCGCCGCCGCAGGCAATCCAGGCCTCCCACCGCTCGAGCGGGAAGTTCGAGCCGAGCCACGGCGGAGGGATCGGCGGGTTGATCGCCAGGCCGTTCTCGCCGCCGAACAGCGACGGGAACTTGTCCGCGAGCGCCGGTAGCCCGACCGCGAACGCGAGCGTCGCGCCGGCCAGGTACGGCCCGCGCAGACGGCTCGCGGCCGCGCCGACCGGGATCCCGATCAACAGCGCAGCGACCACGGAGGCGGCGAGTGCCGGGAACACCGACCAGTGCTCGTTCAGGTTCAGGAGCGCGAATGTGTACGCCCCGACCGCCATGAACGCGCCGTGGCCGAGCGAGATCTGCCCGCTCGAGCCCGCGAGCACCGTAAGGCCGGCGAGCACGCAGAAGTAGTAGGCGCCGGAGGCGAGCTGGAGGTTGCGGTAGGCGCTCAACGAGTCCGTCAGCAGGAGCAAAAGCACGTCCGACGACGACGACCAGCGTGAGCGAGCGCAGCAGCGTGCTGCGCCGGATCGCGGCTCCCCGCGTTGACGTCGACGCAGACGTCACACCCGCCGCTCCTTGGTCGCCGAGAACAGCCCGGTCGGGCGGATCATCAGCACGATCACGAGGATCACGAGCGCGGCCAGCGGCACCAGCGACGAGCCCTCGTAGCCGGACACGTACGAGAGCGCCAGGCCGAGCACGATCCCGCCGACGACGGCGCCCGGCGGGCTGTCGAGGCCGCCGAGCACGGCGGCGACGAACCCGATGATCAGGATCGGGTCGAAGCTGTTCGGTCCGAGGAACACCGACGGGGCGACGAGCACGCCGGCGAGCGATCCGGTCAACGCCGCCAGCGCCCACCCGAGCGTGAGCATCCGCCCGACCCGCACGCCGAGCAGCCGCGCGATCTCGGGTGCGAACGCGGAGCCGCGCATCCTCAGCCCGACCGAGGTGAACCGGAACAGCACGGCGAGCGCCGCCGCGACCACGATCACGATCACCACGATGAACGTGTCGTTCGGCGAGAACAGCAGCGTGGTGCCGCCGACGGTGTAGCCGCGCAGCGAGAACGCGGCCGGGAACGACCGGGGGGAGTTGCCCCAGATCATCCCCGCGATCGCGACGATCAACGTGTACAGGCCGAGCGTCAGGATCACCGCATTGAGCGGCGGCGCGTTCTCGACCCGGCGGACGATCACGCGCTCGACGATCGCGCCGAGCACGAAGCCGGCGGCGAGCGCGACCACGAAGCCCTCCACATAGGAGCCGGTCGAGCTGATGATCGCCGAGGCGATGAACGTCGTGAACATCAGCATCGAGCCCTGGGCGAAGTTGACGATCCGGGTCGAGCGCCAGATCAGCACGAGCGCGAGCGCCACCGCGGCGTAGATCGCGCCGGTCGAGATGCCGCTGAGCGTGAGGTCGATGAACTTGGTCATGGAATCGGAGGCGTGATCAGAACCCGAGGTAGGCGTGCAGAAGGCGATCATCGGCGACGAGCGCGTCCGGCTCCTGGTCGGCGACGACCCGGCCCAGATTGAGGACGACGCCCCGGTTCGCGATCGACAGCGCCCTGCGGGCGTTCTGCTCGACGAGCAGCACCGCCAGCCCGAGCGTGTCGGCGAGCCGGCGGATCAGCGCCATGATCTGGGCCACGAGCACCGGCGCGAGCCCGAGCGAGGGCTCATCGAGCAGCAGCGCCTGCGGACGCCCGACGAGCGCCCGCCCGATCGAGAGCATCTGCCGTTCGCCCCCCGAGAGCCGCGACGCTGGCTGCTTCTGGCGCTCCTCGAGCCGCGGGAACAGCTCGTATATCTCAGACAGGGGCGCGGCCTCGCGCCCGCGCCACAGCCCACCGAGCCGGAGGTTCTCCTCCACGGTCAGCTCGGCGATCACGCCACGACCCTCGGGGACATGCGCCATGCCGCGGCGCACGATCATTTCGACGGGCAGGCGCGTGATGTCCTCGCCGTGGAGCTTCACGGTTCCCGAGCTCGGCCGGACCAGACCAGTCGCGGTCCGGAGCAGGGATGTCTTCCCGGCCCCGTTGGCGCCGAGCACCGCCGTGATCGAACCTTCAGGGACCTCGAGCGACACGTGGTCGACCGCGCGGACCGGTCCGTAGTCGGTGGTCAGGTCCTCAATCGTGAGCATCTTCGGTCCCTCCCGCTGCGACTTCGACATCCTCGGCCTCGCGCCCGAGGTACGCCTCGAGCACGCGCGGATCGCGCTGCACGACCGCTGGCTCCCCATCCGCGATCACGCGGCCGAAATCGAGCACGACGAGGCGATCGCATACCGACACCACGAAGTCCATGTGGTGATCCACCAGCATCACGCCGACCGTGCTGCCGAGCGACTTGATCAGCTCGCCGAGGTCAGACAGCTCGCGCGCGTCGAGTCCGCCGGCGGGCTCGTCGAGCAGTAGCAGCTGGGGCTCGGACGCCAGCGCCCGCGCCAGCGCGACCCGCTTCTGCACGGCGTAGGGCAGCGTCCCCGGCAGGCGGTCGATCACGTCGTCGCAGCCGAGCCGGGCCAGCGAGGCCATCGCCCGGTCGCGCAGACGCCACTCGTCGCGATCTGACCACGGGAGGCCGAGCATCGCGGTCAGCACGTGCGTCTTGCGGAACCGCTGCGTTCCCACCATCACGTTCTCGAGCACGGTCAAGCCCCCGAACAGGCCCACGCCCTGGAGCGTCCGGGCGATACCGAGCGAGGACAGGCGATCCGGGGAGACCCGCGCCATCGGCTGACCGAGCCAGCTGAGCGTCCCCGCGTTCGGCCGGACGAACCCGCAGATCACGTTGAACAGCGTGGTCTTGCCGGCGCCGTTGGGTCCGATCACCCCGAGCACTTCGCCCGGGGAGACGTCGACCGACACACCCTGGAGCGCGGTGATTCCGCCGAACGACACATCGACGTCGCGGACTTCCAATCCGGCGCCGGTGGGCAGCTCCCTCGACTCCACGCGCGCAAGCTACAACAGCGCACGGCGCGTGCCAATAGTGAGACACATCGGGCTATGAGTTCTTAATAACGATGCTCTCGAGAATGTGGGCCGCGTGCTCGGTCGCGTCGATCGCTGCTTCGAGCCGCTCGAACAGGTCCTTCCAGCAAATCACGACCATCGGGTCGATCCCCGCGTTGAACAACGAAGTGATGGCCTCGCGGGTGATCCGGTCGCCCTCGTTCTCCAGCCGGTTGACCTCGACGGTGTGCACCGAGAGGTCTCGGAACCCGCGCAGCAGCGGGATCGCCTTGCCGAGCTCCTGACAGGACCGATTGAGCACCTGTGCGAGGCTCACGGCCTGGTCCATCGGTGCCTCGATGTGGTACAGGCCGAGGTAATCGGCGACCTCCTCGGTGTAGTCGACGATGTCGTCGAGCGCGGACGCCAGCGCGAGGATGTCCTCGCGATCGATCGGGGTCACGAACGTGTGGTTGAGGCGATCGATGATGTCGTGGGTGATCCGGTCGCCCTCGTGCTCGCACTCGAGGATCTCGCCCGCCATCTCCCGCGTGTCGGGGAAGTTGACCAGCATCCGGTCGAGCAGATCCGCGGCGAGCACAACGTTCTGGCCGGCCTCCTCAAACAACTCGAAGTAAGCCCGGTCGCGCGGAGCGAACAGGTCTCCGAGGCGCGGCATCCCGCGATGGTATTCGCGCGCCGCTGCCGGCGGGCGCAGTATGGGTCGCTATTCCGGCGTTGCGTCGAGCCCGGCTTCGAACGTCCGGAGCTCATCGTCGTCGATCGAGTACGTGTGCTCGGGGCCGGGGAACGCGCCGCCTCGCACCTCGGTCGCATACGCGGACACGCCCGCGACCATCTGCTCCCGGAGCTCTGCGTAGCGCTTGGCGAACCGTGGCGCGTGGCCGTCGTAGATGCCGAGCAGGTCGTGGAACACGAGCACCTGCCCATCCGTCGCCGGGCCGGCTCCGATCCCGATCACCGGAATCTCGAGCCGCGTCATCACCGCCGCCGCGACCGCCGCGGGGATGGCCTCGAGCACGATCGAGAAGCACCCCGCCCGCTCGAGCGCGAGCGCGTCGTGGGCGACGCCGAGGGCGCGCTCGGCCGTCCGGCCCTGGGCGCGATAGCCGCCGAGCGCCGTCGCGGTCTGGGGGGTCAGCCCGACATGGCCCATGACCGGAATCCCCGACTCGACGATCGCGCGGGCGCGCTGGACGCTGGTTCCGCCGCGCTCGAGCTTGACCGCGTCGCAGCCGGCCTCCTTGATGAACCGCTGCGCGGTCGCGATCGCGAGCTCATCGGACGCCTCGTAGGACCCGAACGGGAGGTCGCCGATCAGCAGCGGCGTCTGCAAACCACGGCGCGCCGCTGCCGCAAGCATCAGCATCTCGTCGACCGAGACGGGCACGGTCGACGGGTAGCCGAGCACGGTCATCGCGCCGGAGTCGCCCACGAGCACGACGTCGACGCCGGCCTCCTCGGCGACCTGCGCCGACGGATAGTCGTAGGCGGTCACCATCACGATCGGCTCCCCGAGCAGCTTCTTCTCGGCCAGCCGCGGCAGCGTCATCGGCAGCGGGGAATCGAGGTTCTGTGGAATCGGGATACGCGGTGTTGCAGACATGTGCCTTCACTCCTTACGCGACGGTTGGCGCCCTGAGCAGGGTCGCCACCTCGCGGTCGATGTTGAGCGTCTCAGGGATTGCCGCCATCGTCCGTCTCTGAAGGTGGGTCGATCAGTTCGTTGTCGATCAACCGCGTGCCCCCGACGGGCGCCGCGAGGAGCGCGAGCGCGGCGCGGTCGATCCGCTGCAGCGGCGCCATCGTTCCGGCCGAGACGAGCTCGACGTAGTCCGGCTCGATCTCCGCCCGGGCCAGTTCGGCCAGCGCGAGCTCGCGCGCGGCGCCGGGGTCGCGCTCGCCGGCGCTGACCGCGTCCCGGACGGCGCCTAGTGCCCGATGCAGCGCGGTCGCGCGGGCGCGGTCCGCTGGCGACAGGTGCACGTTGCGGCTCGACATCGCCAGCCCGTCGGACTCGCGCACCGTCGGGCAGACCTCGATCGTGACCGGGATGTCGAGGTCGCGCACTAAGCGCTGGATGACGATCGCCTGCTGCGCATCCTTCTGGCCGAAGTACGCGATGTCCGGTCCGACCATGTTGAACAGCTTGGTGACCACGGTCGCGACCCCGTCGAAATGGGCGCGGCCGCGGTGGGCGCCCTCGAGGGTCTCGGTGATTCCGTGGACCGATACGGTCGTCGCGAAGCCCTCCGGATACACCTCCTCGACCGCGGGCGCGAACAGGTAGTCGACTCCGAGCTCGGCCGCGAGCGCGGCGTCGCGATCGGGGTCGCGCGGGTATCCGTTGAGGTCGGTGGCGTCGTTGAACTGGGTGGGGTTCACGAACAGCGACACGACTACCACCGCGCAGTCCCGACGGGCCCGGCGTATCAGCGATAGGTGGCCGTCGTGGAAGGCGCCCATCGTCGGCACCAGGCCGATCGTGCGGCCCGCGCGCTTTGACTCGAGCAGCTCGGCCCGGAGCCCGGCCACCGTGCGGATCACCTTCATGCCGGCTGGGCCTGCCGCTCGCCCGCGGCCGCGAGCGCACGCGTAGCGGTCACAAGCTCATCGAACAGCGGCACCAGATCCGGGGCGACCTCGTCGATTGCGGCGCGCTGGCGGGCGACGGTCGCCTCGTCGCCGCGGGCCACCGGTCCGGTCAGAGCGCGTTCTGGGCCCAGCCGGGCCCAGTTCTCGACGGTCGCGCGCACGAGCGGCACGAGCAGTTCGCGCTCGACACCCACGCCGGCGGCGATTCGCTCGGCCGCCGCCTCGAGCGTCACCAGGAAGTTGGAAGCGATCGATGCGGCGGCGTGATAGGCGGCCCGGTCCTCGTCGGCGATCTCGACCGCACGCATCCCGAGGCCCTCGGCGAGGGCCCCGGCGAGCGCCAGCGCTCGCGGGGTGCTGCCGGCGATCGCCGCTCCGGCGCCGGCAAAATCGGCACCGCCCGTGGTCACGGTCATCAGCGGATGCAACGAGAACGCCTCGTGCGGCGCGAGCTCGCGCAGCCCGGTCGCCCCCGAGCAGTGGCCGACCAGCGGCCCTGGGGCGATGGTCGCGGCGGCGCGGGCGATCTCGCCGTCGGGGACGCACAGCAGCACCGCGTCGGCGCCGACCCCGTTTGCGCCCCGTCCGAGCGGACCCGCGATGTCATACCCAGCATGGCCGAGCGCCGCGGCGAGGGCGGTACCGACGCGCCCCCTGCCGACGATCGCCAGGCGCGCGTTTGGGGGCGTGTTGGATGTGAGATCCCGTTCCAGTTCCCGCATGGGAGATACCGGTCGGCGGTGAAAGCTCGTGAAGCTGATTCGGGGTCCGTCCGCGACGCTCGCGTGACGGCCTCGACAGACCGAATATACCCCGCGCCGGCGCCCAGTTACCCCTATTTGCGTGGTTTCGCCCGCCCCGTGTCCGCGGCCGTGATTACCATCGACGTTCGTGAGGAGCGCCCCCGAGCGACGCGAGTTGTTGCGGGCCGTCTACGAGGAAGCGCGTGGTTGCGTCCGCTGCCCCTTGCACCAGACGCGCACGACCGTCGTATTCGGCGCCGGCAACGCCGATGCCGACCTGATGTTCATCGGCGAGGCGCCCGGCGCGAACGAGGACCGGATGGGGCTGCCGTTCGTCGGGCAGGCGGGGAAGCTGCTCGACAAGTTGCTCGCGGAGATCTCGTTGGACCGGAAAGAGGTGTTTATCGCGAACACGCTCAAATGCCGGCCCCCGGACAATCGTGACCCGCACCCGAACGAGATCGAGGCGTGCCAGGACTACCTGCGCAGCCAGGTCGAGCTGATCGAGCCGACCGTGATCTGCACGCTCGGGAACTTCTCGACCAAGCTGCTGCGGGAGGACAACACCGGGATCTCGCGGCTGCACGGCCACGAGGAGATCCGGATCATCGGGCCGCGAGCCGTGCGCCTGTACCCGCTGTACCACCCGGCGGCGGCGCTGTACACCCCGTCCACGCTCGAGGCGCTGCGGGCCGACTTCCACCGGATCCCCGACCTGCTCGCGCTCGGACCGCCCGAGCAGCCGCAATCGTTCGAGCCGATCCCCGAGCTCGACGACGCCCCGGACGAGCCCGAGCAGCCGTCGGCGGCGGGCGGTGAGCGCGAGCCGGTGGCGCAGCTCGGCCTGTTCTAGGGGCCGCTCCGCGGCGTCCCTGGGGCCATGTGCCCCATCCTGACCTCTATTCGCTGACGCGCTCGATCAGGAACGAGATGCGGACGAGCGCCCGCCACTCGTCGAGGTTGTCGCCGCGGAGGCCGATCGAGACGACGTCGAGCGCCTTGATGTTGCGGATCGTCGCCTGCGCCTCGGTGAGCGCGGCCTTCACCGCGTCGTCGGAGCTGGTCGTTGAGCTGCCGACGAGCTCGATGATCTTCGTGACCGCCATGGCTAGGAGAGGCCCGTGGCGCCGACGAGCTCGGGCTCTTCGAGGCCTGGGGGAGGCTCATCCGCTCGGTTGCGCCGGGCTTTGTCGGGCCGCAGTGCCATCCCGAACGCGATCACCGCCCCCACGATCTGGACCCCGAGCACGACCGTCGCGAACCCCTTCGGCTCCTTCGAGGCCTGGAGCAGCAGGATCGGCTCGGCGACGGCGACGAGGCCGAGCGGGAGCAGGAACCACGTGCGCTTGAGCGCGAGCATGTACTGAACCGCTAGGTAGGTGGCCGCGAGGAACGTGAACGCAATCCCGAGGATGAACAGCGAGTCGACCGCGAGCAGACGGTTCGATTTGAACGCAGCCCTGATCAGGGGGGTGGACGCGAAGCCATAGATCAAGAGGCACGGGACGGCGGCGACGGCGACGATCCCGAGCGCCTTGGCCAGCACTGGACGACCATCCTCGCCGGCCGAATGCTTGCGCGAGACCTCGGGCACCAGGTAGAAGCCGGCGCCCATCGCGACCCATATGAGGACCTTGGCTGCGACCGCCGTGGCGCTGTAGGAGCTCGCCAGGTCGGAGGAGAAGCGGTGCTTGGCGGCGATGATGTCGATGTTCTGGAGCACCGCGATGATCCCGAGCGCGGCGATCGCCGTCCACGCCCCCCGCACGTGAGCCCACAGCGGAACCGCCGGGCGGCTTCCCGGCGCGGCCACGCCCAGCCGCTGGCGGAGCGGCACCGCGCAGTACACCATCATCACGACGAACGACAGCGGAGTTCCGATGTAGGCGCCCGTGATTCCGAGCCCGACGGCGGCGAGGACGCCGCCGATCACCAGCCGGGCGGCCTGCTCGCCGACCAGGCTGATGCCGACCGCTCGATAGTCGCCGAGCCCCTGGAGGAAGCCGCGCAGGATGCACAGCATCAGGTAGAGGCAGCCGGCCGGGATCCCGAGCGCCGCCGCCCACTGCTGCTTGACGCCGACGGCCTCGGCGATCGGGTGGCGGACGAGGATCGAGATCACCGTCATCACCGCGGTGAACACCAGCAGCCACTTCATCCAGTTCCGGATCGTCGCGGCCAGGGCAGGCCCGACCCCGAGGTGACCGAGTACGGCCTCGCGCGCGGTCGCCAGCTGCATCGCGTATCCCACGACGGCGAGGATCAAGAAGTAGCTGACGAGCGCGGCGAGCGACCCGTAGTCGGTCAGCAGTCGCGAGAACACGATCACCGAGCCGAGCGCGATCACGTTGTTGGCGACCATCGCGCCGGCGAGTCCGGCGGCCTTCGCGGTGTCCGAGCCGCCGAGTCGGGACAGCTGCGGCTCGTAGCGTTGCTTCAACCGCCTCAGCATCGAGTGGCTGGTTCGGGATCCGGGGCGCTCATCCTCGCCATGACGGTACCGAACCGCTCGGAGCAATGGGACCGTCCGGCTCCTCTACATTGACATGTGCCGATGTCACGGCGCCATGAGACCAGTGATCCCGCGCAGACCGAGGCGCTCGCCGCCGAGCTGGCCGCGGGGCTCGCGGCCGGAGATGTCGTGCTCGTCGAGGGCGAGCTCGGAGCCGGCAAGACCACGTTCGTGCGCGGCGCCTGCCGGGCGCTCGGCGTCGACGGCGTCGTCACCAGCCCGACGTTCACGATCGGCCAGCGCTACCCGGCGGGCGTGCCGGTCTCGCACCTGGATCTGTACCGGGTCGCGGACCTCGGCAGCGAGGATCCCGACCTGCTCGCGGACTACATCGGACCTGACCGGATCGCGTTCGTCGAGTGGCCGGAGAACGCGGTCGCGACGATCGTCGGACTGTCCCGGCTGGCGGCGCGGGTGGTGATCGAACACGCCGGCGGCGATCGGCGGGTGGTGACGATCGAGGCGCCTTGAGAGTCCTCGCGTTCGATACCGCCACGCGCGCGACGACCGTTGCGCTGTCGGGCGTCGGCGAGGTCGTGTACACGGCCCGCGACGATCCCAGCGCCGGCGAGCGCCCGGGCCACGCCACCCGGCTCCTGCCGCTCACCGCGATGGTGCTCGAGCGCGCCGGGATCGGCTGGGGGGGCGTCGATCGCATCGCGGTCGGCGTCGGGCCCGGGACGTTCACCGGACTGCGGATCGGAATCGCCACGGCGCGCGCGCTCGCGCGCGCACGAGACATACCGCTCGTCGGAGTCTCGACGCTGCAGTCGCTGGCGCTCGCGGGGCCACGAGCCCGCACGGCGGTGACTGGGCCGACCGCCGCGGTGATGCCTGCGCGCCTCCTCGACGCCGTGATCGCGGTCATCGACGCCCGTAGGGGCGAGGTGTTCGCCGCCGGCTGGCGGATCGACGAGGTGGAGGAGTTCGACAGCGCGCTGGTGCGCCCGCATCCGTTCGCTCCCGAGGCGCTGGCCGAACTCCTCGCGCCGCTCGGCCCGACCGCGCTGGCGATCGGAGACGGGGCGATAGCATTCAGGGAGGTTCTCGAGCGCTCGGGAGCCTTCATCCCAGACGACGATTCGCAGCTGCACAGGGTCACGGCCACGAATCACTGCAGGCTGGCAACCGCCCTGCAAGCGAGTGTCCCTGACGAGGTCCGGCCGGACTATCTGCGCGCTCCCGACGCCGAGATGGCACACCGCAGGTGACATCGCAGGAAACCAATCCCCAGCCCATATTGATTCGCTCGCTCGGCTACTCGGACCTCCCGCAGGTCATCGCGATCGAGCGGCGCGCGTTTCCGACCCCGTGGTCGCTGGCGATGTTCGTGCTCGAACTGTCCAAGCCGTCGGGGATCTGCGTGGCCGCGATCGAAGAGCGCCGTATCGTCGGCTACCTGATCTGCTCGCGCTACGCCGACGTCTGGCACCTGATGAACATTGCGGTCGACCCACCCGTGAGGCGGCGGGGAATCGCGACCGCGCTGCTCGAAGAGATGATCGCGCGGGCCGGCGGCGACGCCTCGTACACGCTCGAGGTGCGCCCGTCGAATGTCCACGCGATCGCGCTGTACGAGCGTTTCGGCTTCCGGTCGGCCGGCACGCGCCGCCGCTACTACCAGGACACCGGAGAGGACGCCCTGATCATGTGGCGCACGACGGAAACCGCCTCGACCCCGAGCGCGTCCGGGTGATCCTCGCGCTCGAGACGAGCTGTGACGACACGTGCGCGGCGGTCGTCACGGACGAAGGCGAGATCCGCTCGAACGTGATCTCCTCGCAGGGCGTGCACGATCGCTACGGCGGCGTCGTGCCGGAGATCGCGTCCCGGCACCATCTCGACCTGATCGGCGACGTCGTCGACGAGGCGCTCGCCAAGGCGGCGACCTCGCTGGCTGAGGTCGACATGGTCGCGGTCACGCGCGGGCCTGGGTTGGTCGCGGCGCTGCTCGTCGGGCTTGCGACCGCGAAGGGGCTCGCCGCCGCGTACGAGCTGCCGCTCGCGCCGGTCGACCACCTGCACGGCCACGTCGCGGCGGCGTTTCTGGCCCCGGACCCGTTCGAGCCGCCGTTCCTGAGTCTGATCGCCAGCGGCGGCCACACTCTGCTGGCGCGGGTGACCGATTGCGGCCCGGGCTACGAGATCATCGGCCAGACGCTCGACGACGCCGCCGGCGAGGCGTTCGACAAGGGCGCGCGGATGCTCGGCCTCGGGTATCCGGGCGGCGCGGCGCTCGAGCGGCTGGCTCGCGATGGTGATCCGGACGCGTTCCGGTTCCCGACCGCGGTGAAGCTGGCGGGACTCGACTTCTCGTTCGCGGGCCTGAAGACCGCGCTCCTGTACCGGATCCGGGATCTCGGGGACGAGGAAGCCGAGCGGCGGCGAGCCGACCTCGCGGCCTCCTATCAGCGGGCGATCGTCGAGTCGCTGGCGATCCGCGTCGAGCGGGCGCTGCTCGGGAGCGGGCTCGAGCGACTGTCCATCGGTGGGGGCGTGGCCGCCAACGGCCCCGTCCGCGAGCGGATGCGCTCGGTGGGCGTCGAGCTGCACGTGCCGGCGCGGGAGCTGTGCACCGACAACGCCGCGATGATCGCCAGCGCCGCTCGATTCGCCGGCGCGCTGCCGTACCCCGACTACCTCGATCTCGACGTCTACGCCACCGGGGAGCGGGCGCTGGTCGCGTGATGACCACCGTCGTCCTGTACAGCCGCGACGGTTGTTGTCTGTGCGATGACGCCCGCGCGATCCTCGAGAAGGTCCGCCGCGAGCGGCCGTTCACGCTGCTCGAGCGCGACATCGAGTCCGACGACGCCTTGCTCCGGGCCTATCTCGAACGGATCCCGGTCGTTACGATCGAGGGCGTGGAGGCGTTCGAGCTGTTCGTGAACGAGTCCGAGCTCGAGCGTCATCTAGATATGGTGCACACCGCATGAGTTACACGGTCGGGACGGGTGCCGAGACGGCTCCGCCTGGTATCGACAAGCCGGGGGAGAAGCTCGCCCTCGGCGTCGCCGCGCGGCTGTCGCGTTACCTGCAGGTCCTGATCCAGGCCCGCAAGATGGGCAAGGAGACGATCTCCTCCCAGGAGCTCGCGGACTACACGCACGTGAACTCGACCCAGATCCGGCGCGACCTGTCGGGCTTCGGCAAGTTCGGCAAGCGGGGAGTGGGCTACAACGTCGAGTCGCTGGTCACCCAGATCCGCAAGATCCTTCGCACTTCGGGCCAGCACAACATCGCGCTGTTCGGCGCCGGCCACCTCGGGACGGCGATCGCCACGTCGGACATCTTCGCCGACCACGGCTTTCGCGTTGTCGCGATCTTCGACGTCGACGAAGGGAAGGTGGGGACGCGGATCGGGACCCTGGCCGTCCGCCACAACGCCGATCTGCGCGAGCTGATCGTCGACGAGGACATCGTCGTGGCCGTGCTCGCCGTGCCGTCCGCCGCGGCTCAGAAGCTCGCCGACGATCTCGTCGACGCCGGCGTGAAGATCATCTTCAACTACTCCGATGCGCTGCTGCAGGTACCGCCGGAGGTTACGGTCCACACATCGAGCCCGGCCGTCGACCTGCTCTACGCGCTCTACTTCTACCTCACCTGATACTCACTCAGATCGTGAGCCTCGACCTGGACTCGGCATACGCCGCCTTCGAGCGCTCGACGGATTTCACCGTCGGCCTCGAGGAGGAGTTCGCGGTGCTCGACCCGACCTCGCTCGGGCTCGCCCCGCGGTTCGAGGAGCTCCGCGACGGTGCCCAGGCCGACCCGGTGCTGGCCGAAGCGGTGGCCGGCGAGCTGATCTCCTCCGAGATCGAGATCCGATCGGGCCGAGGCGCGGACTTCGCCGCCGCGGTATCGGCACAAAGAGATCGGCGACGGAGGCTGTTCGCGCTCGCGGCCGAGCAGGGGGTCGCGCTCGGCGCCACCGGCACGCACCCGTGGTCTGACTACCGCGAGCAGCAGATCATCGACACCGAGCACTACCACCGGGTCGAGGACGGGCTCAAGTACGTGGCCTGGCGCAACAACACGTTCTCGCTGCACGTCCACGTCGGCGTCCGCGGCGCCGACCGGGCGGTTCTGGTTTGCGACCGGTTACGGCCGGTGCTGCCGCTGCTGCTTGCGATCTCGGCCAATTCGCCGTTCCTGGACGGCCGCGACTCCGGGCTGCACAGTGCCCGCACCCAGATCTTCACCAAGAGCTTTCCGCGCTGTGGGGTGCCCGATCCATTCGGGGCCTGGCAGTCGTTCGCCGACTACATCGAGTTCCTCGTGAACACGCGGTCGATCGTCGAGTACACCCAGGTCTGGTGGTCGATCCGGCCGCATTTCTCGTTCGGCACGGTCGAGGTGAGGATTTGCGACGCCCAGATGACCGCGACAGACTCCGAGGCGCTCGCAGCACTTATCGTGGCCTGCGTGGCGCAGGCCGCGCGCGACCACGACGACGGCGTCCCGTTTGCGGATCTGCCACGGCGGCTGATCGAGGAGAACGTGTGGCGGGCGATCCGTTACGGGCTCGACGGCGAGCTGCTCGACCTCGAGCGCGCCGAGCCGTACCCGGCCTCGGAGGCGGCGGAGCGGCTGATGAATTGGTCGGCCCCGGTCCGGGCCGAGCTCGGAATCGACGTCGCGCTGCCGTCGTTGAACGGCGCTCAGCGCCAGCGGCGGATGACCGACGGCGGCATGAGCCTGTTCGAGGCGTATTCCGCGGTCGTCGCGGAGACGCGCGACACGTATGCTGCGAGCACGGCCGAGGTCACCCGATGAGCACCGAAAGCAGAGAGCCCTCCGAGGAAGAGCTGCGGGCGGCGTACGAGGCGGAGCTCAAGCGGCTCCGCGTCGAGCACGTGCTGCTCGACAACGTCGCGGCGCTCGCGAACCTCGGCATGCGCCGGACCGGCCTGGCCCCCGGCACCGAGAGCGAACGCGACCCAGAGCAGGTACGCCTGGCAATCGAGTCGCTCCGGGCGCTGCTGCCAGTGCTCGAGCAGGCGGCCCCGTCGCAGATCGCCGCGATCCGTGACGCGGTCTCCCAGCTGCAGATGGCGTACGTGAGGATCGGCGGGCAGGCGCCGGCGCCCGGTGCTCCCGAGGCGCCAGCCGGGTCCGAGCCCGCAGGTCCCGGCACGCCGCCGCCGCCCACGCAGGAGTCTCCGCCGCCCACCGCAGGAGTCTCCGCCGCCCGAGGAGGAGCCTCCGGCCAAGCCCGGAGAGCCCGGACCGGCCCAGCGCAGCGGCCGTCTCTGGGTGCCTGGCCAGTAGCCCAAAAAACCGTCAATCGGTCAGGCGGTTGGAGACCGGCTGAGGACGTTCCGCGCCCTCGCACGCTAAACTCGCCTCGTTCCGGGCCTCCGCTCGACCAGCACGGGTGGCGGCCCTTTCCCGTTGTTTTGGCTGCGCTTGCTCGCGCCCTCTCTCTAACTCAGACCTTCCCCGGAGGATCTTCTTGTCCAGCTTCCTGACGAATCACGGCGTGCTGATCGCGCTCATCTGCTCCGGCGCTGCCGTGGCGTATGGCGTTCTCACCTCGCGCGCGCTGCTCGCGCTGTCGCCCGGCAACGAAGCGATGCGCACGATCTCCGCGGCCGTGCAAGAAGGGGCGCGGGCCTACCTGAACCGCCAGTACACGACGATCGCCGGGGTCGGGGTGATCCTGTTCATCGTCCTGATCCCGATCCAGAACATCCGCGTCGCGATCGGGTTCCTGATCGGGGGCGTGCTGTCCGCGTCCGCGGGCTACATCGGGATGAACGTGTCGGTCCGCGCCAACGCGCGCGTCGCCGAGTCGGCGCGCGGCGGCGTGTCGCGCGCGCTCGAGGTCGCGTTCCGAGGCGGCGCGGTGACCGGTCTGCTCGTCGTCGGACTGGCCTTGCTGGGCGTCGCCGGCTACTACGGCATCCTCACCTGGATCGCCGGCGAGAGCCAGAAGGAGGCGGTCGACGCGCTGATCGGGCTCGGCTTCGGCGGCTCGCTGATCTCGGTGTTCGCCCGCCTCGGCGGCGGCATCTTCACCAAGGCCGCCGATGTCGGCGCTGACCTCGTCGGCAAGATCGAAGCCGGGATCCCCGAGGACGACCCGCGGAACCCGGCGGTGATTGCCGACAACGTCGGCGACAACGTCGGCGACTGTGCCGGGATGGCTGCCGACCTGTTCGAGACCTACGCGGTGACCGCGGTCGCGGTGATGCTGCTGGGCGTCCTCCTGTTCAACCAGCAGTCGGCCGTGGCGCTGTACCCGCTCGTGCTCGGCGCGGTCTCGATCATCGCCTCGATCATCGGAACGTTCGCCGTGCGGTCGCGTGCCGGGAACGTCGAGCGTGCGCTCTACCAGGGCCTGATCACCTCCGGCGCGCTCGCGGCGCTCGCGTTCATCCCGATCACCTACTGGATGATGAAGGACCTCACGTTCAAGGCGACCGGCCTCGCCGCGCCGCATTGGTGGAAGTACTACCTGTGCGCGCTGATCGGGATCGGCGTGACCGCGTGCCTGTTCGTGATCACCGACTACTTCACCTCAACGCGGTTCGCCCCGGTGAAGAGCACCGCGCGGGCCTCGCAGACCGGCCACGCCACGAACATCATCCAGGGACTGGCGCAGGGCTACCAGTCGACGGCGCCGCCGGCGATCGTGCTCGCGCTCGGGATCTTCGGAGCGTGGAAGCTCGGCGGCGGAGGAACCACCGGGATCTACGGCATCGGCGTCGCCGTGATGGCGCAGCTGTCTCTGACCGGCCTGATCGTCGCGCTTGACGCGTTCGGCCCGATCACCGACAACGCCGGCGGGATCGCCGAGATGGCCAACCTTCCCGAGGAGGTCCGGAACGTCACCGACCCGCTCGACGCCGTCGGCAACACGACCAAGGCCGTCACCAAGGGATACGCGATCGGTTCTGCCGCGCTCGCCGCGCTCGTGCTGTTCAACGCGTTCGAGACCGAGGTGATCCAGGCCGGTAAGCATCCGAACTTCTCGATCGGCAACCCCGCGGTGCTGATCGGGCTGCTGCTCGGAGGGATGATGGTCTACCTGTTCGCGTCGCTGGCGATGGAGGCGGTCGGCCGCGCCGGCGGCGCGGTCGTCGAGGAGGTACGCCGCCAGTTCCGCGAGCACCCCGGGATCATGGACGG
Source organism: uncultured Solirubrobacterales bacterium (assembly GCA_963746695.1). Taxonomy (GTDB): domain Bacteria; phylum Actinomycetota; class Thermoleophilia; order Solirubrobacterales; family Solirubrobacteraceae; genus Palsa-465. Next base: position 247,565 of record CAVVCP010000028.1, on the reverse strand, counting down.
CACCGAGCAGCCGGAGTACGGCGCCGCCGTCAGCCTCGTGACCAGGGCCGCGCAGCGCGAGATGATCCTGCCCGCGCTGATCCCGATCCTGATCCCGTTCATCGTCGGACTGATCAGCATCGAAGCGCTCGGCGGCCTGCTCATCGGCGTGATCGTCGTCGGTCTGTTCGTGGCGATCTCGATGACCTCGGGCGGTGGCGCGTGGGACAACGCCAAGAAGCTGATCGAGGACGGCGCGTACGGCGGGAAGGGCTCAGAGGCCCATGCCGCGGCGGTCACCGGCGACACGGTCGGAGATCCCTTCAAGGACACGGCCGGGCCGGCGATCAACCCGATGATCAAGGTCGCCAATATCGTGGCGCTGCTGATCATCCCGATCATCACCTGACGCTCGGGACGCCCGCGCACGCTGCGCCCGATGCAGGATTGTTGCCGAGCGCCCCACCAGCTTGGAGAAGCTGGGGCCCAGGCCGGCGGAACGCGTGGACCAATTCGCCCAATTTCACATTTTCTTAGCGCCATGGGCACTAGGCTGCTGTTGTCGCCAATGCCATTAGAGTGGAGGCCATGTTCATCTTGATTGTCGGCTCCGGTCGAGTCGGCTCGGCAGTGGCGAAGCGGGCGCTCGACGCCGGGCACGAGGTTTCGGTGCTCGACAGCGATCCGCTCTCGCACGAGCGGCTCGACAAGGATCAGCTGACGACCTGGGAGGACGCCGGCGGCCGGTTCACGGTGAGCACCGCGCTCGAGATCGACGGCCTGATCGAGGCCGGGATCGAGCAGGCGGACGTGTTCCTGGCCGCGACGAGCGGCGACAATACGAATCTCGTGATCGCACAGATCGCGCAGCGGCGATTCAAGGTCCGGCGAGTCGTGGTCAGGGTCGCCGATCCTGGCCGTGCCGCCTGGTACGCCGAGCAGGGCCTGTCGACGATCTGCCCGACGCAGGTCGCGATCGACCAGGCGTCGCGCGTGGTGCTCGGATGAACGGGGACGGGACCACATGTACGTGATCATTGCCGGCGCCGGCAAGGTCGGCTGGAACCTCGCGCGCGAGCTGATCGCCAAGGAACGCGAGGTGACGCTGGTCGAGTCCGATCATGCGCGCTACCGCGTCGTCGAGGAGGAGCTCGAGCACGCGGTCCAGTACGGCGACGCCACCGAGCTGTGGGTGCTCGAGCGCGCGGGGATCCAGCGCGCCGACCTGGTGATCGCGGTGACCGGCGACGACGAGGACAACATCCTGATCTGCCAGATGGCCAAGGAGAAGTACGGCGTCCAGCGGATCGTCGCCCGCGTCAACAACCCGCGGAACCTCCAGCACTTCCGGCTGCTCGACGTGCAGCCCGCGGTGTCGGCAACCGACCTGATCCTCCGTCTGATCGAGCACGAGGTCCCGGAGTACGGTCTCGTGCAGCTGCTGGCGCTCGAGGAGGAGCACCTCGAGATCATCGAGCTCGAGGTCGGGCAGGGCTCGGACGCCGCCGGGCGCCGGGTGCAGGACGTCGAACTGCCCGACGGGTCTCTGATCATCTCGGTCCTGCGCGGCGGGGCCGGGTTCGTGCCGAAGGCCGACTCGGTGATCCAGCCGGGCGATCAGGTGCTGCTGATCCTCGATCCGGGGCTCGAGGCCCAGATCACGCCGCAGTTCGCCCCTAACGGCGCGAGCCCCGGCGGGTAATGGCCGACCGCCACGTCGCATACGCGCTGATCGGCGGCGGACTGGCGGCAGGCAACTGCGCGCGGTGGTTGCGAGAGTCGGGCGCCGACGGGGCGATCCTGTTGATCGGACGGGAGACCGACCTGCCGTACAACCGGCCGCCGTGCTCGAAGGGATACCTCCAGAACAAGGAGGCGCGCGCGGACACGCTGTTCCGGCCGCCGGACTGGTATGACGAGCAGCAGATCGAGGCGCTTACCCGCGTCTCGGCCAAGAGCCTCGATATCGGCGAGCGGACGGTCGCGCTCACCAACGGCCAGGAGGTGAGCTTCGACAAGGCGCTGATCGCAACCGGGTCGGGGGTCCGCCGCCTGTCGGTCCCGGGCGCGGAGCTCGAAGGCATCCACTACCTGCGCACGCTCGGCAACAGCGACGCGATTCGCAATGACGCCGCCGGCAAGCGCGTGGTCCTGATCGGAGGCTCGTATATCGCGACCGAGGTCGCCGCGTCGCTCACCGAGCTCGGGAGCTCGTGCTCGCTGGTGATGCTCGAGCCGGTGACGCTCAGCCGCGGCTTCGGCGAGCAGGCCGGGCGGTTCTTCCAGCAGCGCCTGGAGGAGCACGGCATCGAGGTCCACGGAGACGACGAGCTCGACAGCTTCGACGGTGCCGGCGGCCGCGTCACCCACGTGATCACCAAGCGCGGACGCCGACTCGAGGCGGACGTGGTCGTGATCGGCGTCGGGGCCGTCCCCGACGTGAGGCTGTCCCGGACCGCCGGCCTCGAGATCGGCGAACGCGGCGGTGTCGTGGTCGACTCTCGCCTGGAGACCGCGGTGCCGGGCATCTTCGCCGCCGGCGACATCGCCGAGTACGAGAGTGTCGTCCACGGCGGCCAGACGCAGCGGATCGAGCACTGGGACGTCGCCTTCAACCACGGGAAGACCGCGGCGCTCAACATGCTGGGCCGGGACGCGCCGCATGACGTCGTGCCGTACTTCTTCTCAGACCTCGCAGACTGGGCCTCGCTCGAGTATGTCGGCCCGGCACCCGAATGGGATCAGGAAGTCGTGCGCGGCTCGATCGACGGAGGCGAGTTCACGATCTTCTACCTCAAGGACGGCCGCGTCGCCGCGGCGCTCACGGTCGGGCGCTCGGACGATCTCGAGCACGCCAGCCGCCTGCTCGCCACCGGCGCCGGCGTACAAGATCGCGTACACGACCTCGGGGACCTCTCGAGCGACCTGGCCGCGATCTGAGCGCGAACCTCAGGCCGGCCGCTGGCCGGGCTCAGCGGCGACCCGAGTAGGCGTACGCCGGCTTGGCCAGCTGCACGCGCTCGGTGAGCACGAACGCGAGGTCAGGGCCCTCGGTCGCGATCGCTGTGGTGATGCCCTTGAGTGCGGTCATGCCGCGACCGTGCTCGAACAACAGGTAGCCGAGCACGCCGGGGTTGAACCGATCGAGCAGCTCGGACGGGACCCCCTCGATGTCCGTCAGCGTCGCGAGCGCTCCCTCGATCGACGCGACGCGACACGCGATCGGTCGGTCGACGCTCTCGACATGGATCTCAACTCGTTGATCTTGCTTCAGTCGCCGCATGGCGTCTGCTCCAGTTGGTGTTGCCCGTCCGGTTCCTTCCGGCTTGTTCGCGTGATCGGCCCCCAGCGCATGTCCTTTAGCTCTAGACACGGATTTCATGTCCAATGCCGCCGAGCCTTTCGGGGGTCCGACGGCCGTCCAGCACATGACGCGAGCTTCATGCCACCAACCGGGAGCGCCGATAGAACCGGCGTGGCGCGCTGGATGTTCTTCACCAACCACCTACACGTTCTGACGACGCTCGCCGAGCGACCGGATCTGAGACTCCGTGAGGTCGCCGACGAGGTCGGGATCACCGAGCGGGCCGCCCACCGGATCATCAGCGAGCTCGCGGACGAGGGATATCTCACGCGTACGCGGGTTGGCTCGCGCAATCACTACGAGGTCCATTCCGATGCCGCGCTCCGCCACCCGTTGGCGTCGGGCCAGAACACCGATCGAGTCCTCCGGCTGCTGACCGACCAAGGCGAGCCGGACGCGGCGGACGGCCGCGTCGAGCCGGATCACGTGCCGGCACGCACGCCCGAAGCCTCCGACCTGTTCGCCGAGGTATTCCGAGCGGCGCCGGTGGGGATGGCCGTAGCCGACGCGAACGGGCGCATCCTCACCGTCAACAGGGCGTTCTGCGAGATTCTCGGCCGCGGCGAGGGCGAGGTGGTGGGTCACAACTTCCGCGAGTTCACGCACCCCGACGACCTCGCGGCTGACAACGAGGGGCTGGGCCGGTTTGCGCGGGGCGAGCTCGGCGAGTACGTGCGCGAGAAGCGCTACATCCGCCCCGACGGCTCATCGGCGTGGGTCAAGGTGCGCGGCGCGATCACGCCCGATCCCCAGACCGGCGCCCCGCTGTTCGTCGCGCACATCATCGACATCGCCGAGCGCCGGCGCCACGACCGAGCGCTCGCGGAGGCCGAGGAGCGGTTCCGCAGCGCGTTCGACAACGCGCCGATCGGCATGGCGCTGGTCGCCCCCGACGGCCGGTTCATCAAGGTCAACCGGGCGCTGTGCGAGCTGACGGGCTATGCCGAGATGTCGCTCCTCGTCCGCTCCTTCCAGGCGATCACCCACAGCGACGATCTCGACGCGGATCTGGCCTACGTCGAGGACGTGCTCGCCGGCCGGCGCCGGACGTACCAGATGGAGAAGCGCTACTACCACGCCGACGGCCACGTCATCTGGGTGATGCTGTCGGTGTCGCTGGTCCGGGACGCCGCGGGCGAGCCTCTCTACTTCATCTCCCAGATCGAGGACATCACGCAGCGCAAGCAGCGCGAGGAGGCATTGCTCGAGCAGGCCGAGCAGCTCGCGGTCATCGCGTCGACCGACCCGCTCACCGGGCTCAGCACGCGACGCGCATGGGACGTCGCGATCGCCGAACGGACGCGCCGGCGCAAGGGCAGTGTTGCGTCGTTCGCGGTAGCGCTGATCGACCTCGACGGGCTCAAGGAGATCAACGACACGCTGGGCCACCACGCCGGGGACGATGCGCTCGCGGCGACCGCGGTGGCGTTCCGCGCGGTCTTGCGCGACGGCGACCTGGTCGCCCGCCTCGGTGGCGACGAGTTTGCGATCCTCGTCCCCGACGCGGACCTCCAGGCGACGCTCGCGCTCGCCGAGCGGATTCTCGCCGCGCTGCCCCAGCCGCTGACCGCTTCGGCGGGGATCGCGGTGTGGGACGGCCAGGAGACCTCCGCCGATCTACAGAGGCGCGCCGACGAGGCCCTGTACGCGGCCAAGCGCGACGGCAAGGGACACGCGCGGCCCGCGCACGGCGAACAAAACCCGCGCGTAGCGGCGGGTACCGGCGTCTGACGACCTATACTCGGCCCCTGAGTCTCGACAGCCACGCACAGCACTGGGGAATGGTGTAATGGCAGCACGCGACGCTCTGGACGTCGAAGTTGGGGTTCGAGTCCCTGTTCCCCAGTTGTAATTCCCACGCGGGCTGAGCCGAGCAGTCAGCGCTATGACGCGCTGTGGTAGGTTGCCCAGACGGGACCGGGACCCGTCCATGCTGAGCGCTGAGAGGGAGGCGCTATATGCAACGTGCTCGCGATCGCCGATCCGTCTGTCGATCGAGGTGGGGGGCCTCTGGACGCCGTCGCTTAGGGGTTCGTTGCCGTCGCGGCCGCAATTGCGGCGGCGATGATCGCCACTCATCCCGACCTCGGCGCAGGCTCAATCGTGTCCGTGGTTGAACTCGAGCCAGCCGATCGCGCAACGCGTGGCCGCGCTGATGAGCCAGATGACCGTGGCCGATGAGATCTTCGTCGTCGAGGGTCACGGCACCGCCAACGAGCCGCCCACTCCTGGCGGCAATCCGTACGTGTTCTGGATGCCGGGCATCGCGTCGTTGTGCATCCCCGCGCTCGGCGAGGAGGACGGGCCGGCGGGCGTCGCCGACGGCCTCAGTGACGTCACCCAGCTGCCCGCCGGCGTGGGGGTGGCCGCCACGTTCGATCCGTCGCTGGCCCGACAGTACGGCCAGGTGATCGGCTCCGAGGAGTTCGGCAAGGGCGCCGCGGTCAACCTGGGGCCGACCATCAACATCGACCGCGACCCGCGGTGGGGCCGCTCGTTCGAGGCGTTCACCGAAGACCCATTCCTGAACGCTTCGCTGGGCACGAGCGAGATCGACGGCGTGCAGAGCACCGGCGAGATGTCCCAGGTCAAGCACTTCGCCGCCTACAACCAGGAGACCAACCGCAACTCGCAGGCCGATGACGTGATCGTCGATCAGCGGACGCTGAACGAGATCTACTTCCCGGCGTTCCAGGCGGCGGTGCAGCAGGCCAAGGCCGGCTCGGTGATGTGCTCGTACGCGGTGATCAACGGCGACTTCGCATGCCAGAGCCCGTTCCTGATGAACCAGACGCTCGACCAGGCGTGGGGATACCCCGGCTTCGTCACCTCCGACTACGGGGCCCTTCACGACACGACGGGCGGCGCGCTCGCCGGTCTCGACCAGGAGCAGCCGTTCAACACGTTCTTCGGCACCCCGCTCGAGGACGCAGTCAACAACGGCACGATCCCGCGGGCCGTCCTCAACACGATGGTCCAGCGGATCTTCACCGAGATGTTCCGCTTCAACCTGTTCAACAACCCGCCGACCGGGACCCCGACGAGCACCGTCACGACCGCGGCCCACCAGGCCGTTGGCACGGACGTAGCCGACACAGCGGCGACGCTGCTCAAGAACTCGTCGCGCACGCTGCCGCTGTCGGCGAACCATGCCGGCACGGTGGCGGTGATCGGGCCGGCCGCGTCGACGCAGCCGATCTACGGCGGAGGGGGCAGCGCGTACGTGAACGCGTCCTCGGCTTCCGCGACTGTGACCCCGCTCGCGGGGCTCCAAGCCGCGGCTGGGCCTGGAACGAACATCGCCTACGAGCCGGGGCTTCCCACCGACACCTCGCTGGGGATGATCCCGCTGACGCCGGCGTTCGCGCCGACGTCGTTCGGGCAGGGCTACACCGGAACGCTGACCGCACCGGAGACGGGCACGTATGTGCTCGCGATCACCAACCCGTGCGGTTGCTACACGCCGGAGTACCTGACCCTGGACGGCAAGCAGCTGATCGACAATCCGAGCACGCCGCCGGTGAAAACCTACTCGGTGGCGGTGAACCTCACCGCCGGTCAGCAATACACGCTGGCGATCCCTCCGGGTGGCTCGCAGGCGAGTGCGCTCACGTGGGCTACGCCGTCCGACCTGGCCCCCGGGATCGCGCAGGCGGTGGCGACGGCGAAGTCGGCATCGAGCGCGGTGGTGGTCGTCTCCGACGACACCGAGTCCGAGGCCACCGATCGCCTGAGCCTCAACCTGCCCTCGGCGCAGGACGAGCTGATCAACGCGGTCGCGGCCGCCAACCCCCACACCACGGTCGTGGTCGACGCCGGCGCGCCGGTGGCGATGCCGTGGTTGGGATCGGTCGGTGCGGTCCTCGACGACTGGTATCCCGGCCAGTCGAACGGAACCTCGCTCGCGCGGGTGCTGTTCGGCCAGGTCGATCCGAGCGGCCACCTGCCGGTCACGTTCCCGGCGAGTCTGTCGCAGGTGCCGGCCTCGACCCCGGCCCAGTTCCCCGGGACCGGCGGTCAGGTGCAGTATTCCGAGGGCGTCGATGTCGGCTATCGCTGGTATGACGCCCAGCGCATCCAGCCGATGTTCCCGTTCGGGTTCGGGCTGTCGTACACCCGGTTCGCGTTCAGCCACCTGCGCGTCGGTCCCGGCGCCGTCGACGGCGTGCACGACGTCCAGGTGTCGGCGACGGTCACCAACGTCGGCAACCGGTCCGGCGCCGACGTGGCCCAGCTGTACCTGGGCGACCCGGCCGCTGCCGGCGAGCCCCCGCGTCAGCTGGTCGGCTTCCAGCGTGTCCAGCTGGATCCCGGACAGTCCCAGCGGGTGCAGTTCACGATCACCCCGCGCGACACGTGGTGGTGGGACGACGGGGCGAACGGCTGGACCCAGTCCGCCGGCCTGTACCGCGTCTACGTCGGCGACTCCTCGGCACTGTCCGGCCTGCCGTTGCGCGACGCATTCCAGATGACGTCCACGCCGGCGGCTCGGCAGGTGGTCGTCAACGCGCCGAGCACGGTGACGCCGGGCCAGGCATCGAGTGTCACCGTGACCCTGACGGCCTCTGGTAACGAGACGCTCCACAACGCGCAGCTCGCTCTGCAGCTGCCTCAGGGATGGAGCGTGCGCGGCAGCGGTCAGAAGGTGTTCGGCCGCGTGAAGCCGAGGAAGGCGGTCGCCGCGACGTTCCTGGTGACGCCGCCGAGCTGGGCTCCGTCCACGAACTCCGTGGTGCACGCCACCGCGACCCTCGGTCCGGACGCACAGCGGGAGGCGGGGGCGACGGTCACCGTGAACTGAGCGTCGTTTGCCGGTGCCGGGCGGTCACGCGACCGCCCGGCCCCGGCTCAGCTCTGCGCTCGCTGGTGGACCGTCCGAGCCCACTAGAGCCCGAGCGCGGCCGCGAAGTCCTTGACGACGGCCGTACCGCACACCGCGGTCGGGTTGCCACCGGTGGCCCGGCAGATCTCGGCCGTCAGCGCCTCCGCGGTGCCGGCGATGGCCTCGCTCGACGGGGTCTCCGGGCCGTGCAGCGACAGGGCCATCTGCCTCCACGACAGGCCGTTCGCCACGCTCGGTGGTGCCGGCGATCCCACGACCGCGGCCTGATTCGCGACGTCGACGAACGGCAGCGTTGAGTGTGGGTCGAGCGCGTCCTTCAACGACCGTTGCGCCGCGGTCAGTCGCTGCAGTACCTCGTATCCGCCACCGGGGCTGGGAACGTCGCTCGACAGCTCGACCGGGACGAACGAGACGTAGGGGCTCTGGTACTGCGACCCGTGGAACGTGAAGCCTCTGACCAGCGGGCGGGCGGTAACCGCCGACTGGCTGAGATGGAGGTTCGAGAAGAACCCGAACTGCGAAAGCGCGACGACGGCGCCCCAGCTCTCGATTGTGCAGCTCGCGCACGTCTCGCGCCCGACGAACAGCACCTCGGGCTTGCCGGCGTGGGTCAGCGGCGGTCGGCTCGCGGTCCGATGGACGGACGCCAGCGACAGCGCGTGGTTTGCGAGCGCGCTCTCGGCGGCGGTGGCGAGCGGCGCCGCCGGCACGTTCGTGGTCGGCACGATCACGAGCGGCGTCAGCCCGTCGTAGGCGTCGCCCCATGCCACCCCGTACTGCTCGGCGGCGAGGTCGACGCGGCTCGTGGCGGCCCAGCGGTCGCCCGACAGCACCATGCCGTCGGCTCTCACGACCAGACCGCCCGCGCCGCCGGCCAGGCGGATCAGTCCCTCGGCCAGCCGTCGGTCGGCGGCGAGGATCAGAGCTTCTGGGGCGGATATGCCGTGGGGCGGCGCCGAGAGGGCCAGCAGCGGCTCGAGATCGGTCAGCGCGGCGCGGCTGTCGGCGAACACCGCGTGTCCGTAGGGCGGGACGACGGCGTCACGGGGGTCGACCCACAACGTCGGGACCGTCGCGCGGCCGAGGGCCTGATACGCGGAGGTCAACAGCTTGCGGGCGCTCGGCGTCGCCGCCCCGCGGGCCAGCGTGCGTAGCTGTTGCTGCGCGTGGCGGAGCGCGTCCAGGGGAGAGGTCGGCGCGGCGGCGTTCGCGGCCGGCGCCAGCAGCGCCCAGCAGAAGGCTGCCACCAGAAACGCTCGCGCGCGGCTCATCGCGGGCGCGATCAGGCCGGGTCTTCGAACTCCGCCGGCTGCTTGGCCAGGCCGGCGGTCACCGCGGCCAGCTGGTTCGGCGTGCCGAGCAGGCCGAGCTGGATGTCGGCCTCGAGGCGCAGCGTCTCCTCGGTCGAACCGGTCCACGACTCGTCGAACAGCCGCTTCATGCCCCTGACCGCGTCGGGTGAGCGGCTTGCGATCTCGGCCGCGAGCGCGCGAGCGGCGGCCACCGGGTCCTCGGCCAGATGGGTGACGAGGCCGAGCGCGTGCGCCTCGGCACCGCTGATGATCCGACCCGTGTAGGCAAGCTCCTTGGCCACGTCGATCCCGACCAGGCGCGGCAGCGTTCGCGTGATCGCCATGTCCGGGATCAGCCCCCACTTGACCTCGAGCACGGCCAGGAGCGCGTCGGGCGTGCAGAACCTGACGTCCGCGGCGAGCGCGATCTGGAGGCCGCCGCCGAGGCAGTGGCCGTGGATGGCCGCGATGACCGGCACCGGAACCTCGAGCCAGCGATGGGCCGCGCGCTGGAACCAGTTGGGGACCGGACCGTGGAGCGGGTCCATCAGCGCGTCCGACCCCGGCTGGTTGGCCATCACGCCGGCGACGTCGAGGCCCGAGCAGAAGCTCGGTCCCTCGCCGTGCAGGACGACCGCCCGGACCCCGGGTTCGGTCGCGAGGCGCTCGGCGGCGCCGGTGATCGCGTCGAACATCGCAACGTCGAGCGCGTTGTGCTTGTCCGCGCGGGTGAGCGTGACGACCGCGACGTGATCTTCGACGGCGATCGCCAGGCGTTCTGCGGTGGCGGCGCTGCTCATCGCCCGGGAACACTATCCATCGGGGCGACCTCGTCGCCAACCCGGACCGTCCCGGGCTCGAGCACCTGCCCGTAGATCCCGAACGGAAGCGGCTCGGTGGAGTAGAGGTGGTGGCGGTAATCGCCGAGCATGTCGAGCGTCGGCAGGTCGATCTGGCCGGTGTCGGGATCGCGGCTGGTGATCAGGCAGCGGCCGACGTTACCGTTGAAGCCGACGGTCGCCTCGCCGATCCGGACCTTCCGGCCGACCCACTGGTCCTCCTCGTGGGCGCCGACGCCGTCGATCTCGATCAGCATCCGGAACCGGCGCGGGTCGATCGCGTCGGTGCCGCCGGCCCGCGCGAGCCTCGCGAGCGACGCCCGCGAGATCAGCGAGGCAGCGCCGTCTCCACCCCGATCGACCGCGGTGCCGCGGTCTCCGACCTCGACCAGCCGCAGCGACTGGCCGAAGTGGTCGCTGAGCGCGGCCTCCCACGGGCCCTCGACGAGCCGCCCGCCGGTGGACTGGGAGAAGAACCGCGTGGTGATCTCGCCCCCGAGCCGGATCTCGTCCTCGACGGTCGCGCCGTCTGGAAATTCGAGCCTCAGCGTGCGCCCGGCGTCGGAGTAGTCGGCGAGGACCGTCTGCAGGTTGCCGATGTGTTTGCCGTTGATCATCCACCCGCGCGAGTCGATCAGATAGAAGCGGCGATTCTCGCGAACCCCGTCTTGCCCGAGCTCGATCCGGTCGACGTCGCGCAGGCGCGTGGCCTTGATCGGCGTGATGGCGAGACCGGCGACGACGGCCACTACGCCGCGGCCTGCTCGGCCCAGTCGCGGTACAGCTGCCAGTAGCGTCCGCGCGCCTCGAGCAGTTCGTCGTGGGTGCCGTCTTCGATCACTTGCCCGTGCTCCAGAACGAGGATACGGCCGGCGTGGCGGATCGTCGAGAGGCGGTGGGCGATCACGATTGCCGTCCTGCCCGCGACGAGCCGCCGCATCCCCTGCTCGATCAGGCTCTCGGTATGGACGTCGACGTTCGAGGTGGCCTCGTCGAGCACGAGGATGCGAGGGTCGGCCACGAGCGCTCGCGCGAACGCGACAAGCTGTCGCTGCCCGGCCGACAGCTGCACGCCGCGCTCGCCGATCTGGGCGTCGTAACCGTCATCGATCTCCTCGATGAACGTGTCGGCGCCGACCGCGCGGGCGGCGGTGCGGATCTCCTCGTCGGTTGCGTCAGGCCGTCCGAACGCGATGTTCTCGCGGATCGTGCCGCTGAACAGGAATCCTTCCTGGGGAACGATGCCCATCTGCGAGCGCAGCGAATGGGCGGTGACCGTCCGCAGGTCGTGGCCGTCGACGAGCACGCCGCCCGTCGTGGGGTCGTAGAAGCGGGCCACGAGCTTGGCGAACGTCGACTTGCCGGCGCCGGTCTCGCCGACCAGCGCGACCGTCTGACCCGGGGGGATCACGAGATCGAGCTCCCGAAGCGCATACGCGTCGCTCTCACTCGTGCCGTACTTGAAAGCCACGTTGTCGAAACGAACCTCGCCGCGGATCGGCGGGAGCGCCGTCGCGTCGGGTGCGTCGGCCAGATCGGGCTCCTCGTCGAGCAGGTCGAAGATCTTGTCGAGCGCCGCCATCCCGGACTGGTAGGTCGTGTACAGCTGCGAGAGCTGCTGGATCGGGTCGAAGAAGTTGTTGAGCGCGGCGATGAACCCGAACACGACGCCGGTCGACGTGTGGCCGTTGATCGCCTCGATCCCGCCGATCACCAGGATCTCGACGGTCACCAGCGCGGACAGGAACTCGACCCCCGGGAAGTAGGCCGCGTTGAGGTTGACCGTGGTCATGTTCGCCGCCCGGTTCTCGTCGTTGAGCTCGCGGAACCGCCTGATGTGCGCCCGCTCCTGGCCGAACGCGCGGACGACCCGGATCCCGGACAACGTCTCCTGCAGGTAGCCGGTGATCGCGGCGATCCTCTCGCGGGTCAGGCGATAGGCGTCGGCGGAGGCGATCCGGTACAGGAACGCGCCGGCCGCCAGCACCGGCAGCGCCAGGAACGTGAGCAGCGCGAGGTGCGGGTCCAGCACGAACAGGATCACCACTACTCCGATCAGCGTCAGGCCCGACTGGATCAGCGTCGCCATGCCGTCCTCGACGAGCTGGTCGAGCGCCTCGACGTCGTTGGTCATCCTCGAGATGATCACGCCGGCGCGGTTGCGCGAGTAGAACCCGATCGAGAGCTTCTGGAGGTGGAGGAACAAGCGGATGCGGAGGTCCTGGAGCGCGCGCTGCCCGACCCACCCGACCAGGTAGGTCTGCGCGTAGGTGGCGACCGCGTACACGATCGCCGAGAACAGGAACGCCGCGACGATCAGGTTGAGCGCGCCGACGTCGTGGCGGTTGATCCCGTCGTCGATCGCCAGCTTGGCCAGCGGCGCGGGGGCGAGCGCTGCAGCGGTGGCGGCCACGAGCGAGACGAACATCGCGAGCACGCGCCAGCGGTAGGGCGCCACAATCTCGGCGAGGCCGCGGAGCTTCCGGCCCCGGCCCTGGGATTGGTGCAGGCGCCGGTGGAAGTCGTCGAGGTGCATCCGCCGCCGGATGCCGGCGAGGCGGCTCACAGGCCCACCGCCCCGAGCGTATTCCGAGTCATGAACACCTGGTCGGGCATGCCCTTCTCGACGATCTCGCGGTATAGATCGGACTGCTCGAGTAGCTCGTCGTGAGTGCCGTGCGCGGCCACGCTGCCCCGCTCAAGCACCACGATCTCGTCGGCCAGCGCGATCGTCGAGAGGCGGTGGGCGATGACGAACGTCGTCCGTCCTGCCATCACCTCGCCTAGCCCGAGCTTGATCTCCTGCTCGGTCGAGGCGTCGACCGACGAGGTTGCATCGTCGAGGACCAAGATGCGGGGGTCGGCGAGTACCGCGCGGGCGATCGCGATCCGCTGGCGCTGGCCGCCGGAAAGCGTCAGCCCGCGCTCGCCAACCATCGTCTCGTATCCCCTCGGGAGCGCCTCGATGAAGTTGGCGGCCTGGGCCACCTGGGCGGCCCGCTGAACCTCCTCGCGCGACGCGTCCCGGCGCGCGTAGGCGATGTTGTCGTGGATCGTCGCCGAGAACAGGAACGGGTCGTCGGTGACGACCGCGACCGACCGACGCAGGTCGTCGACGTCGACCGAGCGCACGTCCGCGCCGTCGATCCGCACCGAGCCGGAGCTGACCTCGTACAGCCGGGACAGCAGCGACACGAGCGCGGTCTTGCCCGAGCCCATCGCGCCCACGAGCGCCACCGTGCGCCCGGGCTCGATCTCGAGATCGACGTCATGCAGCGCCGGCTGGCTCGAGCCGGGGAAGGTCAGGCTGACATCCCGGAGCGACACCCGTCCGGGGCCGTCAGGCAGCGGCGGCGCGTTCTCCGGGCTGGTGATCGCCGGCGCGCGGTCGAGCACCTGGAAGATCCGCGCGCCCGACGCGGTCGCGCGCTGCGCCGCGCTGAGCATGTACCCGAGCGTGCGCATCGGCGAGATCAGCATCAGCAGATACGCGTAGAACGCCGTGAACTGACCGATCGTCAGCGATCCGTCGATCACGTCGCGCCCGCCGACCAGCAGGATCAGGGCCAGCCCCAGGTTCGGGAGGAAGCTGATCAGCGGCGTGTAGCGCGCCTGAATCCTCGTGGCGGTCATCTGCTGGTCGAACACGCGCACCACCGAGTGCTGGAAGCGCTTGAGCTGGCGGTCCTCCTGGGCGAATGCCTTGATCACGCGGACGCCGGAGACGTTCTCCTCCGCATCCGCGGTCAGCTCGGCGATCCGCTGCTGAGCCTCCTGAAGGGCCGGTCGCGAACGTCGCCCGTAGCGCCACGCGATCAGCACCACGAACGGGACCGGCGCCAGCGACAGCGCCGCCAGCTCCGGCTGAAGCAAGAACATCGCGATCGCCGCGAGCGCGATCGTCAGGATCGACTGGGCGATGAAGATGAGTCCGTAGCCGAGATAGAAGCGGACCGACTGCAGGTCGACGGTGGCGCGCGACATCAGCTGACCGGTCTGCTGGCGGTCGAAGAATGCGAGCTCGAGCGCCTGTAGCTGCGAGTACAGCCGGTCGCGCAGGTCGACCTCGACACCGAGTGCGACCCGGCCTGCGACCAGACGCCGGGCGGCGCTGAGCCCGAGCCGGGCCACCCCGGCGACCAGGATCGCGATCACCCAGACGATCAGGTCGTGACGGTCTTTTCGTGAGGTGGCGTCGATCGCGCGGCCCGTGAGGTACGGGAGGAGCACGGTGGCGCCCATCGAGCCGCCGGCGAGTACAAACGACCACACCACGCCGCGCCGGTAGGGGCGCAAGAACGTGAGTAGGCGTTGGTGTATCAGCATACTTCACAAAGTATAGTGGGTGGCACGGCTTCCCGCGACGGTAGCGGCGGGGCCAGCGCGACGGTTCAAACTTGAACGTCAGCTTTGCTTCAAGTTAGATCCCGCGCCATGCAACTCGTGCGGGAGCGAGAGCGCATAGTCGCGGCTGCACGCCGTCTTGGCTCCGACGGTCAGGTCATCGGGACCGCCGGCAACCTGTCCGAGCGGGCGGACTCATTCATCCACGACTCGAACAAGGCGGTCTCGAGATGAACGACGACGAACGACAGACGATCACTCGGCGACGGTTCGTCGCGGGAACCCTCGTCACCGGCGCGGCGGCGGCGTGGCCGGCGGCCGCCGAGGCCGCCAAGCGAAAGCGCAAGCACAAGCCCGCGAAGGCCCGCAAGAACGCCGGGCACCGCGCCGATGTCGTCGTGATCGGAGCCGGCTTCGCCGGCCTGACCGCCGCCCGGCAGATCGCGAGCGCGGGCCATTCGGTGACGGTGCTCGAGGCGCGAGACCGCGTCGGCGGGCGGGCGTGGAACCACGACCTGGGCGGTGGGCAGGTGTCCGAGCGCGGGGCGACGTTCGTGGGACCGACGCAGGATCACATTCTCGCGCTGGCCAACGCCGTCGGCGTCGGCACCTTCCCGACGTACGACACCGGCGACGACCTGTACGTCAATAACGTCGACAACCCGCTCGGCCTGATCGCCCCGATGCGCTACAGCGACACCGGCCCGCTCGGCACCGCGCCACCCGACCCGACGATCGCCCCAGAGCTCGTCGAAGTCGTCGAGCAGCTCGATCAGATGTCGACGCAGGTTCCGGTCGACGCCCCCTGGACCGCGTCGAGCGCCTCGAGCTGGGACGGCCAGACGCTCCAGAGCTGGGTCGATTCGAACAGCGTCACGCCACGCTTCCAGGCGCTCGTGCCCGCGGCGACCCGGCCGATCTTCGGCGCCGAGCCGCGCGAGCTCTCACTCCTGTTCGTCCTGTTCTACATCGCCGCCTCGGGCAACGAGCAGAACCCGGGCACGTTCGAGCGCAACTTCGATACTCGCAACGGGGCGCAGCAGTCGCGCTTCGTCGGCGGCACTCAGCTCGTTGCTGAGCGAGTGGCGGCGGCACTCGGCGACCGCGTGATGCTGAGTTCGCCGGTCCGGCGGATCGTGACCGATAAGAGTGGCGCGGTCATCCATTCGGACCGGATGACGATCACCGCCAAGCGCGTGATCGTGGCGCTCCCGCCGGTGCTCGCGGGCCGCATCCAGTACGAGCCGGGTCTGCCGTTCGCGCGCGATCAGCTGATGCAGCGCTACCCGCAGGGCACGTTGACCAAGGTCGCCGCGGTCTACGACTCGCCGTTCTGGCGCTCAAGCGGGCTGACCGGCGCCGTGCTCGACATCGGCGGTCCGGTCAGCGCCTCGTTTGACGATTCGCCCCCGAGCGGGTCGCCGGGCGTCCTGTTCGGGTTCGTCGGCGGCGACAATGCCCGCAGCTACCACGCGATGTCGGCCTCCGACCGCCAGTCGGCGGTGATCAACCAGTACGTGAGCTGGTTCGGCTCGCAGGCGGCCAGTCCGACCGCGTACTTCGACACGAACTGGTCGGGCGAGGTGTGGACGCGCGGCTGTCCCGTCGGGATCCCGTCGCCCGGCACGCTGCTCGCGTACGGCCCGCAGATTCGCCAGCCCGTCGGCCGGATCCACTGGGCTGGCACGGAGACCTCGACTTACTGGAATGGCTATATGGATGGTGCCGTTCGGTCTGGTGAGCGGGCGGCTTCGGAGGTGCTCGGGGCGTTATGAGGGGTGGCGTCCCCGCGCCAGCCGCGCGGGGTTGTTTCGGATCGGGGCTGTTGGCGGTCGGCTATCTGGCGCGAGCGCAGCTGGCGCGGGGATCGCCACCCCTCAGCTGGCCAAGTCCCGCGTCACGCCCGCCGCCGCCGCCGCGACCGCGTTCATCGTCTCCTACCACCCAGCTGCATTTTTAAAAGCTGAGTTCGAAACGCTGTGGTGGGCGAGGTAGGGCCGGGCGGCCGGATTACAGAACCTCCACGAAGGCCCGCGACACGCTGTAGACGCGAGGTGGGAGCCGGTCCGCCGAGGCTGGCGTCATCGCGGGCGGAACAGCGCGGGGGCGAGCGAGGGGTGGTCAGGCGGGGTGCGCTCGGACGGGTAGGGGATGGAGGTATCCGCGCCCGCAGCGCTCGCGCCAGATAGCCGTGCGCGTGCCATCACGGTCCGTAACAACTGCGCGGCGGGCGCGGATCCTCCACCCCCACAACTCAGTAGGGTGCACAACCGCCAAATGACCACCGTCCGCGAAGCCACGCTCGAGCTTTTCCGCGCCCACGGGATGACGACGATCTTCGGCAACCCCGGCTCGACCGAGCTGCCGATGTTGGCGGAGTTGCCCGACGACTTCACCTACGTCCTCGGTCTTCAGGAGCTGGTGGTGGTCGGGATGGCCGACGGGTACGCGCAGGCGACCGGCCGCCCGACGCACGTGAATCTGCATACCGCGCCCGGGGTCGGCAACGCCGTCGGCGGGATCGGCAACGCGAAGGCGAACAAGGCGCCGCTGGTGATCACCGCCGGCCAGCAGGTCCGCCCCCAGGTGACCCACGAGGCCCTGTTGACCAACCGCGACGCGACGATCGGTCCGCAGCCGTACGTGAAATGGAGCCACGAGCCACCCCGGGCGCAGGACGTCCCGGGCGCGATCGGGCGGGCCATCCACCACGCCACGCTGCCGCCGCGCGGGCCGGCGTTCGTGTCGATCCCGATGGACGACTGGGATGCCGAGGCCGACGAGGATCGCGCGCTCAACGCCCAGCGCCGTGTGGTCAGCGGCCGCGCTGTGCCGGATCCGGCCCAGCTCGCGCAGCTTGCCGCGGTGATCGAATCGGCGCGAAACCCGGTGCTGATCGCCGGCCCCGACATCGACGCGAGCGGCGGTTGGCATGCCGCCGTCGCGCTCGCCGAGAAGCAGCGCCTGCCGGTGTGGGCCTCGCCGGGCACGGCGAGCAGCCGGATCGGCTTCCCGGAAGGCCATCCGAACTTCATCGGGGTCCTACCGCCGGCGATCGGCCCGCTCGCGCAGACGCTGAACGGCCACGACCTGCTGCTCGTGATCGGCACCTACGTGTTCCCGTACTACCCCTACATTCCCGGGCCACTGCTGCCCGAGGGCGCGTCGCTGATCGCGATCACGAGCGACCCGGACGAGGCGGCCCGCGCGCCGATGGGCGATGCGATCGTCGGCGACGTCGCGCTGGCGCTTCAGCAGCTGGTGGAGCTCGTCGGCGAATCGGAACCGGCCCGGTCCGGATCCGCGTCCGGCGCCTTCGGAGCCCGCGCACGCCGACCCGATGAGCGGCTCCGAGGCGATGGCGGCACTCGCCGAGGTCTGGCCCGATGGCGGGATCGCGGTGGCGGAGATCCCGTCGAGTGCGTCCGCGCTCCGCAACCGGCTACGGCTCTCTCAGCCGGGGAGCTACTACCAGAGCGCCAGCGGCGGGCTCGGGTTCGGGATCTGCGCCGCGGTCGGCGTGCAGCTGGCCGAGCCCGACCGGCCGGTGGTGTGCGTGGTGGGGGAGGGATCCGCGCAGTACGGGATCACCGTGCTGTGGACCGCGGCCGCCTACAAGGTTCCGGTCACGTTCCTAGTCGTGCGCAACTCGGAGTACATGATCCTCAAGTGGTTCTCCGAGCTCGAGCAGGTCAGCGGGGCTCCGGGGCTCGAGCTTCCGGGGCTCGACACCGCCGCGGTGGCGAACGCGTACGGCGTGCCTGCGGAGACCGTGTCGAGCCGCGAACAGCTCACCGAGGCGCTTCGCCGGTCGATTCCCGCCGCCGACGGTCCCCGCCTGATCGAGGCCAGGGTCGCGTCCGGTATGTGGTGGGAGTAGCCGGGCTCAGCTCCGGCCACCGCTGCGGGTAGTCCGCGGTTCCGATGATTCCCTGTCCTGCTCGGCTTGTTCGCGGCCCTCGACGCGCTCGATCTGATCGCAGAACAGCGCCCAGGCAGCGGCCGGGTCGTTGGTCTTGAGCCTGTAACGCTCGCGGCCCTGGAGGAACGCCCATCCCTCGGTGCGCATGGCGGCGGCGGCGAGCCCGCGACGGGTGGAGCGCCGGGACGGCTTCAGCCACTGACTCAGGCTCTGCAGGGCGCCGACGACGAGGCCCAGGACGATCGCGTACACCTTGGGCGCGCTAAGCGCGGCGGCGAGCGATGCGCCGAGGCCGGCGAGGATCGAGGTGATATTCAGGAAGTTGTCGAGGACCGAGTAGCCGCGAAAGCTCCGCTCATACCTCTTCAGCGGGCCGACGAACCGATGCACGAGGAACGCTCGCTGGATCTCGAGGTGGTCGAGGGCGGGAGCGTGAGGATGGTCATAGTCCCGCGCGGCGACGTCGGCGAGCCGGCGCTCGATCAGCCGCGCGAGGTCCTGCGCTTCGCCGCTCAGCTTCTCGCGCATGCCGACCGCTTCGAGCAGTGCGTCGGCCTCATCGCTGCCGGCGTTTATCAGCCGGGTGACGACGCTCTCGTTACGAGCGGGCTCGCTTTGGGCCTGCGCCGCGGGAGGCGTGACCGCCGACGCCGGCTCGGCCGCCACCGGCGCAGCTGGCGGTCCCGAACGTTTCGTCAACCTTTGTCGCTGCGGCGTCACCGGCGGCTCCGCCGTCGCCATCGCCGGTTCCGGGGGTGCTTCGGTCTCGTGCGTCATCTGCCGCCCTCCTCCGTCTATGCCCTCGTTTGACACCTCCCGGAGGCGCGGGACGTGTCAACCGCGTGTGAACGCACGAAGAACGGTAATCGGTCCGGCAACCCGGCGGGAAATCTGCAATCAGAGGTTCACGGCGACGTACTTGGTCTCGAGGTACTCCTCGATGCCCTCGTACCCGCCCTCGCGGCCGAAGCCCGACTGCTTGATGCCGCCGAACGGGGCGCCGGCATTGGAAACCATGCCCTGGTTCAGTCCGACCATCCCGGTCTCGAGCCGCTCGATCACACGCAGCGCCCGCTTGAGATCGTTCGTGAACACGTAGGCGACCAGGCCGTACTCGGTGTTGTTGGCGGCGGCGATCGCCTCGTCCTCGTCGACGAAGCCCTTGATCGGCGCCACCGGGCCGAAGATCTCTTCCTGGAGCAGCTCGGCGTCGTCAGGGATGTCGGTGAGGACGGTGGGGTCGAAGAAGTAGCCGGCGCCGTCGCGAGCGTGGCCGCCGACCACCGCCTTGGCGCCGCGCCCGATCGCGTCCTGCACGAGCTCGGCCACCTTGCTGCGCTGGTCGTCGTCGATCAGCGGGCCCACCTGCACGCCCTCCTCGGTGCCGCGACCAACCTTCATTGCGCCCATCTTCGCGGCGAGCTTCTCGGCGAATTGGTCGGCGATCGCGTCGGCCACGTGGAAGCGGTTGGCCGCCGTGCAGGCCTCGCCGATGTTGCGCATCTTCGCGACGAGCGCACCGGCCACGGCCGCATCGACGTCGGCGTCGTCGAACACGATGAACGGCGCGTTTCCGCCGAGCTCCATCGACAGCCGCAGCAGGTTCTGGGAGGCCTGCTCCATCAGCTTGCGCCCGACCTCGGTGGAGCCGGTGAACGACAGCTTCCGGAGGCGGTCGTCGGCGATCAGCGGCGCCATCGTCTCGCTCGAGGACGAGGCGGTGACGAGGTTCACGACCCCGGCCGGCAGGCCGGCGTCCTCGAGGATCTTGACCAGCATCAGCATCGACAGCGGCGTCTGTTGCGCCGGCTTGACGACCATCGTGCACCCGGCCGCGATCGCCGGTCCGATCTTGCGGGTGCCCATCGCCATCGGGAAGTTCCACGGGGTGATCAGCAGGCAAGGGCCGACCGGCTGCTTCATCGTCAGCACGCGCCCTTGTCCGTTCGAGTTGACCGCGTAGCGCCCGTCGATCCGTACCGACTCCTCGGAGAACCACCGGAAGAACTCGGCCGCGTACGCGATCTCGGCCTTCGACTCGGCGAGCGGCTTGCCCATCTCGAGTGTCATCAGCAGCGCAAGGTCATCGGCCCGTGCTACCAGCGCCTCGAACGCGCGCCGCAGGATCTCGCCGCGCTCTCGCGGCGCATGCGACGACCAGTCAGGGCCGGCCTCGACGGCGGCGGTCAGCGCGGCCTTGGCGTCGTCGGTCGACGCGTCGGCGATGTCGCACAGCGAGTCGCCGGTGGAGGGGTCCTCGACCGACAGCGTGCCCTTCGCACCGTCGCGCCACTCACCCCCGATGTACAGCTGCTTGGGGACCTCGTCGAGGATCTTCTGTTCGGCTGGAGCTGTGATCGTGGTCATGGACCCAACCTACCACTGGCGATGAGCCGTGAACCAGCCGCACCCCGGACGTGCCGACGGGCGGGCTCCGTGACAGGAGCCCGCCCGCCGGTGGTGGGAGGAGAGCTTCTATGCGGCCTGCGGAATCGCGGCCGACTCGAGCGCTACGCCGAGCACCTCGTCGACCGTCATCGCGAAGTGGAACTTCATCGCGTCACGCACCTCTGCGGGAACGTCATCCAGGTCGCCCCGGTTGCGCTCCGGGAGGACCACGTCGGTGAGTCCCGCGGCGTGGGCCGCCAGCACCTTCTGCTTGACGCCGCCGATCGGCAGCACCCGGCCCTGGAGCGTGACCTCACCGGTCATGCCGACGGTGTGGCGCACCGGCCTGTCGCTGAGTAGCGAGGTCAGCGCGGTCACCATCGTCACGCCGGCACTGGGGCCGTCCTTCGGGATCGCGCCGGCCGGCACGTGCACGTGGAACGAGCGCTCCTCGAATACCGAGGGGTCGATCTCGAGCTCGTGTGCATGCCCGCGAACGTAGGAGAGGGCGATCTGCGCCGACTCCTTCATCACGTCGCCGAGCTGGCCGGTGAGGGTCAGTCCGGGCTTGCCCTGCATTGCGGTGGCCTCGATGAACAGCACGTCGCCGCCGGTGCCGGTCACGGCCAGGCCGGTCGCGACGCCGGGGACCGCGGTGCGGATTGCCGACTCCTGGAAGTGCCGCTGACGTCCGAGCGCGTCGCGGATCGCGTCGAGGTCGATGACCACGGGGGCCTCCGCCTTACCTGACGCGATCTTCGTCGCGGTCTTCCGCAGCAGCGTCCCGAGCTCGCGCTCGAGCTGGCGGACGCCCGCCTCGCGGGTGTACTCGCTGGCGACCGTGTTCAGCAGCTCGTCGGAGATCTCGACCTCCTCGGGCCGCAGGCCATTGCGCTCGAGCTGGCGCTTCCACAGGTACCCACGGGCGATCGCGACCTTCTCCGAGGTCGTGTACCCGTCGAACCGGATGACCTCCATCCGGTCGAGCAGCGGGCCGGGGATCGTGTCCGCGACGTTCGCGGTCGCGATGAACAGCACGCCGCTCAGGTCGAGCTCGACGTCCAGGTAGTGGTCACGGAAGCATGGTTCTGCGCCGGGTCGAGCACCTCGAGCAACGCTGCGCTCGGGTCCCCGCGCCAGTCCGCGCCGACCTTGTCGACCTCGTCGAGCATGATCACCGGGTTCATCGTGTCGGCGTCACGCAGGGCACGGACGAGCCGGCCCGGCAGGGCGCCGATGTAGGTGCGCCGGTGACCCCGGATCTCGGCCTCGTCGCGGACGCCGCCGAGCGACATCCGGACGAACTCGCGTCCGGTGGCGCGGGCGATCGACTCGCCGATCGAGGTCTTGCCGGTGCCGGGCGGTCCGATCAGGGTGAGGATCGCGCCGGAGCGCTTGTCCTCGGTGATGCCGCGCTCCTGGCGCAGCTTCTTGACCGCGATGTACTCGACGATCCGGTCCTTGACGTCCTCGAGGCCGGCGTGGTCGGCATCGAGCACTTCACGCGCGTGCACCGGATCGAGGCGCTCGTCCGAGCGCTTGTTCCACGGCACCGCGATCAGCCAGTCCAGGTAGGTACGGATGACGCTCGACTCGGCCGACTGCTCGCCGAGGCGCTCGAGCCTGCCGAGCTCCTTGTCGGCCTGCTCGCGGACGGCCTCGGGCATACCGGCCTCTTCGATCTTGGTCCGGTACTCCTCGACGACCGACGCGTCGTCCTCGCCCAGCTCCTTGCGGATCGACTCCATCTGCTTGCGCAGGAAGTAGTCGCGCTGCTGCTTCTCGGCGCCGGACTCGACGTCGTCGCGAATCCGCTTGCGGACCTGCAGCTCGGCCAGCCGCTCGCGCTGGAAGCCGAGGGCGAGCTCGAGCCGCTCGGTCACGTCGAGCGTCTGAAGCAGCTTGACCTTGTTCTCGTAGCTGAGGTCCGGCGAGTAGCCGCCGGTGTCGGCGAGCGCGCCGGGCTCGGTGATGCTTCGCAGGAACGAAGCGATCCGCCCGTCATCGCCGCGGACCTCGAGGATCTCCTCGACGGTCGCGCGGTACTCGCGCTCTAGGTTGCGGGTCTTGCCGTCGACGGGCGCCGGATCGGGCCGCTCCTCGACCTCGACGTATAACCGCCCGTCCGGATTGGTGTGGGCGGCGCCGGCGACGCCACGGTGCAGGCCCTGAAGGGCGACGGCGCGGCCGCCGCCCGGCAGCCGGACGCGGTCGGTGACCTGCGCGACCGTGCCGACGTTGGCAAATTCCTGTTCGTGTCTGGGGACGAGGAGCACCTGCTCCTCCTCGCCGGCGTCGATCGCGAGCGTGAGGGACATGCCCGGGAAGGCCACGACGTCGTCGAGTGGGATCAAAAGAAGACGACTAGACATCAGAGAAGGCCATTCGCTTTCGATAGTTGCTTACTCAAGATAAGTGGAGGATACCACCTCGCGAGCGTGTTCACGAGTACGATCTTAGTCGGGGCGGCTGAGATCTTTGGCGGGTGTCGAGCCGACGAACGCGAGCCGCATCTGAAAACATGCGGCCGATGCCAGGTCCAGAGAAAACGCCTGAGGAAACCGCGCGCGACATCCTCGCCGCCGAGGCGTTCGCGATGCCGTCGGCCGACCCGACGCTGCGCCATCAGCCGATCACGCTGCCCGACGATCCGACCGGCATCGCCGAGCCCCACGACGTGCTCGCCGCCGAGGAGTTCGCGATGCCCGCGCCGCGGGGCTCCTCAGAGTCCGGTGGCGGAGCGCTGGCGCGCGCCGGTGAGGCCGCCTCGCCCAAGCGCGTCGGGATCGCCGCCGCGGTGGCGCTCCTGGCGTTTGTCTTGCTGAGGCGCCGGCGCCAGGCCTAGCGCGGCGCTTGGGAAGAAAGTCGCACTATGTCCGACTTTCTTCCCGTAGGAGGCGCGGGCGGGGGCGCTTACGCGGGGGCATGAGGTCGGTGATCGTGCCCTCGGCCATCTCGGACGCGAACCCGATCGTCTCGGACAGCGTGGGGTGCGGATGGATCGTGAGCCCGATGTCCTCGGCGTCCGAGCCCATCTCGAGTGCGTGAACGGTCTCGGCGATCAGCTCGCCGGCGTTGACGCCGACGATCCCCGCGCCCAGCAGGCGGCGCGAGCCCGGCTCGAACAGCAGCTTGGTCATGCCCTCGTCCCGGCCCAGCGACAGGGCGCGGCCGGACGCGGCCCACGGGAAGGCCGCCTTCTCGATACTCGATGCCCTTGTCCGTGCGGGCCGCGTCTCCGTCAGCCCCATCCAGGCCACCTCGGGATCGGTGTAGGCCACCGACGGGATCGCGCGGGGGTCGAACTCGGCGCCCGCGACGCCGGCGATCACCTCGGCGGCGACCTTGCCCTCGTGCGACGCCTTGTGGGCCAGCATCGGGCCGCCGACGACGTCGCCGATCGCGTAGATGCCCGGCACGTTCGTGCGCAGCTGCCGGTCGACGGGGATGAACCCGGCGTCATCCACGTTTACACCCGCCTCGGAAGCGCCGACCGCGCGCCCGTTGGGCCGGCGGCCGATCGCCACCAGGATTCCGTCGAACGTCTTGCTGTCCCCGGAGGACAGCTTCACTGACAATCCCTTGGCCGAGGCGTCGACCGACTCGACCTTGGTGCCGAGGTGGATCGCCTCGTATCGCCCGGAGATCCGCTTATGCAAAGGCTTGACCAGGTCGGGGTCGCAGCCCGGGATCAGCTGGTCGAGCAGCTCGACCATCGTCACCTTCGAGCCGAGCGCGTCGTAGACCGTCGCCATCTCGAGGCCGATGATCCCGCAGCCGATCACCAGCAGCCGCTTCGGAATCTGAGGCAGCTCGAGCGCGCCGGTCGAGGAAAAGATCCGCTCGTCGTCGGGCAACGGCGGCAACGACGCCGCCTCCGAGCCGGCCGCGATGATGCAGTTGTCGAACGACACCGTGCGGTCGCCGACGCTCACCGTGTTCGGACCGGTCAACGAGGCGACCCCGGTGATCACCTCGACCTTGCGCTGCTTGGCGAGCCCCGCGAGGCCGCCGGTCAGCTTGCCGACGACCGACGCCTTCCACTCGCGCAACGCGTCGATGTCGATCTTGGCCTTGCCGAACTTGATCCCGTGCTCGGCCATCTCCTCGGCCTCGGCCACCACGCGGGCGGCGTGCAACAGCGCCTTCGACGGGATACAGCCGACGTTCAGGCAGACGCCGCCGAGCCTGTCGTAGCGCTCGATCAGCACGGTCTTCAGCCCGAGGTCGGCGGCGCGGAACGCGGCCGTGTACCCGCCGGGGCCCGATCCGATCACGACCACCTGGGCGTCGTGATCGCCGCCGGCGCCATTCGAGGACGCCGGTGGCGGCGGCGCGGGCTCGCGCTCCACCCGCGCGTCGGGGGAGGGGGTGGCGTCGGGGGAGGGGTGTCGGGAGGCGGTCGCGTCGGGCGCGCGGGTGGCTTCGGTCGAGCCGGTCGGGGCCGCGCCGTCGGACTCGAGCGTCAGCAGCACGCTGCCCTCGGACACGCGGTCGCCGATCTTGACGCCCAGCTGCGCGACCTTCCCGGCCTCGGGCGCGGGGACGTCCATCGTCGCCTTGTCGGACTCGAGCGTGACCAGCGGATCCTCGACCGCGACCTCGTCGCCCGGGGAGACGTGGATCTCGATCACCGGTACGTCGGTGAACTCTCCGATGTCCGGGACGCGAACCTCGGTCACAACAGCGCCCGCTTCAGATCGCTCAACACCTTTACGAGGTGGACCATGAACCGCGCCGCGGCGGCGCCGTCGATCACCCGGTGGTCATACGACAGCGACAGCGGGACCATCAGCCTGGGAACGAACTCGCGACCGTTCCAGACCGGCTTCATCGACGAGCGGGTGGCCCCGAGGATCGCGACTTCGGGGGCGTTGATGATCGGGGTGAAGCTGGTACCGCCGATCCCGCCGAGCGAGGAGATCGTGAACGAGGCGCCCTGCATGTCGCCGGGCATCAGCTTGCCGTCGCGGGCCTTGCCCGACAGCTCGGTCAGCTCGCGAGCGATGTCCAAGAGCCCCTTCTGGTCGGCGTTCTTGATCACCGGCACGACCAGCCCGCCCGGCGTGTCCGCCGCGAAGCCGATGTTGTAATAGCGCTTCAAAATCAAGTCCTCGCCGTCCAAAGACGAGTTGAACGTCGGGAACGCCTTCAAAGACGCCACCGACGCGACCACGAGGAACGACACCATCGTGACCTTGACCCCGTCTCGGGCGTTCTCGTCGTTGAGCTGCTTGCGCCACGCCTCGAGGTCGGTGATGTCCGCCTCGTCGTTGTGCGTGACGTGCGGGATCATCACCCAGTTGCGCGCCAGCACCGGGCCCGAAATCCGCTGGATCCGCGACCGCTGCACGCGCTCGATCTCGCCGAACTTGGAGAAGTCGATCGACGGCCACGCGGGGAGGTCCAGGCCGAGACCGGGGCCGCCGGCCGCCGGCGCGGACGGCGCGGGTGCGGACGGGCCGTGCTCGACGAAAGCCTGTACGTCCTCCTTGGTGATCCGTCCCTTGCGGCCGCTGCCGGTCACCGCATGGAGGTCGACGCCGAGCTCGCGCGCGACTCGGCGGACCGCGGGGCTGGCGTAGACGGGCCCTGCGCCGTTGCCTGCCGAAGCCGCAGCCGCCGGGGCTCGAGCCGGTGGCGGCGCGGGCGGCGCGGCCTGCTCCTCGGCCTGGGTCGCGCTGTCGACCGAATCGGCCGCCTTGGTTCCCGCAGCCGGGGTCGGCTCGGCGGCCGGGGCGGCGTCGCCCGAGGGAGCACCTCCGTCGCCGTTGCCCGATGGCGACAGCGTCAGCAGGGCGGCGCCCTGAGAAACCTTGTCCCCGATGTTCACGAGCAGCTCGCCCACGGTCCCCGCGAACGGCGCCGGCACCTCCATCGTCGCCTTGTCGGACTCGAGCGTCAGCAGCGGGTCGTCGACGGCGACGGTGTCGCCCGGCGAGACCAGGATCTCGATGATCGGGACATCGGTGAAGTCGCCGATGTCCGGAACCTCGACCGATACCGCGCCCGAGGTGGCGCTCATACGGTCGTCGGCATCGGGGCCTCGGCGTCGATCTCGTAGCGGTCGATCGCCTCCTGCACGCGCGCGGGCTCGAGGACACCCTCGTCCGCGAGCGACTTCAGGGCGCACACCGCGACGTAGTGGCGGTCGACCTCGAAGAACCGCCGGAGCGCGCTGCGCGAGTCGCTACGGCCGAAGCCGTCGGTGCCGAGCGCGCTGTAGCGGCGGGGCACCCACTGGCGGATCTGGTCCGGGAACGCGCGCAGGTAGTCGGTCGAGGCGACCACGGGGCCGTCACGTGACTCCAGGCACTCGGCCACGTACGGGCGGCGTGCCTCCTCGAGCGGATGGAGCATGTTCCACCGCTCGACCTCAATCCCGTCGCGGCGCAGCTCGGTGAACGACGTCACGCTCCACACGTCGGCAGCGACGCCGAAGTCGGACTCGAGCAGCTCGGCGGCGGCCAGGACCTCGTTGAGGATCGTCCCCGACCCGAGCAGCTGAACCCGCGGGACCTTCTTACGCTTGCCCACCGACCCCTCCCGCAGCAGGTACATCCCGCGCAGGATCCCGTCGACAGCGCCCTCGGGCATCGCCGGGTGGTGGTAGTTCTCGTTCATCAGCGTGAGGTAGTAGAAGACGTCCTCCTGCTCGGCCACCATCCGCCGCAGCCCGTCCTGGATGATCACCGCGACCTCGTAGCCGAACGTCGGGTCATAGGCGCGGCAGTTGGGCACGACGCTGAACAGCAGATGGCTGTGGCCGTCCTCGTGCTGGAGCCCCTCGCCGTTGAGCGTCGTCCGTCCGGCGGTCCCGCCGAGCATGAAGCCGCGCGTGCGCGAGTCCGCGGCCGCCCAGACCAGATCACCGACCCGCTGGTAGCCGAACATCGAGTAGTAGATGTAGAACGGCACCATCTGGACGGCGTGGGCGCTGTACGACGTGCCGGCGGCGATGAACGAGGAGATCGACCCGGCCTCGGTGATCCCCTCCTCGAGGATCTGGCCGTGCTTGTCCTCCTTGTAGAACATCAGCTGCTCGGAGTCCTGAGGCTGGTAGAGCTGCCCGAGCGGTGAGTAGATCCCGACCTGGCGGAACATGCCCTCCATCCCGAACGTGCGCGACTCGTCGGGGACGATCGGGACGATGTGGCGTCCGATGCCCTTGTCGCGCAGCAGCGCCGCCAGGACCCGAACGAACGCCATCGTGGTCGAGATCTCGCGCTCGCCGGTGCCCTCCAGCTGACCCTTGAACAGCTCGAGCTCGGGCACCGCGAGCTCCTGCGCCTTCCCACGGCGGACCGGAAGGCTGCCGCCGAGCGCGGCCCGGTGCTCGCTGAGGAACCGCATCTCCGGGGAATCCTCGGGCGGCTTGTAGTACTCGGCCGCACGCACCTGCTCGTCGGACAGGGGCAGCTCGAACCGGTCGCGGAACGCGAGCAGCGCGTCCTCGGTCATCTTCTTGGCCTGGTGGGTGATCATCTGGCCCTCGCCCGAGACGCCCATCCCGTAGCCCTTGATCGTCTTGGCCAGGATCACTGTCGGCTGGCCGGCGTGCTGGACGGCCTCGTGGTAGGCGGCGTACACCTTCTGCTGATCGAGGCCGCCTCGATTCAACAGCCAGATCTCCTCGTCGGACATGTGGGAGACGCGCTCGAGCAGGACCGGGTCCTTGCCGAAGAAGTACTCGCGCACGTACGCGCCGTCGCGCGACTTATACGTCTGGTACTCGCCGTCGACGCATTCCTCCATCACCTTGACCAGGCGACCGTCGGTGTCCTCCGCAAGCAGCGGGTCCCATCGAGATCCCCACACGACCTTGATCACATTCCAGCCGGCGCCCCGGAAGTCGGCCTCGAGCTCCTGGATGATCTTGCCGTTGCCGCGGACCGGGCCGTCGAGCCGCTGCAGGTTGCAGTTCACGATCCAGATCAGGTTGTCGAGGTGCTCCCGGCCGGCGAGCGCGGTGGCGCCCATCGTCTCGGGCTCGTCCATCTCGCCGTCGCCGAGGAACGCCCACACCTTGCGCGCCGAGGTCTGAGCCATGTCGCGCGCCTCCAGGTACTTCATGAACCGCGCCTGGTAGATCGAGGTGATCGCGCCGATCCCGAGCGACACCGTCGGGAACTGCCAGAACTCGGGCATCAACCACGGGTGGGGGTAAGACGACAGGCCGCCGCCGGCGACCTCCTGGCGGAAGTTGTCGAGCTGGTCCTCGGTGAGGCGCCCCTCGAGGTACGCGCGCGCGTAGTTGCCCGGCGAGGAGTGACCCTGGAAGTAGACGAGGTCACCGCCGTGGTCGCCTGAGGGGGCGTGCCAGAAGTGGTTGTAGCCGACTTCGTAAAGCGTCGCCAGCGACTGGAAGCTCGCGATGTGACCGCCGAGCTCGGACGACAGCTTGTTCGCGCGGACGACCATCGCCATCGCGTTCCAACGGATGATCGAGCGCAGGCGCCGCTCGAGCGCGGGATCGCCGGGAAGCCTGGCCTCGCGCTCGGGCGGGATCGTGTTCACGTACGGGGTGGTGATGCTCGCGATCGGGCCGCTGCCGGCGAGCTGCGCGCGCTGGACTGCGCGCGCGAGGATCTGGCGGGCTCGATCGGGCCCGTCGTGCTCGACGATGGCATCGACGGCCTCGAGCCACTCGCTGGTCTCGGCCGCGTCGATGTCAGCTCCGGCACCGTTTGAGCTTGGGGTCTTCAGTTGGTCCGTCATGCGGCATCCCTGGTTGGACGAGCGAGCCGCGCCCGCTGCGTGCCCACTATACCCAGGGCAAGCGGTGCTGAGCCTTCGCGCTTCGGTGGTTTCCCGTACGGTTGATGACGTGGCCCTGAGAGATCTACAAGGCGTCGTCGGGGCGCCGTGGTCGCGTCCGCTGGGAGGCGCGCTCGACCAGCTCGTGGTCGAGTCCGACGCGCTCGCCGACAACCCGCTTGGGGACCCGGCGCGCCGCCCGCTGTACGTGTACAGACCGCCCGGGGTCGAGCTCGACCACCCGCGGGCACTGCCGACCGTGTACGTGATCCAGGGGTTCACCGGGCAGCTCGACATGTGGCTGTCGCACTCGGCGTTCGAGCCCAACATGGTCGAGCGCGTCGACGCGATGTTCGCGGCCCGGGCCTGTCCCGATGCGATCCTGGTGTTCGTCGACGCGTGGACGTCGCGGGGCGGATCGCAGTTCATCAACTCAGCGTCGACGGGCCGCTATCTCGACTATCTGTGCGACGAGGTAGTGGCGTTCATCGACGATCGCTATCCGACCATCGCCGAGCGCGATCACCGCGGGATCGCCGGCAAGTCGTCGGGTGGGTACGGCGCGATGGTCGTGCCGATGCTGCGACCTGACGTGTTCGGAGCGCTCGCCTCGCACGCCGGCGACGCGCTGTTCGAGTGCTGCTACCAGAAGGATTTCCCGAACGTGGCGCGGGCGTTACGCGACAACTTCGACGGCTCCTACGAGGTGTTCTTCGAGCACCTCGCCGGCGCCGACCACTTCGACTTCGCCAGGTACGGCGCCACGTTCGAGACGTATGGCTACGCGTCCGCGTACTCCCCGGACCTGACCGCTCCCGGCCGGGCGCTGCTTCCGTTCGACATCTCGACCGGCCGTCTCGTCGACGACGTGTGGGCGCTGTGGCTCGAGCACGATCCGGTGCGGATGGCCCCGCGCCACGCTGATGCGCTCCGGAGCATGCGCCGGATCTACCTCGACGCGGGCAAGGCCGACGAGTACTACCTGGATCTGGGCGCGCAGGCGTTCGCCCAGGAGCTGTCGAAGATCGGCGCTGCCCATACGCTCGAGTTGTTCGACGGCAAGCACGGCGGGATCACCTATCGGTATCCCGGCGCGATCCGCGAGTTGGTAACCGCGCTTCAGGCATGACGGCCACCGCGGAAGCCGAGCTCGCATTTGCGGGGCCGGGCGCGCTCGCGGGGATGGTCCGCCGGCGCGAGCTGACGCCGCGTGAGCTCGTCGAGCTGTGCCTGCGACGGATCGACGCGATCGACGGCAAGCTGAACGCGTTCCGGGTGACGCTGGCCGACGAGGCGCTGGCCGCCGCCGACGCGATGTCGACGCCCGACGGTCCGCTCGCCGGCGTGCCGATCGCGATCAAGGACGACATGCCGGTAGCCGGCCAGTCCGTGACTCGTGGGTCACGGTCGTTCCGGCCTCCAGTGGCCGCCGACGGAGAAGTCGTGCGGCGGCTGCGCGCCGCCGGAGCGATCCCGATCGGGATCACGAACGTCCCCGAGCTGATGATCTTCCCGTGGACCGCGAGCGCGGCCAACGGCATCACCCGCAACCCGTGGGATCCGACGCGGACGCCCGGCGGTTCCTCGGGCGGCTCGGCGGCCGCCGTGGCGGCCGGCATGGTGCCGTGCGCGACCGGGTCGGACGGTGGCGGGTCGATCCGGATTCCCGCCGCGTGCTGCGGACTGGTGGGAATGAAGCCGAGCCGGGGTCGCGTGTCGACCCAGCCGTTCGGCGAGGGCTGGCTCGGATTGAGCGTGTTCGGGGCGCTCGCGAGAACCGTCGCCGACAGCGCACTGCTGCTCGACGCGATCCACGGATCGCTGCCCGCGGACATCAGCTCCGCGCCACCGTTCAGCGGAAGTTATGTGGAGGCCGCGTCCACGGCGCCCGGCCGGCTCCGGGTCGGGTTCTCGCGGAAACTACCGCCGGGGTTCATCGCGCGGCTGTCCGGCGACCAGCGCAGTGCGTGGGAGCGGACCGGGGCGCTGCTCTCAGAGCTGGGCCATGACGTGGTCGAGCGCGATCCGAGCTACGGCATGGCGGGGATCGAGTTCACGCAGATGTGGCTGCGCGGCATCTACGAGGAGTCGCGCACGGTGCCCGATCGGGCGCGGCTGGAGCGCTCGACGCGACAGCTCGTCGGCGTCGGCCGTCGCCTGGTCCCCAACCGCCGGCGCGATCAGCTGCTGGCTGGGCGGGCGGTGAGGACCGCGCGCGTGCTCGAGCTTTGGAACGAGATCGACGTGCTCCTGATGCCCGTGCTCGCGACGACGGCGATCGCCGCCGAGGGGGGATACGGCAAATCCGCGCCGATCGCGATCGACCGGTCGTCGCGGTTCATGCCGTTCAACCCGCTGTTCAACGTGACCGGCCAGCCGTCGGTTGCGATACCGGCGGGGTTCGGGGCTGACGGCCTTCCGCTCAGCGTTCAGCTTGTCGGCCGACCGGGGGCCGAGGACCTGCTGTATTCGCTCGCCGGTCAGATCGAGACGGCGCGGCCGTGGGCGCATCACCTTCCGCCGACTCGTTAGCGAAGAGCTCCTTGGACAGCTGCAGGAACTCGGCCGCGGCCGGGGGGAGACGCCGCCCTTCGCGGCACGCGAGCGTGATATCGCGCCGGAGCGAGGGCTGCACGAGCGTCGCGACGGCGACGTTCCCAGCGGACAGGTCGGCGTCCGAGCGCGGGAGGATCGCGACACCCATGCCGCGGGCCACGAGCCGCCGGATCCGCTCGCTCTCGTTCGACTCGAGCTTGATCTGCGGCTCGAACCCCGCGCGACGGGCCGCGAACGTCAGCAGCTCGCGCAACCGGGCGCCTTCCCGGTAGCTGACGAACTGCTCGTCGGCGAGCTCGGCCATCCGTACCCGCCGCCGACCGGCGAGCGGGTGGTCGACCGGGAGAACCGCCACCAGCTCCTCGGAGACGAGTTGATGGAGGCTCAGCTCATGGCTCTCGATCCGCTCGGTCACCGACAGGAAGGCCAGGTCGAGCACATCGTCGCGGAGCATCTCGGCCAGCTCCTCGCTCGATTGTTCGCGGACCGTGAGCTCGACGCCAGGATGGCGCTCATGGAACAACGCCAGCGCGAGCGACACGTCCACCGGCCCCATCGTGTGCATCGTCCCGACGGTCACGTGCCCGCTCCGGACGCCCGCGAGCGCTTGCATCTCCGCGTTGGCGGCGTCGACCTCGGAAAGGATCCTGCGGGCCCGCGCTACCAGCACCCGCCCGGCTTCGGTGACCGCGACGCGCCGTGTAGTGCGCTCGACCAGGGCCAGGCCGACCTCGCGCTCGAGCCGGCGGATCTGCTGGGAGAGCGCAGGCTGCGCGATGTGCTCGCGCGCCGCGGCCCGCGTGAAGTGCTGCTCGTCGGCGAGCGCCACCAGGTACCGCAGCTGCCGGAGTTCCATAAGCTAAGCCTATAGATTAGGTCAAGGATTGGTCTTTGACATATGAAAGCGGTGGCGCGATGATGCTCGGCACCCTCTCCTCCTCAGTAAGCGCCCCGCAGATCCGGCCACAGCTTCATCGCCAGATCGGGGGCGCTTCTGTTTTCTGCGGTCGGAAAGGAAGGGGGTCGGGTCGGTTACGTGAGCTGCCGACCGAGCTCACCGATCAGCGCCACCGCGTCGAGATCGTCGTGCGCGCGCGAGCTGGCACATGACGCGGCCCACGCCGGCGTCGCGATAGCGCCGCGAACTGCTCGGCCGCCTGCTCGATGGTCGCCCACGATCCAGCCCTTCGGCGGCTCGCGCCGCAGCGCGTCCGCCGTCGCTCTCGATGATCCTTCGGCCATGCGCCGGGCGCGATCCTCGAGGTCGGCCGCGTCCGCGCCCAGGACCATGCTGGCCATGATCGAGAACGGAATCGGTTCCCGACCGACGCGCTCGCACGCCTCCACGATCCGGGCACGGCGCTCGCGGATCTCATCGAGCGACGGAAACGGGGTGTTGTACTCGTCGGCGAAGCGCGCGGCGAGCGCGGCGCTGCGCGGGCCCGCGTTGCCGCCCATGATCACCGGCGGGTGGGGCTGCTGGACGGGTTTGGGTTTCGCGTCGAGGTCGGACAGGACGTAGTGCTCGCCGTCGAGCGAGAAGGGTTCGCTCCCCCAATTGCCCGAGCAGCACCTGTAGCTGCTCTTCGAGCACGGCCATGCGCACCGCGGTCGGCGCGAACGGGAAGCCGTAGGCCTCGTGCTCGCGGTCGAACCAGCCGGCGCCGATACCGAGCTCGATCCGCCCTCCGGACACGTGGTCGGCGGTGACGACGAGCTTCGCGAGCACGGAAGGGTGGCGAAAGCTCGCCGGCGAGACGAGCGTGCCGAGTCGCAGCGTGGTCGTCTGCGCGGCAAGGGCGTTGATCGTGCCCCACGCATCGAGCGCGCCCACACTCGAGATGCTGACCGAGGATGTTGAGATAGTGATCAGAGCGAAACAGCGCGGGGATCGCGTGCTGCTCGCAGGCCGCGGCCAGTGCTTGCCACTGAGGCCACGTGACGCCCTCCTGACCTTCGATCATCAAGCAGAGATCCATACCGAAACCCTCTCGCGGTTGAAGGGTTGGCGATCGTATTGCAAGCGCGCGACCAGTTGCCGACATCCCCGCGCGCGAAACTCCAGTTGTGAACGCCTGGCGCCGCAGCCGCTTCTTCCATTTCGACGTCGTCGTCGTGTCGATCGTGGCTGTGCTGATCATCGTGTTCTCGCTGGCGAGCGCCGGCGGCGGCGACGCCGACAGCCCGACCCGGCATGCGCGGGCGGTCACGGTCGACCCCGGCCCTCGCGACCCGTTGGTGCCCCGGGGCTTCTTGGGTCTGTCGATCGAGTACCCCGCGCTCGAGGCCTACGCCGGCGCCGATCCGACCTCGCTCGACCCGGTGTTCGAGCAGCTGGTGCGCAACCTCGCGCCGGGGCAGGCGCCGATCCTGAGGATCGGCGGCAACAGCGCGGACCGGACCTGGTGGCCGGTGGCCGGCGTGGATCGGCCGCCCGGCGTCACATTCGACATCACCCATCAGTGGCTCGCGGTGACCCGCGCGCTCGCGCAATCCCTCGGCGCCCATCTGATCCTCGGAGTCAACCTCGAGCAGGACAGCCCGCAGCTGGCGGCCGCCGAGGCGCGGGCGCTGATCAACGGGGTCGGCCCGCAGGCGGTGAGGGCGCTCGAGCTCGGCAACGAGCCCGACCTCTACTCCGCGTTCCCGTGGTACAGCTCGGGCCGTCACGGGGTCCTCGGCCGCCCCAAGAGCTACGACGAGGCTGCGTTCGCGCGCGACTTCGCCGGCTTCACCGGGGCCTTGCCGCACGTGCCGCTCGCCGGCCCCAGCCTGAGCGGGATGATGTGGACGCGCGACCTCGGGCAGTTCCTCGCCGCCGAGCCGCACCTCGGGCTGGTGACGTTGCATCGGTATCCGCTTCAGGTTTGCTTGACCCCGCGCACCTCGGCCCGCTACCCGACGATCGGGCGGCTGCTGTCGTCCGCGACCTCGACCGGGCTCGCCGATTCGTTCGCGCCGTACGTGGCGCTCGCCCGCGCTCACGGTCTCTCCCTGCGGGTCGACGAGCTCAACACGGTCTCGTGCGGCGCCGATCCCGCCGTCAGCAAATCGTTCGCATCGGCGCTGTGGGCGCTGAACACGCTGTTCGGGCTGGCGAGGGCCGGCGTCTCCGGCGTCAACATCCACACGTTCCCCGGCGCGGGATACGAGCTGTTTGAGATCAGCCACCAGGGCGGGCAGTGGCGAGCGGCCGTGTCGCCGGAGTACTACGGCTTGCTGATGTTCGCGCAGGCAACGCCGCCCGGATCTCATCTGTTGAGCGTCAGCCCTACCGGAATCGCAGGGGTCAACGTGTGGGCGACGAGCGGGACCGACGGCACGGTCCGGGTGGTCCTCACGAACGAGGGCACGACCACGCACGAGGTCGCGGTTCGGATGCCGGGCAAGTTCAAGGGCGCGACGCTGGTCCGGCTGACGGCTCCGAGCGCAAGCTCGACGAGCGGCGTGACTCTCGGCGGTCAGAGCTTCGGCTCGGAGACGAGCACCGGCCGGCTCGGCGGCCCGGCGCAGAGCGCCTCGGTCGCTTCCACCGACGGGAGCTACGAGGTCGAGGTGCCGGCGGCGAGCGCCGCGATGCTGGTGCTGACACCGCACTGAGACGGGCACTGCAACATCGCCGGCGAAATGCCTGACGTTCTCATCCACGGCGACACCGTGCGTCACTCGACGATGCGCCACGAGATCCCCCTGGTCGTGCCCGACCCGTTCCTCTACGCCGAGCTGGCCGGCACGCGACACGTCGTTGTGAGCTCGCTCGAGCGGTCCCGGCTCGAGGCGCTCGACAGCGGCCTCACGGTCCACGCGTTCGAGGAGTTCGGCATCGACGAGTTGATCACGGCCGGCGAGGAGCGCGGCGACGCGGTGCTCAAGACCCTCGTCCGTGCGACCGGCTCACTCGGCCTCGAGCACGCGGCGGTGCCGTCCGACTTCCCGCTCGAGCTCGCCGACGGGCTCCGCGCTGCCGGCCTGACGCTCGACGTCGACCGGCGGCTGTTCGAGGACCGCCGCCGGGTCAAGACCGAGGCCGAGCTCGCCGGGATCCGGCGGGCGCAGATCGCGGCCGAGGCGGGCATGCGGGCGGCGGTCGAGTTGCTGCGCCGCGCCGAGCCCGGCGGACCCGGGCTCCTCGCCGACGGCGAGCCGCTGTCCTGCGAGCGGCTCAAAGAGGCGATCCGGGCTGCCGTGGCCCGCGCCGGCGCCATCACCGGCGACGCCATGATCGTGGCCCACGGCGGGCAGACCGCAGCCGGACACGACATGGGATCGGGCCAGATCCAGCCCGGCGAGCCGGTGGTCATCGACCTGTGGCCGACCGATCTGGAGTCGGCGTGCTATGCCGACATGACGCGAACGTTCGTGGTCGGTGAGGCCCCTGAGGAGCTGCGCAAGTACCACGAGCTGACGCGGGAGTCGCTCGAGCGCTCGCTGGAGGGCGTGCGCGCCGGCGTCGCCGGCAGCGAGCTGCATCGGATCTCGTGCGAGCCCTACGAGCGGGCCGGACTGCCGACACAGCTCACCAAGGCGCCGGGCGAGGTGCTCGAGGAGGGCTTCTTCCATTCGCTCGGCCATGGCGTCGGGCTCGAGGTCCACGAGGCCCCACTGCTCGGACGGGCCACCGACGTGCTCGTCGCGGGCGACGTGGTCACGCTCGAGCCCGGCTGCTACCGGCAGGGCTTCGGCGGCTGCCGGCTCGAGGACCTGGTGCTCGTGACCGAAGACGGAGCCGAGCTGCTCACCGACTTCCCGTACGGGCTCGAGCCCTAGTTGCAGCTCGCCTTACGCGGCGGCCGCACGCGCGCGCCGACGCCGCGGCGACGGCGCCGTAGCAGTCCGGAGCGGGGTGGCAGTTCGGAGCGCGCGCCGTCGCCGGGGCGATGTAACCCAGAGTTCACGCCGTCGCGTTCCTCCGCGATCTGCGCGGGTTTGTCTTCCTGGGTCGGACTTCGCCCCGACCGACGGCCACGTGGCCCGCACACCGGGCCTCTTTACACCAGATAACGGTCGGTGACGCGCGCTTCTCGCGAGCCGGGGGAGTGGCTTTGCGCTGCCGACGCTGAGATGATCAGCGCCGAGGGCGCTCGATGCTCGTCGATCTACACGCGCATTTCCCGATGCATCTACTGGCCGACGACCAGCAGCGCACGCACGAGCGGGCGCGGACATGGTGGCGGCAGCGGTGGCAGGGCCGGGTCGTCGACCTGATCTCGCGGGTCGCCAACTATCAGGGTCCCGGCGACACGCCGAGCGTGACCGAAACGCTGATGCGCGAGGGCGACGTAGGCGTCGCGCTGTCGATGCTCTACCAGCCGTTCGACGAGATCGATCTGACCGAGAGCTACGGCGCGCCGCCGCGAGAGAACTACTTCAAGAACATCGTCGACCAGCGCCAGACGGTTGAGGACTACGTCGCGGCGCACGCCGGCAAGGTCGCGATCGCGCACTCGGTCTCCGAGCTCGATGCGCTGCTCGGCAGCGGGGTCCCGATCCTGATCCACGCGATCGAGGGAGGGTTCCAGCTCGGACGGGAGCAGTCCGAGATCCGGAGCAACGTCCACACGCTGGCCGGGTTGGGAATCGCGTACGTAACCGTCGCCCACTTGTTCTTCAGAGATGTGGCCACCAACGCCCCGGCGCTGCCGTTCCTTCCCGACTGGCTCTACAACGCGGTGTTCCCGCAGGGCAAGGACGAAGGCCTGACGGCGATCGGACACATGGTCGTCGATGCGATGGTCGACGAGGGAATCCTGATCGACCTCACGCACATGCGCGCGCAGTCGATCCGCGACGTCTTGGCGCAGCTCGACGCCCGCGACCCGGCGAAGGAGATCCCGGTGATAGCCACGCACATGGCGTACCGCTTCGGCGGGCTCCAGTACAGCTTCGATGACGCGACGATCAGGGCCGTCGCCGCTCGGGGCGGCGTGCTCGGCTGCATCATGTGCGAGCACTTCATCACCAGCGGGCTCTCGAGCGTGAACTCGCTCGAGGGGTCCCTCGAAGCGCTGTGCCGGCACATCGACAAGATCCGCGAGCTGACCGGGAGCTATGACCACGTCGCGATCGGCACGGACCTCGACGGCTACATCAAGCCAGCGCTGCCAGGACTCGAGGATCACAGCAAGATGGCGGCGCTCCAAGCCCACCTGCGTGTGCGATACGGCGACGCGGATGCCGCGAAGATCTGCAACGGCAACGCGCTCCGGGTTCTACGCGCGGAGTGGGGACACAAGCGACCGCGGCCTTAGCCGTGTCGTTCGGCGACCGTCTCCGAGGGCTGACGCCGGGCGGTGAGCTGAAGGCGGTTCTCGAGCTCGTCGCGGCTACGGTCGGCCTGCTCGCGTATGTGTTCGTGGTCGGCTGGATCGTCGACCTCGTCAAGTTCTCCGCGGCGCGTCTGCCCGCCGCTGCCGCGACCTCGGCGCTCAGCGCCCGGCAGCTGTTCGGGGACGGCTTGCGCTCGACGCTGCTGATGGCCGCACTGTTCGCGGTGAGCTGCGCGCTGGCGTATTTCTCGTCGCGGCGCAAGTGGGACGTGCATGGCCAGGACTGGCACGACATCGTCCGCAAGCGCGGCGTCGCCAACGCGGCCGCCGATGGCGAGGCGGAGGTCGAGCGAGGCCGCCGGGCCCGGCGGCACGCGCGGCGCAAGGCCGAGCGGGCCGGAACGGTGGCGGAGCGTTCGCGGCGGCTCCCGTTCGGCCTCGTACACGGCGCGGCCGAACGCGTCCAGTCCCGCCAGCTCGAGAAGACGCAGCGGCTCCCGGCCGAAGCGCCCAAGCCACTCGAGGAGGCGCCACTCGGGGACCCGGCGGTGCGCATCATCGCGGGCTTCAACATCATGGTGCTGTCGGCGCTGGTCGCGCTCGGGGCCACGCGCTTCGTGGGGGCGCTCACTCCGATCGCCCAGTGGGTCGGCGTGGCGATCGGCGTGATCGTGTTCTTCGTGGTCAGGTGGCTGCTGACGCACGTGAGCCCACTCGTGCTCGACTCGCGCATCCACGGCTTCGTTTGGGGCGTGGTGGCACTTGGAGCGCTGTTCGCCTCGGCGCCGGTCGGCGTGCTCGTGCTGACGGGGGTCGGTGTCTCGACGCTCGGCCGGAGCCTCGCGCGGATCAAGCAGCCGACGAGCGCGACCCAGTTCATGCGCTCGCCGTTGCCGTGGCTGCTGTTGACGGTCTGCCTGTTCGTGGGGCTCGCGTACAGCGCGACGCCCCCGGTCACTTTCTCGCGGACGGCGGTCGTGACCCCGAGCCGCACCGTTGTCGGCGGGTACGTGACCCGGACCGCCGCCGGCGTCTACGTCGCGACGTGCACCGCGCTCGCCGACGCGACGTCGACGAACGAACAGCTCGAGCTCGTGCCCGCGCGCAACGTCGAGGACGTCCGGGTCGGTGGCGGCACGACGTACTTCGACTCGGGCCGGCGCCCGTCGCTCGCGACGCTGGCGCTCCAGGCGCTCGGGATCGGTGGGAGCACGCCGACGCTGTTCAGCGCCGCGCTCCGGGCCACGCACCCGACGTGCGGCGGCGCGCCGCCGAGCTACCTCGCGCACGGATACGAGGATCCCGCGCTTGGGGCCGGGGTGATCGCCGGATCGGCGCCGGCGGGCGGGCGCGCTGATGACGGCGAAACGCCGGTCACGCCGAGGACATCGCCGTCGGCGGCGCTCGCGCTCCGCTATCAGCCGACGCTGCTCGTCACCGCGGCGGACCGCAACTGGCCGGTGTCGGTCAACGCCGTGCTCGCCGAGCGGGGGCCGGCGGACCAGCCCGTGTGCCTGATTCAGGAGCGAGCGCCGCAGCAGGTGTGCTCGCCGAAGCCTGCTCAGCTCGCCGGCGTAGGGTCGCAGTCGTCGGACTACCTCCAGCTACCGGTGCACCTCGGGAAGAACCAGAGCCCGGGAGGCCAGTTCCAGGCCTTCCTCCGTGGCCAGTACATCAACTCGGGGTCGCTCCACAACTGGCTCGCGGATCCCGGCGTGCTCGACCCGTGGGCGTCGGCGCAGATCTACTTCTATTACGCGCGGGGCATCCAGCTGTCGCGGTTCCCCGCGCATGCGCGTGACCCGAACGTCCCATCCGGCCTCGACGCGATCGAGTACTGGTTCTACTACCCGTTCAACTACTACCCGCTGGTCGTCAACACCGGCCTGATGAACCAGGCGCCGCTCGCCGGAGACGACGAGAACAACGACCTTCACCAGGGCGACTGGGAGCACGTCGACGTGCTGCTCGATCCGACCACGCACGCCCCGGAGTGGCTGTATCTGGCCCGCCACAGCGGCGAGGGTCAGTTCATCCCGTGGAACAGCCCGCAGATCGCATTCGACCAGGGCCATCCGGTGCTCCAGGCGGCATTCGGCGGGCACCCGACGTACCTGGCCGGTTGTGGCGCGCGCCCGCGCCCGATCACGTACGACCTCACCAGCGACTGGCTCTCGTGCGGCTCGGGTCGGTTCGCGTTCCGCGCCGCGACGACGCCGCTGGTCGACATTGCCAAGACGCCGTGGGCGTGCTGGCGCGGCTACTTCGGCGAGGCATCGACGAAGCTCGAGGTCCAGAACGCCAAGAAGCCCGAGAGCGTGCTCGACACGGTCAAGCACTTCGTGTTCGTGGCGGGGCCGCGGGCGCCGCTCCAGCAGGCCGAGAACACCGGCACGTGCGTCGCGGGTCAGCTCCCGGCCGGCGCCGGAAGCTGAACGCGCGGCGCCGCGAGGGTGCGCCGCTAGCTTCGGTTGCGGAACGCGAGGATCACGTCGAGCGGCTGCGTGTTGACGACGTCCGCCGCGGTCGCCCAGCCGCGCCGCGCGGTCGCCACCGACATCACCATGTTCCCGAGTCCCGCCACCGAGTGCGCGTCGGTCGAGCAGACGATCTGTACGCCGGCGCGCAGCGCGTCGCGGACGTGCTCGCCGCTCAGGTCGAGGCGAGGGGGTAGGCCGTTGACCTCGACCGCGACCCCTTCCTCGAGCGCGACCTCGAAGATCCGCTCGAGATCGAGCGCATTCTCGGGCCGCCGGTTGATGTAGCGGCCGGTCGGGTGGCTGAGGCAGCGCACGTAAGGATTGCGGAGCGCTGCCTCGACGCGGCGGGTCATCTCCGCGCGCGGCATCCGCTGCCCGCCGTGCACGCTGGCCTGCACCCAGTCGAGCTCGGCGAGGACGTCATCGGGGAGGTCGAGCCGGCCGTCGGCGTGGATGTCGCACTCGATGCCGGCGAGGATGCGGAACGGAGCCAGCACCTCGTTGGCGGCGGCGATCTCCTCGGCCTGGCGGCGGACGTCGTCTGGGGTGAGCCCGCGGACCGCGCCGACCGCCGGCGTGTGGTCGCAGATCGCCATGTACTCGTAGCCCTGCGCGAGCGCGGCGCGACCCATCTCCTCGACGCTCGCGCGGCCGTCGGACCACGTCGTATGGCAGTGCAGATCTCCGCGGATGTCGCCGGTCTGC
This sequence comes from uncultured Solirubrobacterales bacterium, assembly GCA_963746695.1. Classification (GTDB taxonomy): domain Bacteria; phylum Actinomycetota; class Thermoleophilia; order Solirubrobacterales; family Solirubrobacteraceae; genus Palsa-465. Next base: position 205,830 of record CAVVCP010000028.1, on the reverse strand, counting down.
GACGAGCTCCGGCGGCTCACTTTTGAACGGCTGTTCGCGGAGCTCCGGCGGGCACCACGGGATGCCGAGCGCGCGGTAGACGCCGGATCTCGTCGAGCGCGTCCGGTAGCGGCTCGAGGGCCTCGACGTACGCGGGCGCCCCGGTCGCCCGGACGAGCGCGGTCCCGAATCGGTCGGGCTCGGCGACGACGAGCTCGACCGGCACGCCCTCGATCGTGACCCCGACCGCGTCGCGTTCGCGTCGTTCGATCACCGCGACGATCACGGGCAGCGCGGCGAAGCGGTCGAGCACCGGCTCGGGGTCGGGCGCGGCGCACACGACCGCGAGCCACTCGCACGAGTCGCGCCACCGGCGGACGTCCCCGGCGGGCTCGCCGTCGAGCGCGGCCGCGACGGCGCCGACGAGCTCACGGGCTTGGTTGAGCAGCAGCCCCTGTCGCGGCTGCGGTCCCTCCGAACGCGCGAGCGCGTCGAGCAGCAGCGCCTCGGTCTTGGGCCCGATGCCCGGCACGTCACGCAGGCGGCCCGCAGCCGCCGCCGCGCGGAACTCCTCGGCCGTCCGCACTCCGAGCGACCGGGCAAGCTCGATCGAACGCTTTGCACCCAGGCCGAGGTACCGTCCGAGGCCGACGAGGTCGGGCGACAGCTCGCGCTCGAGCTCGGCGAGCTCGGCGATCTCCCCGGTCTCGACGAGCTCACGCAGCCGCGACTCGATTCCCTGGCCGACGCCACGCAGCTCGCGAACCCGCCTGGTGCGGACGAGCTCCTCGACCGGGACCGCGGCGCCGCGGATCGTCTCCGCGGCACGCCGGTAGGCCCGGATCGTGTACGGGTTGGCCTCGACGAGCTCGAGCATGAGCGCGAACGTCTCGAGCCGGTCGGCGATCTCCGCGTTGTCCACGGCCAGTAGTTTCCCTGTGGTGGGCAAGGTCCTGATCACCGGTTCCGCCGATGGCCTCGGCCGGCTGGCCGCCCAGCAGCTCGTGCAGGACGGCCACGACGTCGTCCTGCACGCCCGGGATCGCCGGCGCGCGGACGACGCGATCTCGTCGACCCCGGGTGCGGTCGACGTGCTCGTCGGGGATCTGGCGAGCATCGCTGCGGTCCGCGGGCTCGCCGCCGCGGCGAACGCGGCCGGTGGGATCGACGCGGTCATCCACAACGCGGCCGTCGGTTACCGGGGTCCGCGCGTCGAGACCGTCGACGGCCTCGCGCACGTGTTCGCGATCAACGTGCTCGCGCCGTACCTGCTCACCGCGCTGATCACCCGTCCCGATCGCCTCGTGTTCCTCAGCTCCGGGATGCATCACGGCGGGGATCCGGACCTGACGCGACCTGCAGTGGACGCGCCGGGGATGGAGCGGGACGCAGGCGTACGCGGATTCCAAGCTGTTCGATGTCGTGCTCGCTCTGGCTGTCGCCCGCCGCTGGCCGGGGGTGCTCTCGAACGCGGTCGAGCCCGGATGGGTTCCGACGAAGATGGGCGGGCCGGGCGCTCCCGACGATCTCGCGCTCGGCGCCGACACGCAGGCGTGGCTGGCGGTCAGCAGCGACCCGGGCGCCACCGTGTCCGGTCGTTGCTTCCACCACCGGCGCGAGGTCGCGGCCGCTCCGGCGGCCACGCGCATCGAGGTCCAGGACGGGCTCCTGGATGCGTGCGCGGAGCTGACCGGGGTGGCGTTCCCGGCCGGGCGCCCGGGCCCGGGCCCGGGCCCGGGTGATCGTCGCCGGGCTTGTTGAGATGCACAGCGCGACAACCGGGAGCTTCTGCGCCGGCCTTGCCGAGCAGTGCACGACTACCGTGCACGACTCGGCAAGGCCCGCTGCTTCGATGCGATTTGTCGCATCGTGCAGTGGTGCAGCTGCGGTGCGCTCTGATCAGGGCGATCGCCACCGCCGCCGCGCCGGCGACGCCGGCGAATGTGGGCCGCGGTCGCGCCACCGATCACCTGCACGACCTGAAAACCGGCGCTCCGGGTCATGGCCTTGCTAGGGCGCGCATGCCCCACATGCGCGCCATATCGAGGCCCGGCGTCTCGGTGCCGAATGTCAGGCCGTGCATGCTGGCGCCGGTCCGGTCGCGCATTCGCTCGCCCCAGCCCCGCCAGCCGCCGGCACCGATTCCCCCGCGCCACCGCCGGGACCACCGTCCGTCCGCCCCTTCGGCGACCGTCGCCCTTGCCCGGCGCGGGCCGCGGGCGACGTGCATAGCGGGCCACCGGGCGCCGGCAGATCCGGCCCTGGCCGAGCACGCATGTGGGCCATGCCGGGTCGGCCAGGGCCGAAGAGTTTGGGTGGCTTTGGCCCGTGATGCAGGTCCACGTCGGGAGCGTCCGGGACTGCCGGAGCGGACCCCAACCACAGGCGCGAGCGAGTGCGGTCAGCCGGCGTGCGACGGCGCGGCGCAGACGACGTCGGGCGCGGCGTCGTCGAGACGGTGCGCTCTGATCAGGGCGATCGCCACCGCCGCCGCGCCGGCGACGCCGGCGAATGCGAACGCGGCCTGGGCGCCGGCGGTCTGTGCGAGCGCGCCGGCGACGGCCGCGCCGAGCGCGGCGCCCGACAAGGACGCGGTCTCGACCCACGAGAACGCCTCGGCGTGCCCGCCCGCCGGCGCCGAGCGGTCGACCATTGCGTAGATGCTGGCGGCGGTCGGGGCGATCGTCCCGCCGGCGATCAGGATCACCGCTCCGATCGCGAGCACGCTTCCGGTCGACAGCATCAACGCGCCGTGAGCCACCGCGAGCGCGGCGAGGAGCAGGATCAGGCCGCCGGCGCGCTGCGCGCCGCCGCCGAGACGGGTGGCGGCGATCCCGCCGAGCAGCGACCCGACGCCCCACAGTCCGAGCAGCGGACCCGCCGCAGCGGCGCTGCCGAGCGCCTTCGCGGCGGCGGTGACGCCGACCTCGGTGGCGCCGAACACGATGCCGGTGCCGGCCTCGATCAGCACCAGCGTGAGAATCACCGGCGTGCGGAGCGAGCCTCCGCGACGCCGCGGCGCGCTCGGATCCGGCCGCCAGGCGCGCGACGCCGGCTGGACGGCGAACGCGAGCGTGCAGACGAGCATCACGATCCCGCTCGACGCCAGCGCCGCGCCGGTCGACCACAGCGCGCCGACGCCGAGCGCGAGCGGCGGGCCGAGCACGAACGTCACCTCGAGCACCGTCGACTCGAACGCGAACAGCGCCGGCAGGCGGCCGGGCTCGGCGACGATGCTCGGCAGCAGCGTCCGCACGCATGCCGACAGCGGCGGCGTCGCCATCCCGGTGATGGCGCCCAGCCCGATCAGCACGAGCGGGGGAGTGCTCGCCGGGAGCACGCCCGTGATGACGAGCGCCAGCGCCGAGACCGTTGCGGTGGCGACGAGCGCGCCGGTCTGGCCGCACCGGTCGACGATCCGCCCGAGCAGGGGCGCGGAGACCGCGCCGGCGATCGCGTATGCGCCGCTGACCGCTCCGGCCACGGCAAACGAGCCGGTCAGCCGCTGGGCGTTGACCAGCAGCGCGATGCTGAACATCGCGAGTGGTAGGCGCGCGAGGATCGAGCTTCCGAGCAGCGCGCGGGCGCCGGGAGCCGAGAGGATCGAGGGGGTTGAGCGCTTGGTCGTCATCGTGCGGCCAATCTATGCTCAAAGCGGCTCACTGATAAGAGCCAATCCGATGCTGAAACAGTGAGCCGCTTTCGCGGCGGCGGCCGACGGCTCAGAGCAGATCGCTGATCGCGCTGATCCCGCGCACGATCGCTGCTTCGCTCAGGTTCCCGAAGCCGAGCACGAGCTGCGGGGGCCCTCCGGCCCCGCTCGGGCGGTAGGAGCTCATGCCGTACAGCCCGATCGACCGGGCCCTGGCCTGCTCGACGATCGCCTGCTCGTCGGCTTCCGGGGCGAGTCGGGCGACCGCGTGAAAGCCGGCGGCGAGGCCGCGGAGCTCGACGTGCGGCGCCTGGTCGGCGAGCGTCCGCACCAGCGCGTCGCGCCGCCCCCCGTAGACGTCGCGCATCCGGCGCAGGTGCCGGTCGAACCGGCCGGATTCGATCAGCCTCGCCAGCGCCAGCTGCTCGAGCGTCGGCGACCCGCGGTCGCTGAGGCGCTTGTCCTCGATCACCGAGTCGACGAGCGGCCCTGGACACACCACCCACCCGATCCGGAGCGCGGGCGCGAGCGACTTGCTGACCGTGCCGATCAGCGCGACTCGGTCCGGCGCCAGTCCCTGGAGCGCGCCGACCGGGTCGCGGTCGTAGCGAAACTCGGCGTCGTAGTCGTCCTCGATGATCACGGCGTCCCGCTCGGCGGCCCATGCGACCAGCGCCTGGCGGCGCTCGGGGGCGAGCGCGGTGCCGGTCGGGAACTGGTGCGTGGGCGTGAGGATCACCGCGCGCAACTCGCTGGCGGCAAGAGCCCCGACGTCGATCCCACGCTCGTCGATCGGGATCGGCACCGCCTCGATCCCGAGACGGCCAGCGATCACGTGGTAGTCGTCGTCGCCCGGGTCTTCGATCGCCACGCGCCGGACGCCCCGGTCCGCGAGCGAGCGCAGGACGACGTTGACTCCCTGGGCAAAGCCGGCCGAGATCACGATCCGCTCCGCGTCGGCGACCGCGCCGCGTACGCGGCGCAGGTATCCGGCAAGCACCTGACGCAGCACATCGGTGCCGCGCGGATCGCCGTAGCCGAGCTCGGTCGGGGTCGCCTCGCGGCAGCTGTCGCGCATGGCCCGAGCCCAGTCGGCGCGCGGGAAGCTGGTCAGATCGGGGACGCCGGGAAGGAAGTCGACGGCGAGCCGCGGCGCGGGCGCCGTCGCCCGCGCCGCGGCCGGCGGCGCGGGCGACGGCGTGAGCGCTCCCGCGGCCACGCGCGTCGCGGAGCCGGTCCGCGAGGTGAGGAACCCTTCGGCCTGGAGCTGGCTGTAGCACTCGAGCACGAGCCCGCGCGAGAGCCCGAGCTCGGCGGCCATCGCCCGGGAGGACGGCAGCCGCTCGCCCGCGGTCAGCCGGCCCGAGCGGATCGCGTCGCGGAGCGCGCCCTCGAGCTGCGCGCGAAGTGGCTCGGCCGCCGCTCGATCGAGCGAAAGCAGGAGCTCCGGCCCCAAACCGGCCCACTCAATGGGCATCGATTCGGATCGTACTGGTGGACCGGTCTGGCGCGGAGATCCGACACTTACAGCCGGGATGCGCATATGCTCGGCCAATGGACGACTCACGGTGGGCGACGTTCGATTGCTACGGCACGCTCGTCGACTGGAACGCCGGCATCCGCGCCGAGCTCGAGCGGCTCCTCGGCGCTTCCGCCGGCGCGGAGCTGCTGTCGCGCTATCACGCGATCGAGCCGCGCGTCCAGACCGAGCACCCGACGTGGAGCTACCGCGACGTGATGGCGGCGGTGCTCGCGGAGCTCGCGTCCGACGCGGGCGTCGAACTCGCCGGCGACGAGCGGGACGCGCTCGCCCGCTCCCTCCCCGGATGGCCGGTCTTCGCCGAGGTGCCGGCCGCGCTGGCCGAGGCTCGCGAGCGAGGCTGGCGGCTCGTCGCGCTGTCGAACACCGATCGCGACCTGCTCGACGCGTCGATGACGAGGATCGGGGTCCCGTTCGAGGCGCCGATCGTGGCTTCCGAGATCGGTTCGTACAAGCCGGCGCTCGGCCACTGGCACGCGTTCTACGAGTCGACCGGCGCGAACCCCGAGCGCCACGTGCACGTCGCGCAGAGCCACCATCACGACATCGCGCCGGCGCACGAGCTCGGAATCCGCTCGGTTTGGATCAACCGCCTCGGCGAGCGAGCCCAGCCCGCGCCGACGCGGGAGCAGCCGGATCTGAACGGACTCGCCGACGTCCTCGACGAGCTAGTGCCGCGATAGGCGAGCGAGAATCCGCCTAACCTTGGCGCATGCCAGGACGGGCGTCACTCGCGATCGCGTGCGCATGCGGTCTGATCCTCGGCGCGGCGAGCGTGCCGGCGGCCGCATCGATCGCCCCGAGAGCATCGGCGCCGGCCGTATCCCCGGTGCCGGTGCCTGCGGCCGGCCGGGCGGTGAACACGTCGCACCCGAGCCGAGTCGTCGGGCACGGAACTCCGGCCAGTTGCACTTCGGCCGCGGTCCTGGCCGCGGTCCGCGCCGGTGGGATCATCCGCTTCTCGTGTGGGGCGGGGCCGGTCACGATCAGGATGAACGCGACCGCGAAGGTGGTGAACACGTCTCGAGAGGTCGTGCTCGACGGCGGCGGGCTGGTGACGCTGAGCGGCGAGGGCCGGCGCCGCATCCTGTACATGGACACGTGCGATCCGGCGCAGAAGTGGACGACCTCACACTGTGACGATCAGGCCACTCCGAGTCTGATCGTCCAGAACCTGAAGTTCACCGATGGGAACTCGACCGGCCAGCGGTTCGACGGTGGCGGCGGAGGCGCGATCTTCGCACGGGGCGGGCGGCTGCGGATCGTCAACTCCGTGTTTACCGGCAACCGGTGCGAGCGCGACGGACCGGACATCGGCGGCGCCGCCGTGCGCGCGCTGTCGCAGTTCCATGACCTTCCGGTCTATGTCGTGAACAGCACCTTCAGCGGCAACGCTTGCAGCAACGGCGCCGGCCTCAGCAGCATCGGCGTGTCCTGGACGGTCCTCAACAGCCGCTTCACCGGTAACCGCGCGATCGGCAACGGGGCGAACCCGGCCCGATCCGGGACTCCGGGCGGCGGCAGCGGCGGCGCGATCTACAACGACGGCGATCGGATGACGCTCACAATCGGCGGCAGCGTGTTCACCGACAACCACGCCAACGAGGGCGGCGGGGCGATCTTCTTCGTCAGCGACGATCGGACCGGCACCCTCGCGATCAGGCGCAGCGTGCTCGAGGACAACCCCAACGACGAATTTCACACTCCCGGCCTTGCGGGCATCTTCTTTCTCGGCGCCCATCGTCCGACGATCACCGACACCGTGCTCCGATGAGGCGAGCCCAGTTCGATGATTTCAGCCCGACGGAACCGGTCTAGGGGTTCGAGCAAACTGGCTCAGCAACCACCGCTTCAAGGGAGATCAACATGGGTGAGATCGTGGTGCACGAGTTCACGACGCTGGACGGAGTGATCGACGAGCCCCGCTGGACGATGGAGTACGGGTTCGACCCGAACATGGGAGTGGCGATCGGCGGGATCGTGGGACCGTGCGAGGCGCTGCTGCTCGGACGCCGCACGTTCGAGATGTTCGCGCCGGCGTGGTCGGGCCGGACCGCCGAGGACGACCCCGGCGCCCCGTTCATGAACGACTCGCCGAAGTACGTGGTGTCGGGATCGCTCAAGACCACCGACTGGAACAACTCGACGATCCTGGGTCCGTACGACAAGGGCGCGATCCGAGCGTTGAAGGACCGGCTCGAACGGAACCTCTATGTCAGCGGCAGCGGCACGCTGGTCCGCGCGATGCTCGCCGACGGTCTGGTGGACCAGGTGCACCTGTTCGTCTATCCGGTGGCGCTGGGGGCGGGTCAGAAGCTGTTCGCCGACGGCACGCAGACCAAGTTCGCGCTGGCTCAGTCGGAGACGTACGAGAACGGCGTCGTCCACCTCGACTACCGGCCGCTGTGATCCTTCCAGCCGTCCATGGTGGCGCTCCGGATCTGCTGCGGCCATCCGGGTTCCGGGTTGGCTAGGAATTTGGCGGTTTCTCGCCCGCGCCGCCGCCGAGCGGGGTTTGTGCCGCGGCTCGCCGGGTACTCCATGAGCTTCAGGATGCATCGCGGCCGGGGCGCGGTGAGGCCGACCGGACGCGCACATCCGACTCCATCGCCGCTCCCCGAGCTGTCGCGGGGAGCCGCGACGAATCACCGGAAGTGAGGCGATGAACTGGTTGCATGACGATGTTGGAGCGGCCACGGAAGCCTATGCGGCTTACGTCAACGCGCCGCGCGGGGTGCTCGACCGCGACGAGCAGCTGCTGTTCGACCAGGATCTCATGAGGGCCCGAGCCGCGATGGAACGCGCCTGGCTCGAGGCCAAGCCCGTCCGCGAGCGCACCTAGGCAGCGGCTGAGCGCCGGCGACCGGAGCGCGCCGGCGCGCCAGCCGAATTCCGCGGGCGCGGCGCCGTCGACTGGTCGCCGTGCCGTCGACTGGTCGCCGTGCCGATAATGACTCGCTGGATGCCCATACGTGGCTTGACGATCCGGCGAGGCGACGAGAGCGATGGGCCGGCGGTGATCGCGATGTTCGACGAGGCGGTCGCCTGGCTCGTCGACCGGGGTCAGACCGGCCAGTGGGGAGCGACCCCGTTCTCGGAGCGGCCGGGGATCCGCGAGCGAGTCCACGAGTTCAGGGTCGGCGGTGGCCTCCACATCGCCGTGCGCCGCGGCGAGCCGGTCGGAGTGCTTGTCGTCGGCCCCGCGCCCGCCTACGCTCCGCCGGCGCCTGTCCCGGAGCTCTACATCATCCTGCTGCTCAGTTCCCGGCGGCTCGCTGGCCGAGGGATCGGCGGCGCGCTCGTCAATCGAGCCGCCGAGCTCGGATACGAGAGAAGTGCGGAGATCCTCCGGGTCGACTGCTGGGCGCATGCGCCGGGGCTGGTCCGCTGGTATGAGAAGCAGGGGTTCAGTCGATCCAACCGGTTCGAGCTGAACGGCTGGCAAGGCCAGATCTTCACGATGGATCTGTAGGCCCCGGGGTTCGGCGATCTGGGTTCGGCGATCGTCACGCGTCGAGCATCGTCAGGTCGAGCCGGCGCAGGCGCTCGGGGTCGGCGAGGATGTCGAGCTCGACGACCTTCCCATTCCTGATCGTGAACGCTCCCACCGAGAACAGCTCTCCGTTCCGGAGCGACAGCGAGCCGGCGACGCCGTTGATGAGCACGGGGCGGGTCTCGAGTTCAAGCCGGGCGAAGCCGAGCGCCGAGCGCGCGACGGCCTTGGCACCGCGGATCACGCGCGAGCCGCCCGTGGGGACGGCGCCCTGGTCGGCCCGCACCACCACGTCGGGGTCGAGCACGGCGACGAGCGCATCGAAGTCGCCGTTGCGGGCCGCGGCGAGGAACGCGTCGACGACCCGTCGCTGGGTGTCCGGATCGGCGTCGCTGACCGGGGCGTCGGTCTGAACCCGGCGACGGGCGCGGCTCGCGAGTTGCCGTGCCGCCTCGGGAGAGCGATCGACGATCGGCGCGATCTCGTCGAACGGCACGGCGAACATGTCGTGCAGGACAAAAGCGAGCCGCTCGGCGGGCGTAAGCGTCTCCAGCACGACGAGCAGCGCCAGACCGACGGAGTCGGCCAGGAGCGCCTCGTGCTCGGGATCGGTGCCGTCGGCAGGATCGATGATCGGCTCGGGAACGTGGACACCGAACGGCTCTTCCCGATGGGTTCGGCGCGAGCGAAGCATGTTCAGCGACACGCGAGCGACCACGGTCGTCAGCCAGGCGCCGAGATTCTCGACGTCGCTCGTGTCGGTGCGGCTCAGCCGGAGCCAGGCGTCCTGGACGGCGTCGTCGGCTTCGCTCAGCGACCCGAGCATCCGGTACGCCACCGCGCGTAGCCGCATCCGGTGCTGCTCGAAGCGCTCGGCCAGCCATTGCTGATCATCCATCGCGGTCACGTCCCTTCGTCGCCTGGGGTCTTACCACTCGTCTCCTAGACCCGTGAACCGCCGACGACGTGACTTCGGACCGAGACATGGGTTGACATGCAGCCGGGAGGCTGCATATAATCATGCAGCCATATGGCTGCGTATTCGGAGAGATCAGAGATCGACGAAGTGTTCAGGGCGCTCGCGGACCCGAGCCGGCGCCGGCTGCTCGACAGCCTGAACGCTCGCAACGGCCAGACGCTGCGCGAGCTATGCGCCGACATGAGCATGGCCCGCCAGTCGGTCAGCAAGCACCTCGGCGTACTCGAGGCGGCCGACCTCGTGACGACGCTCTGGCGTGGGCGCGAGAAGCTGCACTACCTCAACGCTGCGCCGATCAACGGCATCTCCGAACGCTGGATCGATCGCTATGACCAGCAGCGGGTCCACGCGCTCGCTGACCTCAAGCACGCACTGGAGGAACCCAACATGCAGAAACCATCATTTGTCTACACGACCTATATCCAGACAACCCCCGAGCGGCTCTGGCAGGCACTTACCGAGCCGGCTTTCACCAAGCGCTACTGGGACGTCACGTTCGACACGGACTGGAGCGTCGGGTCGACGATGGTGTGGGACAACCACGGCGCCCGCATCGACGACCCCGACCAGGTCGTGCTCGAGGCCGATCCGTACCGGCGGCTGTCGTACACGTGGCACACCTTCACCCCCGAGCTTGGGGAGGTGATCGGGTTCAGCGACGAACTGCTGGCCACGGTCGCGGCCGAGCCGAGGTCGAAGGTGACGTTCAACATCGAGCCGGCTGGCGAAGCCGTCAAGCTCACCGTTGTGCACGACGACTTCGAACCCGGGAGCAAGGTCGCCGAGAGTGTCAGCGGAGGCTGGCCGCAGGTGATCGCCAAGCTCAAGACGTTGCTCGAGACCGGCGAGACGTTCGAGCTCCGGGCCAGGCGCGCCGAGGAGCACCTCGTCAGCCGCTGATGCGCAAGTACTGGTGCGCCGCCCCCCGGCGGCGCACCAGCGTCTTGGGCCTCACGGTCAGCCTCGGTTCCACGGGTCGATGAACACGTCATCGACCTGCGGATCGCCGAGCACGGTCGTCAACTGGAGCGACACCTGGGTGCTACCACCGGACAGCAGGCCCAGCAAGGGAGACTCCGTGAGCATCACCGGCGTCGGCTGCCAGTCGCCCGGGGCGATGGCGACGCCGGCCGGGATCGCAAGTCCTCCGTAGACCACGCTCACCGCGACCACGCCGCTGCCGGCCATGAAGAAGCGGATCGTCGGCTCGGACGTGTCGACGCAAGTGGCGGGGGACTCCGCCGAGGCGCCGGCCGGAAGCGACACCGACCACGCACCCAGCGTGCCCGTCGCCGCGTAGGGCTCGCTGCCGGGCACTCGCTGCGCCCCGCCGCTCAGGCCCCAGGACGAGGTCTCGAAGTCGCCACCCGGAACGAGCTCGTAGGAGGCGGAGTCGCCCCACGGCGCGAACGGTTGACTGAGTGCCGCGGTCTTACAGGAGCCGGGGTTGAGCAGGCCGGCTTGTGCCGCCGAGACCGGAAAGATCACGGCGCCGGCGGCACCGATCGCACACGCGATCGACATACTGCCAAGCACGCGTCGGATGGGACTGGTCACTGTCACTCCTTGAACTCGAGATGGCTGTCCGCCTCAGCCGGCGCCGTGCTGTGCGTCGTGTCTGACACACAGCCGGGAATCACGCCGGCGCTGCCGTGACTGACCTGGAACGGGATGGGTGCGGCACCGGCGCTCGTAACTCGAGCAGCCGCGAACTGCCGGCGCGCAGGAATGTGTGCGTGTGAAACGTCGCCACACGGCAGGGCCTCGTCTGCCTATTCGGAGAGATCTACGCAGGCTGGCCCCAAACCCGACCCGCGCCCTACATCGCGCACAGTCCTCCGTGCGCACCGGACACCATACGGCTTGACGCGACGATCGCCAAGTGCGTTCAACGTATGTTCGACCGGGCCTCGAACGGGATGGAACAGACGGCCAGGCCAGCGGAGCCCGCATTACCGATGAGGTAAGCGCCCGGAGCGGCGATTACCTGCCGGGTAATCGACGGGGCGCATGCCGTGCGTCACCGTGGCGACATGACTACAGAATCCAACTCATCCACACTCGCCGTTGGCGCGGGCCTGCGCTCCACACCGGTCCGCGCCGACCGCTGGGCGGCGCTCCCGGTCCTGCTGGCAGGGACCTTCATGGTCGTCCTCGACTTCTTCATCGTCAACGTGGCGCTGCCCTCGATGCAGCACGACCTGCACGCCGGCAGCGGTGCGATCGAATGGGTCGTCGCCGGATTCGCGCTGACCTCGGCCGTGTTCCTGATCACGGCCGCGCGGCTCGGGGACAGGATCGGCCGCCGGCTGACGTTCTCGATCGGCCTCGGGGTGTTCACGGTTGCCTCGGCCGCCTGCGGCGTCGCCGGCACGCCGACGGTGCTGGTGGCCGCGCGGCTGGCGCAGGGCGCCGGCGCGGCGCTGGTGATGCCCAACGTGCTCTCGATCATCAACGTCACCTACCGCGGGGCAGACCTGCCGCGCGCGCTCGGAATCTACGGTCTCGTGATGGGTCTGGCCGCCGCCTGCGGGCAACTCATCGGTGGCGGGCTGATCCAGGCCGACATCGCCGGGCTCGGCTGGCGCACCTGCTTTCTGATCAACGTGCCCGTCGGGATCGCCGCGCTCGCGCTGGCGCCGCGGTACGTGTCAGAGTCGCGTTCGGAGCGTCGTAGCCGGCTCGATGCGGTCGGGACGGCGTTGCTGACCGCCGGGCCTGACCGCAGTCGTGCTTCCGCTGGTCGAGGGCCGCCAGCACGGCTGGCCGGCGTGGACGTTGATCGCGCTGGGCAGTGCTCCGCTGCTGCTGCTGTGCTTCGCCTGGCACCAGCGTCGCCTCGCCCAGCGCGGCGGCGACCCGCTCCTGGCGCCCGCGATGTTCCGCCAGCGGGCGTTCACGGCGGGGCTGTTGACGCAGCTCGCGTTCTGGTGCGGCCAGGCGTCCTTCTTCCTCGTGCTCGCGTTGTACCTCCAGCAAGGCCGGGGCCTGAGCGCGCTCGACGCCGGCCTGGTGTTCACGATCATGGCGGTGGCCTACGTCGCGACGTCCGCGCAGGCGCCGGCGCTCGTCGTCCGCTACGGGCGGCGTCTGCTCGGAGTCGGAGCGCTCGTGCTCGCCGCCGGCCACGGCCTGCTGCTCGCGGCGGTCGCGGACATCGGCGTGAGCGGCTCGATCGTCGAACTGGTTCCGGGGTTGGTGCTGATCGGCGCCGGAATGGGCCTCCTGCTCGTCCCGCTGACGACGACGATTCTGGCCGCCGTTGACACCGAGCATGCCGGCGGCGCCTCGGGGGCGGTGACCACCGTTCAGAACGTGGGCGGCGCGCTCGGCGTGGCGATCACGGGCGTGATCTTCTTCGGCGCCCTACACGGAGGCTACGCCCACGCTCTCGAGCTCAGCCTGATCGAGCTCGCGGCGCTGCTGCTCGGGGTGGCGGCGCTCACGCGCCTCCTTCCCGCGCCGGCGGCACACCCCCGGGCGCCACAGGCGTGACAGTCGGTTGTCACACCTGTGGACGCTATGACGGGCGGTCGGTCACCTGTACCTGCGCCGTGCGCTGCTGGTCACCGCGCACGTGGGAGATGCTGACAGTTTCACCAGGTTCGTGCTGTCGAAGTGCCGCGAACAGCTCTTCGACGGTGGCGATCTTCTGCCCGGCGACGGTGGTGAGCACGTCGCCGGGCCGGATGCCGGCCCTGTCAGCCGGACCGTCCGGGGTGACCGTATAGACGGCGACGCCGTTCTCTGTCACACCCAGTTGGCCGGCGATCTGTGGCGTGAGCACTCCGGGCTGCAGTCCGAGGTAGGCATGCCGCGCGTGGCCGTGTTCGAGCAGCTCGTTCGCGACGCGCGTGGCGGTCGCGGTGGGGATCGCGAAGCCAACCGCGACCGCCCCCTGCTGCGGCGGGACGTACGCCACGCTGATACCGAGCACGCGCCCGTCGGAGTCGACGACGGCGCCACCGGAGTTTCCGGGGGAGATCGCCGCGTCGGTCTGGATCAGGTCCACCAGCGCCCGCGTCTGCGCGGCCGAGCCCGGGATCTGGCGATGTAGTCCGGAGACGATTCCGGCCGTCACCGTCTTCTCGAAGCCGAGAGGGCTGCCGAGCACGACGGCGAGGCTGCCGATCCGCGGGAGCGCGCGCTGAAAGTGCGCCGCCGGCAACCCGTCGCGCTCGACCCGAATGACCGCGAGGTCGGTGTCGGGATCGGTCGCGGTGACCTGCCCCGCGACCCGGCTGCCGTCGGCAAACGCGACGTCGACATGCGTCGCGCCGGACACGACATGGTTGTTGGTGAGGATCATTCCGTCGGACCGGTAGATCACCCCGCTGCCGACGCCCTCCTGCCCACCGTCACCTTCGGCGAACACGGTGACTATCGAAGGCTGAGCCTTGTCGACGACGTCCGGGATCCTGCCGAACTGATCCGAGGCGTTCGTGACGGCGGGCTGATTCAGTGGCGACGCGGTTGTCGCTGCCTGGTTCGCTTGCGACCCGCAGGCGGCGATGGTGGCCGCGAGCGCCAGCGCCAGTGCCGCCGCGCCGGCCCGGCGCGACCAACGATCGAGCTTCATCTGGTCTGCTTTCTCGAGGTGTCGGTTACGTCACGAGAGATCGTGCGCGAGCGACGTCGGCGCACCAATGGGGGCGAGGCCCCATCCGCTCGCTGTCACCCGACACAGTCGGAGAGATCGAGGCGGGGATGTTGCGCTTCGCGGCGGAGGTGGGTATGGTCCGGGCGCGGGATTTCGCGAAGGCTCCCATCGGAGGGAGTCCGGGGACCGGAACATGACAGGGACTCTTTATCGGGGCACGTTATTCGGCTGCGCGGTGGCGCTCCTCATGGGGGTGTTGGCGTGGGCTGCGCCCAGCGCGTTGGCCGCCGATTCGATCTACTGGTCGAGCTACACGAACGCGGGAGCGGTGCGGGTTGGAGACCTCGGTGGCTCCGGCGCCCGAGATCTGCTCACGGGCGAGAGCAGTCCTGAGGGCGTCGCGATCGACGCGGCGGCGGGCAAGATCTACTGGGCTGACACGACGTCGGGCGCGATCCGCGTCGCCAACCTGGATGGCTCGGGTGCGCGGGATCTGTACACCGGTGAGACCCAGCCGTCGGGCGTCGCGATCGATCCCGCCGCGGGCCTGCTCTATTGGGCGAACGCGGTGTCGGGAAGTGGCGCGATCCGGGTCGGGCGCGTCGACGGCAGCGGCGCCAGGACCCTGTTCGCGGGCGAGTCCTACCCGGTCGGGGTGACGATCGATCCGGCGGACGGGAAGATCTACTGGGGCAGCTACGACACGTTCAAGATCCGGGTCGGGAACCTCGACGGTACCGGCGCAACGGACCTGTTCACCGGCGAGAACTATCCCACCCAGTTGGCGATCGATCCCGCTGCGGGCAAGCTCTACTGGACCAACGAGTTCGGCGGCAACATCCGGGTCGGGAACCTCAACGGCACCGGTGCCGCCAGCCTCTACACCGGCGAGGGCGATGTCGGCGGCGTTGCCATCGATCCGGTGGCGGGGAAGATCTACTGGAGCAACTGGAATCTCGGGACGGTCCGGGTTGGGAGCCTCGCCGGCACCACGCCGCCGCAGAGCCTCTACACCGGCCAGAACGAGCCGTGGTTCGTCGCGCTCCTGCACGCACCGCTCGGCACCGGCTCCCCGCAGGTCTCGGGGACCGCCGCGGTCGGCCAGACGCTGACGTGCAGCCCGGGAAGCTGGGCGTCCGATCTGCTGAGCGCTTTCCTGTATCGCGCGCCGCAGACCCTCGCGTATCAGTGGACCGTGGGTGGCGCGCCCATCGCCGGCGCCACGACGAGCTCCTTGCTGGTGAGCTCGCCCGGCGCATACGAGTGCGAGGAAATCGCCACCAACGCCGCCGGCTCGACGACGCAGACGAGCGCTCCAACGACGGCTCCGCTGCCGGCGCCCCTCCTGGGCAGGAAGGTCAACGCCGCGCCGGTCAGCGGCAAGGTTTTCGTGCTCGTCAACGGCAAGCTCGTGCCGCTCACCGGAGCGAAACAGATCCCGTCAGGTGCCGTGGTCGACGCGCTTCACGGGACGCTTTCGCTGACCACCGCGACTGGGAGCGGGAAGAAGACCCAGACCGGGACCTTCGGCGGTGCGGTGTTCAGGGTGACGCAGGCGAAGGCCGGACCGAGCAAGGCGTTGACGACGCTGACGCTGATCAACCACGCATTCAAGGGCGCTCCCTCGTACGCCGTCTGCAAGTCGCACAAGTCGCACAAGTCGCTCGATGCGTCGGCGGCCGCGCTCTCGAGCCGGACGCTCCAGCTCCTGCACGCGAGCGCCCACGGGAAATTCCGCACCAAGGGCCGCTACAGCGCCGCCACGGTGCGTGGCACCAAGTGGACGATCGCCGATCGCTGCGATGGGACGCTCACCCGTGACCTCACGGACTCGGTGGCGGTCATGGACTTCGTCCGCCACAAGACGATCATCTTGCACGCCGGGCAGAGCTATCTCGCCAGGGCGACCCGTCCAGTCAAGTAGCCTCGCGGGACGCCGGGGCACTGCTCCGCGTGTGGTAGCAGGCGGTTTGCCAGCGCCTCGACCGTCGCTCCCTGTAAGGCGGCCGAGAACAGGACCGCGAAGAACACGATGTTGAGCAGCTCGACGCTGCGTGGGACGCCGTCGAGCACCGCGAACGTCGCGAGCACCACCGGCACCGCGCCTCGCAGCCCGGCCCACGCCAGCAACACCCGCTCCGGTTTCGTGAACCCCTGTCCGATCGTCGCGAGCGTCGTCGCGACCGGACGCGCGATGACCGCGGTGATGATCGCCAGCAGCACGGCCTTGACGATGATCGGGCCGAACTGGCTCGGGAACACGAGCAGGCCGAGGGCGAAGAACATCCCGATCTCGGCGACCATCGCCAGACCCCGGTGAAACGCGATCACGGACTTGCGGTCGGCGAATGAAGCGTCTCCGAGCGCGAGCCCGACCATGTACACCGCGAGGAAGCCGGAGCCGCCCAGCACAGCCGCCACCCCGTAGGCGAGCGCCGCGGCGGCGAGCGATCCGACCAGCGCCAGGCCGTCGGGTAGCCGGTGCGCGTGCCGTGCACCTCGCGCCACGAGGCCGCCGGCCAGGCCGACGGCAACGCCGACCGCGACCTCGTGCCCGACGAACAGGACCGTGCTCCAGACGCCGTGGTGGGGGCTCGTGATGAGCTCGATCGTGACCAGCACGAGGAGGACGGCCACCGGATCGTTGAATCCGGACTCGCCCTCGAGCGTGCGCCGCAGTCGCAGCGGCAGTCGCATTCCTCGCAGGAGCGCGAACACCGCCGCACCGTCGGTGGCGGCGAGGATCGCTCCCAGGAGCAAGCCCTCGAGCAGCGAGAAATCGAACAGCGAGCTAGCGCTGAGGCCGACGATCGCCGCGGTCACCACGGTGCCAACGACCGCGAGCAGCAACGCCGGCCGCAGCACTGGTCGCACCTCGCCCCACCCCGCGGCGAGACCGCCCTCGAACAGGATCAGCACCAGCGCGATCGTGCCGACCAGCCGCGCGAGCCGGTAGTCGTTGAACGGAACGAAGCCGAGCCCGTCGCTCCCGACGAGCATGCCGAGTCCACAGAACAGCACGAGCGCGGGCAGGCGCAGACGGGCCGCGAGCCCCGCGGCCATCACGCCGGCGGCCAGCACCGCGCCCACGGCAAGGATCAATTGCGCGTCGCCAGTCATTCGACCGCGAGCGCGGGCGGGATGGCCGGCGACATGCCTTCATCCTGGCGACGCGCGAGGCCCGCGCCAATGAGGGCAAGACCCCATCCGACCCGGACGCCGGTTCAGAGCGCCGTGGTGCGCCGGGCGGTGAGGAGGACCGCGACCGTGCTCGAACGGATCGGCCGCCCGAGTCGCTCGTGCATCGCGACGTGCTCGCGCTCGAGGGCTCGGCGGCGGTCCGGCGAGAGCGCGGAGTAGAACGACAACGTGCGAAGGGCCCCGGTGAGCTCCTCGGCGGTGTGCTCGACGGCCACCGGCACGGTCGCGACCCCGACGTCGCAGAACCAGCGGCCGGCGTCGGGCCGGGCCACGTCGTGGCTTCCGATCCAGGCCCACGCCTCCGAGACGTTCGCGCGGCGCTGCTGCACTCCCTCGGCGATCGCGGCAAGATCCCGGTAGGCGGGCCAGCTGGCGGCGACGTCGGGCACGATCCGGGCCAGCGCCGACAGGAGCGCGTCCTGGTCGTCGAGGCCGGGCGCACGCAGTCCGCAGTACTGGATGAGCGCGAGCGTTCCGCCCGGAGCGAGCGCGCCAGCGGCCTTCTCCCAGCTTACGTCGGGGTCGATCCAGTGAAACGAGGCCGCCGCGAACGCGGCCCGGAAGCGGGCGCGGGGAAGCTGGGCATCCTCGAACCGCGCGTTCACGAACTCGACCCGTCCACCGCCCTGCAGGTTGCGCTCGGCGAGCGAGGTCAGCCGTCGTCCGGGCTCGACAGCGGTGACCTCGACGCCCCGGGCGACGAGGCTCCGGGTCAGCTGACCGGTGCCACACCCGACCTCGAGCACCCGATCACCGCGCCCGACCCCCGCGACCCGACACGCGTGATCGACGAGCTCGTCCGGGTAGGTCGGGCGGTGGCGGTCGTAGTCGGCCGCCACATCGTCGAATGCGGTGGCGAGGTCGCGCGACACCCGCACATGATCAGGTGGCGATCGGACGGCCCACGGTCAGCGCGTCGCGGAAGGGCGGATCGAGGTCGGCGTACTTCGCGTCGGGTGCGATGCCGAGCGCATCGAGCGTCTTCGAGAAGAACGAGCGCGCGGCCGCGGCGAGTACGACGTCAAGAATCTCGGCGTCCGACAGCCCCACCGCCCGCAGACGATCGACGTCTGCCTGCTCGACCGTGGTGGCGTCGCCGGCGACCTTGTCGGCGAGGTCCATGATCGCTACGTCGACGTCGGACAGCTCGGCGGCTCCGCGATCGGTGACGAGCGTGCGGACGGCGTCGGCGCCGAGGAACTTGTCGGCGAGCACCGATCCGTGGGCGAGCACGCAGTAACTCGAGCGCAGCCGGCGGGCGGCCGCCACCGTGGCCAGCTCGTACCGGCGGAGGTCCATCTCCGCCTTGATCGCGCCGTTCAACTGGCGCCAGGCGGCGTACACGGACGGGCGGAGCGAGAAACCCCGGCTGAAGTTCGGGAGGTACCCGAACGCTTCACGTTCGCTCGCATACAGCTCGGCGGTTGCGCCCGTGGCCTCGTCCTCGGGCACCGTCTCGATGAAGGTCATTGCAGCTCCTCGATGGTTGTGCGCTTTCCATCCGGAAGTCGGCAGACCGGCGAGCGGACGATCTCAGGTTCGGTCGGGTTACGCAATCTCAGGCGCCGTCGGGATGGCCGCTCTGACGGGGCATCGGGAAGTCCGGGAGGACGTCGGGCGCGGGGACCCGACTGCGCCAGCTCTCGCGCGGGGGCTCGAGACCCTGCCACATCGGCGCTCGCTCGCCGGCGGGGGCGGTGACGATCGCCTCGAGGGTCGTGCGCAGCCGCCTGAGCGTGGCGTCGCCGGCGCGCCGCCGCCAGCCGGCCTCGAGCTTGGCCGGCCGCTCGCGATACAGGCCCTGCGCGACGAGTCCTCGCCCGAGCAGCCGTGCCAGCCTGGATCGTCCCGCCCCGGGCTCTGGCCCGACGGCGATGAACCTCCGCTTGGCCAGGATCCGGAGCGCGACCCGCAGTGGCTCGATGGCGACACCGGATCGCTCAGGGAGGCCGGAAACCCTGATCCCATCCTCACCGAGCAGCCGCAGCACGTTCGCGCTGTAGCTGAGCGGCGCCGGGGAGCCGGTCTCGTACTCGAGCGCGAGCCCCTGGAGCACCTGGCTGAGCAGCGCTGAGAACGGCAGCGGCCACTCGTCCGGCGCCGCGGCCGGCGTGCCGCGGCTGAACTCGAGCTCCTGGCCGGTATAGCCGCCGTAATGGCCGGTCAGCCATTGCGGCAGGTCGGTCAGGCGGAGGCCGCGGACGAGCGCCTCGAGGTCCTCGCGCAGGCCGGCGACGGCGGAGGCGCCGAACCGCCGCGTCCAGCGCTGCTCGATCTCCTCGGGCAGCCCGCGCCATACCGATTGAGCACCCAGCCCGGCGAGCGTCGGCGTTATCCGCCATTCCCGGCGTGGCACTCGCGCGCGCTGGTCACCAGGGTCGGGCGCGATCGTCACATACCGCCACCGCCGCATGCCGTCGAGTGGCAGCCGCGCTCGCACCGTTCGCTCGAGCTCGGCTATCGACACGCCCTGCTCGGGGACCGCTCGCATGAAGTTCGACCAGCACACGAGTGACGTGGCGTAGACCGCGCCGCGCGGGCCGCCGAAACGGGTCGTGCGGTGAGGCGTCCGTGACTCCCAGGTGTTGTCGAGCTCGATCGTGAACGCCACCAGCGCCCGGGACAGCAGGGCGCTCAGCGGCACGGACTCGCTCATCGTGGCCGAACTGCGGACGATCCTGGCGGGGCTCAGAGTCGCAGGCCAGCCGGCCGCTTCATCGTCCGGTACACGAACTCGGTCGTCTGCCCCGAGTCGCGGGCCGAGACGATCCGGTCGTGATGCGGCGAGAACTGGCACACCGGATCGGTGGCGGCGGGGTCGCCGGCGAACCGGAGCGCCTGGCAGCGGCAGCCGCCCCAGTCGACCTCCTGGCGGCCGAGCGGGCACGAGCGGCACGGCTCCTGCATCCAGTCCGTGCCCCGGAACCGCGCGAACGCATCGGACTCGGTCCAGATCCACTCGAGCGGATGGTCGCGGACGTTGGCGAA
The DNA here is from genome assembly GCA_963746695.1 of uncultured Solirubrobacterales bacterium. Taxonomy (GTDB): domain Bacteria; phylum Actinomycetota; class Thermoleophilia; order Solirubrobacterales; family Solirubrobacteraceae; genus Palsa-465. Next base: position 185,398 of record CAVVCP010000028.1, on the reverse strand, counting down.
CTCGAGCCCGGGGATCGTCGACGCCGCCTGACAGGGGAGCACGTCGCCGTTCGGGGCGACCACCATCGCGGTCCGGCCCCAGCCGCCCATGCACGGCTTCGGCAGGTCCTCGTAGTAGTCGGGCAGGACCCAGAGGACGTCGACCTTGGGGCCGACGCGCTCGCGGAACCGCAGCACGGCCTCCTCGCCGCGCTCGAGCTGTTCCCTCGTCGGCAGCAGCGCGTCCTGGTTCGGAATCGCCCACCCGTAGTACTGCGTGTTCGCGAGCTCGAGCCGCTGCGCGCCGAGCGCGAGCGCGAGCTCGAGCACGTCCTCGATCTGATCGAGGTTCTGCCGGTGTAGGACGCAGTTGATCGTCAGCGGGAAGTCGAGCTCCTTGACCAGGCGCGCGGCCGCGATCTTCTTCTCGAACGACCGGTTGCCGGCGATCCGGTCGTTGTCCTGCGCGTTCGGGGCCTGGATCGAGATCTGCACGTGGTCGAGCCCGGCGGACTTCAGCTCCTGCGCGCGCTCGGGAGTGAACAGCGTCCCCGCGGTGATCAGCGACGAGTACAGGCCGGCGTCGCGCGCGCCCTCGCACAGCTCGGCCAGGTCCCGGCGCAGCATCGGCTCGCCGCCGGTGAGCGCGAGCTGAAGGACGCCGAGGCCGCGCGCCTCACGGAACGCCCGGAGCCAGTGCTCGGTCTCGAGCTCGTTGCGGTACGTCTCACCACCGATGTCGAGCGGGTTCGAGCAGTACGGGCAGTGCAGCGGGCACTGGTAGGAGAGCTCGGCGATCAACGTCGAGGGCCTACTCAGCGGCATCGACCACGAGCCCCTTTTGAGTCATCGCGTCGACCAGCTCGCGCACATCGTCGCGCACGTCGGCGCCGCCGTAGCGCTCGGAGAGCGCGCTGACGATGTCGTCGAAGGAACGCTCGCCGTCACACAGCTCGAGCACCTGCGCCGCCGTGGGGTTGAGCCGCACCGCACCCTCGGGAACCAGCAGCAGATGCTCCTCGCGTACCTCGTCGTAGCGCAGGCGGGCGCCGGTCACGAGGCGAGGACGCGTCATGCGCTCTCCGGTCCGGGGGGCTGCGATTCGCCCCGCTCGATGGCGTCCAGCTGCGCCCACAGAACCTCGGTCTTGAATCTCAAAGCGGCAACCGCAGCGTCCCGCTGCTCGCGTGTGCGGCAGCGATCGACGACGAGGTCGAGTGCGTACTGCGCGTCGCGGGGCGCCTGCACGAGCCGCTTGCGGAAATACTCGAGACCGGCCGGGTCGATCCACTCGTAGTGACGCTCGAGCGCGTCGATCCGCACGCGGATCGCCGAGGGGCCGAACAGCTCGGTCAGCGACGACGCCACGGCCTCGACCCACGGCCTCTGCCGCGCGAAGTTCACATACGCGTCCACCGAGAACCGCACTCCGGGGAGAACGCCGCGTTCGGACTCGATCTCCTCACGCGATACTCCGAGCGCCTCGCCGAGCCGAAACCACGACTCGATGCCGCCGGTCCCCTGCGCGGTCCCGTCGTGGTCGATGATCCGCTGGATCCACTCGCGCCGCACCCCGACATCGGGGCAATTCGACAGGATCGCCGCATCCTTCAGCGGGATGCACTTCTGGTAGTAGAACCGGTTCGTCACCCACCGCTGGAGCTCTTCGCGGGTGAGCGCACCGGCGTCCATCCGCTGGTGGAACGGGTGCAGGTTGTGGTAGCGCGTGCCCTGCACGCGTAGCTCGGCGACGAAGTCTTCGGTCACAGGTCGACCTCGAGTCCATCGTAGGCAACTTCGACGCCCGCCCGCAGGACCGCGTCGCGCTCGGGTGAGTCCTCGAACAGGATCGGGTTGGTGTTGTTGATGTGAACGAGCGCCTTGCGTGGACGGTCGAGCCCGGCCAGCGCCTCGAGCGTCCCGCCGGGTCCCGACAGCGGGAGATGCCCCATGTCGCGCGCGCTGCGGGTCGAGAAGCCGAGCCCGGGGAGCTCGTCGTCGCGCCAGAAGGTGCCGTCGACGAGCACGAGGTCGCTGGCCGCGAAGCGATCGAGCGTCGAGTCGTCGAGCCGGGCGAGGCCGGGGACGTAGGTGGCGACGCCACCGCTGACGCCGTCGCGGAACACGAACCCGCTCGCCTCGAGCTCCACGCCCGACCCATCCAGGTACCGCGGGGCATCGCCTCCGACTGCGAATGGCTCGACGGTGAGGCTCGAGGAGTCGAGCGGCGTCACCCGCTCGGGCTCGAGCGTCCGCCACTCGAGGCCGCAATAGCGCTCGAGGATCTCGAGCACTGGAAACCCGTCCCGGAGCGCGCGCTCGACGCCGGCGGCGCCGAACACGCGGACGGGCGCCGCCGCCTCGCGCAGCAGCAGCAGACCGGCGGTGTGGTCGATCTCGGCATCGGTCAGGAGCACGCCCGCGACCGGTGGCGCGCGCAGCGCGCTGATTTGACCCGGGGCGAGCGCCTCGAGCTGCTGGCGGGCGTCAGGCGACGCGTTGACGAGGAACCACGGTCCCTCGCTGCCTCGGATCGCGAGCGACGACTGCGTCCGCGGCCGCGCTCGCACGCCCTCGCGCGCCGCCTCGCAGGTGGCGCAGCGGCAATTCCATTGCGGGAACCCCCCGCCGGCGGCCGAGCCGAGAACCCTTATTCGCACTTGGCCGAGAAGCTGGACGTAGCCTCAGGTCGCTACCCGAGGCCACGCCGGCTTCAGAGTCCTACCGGTGGTAGAGGTACGAAGTTACCTCGGAGCACAGCTCGACGAACTCAAACTCCGGCTTGGTCCACGTCATCGAACTCTTCCTCTCTCTCGATGGCAAGTAGCTTTACCTTACACAATTGGACAAGCCAGATCATCTGTCTTCACGATGCGCGTCGAGGTGACCGCGGGAGAGCCCGACGCGACCGGCGCCGACCTGGTGGCGGTCGTGGCGGGCGCGCGGGCCTCTGCAGCTGGGCGCCCCGGAGCGGGCGTTGGCGGACGCTCAGCCGGTCGCGATCGTGTACCGCGACGCCGGGCCGCGGCTGGCGGTCGTGGCGGTCGAACCCGGTGTCGAGGGGCTGCGGACGGCAGCCGCGCGCGCGGTCCGCGCCTGCCCGGGCGGCGGGACGGTAGCGTGGGCGCTCGACCCGTCGCTGCGCGGGATACAGCGCGAAGAGCATGTCCGCGCGCTTACAGAAGGCGCCGTGCTCGGCGGCTACGACGGCCGGCGGTGGCGGAGCGGCGCGCCCCCGCGCGGCGTCGATCGGTTCGTGATCTGCGGTTGCGGCGAGGAGCTCGCGGCCGTGGCCGATCGCGCCGAGGTTGTGGCGCGGTGGACCAACGTCGCACGCGAGCTGGTCGACGCGCCGGCGAACCTGATGTCACCCGCGGAACTGACCGAACGGGCAGTGAATTTTGCCCATCTGGACAGTGAGATTGTCGACCCGGTGAGGGCGGGGTTGAGCGCGCTGGCCGCCGTGGGTGGGAGCGGCCCGATCCCGCCGCGGCTCATCGTGCTCAGACACAACCCAGCCGGCGCCGGGGCCACGCCGCGGCTGGCGCTGATCGGCAAGGCGGTCACGTTCGACACCGGCGGCTACTTCCTCAAGCCCCAGTCCGACATCGTCCGCCAGAAGGCCGACATGGCGGGCGGAGCGGCGGTCATCGCGGCGCTCGGTGCGATCGCCGAGCTCGGGCTTCCGGTGTCGGTGACCGGTGTCGTGCCCGCGTGCGAGAACCTGTTGAGCGGCAGCGCGATCCGGCCGACCGACGTGATCACGACCGCCGCCGGAGTCACCGTCGAGGTGATCAACCCGGACGCCGAGGGGCGGCTGATTCTCGCCGACGCGCTGTGGTACGCGCGCCGGGACGGCGCGACCCATCTGGTCGATCTGGCGACGCTGACCGGTGCGATGCGCGCCGGCATGGGTGACCTGTACGCAGGGGTGTTCGGGACCGACGAGGCGTGGCGTGACACGGTCGTGGAGGCGGGCAACGCGAGCGGCGACCTTGCCTGGCCGTGGCCGCTTCACCCTCGGTACCGGCCGTTGATCGACTCGACGGTGGCAGACCTCCGGAATATCTCGGGTAAGAGCTTCGGCTTTCCGATCGTGGCCGCGACGTTCCTCCGGGAGTTCGCGGGGGACGGGCCGTGGGCGCACGTCGACATGCTCGGTCCGGCGCTCCTTGACGAGGATCGCGGCGATGCGTTCGGCCGCGGCGCGACCGGCTACGGCGTCCGGATGCTGACCGAACTGGTCACGCGGGTGAGCGCAGCGGCGAGCGGATGAGCCGGCACGCACGCGTTACGCTGCCTCGATGAACCAGGAAGACGGCGACCTGAGATCGGTGGCGCCGGCTACGCCCGGGCGCATCGTCGACACCTCGAAGCTCGACATCGCCGCCGCCGAGCGAGCCACGCGGGATCTGCTGCGAGCCATCGGCGCCGATGCCGACGCGCCCGATCTGCTCGAGACGCCGCGCCGAGTCGCCGCCTCGTTCGCGGAGCTGCTCACGCCCGCCGAGTTCGGCGCGACCGTATTTCCCAACGAGGGCTACGACGAGCTGGTCCTGGTCCGGGACATCTCGTTCCAGACGCTGTGCATGCACCACCTGCTGCCGTTCCACGGTGTGGCCCACGTGGGCTACCTGCCGGGGGAGAGCATCATCGGGCTATCGAAGCTCGCGCGAGTGGTCGAGTTCTTCGCCCGCGATCTCCAGTTGCAGGAGCGCATGACCGTTCAGATCGCCGACTGGCTCGAGCATGAGCTTGCGCCGCGGGGTGTCGGGGTCGTGCTCACCGCCGAGCACATGTGCATGACGATCCGCGGGGTCCGCAAGCCGGGGTCCCGTACGGTGACCTCGGCGCTGCGGGGCACGCTGCGCACGGACGCGCGGACCCGCCAGGAGTTCTTCAGCCTTGTCGGCTGACCCGGGGGACTCCGCGCCGCTGATCGAGACCGTGGTGACCACGACCGGGAGTGACGGGGTGGTCAACTGCGCCGCGATGGGGGTGCGCTGGGGAGAGGAGGAGCTGGTGTTCTGGCCGTTCGAGACCACCCGCACGCTCGCAAACCTGCGCTTCCGGGGCGAGGCGGTGGTGCACCTGACCGACGACGTGCTCCTGTTCGTGCAGGCCGCGCTCGGCCACCCCAGTCCGGTTATGCGCGCCGCCAGCCGGATCGCCGGCTCGGTGATCGTGGACGCAAACGCGTGGCGGGAGGTCGTGGTGGCGGAGATCACGGCGAGCTCCGACGGCCGGCCGCGATCGCAGGTCCGCGCCCGGGTGGTCGCCGCCGGCACGGGCCCGCGCGAGCCGCTCGGGCTATGCCGGGCCCGGCACGCCGCGGTCGAGGCGTCGATCGTCGCGTCGCGGCTTCGCTGGCTCGGCGGTGAGCGCGTCCTGGCTGAGCTCGCGCGCCTGCAGGAGCTGGTCGACAAGACCGCGGGGCCCCGTGAGCGCGAGGCGATGTCCTACGTCCGACGTTACGTCGACGAGCGAACGTGACCGAGATCGTGGTGACCGCGCCGGCGCGGCTGCATTTCGGGATGCTCGATCCGGCGGGCGTCGGGACGCGGCGGTTCGGGGGCTTCGGCGTCGGCGTCGAATATCCGCGGGTCGTCGTGGCGGTGCGGCGCGCTGACCCGGGGTCATCCGACGGGGTGGTTGCGAGTGGACTCCAGTCCGAGCGCGCGGGGATGTTCGCCCGCCGCGTGTGGTCGTTCTTCGGGGGCGAGGGCGGCGTCGAAGTCGCCGTCCGAGAGGCGATCCCGCCGCACAGCGGGCTCGGGTCGGGCACCAAGCTCGGGCTGGCGATCGCGCGCGGCCTGGCCACGCTGGCCGGCATCTCGGCGGGACCCGAGCAGCTGGCCGAGGCGAGCGGGCGGGGGGCACGCTCGAGCGTCGGCTCGTGGACATTTGCGGCGCCGGGGCTCGTGGTCGAGGCCGGGGTGCCCGACGACGGGTGGATCAGCCCTGTCGTGGCGCGTCACCCGATGCCCGAGCGATGGCGGTGCGTGCTCGCGCTCCCGCTCGGCGTCGAGGGTCTGTCGGGCGACGCCGAGGAGCGGTTCTTCGGCGAGCTGCACGAGGCTACGGGCGCCGAGCCGAGCGTGTCGCGCCTGCTGCTGACCGCGCTGCTGCCCGGCCTGGTCACCGGCGACATCGACGAGTTCGGCGGCGCGCTCACCGAGATCCAGCGCGAGATCGGTTCGATATTCGCGGCGCATCAGGGCGGGATGTTCCATCCGCGCGCGGCTCCGCTGGTCGACGCGCTATCGGCGCTCGGCGTCGGCGCGGTCGGCCAGAGCTCTTGGGGGCCGTCGGTGTACGGAATCGTCGACGGCCCCGAACTGGCCGCCGACGTGGCCGGCCGGCTCCGGGCGACCGTTGGCGCGGACACCGAAATCCGCGTGGTCGATTTCGATCGCCGTGGGGCGGTGGTGTCGTGAAGCTGCTCGTCAGCGTGGTCTCCGCGGAGGAGGCGCGCCGCGCCGTTGCCGGCGGTGCGGACATCGTCGACGTCAAGGATCCGGGCGAGGGCGCGCTCGGCGCGCCGGCGCCACGCGTGCTGTCGGACGTGGTGAGCGCGGTCGGGGCGGCGGCTCCGGTCAGCGTGGCGCTCGGCGATATGCCGAACCTTCCGCACACCGCGGCGCTGGCCGCGCGCGGGGCGGCGCTGAGCGGCGCCGCTTACGTCAAGGTGGGGCTGCGCGGCGTGCGGTCGCTGTGCGACGCGGTGGCGCTCATGGGCGCCGTGGGGGACGCGGTCGGGCCGGGGGTGGGGGTGATCGCGGCCGCGTACGCGGATTTCGACTCGCTCGATCCGCCGGCGTTCGCGCCGGTGTTGCTGCCCGAGCTAGTGCGCGCGACCGGCATCGCGGGCGCGCTCGTCGACACGTTCGTCAAGGACGGCCGTGGCCTGTACGGCTGGCTATCGCTTGCCGAGGTCGCTGACCTGGTGGCGCGGACGCGGGCGGCCGGCGGGAGCTTTGGCGTCGCCGGGCAGCTGCGGCTTGGGCGAGCTGTGCCGCGTGGACGCCGACGTGGTCGGGGTCCGGTCGGCGGTGTGCCGCGGTGGCGACCGCGCCGCGCGCGCTCGAAGCCGAACTGGTGGCGGCCGCGGTGGCCGAGCTCCGGGCATTGGCGCTCAAGCCTACGTATTTGTCAGTCCGGATCGCCAAACCCCGATCGTTAGCGGGCGGTGATGCGTGTGCCGGACCCGCCCGGCGCACGCACGACCACGGTGACGCCGGTCCGGCACACGGCCGCCGGCGAGGTAGGCGTCGACGCGCCCGGCCGCCGCCGCCGGCCTGCAGCTCCGCCAGCTCGTCCGCGGTGAGCGCGGGCAGCGGCGCGTCGCCCTCCCGGAGGGCCAGCGCGCAGAACACGCCGGCGACCGGCTTGAGCAGGACCGCCTCCTCGGCCCCGATCGCGGCGGCCGCCAGCACCGCCAGCGAGTCGCTGGTGACCGCTCCAGGAGGCGGGCACGTCAGGGCGGTGCTCGAACGCCCGCGCCACGCCCAGCACGGCCAGCCCGCGGGGGCGCGACCAGGTCGGCGAGCAGGCGATCGCGTCCGGCAGAAGCAGCGAGGCCAGCAGCACGCCGAGCTGATCCATCGCCTGCATGGCCAGCACGTGGGCGACTTCGTCGGACAGGCCCACCCGTGCGTCAACGCGCGCGGACCGCGTCGGCGAACGGCCCGCCGCCGGGCACGACGAGCACCGGCCGGCGCGCGGCGAGCTCCGCCGACCTTCGCGCACGCCCGGCGCAGGCCGTCGAGCCCCTGGTCGCGCAGCAGACCCGCCGCCGACCTTGACGACCAGGGGCCCGAGCTCACTCACGGCCGAGTACCGACAGCGCGACCGCGGCCGCGACCTCTCCGCCGCTGCCGCGCGAACGGCAACGCCCGATATCCCCGCGGACGTCGGCAGCCCGCAGCGCTCCGCCGCCGCCCGGGCCAGGAACGCGCCGGCGCCGACCGCGACCACGCTCACGCCGGCCGGAACCCGCTCGGCGACGCGGGCCAGCGCGGCGGCGATCGACGCGACCTGGGCCTCCTCGACGGCGGCGGCGATCGCCTCGACGTCTCCGTCGGCAAGCTGGTCGGGGTCGGCGCAGACCACGCGGGCCAGCCGGGCCCGGGCCTCGGCGAGCGAGGGGCCGCGGCCGTCGGGGAAGGTGCAGCTGCACTGCTCGGGGATCAGGCTGCCGCGCAGCAGGTGGGCATCGGCGCTGATCGCGAACAGCTCTGAGGACACCGGGCAGGGCCGGCCGCCGATCGGCACGTGCGAGACGATCGCCGCGACGTTGGTCCGCAGCGCGCCGGTGTAGACGAGCTCGCCGGAGAGCAGCCGCTCGACGTCGGTGCGCCCGCGAGCGACGACCTCGCCGGCCACGATCGGGATCACGTCGGTGGTCGTGCCCCCGCAGTCGAGCAGGATCGCGTCGGGCACCGAGCGCGCGATCAGCAGCGCCGTCGCCATCCAGTTCGCGGCCGCGCACTCGAGCGGCGCGGCCCGCGCGTCGTCGAGGCCGATGAGCTGACCGCCCGTGGTGATCACGCGCAGCGGGCGCCCGGGCAGCGCGCGCCGCGTTGCCTCGAGCACGTGCAGCACCCCCTCGCGCTTGCTCGCGAATGCGTCGACGAGCTCGGCGGTCGTGGTCAGCGCGACGGGTGCGTGCTCGATCTCGAGCCGCCCGACCACCGACGCGATCGCGCCTGTCAGCGCATCCGGGCGGCGCCACACCTCGAACGGCTCAGAGGCGACGCGGACGCGGTCGTCGGCGTCGACGACCGCCGCCTTGGTGTTGGCGCCGCCGATGTCGAGGCCGATCACCGGGACCATCAGGGCATCATGACGGGCACGATGCGCATCGTTCCGGTCCTCGATCTCAAGGGCGGCATCGTGGTGCACGCCCGCCGCGGCCGGCGCGCCGAGTACGCGCCGCTGCGCAGTCCGCTCGTCGAGGGGTGCGAGCCCGTGGACGTCGCGCGAGCGCTGTGCGACCTGTGCCGGACCCGCACGGTCTACGTCGCCGATCTCGACGCGCTCGCGGGCAACCCAGCGGATGAGGCGACGCTGGCCGCGCTCGCGGAGGTCGCCGAGCCGTGGGTCGATGCCGGCGCGACCACGGTCGAGCGGGCGGCGGCGCTGGCTCGGGCCGGCGCCGCGCGGAACGTCGTCGGCACCGAGTCGCTCGGGCCGGGGACGCCGGACGAGCGATTCCTCGCCGACGACGACCGGCCGCCGCGGGTGCTCAGCGTCGACCTGCGCGACGGCAAACTGATCTCCCCGCGCCCCGAGCTCACCGGCCGTGACCCGGCCGCCGCGGCGCCCCTGGCGCGAACGCTGGGGGTGTCCGAAGTGCTGGTGATCGACCTCGCCCGGGTCGGGAGCGGCGCCGGGCCGCCGCTCGACGCCGTGGCCGAGCTGGTCGCCGCGCTGCCCGGAGTGTCGATCTACGCCGGCGGCGGCGTGCGGGACGACCCTGACCTGCGCGCGCTCGAGGCGGCCGGCGCGGCCGGCGCGCTCGTCGCGACCGCGCTGCACGAGGGCCGCGTCACGCCGTGACGAGCGCCTCGCAGGCGGCGACCACGCGAGCGGTGAGATCGTCCTCGCACACCGACTGCAGCGCCTGCCAGCCGGGGATCCCGTTGACCTCGAGCACGACGATGTCGCCGTCGGGCGCGACGAGCAGGTCGACGCCGGCGACGTCGGCCTCGAGCGCGGCGGCCGCTGCGAGCGCGATGCCGCGCTCCTCCTCGCCGAGCTCGAGAGCCCGCGGACGGGCGCCGCGGGCGACATTGGCCCGCCACGAGTCGGTGACGCGCTCCATCGCGCCGGCGATATCGCCCGCGACCACGAGCGCACGCACGTCGCGGCGGCCGGCGGGGGCGATCGTGCGCTGCACGTAATAGACCGTCCGCTCGAGCTCGAGCGCGCGGAATGCCCGGTGGGCGAGGTCGCGATCCTCGAGACGGACTATCCCGTTCCCCATCGCGCCGAACAACGGCTTGACCACGACGTCGCCGCCGAGACGGTCGAACGCCTGCATCGCGTCGTCGTAGCGCTCGCAGACGATCGTGGGCGCGGTGGGCACGCCGGCCCGGGCGAGCACCGCGCCGGCCCACGACTTGTCGATCGTGCGCTCGATCGCGCGCGGGCTGTTGACGCAGCGGACCCCGTGCTCGGCGAGCACGTGGAGCGCGTCCATGCGGAAGATGACCTGCTCGAGCGAGCCGCGCGGGAGGCCGCGCACGACCAGCAGGTCGAGTGCGTCGAGCTCGTCGCCGTCGGGTCCGAGCACGTGCACCTCGCCGTGCTCGTCGACCTCGGACCGCAGCCGCGTAGCCGGGATCGAGAGCGTGTCGTGGCCGCGAGCCGCGAGGGCGGCCAGCAGCCCGCGCGAATGCCAGGAGCCAGATCCGCCCAGCAAGCCGACGCGGAGGCGGTCGGTCACTGGCTGAACGACCGCTCGAGCACGTCCGGTGCGAGCCCGCCGCCGTGATGGGCGCGCCCGGACTCGGTGCTGGTGAGCGTGGCCTGCGCGGGGCTGAACAGCATCGGGTCGATGTCGTAGAAGTTCCAGTCGGCCGCCTCCAGCAGCTCTCCGAACGGGGTGCCGAACGCGTCGGAGGCCGCCGAGGGCAGCCGCGCGGCGAGGTCGGCGGCCTCGTCGTCGCCGGCCTCGATCCACAGGTGGACGGTGCCGCCGTACAGCACCGCGTCGTTCGTGCGCCCGATCGCGGCCGGGTCGTTCTTCGCCACCGGGGCGATCGGGCAGCAGCCCCAGCCGCTGCGGATCCGCGCCGGGTCGATGCCGAGCTCGTGCAGCTTGTGCAGCGCGGTCTCGACCACGCGCGCCGAGATCTGGACCGAGCCGCATATGGACGCGGTGGGCGCGATCAGGAACGTGACCGCGGACGCGTCAACGCCACAACGCTGCGCCACCTTGTCGACGATCTCGGGAGGCGGGGCCTTCCGGGTCTCGAGGCACAGGACCGCGCGGTCGGCGTCCTCGCGCCAGGCCAGCTCCTCGAACAGATCCTCGGCCCGCGCCAGCGCGCGCCCCGGCCCGCTGGCCATCGCGAAGAAGTCGTCGTGCTCGAGCTTCCAGCCGGCGTACTGCGCGGCCAGACAGGCGGCGGCGGGCTGGTCGACGGTGACGCCGACGCCGGGCCAAGTCCGCTCGCCGACCGTGACCGGCAGCGGGTCGATCCGGCCCAGGCCGCCCATGCATGCGGCGGCGAAGCCGAGTCCGGCCTGCAGCCCGCCGCGGGCGCCCGAGCCGCAGTCGACCACGCGCGCGCCGGAGTCGAGCGTCTGGATCTCGATCCCGAGCGCGTCGGCGTCGGCGGCCATCGCGTCCACGAGCGCCGCGGCGCGTTCGTTCATCGACAGGCTCACTTGCCCTCCTCGTCGTCGTCGAAGATCAGGATCTCGCCGCGGCTGAGCTCGGTCCGGTCGCCCGACCACCTGGCCCAGCATCCGCGCACAAACGCGTCGTCGACGTTCAGGCCGAGCTCGCGCGCCCGGAGCAGCTGCAGGCGGAGCGCGGGCGGACTGAAGCGGGTGGCGAACGCGTAGCTCGGGAGCGGCTCGACCCGGGTTCCCGACGCGATCGTGCCGCGCTTGTTGCCGAGCCCGGCCTCGGGGCCGATGCCCCCGAGCGCGATGATCGTGCCCGCGAGCATTCGCAGCCCGGCTCCAGGTTGGGTTCGGCCGCCGACGACGACGAGCCCGCGACGCATGCCGGCACCGGCCTCCTCGCCGGCGTCGCCGGAGACGGCGATCTCGCCGCCGGTCATGCCCGCGCGGGCACCCGGGTAGGCGGCGCCGAGCCGCGCGCCCGCGTCTCCGAAGATCCGCAACACCCCGCCGGACATCTCGGCGCCCGCCCAGTCGCCCGCGTCGCCACGCGCTTCGATCTCGCCGCCGGACATGCGCGCGCCGATCTCATCGAAACGGCGCAGATCGCCGGCCAGCACGAGCTTCTGCTCCTCGGCGCCGGCGCCGGACACCTCGAACAGGTCGCCTACGGTCACCGTCTCGCCACCGCAGCGGAGGCCGATGGCGGCGACCGCGGAAGCGTGCAGCCCGCGCAGGCCGCTCGGGGTTGAGGACGGCCGCTCGAACGCGGGCCGGCGGTTGGGCCCGAAGGGTCAGGGTCAGCGTCACGGCGGGTCGCGCAGCTCCGAGAGCGGGAAGTGGAATTCGCCGAGCTTGCCGCCGAAGTTGGCGGCGGACACGTGCGAGGCGCCCGCCGCGGCGGCGGCGTGCAGCCCGCGCCGCATCGCTTCGCGCACCGCGTCCTCGGACACGCCGTCGATCACGATCTCGAACATCGCGCCGACGCCGTCGGGGACCAGCGTGTCGTCGATCTGGGCGCGTAGCGTGGGCGCCATCTGGTGGTTGGTCGAGGCGGGCATCGACTTCGACGTGAGCGCGCCGACCTTGCTGCCGCTGCGGACGATCCCGCCGGGGAACGGCAACGCGATCCCCTCGCCGCGCATCGCATCGGCGGCTGCCTGCGCGGCGGCGAGCGCGCCGGGGTCATCGCCGGCGCCGATCACCAGGTTGCCACCGCCGACGCCGTGGCCGACGCCGACCGACTCCGACACCAGGAACTCGCCCTCCATCACCGGGATTCGCCAGAACCGCTTGCCGGCGATCACCTTGCTCGCCTGAAAGCCGTCGCCGAAGTAGCGGAGGCTCGAGCCCAGCGGCACCGTCTTCTCCGCGCCCGGTTCCCCGTCGAAGCAGGCGGTGGTGGGACAGGTCATGACGCTCTGCCCGACGCGCTCGAGCACGCGCTTGCCGACTCCCTCGCGGTCCATCGCGAACAGCAGCACGGAGATCCCGGGCCGGCCGTCGGGCGTCTGCGCCGCCGCGAGCGGCTGCTCGATCGCCGCCTCGCACTTGCATCCGATCACCGAGGTGGCAAAGCCGGTCATCGAGCGGGCCGCCTCGAGCGCCCAGGCATCGGTGGCGGCGGTGATCACCACCCGCGCGTAGCGCATCGGGAACGCCTCGGCGAACGTGTCCGCGACCTCGGTGGCGTCGATCCTGTAGCCGCTCATTCCGCGTCCGGCCGCCACGATCTGGGCGGGCTCGCGGAGCGCGGGGTCGCGCACCGGGTAGTGCTCGAAGGCCACCGTGTAGCGGTCGCCGAACAATGGCTCGAGCACGCCGGCCACGTCCGGATCGAACGGCGCCAGCGCGGAGAGCAGCGTCCCGTCGGCGGCGAGGCGCAGGTCACCGTCCTCGACGGCCAACTCGCCGCCCTTGACCACGTAGCGCGGTGTGGCGAACATCTCCTCGCGGTCGGCACGATCGTGGTAGATCGTCACGTCGGCGTCGGCGCCGATCCCGAGGTGGCCCTTGTCGCGCAGGCCGAGCCGCCGCGCGGGAGCGGCTCGGGTGATGATCGCGATCTCGTTCAGCGTGTACTCGCGCTCGAGGCCATCGAGCAGGGCGGTGCGCCGGATCGCCTTCTGATTGGCGCGGCGCATCTGGTCCTCCCGGAACGCGCGATCCATCAACAGGCGGATCAGCTTCGGATAGGAGAGGAACGAGCCGCCGTTCGGATGGTCGGTCGACAGCATCACCTGCCAGGGATCCTTGCCCAGTAGGAACAGCTCGAGCCCGATCCCCCACTGGAGGGCATGGACGTAGTTGCCGGCCCGGTAGGTGTACGGCACGATCCCGCAGCCGGTCTCGACCTCGGTGTCGTGGCTGAGCCACTTGCCGCCGTCGAGGTCGCGGAGCACCTCGGAGACGTGCGCGTCCGCGGTCATCGTCATCGCCGGCCCGAACATCACCTGGCCGACGTCGACGGTGAACTCGGGATGGGTGCTCAGATGCTCGAGCAGGTCCGGGGCACGGGACCGCGGCAGGCCGCCGGGCTTGCCGCCGTAGCTGTGGAACTGGACGTGGGCGAAGTGCGCCTGGCGCCCGGAGAGGGTGCGCATCGTCTCGAGCGTGGTGTCGGCGTTGCCCGGGACGCCGAGGTTGTTGGCATGGACGTGGACCGGGTGTGGCAACCCGAGCTCGTCGACCGCGCCGCCGATCGCCTGGAGCACCTGGCGCGGGGTCACGCCGAACCCCGCGACCTCGTCGTCGAGCGAATCGATGTGACCGCCCGACTGCTTGTAGAGCTCGACGCCGCCGGGGTTGACGAGCTTGACGCCGTAGCCTCCGGTCGCCTCGAGCCACCAGGCCACGGCGTCCTTGAGCGCTGCGGAGACGCCCCCGCCGGACTCGCGAATCAGCTCGAACAGCACCTGGTTGTTGCCCATCAGGAGCAGGAACGCCTTGTCGATCATCGGCGTATCGCGCAGCTCGGAGAGGACGTGGCGCGCGGCCAGCGGCGGGGCCGCCGCCTCGACAACCGTGGTGTAGCCGAGCAGCGAATAGCGGTAGCCGGTGGCGAACGTCGACGGGACCAGACCGCCGGTGCCCGAGCGAAGCACGTCGGTTCGATCGAGCGGATCGTCGCGGCGGTCCTCCGGGGACAGCTTCCGCGCCGCCGTGAGCTTCGGGCCCGCGATGTGGGCGTGGATGTCGACCCCGCCCGGCATCACCACCATCCCGCGGGCGTCGATCCGGCGGGCGTCGGGACCGACGTCGGCGACCACCTTCCGGTCGTCCAGGCACACGTCGCGGACCTCGCCGTCGACGCCATTGGCGGGATCGTGAACCTTCCCGCCGGCGATCCGGATCGCGGTCATCGCCCGACCTCGTCGAGCAGCCGCGTGAGCAGGGCCGCAGCCGTCGGCGCGTCGCCGGGGAGCGGTGCCTGGAGCGCGAGCGGGACGCCGTCGAGACGATGGGCGGTCCCGGCGGCGGCGACGCCGGCGGGCGCGGTGCGGATCGACACCTCAACGCCGGGATCGGCCGGCAGGCTGCCGAGCGCTATCTCCATCACGCCGTCGGGTGGCGCCGCCGGCGCGGCTTCGATCCGCAGCGACACATCCACCGCCTCGCCGGCGGCTACCGGCCGCGTCGCCGTCACGAGCTCCGGGTGACCGCTGGCGAGATCGACCGCCCCGGCGTACCCGGTCTGCCACGACATCGCGTCATCGGCGCTCCTCGTCCCGGCGGCAACCGGCAACTCGAGCGTGACCACGTGGCGCCCGTGGCATAGCGCCCGCACCAGCTCATAGAGGGCGAGCGCGCGTCGCTGGCCGCCGGCGCCGCCAGTCAGGCCACGTCCGTACACAAACGCCGCATGCGGAACGGCACCGAGCCGCTCGATCAGCCCACTCAGCTCGGCGGCGAGCTCGCCGGGCCGCAATGCCAGCCCCTTTTGCAACACGAGCAGACTGGTGAGCGCGTCGAGGTCGTGATCCCGCGTCCAGCGCAGGCGCGCGTCGGCACGCCGCGCGGTCGCGGTGTCGCGGTCGTCGACGACCACCAACGTACGATCCGAGGCATCGCCGGCCAAGCCCAGCCGCTCGAGCAGACGCGGATGGCTGGTCTCCGGGTCCTCGCGCCAGATCACGACTACGCGCGAGCGGTCGCGGATCTCGCCGAGTGTGGCGGTCGATGCGCCGCGCAGCGGTACGGCGGGGGCGCCCGGCCAGGTGTTCGTCCCGTGCCCGCTCACGACCAGAGCCCCGAGCCGGTCGGCGAGCGCCACCGCGGCGCGCGCGTCCTCCACGGTCGCTCCGTCGAACCCGTAGATCAGCGGCCGCCGGGCGCCGCGCAACAACTCGGCGGCGCGGCCCAGTGCGGCCTCCACGTCGGTCGGCTCGCCCCGGATCGTCGCGGCGGGCCCTTCAGCGGCCCGGCCCGCGCGGTCGGAGAACCAGGCCGCGCCGAGCTCGCAGCGAGGCTGCACGTCGACCGAATCGCCGGACGGATCGATGACCACGTCGTCGCACAGGAGGCCACAGCCCGCGCACGTGATCGGCCCAAGCTCAGCCATGCGCCGGCACCGCCTGTGGTAGCGCGTCAAGCAGGCGGGCCCCGAGCGCGGCCAGCTCCGCGGGCTCGGCGGTCGCCGACACCAGCGTGCACGCCGGGGCGCCGGCCCTGATCGTCTCGCCGGCGTGCGGTATGTCGCGCACGAGTCCCGCCGGCCACCAGCCGGGCTCAGGGGCGCGGACGTCGCGGGCTGCGAACAGCACGAGCTTCACCTTCGCACACCTGGTAGTTGAGGGGATGCCGGGGGTTGGGAGGCCCAGGCCGCGTGCGCCGCGCACGTGCGCTTCGAACGTGCCCGGCCCGAACAGCTCGAGTCCGCCCGGCGGTCGCGGGTTGACCTCGAGCACCCACGCGTGGCGCCCGTCCCAGATCGCGTCCACGCCGAACGCTCCGCGGACGCCGAAGCGCGCCGCCACCTCGTCGCAGACCGCGCGCAGCTGGCCGTCGAGCTCGGCCAGTTCGGTTGGGGGCAGGCGCGGTGGCGCCACGTTTCCCATCCACTGAAAGCTTCGTGGGCGATGCAGTTGCTCGGTCGGGCCGAGCACGACGGCACGGCGGCCGTCGCCGATCGCCACGGCCGAGCACGACAGTCCGTGGACGCGACGCTGGAGGATCTCGGTTGGGCTGAGGCGTCCGCCGGCCCACCGGCGCACGCCCCGGCCGCCGCCGCCGTGCCGTGGCTTCCGTAGCCACTGGCCCGGCGCCTCCGGGAGCTCGCGGGCCGAGCGGGTCTCCGGAGCGCGCGCCCCGGCCGCCCGCGCCGCCGCCGCCACGGCCCGTGGTTCGCGAACGGGGGCGAGCAGCTCCGGCGGGGTTCCGAGCAACTCACGCCCTTCGGCGAGGCGCGCCACCAGATCCGGGCGGTTCTCGAACCCGGCGCCGTACACGACCGCGTCCGCGGCGATGTCGGTGGCGAGCGCGGTCAGAGCATCGTTGCTCGGCGCCGACGCCCCCGGCGCCACCGCGCGGAGGTCAACGTCGCCGAAGCGATCGAGCGCGGTCACCTGATAGCCGTCGGCGACCGCGAGCTCGGCCAGCATGCGCGCGCTGACGGCAACCACCAACACCCTCACCGGAGCGTCACTCCCGTGAGCAACGCGACCAGCAGCGTGGCCGCCACGAGGTCCGCGGTCGTACCCGGGTTCAGCCGGTGATCGGGGCCGCGCAGCGAGGCGTCGAACTCCTCGAGCGTGCGAGCCCCGTCGCCCACTTCGCGTGCCGCGGCGCTGACGGCCTGGGCCGCGGCGTCGCCGGCCTTGCGCTCGATCAGGGTATCCGGGTGGGAGGCAAGCAGCCCGAGGTGCAGTGACACGATCGCGTCGAGCGTCGGTGCGCGTTCGCCGAGTGCGTGCGACAGCAGCGGCAGGCCGGTGTCGAACACGATCGCGTAACCACTCACGTACTCCGAGGCGATGCTGTCGCGGTGCGCGGCCGCCGCCATCGCCTCGCGCAGCGAGACGCGCGCCGGAGCTCTGACGTCGTGCTCGGCCGCGTCGCCGAGGCCGCCGGGGTGGGCCTCGACGATTGCCGCGAACGTCGCGGCGGCGTCGTCGACGCCGAGCTCCGCGAGGACCCGGTCGGTAGCTCCTCGGAGCCGCTCACCGGCTTGCCGGGTCGCTTCGGCGCGGACCAGCGGCGCGAACAGCAGGACGATCCCGAGGTTGGTGTTGGCGTCGGTGACGCGGGCGGTCGCGCGCACGCCGTCCGCGATCAGCTCTCCGACGCTCCGCCGGCGGGCCCGCCGGCGCCCGAACACGGGTCCGAGCGCGAGCGCCGAGCGCACCATGTCCGCGTACGTCGTGTCAGCGAAGTCGTGGGCCGGCGTGATGTTGCCCGGCTTCGGGGCGGCCACCTCGAGCAGGCATGCGAGTTGGACGTAATGTGCGAGTAGGTCCCGGCTCAGTCTTGAGTGAGCTAGGGTTGCGTCCACTGACGTCACCATACGATAGGAGAGAGGAGACTCACGTCATGGCCATCACCCTGGCAACCGGCGAGGCTCTCGTAGGCGAAGGTAACGAGGTCGCCCACATCGACTTGCTGCTCGGGTCAAAGAGCGGACCGGTCGGTGAAGCATTCGCTCACGCCTTTGTCAACGAGTCCGAAGGTCACACCAACCTGCTCGCCGTCGTCACCCCCAACCTGCCGGCCAAGCCGGACACGGTGCTGAGCAACAAGGTGACGATCAAGGGCGCGAAGCAGGCCGTGCAGCTGTTCGGCCCCGCTCAGGCCGCGGTCGCCCGCGCCGTCGTGGACTCGGTCGCCGAGGGCGTCATCCCCAAGGACCAGGTCGACGACCTGTGCATCATCGTCAGCGTGTTCATCCACTGGGAGGCCGAGGACGACCAGAAGATCTACACCTGGAACTACGAGGCCGTGAAGAGCTCGATCGCCCGCGCCATCGGCGGTGAGCCGAGCACCGACAAGGTGCTCGCCGACACGCCGGCCGCGCGTCACCCGTTCGCCGGCGGCGCCGAGGGTTAGCGAAACGAGGGAGCAGTTGACCGCGCAGACCGGAGAGCTGCCGCTCGCCGGTCTGCGCACCGTCGTCACCGGAGCGAGCTCCGGGATCGGGAGGGCGATCGCGGTCGCGTTCGCGGCCGCCGGCGCCAGGGTCGGGATCGGTTTCTGCCGCTCGTCTGAGGCCGCGCAGGCGCTCGCCGGCTGAGCTCGGCCCAGGTCATCCCCTGCTGCAGGCGGACCTGAGCACGCTCGAAGGCTGCACCGCGATCGTCCGCGATGCGTTTGGCGCGCTCGAGCAGATCGACGTCTGGGTCAACAACGCCGGCGCCGACGTGCTCACGGGCGAGGCGAGATCCTGGCCTGACGAGCGCAAGCTCGAGGTGCTGCTCGACGTCGACCTGAAGGCGACGATTCGCTGCTCGCGGCTGGTCGCCACCCGGATGCGACCCGGCGGCTGCATCCTCAACATCGGCTGGGATCACGCCACCATCGACGGGATGGCTGGTGACAACCCCGAGCTGTTCGCCGCGGTCAAGGGCGGGGTGCTCGGCTTCTCGAAGTCATTCGCGCGCTCGGTCGCCCCTGACGTCCGCGTCAACGTGCTGTGCCCGGGGTGGGTCGAGACGGCGTACGGCGCCGGCGTCGACCGCGCCTTCTACGCGAAGGTCGCGGCGGCCACACCGCTCGGTCGCTGGGGCCGGCCCGAGGACATCGCGGGCGCCGCGGTCTGGCTGGCGTCGCCGGGCGGCGCCTTCGTCACCGGGCAGGCGGTCAACGTCAACGGCGGCACTGTTGGGTGAGACGCTGTTCCTCACTGGCCGCCTGGCCGAGCCGGCGCTGCGCGGGGTGCTGGCCGACCTCGGCATCGACCATCAGGTAACCGTGATGAACATCAGCGTCGCCGCGCTGATGACCACGCGCTGGATCGCGCGGCGGCTGACGGTGCCGCCCGGGGTCGACAACATCGTGATTCCGGGCCTGTGCGAGGGCGACGTCGACACGCTCCAGGAAGCCACCGGCCTCCCAGTGCGCAAGGGCCCGGCCGACGTCCGCGCGCTGCCGGAGTGGTACGGACGCGAGGCGATCCGGGCAGAGCTCGGAGCGCGTGACATCCGCGTGTTCGCGGAGATCAACGACGTGCAGTCGCTGGCGCGCGAGCAGGTGATCGACCGGGCGGAGGCCTACCGCGCCGACGGAGCCGACGTGATCGACCTCGGCCTGTCGCTGGATCGCTCATGGTTGGCCGAGGGACCCCCGACGATCGCGGCGCTGCGCGAGCGCGGGCTGTCTCTCAGCATCGACACGCTCGACCCCGAGCACATCCGGATGGCAGACGCCGCCGGCGTCGACTACGTGCTGAGCCTGACCCCGAACACGATCGACCTGGCCGAGAGCCTGCGCGCGACGCCGGTCCTGATCACCGACGATCCGGACGACCTGGACGGGCTTGGCCGGATCGCGGACCGCATGGAGGAGCTCGGCCGTCCGTACCTGCTCGACTCGATCCTGGCCCCGATCAACTCCGGTTTCGCCGCGTCGCTGGCGCGCTACGTCGAGGTGCGCCGGCGCCACCCTGAGGCCGACATCCTGATGGGGATCGGCAACCTGACCGAGCTGACCGAGGCCGACTCGACGGGGGTGACCGCGCTGCTGATCGGCTTCTGCCAGGAGGTCGGCATCGGCGCGGTGCTGACGACGGAGGTGATCGGGTGGGCGCGCGGGGCGGTGCGCGAGACGGTGCTCGCCGCCCAGATCATGCACCTCGCCCAGCGCCAGGCACGGCCGCCGAAGCACATCGACTCCGGACTGGTCACGAGCCGCGACGAGTCGATGCGGGCACCCTCCGAGGAGGAGCTGCGCTCGATGCAGGCACAGATCTCCGACTCGAACTACCGGCTGTTCGCCGACGCCGACTGGCTGTACGCATTCAACGGCGAGCGGTTCGTGCGCGGAGCCAATCTGTTCGCGGTGTTCGACCAGCTCGGCGTGACCGAGCCATCGCATGCCTTCTACCTCGGCAAGGAGCTGATGAAGGCGACGATCGCGCGAGGGCTGCGCAAGAGCTACCGCCAGGAGGGGCCCCTGGACTGGGGCCTTCTCAGCTTTCCCGAACCCAGACGGGAGGACCCCACATGAAGAAGATCCTGATCCAGCTCGACACCGATCCGCACCCGAGCCCGTTCGACGCGATCGCCGCCTACGACGCCGGCGTCGATGTCGTGCTCGGGTTCGGCGCCGTCACCCCGGACAACCTCGACGGCGTCGTCCAGGGCGCGATCTTCCCGCGCGGACCCGACGGCCTGGCCAACACCGCGTTCTGGGTCGGCGGGTCGAAGGTGCGCGACGGCGAGGCCGTGTTCGAGGCGGCGCAGAAGCTGTTCTTCGAGCCGTTCAACCCGTCGATCATGCTCGACTCGGACGGGTCGAACACGACGGCGGCCGCGGCGGTGGCCAAGGTCCGCGGCGCGGTGACGCTCGAAGGACGAAGCGAGCCGCGGTGATCGGCGTCGGGCCCGTCGGACTGCGCACGGCGGAGCTGCTGCGGCGCGAGGGCGCCGAGGTGACCGTGTTCACCTTTCCGCCCGATGTGATGAAGGGCGGATATCGCCGTGCGTCGGGTGTCCCGGTGGCGCAGGAGGCGGGGTTCGAGGTGATCGAGCCGGCGTCCAGCGACGAGCTCGACGAGGCCCTGGCCGGCCACGTGGCGGTGTTCGCGGCCGGCCCCGCGGGTACGCAGATCCTTCGCCGCAGCGGCTGGGCGCAGGTCGACGGCGTTGAGGTCGTGGTCGACTATTCGGCGGCCGAGCCAGTGGGGGTCGAGGGCGTCGACCGGGGAGACAACCTGGAGGAGGAAGATGGCGTCAAGAAGCTCGGTGCGCTCGCGGTCGGCGGCCCGAAGATGAAGCTGCAGAAGCGCTGCGTGCAGCAGATGTTCGAAACCAAGGGCACGGTCCTCGATCTGACCGGCGTCTACGACGTCGCGGTGGACGCGCTATGAGGCGGTGGCGCCCAGGCGTTACTTCGAGAACACGAACTTGCCCATCGGCCCGTCGAGCGGGCCGTCGGCCTCGGGCCGCCACAGGATCGTGTCCTCGATCTTGC
Organism: uncultured Solirubrobacterales bacterium; assembly: GCA_963746695.1. Lineage (GTDB taxonomy): Bacteria > Actinomycetota > Thermoleophilia > Solirubrobacterales > Solirubrobacteraceae > Palsa-465. The sequence goes on along the minus strand of CAVVCP010000028.1, from coordinate 163,939 downwards.
GCGCCAGCGTGAAGTCCTTGTCGGTGATCCCGCCTGCGGAATGCGTGGCCAGCTTCACCCAGAGCTTGCCCCAGGTGACGTTCAGGTCGGCGTGATGGCCGGCGGCCTCACACAGGTAGCCCACGGCATTGACCGCCATCAGCGTGGTCGGCCAGCCGTCGGTGTTGTACTTGCGACGGATCCACTTGTCCTCGTAGTACCAGTCGTCGAGGCCGTACTCGGAGAACTTCGCGGGGATCTCGTCCTCGCTGTAGGTGCGCGGCTTGTCCTTCGTTGAGCTCATCCCCGAATGATATGCCCCGGCCTCGCGTAGCCGGCGTCGACCCGGGAACGGTCTCCTTCGACCTGTGCGTGCTGCAGGACGGCGAGCCCGTCGTCGAGCAGGTGTTCGAGACCGGGTCGCTGAGCGAGGACAGCCGGCCGTTGCTCGATGCGCTCACGCGCCACGGCCCGTACGACCTCGTGTACGGCCCGAGTGGGTACGGTCTGCCGCTGGTCTCGGCCACCGACGTCGGAGAGCGCGAGCTGGCCGAGATGGTGCTCGTACGGCCCGACGAGGCCCACGCCGACGCCGGGGTCGGCGGCGTTCGCTCGCTGCTGCGGGCGCTGGCGGGCAGTGGCCTGCCGGTGGTGTTCGGCCCCGGGGCGATCCACCTCGCGTCGGTTCCGCGGCACCGCAAGTACAACCGGATCGACATCGGGACCGCTGACAAGGTGTGCGCAGCGGCATACGCGATCGTCGACCAATCCAGCCGGCGGGCGATCGCGCTGGAGGAGACCGCGATGGTGCTGCTCGAGCTCGGGGGCGCGTTCACCGCGGCGCTGGCGATCGCCGGTGGGCAGATCGTCGACGGCGTGGGGGGATCCTCGGGACCACTCGGGGTGCGCGCCGCCGGGGCGCTCGACGGCGAGCTCGCGTATCTGCTGGGACCGGCGCTGCGCAAGGACACGCTGTTCAGCGGCGGCGCGCTCGATCCGGCCGGGGAACTCCGGACCACCGACCTGGCGGCGCTGTGGTCCTCGCCGGCCCATGCCGAAGGCTGGACCGCGCTGCTCGAGGCCGCGACCAAGGCCGTCCGGGGCCTGATCGTCAGCGTCCCCGCGCCGCACGAGATCGTGGTGTCCGGCCGTCTGGCCCGCCTCCCGGAGCTGATCGCGGCGCTCGGCGCTGCGCTGGGCGACGTCGCGCCGGTGATCGCCCTCGCCGCCGGCCAGGCGAGCGTCGCCGCGCACGGCGGCGCGCTGCTGGCCGACGCGCTCGCGGGCGGCCGGCACGCCGCGCTGGCCGACGTCATGAGGCTGCGCGAGGCCGGCGGCACCGCTCTCGACCATTTGCGCGTGGCCGGCGCGGAGTCGATCTCGCTGGGCTGAACAGATTCGCCGGTGACGACATTCGGTCAGGGTCACCTGACCGAATGGATCACGGTCGTCCGGGTCTCTGATGCACTGATGTCCATGCAGATAGGCGCTACCTATCCAGGTGGTCAGTTCACACCTATCCGCCTCGACAGGTGTCAACTCGCCCGGCGGATCGGGATGTTATCTCCCTGAATTTGGTGCTTGTAACCGGGCGTTGCCGGTGTTAGGTTTTTTTTCGTCCATTTTCGATGGAAGGAGAGAGAGCCCGTGAGCGCCACTGCGGATAAGGCCGTGCTCGAGGGGTTGGAAAAGCAGAATGGGGTGACGCTAGGTCGGGTGCTGGGCCGCGGAACCGTCGGCGTGGCAGAGGAGGGATCCGACGGCAAGATGCACGCCACGATCCGGATCCCGTTGGACGAGTTGGTGTTCGAGCCCAGAGTCCTCGTCATGCCGCACGGAGGCGTGCTCGAGCTCGAGATCATCAACGATGACAACAACTCGCACTGCGCGGTCCTGCCGAGCAACGGCGACAGCAAGTTCATCTGGTTGGTGAACTACTCCAAGGGAACCGCGACGCTCGAGCTCGACGGCCCGGGCTACTACTGGTACGGCTCCCGGACCGGGAACGACGAGGGCCGCGGCCTGACCGGCACCATCGTGGTCGGCGGCGACGTCCCCGACGAAGCCAAGCTCGACCGTCCGCCCCAGCCCCGACCGTAGAAAGGAGCAGTCATGGCAACCACTGAGTATTCCGACGCAGGCGCGGCCATTGATTTCAAGACTCTGAGCAATGTGGCCGGCTCCGCCCCGCCGGTGGCCAAGGGCGTCAACTACGACCGGATCCTCAAGGGTCGCGATGCGGAGTCGCACAACTGGCTCACGTACTACGGCGCCTACGATGGGCAGCGGTATAGCCCGCTCGACCAGATCAACACCTCAAATGTGGGTCTCCTCAAGCCCGAATGGGTGTTCCAGTGCGGGTCGCAGGGCATGCACTCCGGCGCGTCGACGTACTCGTTCGAGGCGTCCCCGCTGGTCGTCGACGGCATCATGTACGTCTCCGGCTGGGACGGCTGGGTCTGGGCGGTTGACGCGAAGAACGGGCGCGAGTTGTGGCGCTACAAGCACGCCTCCCCGTACGACGTGTCGCTGTGCTGCGGGAACGTAAACCGTGGCGTCGCCGTGGCCACGGCCTCGTGTTCCTCGCGACGCTGAACGCCCACATCATCGCGCTCGACGCCGAGACCGGCAAGAAGGTCTGGGACGAGACGTACGGCGACGTGCGGGCGGGTGAGAGCGCCACGGTCGCACCGCTGATCGTGAAGGACATGGTCATCGTCGGGAGTTCCGGCGGCGAGTTCGGGGTGCGCGGTCACGCCGACGCCTTCAAGCTCGAGACCGGAGAGCGGGTCTGGCGGTGCTACATGATTCCGGCTCCCGGCGAGCCGGGGTCCGATACCTGGCCCGCCGAGGGCGAGGCCTGGGCGCGCGGCGGCGCTAACTGCTGGACCACGCCGACGTTCGACCCGGAGCTCAACCTCCTGTACTTCAACACGGGCAACCCGTGCCCCGACTTCGACGGGGGAGTGCGCGAGGGCGACAACCTCTACACGAACTGCGTCGTGGCGGTCAACCCCGACGACGGGAAGATCCAGCATCACTACCAGTACACGCCACACGATGTGTGGGACTACGACTCGACGATGGAGAACATCCTGATCGACATCGACGGGCAGAAGCTGCTCGGCCACTTCGACAAGAACGGGTACTTCTTCGTTCTGGACCGCACGGACTGCTCGCTGGTCCGCGTGGCGCCGTTCGTCGACCGCATCACCTGGGGTGAGATCACCGCCGACGGCAAGGTGACCGCGAAGGTGTTCCCGGACGAGGAAGGCGTGCCGGTCCACTTCTGGCCGGGTCCGGCGGGCGCGAAGGAGTGGACGCACGCCGCCTACAGCCCGAAGACCGAGCTGTTCTACGTCCCGGTGCAGGACGTCGGCGCGACGGCCACGCGCCGGCGCCGCGAGTTCAAGGAGAGCATCCCGTACTGGGGAGCCGGCGTCGCTGTGGACGCCGACGACGTGGCGGGGTCGATCAGCGCGTTCGATCCGAAGACGGGTAAGGAGGCCTGGCGTTTCCGGAACGAGCATCCGCAGACCTCGTCGTGTCTGGCCACGGGCGGCGACCTCGTGTTCGCCGGCTCGCCGTCGGGCGAGTTCAGGGCGTTCAACGCCAGCAGCGGAGAGCTGCTGCTGGAGTTCCAGTGCGGAAGCGGCCACCACTCGAGCCCCAGCACGTACACCGTCGACGGACGGCAGTACGTCGCCGTGCCCGTCGGGTACGGGGCCTGGACCGAGGGGTTCTACCCGGGCGCGCTCGGGCAGACCGGTGGATCCGCGTTGTTCGCGTTCGCGATACCGGAGTAGACACAGCAACCGAAGCCATATATGCGATCTGTCACGGCGCCCGCGTCGTGGCAGATCGCAGGCCTCGACAAGCTTTCGAAGAAGTATGTGGGCGCTTCTCTCGCTCGGGTTCACGCTGAGCCTGGACAACTTCCGTACCTCGATCGTGCTGGGGGGGCTCAAGCCGACCCTGATGCGATCGATCAAGACGTCGGCGATCTTCGGCCTGTGGGATGGCATCGCGCCGCTGATCGGGATCCTCGTCGGCCATTTCCTGAGCGACAAGATCAGCTCCACCGCCGACATCGTCGCGGCGATCGGCCTCGGTGCATATGGCCTGTTCGTCCTCGTCAAGGCATTGCTGTCACCTGAGCATGCCGACCCCGACCTGCGCTTCGCGACGCGCGGACTGCCCCTGCCGTTGAGCGTCGACAACGTGGCCGCCGGCGCGGCCCTTGGCATCGCTGGATTCTCTCCCTGGCTCGCCCCCCCGCTGTTCGGGACGATCACGTTTCTCATGTCGGTCGCCGGGCATCAGATCGGCCGCACAGCGGCCCACTTCATACCCCGCATCCGCACAGACGTGTTGACCGGGATCGCGTTCGTCGCGATGGCGGTCTTCTTGGTGGTGGGCATCAATCTCCCGGGTGGCGACTGACGCCGGCGAGCCGCTCGGCCCGCTCGCATGTAGCTCGGCCTAAGCCGCGGCCTCGGACCGGAGCAGGCCGGCGGAAGCGAGCCGCCGGCGGCACATGCGCCTGACGTACTCGCGCGTGGCTTCGGGGACGGCGTCGCCCCACACCGACGATGCTTCGTCGGCCCTCGCCAGCAACTCTTCGATGAGCTCCGCGGACGGGCGGGTCTCGATCAGCAACCGTAGCCCGAAGCCGATGTGCCAGCGCTCGTCGAGCTCGATTCGCCCGATGCCCTCGCGCACCCCGGGGAGAGCGTCGTCGGCCATGTCGCCGAGCAGCGCGCGCTGCCCGGCCGCGAACACGATCCCCTCGAGCACCATGTGGTAGAGGCTGAGGCCCTGGTCGAGGCCCGACCGCCCGGCCGCGAGGTCGGAGGCCACCGCCGGCAGCCGCTCCTCGAACAGCTCGAGCACGGGCGCGGGGACGTGCTCTCGGGCTGCCGCGCGCCGCTCCTCGGGCGTCGCTCCCGGGAAACCAAGCACGTCGGCGGCGATCCGGTCCATCAGCCGCGCGTGGCGCGCCTCGTCACGGCGCTGGAGAAACAGCACCCACGCCACCAGCGTCTCGTCGGAGTGCAGCACGGTGTTCTCCGCCGAGGTGATGAACGGCGCTAGCTGCTCTGACACGGCCTCCTCGGCCACGCAGAAGCCGGCCAGGAGCGTGGTCAGGCGGCGGCGGCGCTCGTCGGGGAGCTCGGGCCACGTGCGGGCGTCCCGAGTCAGGTCGATCGCGTCGGCATCCCACTGGAGGCGGCCGACGATCCGGGCGAAGAAGCTCGGCCAGAAGCTCTCGCTCTGAAGCGGCTTTCCTACCCCTCCACCTTGCCCTGCGGGTAAGCCACCACGCGATATGAAACGGTCCATACGCATGAGTTCGAGAGTATGACGGAGCACGGCGTCGGTCGGTCCCCGCGATCACCTGCACCCGCTCGTCGCGAGGATTCTCGGGGTGGAACGGAGCCGCCGTGGTCGCCCCCTGGTCATTCGGCCGAGAGCATCGTCGCGCTCGATGCGCCTGCGGCGCGGATTTCGCCGCATTTCGTGTACAACTCACTCGCCGCCATCGCGAGTTAAATTCACTCGAGCCCTCGAGCAGGCCCGAGAGTTGCCCGCCGAGTTCGCGGAATTCACCCGCTACTCGCAAGCGCGAACGCACGTACGTCACGCCCTGCCCGAGGCTGGCCTCGAGGCGCTCGAGCGGGCGCGGGCGTGACCCGGATAGCCTCGGCCGGGTGTCGCGGCTTGGCTCAATCGGCGGCCCTGGCCTCAGTGTCCTGTTCGTCGGGATCAACCCGTCGCTGCGCTCCGCCGAGGTCGGGCATCACTTCGCCCGGCCCGGGAACCGGTTCTGGCCGGCGCTGCACGCGGCCGGGTTCACGCCCCAGGTCCTGACTCCCGAGGAGGACGGGCTGCTCCCGTCGTTCGGCGTCGGCGTGGTGAACATCGTCTGGCGCCCGACGCGGGCGGCGGCCGAGCTGACGGTCGCCGAGCTGCGTGCCGGCGCCGTAGAGCTCGAGGCCACGGTGCGAGCGTGGGCGCCGCGTCTGGTGGCGTTCGTCGGTGTCGTGGCGTATCGCGCGGCGTTCGGGCGACCGCACGCGAAGCTCGGTCTGCAGGACGAGCTCGTGGGTGGCCGGCCTGCCTGGGTGCTGCCAAACCCGAGCGGTCTCAATGCTCATTACAAGCCGGCGGATTTCGGGCGGCTCTACGCCGAGGCGCGGCTGTACGCTGCGTCGCTCGATGAATGACGCCGCGCGAAGGACGGTCGCGCTGTCGTGGAGTGGCGGCAAGGACTCGGCACTGGCGCTGTGGGTGCTCGGTCGCGACCACGGCGTCGCGCCGCGGGCGTTGATCACGACCGTCACCGATGTCTACGACCGCATCTCGATGCACGGAGTCCGCCGGTCTCTGCTGGCTGTCCAGGCCGAGGCGGTCGGCGTGCCACTCGTCGAGGTCGAGATCCCGGCGGCGTGCACGAACGTGGTGTACGAGCAGCGCATGCAGCAGGCGATGACGTCCGGGCCGCTGCGCGACGTCGACGCGGTGGCGTTCGGCGACCTGTTCATCGAGGACATCCGGCGCTACCGCGAGGACCGTCTGGCCGCCGCCGGCAAACGAGCATGCTTTCCGCTGTGGCATCGAGACACGACGAGCCTCGCGCGCGAGTTCATCGCCGCCGGCTTCGAGGCGATCCTCGTGTGCGTCGATCCGGCCAAGCTCGATCGCTCCTTTGCCGGGCGACGGTTCGACGACCGGCTGCTCGCCGACCTGCCGGCGGGCGTCGACCCCTGCGGCGAGAACGGCGAGTTCCACACGTTCGTCTACGCCGGTCCGATCATGCCGGCGCCGATCGCCGTCGAGGTCGGCGAGACCGTCGAGCGCGACGGGTTCGTGTTCACCGACCTGACGGCTACGGCCACGCCCAGATAGAAGGGAGAGGGTTCGAAATGCAGACGCGGATCGACCACATCACGGGCGGGATATACCGGATCTCGATCTGGGAGCCGGAGGCCAGGATCACGTTCAACCAGTTCCTGATCGACGATGAACGGCCGACTCTGATCCACACCGGCACGTACGATCACTACGAGGCGGTTCGCGGGGCGATTGGCGAGGTGCTCGACCCGGCCCGGCTTCAGCACATCGTGCTGCTCCACTGGGAGGGCGACGAGAACGGCGGGATGGATCGCTTCATGGCCAAGGCGCCTGGGGCCGAGCTCGTCGGCTCTCAGCTTTCGATCGCGCTCAACGCTGCCGGGTTCGGGGTCCGCGAGAGAGTCAGCGGATTCGTCGACGGCGACCGGCTCGAGCTCGGGCGGCACACGCTGCGTTTCCTCGAGACACCGCACGTGCACCACTGGGACTCGATGATGGTTTTCGAGGAATCGACCCGGAGCCTGTTTCCGTCCGATCTCTACATCCAGCCCGGCGACCAGCCGCCAGTGACCGGCGAGAACCTGTCGGTGTCGATGGTCGAGCTGTACCGCGGAGCGGGGATCTTCGCGCACGAGGATCCGGTGCGGGCGACCTCCGAACGGCTCCAAGCTCTCGCGCCGGACTGGATCCATGCGATGCACGGGGCCACGATCCGCGGCGACGCGCTGCACTACTTCGCCTCCGCACTTCGCGACCAAGAGTTCGCCTACCGCGGGCTGCTCCTGGGACGGGAGGTCATGCCACCGCAGGCAGGGCGCGCGTCCGGTCTGAGCGGATCGCGTTCACCTGGGTGAATGGCCGCCAGCGGCCACCGGTCGACGCGGGGCCGCCATAGCGTTGGGGATCGAGCCGGGTCGCCGGACCGTCGTCGTCGTCGAGGGCATCCCGCTCAACTCGAACGAAAGGAAGTTGAGATGGCTGTTGTTGGAGCCGAGACGCATCAAACGTTGTCGGGGCTGTCCGCCGGCAACATCGACGTTCTCGAAGAGGCGATGGGCCTCCGTGAACTCAATCGCGCCGGCAGCGGATTGGACGCCCGCACGTTCGCGCTGGTCAAGCTGGCCGTGCTGATCGCGCTCGACGCGCCGCCGGCGTCCTACGCGTGGCAGATCGCCAACGCGGTCGAGGACGGAGTCACCGCCGAGGAGTTCCTCGGCGTGCTCAAGGCGATCGCGCCGCAGGTCGGGGGGCCCAGGGTCGTCGCGGCCGCGCCGGAGATCATGCTCGCGATGGGGCTGGCGATCGAAGAAGAAGAAGGGCAGGCGTAAACCATGCCGCTGTTCAGACGCCGCCGTCCGGTGCTACGCGCGGCCGCCGTCGGCGGCGGGGCGTACGCGTTCGGAAAGCACAGGCAACGCAAGCAGGAACAGGAGCAGGAGCAGGCCTATTACGCGGGCCAGCAATCCGCCCAGGCCGCGGCGCCGCCCCCGGCGGCGCCCCCCGCGCCGCCCGCGCGGCACCAGCTCACCGCGGACGACACGGCCCGCCTGGGGGAGCTCGGGAAGCTGCACGAGCAGGGAATCCTGACCGACGACGAATTCGCGCAACAGAAGGCAAGCATCCTCGGCCTCTAGCCTGACGGGCTACCGATGTGCGGTCGCCGCGCGGGCATGGCATCCGCGCCGGATCTGCCCGCCCAACTGAAATGGAGCAGACGATGGCTGACAAGAGGCAGAAGAGGGCGGCGGAGTTCATCGAGTCGTTCCGGGTAAAGCCCGGGTCGAAGGTGCGGCTCGAGAAGGATTTCGATCCGTCGTTCAAGGCCGGCGTGAAGAAGAAGAAAGAAGGCGTTGCGCTCCTCGCCACGGGAGTGCAACTGCTCACCGAGTACCAGGCGCGGCTGGCCGCCCAGGACAATTGCGGGGTGCTGGTCGTGCTACAGGCGCTCGACGCCGCGGGCAAGGACGGGACGATCCGCCACGTGATGAGCGGCGTCAACCCGCAAGGCGTCTCCGTGCACAGCTTCAAGCAGCCGTCGGCCGAGGAGCTCGACCACGACTTTCTGTGGCGGTACGCACGACGTCTCCCGGCCCGCGGCGAGATCGGGATCTTCAACCGCTCCCACTACGAGGAAGTGCTGGTGGTGCGGGTCCACCCGGAGATCCTCGATCGCCAGAAGCTGCCGGCTGCAGCGAAGCGCAAGGACGTCTGGCAGCGGCGCTACCGCGAGATCAACGACTGGGAGCGGTACCTGACCGAAAACGGGTTCCGGATCGTGAAGCTGTTCCTGAACCTCTCCAAGGAGGAGCAGCGCATCCGGTTCCTGCGCAGACTGGACCTGCCAGATCACAACTGGAAGTTCTCGGCCGCGGATGTCAGGGAGCGCGAGCGCTGGGACGACTACCAGAAGGCGTTCTCTGAGATGCTCTCGCACACGAGCACGGAATGGGCGCCGTGGTACGTGATACCTGCCGACCGGAAGTGGTTCGCCAGGATCGGCGCCGGGGCGGTTCTCGTGAATGCGCTCATGGAGATGAATCCCCGATTCCCGACCGTCACCAAGGCGCAGCGCGAGGTTCTCATGGAGGTCAAGGAGGCGCTCGAGGCCCAGGCGCCCGAGGGCGCGCACCGCGATCCGTTCGAGCACGAACAGAAGGCGATGACCGCCGCGAGCGAAGGCCGGAACGGGCACGAGGCGGACGCGCAGGTCGCTCCTGCGCCTGACGCGGCGACATCCGAGTAGAGGGCACCGATGACCACCACGACCCGACAAGATGCCGATCGCGCCGCCGGCGCCGAGAGCTGGTACGGCGTCTCCCCGGACGAGGTGCGAGCGCGGCTCGGCGTCGATCCGTCCGTCGGGCTCTCCAGTCAGAAGGCTGCCGAGATGCTGGCCCAGCATGGCCCGAACGCGCTTCCCGCGGAGGCAGCGGTGCCGGGCTGGCGGCGGTTCCTCGAGCAGTACCGCAGCTACATGCAGATCATCCTCGTGGCCGCAGCGATCGTGTCGCTCGCGATCAAGGAATGGAGCACCGGCGTCCTGCTGATCCTGATCACCGTGCTCAACGCGGTCGTCGGTCTCCGCCAGGAGGGAAAGGCGCAGAGCGCGATGAACGCGCTCCAGGCAATGGTCAAGGCGACCGCGCGGGTCCGCCGCGACGGGTCCGAGGCCGACATCCCCGCCGAAGAGGTGGTGGTCGGCGACATCGTCCTGCTGGCGGCCGGCGACGACGTGCCGGCGGACGGGCGGATCATCTCGGCCAGCGCCTTGCAGATAGACGAGGCCGCCTTGACCGGCGAGAGCGTGCCCGCCTCCAAGGGCGTCGAGGTGCCCGACGGCCACGACCTCGCCCCGGGCGAGCAGACGGACATGGCGTTCATGCACACGCCGATCACGCACGGCAGCGGCGTGATGATCGTCACCGCGACCGGCGCTGACACGCAGGTCGGGAAGATCGCCGGGATGCTCGCGACGACGACGCGCGAGGAGACGCCGCTGACCAAGCAGCTCAACACGTTGACGCTGTGGATCGCGGCGGCGGCCGGGGTGACGATGGTGATCATGTTCGTGCTGGGCGCACAGCGCGGTCTGTCCTCGACGGTCGTGTTCACGAGCGCGGTGGCGCTCGCGATCGCGGCGATTCCGGAGGCGATGCCAACCGTGCTCCAGGTGGTCATGTCCGTCGGGGCCGCTGACCTCGCGCGGCACGGGGCCGTGTTGACCGATCTCGCTTCGGTCGAGACGCTCGGCTCGACGTCGGCGATCAACTCGGACAAGACCGGGACGCTGACGATGAACCAGATGACGGCGGTCGAGGTCCTCGACCCGACCGACCGGTACACGATTTCGGGCTCGGGCTACGAGCTCGAGGGGAAGGTCCAGCACGCCGCGGGGTCATCGGACACGATCGAGGACGCGATCCTGCCCTATATCGTCGCCAGCGACGCCACGCTCGTGGACGGCAAGGTGGTCGGCGATCCGACCGAGGGCGCCCTGCTCGTGCTCGCGCACAAGGCCGGCCTCGACATCGACGCCACGCGGGGGCAGCACCCGCGGCTGGCGACGCTGCCCTTCGACCCGACGTACAAGCTGATGGCCGCGTTCACCAAGGCGACCGACGATTCGGGCAAGGAAGTCGTCCGCTGCTACGTGAAGGGCGCCGCGCCCGCGGTCATGAGCCATGCATCGAGCGCGCTGTCAGCAGGGCAGAGCATCCCCTGGGACGAGGACCTGCGCACGCGGGCGGAGGAGAGCATGCGCAGGATGGGCGAGGCCGGCCTGCGGGTGATGGCCGCCGCCTACCGCGACCTCGACGCCGGCTCGTTCGACGCCGGCGGCGATCTCCTGAGCTATGTCGAGGGCCTCGAGATGACGAGCCTCGTGGGCATGGTCGACCCGGCGCGTGCCGAGTCCAAGCCCGCGGTGCAGGATGCGCAATCGGCGCACATTCGGGTGCGGATGGTCACCGGCGACGACGTGATCACCGGCGCGGCGATCGCCGAGCAGCTCGGGATCGAGGGCGAGGCAATCCTCGGCGCGGAGTTCGCTGCGCTCGACGAGTCAGAAAGACTGGCGCGGATCGACCAGATCGGAATCGTCGGCCGGGTCGCGCCCGAGCACAAGGTGCTGCTCGTCGAGACGCTCAAGCAGCAGGGCCACGTCGTGGCGATGACCGGCGACGGCGTCAACGACGCGCCGTCGATCAAGGCCGCGCACATCGGCGTCGCGATGGGCAGCGGCACCGAGGTGGCCAAGAACGCGGCACGGATGATCCTCACCGACGACAACTTCGCGACGATCGTGCGAGCGGTCTCGGAGGGCCGGAAGCTCTACGACAACCTGAGCAAGTACGTCCGCTTCGTGCTGATCTCGCTGGTGGCGTTCGTGCTCACGTTCCTCGGCGCGACGATCCTGAACATCGCCGAGGGTCAGCCGTTCTCGCCGGCGCAGGTCCTCTACATCCACTTCTTCGTCAGCGCGCCGTTCGGCATCGCGCTCGGCCTCGACCAGGCGACCGCGGGGCTGATGGAGCGCCGGCCCCGTCCGAGCACGGAGTCGATCGTGAACCGGGGCGTGCAGCTCACCTCGGGGCTCGTCGGTCTGTACATGGCGATCTGCATGGACTTCCTGATCTACTTCGGCAAGCAGCACTACCACAGCACGGCGATCGGGTCCTCGATCGGGCTGAGCGCGTTCGCGCTGATGCTGATCGTCTCCGCCTATGAGTGCCGGAGCGTCGCGGGCTCCGTGCTGGTCAGCCAGACCTTCGACAACGCCAAGATGAACTGGACGGCGGCGGCGGAGCTCGCGCTCGCGGTGATGATCACGCAGATGGACCTGTTCAACCGGCTGCTGAAGACGACGCCGCTCACCTCGCCGCAGCTCGGGCTGGCGGTGGCCTCGGCGGTGCTGCTGCTCGTCCTGTGGGAGATCGGCAAACTGATCGCCCGGCGTTCCTAGGCCGGGCACGGCCGGCCGATGGGCTTGCGCTCGCTTCCCGGGATCCGTTCGCTCGCGAGCTACCAGGTGTCGTGGCTGCGCAGCGACGTGGTCGCCGGCATCGTGCTGACGACGCTCCTCGTCCCGCAGGGAATGGCATACGCCGAGCTCGCGGGGCTGCCGGCGATCACGGGCCTCTACACCACGATCCTGTGCCTGATCGGGTATGCCGTGTGCGGGCCCTCGCGGATCCTGGTGCTCGGTCCGGACTCGTCGCTGGGGCCGATGATCGCGGCCACGATCCTGCCGATCGTCGGCTCGGACGGCAGCCCCGCGCGCGCGATCGCGCTCGCGTCGATGATGGCTCTGATCGTCGGCGCGATCATGATCCTCGCCGGGGTCGCAAAGCTTGGCTTCATCGCCGACCTGCTCTCGAAGCCGACCCAGATCGGCTACATGAACGGCCTTGCGCTGACGATCCTGATCGGGCAGCTGCCAAAGCTGTTCGGCTTCTCGACCGACGCGAACGGCTTGATCAACGAGGCGCACGCGTTCGTCCACGGGGTCGCCTCGGGCGAGACGGTCGGGGCGGCGGTCGCGATCGGACTGGTCAGTCTCGCGCTGATTCTCGCGCTCGGTCGCTGGCTGCCGAAGGTCCCGGGCGTGCTTGTGGCGGTCGTCGTCGCGATCGCCGCAGCATCGGTGTTCGACCTGGCCAGCCACGGCGTTTCGCTCGTGGGCGAGCTTCCCAAGGGGTTCCCGCCGCTCACCGTGCCCAACCCCGTGTCCGATCTTCCCCTGCTCGTCGGGGGAGCGCTCGGAATCGTGCTCGTTGCGCTCGCCGACACGATCTCGACCGCGTCGGCGTTTGCCGCGCGCACGGGCCAGGAGGTCGATGGGAACGGGGAGATGATCGGGATCGGCGCCGCCAACGTCGCCGCCGGTTTGTTCCAGGGGTTCCCGGTGAGCACGAGCGGCTCGCGCACCGCGGTCGCCGAACAGGCCGGCGCCAAGACGCAGCTAACCGGTGTGGTCGGCGCGGCGCTGATCGTGTTGATGCTGGTGCTCGTCCCGGGGCTGCTCAAGAACCTCCCGAACCCGACGCTGGCCGCGGTCGTGATCGCCGCGTCGTTGTCGCTCGCCGACATACCCGGGACCGTGCGGCTGTGGAAGCAGCGGCCCGTCGAATGCCTGCTGTCGATCGCCGCCTTCCTGGGCGTGGCCTTGCTCGGCGTGCTCGAGGGGATCGTGGTGGCGGTACTGCTGTCGATCCTCAACGTATTCCGCCGGGCCTGGCGCCCCTACGAGACGACGCTCGGGCGGGTTCCCGGCCTCGCCGGACAGCACGACCGACAGCTCCACCCGGAGGCCGAGGAGCTGCCCGGACTCGTGATCTTCAGGTTCGACGCGCCGCTGTTCTTCGCCAACGCCCGGACCTTCCGTGATCGGATCCGCGGCCTCGCCGCCACCGATCCGCGCCCGCAATGGATCGTCATCGCCGCCGAGCCGATCACCGACGTCGACACCACCGCCGCCGACATGCTCGCGGACCTCGACGAGGAGCTCAACGCCGCGGGCACGTCACTCGTGTTCGCCGAGCTCAAGGATCCGGTTCGGGCGAAGCTCGAGCGCTACGAGCTGATCGGCCCGCTCGACCCCGATCACTTCTTTCCGACGCTCGACGCGGCGGTGCACGCTTTCCGTCAGCAATCCGGTGCTGAGTGGGTGCGGACACCCCAATAGCGGACGTGCCGGCACGTATGTTTGGGTAGGTCCTAACGCGCTGTCGGTGACGGCAGTGTTGAATCTCACCGTGTCAGTCGGATTGCGTCTGGCCGACGAGCTGCCGCCGCTCGCGGAGGCGAAGCTGGCGGCACCGCGGCTACGTGCCGGAATGGTCCGCCGGCCGCGTCTCGAGCACGCCCTCGAGGCCGGCGCAGACAGCGCGCTGACCCTCGTGGCCGCCCCCACCGGATACGGGAAGACCACGGCGCTGCGCGACTGGGCCGAGCGCAGCGGAAGCGCGCTCGCCTGGGTGACGCTCGACGCGGGCGACAACGAGTCCGCGCGGTTGTGGACCTACGTGGCCACGGCCGTGGATCGGATTCGCGACGGCCTCGGCCGACGGGCGCTGCATCGGCTGCGGTCGCCCGGGATCGCGATCGACGTCGCGGTCGACGAGGTCATGAACGGAATCGCGGAATATGGCCGGGCGTTCACGCTCGTCCTCGACGACCTGCACACGGTCACGGATCCGGACTGCTTGGCGTCGCTCGAATACGCGATCCAGCGGATGCCGGCGAGCGCACGCCTGATCGTGATCACCCGGGCCGATCCGGCGCTCGAGCTCCCGAGCCTCCGCGCGCGCGGGGCGTTGACCGAGGTGCGCGCGCGGGACCTGGCGTTCACGGCGTCCGAGGCGCACGAGCTGCTCGTCGATCGCGCAGGCCTCGAGCTGGATGAGGAGCAGATCGGCGTCCTGCTCAAGCGGACCGAGGGCTGGCCGGCCGCGCTGTGCCTCGCCGCGCTGTGGCTGAGATCCGTCGAGGATCGTGATCGCGCCGTACTCGAGTTCGGCGGCGACCATCGCTTCGTCGCCGAGTATCTGAGTCACGAGGTGCTCGCGGCGCTCGATGCCGACCGCCGCTCGTTCCTGCTTCGCGCGGCCGTGCTCGGCAGCTTCACCGCCGAGCTGTGCGACGCCGCGCTGGGCCGCTCGGACTCGGCCTCCGTGCTCCGCGGTCTAGAGGACTCGAACCTGTTCGTGCTGAGCCTCGAGCGCCGCGAATGGTTCCGGGTCCACGCGCTGTTCGCGGAGTTCGCGACCGCGCGGCTGGCGCGGGTCGAGCCTACCGAGCCTCAGGAGATTCACCGGCGCGCCGCCGGATGGCTGCGCTCTCGAGGTCTGGTCGTCGAGGCGGTCGAGCACGCCGCGGCGGCGGGCGACCACGAGGTCGTCGCGGACCTGCTCGCGAACGACCACCTGGCGCTGATCCGCAACGGCCGCGCGGGGACGATCCTCCGCTGGGCGCGGACACTCCCTGACGACGTCGCGATCGCGCATCCGGACGTGGCGCTGGCCGCGGCGACATCCGCGCTGCTGGTCGGCCGCCTGACCCGCGTGCGCCGCCATTTCGTGCGCCTGGCGGAGCGCTCGAGAGCGACCCATCCGGAGCGATTCGGTGCGTACGAAGAATGCGTGATGGCGATGGTGCGGTCGGCCGGGATCGACGACGGGGTGAACGAGGCTGTGGTCGATGGGTACCGGGCGGTCGAACTTGCACAGAGAGGCGAGGACGCCACGCTGGTGGCGGCGTTTGCCGGCCTCGCGCGTGCCCTCTACTTCGCCGGCGACCTAGATCTTGCGTGGAGTGCGGCAGCGCGTGGCGTCGACCATCCAGACGCCGCCCATCGGGCGCCCGGACACGCGGTGTCACGGGCGATTCTCGCGATGGTCGCGGCCGACCGCGACCGCCTGACCTCGGCGCGCGGCCACGCCGAGGCGGCCCGCGCGATCGTGGGGCGGATCAGCAGCAGCCGGAGCTGGCTCGGCGCGACCGCGGCCGAGGCGCTCGGCGCGGTGCTGGCCGCTGAGGGCGACCTGGCCGCGGCTGAGCGCGAGTTCTCGTTTGCGGAAAGGCTCGTCGAGGACGACATCGCCACGGTCGAGCACGCGTGGCTGCTCGTGCGGCTTGCCGATGTTCGCCGTCGCCGTGGCCGGCTCGACGAAGCCACGGTGAGCTTGCGCAGGGCACTGGACGAGCTCGCCGATATTCGCGACAGCGGAGCGGTGCCGCTGCTCGGCGCCGGGGTCGCGACTGCGCTCGAGGAGGCGCGGCGTCAAGCCAACGGCGGCGAGATTCTCGAGCTGCCGACCGTGGCGGAGCTCGCCGTGCTCCGATTTTTGGCGACCGACCTCTCAGCACGGGAGATAGGCGCGGAGCTGTTTCTCTCTCCCAACACCGTCCGGTCACACATTCGGGCGATCTATCGCAAGCTCAGCGTCGGATCACGGGGCGATGCGGTCGCCAGGGCGGACGCCGTCGGCCTGCTCGGAGAAACGCAATCACCCAGGTGATCGAGGCGAGTTCGCGTGAACCTGGGACGGGATGTGAGAACGTGAGCGCATGGGCGGAGGTGGCACCTACCGACTCGAAGTCCAAGGTCAGCTCGGCGATCTCGTGGGCCATTCGTTCCCACGCATGCGGATCGTCTACAAGAACGGCAATACCGTGCTCGTCGGCCCGGTGCAGGATCAGGCTGAGTTGACGGGCATGCTCCAGCGCTTCTCGGACCTGGGCGTGAACCTTGTGAGCCTCACCGCACTCGGAGATCAGACCAGCGTGTGACCGCTGCACGGTGTGAGATGGACCTCACGACTCCACAGTCACCCGACCGCGCGGCTTAGCGTCCGTGAGCGAAACCTTCGTATTGGCGCTGACCGCGGCGCTGAACCCAACCCTCGTCGCCGCGTCGACGGTGATGATGCTGCTGCCGAACCCGGCGAAGTTGATGCTGGGCTATCTCCTCGGCGCGCTGCTCACCAGCATCACGCTGGGCCTGCTGATCATCTCAGCGCTGGACGGCTCGCAGACGGTCGCGACGACCAAGAACACGCTGAGCCCAGCGGCGACGCTCGCGCTCGGCGGCATCGCGCTCGTGGCCGCGTTCGTGCTCGGTACAGGACGCCACCGAGGCAAGGGCGATCGCCGGCAAGCCCGTGAACAGCGCAAGAAGGAGAAGGGACCGCCGCGGTGGCAACGGGCGCTTGGGAAAGGATCGGCGCGGACCACGTTCGTCGTCGGGGCGGCACTCACGCTTCCCGGCGCCTCGTACCTCGCCGGGCTGAACCGAATCGACAAGTCGAACTACTCGACGGCCGAGACGGTCGCAGTCGTGGTCGGCTTCAACCTGATCATGTTGGCGCTGCTGGAGGTCCCGCTGATCTGCTTCGTCGTCGCCCCGGATTGGACCCCGCGGGCAATCGACCGCGCGAAGGCATGGATCGGCCGGCACGCGCACCGGTTCGCGGTGATGATGCTGACCGGGGTCGGGTCGCTGCTCGTGCTCAAGGGGTTGCTCGAGCTGCTGTAGTCCGTGGCGGGCCGTCACCCGGCGGGCGGTGGTGCGGCACCACCCGTACTCGGTGGCTTGGTCTGCCGGTTTTGTCGCCGCCGGCGGATCGCGACGACCGCGGCCACGATTCCTGCGGCCACGGCGGCTCCGATCAGCACCCACGCCCAACCAGGCAGCCCGCTGGACTCAGGAGTCGTCTCCTGCTTGGACGCCGCCGCGGCAGCCGCCGCGGCGGCCGCGGCGGCGTGGTTGGTCGACGTCGTCGTGGCGGTGGTGGTCGTCGTCGTCGGGGTCGTCGTCGTCTGAGTCTGGGTCACGGTCGTCGTCGACGTCGGTGCGGTCACGGTCTCGGTCCTCGTCGTGGCCGTGACCGTTGCCGAGCGGGTCGGGGTGGTGGCGGACTCGGTCGTGGTCACCGTCTGGGTCTTCGACGTCGTCGTCGGGGCAGCTGCGGCGGTTGCGGTCTTCGACTTCGTCGTCTTGCTCGGCTCGGTTTGGGACGTGGACTCTGACGTCGTGGTCTCACTCGAGGTCTGTGTCGTAGTAGTAGGCGCGCTCACGCTCGTGGTCGTGGGTGCCTTCGCCGTGAGACTCTTCAGCTGCTGTGTGAGGCTGGTCGCGATGCTCTGGCCGGTGCCGGAACCGCACCCAGCGACGACGATCGCCAGGAACCCGACCAGCGCGACCTGGGAGAGCACCGACCGACTTGACCTGCCAATACGCAGCACGGCGCGAGCGTAGGTGGGCCGCCCGACGAGAACCGCGAGGTCGTGGCGATTCACCTGGGTGAATGCGATGCCGCGGTTTGTTCAGCCCTCCCGGCGAAGTAGGATCGCGGCCACCGGAGGTACGTGAATGGAAGACGACCAGGAAGCGTTTGGCCCCATCGACGTAGTCGTCATCGGCTTCCCCGCCGGTGCGCCGATGACCGGCGACGCGATACCGCTGCTCATCGAGCTCGTCGACCGCGGGGTGATCCGCGTCCTCGACGCGCTGTTCGTCCGCAAGGACCAGGATGGGACGTTCTCCGGCTTCGATCTCGCCGACGTCGATCAGAAGACCGCAGGCGACTTGACCGTCTTTGCCGGAGCGTCCACCGGACTGCTCAACGACGACGATGCCGCGCTGGCGGCGGCCGAGATCGAGCCGGGAAGCGCCGCCGCAATGATCGTGTACGAGAATCGCTGGGCCGCGCCGTTCGTCGCCGCGGTCCGCCGCAACGGCGGTGTGCTGATCGCCAACGAGCGGGTTGGGGTGCAGGCCCTGCTCGACGCTCTCGATGCCGTCGAGCCGACGGCCTAGCAGGAGGTAACCGAGATGCCAGGGCTACTTCGCGGACTGGCCCGTACGGCCGCGGCCGCCGGGACGTGGACCGCGGTCTCGAACGGTGTCAGCCGCCGGCAGGCAAACCGCTGGGCCAAGCAGGACCAGCAGCAGTACTACCAACAGCCCGCGGCCGCCCCGGCACCGGCACCCGCTCCGGCCCCGCCGGCCCGCGACCGCATTCAGCAGCTCAAGGATCTCGCGGACCTGAAGGCGCAGGGCATCCTGACCGAGCAGGAGTTCGCCGCCGAGAAGGCCCGCATCCTCGGTTGACGGCGACTATGCCGTCGCCCCGGGGCCGACGTTCCAGACGGCGCGAACCCCGGTTGCAGAGGCTATAGTCGCCTCGCCATGCAGAGGAACCACAACGCCCGTCGCCTTGGACTAGCGGTCCTGATGGTGACGGCGCTCGTGGCGATGGTCGGCATGACCGGCTCGGCCGCCGCGTTCCAGACGCAGTACTGCGCCGGGGTCCCGATCGTCGGCGGGATTCCGCCTTGGGGGTTCCACACGGGCGATCCGATCACGGGAGCGACGGGAAGCTACGCCCGCGGTCACGGTGACATCAACCTCGATGCCAACACGGTGTCCGGGATCCTCTGCCAGGTCGACCGGGTCCGCAACAAGCCCGACCGCCTGATTGTCATGACGGTCAAGCACCACCTGGTCTACCACTCGCACCACGCGGTGATGTGGGGCGTGCCCGGGAACATCATGAAGATCATCGTCCGCGTGCAGAGCAGCACCGACCCGCGGTGCAAGGTGGGCACGATCGGTCACGTGACGCTGTTCGCAAGCTACAACGGCGTGCGCAGCGACAGCGTCCAGTTCTTCTTCCCCGCCGCCTGCCAGGACCACGACCACCTGTACCACGGGCCGCAGGTCAACAACCAGGTCCCACCGCTGTAGCGCCCGCCGTTCACCGGCACGCACTGGCCTGACGGAGACTGCGCTTGGAGCGCCGGACGGCCCGATTGTATGTGCATGCACGGCTGGCTTGGTATAGCGATGCACGACATGTCGATAGACGATATATTGCGCCGCGGCCATGGAGATGCGGACACCCAGCTATTACGCGCTCGCGGCGCTCATCGACGGCCCGCTCCACGGATACGCGATCGTGCGCCGCGCCGCGGAGCTGAGCGACGGAACGGTGCATTTATCGACCGGAACTCTGTACGCGTTGTTGGACCGGGCGATCGACGCGGGGCTGGTGGTCGCGGGGGAACCGTACGTCAAGGGTGGACGCACGCGGCGAGACTACGCGCTGACTGAGGCAGGTCGTGATCAACTCGATGCCGAGGCGCAACGACTGCTTCGTGCGTCGCGCACGGTGGTCCGGCGGCTCAGAGCGACGTCGCCGGTGGCCGCACAGTGAACCGCGAGCGGATCGGGGCTGCGGTGCTGCGGGCCTACCCGGCCGAGACGCGTGCGGCTCGGGGCGCCGAGATGCTCGGCACCCTGCTCGATTCGAGCGCCGACTCGACCGTCGCCTTTGCCCGGGAGGCCGTCGATCTGGTCCGGCTCGGGCTGAGAGCGCGGGCGACGCGGCTCGCCGCCGTGGGCGCGCGTCGTTTGGTCGCCGACGGCGCGTGTCTAGCGGGCGTCTTCTTCCTGGCACAGGATCTCGCGACCGCATTGAGCAGCCGCGGCGTGCCGGACGCGCTGTACTCCCCGGCAGCGATGACGGTACTCGTGGTCGTGCTGATACCCGCGATCGCGGGTCATGATCGGATCGCAGGGGCGGGGGCCCTGGTGTGGACGGCGCTGCGGTTCTCGGGTGTGATGGCGGGTATCGACGTGGCCGGCTATCCGGCGGCGGTGCTGCCGGTGATCTGTTTCACCGTGATGGTGGTGAGTCCACGAAGACGGAGCGCGCGTGCGCTTCTGTCTAACCCCTACGGGAGCTGGTGGCTGGTCCTGCTCGTAGTCCTGGCCGGCGCGTTCGGCGGGTTGTTCGCGATCCTCGCCCTCGCGGCCGCGGCCACATTCGCCGGCATCGCTGCAGCGCTGCTGAGCACCGATCCTCGGCCGGCGATCGCGGTGGCGCTGGTCGCCGCCAACGTCGGGATCGCAAAGATCGGCTCGGACCGGCCCGCGCTGATGACGCTGACGTTGTTGGCCGCCGCTCCGGTGGTCGTGGCGTTGACAGTGGGTCGCACTCGCCACCTCGTCAGAGCGGGCGAATAGGAACACCGAGTTGCGCCTGACCGCAGCGTCGCTAAGGAAGTAGGACCGGCCTGGGGACCGGATCGCGGTGGCGTTCGGAGGCCCGCTGGCGGCGAAAGTGCTCGAGGATCAGCACGCTGATGAGTGCGACATACAGACACCACAGCGACGTCAGCTCGTCGGTCCGCACGATCGAGACCGCGACCACACCCACGAGGCTCATCAGCGCGAACCAGCGGAGGTAGCGACGGCTCGACATCAAGGGCGGACCGCAGGTGACGGCGACGTAGAGCACTCCGATCAGGATGTCGTTGGGCGTGTGCGTCGTGTAATCGATGCACCTGGCTTGCGGTTGCGCCCCCACGGGATACGCGGTGACTTGCCACAGCATGTACGCGCCCAAGAGCAGGCCGAGCCAGACCAGCGGCCACATCAGCCGCGACCGCGCGCGGTCGGGCTCGAGCAGCGTGAACCCCAGGGGGACGATCACCGGCAGGATCGCGTGGGCGTACACGATGTAGGCCTCCTTGGCAGCGTCACCAACGCCACTGGAAACCTGGCCCCTGAGCCCGAGCCAGACGAATCCCTCGACTAGCTGATGGACGCCAAACAGCAGCGGTAGCGCCCCGACGACGAGCTCGCGCCGGAACCGCACCCGGCGCAACGTCTCAACCCCGACGCCGGCGACCACCGCGCCAGCGACGAAGTCAGCCTGCGGCGAAAAGCACATCGGCCCGGGAACCTAACGCCCCCGAGCCGATCAGGCGGTCAGGGGAGCGTGGCGCGCAGAACGACCTGCCCCGGGCTGTCGATTTGGCCGGGGGCTTGGGAGGCGATGACGATTTGACGCTCGCCGGTAGGTCCGGGCCGGAAGGTCGTATGAACCGTTCAGCTCGCGCTTCACGGTGGCCTCGGCGAGCGCGGGTCCCATGACTGTGCGGGCCCCGCAGCCAGATGCCGTAGCGGCCCGGGTCGAGTCGGACGGCGAGCAGGCTGATCCCGCGCTGGCCGTCGTGAACGAGCTCCCACAGCGTGCCGCCGGCGCGCGAGTGCGATACCGGCGGAGCGGTGAGAGTCCGTTGCGCGATCACCTTGGCCAGCGGGGCGTTGGGGGAGCGGCCCTGAGTCTCGCTTCGCTCCGAGACCGCCGTCACGAGCGCGTTCGGGCGGCAGTCGCCGAACCGCATGGTGGTCGTGAAGCGGGTCGCCGCGGCGTCGAGTGAGCGCTCGATGTCTGGCGGTAGGCCGCTGACGGGTACCGAGGTGGCTGTGACCGACAGCGCGTCATAGGAGCAGGCCGGTTGTGGGAGGGAGGCGATGAAGAAGTCCGTGTGGGTGGCGGTGGTCGTGAGCGGCGTGGCGCCTGCCGAGATCGTGACCCGGTACCCGCC
The DNA here is from genome assembly GCA_963746695.1 of uncultured Solirubrobacterales bacterium. GTDB lineage: Bacteria > Actinomycetota > Thermoleophilia > Solirubrobacterales > Solirubrobacteraceae > Palsa-465. The sequence goes on along the minus strand of CAVVCP010000028.1, from coordinate 141,706 downwards.
GCCGCCGTCGGCCACATACCCGTAGACGATTCCGTGTGACCCGGCGTTGATCAGGCCGAACGGGAGCGGGACTGCTTGCTGGCCACACAGCCCGTACTCGGCGCGTCACCGAGGCGCAGCCGCCCGTGCTCGACCGCGCCGGGATAGCTCCGCGTTCGCCTTGCACGCGCAGCTGCCAGGCGAGCCCGGAAACCCGCCCTCCGTCGCCGCGGATCAACCCGTCGGATGTGGATACCGTCGGTGGGCCCCCCGGGAGGGGTCGCGTTCGTACCGGCGTGCGGCAGTTGCCGCCGCTCAGATGCGAGCCCGTGCGTCGCCGCAGCGCTGGTCGCGGCGTGCGCCGCCGCGACGCGTGAGGCTGAGAACCGCGAACACCCAGCGATCACGAGTGGCACGGCGAACGCCATCGCAATCGCGATCCGGCCCGTCAGCCTCGCCGTCCCCGGCCGAATGCCTCGATGAACGGGCCGAGCGCCACCGGCGTGCTCGAGCCGCTCGAACTGAGCGCCCAACTCACGCGCGAAGCGAAATCGCTCATGCGCACAGCTCCTCTCTGCTCGGCGCGGTCGTCCAGGACCGATCGCAGGGCGCGTAACCCACGGGAGACCCGCGCCCTGGCGGCCTGCTCAGAGATGCCGAGCGCCGCTCGCAACCTCCGGGTAGGGACGCTCCTCCACGACGCGCAATCGCAGCGCGTCACGCTGCTGCGGCTTCAGGTTCATCAACCGCGCGCTCACCTCGGCACGCAGAGCGACTCAGCCCCGCGCGCTCCTCGATCAAGTCGATGTCGTCCTCGTGGACGGCCGGCACCTGGATCCCGAGCCGGCGCACCGCGCGCTGCTCGGCGCGGGCGCTCCGGAGATAGCGGCTGACCTGCCGCCGCGCGACGGTGAACAGCCACGCCCGGACCTCCTCATCGGTACGCCCCTGCAACCTCGGCCAGCTACGAAACGCGATCGCGAACGTCTCCGCGGCCAGATCCGCCGCGAGCGTGACGTCGAGCGTTCGCCGCGCGAGGAAGACCAGCACCCGCTCGATCTCCCTGCGCGTACATCGCAGCAAACTCCGTGTCGGTTCCCATCTGGCTACAGAATGCCGCGAGCGCCGGAGCCTGTGACAGCGGTGCTCGACGCCCTCCACGAGCTCAGGACCCAGCAGGCTGAGGCGGCGACGGTGTCCCGACGCGGACGAGGTCGAGCGTGTTCTGCTGGACGCGCTCGAGGCTCATCGTGAAGCTGGGGGAGTAGAGGACGAGGTGATCGAAGTCGCCGTCGCGGCGGGCGATGCCGGCGCGGACCTGCTCGGGCGTGCCGGCCACGCCGATCGCGTCGAGCATTTCGTCGCTGACCGCGTCGAGCATCGCCTGGTGGTTGCCGTCGGCGAACCCCCGGCGGATCCGGTCGGCCTCGGCGGCGAAGCCGCTCGCCTCGAACATCGGCGCGTAAGCCCGCGGCGCGGCGTAGAACGCGATCTGGGCCGCGACCTCGCGCCGGGCGACCTGCTCGTCATCGTTGACCGAGCACAGCAGCATCCCGAGGATCTCGACCTCGCCGGCGTTACGGCCGGTTCGCGACGCGCCATCGGCGATCGCCGGGCGGACGACCTCGTGGACGTATCGGGAGCTGAACGTGGGATGGCAGACGAGCCCGTCGGACACGCGGCCGGCGGTCTCGATCATCCGCCGGTTCACGCCCGCGGTGAAGATCGGGATCTGATCGCGAGTGGGGGGGAGGACCTCGGCGGTCGGGGTGAGGTTCATCGAGTAGAAGCGACCCTCGTGCTTGACTGGTCCTTCGTGCAGCTTCCAGATTCGGCGTAGGAGCGGCACGAGCTCTTCGAGCCGAAGGGCAGGCGATTCGGGGTCCTTGACTCCGTGCCATCCGATCTGCATTCCCTTCGTGCCGGTCCCGAGGCCGAGCACGAGCCGCCCGCCGCTGAGCTCGTCGAGGCCGCGCGCATCGTTGGCGAGGATCAGCGGCGAGCGCCCGACGCCGTACGCGATCGCGCTGCCGATCCGGCAGCGGCTGGTGTTGTGCGCCATCGCCGCGAGCGCGACGATCGCCGAGCGATCGTTGAACTCGCCCGTCCACGCGGCGTCATAGCCGGCGGCGTCGGCGGCCGCGGCGATCCGGACCGTGTCGGCCATCCGCCCGGCCAGCACGCACACCCCTCGCGTCGCCATGCCCGGACGCTACCAGTGTGCGCGACGCCACCCACGGGGGTGCGAGGATGGGGGCGATGTCGACGCCTCGACAGATCGCCAGGCGGCTTGGCTCAGACGAGGGGGAGCTGCTCGGGGCTCTGCTGACGAGCATGGCCGACGCGGTGTACGCGGTCGACGATGCGGGCGTCGTCCTGTTCGCCAACCCCGCCGCGCTGAGCATCCTCGGCTACGACGCCGAGAGCGAGCTAATCGGCCGTCAGAGTCACGCGACGATCCACTACCAGCATCCGGATGGCCGTCCGTTCGCCGAAGCCGACTGCCCGCTGCTGGCACCGCGCCAGACCGGCGAGCCCGTGCGCGTCGAACAAGACTGGTTCATCCGGCGCGATGGATCGTTCGTGTCCGTCGCGTATTCCTCGGCGCCGGTGACGTTCGAAGGCCGGCGCGGAGCCGTGGTCGTGTTCCGCGATCTGTCCGAGCGGCGCCGGGCGGAGGCCGAGCGGCTGCGCGCCGAGGCGATCCACGCCTCGCGGGCGAGGATCGTGCAAGCGGCTCTCGACGAGCGCCGCCGGCTCGGTCGCGACCTGCACGACGGCGCCCAGCAACGGTTGATCAACGTCATCTTCGCCCTCCAGGCGGCCGGACGCGATCCGGGCGGCGAGGAGTCACGGAACGCGATCGCCGACGCGGTTCAGGAAACACAGCTGGCGATCGGGGACCTGCGGGACCTCGGCGCCGGGCTCGATCCATCGGTACTGGCTCACCGCGGCCTCGCGGCGGCGATCACGTCGCTGACCGCGCGCACCCCGGTGCCGGTCACGCTCGACCTGCCGAGCGAGCGATTCCACGAACTGGTCGAGAGCACCGCGTATTTCGTGGTCGCCGAGGCGCTGGCGAACGTCGCCAAGCACGCGAGCGCGTCCGAGGCGGGGGTCGCGATCGCAGCGCAGACAGGTCGGTTGGTCGTGAAGGTCACCGACGACGGGCGCGGAGGAGCGGTTGCCGACCTTGCGAGCGGTTCGGGCCTCGCGGGCCTCGAGGACCGTGTGGCCGCGGTCGGCGGAACCCTGACGATCGACTCTCCCCAAGGCGCCGGCACGCGAGTCACCGCGGACCTGCCGCTGATGGGAGCCGTCAGCGAGCCCGCAGGAGCGTGAGCACGGCCAGCACGCGCCGGTGCTCGAGCGGCTCCTCGCCGAGCCCGAGCTTCGCGAAGATCCGCCCGACGTGCTTCTCGACGGCCGCGAGGGTCACGTCGAGCGACTCGGCGATCCCGCGGTTCGACTTCCCCTCGGCCATCAGCGCCAGCACCTGGTGCTCGCGGGCGGTCAGCGCCTCGAGCGGGTCGTGCTTGCGCCGGCGTCCGACCATGAGCGAGACGATCTCGGGGTCGAGCGCCGACCCTCCCTCGGCGACCCGGCGCACGGCGTCGGTGAAAGACTCGACGTCGGCGATCCGGTCCTTGAGCAGGTAGCCGACGCCGCGGGCGTTGTCGCCGATGAGGTCGAGCGCGTAGGCCTCGTCGCGGAACTGCGACAGCATCAGGATGCCGGTCTCGGGGTGGGTGCGGCGGATCTCGATCGCGGCCCGCAACCCGTCGTCGGTGTGGTCGGGTGGCATCTGCACGTCGACGATCGCGACGTCGGGGCGGTGGCCCGCGACCTTGCGCCGCAGATCGTCCGCGTCCGCCGCCTGGGCGACGACATCGAACCCCGCGTCGGTCAGCAGGCGACTGAGTCCCTCGCGCAACAGCAACTGGTCCTCGGCGACCACGACCCGCAGCGGCGTCATCCGGGCAACGCTACTGCGCCGGGGGTATGGCTAGCCGGACGTCGCCTTGTCGGGTCCGCCACGCGCGCGCGGGAGCCGACCCGGTCGAGAAGCGCACCCCGGTGGGCGATGCTGTGGTCGATTGGAGCACGCGATGGAGCCGACCGAGGAGCCCGACATGACCGAAGCCATCATCGACCAGCACACGGAGATCTCGGACGCTTCTTCACCGGGGATGCTCATCGTCCGTTACGGACTCGGCGGGGTGATGATCCTCGGCGGCGTGGTCATGCTGATCGCCTCGCCGGCGTCCCTTGGAGTCGACGGCTTCGCGATGGCCGTCGGCGGCGGGCTGTCGGTCGTCCTGCTCAACTTCCTGTTTCGGCTGAGCATCAGCAGCGAGGCCGACCGGGCCGAGGAGGAGCAGGCACGCGTCTACTTCGACGAGCACGGCGAGTGGCCCGAGGACAAGCCGCGCCAGGGCCGGAAATGGGTGCTGCCGGCGGGCGTCGTCACCTATGAGATGGAGCAGGAGCAGATCAGGGCTCGCCAGGCGGCCGAGGATCAGCCCGAGCGATAGCGACCGGCGGTGCCGGCGCAGCGCTCGTTGACCGGCGCGGTAGGCTCCGGGATGTAGAGGAGGAGGGGACGCACGCGCGTTACCCGCGGATATACCGGAGGTGGTGCTGATGAAGGCCGTCAGTCGGCGTAGATTTCTCCAGCTCGCGGGCGGCAGCGTCGCGGCAACGATGCTGTCTGACAGCATCGCTCGCGCGCTGGCCATCCCGGCGAACCGCGCCACGCGCAGCTTGAAGGACGTCGAGCACGTCGTCGTGCTCATGCAGGAGAACCGGTCCTTTGATCACTATTACGGTGTGATGCGCGGAGTGCGCGGATTCGGCGACCCGCATCCGGTGACACTGCCCAGCGGCCAGCCGGTCTGGTACCAGGCGGAGGGAGCCAGTGTCGTGCCGCCGTTCCGCCCCAACGTGGGCAACCTGGCGCTGACCTTCATCGAGGACCTCGACCACAGCTGGAATGGGACTCACGAGATGTTCAACGGCGGCAACTGGGATCAGTGGCTGCCGGCCAAGACCACCACCTGCATGGCGCACATGGAGCGCTCGGACCTGCCGTATCACTACGCGCTGGCCGACGCGTTCACCGTGTGCGACGGCTACCACTGCTCGATGCTCGGCCCGACGGACACCAACCGGTATTACATGTGGACCGGTTGGGACGGCAACGATGGAAAGCACGGCGGACCGGTGATCGCCAACGACGAGCTGGGCTACGGGTGGCAGACCTACCCTGAGCGGCTCGAGCAGGCGGGGATCAGCTGGAAGATCTATCAGGACATCGGCGAGGGTCTCGACCAGGCCGGTGTCTGGGGCTTCACGTCGGATCCCTACATCGGCAACTACGGCGACAACTCACTGCTGTACTTCTTCAACTACCAGAACGCGGCACCGGGCAGCGCGCTCTATAAGCGGGCTCGCACCGGAACCGACGTCAACAACGGCGGCGGCTTCTTCGAGATCCTCGCCGCCGATGTCAAGCACGGCCGTTTGCCGAGCGTGTCCTGGATCGTCGCGCCCGAGGCGTACACCGAGCATCCGGCCTGGCCGGCCGGCTACGGCGCCTGGTACACCGCCGGCGTGCTCAACGCGCTGACCAGCGACCCCGATGTATGGTCCAAGACGGCGCTGCTGATCACGTTCGACGAGAACGATGGGTTCTTCGACCACGTCGTCGGGCCCTACCCCAACGTCGGCGGGCTCGCCGGCCGATCGACGGTGCCGCTGGACAACGAGCTGTTCAACGGCACCGCCGGGACACCCAAGGGCTCGAACGGAGTCGTCGGGCCGTACGGTCTCGGTGTACGGGTGCCGCTGCTCGTGGTCTCGCCGTGGAGCCGAGGTGGCTGGGCGTGCTCCGAGACGTTCGACCACACGTCGTTGATCCGCTTTCTCGAAAAGCGATTCGGCGTTCACGAACCCAACATCACCCCTTGGCGGCGGGCGGTCTGCGGCGATCTGACGTCCGCGTTCGATTTCGAGAGCGCATCCGATCACGTCCCGGCGCTGCCCAGCGTCGCCGCCTACAAGCCGAACCAGGGCACGACCCCGCCGAGCTACCACCCGGTGCCGCCGGCGGCCGGATCGGTCCCGACTCAGGAACATGGGGTGCGGCCATCACGCCGGCTCGGCTACCGGATTCAGTTCGGCTTCGGGGCCGCCGCCGGCAAGCTCCACCTCACCGTCAAGAACCGCGGCAGCCTCGGCGTCGGCCTACAGGCACGATCGCTGACGGTCGCCGGCGGCCCTCGCAGCTACACGGTCGGCGCCGGCCATGAGCTCGCCGTTGCCCTGGCCAACCCCGGCAGCTACGACCTCAGCCTCCATGGCCCGAACGGCTTCTTCCGCCACGTTGCCGGCTCTCCGGCGTCGAACCTGCGCGTGGAGGAGCACGGCGACCACGACCTCGGCAAGCTGACGCTCCTGCTCTCCCACGGCGGCCACGCACATCCGGCCGTCGTCAGAGTCGCCGACGCGTACGGCCCCGATCGCCATGTCACGGTCCACGGCACGAGACAGATCACGATCGACACCAAGCACACCGGCGGCTGGTATGACATCGCGCTCACGACGCCGAGCGACGCGAGCTTCAGCTATGTGCTCGCGGGTCGGCTGGAGTCCGGCGCCAGGTTGACGAGCGACCCGCAGCTCGGCCGCTGAGCGGTTACTCGAACAGGCCCCGCGCGTACCAGTCAGCGTCGTTGCGCACGCCGGGCACGGCGAAGAAGTACCCACCTCCGACCGGCGAGATGTAGTCGACCATCGGCTCGCCGATCAGCCTGGTCTGGTTGGCGATGAACTGGCGCACGAGGTCCTGCTGGAAGGCGTTGAAGATCAATCCCATGTCGAGATCGCCGGCCAGGTCGACCCCGTTGTCGTAGTTGTATCCGCGGCGGAAGATGCGGCTGTCCTCGGTGGCCTTGGTGCGCGGGTTTGCCAGCCGGATGTGGGCGGTCAGGGGGATCGTCCGGCCCTTGGGGTCGGCAGTGAAGTCGGGCTGTGCGGTCAGGGTGCCGGTACCGAGCACGTTCCCGCTGGCGCGGTAGCGGCCGATCATCGTCTGCTGCTCGTTCAGCGACACTCGATCCCAGAACTCGATGAGCATCCGGATGATCCGACAGACGTGGTAGCTACCGCCGACCGCCCAGTCGGGCTCGCCGATCCCCGGGGCCACCCACAGCAACCGGTTCGCGACCGCCGGATCGGCGACGTTCGGATTGGCGATCCCATCCATGAAGCCGAAGTGGTTGCGCGGGACGCCGGCGGGCCGTGCCGGCGCGACGAAGCCGTCCATCCGCCACGCGATCTGCATCCCGCCACGCGTGTGCTTGGCGATGTCCCGCAGCGCGTGGATCGCGGTGTCGGCGCTGCCGGCGCAGATCTGCAGCAGCAGGTCGCCGCCGCACAGGTTCGGGTTGAGGCTGTCATTCGGAAACGAGGTCATCGTGGTCAGGTGATTCGGCTTGCGGTCGGCGATGCCGAACCGGCCGTCGAACAGGGTCGAACCGAACCCGACCGTGACCGTCAGGCCATCGGCGGGGATCTCGGGCCCGAGCGTGCCGCTGTCTGACGGCGGGCTAACAGGCCCGAGGTCGGCCGGCATGCCGCCCGCGGTCAGGAACCGGGCGCGTGCGGTCAGTGTCCGCAGTAGGTCGATCAGCTCGCTGCGGCCGGCCGCGGTCACGTTGAACGACACGAAGCACGCCGCGGGCGGTGGCGGGTTGACGATCCCCGCCTGCCATTGGCCGTGGAACGGAACCGCCGGCAATCGCGCCGCGGGATCCGAGGCGACCGCGTACTGAAGCCGGCCGTCGGCTCCGAGCGGGTCGGGCGACCCTTGCTGGACGCGAGCCTGTCGCTCGGCCGCGTCGACGTGCGACAGATGAGCTCCGCCGAGTGCGCCGGCAGCAGCCACGGCTGCACCGGAGCGGGTGAGGAACTGGCGGCGATCGAGCATCACACCGCAGCCTGGATCGACGGCACGTCACGCACTGACGCTGAGGGATTCTCGCAGGCCGGTGCGAGACTCCGTGCCATGCACGCATCCAGGCGCGCAACCTCGATCGCCGTCGGTGCCGCCGCACTAGCCGTGGTGGCAGCCGCGGTACTGATTCTGTTCGGCCCGCTCGGCGGGTCCGGAGGGAGTGCGGCGGATCCTCCGTGCTCGTCCTACCCGGCGCCTGGCACCCTGGCTCCAGCCGGCACCAAGGTGCCGCCCGGCTTGACGGCCAGGTACGCGGTGTTCGGCGAGCCTCAGCGGGCCGTGGATAGGCTCGCGCCCGGGCAGGTCGCCTCGCTCGGCGCGTCTGGCCTGATCATGTCCGGGACGCGGCTGCTCGGCGACGTCGCTCACGGCGGCCGCCTCTACCTCGTGCCCGCCGAGCATCTGCTCGCGAGCAGTCTGGCGCCGCCGCGATGCCTGTCCCAGGTCCAGCGCGTGATCGAGCAAGCTTCGCTGCCGGTGCTGCGGACCGAGTACCGCCAAACCGCGCTGTGCATCATCGTGCTCTACGCCAAGACCGGCACGCACGACTGCGTCCCGGCGAACGGCACACCGTACGCGCTGCTGTCCGAGATCGGCACGCCGGGCTTCGGGCTCGTGCCGAACGGCGTCACCGCGGTCACGGTCACCTACCAGGTCGCACCCCCGCGCACCGTCCCCGTCCATCGCAACTTCTTCGCGATCGGCACGGCATCACGTACCGCGCCGCCGTGTGGCGTCCAGTGGCTCGACCCCACCGGGAACGTGAGGAAGACCCCCGTCGGATGCTCCTTCCTGACCGTCGAAAGACAAGCGTTCGCGCAGTATCGGGCCTACGTGGCGAGGAAGCTGTCGACGCTGCGGGCGCAGGTCGCACAGCTGTCCGCAGCGGTCGGCTCGGGCAACCTTGCACACGCACGGTCGGCCTGGTTGACCGCCCACCTCACGTGGCTCGAGATCGGCCAGGACGACGGAGCGTACGGCTGCTTCGGACCGCTCGGCGGCCAGATCGATGGTCTCGCCGCCGGCCATCCGCGCGGGACGGCCGACCCGGGGTTCACGGGGTTTCACCGGATCGAGTTCGACCTCTGGGCCAAGCGCGACCTGCGCGCGGCGAGCGCCGACACCACCACGCTCCAGCACCTGGTCGGACAGCTGATGAAGGTCCCGCTGTCGAGTTACCTCCCGGCGACCGCCACCGGCATCGGCAACTGGCTGCTACGGCCGCACGAGGTCCTCGAGGACGCGCTCCGCGACTCGCTGACCGCCGATGACGACTACGGCAGCGGCACCGGCCTCGCCTCGGTCGCCGCGGACGTCTCTGCCGTGCGGACGATGCTGGGCGAGCTCAAGCCGGCCGTCGACCCCGTCGCGCCGCATCTCGTCGGCGACGCGAGATCGGAGCTCGACGCGCTGACGAGCGCGATCGACGCGACTCGTGCCACCGGTGCCTGGACCTCCGTTAGGAACGTACCGGCCCGGCAGCGTGAGCAGGTCGATGCCGAGGTCGGGGCGGCGCTCGAGACGCTCGCGCCGATCCCGGACCTGCTCACGAGCACCGGATCGAACTCACCCAGCAGCTGACCGCCACCCGCAAGGGGATCAGGCCGACATCACACCGGGCCGACGTGCTTGACCTCCTGCATATATCGCCCCGCCGACGCGGATGCCTCGTCCGGACTGCTGCCGGACTGGCGCGCGGCCATGTAGGCGGCGTACCAGTCCCACCAGTCGTGCGGCGCGTGGCTCTTCTCGAAGGGATCGTGATGGTCGGCCGTCTCGTGCAGCAGTTGCGCCAACGCTTCGATGTCCACCGTTCACCGCCCCGGCAGTCGGGTCTTGATCTCCTGGAGCAGCCAGCCGTTGCCGTCCGGATCGCTGAAGGTCGCGAACGAGCCGTAAGTGCTGTGCTCGGGCGCCGGCCCGGCTGCCCGGCCGGCCTCGTGGAACCGACCGCCGGGCGCGCCCTCGTGAAACACCTCGCTCACTTCCACACCCCGGGCGATCAGGTCGTTACGCGCGGCATCGATGTCGGAGACGACCAGGTACAGGCTCTGGGCCGAGCCTGGTGCCGCCGAGGAGATGTTCGTTCCAAACTGAATCGAGCATCCGGACCCTGGCGGGTTGAACTGGACGATGCGGAAGTCGTCACCGGCTGCGACGTCGGCGTCGAGCCGCCAGCCGAGGGTTGAGTAGAACTCCTTCGCCCGATCGACGTCGGATACGGGCAGAACCACAACCTCGAGCCGCACCTCCCCGGGCTGCACGTCCGGGGTCGGGGCCGATGCTTGGTCGCTTGCGTTGGTCGTGCTCACTGTTACCTCCGTTGACTCTGCTTGTCACGAGACGAATTGCTGGCCGCCGTCGATGTCGAACGTCGCGCCGGTGAGCGCGGTGTTGATCATGATGTGAACCGCCAGGGCGGCGACGTCCTCGGGACCGACGACGCGGCCGATCGGGAGCGTCGTCCGCAGCTCGTTCCGGCGCGCGTCGAGTTGATCTCCGAGCAGGGATGCCGACAGCGGGGTGTCGACGAAGCCGGCCGCGATGAGGTTCACGCGGACGGGTGCGAGCTCGAGCGCGAGGGCCGCCACGAACGGAGGGATCGCGGCGGTGGCCGCGGAGGCGATTCCGAGGCCATGGCCGACCCGCCGGCCGCCGGTGCCACCCATCAGCACGAGCGTCCCGCCGGGCCTCATCTTGCGGCGGGCGTTGCGCGCGACCTCGAGTCCCAGCACCACGTGGTCGCTGAGCGCCTCTCGCACCTGACCCGCGTCCATCTCGAGCAAGGGCCCGTAACTCGGGCCTCCGGCAGTGACCAGGATGTGGTCGATCGGATCGGGCAGGCCGTCGAAGAACTGCTGGAGCGCGGCTGAATCGGTCGCGTCGAAGGCGGCCGTGCTCCGCGCGCCGACATCGAGCGCGGCCTCCTTCAGACGACCCGGATCGCGCCCGGTGAGGACGACCTCGGCGCCCTCGGCGCGGGCTCGACGGGCGGTCTCGAGGCCGATCCCCGCGCTGCCGCCGATCAGCACGACGGTTTGACCGGCCAGCTCGAGTACTCACGCTTCTCTCCTCACGTCCTCATACTCGCCATCTGCGGGTTCATCGGCCTCACCGGCCGCGGCCTGTCCGCGATCGCCATGCGGAGATCCATCAACGCCGTGTCGTAGATCCCCGAGAAGCTCGGGAACGGCTGGATCGTGTCGCTCAGCACCTCGACCGGGACGTGCGCGCGGACGGCCAGCGTGGCCTGCTGCATCCACTCACCGGCCTCGGGGCCGAGCGCGTAGGCGCCGGTCAGGCGCTCGCCGTCGCTGAGCAGCGTCATGAAGCCGTTCGATTCGGCATAGGCGTGGGTGTAGGTCGCGGTCTTCGGCACCTCTGACACGAGCGCGCTCCCGCTGAACTGCGCTTCGAGCGCGCCGACGGCGGCGGCCTGCGGATCGGTGTAGGTAACCCGCGGAACGGCCTCGTAGTTCGCGGGACGCGAGTCGCCGGCGATGTTGGCGGCGACCACGTCGCCCTCGTACTCGCCGACGTGGGTAAGCGGCCAGATGCCGTTGACGTCGCCGATCGCCCACAGTCGCTCGCCGGCGCGCAGGTGATCGTCGACGTGGATGCCATGTGGGTCGACCTCGACGCCGACCGTCTCCAGGCCGATTCCCTCTACGCGCGGGCGCCGGCCGGTTGCCACCAGCAGCCGGTCGCCCCGGAGTTCCTTGCCACCGTCGAACTGCGAGGATGTACTCCTCGCCCTCGCGCCGCGCGGCAGTGGCATGCATCCCGAGCATCAGCTCGATTCCGTCCCGGCGCAGGGCCTCGGCGAGCGCCTGGCCCAGCGGCGCAGCCTCGCGAGGGATCACGCGGTCGGCGCCCTCGACGATCACCGCCTCACCGCCGAGACGGCGGACGACCTGGGCAAGCTCGACGCCTGCCGAACCGCCGCCGAGCACGAGCAGGCGGCGCGGGACCGCCGTCATGCTCGTCGCCTCGCGTGTGCCCCACACGCCCTCGAGCTCGCGGAGCCCGGGGAGCGGAGGCACGATCGGATCAGCGCCCGTGGCCACGACGACGTGCCCGGCGGTGTGCCGGGCGCCGTCGACCTCGACGACGCCGGTGCCGGCGAGCCGGCCCGTCCCGCGGAAGAGATCGATGCCGTGGCTCGCGAGCCACTTCTCCTGTCCGGTATCGGTGTGGTTGGAGACCATGTAGTCACGCCACGCGAGCGCCGCCTCAACGTCGACTTCGGCCGTCGCCGCGGCCTCGCGCGCGCCGTGCACGGCCTCGCCGGGGCGGAGCAGCGACTTCGACGGGATGCACGCCCAGTACGAGCACTCGCCGCCGACCAGCTCGCGCTCGACCACGGCCACACGCAGCCCGCGTGCGGCCAGCGCAGCGGCGCAATGCTCGCCCGGGGCGCCGCCCCCCAGGACGATCACGTCATAGTCGTTGCTCGAGCTCATCATTTACCTCCGTCGGTCGCTGGGTTAGGGTCCCGGCCGGGACGACCGTTCGCGCCCGTGGGGGCACTGGTCGAGGCCCTGGTCTGGGGCTCGGGCCTAGCCGAGCGGTGGGTCGGTGTCGTCGTAGATGCGGGCACTGGCGAGCTTTCCGGTCGCGCCGCGGTGGTAGACCGCGAGGCCGGCCTCGGGCGCCAGCTCGGTCCGTCCCCACCGGACGACGTTGTATTCGAGTGCGCACGAGCGGCCATCGTCGGTGACCGAGCAGTGCTCGAGCGGGATGCCGCCGCCGCCCGAGAAGAACCGCTCGTACAGGGACACCAGCTCGTCGCGGCCACGATGGACGTGGTCGCCGCCGGCGGGCTCGCGGACGTACGCGCCGGGCTCGAACGCGGCCACGGCGGCCTCGACGTCGCCGGCCGCGAGCGCGCGCTGGTACTCGCCGACGACGTCGGGCAGCTGGATGTCGGGGTCCGGCTGCAGCAGCGGCGGACGGTGGCAGTGCCTGCCCCACAGCCACCACATGCTGTAGTAGATCCGCAGCTCGCCGATGCGTCCGTCGTCGTCGCGGTCGGCCACGATCGCGACCGGCACCTCGGTGCGGCCGCGGTCGCCGTCGAGCGTCAGCACCATCTCCTCGACCCCGCGGTGCGGCGTGATGAGCCGCTCGGCATCGCTGAACACGGCATTGCTATCGGTGAGCCACGCGTTGGTATCGGCCACGTACCGCTCGAACGCCTGGCGTCCCTTGACGCGTCCACGAATCGGCTGATACAGCTCCGGCTCGCCGGCGAACGACCGCACGAGAGCGTCGGTCTCGCCGGTCCTCACCCCGTCGAAGTACGGCACCGGTTCGGTCGCTCTGGCGTCGGCCACCTGGTCGAGAACGCGCTCGAGCACGGGCGCCGAGAACAGCTCTGGGACCCACGGCATACGCCAAGCCTCTCACAGCGGACCGGCCGGCGGTCGTCGAAATCGGTGCAACCGACGCTCGACTCTCAGGTCGGGGCGCTGCCCACCAGCAACCCGCGGACCTGGGCGGCGATCTCGAGATCCTCGCGCGCATGAATGACGAGCGTCCGGGCTGCGGCGCCGGCGGCCGTGATCTCCACGTCCCCGGTGGCGGAGTCATTGAGGCGGTCGTCGACCCCGACGCCGAGAAACGCGAGGCTCGCGGCGGCCGACGCGCGGATCCCCGCGTTGTTCTCGCCGACCCCGCCGGTGAACACGAGCGCGTCGAGACCGCCCAGGGTCGCGACCATCGCTGCGATGCCGGCGCACAGCCGGTGGAGGTAGACGTCGAGCGCGAGGCGGGCTTCCGGGTCGCCAGACTCACCGCGGGCCACTACCTCGCGCATGTCGGCCGACCCGGCGAGCCCGAGGATGCCCGAGTCGTGCTCGAGCGAGGCGGCAAGTTCGGCCTCCGACATTCCGGCGTGCTCGAGCAGCCACAGCAGGAGCCCGGGATCGACGCTGCCCGAGCGCGTGGCCATCACGAGTCCCTCGAGCGGCGTGAAGCCCATCGTGGTGTCCACGGATTGGCCGGCGGCGATCGCGCACAGCGACGCGCCGGCCCCCAGGTGGCAGCTCACGATCCGCAGCTCTGGTCGACCGCTTTGGAGTAGCTCGGGAGCGCGTCGTGCGATCCAGGCGTGCGACAGGCCGTGAAAGCCGTAGCGGCGAATCGGCCAGCGCTCGCGCCAGCGCGCCGGCAACGCGTACGTGTACGCGGCGGGCGGCAGCGTGGCGTGAAACGCGGTGTCAAAGCAGGCGACGGCCGGGGCGCCCGGGAGCGAGGCCGACACCGCGTCGAGCGCGGCGAGCGATTTCGGCTGGTGCAGCGGCGCCATCTGGACGAGATCGCGCAGGCCGTCCTCGACGGCGGCGTCGATCAGCACCGGCTCCCGGAACCGCTCGCCGCCGTGGACGATCCGGTGGCCGACGGCGTCGGCATCGCCGAGCCCCTCACCGAGCGCGTCGGCGCAGCTCGCCGGCGTCGAGCGCCGCGCGGGGAGCGGCGAGCTCGCGCTCGACCAGCGTCACGTCGCCGTCGCCGATCAGGCTCAGCTTGACGCTGCTCGAACCCGCGTTGACAACGAGGACGCGCACGCTCGCGCGCTAGGCGCTCTGGCCCGGCCACGTCCAGTCGCGGACGTCCGGCGGGTCGTCGCCGACCTCGCGCGTGTAGGCGCGGTGGCGGAGCCGCTCGTCGGCCATCTCCTGCCGTAGGTGAGCGGCGCGTTCGCCGAGCCCCGGGACCCTGTCGATGACGTCCATCACGAGGTGGAAGCGGTCGAGGTCGTTGAGCATGACCATGTCGAACGGGGTCGTCGTCGTGCCCTCCTCCATGTAGCCGCGCACGTGGAGGTTGTGATGGTTGGTGCGCTGGTAGGTGAGCCGGTGGATCAGCGTCGGGTAGCCGTGATAGGCGAAGATCACGGGCTGCGAGGTGGTGAACAGCGCGTCGAACTCGCGGTCGGGCAGGCCGTGGGGATGCTCGGTGTCGGGTTCGAGTCGCATCAGGTCGACCACGTTCACCACCCGCACCCGCAGGTCAGGCAGCCGCTCGCGTAGGATCGCGGCCGCCGAGACGGTCTCGAGCGTCGGGATGTCGCCCGCGCACGCGAGCACGACGTCGGGCTCTCCGCCCTGGTCGTTGGACGCCCAGTCCCAGATGCCGATCCCGCGCGTGCAGTGCTCGATCGCCTTCCTCCATCGTGAGGTAGTCGAGCGCGGGCTGCTTGCCGGCGACGATCACGTTCACGTAGTTGCGGCTGCGCAGGCAGTGATCGGCCACCGACAGCAGGCAATTCGCGTCGGGCGGCAGGTACACGCGGACGACCTCCGCCTTCTTGTTGACGACGTGATCGATGAACCCGGGGTCCTGGTGGGAGAAGCCGTTGTGATCCTGGCGCCACACGTGCGAGGAGAGCAGGTAGTTGAGCGACGCGATCGGCCGCCGCCACGGGATGTGCCGGGTCACCTTCAGCCACTTCGCGTGCTGGTTGAACATCGAGTCGATGATGTGGATGAACGCCTCGTAGCAGTTGAACAGTCCGTGGCGGCCGGTCAGCAGATAGCCCTCGAGCCACCCCTGGCACAGGTGCTCGGACAGCACCTCCATCACCCGGCCGTCGGGGGCGAGATGATCGTCGGTCTCGAGCCGCTCCGCCTCCCACACGCGGTCGGTCACCTCGAACACCGCTGAGAGCCGGTTCGATGCCGTCTCGTCGGGCCCCATGAGGCGGAACCGGTCTGGGTTCGCCTGCATCACGTCGCGCAGCCAGCCACCGAGCACCCGCGTCGCCTCGCTCGAGGTCTTCGCGGGCGCCGGTACCTCGACCGCGTAGCGGCGGAAGTCCGGGAGCTCGAGGTCGCGCAGCAGCAGCCCGCCGTTGGCATGCGGGTTGGCGCTCATCCGCAGCTCGCCCTCGGGCGCCTGCGCGGCGATCTCGGGAGCCACCGCGCCGGCGTCATCGAACAGCTCCTCGGGCCGGTAGGACCGAAGCCATTCCTCGAGCTGGGCGAGGTGCTGCGGGTTCGTCCGTACGGCGGCGAGCGGCACCTGATGGGAGCGCCACGTCCCCTCCGCGGGCAGGCCGTCGACCTCCTTCGGGCCCGTCCACCCCTTCGGTGTGCGCAGCACGATCATCGGCCACCGCGGCCGGGCTGTCTCACCGTCCTCGCGGGCGCGCCGCTGGATCTCGGCGATCTCGTCGAGAACCTCGTCAAGCGTCGCCGCCATCAGCTGGTGCATCTCCTCGGGGTCCGATCCCTCCACGAATCGCGGCGAGTAGCCGTACCCCTCGAACAGGGCCCGCAGCTCCTCGGGTTCGATCCGGGCGAGCACCGTCGGATTGGCGATCTTGTACCCATTCAGGTGCAGCACCGGCAGCACGGCACCGTCACGTGACGGGTTCAGGAACTTGTTCGAATGCCAGCTCGCCGCGAGCGGGCCCGTCTCCGCCTCGCCATCGCCGACCACGCACAGCGCGAGCAGGTCCGGGTTGTCGAACACCGCTCCAAAAGCGTGGACCAACGAGTAGCCAAGCTCGCCGCCCTCGTGGATCGAGCCGGGCGTCTCCGGCGCGACGTGACTCGGGATCCCGCCCGGAAACGAGAACTGTCGAAACAGCCGGCGCAGCCCCTGCCCGTCGCGGGCGACGTGCGGATAGATCTCGCTGTAGGTGCCGTCCAGATAGGCGGCGGCGACGAGGCCCGGACCCCCGTGGCCAGGGCCGGTGACGTAGATGGTTGAGAGACCGCGGGCCCGGATCGCCCGGTTCATGTGCGCGTAGAGGAAGTTCAAGCCAGGCGTCGTGCCCCAATGACCGAGCAATCTGGGCTTGACGTGCTCGGGACGCAGCGGCTCGCGCAGCAACGGGTTGTCGAGCAGATAGATCTGCCCCACCGACAGGTAGTTCGCGGTGCGCCACCAGGCATGGATCGCGGCCTGCTCGTCGGCCGACAGCGGCCCTTGACGCAAATGGGTCTCGGTCGTCATGAGCGAGGCTTACCAGATACGTCGGGCCTGGGTGTGGCTGGCTCGTAGACGGTCGCCGCTCCAGTCCGGGGCGTCACTGCCTCGAGCAACAGCTGTCCGAGCACGGCGGCGGTCACGAGCCCAACGAACGCGAGCGGCGCCATCCCACCGCCGATCGTCGCCAGCGTGATCGCGAGCGCAGCCAGTCCGATCCGGCCGAGGAACGTCCGGTCGCGAGGCGAGGTCCATTCGGCCCCGAGGTGGAGCACGGCGAGAGACAACGCGAATGCCCCGACCCCGCCCGCCAACGCCCAGCGCGCACCGGCACCCAGCCCCGCTTGCGCCGCGTGCTCGATCGCGAGCTTGGTGCCTGCCCCAAACGCCGCCACGCCGGCCAGCAACGGGAAGTGGCAGTACACGAACACCAGCCCGAGCGCGCCGCGGCCGACGACCGACGTATCGGCGAGGTCGAAGTAGATCCACCATAGGCACAGCGCCACCACAAAGCACAGGCCTCCAACGATCCAGCACTCGACCGTGAACTCGAGTCCGGCCACGCCCGCCACCACGCTCACGACGGCTTCGCCGAGGACGATGATGAAGAAGGTGCCGAAGCGCTCTGTCAGGTGCGAGATGACGACGGCATGGCCCTTGAGCGTCGCCCACGCTCGGGGCGCTATCGAAAGGTCGATCAGCATCGCCACGCACCAGAGCACATAGCGATACGGGCCAGGTACGAAGATCGACACGAGCCACAGCCCGGTCGTGAACGAGTAACCGACGATGTATATGTCGGCGAGCCTGCGGCCCTCTCCGCGTACGTGGTATCTGGCGCGGCCGTACAACGCGAGCAGGAACGAGCGGAGCACCACGTAACCGATGGCGAACCCGGCCGTGCCCCCATCACCCGCCATCACCCTGTGGAGATTGACCGCGACCGCGGCAATCGCGAGCATCGCGCCCGACTTCGCGAGCCGGAAGATCAGATCGTCGGTGTCAAAGCGGTTGGCGTACAGCGTGTACAGAACCCACGCCCAGATGATCACCGCGAACAGCGCCGCGAACCGTGCGAACACCGCCCCCGAAGGGTCCCGCGCGAGCGCGGAGGCGAGCTGGCTGACCGCCGCGACGAACACGAGATCGAAGAACAGCTCAAACCAAGTCGCGTGCCGTTCCTCACGGGGGTCGGCGGTTGTCCGCAGGCGCGGTGGCTCGAGGCGAAATGTCCCGCCGGCGCCCAGATTCCGAGCTGTCTCGGGCGGATGATCTCCGGCTTCGCGCCCGGGTCTCGTGCGTCGGGGGTGACGGTGGCGGATGCGCTGTCACTTACCTCCGGCGGGTGTCAGGTGACCGGGTACTCCCGACCGGGCGCTGCCGGTGACCTCGTCGAGGTCGAGGTTGCGGTCGGGACCGTGCGAGATGACGTGCTGGCCGGGCGCCAGCTGCTGAAGGATGCCGTCGATGACGACGGTGACCTTATCCGGCTCGAACGAGATCATGTCGGAGATCCGGTCGACCTCGCGGTATGGGTCCCGGTACGACCACGCCGCACGGCGAGCGTCGCCGATGTCGTAGTAGCTGCACAGCCCCTTGTACGGGCAGAACGTCTGCAGGTCTACAGGCTCGAGCGCCGCCTCGTTGATGTCCTCACGCGGTACGTACCACCTCGGCGCGAATCCTGACTCGTAGAGGACGAGTGGCCGACGGGACTCGGCGATCTCCTGCTCTCCGGCCCGAACGATGAGGTGCCGCGACGTCTGGCGGATGTCGATGCGGTGATACGCGTCGGCGGCGTGGCCGACGATCCGTTCATCCTCTTCGTAGAACGCGTCCATAGCGTGCCACGCGAAAGCGACGCGGTCAGCGAGGATGTCCGCGAACGGCGGGAGCGCGATGTGCTCCCACGCCCCCCGCGGCGCCTCATGATCGCCTAGCCGGACGGCGTACCAGGCCGTCCGGCCGAGGTCGCGGTGCTCCGTCGTGCGGTCGGTGCGGGCGAGCACGCCGGGGTCGATGTCTCTCCGGCGGAAGTACGCCACCGGATACCGACCCGGTTCGTGCAGGAGCACGACGTCGTCGCTCTGTGCGATCCACGTCTCGGCGAAGCGGACTCGCATCCGCCGCCGCAGAGGCTCCACGTAGAGAAGTAGATCGGGGAGCGGGTCGGGTACAAGGAACCGTCCAACCGAACCCGGCGCCAGTGGCCCTTGCTGCCATGCCAATCCCATCGCGGTTCCTTTCGATTGTCGAGCTGGCCGCGAGCCGTCATGCCGCGGCGGGCTGTCGGTCATGCGGCTGGTAGAACTGGGTTTCGCCGTTCCCGAACGACCAGTTGTCGGCGGCCGTCTCCACCACCGAGATCAACACGTCCTCGGGCCGGACGCCCGGGTTCGCTCCCAGGCGCTCAGCGATCCGTTTGTACATCGCGAGCTTGGCGTCGGCCGTCTTGCCCGGCGCCCAGAACACCTGGATCTGAACGAGATCGTCGCTGCGGTCGATCCCGAGAAACGGCCCGTAGGCGAACTCGTCCTGGCCGTGCTCGGTCACCGCCATGAAACGGTCGCCATCCTTGATCGCGACGGTCTCGCGCATCGCCTCGTAGATCTCGTCCATCAGCGCGCGCTTGTACTCCGGGGTCTTGCCTTCGCGGATCGCGATGCGGGTGACCGGCATTTTCGTGGCCTCCTGAGTTTCGTAGGGAGAGAAGCTGGACGATTAGACGCGGCTGGCGGCGACTTCTTACTCCCCGGTGGCGAGCGCCAACGCCGACGCGGGATACCGCTCGATGAGCTGATCGGCGACCGCGTCGAGGTCGCTGCCGACGTAGTCCGGCTGCGGGCCGACGTCGAGGGGCGCGTTGCCTTCGCGGAGGATGAGCGCGGCTTGCCAGCCCGCCGCAACGGCACCGAGCGTGTCCCAGGTATGGCACGCGATCAGGCAGATGTGGCCCGGATCCAGATCGAGCTCGCGGGCCACCGAGTGGTACGCCTCCGGCGCCGGCTTGTGACGCCTGACGGTCTCGTCGACGCTGAACCGGCGCTCGAACAGATCGATCACGCCCGCCTTCTGGAGCTGGCGGCCGGAGATGTCGAGCGTGTTGTCGGTGAGCGTGAACAGCCGGAAACCGTGGTCGCGCAGGCGGCGCAGCGCACTGGGGACCTCGGGATGAGGGGCCATCGAGGCGAACCGGTCCGTCAGCTCGGCGGTATCGGCGTCGCTGATCGCGATCGCGCGAGTTGTGGCGAGCATTCGCAATACGGCGCCGCCGATATCGGTGAACGGCACGTACACGCCGGCGAGCGTGAGCGCCTCTGAGTAGGTGATCAACCCGGCGAACCAAAGCCGCATCGCGGCGGGGTCGTCGAAGATTCGGTCGAAGGTGGGGCGGATCGTCTCCAGATCGAGCAGGGTCTCGTTTACGTCGAACACGATAATCGGGGGTTGAGTCACGCGAGCTGGCCTTTCGTTCCTTGGTGGACTGACTCGATCAGTGACGTGGCAGGCCCCGGTTCTTACCGCGGAGGAGACACGGCTCTCACCCGGCATGAGCCACGGTAAGAACCGCCGCTCACACTCACGCTCATGGGTTACAAGGGCCGTGCACGATCGGCCCACGACACTCGGGAGCACTGATGAACGCATATCGGACGATCGAGGTGAACGGCAGCGAGATCTTCTACCGGGAGGGCGGCAACCCGTCAGCGGCGACGTTGTTGCTGCTGCACGGCTTCCCGAGCTCCTCGGCGCAGTACGAGCAGCTCATGCAGCGGCTGGCCGGCCGCTACCACGTGATCGCCCCCGACTATCCGGGGTTTGGCCGGAGCCCGGCACTCGTAGGCACCACGACCTTCGACCGGCTCGCGGAAGTGATCGACGCGTTCACCGAGGCCAAGGCGCTGGACCGGTTCGCGCTGTATATGTTCGACTTCGGCTCGCCGGTGGGATTCCGCATCGCCATCCGCCATCCGGAGCGGGTCCAGGGGCTGGTGCTCCAGAACGGCAACGCCTACGACGTCGGCCTCGGGCCGGGGATGCAGGCGCTCCAGCCGTACTGGAGCGATCGGGCGCCCAACGAGTCCGCGGTCCGCGGGTTCCTGACGCTCGAGGCGACACGCTCCCAGTACGTCGACGGAGTCCCGGACCCGACGACCGTCGACCCCGACCTGTGGGAGCTCGACCAGCGCTACCTCGAGCTGCCGGGCCGAGACCAGGTCATGCTCGACCTGCTCTACGACTATCAGAGCAACGTCGTGCGCTATCCGGCGCGGCAGGAGTACATGCGCAACCACACCCCGCCGGCGTTGCTCCCGTGGGGACGCAACGACGCCTTTTTCCCGCCTGACGGGGCACGCGCGTATCTCGACGATCTGCCGGACGCGGAGTTGCACCTGCTCGATACCGGCCACTTCGCGACGGCCACCCACAGCGAGGAGATCGCGGCGCTGATCGGCGCGTTTCTCGACAGCAACGCGGTCGCTCCCGCGGCGGTTTAACCATCCGCATGCTCGAGCCTTGTGGAGGTGCTCGCGAGTAGCATCGACGTCAGTAGCCAGTGAGCGGTGAATCGAGCACAACCACCGAGAGCGAGGACCCCCGGGCGGAACCGGACCGCGAGTCGGAGCTGTGGCTGGAGCGGCTGCGCCGGGGACATCCCCGCCACGATCGGACCGTGGCCAGGCTCCACGAGGTGCTGCTGCGAATCGCGTTCCACGAGCTCTCCCGGCGGCGCGGAGGGCTGGAGTCGATCACCGGGCCTGAGTTCGACGATCTCGCCCACCAGGCGGCGGACGACGCGCTGGTGAACATCCTCCGCAGACTCGATGAGTTCCGAGGGCACAGCCGGTTCACGACCTGGGCGTACAAGTTCGTGATCTTCGAGGTGTCGGCCAAGGTGGCCCGCCACGCGTGGCGCAGGCATCGGCCTGGTGCGGCGGAGCTCGACTGGGAGCGACTGCCAGACTCGCTGGCGCCCCGCCCTGGGGACCGACTCGAGCAGCGTGAGCAGCTGACCGCCCTGTCGCATTCGATCGGGGAGCTGACCGATCGTCAGCGCGAAGTGTTCGTCGCGATCGCGCTCAACGAAGTCCCGATCGACGTGCTCGCGCTCGAGCTCGGCTCCAACCGGAATGCGATCTACAAGAACCTGTTCGACGCGAGGCGCAGTCTGCGCGTCAAGATGGCCGCGGTCGGACACCCGGTGCTCGACAAGGACGTGGTCCGATGACCGATCGTCGTCACCTGGACGAGCTCCTCCGGGCTGAGGACCGAGACGCCGGTTGCACCGCGGGCGAGGAGATTCTCGACGCCTACGTCGACCTCGAGCTCGCCGGGGAGGACCCGGCTCGCCTGTTCCCGGGCACCGCGATCCATCTGGAGAGCTGTCCTGGCTGCCGGGCCGATCACGACGGGCTGCTCGAGGCCGCTCGCCGCTTCGCCGACATCACGCCCGAGTAATGACCGGCGCGCGGCGCGCGGCGAAAACGGTTACCGGAGGTAATCCCGTGAGCGACCGGGCGGCCGGAATCAGTACCTGAGCTCGTTGGCGTCGCCGGCGTAAACGTCCACGATCCCGTCGAGATCGTTCAGCTCGGACGCGAGGTCGGCGAGGGACCCCTGTCCCCGGACTTCGAGCTCGACCGTCACGTGATGCGGACGACTGCCGTTCGTCCCGCCGTTCTGCTCGTGCTTGATCGCAAGATCGGAAATCGAAAATCCGCGACGAGCGCACTCGGCCAGCGCCTCGCGAAGGATCCCGCGGCCGTCGATGTACACGAGTCGCAGCTCCGACGGCGCGAAACGCGACCGCGGAAGCCGCTGCACCAGGAACGGATACATGTACGCGACCACGAAGTAGATCACGGTGGTGGCGGTCGCGATCAACGGCAGATTCCCACCGCACGCCATCCCGACCGCGGCGGTAACCCAGACTCCGGCGGCGGTGGTCAGCCCGCGCACCGTGTCCCGGCGGACAAAGATGATTCCGCCGCCGATGAAACCGATTCCCGACACGATCTGCGCGGCGACTCGCGACGGGTCGAGCGTGACGTGGCTCTGCCCGAGCACGTCGCTGAACCCGTACGTGCTGACCAGCATGAACACCGCCGAACCAACTCCGACAAGTGAATATGTGCGAAGGCCGGCGGCCTTCTGGCCGAGCTCCCGTTCGAGCCCGATCGCTGATGAAAGGACGAGTGCGAGGCCCAGGCGCCACATGACGTCGAGTTCATTCATAACGATCGCTTCTTATACCCGCATGCAGCCGATCTACTCGGCTGGCCCGGCAGGTGATGGCCGGCTCGCGATCGACTGCGCCGCGGAGGATCAGGAGCACATCAGGGTCGGCCGTGTCCGCCGGCTCGACGTTGATCCGTCAGCTTCCTCCGCGGCGCGCGCGAACGCCATAGTGAACACGCCGTCAGCCTGCGACCCGGTCTCCAGCGACTCGAGCACGCTCGTGGCGACGATCCCGTGGCGTCGGTCAGGAAGCCTTCATACGCACGTCGCCGGTACCCCATCGGCGTCGAGTGATTGCATCGATCTACGCAGTAGACGCGAGACGTGCATTTGCGAGTATCCGATCCGGCGGCTGATCTCGCGCTGGGTCAGGCCGTGCACCAGGCGCAGGCCGAGTACCTGGCGTTCGAGCTCGGGTAGCCCGGCCCAGCTGCTCGCGAGCGCCTGGCGGTCGTCGGCAAGCTCGAATCCGTGGTCCTCGCTCCCCAGCATGTCCGACAGCGCCGAGCCCTCGTCGTCTTCAACGGCGGCCGGGGCGTCGAGCGACGTCAGCTGGTAGTTCTCGCCGGCGTCGATCGCCTCGACTGCCTGCTCGACCGTGCAGTCGAGCGCTCCGGCGAGCTCGTCGAGGGTTGGGGAACGCCCGAACTGGGTGGACAGCCGCTCGGCGTGGCGGCTCACCGCCAGCACTCGTTCTTGGAGATCGCGCGGAACGTGTATCGCCCATCCCTTGTCGCGGAAGTAACGCTTGAGCTCGCCAACGATCGTGGGCGCGGCGAATGCGGTGAACTTCTTGCCGAGCGTCGGATCGAATCGCTCGATCGCATTCAGCAGGCCGATCGAGGCGACCTGCACGAGGTCGTCCATGGGCTCGCGGCTGTGCATGTAGCGGACCGCCAGCTTGCGCGCGAACGGCATGAAGCGTTCAACCAGTTCGTCGCGAGCGGCCAGGTCGCCCTCGCGGTAGTGCATGTCGAGAAGCTCTTCGTCAGATAAACGCGCAAGGTCGCGCGTCTCCATGATCGTGGCAGCCATTGGACCTCCGGCATTTTGTGGATTGCCTTGGCGAGGTCCGTGCGGGGGCCGCAGAAGAGGCGTCCCGGGCGTCGTCCGACGCATTTCCTGCCCATCCTGGTCCGGCCTTGGGCCTTACCGGGAGAGGCTCTCAATCACAGTCTGTCCGTCAACCGCGCCCCCAAAACCGTCATGTACGTACGCAAACGTACGGTCCGGGCCGCGGGTTCTCTGCACGGTCTCATCACCGGCGCGTTCTTGCATCGTTCATGTGAGGTCTGTTAACACGCGGGCGGACTGGGTACTCGGAGGTCAGCTGCCCTGCAGCGGACGGGGCGCGCCGGCCGGACCCAGGCAGGGGACGGCCGGCCGTGCCGCCCCCGCTACTGGGACTGCGGCGCGGGCCGAGGCCGACGGCGAGCCGCCGCCCCCGCGCGGGCCACGCCGCCCTGTGCGGCGGCCTTGACCGCGGTGAGCGGCCGGGCGATTGACTCGAGCCCTCGCCGCTCGGCGTCGATGCCGAACACGATCTCAATCACGCCCCCGACGATCATCAGGAACGCGCCGATCGCCAGCGCCTTGAACACCTCAGACGCCTTGCCGGTCGCGACCATCGGCGCGAACAGCTGCGGGCCGATTATCCCCCCGAGGCCGGTGCCGACTGCGTAGAACAGCGCGATGCAGAGAGCGCGCGTCTCCAGCGGGAAGATCTCCGAGACCGTGAGGTATGCGGCGCTGACACCGGCCGAGGCGAAGAAGAACACGACCGACCACGCGACCGTGAGCGTCGCGGCGGTCAGCTGGTTCTGCTCGAACAGGTAGCCGGTCACGAGCAGCAGCACGCCGGAAAGGATGTAGGTACCGGCGATCATCGGGCGGCGGCCGACGGAATCGAACAGACCGCCGAGCACGACCGGACCGAGCAGGTTGCCCGCTGCGAACGCCACGAGATAGTACGGCGCGTTCGCGGTCGCCACGTGGAAGAAGGTGCTCAGCAGCGTCGCGTAGCCGAACAGGATCGAGTTGTAGAGGAACGCCTGTCCGATGAACAGCGCGAGCCCGAGGACGGTGCGCTTCGGGTACGTCTTGACCACGGTCCGCGTGATCTCGACCAGGCTGATCGTCTTGCGCTGGCGGATCGCGATCTCGTCGTCGGGGTCGGGATCCTCGAGCGGCTTGCCGGTGCTCTCCTCGACTTCGCGCTCGATCTCGCGGGTGATTCGCTCGGCCTCGTCCTCGCGGCCGTGGATGAACAGCCAGCGCGGGCTCTCGGGCACGTGGCGCCGGACGAACAGGATCACCATCCCGAGAACGAACCCGAGCCCGAAGCAGACACGCCAGCTGAGCAGCGGCGAGAACGCGTGGAGCGCGACGACCGACAGCAGCGCGCCCGCGGCGGCGCCCGCCCAATACGTCCCGTTGATGAGGATGTTGATGCGGCCACGGTGGTTGGCGGGGATCAATTCGTCGATCGCCGAATTGATCGCGCTGTACTCGCCGCCGATGCCCATCCCGGTAACGAAGCGACAGGCGAAGAAGAACAGCGGCGTCCACGCGAACGCTGTGGCCATCGTCGCGGCGAGGTACACCCCGAGCGTGATCATGAACAGCTTCTTGCGCCCGAACCGGTCCGTCAACTGACCGAACACGAGGGCCCCGAGACAGGCACCGGCAACGTACATCGAAGCCGCCCAACCGGCGACCTCGGCGGAGGAGATGTTGATCCCGCTGCCCTTCGCGGAGATCGCGCCGGCAATCGATCCGACGATCGTCACCTCGAGACCGTCGAGGATCCACACCGTCCCCAGCCCAATGAGGATCCTCCAATGCCAACGCGACCAGGGCAGGCGGTCAAGCCGTGCCGGGATGTTGGTCTCGATCGTGCCGAACTCGTCGGCGGTGGGCGCGATTGTCGCCATTTGCAGGACCTCCTGGGTTTTCTCTACTTGTTGGAGGTCCTACCCGGCGCCAATCCGATCGAACCTGGTGCTGTCTCGCCGCTCGGCTCGAGCGTGAAGATCTCCGCGATGAGGTCGCGGCCGGGATCGATGCCTGAGACCGAGGCAACGATGTTGCGCTGGAGGATCCGCTCGACCTCGGATCGCTTCTGATCCTCGAAGGCAAGCTGTAGGAGCAGCCGTTGCTCGCTCACTCGGGCGTCCTCGCCACGCGCGAGCAGGTTCCGCTCGACAACGGTCAGGTTGTCCTGAAGCAGCACGACCAGAAGGTCCGATCCGGCGAAGCGCGCTCGGGCTTTGGTCGGGCCTCGCCCGAACGCGTCCTTGTACAAGTGCACGATCGCGTTCGCGATCTCGACAAGCCGGCTATTGGTGGCGACTGGCCCGGCGTCAAGCAGCTCGGCCGGAATCGCTGTGAGTGGGACGTCCAATTCCTCTCCACGGTCGGGGTGCTGTGTGGAGAGGCTTCGACACCCCAAAAGCATCGATGCCATCCCGGAAGGACTACGTGCGCGAGGCCGGTCCAATCTGGCGCGCGCCGCTATGTGAATGATATGTAGATTTGGCCGGACGTGACTGGCCACTCTGAACCGCCGTCCGAGGCCGAGATAGCCCGACTCGACGGCGGCCAGCTCGCGGCGATCTCAAACGCGCTGGTCGGACTCCATCGTCGCTACTACGGGCGCGGCGCGACCAAGGCCCGGGCCTACCAGGTCCACGACGATCTACTCATCGTCGAGCTCCGCGATGCGTACCTGACCGTCGAGCGCACGCTGATCGAGCGAGGGCAGATCAACACCGTGCGGCAGACACGACTGACGTTTCAGCAGGCGATGTTCACCGAGTTTCTCGACGCGATCGAGCAGGTGACCCGCCGGCAGGTGTGCTCGTACGTGAGCGAGTCGATCACCTCGCCGGAGGTGATCCTCGAGGTCTTCTACCTCGAACCCGCGGCGGACGTGGCCGAGCGTCTGCGCCGGGAGGCAGCCGAGGACGCCGGCGAGCTCGAGCGGCCGCTCGCCGGCATCCGCCGACGACGATCCCTAGCACCGCGCGGGAAAGTGCTTGACGGTCCGGCGCCTGGGTAGGGGCCTTGACGTGGCCAGCGACGTCGCGATCGAACGAGCGCTCGAGACCATGACCGCCGCGCTCCCCGCCGGGCATGCCTGAGCCCTCGCGCCGGCTGCCGTTCTCGCGCCGGCTGGCCACGTGGTCGCTCGCCTGGCTGGCTGCCGCGGCGCTGTACCTGGTGCTGATCGACATCACGGATCTGCCCGAGCTGATCGTTGGGGCGGGCGCGGCGGCGATTGCCGCCACCGGGTTCGAGCTCGCTCGCGAACAGCGGACCGTCGGCGGCTTGCGAGCGCGCCTGCGCTGGCTCAGGCACATCTCGCGGCCGCTGCGCACCGTTCCCTCGGACATCGTCGCGCTCTCGGTACTCGCCGTCCGACAGCTGATCCGCCCGCGGGATGTCAACGGCGTGTTCGTGGCCGTGCCGTTCCGCTGCGGTGACGACGAGGGACTCGAGACGGGCCGGCGCGCGCTCGCCGAATCGCTCGGCTCGTTCGCCCCGAATACGATCGTCGTCGGCGTCGACCCGGAGCGCGAGTTACTGCTGGGTCACCAGCTTCGCCGCCGTGGCGGGGACGAGGCGATCGACGTCCTCGGCCTGGGATCCGGATGAGTCGGCGGCGACCGTGAACGAGTGGGAGATCGCCGCCGCCGTGCTCGGTTTCGCGCTGATCCCATGCGGAGCCGTCGCGTTCCTGTCGGAACCGCCCCATGGGCTTGCCGCGCTGGAGCTGGCCGGGGTCCTCACGACCTCGATCCTGATGCTCCTCGCCGAGGGCTTTCACCGGCAGCCGTTCATCGATCTGGCCGTCGTGTTCGCACCGATGTCGCTGGTCGGGTCGCTGCTGTTCGCACGTCTGATGGAGCGCGACTTATGAGCTGGCAGGCGGCGGTCTCGATCGCGCTGTTGATCGCCGGCGCGGTCCTCGAGTTGATCGCGGTGCTCGGCCTGTGCGTGATGCGCAACGTCTACGACCGCCTGCACTACGTCGGCGTGGCGGGCTTCGGCGGATTCCTGATCGCCGTCGCCGTGCTCGTGCGCGAGTCGTTCTCGCTGATCGGCGACAAGGCGCTGCTCGTCGGCATCGTGCTGGTGCTCGCCGGCCCGGTGCTGGTCCAGACGACCGTTCGCAGCCTGATGATCCGCGAGTACGGCGACTGGCGGGCCAAGACGCGCGAGGGGCCTGAGCCATGACGGTGCTCCAGGTTGCCGCGCTGGCGGCGGTGGCGCTCCTCGGCGGGGGCGTCGCCGTTGCTACCGACCCGCTGCGCCAGACGCTGGTGCTCAGCGTGTACGGCCTGGCCCTGACGATGATGTTCTTCGTGTTCCAGGCGCCGGACGTGGCGCTGTCGGAGATAGTGGTGTCGACCGTCGGGCTGCCGGTGATGATCCTGCTCGCGCTGCGCAAGGTGAACCAGCACGCGCGCGAACGGGAGGAGCAGGAGGAGTGAGCCGGACCGCGCGGCTGCTGCTGTTCGGAGTCGCCGCGGCCGGCTTTGGCGTCGTGCTCGTCTACGGCCTGGCCGGCCTGCCCGCCTTTGGCCACTACCAGGGCGTCTACGGTCATGTGCTCAACCGGATCGGCGTGACCGAGCGCCACGCGACCGACCTGGTCACCGCGCTGAACTTCGACTTCCGCGCCTTCGACACCCTCGGCGAGGAGTTCATCCTGTTCGCGTCGGTGCTCGGGGTCGTGCTGATTCTCCGGCAGCTGCGCGGCGAGCGCGAGCGTCCGAACCAGGAGGAGACCGACGAGCACCACCTCGCGGGCGCGAGCGAGGCGCTTCGTGCGCTCGCGCTCGTGCTCGTCCCGAGCCTGCTCGCGCTCGGCGTGTACATCGTCGTGCACGGTCAGATCACACCCGGCGGCGGCTTCCAGGGCGGCGTGATCCTGGCGACGGCGCCGTTGGCGGTGTTCCTCGCCGGCCGGTATCTGCGTATGCGGATCGTCGCCCCGCACACCGTCGTGGAGATCGGCGACGCGGTCGGGGCGATGGGCTACGGACTGGTGGGCCTCGGCGGGCTCGTGTTCGCCGGCATCTTCTTCAAGAACTTCCTACCGCTCGGCATCCCCGGGCATCTGCTCTCGGCCGGGCAGATCGACGTCGCGAGCGTCGCCGTCGGACTCGAGGTGAGCGGCGCGTTCCTCGTCGCGTGGAGCGAGTTCCTCGATCAGGCGATCCTCGTCAGAGGAACTCAGGACCAATGAGCTTTCTGCCGTTCGCGGTGGGCGCGTGGCTGTTCCTCGTCGGTCTGTACGGGATCGTCTCGAGCCGGAACCTGGTGCGGGCGATCCTGTCGCTGACCGTCGTTCAATCGGCCACGTACGTGGTGCTGCTCGCGGTCGGTTACACCAAGGGTGGTCAGGCGCCGATCTTCGCCGACATACCACTGGGGAGCAAGGCGGTCGATCCGGTCGTGCAGGTTCTCGTCCTGACTGACATCGTGATCGAGGCGACGGTCACCGCGATGCTGCTGGCGCTCGCCGTGCAGGCGCACAAGCGGTTCGGAAGCCTCGATCCGCAAGAGCTCCGCGCTCTGCGCGACTAGCGCAGCTGAGAGGAGCCGCCGGCGCAGATGCACATCGCAGCGTTACCCGTCGTCGTGCCGCTGCTCGGCGCCGCCGTGCTCGTCGCGATGAGGCACCGGACGCCGCGGATGGCGAACGACCTCGCCGGCGCCGGGGTCGCGCTGACCGTCGTGGCGCTGTGCGCGATCCTGCTTGCCCGCGCGGTCGGCCATCCGTTTGCGTACTGGATGGCCGGGTGGCAGCCGAGCCATTCGGTGGCGATAGGGATCTCGTTCTCGGTCGACCCGATCGGCGCGGGCATGGCCACGTTCTCGGCGATCCTGGTGGCTGCGGCGCTGATCTACTCGTGGCGGTACTTCGAGGCCGCCGATGGCCTGTTCCACGCGCTGATGCTGCTGTTCATGGCGGCGATGGTGGGCTTCTGCCTCACCGGCGACCTGTTCAACCTACTCGTGTTCTTCGAGCTGATGGGCACGGTGGCCTACGCACTCACCGCGTACCGAATCGAGGAGAGGGCACCGATCCAGGGCGCGATCAACTTCGCGATCTCCAACAGCGTCGGCGCCTACGCGATCTTCATCGGGATCGCGTTGCTCTACGCGCGGACCGGGGCGCTCAACATGGCCCAGATCGGCGCCGCGCTCGACGGTCATCGTGCGGACGCGCTCGTGGTGGTAGCGATGGTGCTGCTGTTCCTCGGCTTTCTCACCAAGGCCGCCGCGGTGCCGGTTCACTTCTGGCTCGCCGACGCCCACGCCGTGGCGCCCACGCCCGTGTGCGTTCTGTTCTCCGGCGTGATGGCCGAGCTCGGCGTGTACGCCGTCGCGCGGCTGTATTGGACGATCTTCGCCGGTGCGCTCGGCCCGCACGCGGACGAGCTGCGGGCGATCCTCGTCGCGCTCGGAACCGTGACCGCGCTGTGGGGCGCGATCATGTGCTACGCGCAGCGCCACCTGAAGCGGCTGCTGGCGTTCTCGACGATCAGCCACATCGGGGTGTTCGTGTGCGGGATCGGATTCCTCACCGCCCACGGCGTCGCCGGTGTCGCCGCGTACGTCATCGGTCACGGCTTCACGAAGGGCGCGCTGTTCATGCTCGTCGGAGTTCTGCTGCACCGGTTTGGAACGGTCGACGAGTTCGACCTGCACGGCCGGGGCCGCGAGCTCCGGCTTGCCGGCGCCCTGTTCGGCATCGGCGGGCTCCTGCTCAGCGCGCTGCCGGGCGTCACGGCGTTCTTCGGCAAGTCGATGCTCGACGGTGGCGCGATCGACTCCGGCTATCCGTGGCTGCCGACGGTGTTCGTGATCTCCTCGATCCTGACCGGCGGCGCCGTGCTGCGCGCCGCCGGCCGGGTGTTCCTCGGCTGGGGAGCATCGCAGCGCCGGGAGGACGTTCAGTTGCGCCTGCCGCCCGAGCAGGACGAGGAGCGGATCGAGCGCGACGTGACGCCTCGCTTGATGTTGATCGTGCCCGGAGTGCTCCTTCTCGGCGCGATCGTGATCGGCTTGATTCCCGGCCTGGTGCCGGCGATCGGGCGCGCCGCCGCGCACTTCACCGACCACGCGTCCTATGCCACCTGGGTGTTGCAGGGGCGACAGGTGCACTACTCCGCCGGTGCCGTCGAGCCACGTCGAGGGGTTCGACTATCTCTATGCGGCGGCGAGCACGGTCGGCGCGGTCGCGATCGCGGCGCTCACGCTGTTCGGCGCTCCGCTCCGCCGTCGCCTCCCACCTGGCTTCGAGGGGCCGCCGCGAGCGGCTCTGACCGCGCTGCGCCGGCTTCACAGCGGACATATCGGCGACTACATCGCGTGGTGGACAGTGGCCGCGGCGATGCTCGGCGGCGCGTCACTGGTCCTGCTCACCTGAGTCCTGCTCACAGGACTCAGCGCAGCGGCGTCCGGTCGAGGTTCCGGCACAACTCGGTGACCGACTCGAACACCGCGGCGGCGCCGGCGTCCTCGAGCTCGGCCGCGGCGAACCCGCCGGTCATCACCGTGATCGTCGGCACGCCGGCACGGCCGGCGGCCTCGACATCCCATGGCGTGTCGCCGACCATCACGGCGTCGTCAGGCGAGCCGCCGACACGCTCGAGCGCGGCGCTGACGAGGTCCGGCTCGGGTTTTGTCGACTCCACGTCTGCCGACGTGGTCCAAGCGTCGGCGAGCTTGCGAGCGTCGAGCAGATCCAGATAGTGGTCGACCTCGTCGGCCTTGGCCGAGCTCGCGAGCACGACCGCGTGGCCCCGCTGCACCAGTTGCTCGATGAACTCGCGCGAGCCCTCCATCGGCACCACCTCGTCGATCAGCTGGAGGTAGAGCGTCTTCTCCGCGGAGCGGATGTCGTCGCCGCGCTCCTCTTCGGTCCGGTCATCGGTCAGCGCGGCCACGAGCTGGTCGCCGCCCATGCCGATGTGGCGGTGGATCCGCCAGATCGGCAGGACGACGTCGTACTGGCGAAACGCCCGGAACCACGCGATCGCATGGTGATAGTTGGTGTCGACGAGCGTCCCGTCGATGTCGAGCACGGCTACGGCCATGGTGGTGTCGTGCCCGACGAATCCGTAGCTACGAGGTCTTGCGCTCGAGGTCCGCGACCTCTTTCGCCTTGTCCTCGACGCGCTCCTGATCGCGCGCCAGCTCCTCCTTGGCCTCGCCCTTGCGCTCCTCTTGACTGCCCTCTCGCCGTAGCGACGCGTCGTCGGTGAGGTCGCCGGCCGCCTTCTTGATCCTGCCTGTGACCTTGTCGGTGATGCCCATGTGTCGACTCCTTCTCGAGTTTCGGTTCGCCGGTTAGCCCTACCCGGGGGTCGGCCCCGAAAACCGTTTCCCCGGGCGGCGCTCGGGTAGCGGGACGAGAGGGCCGAGCTAGGAAAGGAACCGAGACGTATGAGCCAGACCGTCGGCGATTATCTGCTGGAGCGCCTCTCGACGTGGGGCATTCAGCGCATCTACGGGTATCCCGGCGACGGGATCAACGGCATCATGGGCGCGTTCACGCGCTCGAGCAACGGTCACGCTCGTCCCGAGTTCATCCAGGCTCGCCACGAGGAGATGGCCGCGTTCATGGCGTGCGCACACGCCAAGTTCACCGGCGAGCTCGGCGTGTGCATGGCCACGTCAGGACCGGGCGCCGTCCACCTCCTCAACGGTTTGTATGACGCCAAGCTCGACCACCAGCCGGTGGTGGCGATTGTCGGCCAACAGGCCCGCGCCGGGCTCGGCGGCAATTACCAGCAGGAAATCGATCTTCAATCGCTGTTCAAGGATGTCGCCCACGAGTTCGTCGAGATGGCGATGGTGCCCGAGCAGATCCGGCACCTCGTCGATCGCGCCTGCCGGATCGCGCTCGCCGAGCGCACGGTCACCGCGCTGATCATCCCCAACGACCTGCAGGAGGCCGACGCGGTCGCGCAGCCGCCGCGCAAGCACGGCACAGTCCACTCGGGTCCCGGCTACCAGCGCCCGCGGGTGATCCCTGCCGACGCCGAGCTCGAACGGGCCGCGGAGGTACTGAACGCCGGGAGCAAGGTCGCGATGCTGGTCGGTCAGGGCGCGCTCCACGCGAGCGACGAGGTGATCGAGGTCGCTGAACTGCTCGGCGCCGGCGTGGCCAAGGCACTGCTCGGCAAGGCCGTCCTCCCCGATGACCTTCCGTACGTCACCGGCTCGATCGGCCTGCTCGGGACCAAGCCGAGCTGGACGCTGATGCAGGAGTGCGACACGCTGCTGATGGTCGGCTCGAGCTTCCCGTATTCGGAGTTCCTGCCCGAGGAGGGCAACGCCCGCGGCGTGCAGATCGACATCGACGGGCGGATGCTCGGGATCCGCTATCCGATGGAGGTCAACCTCACCGGCGACAGCGCCGAGACCCTGCGCGCGCTGATGCCCCGGCTCGAGCAAAAGCAGGATCGTTCCTGGCGGGAGAAGATCGAGGACGAGGTCGCGAAGTGGTGGAACCTCATGGAGCACCGGGCCGGGCTCGGCGCGGATCCGATCAATCCGCAGCTCGTCTTTCACGAGCTCTCCAAGCGGCTGCCCGACCGCGCGATCCTGGCATCCGACTCCGGCTCGTCCGCGAACTGGTACGCCCGCGACATCAGGCTGCGACGCGGGATGATGGCCTCGCTGTCGGGCACGCTGGCGACGATGGGTCCGGGCGTGCCGTACGCGATCGCGGCGAAGTTCGCCCATCCCGACCGGCCGGTGATCGCGCTGGTCGGAGATGGCGCGATGCAGATGAACGGGATCAACGAGTTGATCACGATTGCCAAGTACCGCGACCGGTGGGTCGACCAGCGGCTGATCGTGATGGTGCTCAACAACCGCGATCTGAACCAGGTCACGTGGGAGCAGCGCGCGATGGAGGGCGATCCGAAGTTCGAGGGCTCACAGGACCTCCCGGACTTCCCGTACGCCCGCTACGCCGAGATGCTCGGCCTCGTCGGGATTCGCGTCGAGGATCCGGACGACGTGGGACGGGCGTGGGACCAGGCGCTCGCGGCCGACCGCCCGGTCGTGTACGAGGCGGTCACCGATCCCGAGGTCCCGCCGCTGCCGCCGCACATCACGATCGAGCAGGCCAAGGCGCTCACCTCCGCGCTGCTGAAGGGTGACCCGAACGCCGGGCAGATCGTCAGGCAGTCGTTCCGGCAGAAGGTCGAGGAGTTCCTTCCGGGCCGATGAGCGGCACCGCAACGGCAGCTCACGCTCGCGTCCGCGCCGAGGTCGGCGATCGACGATCTGGAGGTCGCCGCCTACACGATCCCCACCGACGCGCCCGAGGCGGACGGCACGCTCTCCTGGGATGCGACCACGATCGTGGTCGTACACGCGCACGGCGCGGGCGAGTGCGGACTCGGTTACACGTACGCCGATGTCTCGACCGCGAAGCTGATCGCGTCGAAGCTGGCCGGGATCGTCCACGGCCGCGACGCGATGGCGCCACAGGCGGCGTGGGCGGCGATGGTCGAGCAGACCCGGAACCTCGGCCGGCCGGGGATCACATCGA
The DNA here is from genome assembly GCA_963746695.1 of uncultured Solirubrobacterales bacterium. Lineage (GTDB taxonomy): Bacteria > Actinomycetota > Thermoleophilia > Solirubrobacterales > Solirubrobacteraceae > Palsa-465. Next base: position 106,949 of record CAVVCP010000028.1, on the reverse strand, counting down.
TGGCGATCGCCGCGGTCGACGTCGCCCTGTGGGACCTAAAAGCGCGCGTGCTGGGCCTGCCGCTGTGCAAGCTGCTCGGGATGGCGCGCGCGCGTGTCCCCGTGTACGGCTCGGGCGGGTTCACGGCCTATTCGGCGCAGCGCCTCAGCGAGCAGCTCGGCGCCTGGGTCGATCAGGGCATCCCCCGGGTGAAGATCAAGGTCGGCTCCGAGCCGGACAAGGACCCGGCGCGCGTGCTGCTGGCGCGCGAGGTGATCGGGCCGCGAGCGGAGCTGTTCGTCGATGCCAACGGTGCCTATACGCGCAAGCAGGCGCTCGCGCTGGCCGAGCGGTTCCGGGACCAGGCGCAGGTGAGCTGGTTCGAGGAGCCGGTCTCCTCGGATGACCTCGAGGGCCTGCGGCTGCTCCGCGACCGCGCGCCGGCCGGGATGGCGATCGCGGCCGGTGAGTACGGCTACGACGCCGGCTACTTCAGGCGGATGCTCGAAGCGGGCGCGGTCGACGTGCTCCAGGCCGACGTCACCCGCTGCGCCGGGATCACCGAGCTCCTGCGTGTCGGCGCGCTGTGCCGCGCCCATGGCCTACCGCTGTCGCTGCACTGCGGCCCGTCGATCCACCTGCACCCGGCGACCGCGCTCGAGAACTTCGCGCACCTGGAGTACTTCCACGACCACGTCCGGATCGAGGGCATGCTGTTCGACGGCGTGGTTGACCCGGTCGAAGGCGCGCTCGCGCCCGACCTGGATCGTCCTGGGATCGGTCTCGAGCTCAAGCGCGGGGAGGCCGAGCGGTATGCGGCCTAGCCGCTGGTGGAAGAACGTCCGCAGCGGGCGGATGCAGCGCACGCTGGCCGCCGCGACCGCGGTCAGCGCGCTCCCGCTCGGACTCGAGATCTACTTCGAGCACTTCAAGGGGTCGTTCGGCGACAAATGGATGTGGACGCCGGTCGCGTTGTCGCCGGCGCTGACCGCCGCCGGCGTGGCCGGAGTCTGCTCCGAGCGCGCGGCCCGGACCTGGCTTCCCGCAGTGTCGGCGCTCTACTGCCTGGACGGCATGATCGGCGTGGTCACTCACGTCCGCGGCGTCGCGCGCAAGCCAGGAGGCTTCGACGAGCCGCTGTTCAACATCGTGATGGGACCGCCGCTGCTCGCGCCGGGCTCGCTCGCGCTGGTCGGCGGCCTTGGGCTGGCGGCCGCCGCGTTCGGGCGCGAGCGCTGATGGACGAGCGCGCGCGCGGGGGAGAGGCGGTTACGCCGCAGGGACGCGGTCGCTATCCGGGCTACAACGTGCTCGACCAGGCCGGCCACTGGGACGAGGTCACGCGGCGACTGCTGCTAGACCGCACGCAGAGCGTCCCGCCGCTGCGCTTCTTCACCGCTCCCGAGGCGCTGACCCTCGGAGTCTTTTGCGATCTCGTCCTCGCCCAGGACTCCGAGCCGAAGGTCCCGGTGCTGAACATGGTCGACGCGAAGCTGTTCGCCGGCGAGCTCGACGGCTTTCGCTACGCGGACCTGCCCGATGACGGCGAGACGTGGCGCCGGGTCGCGCTGGGGCTCGACGCCGCGGCCCGGCAGGACGGCGCGGTCGAGTTCGCGACCGCGTCCGAGGCCGTGCGGGAGCGGGTGGTCGAGGCCTTCTCAAAGGGCGAGCTCCGCGGCGAGGTCTGGGACGACCTTCCCCCCGCCCGCGCCTGGAAGGTGGTGACGCGGGCGATGCTGAGCGCGTTCTACTCGCATCCATGGGCCTGGAACGAGATCGGGTTCGGCGGGCCGGCCTACCCGCGCGGGTATGCCCGCATCGGCGCGGGCCAGCGCGAGAACTGGGAGCCGGCCGCGTGAGTCGCGCCCACGAGCTGCGGACGCTGCTGCGCGGGGCGCTCCGCCCGCCTGAGAACGACTCGGCGTTCCTGCTCGACGTTCACCGCCGCGCCGTCCCGCAGGAGCGGATGGCGCGCTACGACGACTCGCGCTCAGTGGACATGGTGATCGTCGGCGCCGGCGCAGGCGGTGGGACGCTCGCCCAGCGACTTGCGCGCCGTGGCTGGAAGGTGGTCGTGCTCGAGGCGGGGCCGTTCTGGGATCCCGACGCGGACTGGGTCTCCGACGAGGCCGGCTCGCACAAGCTGTACTGGACCGAGGAGCGGATCATCGGCGGATCCGACCCGGTCGAGCTCGGCAAGAACAACTGCGGACGCGGCGTCGGCGGGTCGATGGTCCACTACGCCGGCTACTGCCCGCGCTTTCACCCGTCCGACTTCGAGGTCCGCACGCGCGACGGCGTCGCGGAGGATTGGCCGATCTCCTACCGCGATCTCAAGCCGCACTACGAGCGGCTCGAGCTCGAGCTGCCGGTCGCGGGCGAGTACTGGCCGTGGGGTGACCCGCACCGGTACCCGCACACCGCCCACCCGATCGCCGGCGGTGCCGAGGTCGCCCGCGGCGGCGCGCGGAAGCTCGGGATCGACATGCGGGTGGGGCCTGTCGGGATCACCAACGGCGCGTTCGGCAACCGCCCGCACTGCATCTACCGCGGCTTCTGCCTGCAGGGCTGCAAGGTGAACGCGAAGGCGTCGCCGCTCGTCACCCACATCCCCGACGCGATCGAGCACGGGGCCGAGATCCGCGCTGACTGCATGGCGATCGACGTCGAGGTCGACGACTCGAGCGGACGGGTGACCGGCGTCCGCTACATGCGCGACGGCCGCGAGCGGTTCCAGCGGGCCGACGCGGTCGCGGTCGCCGGATATTCGATCGAGACGCCACGGTTGCTGCTGAACTCGATCAGCCGTCGTTTCCCGGTCGGGCTCGCCAACGGCAACGACCAGGTCGGGCGTTACGTGATGGTGCAGGGTGCGCCGCAGGTCGCCGGGCGTTTCCCCGAGGAGATGCGGATGTACAAGGCGCCGCCTCCGGAGATCTCCTCCGAGCAGTTCTACGAGACCGACCCTACGCGAGGCTTCGCGCGCGGCTTCTCGATCCAGACCGTCGGCCCGTTGCCGATCGAGCACGCGCAGCACGTGCTCGCCCACGGCCACTGGGGGTCCTCGCTGCGCGAGTACATGCGCGACTACAACAACTGGTACACGCTCGGGATCCTGTCCGAGCTGCTGCCGCTGGCGGAGAATCGCGTCACGGTCGTTCCTCGCGTCACCGATCGCAACGGCGTCCCGGTAGCCCGGATGGACTACGCGCAGTGCGACAACGATCGCAAGAACATCGCGTTCGCCAAGCAGACGCTGCACGACATCTTCGAGGCCGCCGGGGCGGAGGACGTGCTGGTCAGCGACCGCTACGCCCATCTTGTCGGCGGTTGCCGGATGGGGTCAGACCCCGAGCGCAGTGTGATCGACTCAGACCACCGCGCGTGGGGGGTGCCGAACCTGTTCATCGCCGACGGGAGCGTGATGCCGACGCAGGGGTCGGCGAACCCGGCGCTGACGGTCATGGCGCTGGCCTCCCGGCTCGCCGAGCGTCTGGATCTAAAGCGCGTTGGCCAGGGGTGAGGACAGATCGGCTCGGACCGAGTCAGTTAACCGGCCTGAGCTGTGGGTAGGCGAATTTCGATGAACGGCAGCGTTGCTCACAAGCTGATCGAATCCCATTTGCTCGATGGGAACATGAACGCGGGCGAGGAGATCGCGCTGCGGATCGATCAGACCCTGGCCCAGGACGCGACGGGGACGCTGGTGATGCTCGAGTTCGAGGCGCTCGGCGTGCCAGAGGTCAAGACCGAGTTGTCCGCGCAGTACGTCGATCACAACCTGGTGCAGACCGACTTCCGCAACGCGGACGATCATCTGTTCCTCCGCTCGGCGGCGCGCAAGTGGGGCGTGTGGTTCTCAAAGCCGGGCAACGGAGTGTCACATCCGGTCCACATGCAGCGGTTCGGCGCGCCCGGAAAGACACTGCTCGGGTCAGACTCGCATACGTGCGCCGCCGGGTCGCTGGGCATGCTCGCGATTGGCACCGGCGGCCTCGACGTTGCGATGGCGATGGCCGGCGAGCCCTATCACGTCAAGATGCCGGAGGTCTGGGGCGTGCGACTCGAGGGCGAGTTGCCCGACTGGGTCAGCGCCAAGGACGTGATCCTGGAGATGCTGCGCCGCCACGGCGTCCACGGCGGCTACGGAAGGATCATCGAATACCACGGGCCCGGAATCGCCGGGCTGAGCGCGATGGACCGCCACGTGATCGCCAACATGGGCGCCGAGCTGGGCGCCACGACCACCGTGTTTCCCTCGGATCACGAAACCCGGCGCTTCCTGGCCTCCGAGGACCGCGAACCGGACTGGACCGAGCTCGTCGCCGACGACGACGCCGCCTACGACGTCACCGACGAGATCGACCTGTCCGAGCTCGTCCCCCTGGTGGCGCTGCCATCGAGCCCGGGAAACGTAAAGCCTGTCAGCGAGGTCGAAGGCGTCGAGATCTCCCAGGTGCTGATCGGCTCCTCCGCCAACCCGGGGCTGCGTGACTTCGAAGTGGTGGCGGCGATCGTCGCCGGTCGGCAGACCGACGGTGCAGTCTCGTTCGACGTCAACCCGACCTCGCGACAGTCGCTCGAGGAGCTCGCTCATAGCGGGGCGGTGGCGACGCTCGTGGCGGCGGGCGCCCGGCTCAACCAGGCCGGCTGCCTGGGATGCATCGGCGTCGGCCAGGCGCCCGCCAGCGGCGCGGCGTCGCTGCGAACCGTCCCGCGGAACTTCCCTGGCCGGTCGGGCACCAAGGACGATCAGGTGTACCTGTGCTCGCCCGAGACGGCGGCCGTCTCCGCGCTGACCGGCCGCATCACCGACCCCCGGACCCTCGACATGGAGTACCCGCGGCCGCGCCTCCCCGACCGAGCCCGGGTCAACACGCGAATGCTCGCCGCGCCGGACCCCGACCCGGAGCGAGAGTTGCGGCGCGGCCCCAACATCAAGCCGCTACCCGACCTCGAGCCTCCACCCGAGACGATCCAGGCGCCCGTGCTGCTCGTGCTCGGCGACGGCGTCTCCACCGATGAGATCATGCCCGCCGGCTCGGCGCTCAGCTTGCGCTCCAACGTCCCCGCGCTGGCCGAGCACTACTTCGCCCAGGTCGACGAAGACGCGTACGACCGCGCGATGAAGCTGCGCGAGAGCAGTGGCCATCTGATCGTCGGGGGCGAGAACTACGGCCAGGGATCCTCACGCGAGCACGGAGCGCTGATTCCCGCGTTCGTCGGCCTCCGAGCGGTGATCGCCAAGTCGTTCGCGCGGATTCACGGGCAGAACCTCGTCAACTTCGGGGTGTTGCCATTGCTGTTCTGCGACTCCGGCGATCACGACGCGATCACGCCGGACACCGTTCTGCGCATCGACGACGTCCACGACGCGATCCGCACCGGTGAGCCTTTCGATGTGCATCGCGCCGACTCCGATGAGAGCTTCCGCGTACGGCACGAGCTGTCACCGCGACAGATCGACGTCGTGCTCGCGGGTGGCCTGATCAACGCCTTTCAAAGTCAACGAGTCGACAGGAGGTGAACCGATGCCGCCACGTGGCGTCAAGAAGGGAACCAAGCGCGCGCGTCAGTACGAACGCATCAAGGAGAGCCAGCTCGACCGCGGGACCGGCGAGCGCCGCGCGGAGGAGATCGCGGCGCGGACAGTCAACAAGGAGCGGGCTCGGGCGGGGGAGTCGGAGTCACGGTCGGCGAGTTCGGTTCGCGACATCTCCTCCTCGCGCCGCGGTGGCCTGCGGTCGGGGACCAACCGCGCCAAGGGACGGACGCGCGACCAGCTCTACAACGAAGCTCGCCAGCTGGGAATCGAGGGTCGCTCGAACATGAACAAGGCGCAGCTTCAGCGCGCGGTCGACAGCAAGAAGAAGTGAGCCTGGCGGCTCGCTCGCCCCGAGGTCGGTTGCGCCGATCGGACTGCTCTGACCCGGGGCTGCGACGGCGCGGACGCGGCCGTGGATTCGAGTACCTCGACGAAGCCGGTAAGCGCGTCGCCGACGAAGAGACGCGCGCTCGTATCCGCGAGCTCGCGATCCCACCCGCCTGGGAGGACGTCTGGATCTGCGCCGACCCGCTCGGACACCTCCAGGCCACCGGCATCGACGATGCGGGACGCAAGCAATATCTCTACCACGAGCGGTGGCGAGAGCGTCGTGATCAGGACAAGTTCGAACGGATGGTCTCTTTCGCGCGAGCGTTGCCGCGGCTGCGCCGCCGAGTCGCCGAGGAGTTGAGTGGTTCGGAGCCGACTCGCGAACAGGTTCTTGCGTGCTCGGTCCGGCTGCTGGACATCGGCCTGTTCCGAATTGGCGGCGAGGAGTACGCCGACCACGGCGGCGGTCTGGGCCTGACGACGATACGTAAGCGACACGTCTCGATCGAGAGCGGCTCCGCGGTGTTCGACTACCCGAGCAAGAGCCGCATGCGTCGCGTGCATTCGGTCGATGATCCGGCGTGCGTCGAGCTCATCGCCAAGCTGCGCCGCCGCCGGAGCGGTCCCGATCAGCTGCTGGCCTACCGAGGCGGGCGTGCCTGGGTGCCGGTCCACGCGGACGACGTCAACGAGTACCTCAAGGAGCGGCTCGGAGAAGAGTTCAGCGCCAAGGACTTCCGGACCTGGAACGCGACAGTCGTCGGCGCCGCCGCGCTGGCGGCGAACGACGCCGACTCGAGCACGAAGACGGCGCGGAAGCGCGCGATCAAGCAGGCCGTGGGTACCGTGGCTGAAGTGCTCGGCAACACGCCCGCCGTCGCCAGAAGCGCGTACATCGACCCGCGGATCTTCGACAGGTACCTGTCGGGCTGGACGATCGGCCCGGCGCTCGCGGACGCCGCCGACCTCGACGCCTCGGGCGACCGGCGGCGGCGTCGCCTGGAGCTTGCGGTCGTCGACCTGCTCGCCGGCGATCACGACTCGTCCGCGGTGACTCGGATCGCCGCCTGACCGGCCTGAACGGCGCGATATCCTGCGAGGAGGCGATGAAGCTCGCCTTAGACCGCGCCTCCTGGCGCTGATGGCTTCTACGGCTGGACCTGTCTTGGGGTTCACGCGCGTTGGCAAACAGGAGGTGATCCGGACGGACGACAGGGCAGAGCAGCAGGGTTCGACGTTGCTCGAGCAAGTTGTGGCCGGAGCGCACGTCCTGTCTGAGCTCGAGCGGCTCTTGGCCGGGCCCGGCTGTCCGGCGTGCACGCACGTCGAGGAGGCGGAGCGGAGCTTTTTCTCATGGCTCCAGATCGAGAGCTTCAGCGTCCCCGAGGTGCAGGCGCGGCTGCGTGCCAGCATGGGCATGTGCCCGGCGCACTCGCGCCGGCTGGTAGAGGAGATCGGCGAGGGCCACGTAATGACGATCGTCGTGCGAGAGGCGCTCGCCGGAGCCCGCCGGCGCGCGCGGGACGAGCTCGCGCCCGAGCCGTGCCCAGCGTGCGAGCGGGTCGCGTCCGGAGCGCAGCGCGCGCTTCGCTTGGTGATCGACGGACTGGAGAGTCCAGCGGAGGCCGACCTGTACCTCCGGCACGACGGGATCTGCCTCCCGCATTTCCTCCATGCCGCTCCGCTGCTCGGGCGCTCTACGTTGAAGCCGTTGGCCGAGCATCTGATCAGAGGCTTGACCGAAACCACCGACTCCCGACTCCTGGCATTGCTCGCCGGGGCCGATGACGACGCACGCCGTCGCGGTCAGTGGCGCGACCGCCTGCCCGAGCCGGCGACCGCCGGCACGACGCTCGAGCAACTTTGCGGGCGCCTCGAGCTCGAAGCCTGCCCGGCCTGTCTGGCGACGGGACTGGGGGAGCGGCGGTTTCTGCGGTGGTACCTCGAGCGGTCGGCCGCGAACGACCCTTCGCTGCGCAACGACCCGGGGGAGCTGTGCTCCGGGCATCTGCACGATCTGGCCCGCGCCGACCCCTCTCTGGTCGCACAGGCGATCGAGCACAAACGCGCGAGCAGGATCGGCAAGCTCGAGCGTGTGCTCGGTCGTCTGGAAGAGACGCCGGAGCCCGCACGTCGCGGACGACGGGTCGCGGTCGACGAGGGGTTGGAGGCGGCCCGCCACGAGCTCGCCACCGCGCCCTACTGCCCGGCGTGCAATGCGCGCGAGGGCATCGAGCGTTCGCAGCTCGAGCTGATCGGGTCGGCGCTCGCGCTGGCGACCGTGCGCGAGCGCTACCAGTGCGGCCACGGATTGTGCGCGCGTCACGCGATGCAGGTTCCGGACGGACAGGCCCGGCTTGCGCGCCGCTGCGTCGACGGTCGACTCGGCGTGCTCGCCTGGGAGGTGGGGGAGACCGCACGTAAGTACGCGTGGGCGTTCCGCCACGAGCCGAAGGGTCACGAGCAGCAGGCGTGGCTGCGGGCCCTTGCCCAGATCGACGGGAGCGTGTTCGCGGGCGGCCCGGCGCCCGTGGGTGGCCCTGGCGCCGATTCGGGCCAGGTATGACCGAGACGTTCGAACGTCTCCCGCTGGCCGATGTCGCCACGCGCGCCGGCCGCATCCTCGACGAGGTCGAGCGGGTCGTCGTCGGCAAGCGCGCGGCGCTCGAGCTGGCGCTGTGCGCGCTGCTGGCCGACGGCCACGTGCTGATCGAGGACTACCCGGGGCTGGCCAAGACGCTGATCGCGCGATCGTTCGCGACGGCGACCGGGACGCGGTTCTCGCGCGTGCAGTTCACGCCGGACCTGATGCCCTCGGACGTCACCGGCGCGTCGATCTTCAACCAGCGCACCGCGGAGTTCGAGTTCCGGCCCGGGCCGGTGTTCACCAACGTCCTGCTGGCCGACGAGATCAACCGCGCCCCGCCGAAGACCCAGGCGGCGCTGCTCGAGGCGATGCAGGAGCGCCAGGTCACGATCGACGGCGCGCACCCGGCCGCTCGAGCGGCCGTTCCTGGTGCTCGCGACCCAGAACCCGATCGAGTACGAGGGCACCTATCCGCTCCCCGAGGCCCAGCTCGACCGCTTCCTGATCCGGATGCGGGTCGGCTACCCGTCCGCCGACGACGAGTGGCGCGATCCTCCAGCGATCGCCTGGAGCGGCGGGGCGACGAGGCCGAGCTAGAGGCCGTCGTCGACCGCGGCGAGCTGATCGCGATGCAGCGGGCGGTCGAGTACGTGCACGTCTCCGAGCGCAATCGGGCGCTACATCGTGCGGCTCGTCGGCGCCACGCGCGACAGTCCGAGCGTCCAGGTCGGCGCGAGCCCGCGCGGAACGCTCGCGCTGATGAAGCTCGGCCGTGTCAAGGCGGTTCTCGACGGACGCGACTTCGTCGTGCCCGATGACGTCAAAGCCGTCGCGGTGCCGGCGCTGGCTCACCGGCTGGCGCTGCGCCCGGAGCTTTGGGTGCAGCGCGTTCAGGCCGAGGACGTCGTGCGGGAGTGCCTCGCGGCGGTCGCGGTCCCGACGGCGGACACGGAAGGGGCGTGAGCTCACGCGAGTCGAGGAGCGATCGTTCGATCCGCCAGCCCTGTCAGCCACGCTGCGTCCCTGATGCCCGGTGGCGGACAAGGAGCATGATCGCGCCGAATGTCGCGAGGACCGCGACGACTCCGAACGCGGTCAAGATCACCGAGCGTCCGGGGCCGATTGCCACCGCGATCGCGGCAGCTGCCGCGGAGCAGGCGCCGAGCGCGCCGACGGCGAACACGGCTGCGAGCCGGGCCGCGAGCACGCCCGGCGCCACGCGATCGACCTCGGTCAGCTCGATCGATCGAATTCCCAGGTCTTCGACGAGCAACAGACCGAGACCGTAAAGCGGCGCCAGCAACAACCGGGCGTCGTGCCGCAGAAGGAACGTCGCGGCAAGCAGCGCAACCGCCGTGTGCAGTGGCGTCGAAGCTCCTGCGGCCAGCCCGACGATGAGCACCAGCCCGGCGAGACCGGTGCCGACCCAGGCCAGTCCGTCCCAGGTCCCGGCGTCGGTGCCGACGAGCGCTCCCATGGTCGCGGTGAGCGCCAACGCCGTGAACGCCGTCGCTAGGCGCGCCCGACGCGCCGGATTGAACGGCGGAATGAGTTCACCCCCTCGAGCGCAGGGCCCAACCCGCGGTCGTCGTCCCACTGCGCCACCGCGATCCCGAACCCGCGCAGACGCGCGCGCAGCGCCTCCCGCTGCAGTCTCCACAGCCGATAGGCAAGAGCGCCCGCCGCGTCCGAACCCGGCGAGGTATGCGAGACAGGGGAGACCTCGACCACGGTCAGGTCGTAGCCGCGGCTGTGCAGGTCCGTGATCAGACGGATCGAGCGGTCGTCGAGCAGGGGCGTGACCGCGAGAACCTGGGCACCGGCGGGAAGGATCTGGCGCGGAATGCTCTCGACTTCTCGCCACGCGTAGCTGAACGCGATCTCACTTGCCAACAGCGCGTCGATGATCCGGTAGAGCTGGCCTGTGCCGAACTCCGGCTGCAGCCAGTGCAGCGTGCCGCCGAAGTCGACGAGGGCGACACGGTCCCGACGACCGAGATGCGCTCTGGCCAGCGACGCGGCCGCGCGCACGGCGGCGTCCAAGGTTCCGGCCGAGCCTTCCCGGGCCTCCTCGAACGTGTCGAGCAGCAACACCAGATCGCTGGCCCGTTCGGGATGTTGATCGTTGACGTAGAAAGCCCCGCGTCGGGCGGTCGCGCGCCAATTGATCTGGCGCACACGATCACCGGGGTTGAACGAACGGACATCGGCGAACTCGATCCCGCCCCCGCGCGACCGTGCCACGTGCGCGCCCAGGAACGGTTGAGTGTGCAGCGGCGCGACCAGTTCCCGCAGCCGTTGCTCGCGCGGGAACGCTCGAAGCATGAGACGCTCGCCCAACCGTTGATCGCGGACCGTGATTCCCAGTGGATCTCGCGCCCGCACCATCAATGGGCCGACGGCGTGGGCGCCCCAACGTGTCGCCCGAAGCGAGAACTGAAGTTCGACTTCGGCGTTCGGCCCGATGCGGACAAGCAGGCGACCCGCCGGCTCGAGCTCGATGTGGCTCGTGCGGGCGAGCGCAAGGTCGCACTCCACAGCGCTGCCGGCGTTGTTTCGCAGGGTCACCGTCGCGCGAACCTGCTCGCCTTCGAGCAGCCGGGTTCGTTCGAACCCGATCTCGGCTTCCAGTTGCGGCTCGTGGGCCAGCGCCAAACCGACGCCGACGAATACGAGCAAGGGGGTTGCGAGCACCGCGAGCTCGGGGCGCCCGAGGAGCGCCGCCACCATCCCCACCCCCGCGAGCGCGAGCAGGCCTGAAACGCGGGGCGAGAGCGAAGAGCTCAAAGGCGCTCGAGCGCGTCCAACATCGCCATCAATTCGTCCCGTGAGACTCCGGGGCCGTGCCTGTCCTCGGGGAACGGCCGAGACGGGCGGACGATCTCCCATAGACCGGCTCCGAGCAGCGCCTGACCCCGCGCCTCCGGCATCCGCTCGAGCGTCTGACCGTGGGCGGCCAGGCGCGCGGACGCGATCTCGACGAGCACCGGACGAAGGTAGGCGTGGGCATGAACCGCGCTTGATTCGGCCGCGCCGACGAGCCTTTCGAGCGTCACGAGCTGCGTCGGTCGCGACGTCTGCGCGACCCGCGGCCGGCGCCGCCGCATGGGTCGGCTGTCGGGAAGGCGCGACAAGCAGACGGTGACGCCCACCCCGGCAATCACCACCAGCGCGATCTCCGCGAGCAAGGTCATCGAGGCTCCGGCACGTGGAGGCGGGCTCGGATTGACGCGAGCGCCGAGGCTGCAAGCCCGCGCATGCGATCGGGTATCGGATGCGCGCTGTAGCGAGCCTCCTCGAACAGGCCGGTGAGCGCTTCCGCGTCCCGCGCGGTGGCGCCGCTCGCGAGCAGAATGCGTCCCAAGAACTCACGCGGGGCTTCGGACGGCGAGCGAGCCGTGCCATGGTCGGCCAGCGTCCGCTCCATCGCGGCGTAGGCCGCGATCACCGCCGCCCGTGCGTCCCGGTCGGTGTCGAGCGCCGCGATCGCGGCCTGCATCGCTGCCTCTGCGGCGGCTCTGTCGTCCGGCTCGTCCATACGAGGTTGACGGAATACGAGGAACCAGACCGCGGCAACGATCGTGACGGCAACCATGACCAACAATGTCCAGGGGAGCCATTCCGGCACCACGAAGCCGCTGCCGGCCGGCTTCGGAGTCCGTTGCGTGAGATTGGGACCCGAGGCCCCGAACGCTGACGACAGGCCCTTTGCGCCCTGCGAGGTTCGCGCGCCGGTTAGCGCCGCTGCGACGATCGCCGCGCCGAGGGCCAGCGGCAACGCGATCGCCAGCAGCTTCCAGAACCACGGCACCTCCGTCGGTTCGGGCACGGGCTCTGGCGGTTCGTCCTTGCGCCGGCGCTGGGACCAGACGAAGGCGATCAGCGCTCCGATCATCACTGCTCCCAGGCCGAACAGGAGCAAAGCTAGAGCCGTAACGGGAGCGCGCGCGGACGCTGCGTCGACCGGGGTTGAGCGCGATAGCGGCGCTCTGGCGGCGAGCCCGACCACCGCAGTCGCTGCCGTCAAGGCGCTTGCCGCGATCGCCGCTCTAGCCCACGTCCTCGATCTGTCGCGGTTGACGGCGAGCCTCATCGCCGACGCCAGCATACCCTGGGGTGACGCGTGCCCGCGAGCTCTGATCCGAGCCCTCGGCTCTGGATCCGCGAGGTCGCGGGGACCGCGCACGGTATGATCGTGTGCAGGCGATGAGGCCCGCCTGAAATGCCCGTGCGGCTGATGGCTTCTACCGAAACCCAGACCGGTGGAAGCTGATGAACCACAGTTATCGCGGGCCCGGCCCGCCAGGTGAGATCGCGGTGCCGTTTCGAAGCATCCTGTTCGAGTCCGGTGCGGGCGAGATCGACACCGGTGCGCAGGAGCCCGACTTCTTCGGAGACCTGCATCTCGATCAGATCCTGATGTCTCTCACGACTGGCCGTGAGGAGTATCAGCTTGCGCCCCTGTTCTACCGATCGCTGCACGATGTCGAGGCCGTCCATTATCGCCACGACGTGCTGGGCGATCTGGCGAGGGAACCGGTGCTCGCAGCCGTGCTGGAATTCGCCGCCGGAATGCAGAAGATGCGCAAGTGCCTCGGTCTCGTGGACAAGCTGCACTACGCCCGGCAGAAGCAGCGGTGGTTCGTCGAGGCGGTCGCGGTGTATTGCCGCGCGGTGGCCGCGTTTGGTGACCAGCTCGACGGGTTCGAGGTGAGTTCGCGCGGCTTTGTGGGTTTACGCGATTACCTGACGACGTACACCGGGTCCGGCGGGTTCACCTCACTTGTCACCGAAACGTGCGACCTGGAGCGAGACCTTGCCGAGGTGGGATACGCGATTCACATCAGGGGCAACCGGGTCAGGGTCAGCCGGTACGAGGCCGAGTCCGATATGAGCGAGGAGACCGAACGGATCTTCGCGAAGTTCAAGCGAGACGCCGTCAACGACTACCGGATCCAGATGCGCGACCGGGGCGAGATGAACCATGTCGAGGCACAGATTCTCGACCTCGTGGCTAGGCTCCACCCGCGAGTCTTCGCGAGGCTCGAAGCGTATTGGACCCGAAACGACGCTACCTCGACGAGCCGATCGGACGGTTCGATCGCGAAGTACAGTTCTACCTGGCGTACCTCGAGTACATCGCGCCGCTGAAAGCGAAGGGGCTGGCGTTCTCACTTCCGCACGTGTCAGCTCGCTCCAAGGATGTGGGCGTCACGGACACGTTCGATCTCTCGTTGGCGACGAAGCTGACCAGAGGCGGTGGTTCGGTGGTATGCAACGACTTCGAGCTCACAGATCCAGAGCGGATCCTTGTCGTCAGCGGCCCGAACAACGGCGGTAAGACAACGTTCGCGCGAACGTTCGGACAGTTGCACTACCTGGCCAGCCTGGGTCTGCCCGTTCCGGGCACGGCTGCTCGGCTGTTCCTGCCGGACCGGATCTTCACCCACTTCGAGCGCGAGGAGGGGATCGAAACGCTGAGAGGCAAGTTCGAGGACGAGCTATTCCGCATCCACGCAATACTCGAGCACGCGACCGAGCTCCAGCGTTCTGATCATGAATGAGAGCTTCGGCTCGACGACACTGCGCGATGCGCTCGTGGTCGGCACGGAAGTGGTGAGGGACGTCATCGAGCTCGACGTGCTCTGCGTGTTCGTGACGTTCGTGGATGAGTTGGCGTCGCTCGGCGAAAGCACAGTCAGCATGATGAGCACCGTGGTACCGGACGACCCGGCGGTGCGCACCTACAAGGTTGTGCGAAAGCCCGCCGACGGCTTGGCCTACGCCGCCGCGATCGCCGAGAAGTACGGGCTCACGTACGAGGCTCTGAGAAGGCGGATGGCCAGATGAAGGCGTTTCTGATGCACCGAGACCGAGACCTCGACCTCGGGCAGCGAGTTGCCGGCGAACGAGCCGGCGCTGACCCAGGATCTCGAGCTCGAACACGCTGCTCTCGACGATGGCCGCCGGAGACAAGTTCATGTTCGAGGTCACCCAGCGCGCTCTGCTCCTTGGCCTCGACCGACCCCGACGCGATCATCTACCGGCAGCAGGTCCTGGCCGATTGTCTCCGGGAACCGGCAGTCGTGCGGGAGTTCTATGCGCTCGCGGGCGACGCGCTCAAGGCCCAGAGGAGCGTTTGGGGGAGCATCCTGCGGGACTCCCCTCACACGATCGTGGCCACCTCCGTGACGAAGATGGAGCTGTTTGTCGGGTTTCTCCGGCGGTTGCGGGAGATGACCGACGAGCACGGCGAGAGCTTTACCTCTCCGGGATTCAGCGCGATTCTTCTCGATGCTGGCCGAGGAACTCGACGAGGACTACCTCCAGCTGGTCGACGCGCACCTGAAGACGCTCAAGTTCAAGGGCGGTATGTTGATCAGCGCCCAGCTAGCCAGCGGGAACAAAGGCAAGGGCTACAGGCTCCGACGGACTCGCGAGCAAGGCCTGCTCGGGCGAATGTTCGATCGGTCGGGCTACAGCTTCACGATCCCCGACCGCGACGAGGGCGGCTTCAGAGCGCTGGGGGAGCTCCAGGACCGAGGTGTCAATCTCGTCGCCAGCGCGCTCGCGCAATCCGTTGATCACGTGCAGAGCTTCTTCGTCATGCTTCGCGCCGAGATCGGGTTCTACGTCGCGTGTCTGAACCTGAGTGAGCGGCTTGTCGAGCTCGGAGAGCCCACCACGTTTCCGGTGGCGCTCACGCGGGGGGAGCCGGCGCTCTCCGCCGACGGACTGTACGACGTGTGCCTGGCGCTGACAATCGACGAGCGGGTCGTCGGCAACGACGTCGGCGCGGACGGGAAGTCGTTGGTGATGATCACCGGCGCAAACCAGGGCGGCAAGTCGACGTTCCTGCGCAGCGTCGGGTTGGCGCAGCTGATGACCCAATGCGGCATGTTCGTCGGGGCAGAGTCGCTGCGTGTGAACGTGTGCGACGGCGTGTTCACGCATTTCAAGCGCGAAGAGGACGAGACGATGGAGAGCGGGAAGCTCGACGAGGAACTCGCCAGGATGAGTGAGATCGCGAGCCACATCACCGCCGGCTGCATGCTTCTGTGCAACGAGTCCTTCGCGGCAACGAATGAACGGGAGGGCTCGCAGATTGCGCGGCAGGTTGTCACGGCGCTTCTGGAACAGGGCATCAAGGTGCTGTTCGTCACTCACATGTTCGACCTGGCGAGCGGTTTCCACAGCCACGGACTCGACACCGCGCTGTTCCTCCGGGCCGAGCGAGGATCAGAAGGCGCGCGCCCATTCAAGCTGTCGGAGGGCGAGCCGCTGCCGACCAGCTACGGCGAGGACTCCTACCGCAAGATCTTCGGAGTGGGCGTCGAGACCGTTCGAGCCAATTAGTGCGCTCGCGGACGGGCACTAGCATCCCGATCCGTGCCGGGTCGGGACAGACGCGAGCTGGCTGCGATCTTCGCCGGCGGAGTCGTCGGTGCGTTGCTGCGTGTCGCGCTGCTGCAGACGCACGCCGGCGCGGCTCCGGGCTGGCCGTGGGTCACGTTCTCGGTCAACGTCCTCGGGACGTTCCTGCTCGGGTACTTCGCGACCCGTCTCCAGGAGCGCCTGCCGCTGTCGGCGTACCGGCGGCCGTTCCTCGGGACCGGGTTCTGCGGCGCCTTCACCACCTTCTCGACGATGCAGGTCGAGCTGCTGACGATGATCGACGCGCATCGCTACGGACTTGCCGTGGCATATGCGGCATCGAGCGTGATCGCGGGTTACGCCAGCGTTCATCTCGCGACGCTGTACGTTCGTCGGGCGAGGACGGTCGTGTGAGCGCGCTCGTCTGGATCGCGGTCGGGCTGCTCGGAGGGATCGGGGCGTTGGGTCGCTTCTTCGTCGACGGGATCGTCGCCGCTCGCGCCCGACGTGACTTCCCGATCGGCACGATGGTCGTCAACGTGTCGGGCGCGGCGCTGCTCGGGTTGCTCGTCGGTGTTGGCTTCAAGGGAGACAAGCTGCTGCTCGCGGGAACCGCGACGCTCGGCTCGTACACCACGTTCTCGACATGGATGCTCGAGACGCAGCGGCTGGTCGAGGACGGCGAGGTCGGTCTGGCCGCCGCGAACGTGCTGGTCAGCCTCGCCGTCGGTCTGGGGGCCGCGACACTTGGTCGCTTCATCGGAGCTCACCTGTGAACAACGACTGCCTGAAGCTCACCACGTATTTCGGCGAGCGCCACCGCACCGAGGAACAGTTCGTCGCCGACGCGCTGCTCGATCTCTACGGGCGAAAGGAAGTCGAGGTCAGCCTGATGCTTCGCGGGGCCGAGGGCTTCGGGCTCAAGCACCACCTGCGTACCGACCGGATTCTCACACTGTCAGAGGATCTCCCGCTCGTGTCGGTCGCGGTCGATACGCGCACGCGGATCGAGAACCTGCTCGAGGAGGTCGTCGCGCTCAAGCGTCACGGCCTGGTCACGCTCGAGCGGGCGAGGATGCTGACCGGCGAGGTCGGGGTCGTGGCGCTGCCGGAAGAGCTGCATGAGGCGACGAAGCTCACGATCTATGTCGGGCGCCAGGAGCAGATCGCGGGCGCTCCCGCCTACATCGCGGTATGCGAGCTACTGCATCGCCGCGGCATCACCGGCGCCACCGTGCTGCTCGGCGTCGACGGTACCGCCCACGGGGTGCGCCAGCGCGCGCGCTTCTTCGGACGCAACGCGGAGGTGCCGGTGATGATCATCGCGGTCGGCGCCGGGGAACAGATCGCGCGGGTACTGCCCGAGCTCGGGGCTCTGCTCCGGCGGCCGCTGCTGACGCTCGAGCGCGTGCGCGTGTGCAAGCGTGACGGCCGACTGCTGTCGCCGCCGGCATCGATTCCGTCGACCGACGAGCATGGCCTGGCGATGTGGCAGAAGCTGATGGTGTACGCCTCAGAGCAGGCCCGCCACGGCCGAAGTCCGCTGCACGTGGCGCTCGTGCGCCGGCTGCGCGAGAGCGGGGCCAGCGGGGCGACCTGTCTACGCGGAATTTGGGGGTTCCACGGCGACCACGCGCCTCACGGCGATCGGCTGCTCCAACTTCGCCGCCACGTCCCGGTGGTGACGATCATCGTCGACACTCCCGAGCGGATCGCAGCTTCGTTCGAGATCGTGGATGAGCTCACCGACGAGGCCGGGCTGGTAACGAGTGAGATGGTGCCGGCGATGGCGTCGCTCTCCGAGGGGCGGCGTCAGCGTGGCGGGCTCCGCCTCGCCCGGCATCGCTTCTGACGCTTTGACCTTCGCGCCGCGCTCGCGGACGAGGGGTGAGGTTCGCTCGGAGTCGCGGGCGAGTGCGATCATGCCCGTGTGACTCACCCCAACATCTACGACGCCGAATTCGAGTACGACCCGGAGGACCCGCCGGGGTACCGCGGCGGGATGGTGCACCTCAGCCGCGCAGTGGGTGGCGAGGAGATCACCGTGAAGCTGTTCGAGCTCCCGCCCGGCCAGATGCTGTGTCCGTACCACTATGAGTACGTCGAGGAGTGGCTGATCGTGCTCGACGGCGACCTCGAGCTGCGCACCCCGCCCGGCACGTCGACCGTCAAGAAGGGCGATGTCGTGCGCTTCCCCACCGGACCCGACGGCGCCCACAAGCTGACCAACCGGAGCGAGACGACGGCTCGCTTGATCATGTTCTCGAGCTCGCGCGAGCCGGCGGTCGCGGTCTATCCGGACAGCGACAAGATCGGGGTGTGGGCCGGCGAGGTCAACCTGATGGTCCGACGGGCTGACGGCGAAGTCCCGTACTACGAGGGCGAGCCCGGGACCTGATCGCCGGCCGGAGTAGAAGCGTGCAGCGGCTCAGTGCACTGCGCCAACGGTCGCCCGCCGGGTGATGAAGTCACCCACGGTCGCGACGTATTTGCTCTCCTCCTCGATGAACGTCATGTGGCCGCTGTCCTCGAACACGACGAGCTCGGCATCCGGGACGCCGTCCGCGATCGCCTGTGCGCCGGCGAGCGAGCAAGTCCGGTCGTGGCGCCCGGCGAGAACCAGCAGCGGGTGCGAGACGGAACTCAGCCGATCCTCGACGTCAATGCCGCCGTACTCCGCGGTCGCCGCCGCGCGCAGGACATCCGGCGCGTAGACCGCGTCGCCCAGAGTCGCGCGGAGCGTGTCGATCCGCGGATCGAGCGGATCGCGGAAGTGGAACGGCAGCTGGTCGGAAAGCAGCGACACGCAGTCCTCCTGCGTCCGGGCCTCGGCCTCCCGCGCCCACGAATCCGTGACCTGCTGACGCAGCTCCGCGGGTTCGAACGCTTCGAGGTTCTGCTGGACCGATTCCAGGAACGACGCCGCAGGCACGCCCGCCGAGATGATGCTCGCGGCTGGCCGCCCGGCGAAATCAACCGCGTGCTGGAGCGCCACGAACGACCCGAACGAGTGCCCCAGTACCGCGTAGTGGTCGAGCTCGAGCGTCCGCGCCAGCCGTTCGACATCGGCGGCCATCTCCTCGAGCGTCCAGGTCTCAGGGGGCGCCGGATCCGAGCGTCCCTGGGAGCGCAGATCGACGAACAGCAACCGGCAGACGGCGCCAAGCGCGTCCAGGTGATGCCCGAACATCGTGTGATCGCACCCCGGCCCACCGTGCAACACGAACAGGGGCAGTGGGCCCTCGCCACGCTCGAGCACGAACAGCCGAGTATCACCAGCATCCACTAGCCGATCGCCCACGACGGCGATCCTAACCGCGCACGGCGAACGATGCCACAGGACAGATTCGCACCCCCGACGAGGGAGCCTCTGGGCCGAGTTCCGGCGTTCCGCGGTCATCCAAGCTACACTTCTGTCTTGGTGCCGAGCCCAAGCTCGGCGAAGTAGTGCCAGCGTTCGTAGTTGTTGCTCTTGCACCTCCCGCGTTTCGCAGCACACGATCTCCCGGGAGGGAAAGCATGGCTACAGGAACCGTGAAGTGGTTCAACGACGACAAGGGCTACGGCTTCATCACGCCTGATGACTCGAGCAAGGATCTGTTCGTGCACCACAGCGCGATCCAGGGGAGCGGCTTCAAGTCGCTCGCCGAGGGCGCTAAGGTGAGCTACGACGCCGAGCAGGGCCCCAAGGGCCCGGCCGCAGCTAACGTCCAGCTGATCTGAGCGGTACCGATCGTCGTGTGGCGGCGGCGCGCGGCCAACGCGCGCCGCTCCGCGCCAGCCGGAACGCGGCGTGAACCCCTGGGTGCACACAGGTGCACCCAGCCACTTGAAGACGCCCCCACGATCGAAGGACGGCAGGCATGGCCTCACGCGGCAAGAAGAAGACCACCTTTGCAAAGCTCGCTCGCGAGAGCAGGCTCCGCGAACGTCGAATCGACAAGGCGGCCAAGAAGGACGCGCGCAAGCGAGCGGTCGAGACTGAGCCCGAACAGTTCGGCGACGAACCAAGTCTCGCGGCGGCGAATTCGGATGATGCCGGCGCCGGCTTGGCGTCGGATGTTGGACGAGACGCAGACTGACGTCGGATCCTGATCTTCCGCCGGGGCCGGCGGAATGATCGAGCTCATGGCTGCCGGCGCCGTGCGCTAAAGCTGGTCCAGCCGGCCTTCGGGGTAGTCCGGATCCTGCGAGCTGTACGGATCGTCCTCGCCCCGCACGTCACGGTAACGGCGATCGAACAACTCCAGCACCGCCGTGATGTCCGCGGGGCCACGGATCGAGTGGCTAACCCCGGCCGAACGAGCGGTCAGTTCTGCCGGCTCGGCGTCTCCGTGCTCGATGAGCACGTCGTGCTCGCGCTCGAGAACCGGCAGCTCCGCTACCCCGCGCTCGGGATAGAGGACGCCCAGCTCGGAGCGCTCATATCCAACGATCGCGGCACCATCGGCTCGCCGCTCGATCCGGACACCGGGCCACGTCGCCAGCTCGTTCGCGACCTCATCGACAAACGCCGAAACATCGGGCACGGACTGATCGTACACCGACTTGGGGCCTCTCCCTCGGGGGCACCTGGGTCGAACGCTCCGAGGCTGTTGGCGGCGGACGCAGCGAGCGTCCGGTAAATCGACGCCGGGGCGGGTAAGACAGATCCATGTCTGATCGCATCTGGTTCATCACGGGCGCGTCGCGTGGCTTCGGTCGGTCGTTCGCGCAGGCCGCGCTCGCGGCGGGCGACCGCGTCGCTGCCACCGCGCGCGACACCTCATCTCTCGATCACCTCGCCGCCGAGCACGGCGACGCGATCCTGCCGATCAAGCTCGACGTCACCGATCACGACGCCGCGTTCGCGGCCGTCAGACAGGCCCACGACCATTTCGGGCGTCTTGATGTCGTCGTCAACAACGCGGGCTACGGCGTCTCGGGCGCCATCGAGGAGCTCACCGAGAAGCAAGCGCGCATGCAGATCGAGGTCAATCTCTTTGGGGCGCTGTGGGTGACACAGGCCGCGCTGCCGATCCTGCGCGAGCAGGGCTCGGGGTGGATCGTGCAGGTCTCTTCGATCGGCGGGCTGGCCGCGTTCCCGCTCACCGGCATCTACCACGCGAGCAAATGGGCGCTGGAGGGCTTCTCGGAGTCGCTGCGCCAAGAGGTCGAGCCGTTCGGGATCAAGGTGCTGATGGTCGAGCCGAGCGGCTTTCGCACCGACTGGGCGGGCTCCTCGATGGAACGCGCCGAGCCCATCGACGCCTATCAGGGGATCGAGGCGATCGCCGAGCGCCGCTCTTCCCAGCAAGAGGAGAACAACGGCTCCCAGCCGGGCAACCCCGACCTCGCCGCCCAGGCGCTGCTCGACACGCTCGGCCGCGATGACCCGCCGTTCCGCCTGCCGCTCGGCAACGTCGCCTACGACGTGGCCATCGATCGCTACGAGTCGCGTTTGCAGGAGTTCCGCGCCGGCGAACAGGTCGCGCGCGGCGCCGACGACCGCTAGCTCGTCGGGCACATTGACGCTGCACCCTTCCGGTGGGTCAGTCCAGTGTTGGGTGCTGGTCGGTCAGGGCGCTAGCGGCCTCCCACGCTGCGGCGTGCTCGAGCAGTCGGAGGTCGGCGCGGTAGCGGCCGACCAGCTGAAGTCCGACCGGTAGCCCGTCGTTCGGTGAATCCGGCCGGAACGGCCGCGACTGGGTGGGCCGACAGGGTGATCCGCGAGCAGACCCGCATCCAGCCCAGGTAGTGGGGCATGGTGACGCCGGCGACCTCCACCGGGTACTCCTGTTCGATCGGGAACGGCACGACCTGCGCCGACGGCGCCGCGAGTACGTCGAACCGATCGAGGACCTCGGCGAACATCGTGAATACCTCCGTGCGCGTGGTCAGCGCTCGCGCGATCGTCGGAACGTCGAGCGCGAGACCGCGCTCGACGTTCCAGATGAGGGTGTCCTTCGCGGTCTCGCGCAACGCCGGCAGGCTGTCGCCGAACGCTCGTGCCAATCCCAACGCCCGCAGCGTCTCGAACGCTTCGTCGGCGCGACTCAGGTCGAGCGCTACGTCCTCGACGAAGCACCCCAGAGCGGTCAGCCGGTCGCGGGCCTGGCCGAGCACCCGCAGGACCGCGGGCTCGATCGGTAGCCCGCCGAGGTCAGGGCACCAGGCGATCCGCACGCCGGCCAGTTCGCCGCGGAGGTCGCTGCGAAACTCGGCGGGATCTCCGAATGACAGCGGCGAACGGGGGTCGGGTCCGCTAATCGCGGCGAGCATCAACGCGAGGTCGCCGACCGTCCGCGCCATCGGCCCGAGCACCGCAGCGGGGTCCCAGCCGTCGCCCGCGCCGCTGCTCGGCACGAGCCCCGGCGTCGGGCGCAGGCCGACCACGTTGTTGAACGACGCCGGATTGCGGATGCTGCCTCCGTGGTCAGAACCGTCGGCGATCGGCAGGAGGCCGGCCGCCAGCGCCGCCCCCGCGCCGCCACTGCTTCCCCCGGCCGAGCGGTCGAGCGCCCACGGATTGCGCGTGGGGCCGAATACCTCGTTGAACGTATGCGAGCCGACCCCGAACTCGGGGGTGTTGGTCTTGCCCACCACGATTGCGCCCGCGGCGCGCAGACGCCGGACGAGCAGGCCGTCGACCGCCGGCACATGATCGGCGAACATCGTCGACCCGTAGGTCGTCCTGATCCCGGCAGTGTCCTCGAGGTCCTTGATGGCGATCGGCAATCCATGCAACGGGCCGACCGGCTCGCCGGCAGCGGCGCGATGGTCCGCCGCATCCGCCTCGGCGAGCGCCTCCTCCGGCCGCAGGCTGACCACCGCATTGATCCGCGGGTTGACCGCAGCGATCCGATCCAGATGCCAACCGACAACCTCGCGCGCCGACAGCTCTCGCCGGCGGATGGCCGACGCGAGGTCTCGTGCAGTCCACCAGAGCAGCGAACCCGGAGCGGAGGGGCGGCCCGTCACCACGCTCAGATCATCTCGCACCCGACTTGCGCGAGCGCGCGCCCCGGGCCGGCTGACCCCGGACCGAAGCTGACGGCTCAGACCACCTGCATCGGCTTATTGGTCGCCGGCCGGAATCGACTCAGCCAGTGCCGCGCGTCCGGGCGACGCGGGGAAGGGGTCGGCGAAGTACTGGGTCTCGTGCGTGACGAGACCGTCGGTGATCTCCATGACGCTGACCGAGTTCGTGGGCACGCCGTCATAGGTGATCACGCACTCGCTCACCCAGAGGTCGCCGCTGCCCAGGATCCGGCGGACGGTGAAGTGGCGTTCGGCCGGGTGCCCGCCGCGTTGCGCTTTGATGTTTGACCGACCTCTGAAGCGCTCGCCGGACTGCGGGTAGTCCAGGATCGCGTCGTCGGCGTACATCGCGTGCTCGGCGTCGACGTCCCCGCTTTCGGAGGCCTCCCAGTGCTCCTGGACCCGAGCCCGGATATCGGCATCATGATCAGTTGCGCTGTTCACCCGTTCGCCCTCATGTCCGCTGGGAAGGTCGCTGGCTCGCACAACAGATGCTATCCGAGCGGTGGTCTTCGCCCCCCCGGCTTCGCGGCGCCGACCGAGCCCGCATCCGCGGGCGTGGCAGACTGGCGTGACTGAGGGACAGTGATCGACATGACACCCCCCCAAGCCCAATTCCGCGCGACAGGCTACCGGCGACAGCAGGACAAGACCGGTATCGACAAGGTCCTGCAGGCCGTGGCCAGGTCACGGCTCGGCGGCTGGCTCTTCGTCAACGTCTTCCCGGTAATCGACCGCCGGCTCATGCCGCTCTCGCACGGCCGGCTGAAGGTCGCCCTGGGGCAGCCGATCCTGCTGCTGCACACCCGTGGCGCCCGGTCCGGAGAACCGCGGACGACTCCGCTGCTCTACACCCCTTATGGCGACGCCTTCATCGTCGTCGCATCCAAGGCGGGCGCCGAGCACCACCCTGCGTGGTACCACAACCTCCGTGGCCATCCCGAAGACATCGCGATCGAGGTTGGCGGCGTCAGGATGCCAGTGCGAGCGCGTGTCGTCGATGGCCCCGAGCGCGTCGAGCTGTGGGAGCGCGTCAACGACAACTACAACGGCTATGACGCGTATCAGTCACGCGCCACCGGTCGCACGATCCCGGTGATCGTGCTCGAGCCTCGCGGGATTCGCTGACGGAGTACCCCGGTGCGTGGCGCTGACGTCAGCAACTGGGTCGGGGCGTGCGGCGGCGGTCGAGGCCGTCGAGGATAAGGTCGAGCCCCCAGGCGAACTCGACGGCGTTGTCGTATCCGGACTGGGGGAGCTTCGCTGCGATCTCGGCGAGATATGGGTAGTCGCTGAGCGCGCCGATCGCCTGCGCCCTTCTGTTCGCGGCTTCCCCGGCGTCGCCGGGTGTTTGGAAGCCGAGTGTTTTCTCCTGCAGCGCGAAGCCGTAGATGTAGGCGTCCTGGACGGAGTAGGCGTGGATCGCAGTCTCGAACGGGAACCCCGCTTCGCGCAGGCAGCCCATCACCGCGTTGTGGTTTCGTAGGTTGGCCGGCCCGGGGTTCCGCGTTTCCATCAGCCCGATCGCCCAGCCGTGACGCTTGAGCGCGTCGCGCGCGGAGATCGCCCGGCGTCGCATTGCCGACTTCCAGTCGTCGTCGATCGGGGGAGATTCGATCTCGCCGAAGACGATGTCGACCATGCCGTCCAGGAGCTCATCCTTGTTCGCCACGTGCTTGTAGAGCGCCATCGGTACGACGCCGAGCTCTTGCGCGAGCCGGCGCATGCTGAACCCGTCAAGCCCGTCCTCGTCGGCGAGCGCGACGGCCGCCTGGAGCACGAACGGTCTGCTCAGGCGGGTCCGGCCGGTGTTCGTCTTCTCGATCATCGCGCTTGACAAGTGTACACCGTACACCTATATTCCGTAGCAGAGTGTACGCCGTACACCCGACAGAAGGGACGCTCATGGAAAGTTCAGGACAGACGCCCGCATCGCCGCCGGGCGGGGGGTGCCGCCGGGCGGTGGCCACGACTACCCGCTCACCTTCTCGGTCGACTATCCCGACCGCAGCCTCAACCGCGTCAGCACGGCCTTGCGGATCTTCACGATCATCCCGATCGCGATCCTCGCCGCAACCCTCGAGGGCGGCAGCTTCGGCGCCAATGCGGGAGGCAGCGGCGCCCGCTACGCCGGCGGCGGCATCGGGATCCTGGTCATCCCCGTGCTGCTGATGCTGCTGTTTCGCAAGAAGTATCCGCGCTGGTGGTACGACTGGAACCTGCAGCTGACCCGCTTCACCAACCGGATCGCCGTTTACTTCGCCCTGATGGACGACCAATACCCGTCCACCGATGAGGAGCAGGCCGTCCACCTCAACTTTGCCTATCCCAACGCCGAACGCGACCTCAGCCAGGGCCTGCCGCTCGTCAAGTGGCTGCTCGCGATCCCCCACTACATCGTGTTGTTCTTTCTCACGATCGGCGCGTTGCTCGCCGCGATCTTCGCCTGGTTCGCGATCGTCTTCACGGGTCGCTACCCGCGGTCGCTGTTCGACTTCATCGAGGGCGTGTTCCGTTGGCACAACCGCGTCGCGGCGTACGCGTTCCTACTGATCACCGACCGCTACCCGCCGTTCAGCCTGCGGTCCTGACGCCCCTGGGTTCGCGGACGTGCTGCCGGACTGGCTGTCGCCATGGAATCGGAGGGCCGTTACGGGCCGTGACCCGGCCCCGGCAGCGCGCGGGGCCGGGGTCAGGCCGGGGACTGGCGTTAGCTGTTGCTCGCGGTCTGGATCGCGTTGATCTGCCCGTCGACCGTGACTGTGCCGCCGGTCTGCGTGCAGGCGAGCGTCGACGTCGCGCCGGCGCTCGGCACCGTCGAGGCGAGGTTGATCGGGAGGACGACCTGGTGCCCCGCGGGTACGGTCACCGTCCGCGCCTGGCTCGAGCCGCTCGGCACGGACAGTGTGCAGGTGAACGTCGAGTTGCTGACGCCGCTGTTGTTCGCGTAGGCGTCGCCGAGCAGCAGGTAGCTCCCTGCTCCCAGCGACCGGCTGGCCACGTTCGTCGACGTTCCCGTCACTGCCGTTCCCGTCGACGAGCTGCCGAACTGCTGCGAAGCGCTCGGGTTACAGACAACGTGGCCGGACTGCGTGACCTGTCCGATCGCCCCGTTCGTTCCCTCGCACGTGCCGGTCACGCGGGTCTGGACCAGGCCCTGGTTGATCCGGGCCGAGCCGATCGTCCCCGGCGCGATCTTCTGATACGTCACGGCGTTGTTGCGGATCTGCTTGGTCCCAACCGAGTTGTTCGGGATCGTGAAAGCGGCGTAGCTGATCCCCCCGAAGGCGAAGAACAGCGCGACAATCGAGATGACCAACGGCGCCGACGGACGGCGCAGGCGAAATGACTTGAGCATGTAGACCTCCAGCGTGCTTGACGCCGCGAGCGGCCCGGCCGTCCCTACCCACGACTACTTCAGGACATCCCGGCGCTACCCAGCCCCGATCCTTGCAAATCTGGAACGACGCGAATTCTGATCCGTTTCTTACGTTTCGGAACAGTCTTACGGTCCGCGTAATCAGGCGGTCAGCGGCCTAGCCAGGCGCTGACCGCGGCGTTAAGCTGCGTCCAGCTTTCATCCGCTAAGACGAGGAGACGATGTGAGTAGCAATCGCCACGGGACGCACCCGGCCCGTCCCTTCGGAGTGACGGGCGGTGGGTTTGCCGAAGGCCAGAACAACCCTGAGGACTTCGTCCCGGAGAAGACGGTGGGCGCTTTCGGGACCGGGCAGGACGACCCCGAGGAGTTTCCCGAGGACGTCAAGCTCGGCAGTTTCGCCAGGGGCCAGCAGGCCGAGTCGCACATACACGAGGGCACATTTGGCAAGGTGAACGACGAGGCCGAGGAATAGTCGAAGGTCAGATTCGAAGTGGGGGAGCGCGTCAGCCGGGGGCGGCCCGCGCTCCTCAATTTGTGGCCCTGCGGGCGAGGGCGACGATTCGGCGTGTGGTAAACGGCGCGAGATCGTTACGTCGCTCGCCGTTTCTGGGCGTGCCCGTCCCTGGCCGCGCTTGATGTTCGACGCGCGCCCGCGCCGTCGGTATCGATAGCGCAAGTGCCGGCGACGCGCGCAACGCGCGCTCCGAGCCTGCTTGAGGTTCTTGCCCTGGGGCGACCAGCAGGGACCCGCACGCCTTGCGGAAGGCGTGGAAAGCCACGCCCTGGTAGTCCCAGCCGGTCCTCGATCTGGACGGCGATACCCGGGGCACGGAGTGCCGGACGCGGTTGTCGCCGTGGAATCGGTGTTTGACTCCCGGTAGCGAGCGTCGCTGCGCCGCTGCGTCACCCCGAGAGCGTTCCGACGCTGATCCGGTGCAGGCAGAGCGACACGCTGGGCGGGAAGTTGATCTGGTAGCGGAGCAGGGTCCCGTACCCGAGCCACGCGATCGTCTTACCAGTTCCGGCGCCGAACTTGATCCGCGATAGCGGTATGAAGCCGCCGCCGCCATCGATGTAGAGCTCGGCGGAGAAGGGGGTCGGTGATGTGTAATCGGCGACGATGTACTCGGTCCCGGGACCGGAAGTAGGAGCAACTGTCGTCGCCGAAACGGGACCGCCTATCCCGCCGCCGGCCGAGCCGGCTCGGTAGTAAACAGCTCGGTCCGCTGCTTCTGGCGAAAGACGTGATGCCGCCGGCGTGCAGCAGCTGGGTGAGCGTCGACGTCGACTGCGCCCGGAAGCGCGCCGGTTGCATGACGCCATTGGAGCTGATCGACAGCAGCGGTCCGTCCATCGGGCCGTCGACCTGGACCTTGGCAAATAGCGGCAGGATCTCCGACAGCCTGCTGTACCGGTCGTCAAAGGTCGGCACGATCTCCTGCGGGGACTCCTCGTCGGCGATCACCGGGTGCTGGCCGCTCCCGTCGTAGCGCGCCAGGCTCTCGCGGATCGCCTGATACCAGCCGCGCGCCTGCAGCCCCGGGAAGGCGCAAAAAAATGTGGACACACTTGTCGTTCCCGCTGATCAGGCAGCGTCAGTTTGGGTTGACAAACGATCCGTTGTCAGTCTAGACTGACGGCCATGAACACTGAAGACATCGCCTCCGCGATCGCGTCCGACGACCCGTTGCTGGGGCTCCGCGCCTCGTTGGCGCTCCATCGCCTGGCTGAGCGGGTCGAAGCGGACCACGTCAGGTCGGCCCGGGAAAAGGGCTGGTCGTGGCAGCAGATCGGAGACGCCTTGGGCGTCACCCGCCAATCCGTGCACACCAAATACAACAAGGAGTCGTCATGACCACCGAATCCGCTGCGCCAGAGACGCTTCACGCCTGGGCCGTCTACCTGCAGGCCAGTGAGGAGGCTCGTCGCCGAGGTGATCGCCGAACTGGCACCGATCACATCCTGCTCGCATTGTTTGAAGATCCCTCGGTCGAAGCCGTGCTGGGCGTGAGCCTGCCGCAAGCTCGCCAGGCCCTCGACTCGCTCGATCGCGAAGCCCTGGCCGCCCTGGGCCTGGGTTCCGGCGCCGACGCTCCCGCGCTGCCGATGCGCGCCGTGCCGAAGAAGCCGAGGATCAGAGACGTCGCGAAAAAAGATCGCTTCCGCATGACGCCCGCAGCAAAGAAAGTGCTGGAGGAAGCGTACAAGCCCAAGGGTCATCGGAAGCTCCAGGTCACCGGCCCCGAGGTGCTGGCCCAGATCCTCGCTCTCCAACCACCAGATCCCGCGGCGGTGCTGCTGGGCGCGCTCGGCGTCGATCGCGCGGCCGCACGGCAACGTCTGGGCGCATCCGCGTTCGCTCAACCTGACCCGACACGGGGCCGCAGGTGACAGCGGTCGTCAAAGCCGAGTCGCTGACCAAGCGCTTTGGCGAGGTTATGGCGGTCACGGATCTGTCGTTCGTGCTGGAAGCGGGGACGATCACGGGCTTCCTTGGACCAAACGGGGCCGGTAAGACGACAACGCTTCGGATGGTCCTGGGCCTGGCGTCGCCGACGAGCGGGCGGGCGCTCGTGTTCGACGGCCTCTACGCCGAGCTTGAGCGTCCTGCACTGCGGATCGGCGCTGTGTTGGAGGCGACCGATTTTCACCCCGGTCGCTCAGGCCGCGATCACCTGCGGATGCTCGGGCAGGCCGTCGATGTTCCTGACTCGCGCGTCGATGAGGTGCTGAGCTTGGTGGAGCTCAGCGAGGCGGCCCGCCGGCGCGTGAAGGGGTACTCGCTGGGGATGCGCCAGCGACTCGGACTCGCGGCGGCGCTGCTTGGCGATCCGGAGTTGCTGATCCTCGATGAGCCGGCCAACGGGCTTGACCCGGAGGGAGTGCGCTGGCTACGTGACTTCCTGCGTCGACTGGCGTCGGAGGGTCGCACAGTGCTCGTCTCAAGCCACGTGCTGGCGGAGGTCGCGCAAACCGTCGATCAGGTGCTGATCATCAGCCGCGGGCGGCTCGTGGTCGAGTCGCCGCTGGCAGAGCTGACCGCCCGGGCCGGCGGTGCGGTCCGCGTTCGTAGCGCCAACCCGCAGCGGCTCACGGCCGCACTGCACAGCAACGATCTACAGGTCACGACCGGTGCCGACCATTCGTTGCTCGTGCAAGGAGCATCGAGCGAGCGGGTTGGTGAGATCGCATTCGCCGCCGGCGTCCCCGTTCACGAGCTGGTGACTGACGGCGGCTCGCTGGAGGAGATATTCCTGCAACTGACGACGGCGGCGCCGGCATGATCGCGCAGACCAGAGCCGAGCTGCTGAAGATTCGCTCAACCCGAACCACGATCGGGCTGATCCTCGGGATGATCGCGCTGATCCTGCTGTTCACGCTGCTGACCGGGTTGCTCAGCCACCCAAGCGGACTGGTGACCAAGGAGGACCAGCGCTCGTTCCTGAGCCTCGGCAGCCTCGCAGGCGTGTTCTCGGCGCTCGCGGGCGCGCTGCTCGTGACCAGCGAATACCGCTACGGCACGATCCGCCCAACGGTCTTATTCAACCCGGCGCGCTCACGCGTCCTCAGCGCCAAGGTGATCGCCGGCGCGCTAGCGGGCATCGCGTTCGGGGTCATCGGCGAGGCGATCGGCTGGGCGATCGGCTACGCAATCCTCGACGGGCGTGGCATCACCGTCGCACTCAACAGCAGCGACATCGTGCTGCTCACACTTGGAGGGCTCGCCGGCGTGGCGCTGTGGGGCGCGATCGGCGCCGGCCTCGGCGCGATCATTCACAACCAGGTCGGTGCCGTCATCACCCTTCTCGCCTGGGGGTTCGTCGTCGACAGCCTCCTGTTCGGCCTCGCGCCTTCCGTGGGGCGGTTCACGCCGACACGCGCCTCGGACGCGATGATGGGCCTCAAGACCCAGCATCTGCTCTCGCCCGGCGCCGGCGCCGTCATCCTGATCGTCTGGGCCGTCGCGCTCGCCGCCGTCGGCATCGCCCTAACCGCCCGGCGCGACATCAACTAACGCCCAGACCCGGCTGATCTCAGAATTGGCGAACAGGCCGATGCCGTTGGCGACCCGCCGTTCGCTGCCGTCAGCAGCGAACACCCGCGCGAACACGAACGCACGTGTCGGGCCCGCACTTCGCAAAAGTCGCGCTCGTCGCCAATTGCGCACCCGTGCACGTGCCCGGTGTTTGCAAGATCGCTAGCGAGCCGGGTGGATCAGAAGTGCGCGACCGCGGCAACCACCCTTTTGGAACCGCGATCTGCATGAGCGCGCGGTCCGGCGGGTCGCGCTGATGCTCCGGTGAGAGATCGTTATCACCGCGCTTTTCGTGTGCTTCGGCTTTCCGGCGATCGACCCGACACGGGTGAGAACGCTGTCTGCTGAGCGCTGAATCGAACACACGTTCGCTAGAATATGTACATGCACGAGGAAGACGTTATGCGAGCCACCGACATCGGCATGGTGCCGCTCGGCTACGGGCGGTTCGTGCGAGCGGACGACATCGTGGCGGTACTGCCGATCGAGGAAGGGCGTGGTCGCGGACGGCGAACACACGTCCATGTCGCCGGGCTCGCAGTGCCGATCGTGGCCTCACGTGCCGAAGGCGCGATCCTCGCCGACATGAAGGCCGCGAGCGGCGCAGGCCGACGCGGAGCGGGCTCGGATGAGCGTCGCTCGCCGCGGGCCGAGCGAGCCGCGAATGCCGCGCCCACGCGCCGAGGTCGCCTCGGCTTCGGCGCCCGCCGGGCCTGAGCGCGCATCGCCGGCATGGGGATGGTCAGCGCCGTCGCCGACGATAGCGATCGCTCCGATGCTGCCAATGAAACGCCGGCAGTAACCCACCGGCGAGTCCTTTCGTCGCATAGGATCGTGCCGGAGAGGGCAGGCGCGTGATCCAGATGTCGCCGTGCTCGTCCGCTTGTGCGCCGACCGGCAGCCCAATGCGATCGTGAGGACCGACCCACTGGGAGCCGCGCTCGTCGCCGAGAGCAGGGCGCAGGTGACGGCGCGCGGAATCAGGCGATTGCATATGCGCGCGTCGGCCGTCGAAGTCTCGAGGTTGGCGAATACGAGGTGCGGGGCCGCCGGACGCTCGAGACCGGCTTTGGTGTCGGCACGGTTCCTTCGCGTTGCTCAGCGAGGAACAACTCTTCCGCTCTTTCCGAGAGGATCAGTGGGCCGGCATCGTGCCCGAGCGCTTGTATCTCGTCGATCTCGACATTGGCATCGAGGGGCGCCTGGCTTCCGCGATGCCTATGCGAATGGCATTCGCGCTGCGGAGGTTCGCGACCGCGCTTGCATGTCTTGAGCTGGGATTTGTTCGTGCTGCCGGCGGTGTTCTGGAGCACCTCGCGAGCGCTCCCTTGTGGACGGGCCGGTGCTGTGGTCGATCACAGCGGCTCGCGGTGAGCGGACATCCTCGCGTGAGACGTTACATACGGAGGACAGCGGCCGCCGAGTGGCGTGAGCGTTCAATCTCGTTCCGAGCCGTGATCGTAGCTTTGTGGCTGGCAGGGGCTGTGGATGGGTGAGGCGCGTGGGTTGCGGGAGAGCGCCTCGCGGTGGGGCGGTGCGCTCTCGGACGGATAGCGAGGCCGTCCGAGAGCGCGTGGACTCGGTTCTGGCGAGTCCCCAGCCCAGGGTGTTGCGCCCCCCCGGTTAGACGATGAAGTGTGTGCCGGTGACCGCTTTGAGGATGGCGCTGGCGGGGAGGCCGTTGTCGAACGCGCCGTTGGGGTTGATTGCCTTGTTGATGATCGATCCGATCGCGCCGGAGTGGCGTGCTTCGATGGTCACGATCGACGCGGCCGCGAGCAGGATCTTGGCGTCCTTGATGTTTCCGGCCTGTCCGAGGTAGGCGTGCACGCCGGTGTTCTCGAGCACGTACGCGGTTTGTTGGAAGGTCGCCTGGTTGGCGGTGGTGCCGTGGAAGTTGAACTTCGGCTCCTTGACGGCGTGCTTGCCGAGCGCCTTTTTGAGGAACGCGACGTGCTTGCGCTCGTCGTGCGTGACGACCTTGAGGAACGTGGCCGTCTTGGGGTCGGTGATCGCGCCCTTGCTGGTGGCCTCGTTGTAGAAGGCGCGCTCGAGGTATTCGAGCGTGAGCGCGAAGTTCAGGATCCCGATGTCGCCCTTGCCGAAGCTCGCGGGCGGGCGGCCGCTGGCCAGCGCGACGTCCGGGACGAGCGCGGCGAGGATGGCTCCGCCGCTGAGCGCGGCTCCGCCGGCGAGGGCGCCTTTGCGCAGGAAGCTCATGCGGGTATCGCCGCCGACTTCCTCGGCGCCTTCTCGGATCGCGCCGTCGACGTCGACCGCTTCGAGGTTGATCGCTTCGAGGTTCATTTCATCCATGGGCTGCATGCTCCTTTTCGGACCGCTGGGGTCATGTTTGTTTTCACGCGGTGTTCGCGTCTACTAATGACTTCGGACCGGCGCGCGGTTTGGATCAAACCGACGCCCGGGGGCTAGAGACCGGGTTCCGCCGCGTCGAGGTCGTGAGCGCGAGCTGCTCGGGCTCGCTGGCGACGGTCGTCGATCGAGGCGATGAGCACGCTGGCCTCGAACAGCAGGTAGAGCGGCAGGGTCTCGAGCAGCATCGAGATCGCGTCGCCGGGAAGGACAGCGGCGACCAGGCCGCAGGCGAGGATGGCGTAGCGACGGTTGTGTCGTAGCTGGCGCGGAGTGACGACGCCGGCTCGGGTGACGGCGATGATCGCGACCGGGATCTGGAACAGCAGCCCCATTGCCAGCAGCGTGGTCGCGGCGAATTTGTAGTACTGGCTGGCTTGGACGAGGACGTTGAACTCGCCGCTGCTGAAGTTCTGAAGGAAATGCAGCGCCGCGGGCAGAACGACGGTGTAGCCGAACGCGACACCGGCCGCGAACAGCACCGGGATCGCGGCAGTCACCGGCAACATGCGCCGGCGGTGGGCCGGGTCGAATGCCGGCATCAGGAACCCATAGACCTGAAGCAGGATCACCGGCAGCGACAGGATCAGCGCGAAGATCAGCGTCACCGTGACCGTCGTGGTGAACGGCTCGCCGATCCCGAGTGTCACAGGCTTGTCGCCGGTCGGGGCGGCCGACAGCCGCGACACGTCGCGCTGGAGGCTTTGCCGCACCTGCGCCAGCGTGGCCGTCACGGCCGGGGCCTCGCTCTGTGCGCTGAGCACGCCGGCCACGGTGTCGAGCTGCTTGGCGACGTCGCGAGTGCTCTGCTGGACGCTGTAGGTCGCGCCGAGCGGTCCGTGCCCGGCGCGAACCTGCTGCTGGGTCTGGTGCGCCAGCGGCGCGTTGATCACGTGCAGCAGCTCGTTGTTCTGCCAGAAGCAGATCCCGAACGTGACCGCGACCGCGAGCAGCGACACGATCAAACGGGTGCGCAGCTCGTCGAGATGATCGACGACACTGAGCTGATCGGCATGACCGATCGGCCGCCAGCGAAGCGGCGCGATGGCATTCGGCATCTGCATCAGGTAGCTCAGGCCCGGCGGCTAGACGGCTGTCCCAGCGGGCTCGCGCTCAGCCGGCGCGACCGGAACGTGGTCCGGCTCCGTCGTCGAGACGTGCGGGAACGACGCCGGCATGCGCTCGGCGAGCATCGATGGGGGCTCGTCGCCGCTGATCGATTCCTTGAAGCCGCGCAGCCCTGACCCGAGTGAGCGGCCCATCTCCGGCAGCCGCTTGGCTTCGAACACCAGCAGCAGCAGGATCAGGATGAACGCCAGGTGGATAGGGTTGTCAAGTCCGAGCATGGTTGGTCTTTCCGATCAATCGAGTTTTCTCCGACACCCAGTACTTCGAGCTCGAGCGCCGGGCGGATCACTTTCCGGGAGAGCAGGACCGTCGCATCGTGGTCGCAACCGCGGCAACGCCACGATGGAAACGCGGCTCGTCACGGCCGCGTATGCCCGTGGCGAACCTCGCGTCCAGGCGTGTGGCTAATGCTTGATCAGCGACCCGGCCTTGGCCAGCACCTGGGCCTTTGACAGCGGCTTGCCGAACGCGCCCGACGGCGCGATCGCATCGCCGGTCAGCAGCGCGAGCGCGGCCGCGTGGCGTGCCTCGGTCTGTACGATCGACCCGAGCCGATCGGGCGCCAGTTGCGTGTCCTTACGCCGACCGGCGTGCGGCTCGGTACTTCATCGGGGCACGGATTCCCCGCCTTGCCGGGCCAAGAGGAGAGCTGCGAGTCTGGGTTTGGGTGTGGGTCGATCGCTTTTGCCTGCCTCGGGCGCCCTTGGCGCGGGCAGCGAAAGTCGGGTCCCGGCCGCTCGCGCTCCCGGCTCGTGAGTTCTGACGGGTCTGGGTGGTGTCGGATCGCGAATGTGATCCGGATTCGCGACCGGCTCGAATCACCTTGTGTACCCGGGCTGACGGATCCGGGCTAATCCCAGGCAGGGAGACGTGATGACTGGTTCCGTGAAAACGGCGGTCGAGCGCGCGACCGACGGTGTGGTGCGGGAGCTCGCGCGAGACGATCTTGTGCGCAAGAAGTTTCTGAGGGTCGCAGGTACAACGATCGGCTCTGGTGCCGCGGCCGCGGCGCTGGGAGCTTTCATCGCCGCGTGTGGCGGCAGTTCGAGCAGCTTCTCGGCGGGCGTTGGCGCCACCGGGGTGGCGAGTATCAGATCTACCAGTACAAGCGGCGGCACGGGGAGCGGCGATCTGGCGATCGCCAACTACGCGCTGATGCTCGAGTGCCTGGAGACCGACTTCTACACCCAGCAGGGCAAGTCAATCGGCCGGAGCGGCGAAGCGAAATCGCTGGCGGCGATGCTCGGCGATCAGAAAGCCCAGCATGTCAAGGCGCTGATGACCACGATCAAGGCCGCCGGCGATACGCAGGTGAAGAAGCCCACCTTCGCGTTCCCGGTGAGCGATCAGGCGAGCTTCGAGAAGCTCGCGTACCCACTCGAGAACGTCGGCGTCGGCGCGTACAACCGCACCGCACCGTCTATCCCGAACATCGCGATCCTGACAGCAGCAGGGTCGGCCACGCAGGTCGAGGCGCGCCACGCGGCCGGGATCGGCCTGCTCGTGCACCCGCCGGCCGCGCCCACCGGCGCGTTCGATCCGGCGCTGACCAAGCCGCAGGTGCCGGCGAACGCCGATCCGCTGATCAATAAGGGCTGATCGCCGCCGTGACCCGACACGGCCCGGGGGTCCCCCGGGCAGACGACCGCCTGCTCCCTCGTTCCACGCGACATAGCCAGCGTCTCAAGCTCCGAACACCCGCCGCCCTTCGCGCCGCCGAGCTGCGCGCGTTGACCGACGAGGCTCTGATGCAGCGCGTCGACGACGCGGACGCGGTTGCGTTCGAGGTCGTGTTCGACCGTTACTCCGGGGCGGCGTTCTCGCTCGCTTACCGCATGTGCGGCCGTCAGTCGATCGCCGAAGACATCGTTCAGGACACCTTCCTGTCGTTGTGGCGGCGCGGCGGGCGCTTTGACCGAGCACGGGGAAGCGTTCGCTCCTGGGTGCTCGGCGCGGTCCGCAACAGGGCGATCGACTCGTTCCGGCACGAGACCGCCAAGACCGGCCGCGATGTCAGCGATGACGCCGCGGCCGGGGGGATCGCCGCGCGTGAGCGAACCGATCATGAAGTCGAACGGCGAGACGAGGCAAGGCACGTGCGAGGCGCGCTCGAGCAGCTTCCGGCCGAGCAACGTCGGGTGATCGAGCTGGCGTACTTCGGCGGGTTCACGCACACCGAGATCGCTCAGATGCTCGACATCCCGGCCGGCACCGTTAAGGGGCGGATGCGGCTAGGCCTGACCAGGATGCGCCTCGCTCTCGGCGACCTCGCGCAAGCCGGTGCCGCGAGCGGCGCGGGAGGTCGTCGATGAGCCCCGACAGCCAGTGTCTCCACGATCGCGACGACGCGGCGGTATGGGCGCTGGGGGCGATGGAGCCCGGGGAAGCAGCGGCATACCGGCGACACCTGAACGACTGCCCGGTCTGCCGCAACGAGGTCAACGCGCTTCAGCGCGTCGTCGACGTGTTGCCCATGGCCGCGCCGCCGTTCCCGGCCTCCGACGATCTCCGGCAGCGAATGTTGCGCGGCGTCGGCGCCCAGGGCCGGGGCCGCCGTCGGCGCCGGGTTCTCGCGGTGCGGGTGCCGAGGAACCCTCTCGCGTTGGCGGCGACCGCCGCCGCCCTGCTGGCAGCGACCGTGATCCTCGCCGCCGGCATGATCGGCAGCGGCTCGAGCTCTCGGGTCCTCCAGGCGCGGGTAGTACAATCACCCGGGACGGCCCAGGTGCGAATCAGCGGCGACCGGGCCGAGCTGATCGTCCGCCACCTCCCCCCACCACCGGCAGGCCATATCTACGAGGTATGGCTGGCCCGGACGGATGGCTCTCCCGCGCCGGCCAGAGCGCTGTTCAGCGTGAACGCACATGGGGCCGCCGACGTCAGCGTGCCCGGCGACCTGCGCCATGTCGGCGAAATCCTCGTCACTCAGGAGCCCGCGGGCGGGAGTCTCGTCCCGACGCATCAGCCGGTGATCATCGCCCCGACCAGCTGAGACCCGGTAATGATCCGCCACGAGCCCGGCGACTCCACCTAGGCGCAGGCACCGAGCACCGCGATCGTCCGCGACCAGGCATCGCGAGCCACAACCGTCCTCTAGCGCCCGGAGCAGAGGGTGATACTGCCCCAGCCGCTGTCGGTCCCGCGCAAACGGTGACGCAGCCGTTGAGCGTGAGATGCCCGCGCTCACAGCGGACCACGGCAGTCGGAACAGGGGTGCCATGATTGCTGACCTATGGACCCAGAGGCAGTCGAACTTCCACGAAGCGCTTCTGAACGCGTCGTAGTGGGGCGTACACGGGTGAGCGCAGCGCAGCGGTCATTGGTGCTGAGCCGAACGGCCGCCGCGCTTGAGGAAAGCGCGGCGCTCGCTGATGCGCATGCCGACAGGCACGAGCGGGCTGGGCGAACCGATGATGCTGCAAAGGAGCGTCGAGCGGCTGTCCGCGCTCGTGAGGCTGCACGGCCGGGCTCGTTCGCATGCCGAGGAATGGCTCGAACTTCCCGCGCGCCGTCAGCCATAGGCCGCTGGCCAGGGACCTTTCCTCAGGCTTGATCATGGCGTTGCCCTCGACGATGGCATCAGTGTCCACGCGGTCCGAGCGGCAGGAAGTAGCACGTCCTCCCTGGTCCGTCGGCGATTGAGATCGGGCGGTTCGGTCTCGTCGCCGGTAATCGCGTCGGGTCTGGGGGTGCGCGACCACAGCGCGGGTCGTAGACGGGCAAGCAGGACTGCACTACCGACGATCTGCTCGAGTCTCCTGACCTCACGGGAGCGCCGGCGGCCGAGTTCGATGCACGTCAGCGGGCTACGGCCGTACATCTCGCCCCAACGCTGCCTGGTGGCGCTCTCGCCGAAGCGCAGCACCGGTGGGCCTTGGTCCGCTCGTGCGAGGACGGCAACGCGTCCCGCGTATGGGGTTTTGGTAGGCCGTCGGCCCGTGTGCGCCGCGGGGCGGCGGTTAGTCGTCGCCGGTGCCGCGGCTGGTCGGTGGTGGGTCGACGAGCTCAAGTGCGCCGAATCCGGCTAGTGGCCCGTCCATCAGGAAGATCTCGATCGTGAGGTCGATCTCCGTAACTATCCCTGAGCGGCGCGCGGTCGCGAGCGGGAGTGGCCCGGGGTGCAGCGCCCCGGATTGGGCACGGCCGTCGAGCAGCTGGTTCGGCGCGGCGCCTCGACGCGAACAGGCACCTTTTTCGCCGTCCCGCTGCGGTGCACCGACGCGACCCGATGTGCCGAGGTATCGCCGCGTCCGGTGCCTCACTGGGAAACGGTGGACGTCATCGGGGCGTGCTTCTCCGCAAGGCCAGCGCGAAGTCGATCACTTCATCGCGGTCACGTTCGCGCCCTCGTCGTTGCGCTTCTGCCGTTGTGCCGGTGCCGAGCCTTCCACGCGCAGCGGCCATGAGCTGAACATCGGTGTCGCTTGGGGGTTCGAGTGTCTCGCTCACCCAGCGGAAACCCTCTCGCTCGATGTTGGCTTCAACGCCCTCGTCCAATTCGACCGCGGCGCAGTCCTCACCGAGCCCGGCCAATGCCAGCGCGATCCCAGAGCAGACGAGTAACCCGTTGACCGGCATCGCGCGGGCGCGACGCAGTTCTTGGGAATAGCGGTGTATTGCGATAGCGAACTGACCACGCGCCATTGCGATGTCCCCCCAGCAGTCCATCGCGAGCACAGAGACGAACGATCCGTCCAGCCGGGCATCCGCGAGAATCGCCGACATTATCCGGTCGGCTTCGTCCATCCGCCCGTGCACGAAGTGCTGGAGCGCGAGCTCGCCGACGAGCAAGTCCCCGGAGCTGGTGGTCGTGCGCTATCGCTGGAAGCGCCAGCGCCGCTTCCAACAGAACGGCGGCGCGGTCATCGACGATCCCCGACTGATAGAGCAAGTGTGCCTGCACCGCGCGCGTGATCGCTTCGTGCGTATGATCGCCGAGCATTCGTCTGCACGCCGCGGCTCTGTCAAAGGCCGCGAACGCCTCCCTCGACTTCGCCGCTGCTTGCGAGAACCATCCCATGTGCGATGTGCAGCCGGGCCGAAGTGTCGTCGCAGCCGGCGATTGCGACCCGCTCGATAATGTCCCCGGCGATCGTCGCGAGCCGGTTCACGAGGTAGTACGGGATCCCGAGCGCACCGACCAGCCTGCGATGCAAGTCGACGTCGTGACCGGAGCACCAGCGAATCGCGGCGCCATATTCGTCGGCTAGTTCAAGCGTTCGAGCGATCAGCGCGGGCGTGGCAAAGAAGAACTCGTCATCGATCGCCCGCGCTTCCTCGGCGAGCATCATGGCGTGGCGTCGACGACGATCCGGCTCTTTCCCTTGCTCGACGAGCAGAGCGTGAGCGTAGCCCTAACCGGTTCGGGCATCGCCAAGCGTCCGTCGCCCTGGGTCCGGACCAGGGCGAAGTCGAGCAGCGTCGCCGTCGCCTCCCACACGTTGAGTTCATCGGCGAGCATCGCCTCCGTTTGCTCGATCGTCCAGGCGCCCGCAAACACACCCAGTGCAGCGAGCAGCTGTCGCGCGTCCTCGTCCAGCAGCGAGACGGTGTACTGGAGCGCGGCTCGCAGGCCGCGTTGGCGTGCCGGCAGATCTTGCGGACCGGATCCGAGCACGTCGAGCCCGCGCTCGAGGGCCCCGAGCAGCCGCCGTGGCCCGCCGATCCGCACACGTCCCGCGGCGAGCTCGAGCGCCAGCGGCAGTCCGTCGAGCCGTCGGCACAGCTCCGCCACGGCAGGAGCATCGCCCGGATCAAGCACGAACGTAGCGTCCGCCGCTCGGGCCCGCTGGAGGAACAATGCGGCCGCCGGGACCCGCTCCAAGGCGACAACATCCTGCGCCGCGGTCGACGGCACCTCCAACGGCGCGAGCGCCATGACGACCTCCGAGGCCACCCGAAGCGGCGCCTGACTGGTCACCAATAGCCGCAGCCCCGGCGCGACCTCCAGCACGCGCGACAGCAACGGCCCGGCGGCGAGCACGTGCTCCATGTTGTCGACGACCAGCAGCAGCTCGCGCCTAGCCAGATAGGAGAGGATCGCGGTCTCAGCGTCACGGCCGCCCTCGGTCGAGGCGCCGAGTGCGTCCGCAATCGCCAACGGAACCTCGTCCACACCCTCGACGGATGACAACCGGACCACAAACACGCCGTCTTCGAACGCTTCGAGGAGGTCCGACCCACACGCCAGCGCCAGTCTCGTCTTGCCGCTGCCGCCGACGCCCGTCACGGTCAACAGCCTGACTTCGCCGGTCAACCTCTCCCGCATCTCGCTCCAGCTCTCGCTCCCGACCGATCAGGCGGTTTGGCGGCGAAGGAAGGTTTGTCCGAACCCGAGCAAGCGTCCTCGGAGGCGGGAACCGATCGGCTCCCGCGCCACCCACCCGGAGATGGAACAGCGGCCGCGCGACCGCGAAGTCCTTGAGACCGTGCTCACCCAGATCATCCACCGCAACGCCCGGCACGCACTCGCGGGTCGATGCACTCAACAGCACCTGCCCTCCATGCGCGGCCGCGCACACCCGCGCAGCATAATGCACGTCGACACCCCAGTAATCGTTCCCGATGACCCGCGGCGACTCCGGTGTGAACCCCCATCCGGACCCTCAACCGGCCGCCATGGGCCCACCGGTTAGCGTCGAGCGCCAGCTGAGCTGCGGCGGCCGCATTGACCGCCGCTTCCACATCCGCAAACGCAACAAAGAAAGCGTCGCCCTCAGCGTGGACGACCACACCGCAGTGCGCCGACCAGACGGACCTCAGCAGCCGATCGTGTTCGGCCAGAACATCCCCGTAGAGGTCCCCGATCTCGTGCAACAACCGCGTCGAGCCCTCGATGTCGGTGAACAGCATCGTCACCGTCCCTCCGGGCAGGTCCCGATCTTCGCTCACAGCCATCATCGCACCGAGGAGAAGCTACCAGCCGACCGACTACCCGCTGGGTACCCAGCTCCGCTCTAGAGCGACGTACGACCGACGACTCACACGATCGCATCTGCCTTCACGCCGACCCACACCGGGTGAGCGCATCGGCGACGAAGGGCTTCGCGGCGCGAACATCGGTCGCCGAACCCGGGGGTGGCGGCCGGCGGGCACGGATCGTCGTGATGTGTGGCCGGCCTCGGCGCAATGTTCCGGCGCGCCTGGCGCGCGAGTGATCCGCGGATGACCTCACTGCGTATTAGGGTGAGATGTCCACAAGGTGCGATGCGACCCTAGAACCAGTGACCACCCGGCGCTCGCCGCTAGCGAGCGGTTCGGTACGCGAGCATCTCTTCAGAGGCGCGGCCGGCCTTGTTGCCGCGGTTCTCGCGGTCACCCTGGTCGCGGTTGTTGGTCCGATCTCACTAGCGCTCCTGCCCGTCACGGCGCTGGCCTGGCGGGGCTGCCCCACATGCTGGACGGTCGGCTTGCTCGGCACGCTTGCAGATGGCCGCGCTCGGCGTGGCTGCTCCCGTTGCTGAGCCGTCGAGCGGGTGACGACACTTCGATTCGCCGATTGCAGGGCCGCGACCGTAAGGTGCAGATTTCGCGATTCGCCGAGGCACAGCCGGCCCGCCGCATCAGCAGTGAAGTGCCGCGGGCCAGGCACGGGCGACGCGCGTTTGGTCTCGAGCAGGGCGATGACCGACGACGACGACGAGCGTTCGATCCAGTCGATTCAGCGAGCTATGCGTCGGGGTGGCTGACGGCGACGCGCAGCATCTGCCGCGCCTGGATTCAACGTAAACGCGCATTCGTGCGATCGGCGTCGCATCGGGCCGCCAGGAACGCGCCCTACCCCGCCGCGCGGAACGCGTCTGGGCGTTCGGGCGAGGCCGCCGAGAGCGCTCGGATAGCTCCCTCGGCGTCTAAGTCGGCCCCGTAGACCGGCGTGCCCGGCTGTTGGCGCCAGGATTCGGCCAGCGTCCCGCCGTCGACCGGATCGAAGCCGAGCTCGTTGACGAGGTCGAAGACGATCTGCTTGCCAGCGGCGTCGTCGCCGGCGACCGGCAGCGCGATCCGCCCGGCACTGCCGCGCGGCAGGCCACCCTCGAGCAGGTGCTTCCAGAAGATCCCGTTGAACACCTTAAAGACAGGGACCCCGAGCTGCTCGGAGACCCAGACGCTCTCCGGCGTGCCGGCCTCGATCGCCGCGATAAGGCCGTCTCGCTCGCGCGGATAATAGTTATTGGTCTCGATGACCGGCGCGCCCGGCTTCGCTCCAGCGACGATGCCGGGCGCGAGATCGACGACGTTCTTCTGCGGGATGCTGACGATGACGAGGTCGGCATCCGTGGCGGCCTCGTGTGCCCAGACCGCGGTCGCGCCGGTCTCACCGGCCAGATCGGCCAGCGTCTCCGGAGCGCGAGAGTTCGACACTCGCACGTCGTGACCGAGCCCCGCGAGCCGACGCGTCAGCGACCCGCCGATATGTCCCGCTCCGATGATTCCGATGTCCATGATGCCTTCCGGTTTCCTCGATAGGTGAAGTCGACTAATCCCAAATTCGAGATTGTCATCGTTGCGGCAGCACTCGCCGGCCGGATCGCATCCT
The DNA here is from genome assembly GCA_963746695.1 of uncultured Solirubrobacterales bacterium. Classification (GTDB taxonomy): domain Bacteria; phylum Actinomycetota; class Thermoleophilia; order Solirubrobacterales; family Solirubrobacteraceae; genus Palsa-465. The sequence continues at coordinate 64,659 of CAVVCP010000028.1, read as the reverse complement.
AGCCCGGCGCCCTCTTTCGCAGATCGGGTCCAAAACCGGTGTGCCACGCTCAGGCCGTGAGTGAGAACTCCGTGTCGAACGCGGCGGATCTTGGACAGCGGCACCCAGCAGGACGATGGCCCGATCAAGCTCGGGACCCGCGGCGAGTCGCGCCTCACCCCGTTCGAGGCGGTATCAGAACGCTGGGACACGCAGATCGCCTGGGGCCACATCTCCCGGCGTCGGTGCAGCGCCGGGCTTTCTAGCGCCACGAAACGGCTCGAACTGCGGCCGGCATCGCAACGACGCGAAGCCGAGCGGATCCAGACGCTGACCCTCAGAGAGGCCTCCGCGCACCGCGACCACGCGCCGGGCGCGCCGATGGCAGAAACCGGCCCGGACGGCAGCGCTCCGGAAGGCGCCGCCTACCTATGCAGCGCCGCTGACATGCACCAGCTCACACGGCGCCAGCGCGGCGCTCGGATCGAAGCGAAGGCAATCGCGCGGCCGGGCTGGCCGTGACGATCCAGATCGTGGCATAGGGATAGCCGGCACAACCACGCCGCTGTGACGGAAGCGATCGTGCCAGGGCACGGCCGAGTCGTGGTGCTGCGGGCGTTCGTTCCCCCGCGCGAAGCAGCAGTCCGACGCCTTACGGAAGCAGTGGCGCAGCTGGTGACGTGGGCGTCACGCCAGCCGGCTTGCGGATCATCGGGGCGATGCGGCCGTCCGCCGCACGCGGCGAGACGAGTGGTCCTCGTCCGAAGCGCTATGACGTGCTAGCCCGAACCGAGTTAGCACCGTCCCGGGACGACTGCTCGTCGTGTCGAAAAGGGGGCCCGGCGCCGCCTCCGGCGGCATCGTCACACGCTCGCAGCTTCGTGAGAGCAGCACTGTCAGCGGGGCTCGGATCTCCGATGATCAGCACGCTCGTCAGAGGTGGCACCGGGGGAACCCGCGCCGTCTACCAGCGATCGGTCAGTACACGATCCAGCGTTTCGATGAATTGGTCCACGTTCGTTCGGCTGAAGACCATTGGAGGTTTCACCTTGAATACGTTGTTGCCCGCTCCGGTCGGGGTCACGATGATGCCCTCGTCCTTCATTTGCTCGCTGAGGCGGTGAGCAAGCGCGCCGTCGGGCGTCTTGGCGACAGGGTCGCTGATCAGATCGATCCCGATGTACAGGCCGCGACCCCGGACGTCGCCGATCGCGGCATGCGCGTTTTGGAGGTCGCGAAGGCGACCGAGGAAGTAGGCCCCGACTTCTGCCGCATGATCTTGAAGTCCACGGTCGCGGATCTCGTCCAGGACCGCCAGGCCGACTTCGCAGGACACGGGGTTGCCACCGAAGGTGTTGAAGTACTTCATCCCCGTGTCGAATGCGTCCGCGATCTCGCGGGTCGTCACCACGGCGGCGAGTGGATGGCCGTTGCCGATGGGTTTGCCCATCGTGACGATGTCGGGGATCACCCCTTGGTCCTCGAAGCCCCAGAATGAGGAGCCCAGCCGACCGAAGCCGACCTGAACCTCGTCGGCGATGCAAAGCGAGCCCGCAGCGCGGGCATGCTCGAATGCCTCGAGCAGATAACCATCTGGATGCACAATCGTGCCCGCCGTGCCCATGAGCGATTCGGCGATGAACGCCGCCGGCAACGCGCTCGAATCGTTCAGCTCCGCGATCAGGTCTTGAACGTACGCCGCATACTTCGATCCGGCGTCCGGGTCGCCGTAGCCAAAGCGTCCGCGGTAACGGTCGGGCATCACAACCTCGTGCGTCCCGGCCGGTGTCCCACTGCCGCCCGGACCCTCGTAGCGGTTTGGACTGATGGAGGTGACCGCCGACGTGTTGCCGTGGTAGGCCCCGTCGATCACCACCACGTCGTGCCGCCCGGTCACTTGCCGGCTGATGCGCAAGGCGAGATCGTTCGCCTCGCTACCGGTGCAGACGAGGAACACCACCTCGAGCGGATCCGGCAGACACTCCGCGAGCCGCTTCGCGTAATGGCTGAGGCTTGCGTACGTGAAACGGCTATTGGTGTTCAGACGTCGGGCTTGGCGCTCGGTCGCCCGGATCACCGCCGGATTGGCATGGCCCACATGGCTGACGTTGTTGATCGCGTCGAGGTATGTCCGGCCGTCGCGGTCAGCGAACGTCACGTCGCGCGCTCGTACGACATCGATCGGCAGCTCGTAGTAGGCGCGCTGCGACGCTGCGAAATGACGTTGGCGCTCGCGCGCGATGCGCGCTCCGTCCCACTCGTCGGGAGCTGACCGCTCGATTCCAAGGAGAGGCGACGGATCCGGGCTCACTGCTCGCCATCCGGGCACCAGCGACGCCGGCACAATCTCCGGCGCTAGGAGTGCAAGCTCGCGGTCCTCGAACAGCTGTACGACGATGTGCCCGACGGGCGCTGTGCCATGGCGCGTCAGAGTTCCGATCTCCTCGCCGATGCGGATCGACGCACCGGGTGAGAGCACGGTTCGCATGCCGATCCACCGCGACCAGAAGGGGCTGTCGGCCGGGCCGACGTGTCGCAGCACGAGCAGGTTCCCGGGCTCGGAGACGCACTCAACCACGCCGCCGAGCGGTGCGTGAACGGGGATATCTTCAGCGCTCCAAAGGTCAACGCCGAGCTGGATCGACGGCCATTCGCCAGTTCGGGTCGCCCGTGGCACGAGCCGAGCGAAGCGCGAGCTGAGGTGCCGTCCTGCAATTGCACACGCTTCCGCCAAGCTGGCGATTGTCGGGGTGGGGTCGTCGCCCAGGGTGTCGTAGTCGAACACGGGACTCCCGACGCTCAAGTCGGCGTCTCTGAGTGGTGGATCGATCACTCGCGCGAAGCTACCGGCGCGCTCGCTCAGCCAGTCATTCAATGCTCCGTGTGAGGCAGGAGAGCCGGCCGCGTCGGCGATCGCCCCTGTGGCAAGCGCCGGAGGAATCGTCGCCAGCTTCGCGATCGTCGGCCACGTGTGCCGCATCCGCTCGGCGCCGTACCGGTCGCGATCGGCGGTGCGGCTGCTCCAGGTCGCGGCGTTGACGCATAGGCGCGCGACCGCGAGCGGGTAGATCGCTCGAAGCTCGACTTCCGACAGGGTCCTCCGTTCCACGTATCCCTCGACCACATGCATCGCGGCGACGAGTGGATCGGGCTTGCGCACCATCGCGTACGCGACCGCGACCGCGAGATCGGCAACGGTCGCGGTCGGTAGTGCGTCCGAGAAGTCGAGGATGCCCGACAGGCGCAGCCGCCCGGCGTGATCGGCCGCGGCCAGAAGGTTGAAGTCGTTCAGGTCCTGGTGAACGACGCTCCTCGGAAGCCGCTCGACACCGTCGACAGCCCAGGCGTCGAACCAGCTCATCAGCGTCTCGATTCCGCGCCGGCGTTCGGTGTCCTCGACGGCTGCGATCGTCAGATCGACTGCCTCGCGGGCACGGAGAACCTCCCAGTGATGCGAAAGCTCGACCTCCGCGGGTGGCGCGATCGCGCTCAGCGCGCTCGTCAGGTGCGCCGTTGCCCTTCCCCAGTCGTGCAGCAGCGTAGGGGAATGCGATTCCAGATCGGTCAGCCGCGTCCCGTCCAGCCAGCGATAGAGGCGGAGCAGAGCGCCGTCGTCGAGGACCAGCAGCTCGTCCCCGTCGAGTGTGGGCACGACGTGCGGCACCTGGAATCCATCGGCACTGTGCGCCGCGCGCAGGAGGTCGTGCTGCCAGCGGATCTTCGGCTCGAGACCCTCCCCGACTGACACCTTGAGCACGAAGCGATCGTCGGCCCGGCTCTGGACGAACTCGACGCGGTCGACCTCGCTCGGCAGGCGCTCGAAGTGCGTCACCTCCACGCCATAGTGAAGCGCGAGGATCTGTCCCAGGTCCCCGCCGACGGTGGCCGGCCGTGACCGTGTCACTGCTCGCTGTTGCCGTCGAGAAGCTCGAGCACCATCCGGGCGTTGAGCCGGATGTGCGCTCCGAGTAGCCGCTGTGCCCTGTCTGTGTTGCCTCGCTTCAGGGCCCGGTAGACCACCGCATGCTGCTCGACGAGAGCCTGAGGAGCCTCGGTCTCTCTATGCGCGGAGGAGATCGCTGCCAAGTAGTAACGGAGCTCTCGCCGCAGGATCATGAAGTACGCGTCGAGCCGCGCGCTGCCGAGCAGCGCCACGAGCGAGGCGTGGAAGTTGAGATCACGCTCCACGGTCCTCGTGACGTCGCCCGAGACAGCGGCCGCCTCGAATTCATCGAGGGCGGTCTTGACGCCGGACAGATCGGTCGCGCGGGTCGCTGATCTGACCGCCGCCAGCTCGAGCACCTCGCGCACGCGATACAGGTCGGCTACCTCGTCCGGTTCGAGTGGTCGGACGATCGTGCCGCGATTCACCACATGCTGCACGAGTCGCGTCTGCTGGAGGACCAGCACCGCCTCCCGCACGGTGTTGCGGGATACCTTCAGCTGGGCGGCGAGGGCGCTCTCGCGCACGCGTGTGCCCGGCGCCAGTTGCCCGCGCAGGATCGCCTCGGAGAGGGCTTGGACGATCTGATCGACGGTCGTGGAGGGCGCGATCGAGAAGTCCTCGAGCACCGCAGCCACCGCGGGTCGCCTCGTCGTCACGGCCGTGCCTCCATGAGCCCTTGCTCGACGGACTCTCTGATCGCCAGGGCCCGGACCGGCACATCGGTGATCACAGCGGCCAGCAGCGGCTCAGCTAGGAGCTCGGCAAGGCGCGTCTCATCGTTGACCGTCCAGACCCACACCTCGCGGCCCGCGCTCGCCGCTTCTCCGAGCAGATCCGCGCTGAGCAGCGCATCTTCCACAATCAACGCTCTCGCGCCGGCCTGCTCTGCAAGCGCCACGAGGTCACCCCTAGCCAGCGCCTCCACTATCAAGCCGGTCTCGAGCGACGGCGCCAGTTCCCGCACACGTCGAAGCGTCTCGGAGGAGAACGAGCTCACGATCGAGCTGCGATCGCCGCCGATCATCGCGAGCAGGTCTTGCTCGAGTCCCGGCTCTTTGAGCTCCAGGTCCAACCGCACGCGTCCGTCAGCGAGCGCAAGCAGAGATGCCAGTTCGACCACGTCCTCGCGATGCGCGTCCGTCTCATCGTGCGCCAGCACGATCCGACCGTCCGGCGCGCGTCTCAGATCGGTCTCGATCGCCTCGCACCCGGACGCGATCGCCGCCTCGAACGCTGCCAGAGAGTTGTCAGGAAGCGTTCCGCTCGCCCCGCGGTGCGCACAGACGATCGGTCTCAAGCGACGACCTTCCCCGGGGCATCCGCCGTCTCGAGCTTGGGCGCGTCGGCGATCAATCGGCGGGTGTACTCGTCGCTCGGGTGCTCGAGAACCTGGCCCACGGCCCCCAGCTCGACGATCCGCCCCTCGCGCATCACGGCAACTCGCTGCGCGATCGAGCGAACGAGCGGGAGGTTGTGGGTCACGAACAGGACGCTCAGCCCGAGGTCGCGCTGGATCTCCCCGAGCAGGGTGACGATCGCGGCCTGGACCGATACATCGAGGGCGCTCGTCACCTCATCGCAGAGCAGAACCGTCGGCTCGCAGATGAGCGCCCTGGCGATCGCGACCCGCTGGCGCTCGCCGCCGGACAGTTCGTCGGGGAACTTCTCCGAATAGCTCGCCGGCAGTGAGACCCGCTCGAGCATCTCGGCGACCCGGCGGCGGGCCTCCCGGCCGCCGATGTCCAGCAACGAGAGCGGACGAGCGATCGCCTGCCCGGCCGTGCGCCGCGGATTCAGCGACCCGTACGGGTTCTGGAAGACGTACTGGATCTGACGCTTGGCCGCACGCGACCGCCGCGCAACCGCGTGGTCGAGCGGCTCGCCGTTGAGCAGGACCTGACCGCGCCAGTGTGCGTGCAGCCCCGAGATCGATCGCGCAACGGTCGTCTTTCCGCTGCCCGACTCGCCCACGAGCGCAACGCATTCACGGTGCTCGACCGCCAGATTGACGTCGTGCACAACCTGTGTGCCCCCGTACTGCGCGTCCAGGTTGCTGACTTGGATCGCTGCCGGCGACTGCACGGCGATTTGGACGATCCGGGCCGGTCGCGTTTCCGCTGCAACACTCCTCCGTGCCTGTTCGCTCCGGATGCAGCGGACCTGGTGACCGGGTCCGAGCTCGATCTGCGGCGGCAACTCCGCCTCGCACGCATCGATCCGCAGTTGGCAGCGCGCTGCGAACGGACAGCCAGGCGGCCGAGCGCCGGGGGACGGAGCGTAGCCGGGAATCGCGGTGAGTTCGCGTGCGACATCGAGCCGCGGGACTGCTGCCAGTAGCAGCCTCGTGTACGGATGGGCGGCTGACTCGAACAACTGCCGCGTCGGCCCCTGCTCGACAAGCCGCCCTGCGTACATCACGGCCACGCGGTCAGCGAAGTTCGCCACCACCGACAGATCGTGCGAGACGTACAGCGCCGCCGCCCCCTCGATCTGAGTCATCCTACGCACCGTCCCGAGCACGTGCGCCTGCGTAGTGACATCGAGGCCGGTCGTCGGCTCGTCGAGAACGACGACCGAGGGGCGGCACGCGAACGCGATCGCGAGCGCCACCCGCTGCTGCTGGCCGCCTGACAGTTCGTGCGGATAGCGCCGCAGGAACGAGCGATCCTGCGGGAGTGAAACCTCACCGATCACCTCGAGGACGCGCTCCTGCCGGGCGGCGTCACCGTCGCCCCAACCATGCACCTGGAGCGTCTCGAGCAGCTGGGTCCCGATCCGGCGCGCGGGGTTCAACGCTGCAGCCGGATCCTGGGGCACGTAGGAGATCACGCGTCCCCGCGCTGCGCGCAGCTTCCGCGCCGGAAGACTCAGCATCTCGAGCTCGCCGATCGCGATCCGGCCGGCCGCGATACGCGCGCCGCGACGCTTGTGGCCGAGCAGCGCGAGACCGACCGTGGTCTTGCCCGAGCCCGACTCGCCGACCAGTCCGAGCACCTCACCCGGCGCGATCGACAGGCTGATCAAGTCGACGATGTCGGTCGCGCTCGAGCTGACCTCGACCCGCAGATCCTGAACCTCGATCGCCGCCCGGTCGCTCACCGATCAGCGCCCCCGGTCAATTCCGGCCGTGACGCGAGCGAGCCCGTCGCCGATCAGTCCCATCCCCACGGTCAACAACCCGATCGCAATTGCCGGGGCCAGCGCCGCCCACGGCTGGAGCGTCAGTGCGGTTGCGTTCTGAGAGACCATGGTGCCCCAGTTCGGCGCGTTCGCGCTAGTCGACAGGCCGAGGAAGGCGAGAGCCGCGATCAGCTGAATAGCGTAGGTGAGCCGGAACGTCGTCTCGACGGCAAGCGTGCCGACAACATTCGGCAGGATCTCGACGCGCACGATCCGCGCCCGGCTGTCGCCGATCGAGCGTGCTGCTGAAATGAAGTCACGTTCCACGACGGACGCCGCAGCCCCCCTCATCACCCGCACCGTTCGCGGCATCGTGGTCAGCGCGACGGTGAGGACGATCAGCCACGCCTTCGGTCCAACGGTCGCCATCGCGATCAACGGCAGGAAAATCTGCGGGAATGCCAGCAGGATGTCGGTCAAACGCAAGAGCACCTCGTCGATCCATCCGCCGGAGAGCGCGGCAAAGAGGCCGATCACGAGCCCCGTCCCGACACCCAGCAGTGTCGCGAGCCCTGAGGTGATCAGGATCGATCGACCGCCGTCTAGGAAGCGAGACCACACGTCCTGTCCGAGTTGGTCGGCACCCAGCGGCAGCTTTCCACCGGCAGCCTGGAAGGGTGTGCCGACAAACTGGTCTGGGCTGTGTGGAGCCAGCAGTGGGCCGAAGATCGCGATCGCGACCAGTGCCAGCGTGATTGCGAGACCGACGCGGGTTCGCCACAGGCTCATCGCCCGGCGCCACACACCTTTCGAGCGCGCGGGCACCTGCTCGGAGATGTCCACACCTGGGACCGCATCGAGGCTTGTAGCACTCATCGCAGCCGCGTCCTCAGCCGCGGCGTGACCATCAGCGTGGCGAGATCGGCGACAAGGTTGGTCACTACGTACACCGCCGCAATGATCATCGTGATCACCTGCGTGGTGGGGAAGTCGCGGTTCAGCACCGCGTCACGAAGCGCACCGCCGATCCCGGAGTAGGAGAACACCGCCTCGACGACGATGATCCCGCCGGCGAGGTACGCCAGGTTCAGCGCGATCACTTGAAACGCCGGCCCCAGCGCGTTCGGGAGCGCGTGGCGCAGCACGATCTGGCGCTCCGGCACCCCCTTGAGCCGCGCCATCTCGATGTACTCGGACTCGAGCACCTCGACCATCGAAGCTCGCATAATCAGCGCGATGTTCGGCGTAACGACAAGGACAAGGGTCAGTGCGGGAAGCCAGATTTCGGCCATGTGCGACCACGGCGGGTCTCCGGGCGGGATGATCGAGATCGCCGGCAGCAGCTTGAACACACTCGTGGCGAACAACGCGACGAGTAACAGCCCGATCACGAACTCTGGGATCGACGCGAGAGTGCGCTGCGCAAACGACGAGATCTCGTCGAGGATTCCATCTCGGCGCAGAGCGGCGAGTGAACCGAGAACGAGCGACAGCGGGATCGAGATCACCGCGGCTACGAACACGAGGAACCCCGAGTTCCCGAGCAGCGGTGGCAGCGACTGCGAGATTGGACGCCCGGAGGTGAGCGAGGTTCCAAGGTTTCCGTGGAGCAAGCCCTTGACCCAGTCCAGATACTGGGTCGTGGCCGGGCGACCCAGCCCTAGCTGATGTTCAAGTGCCGCCACTGCGGCAGGAGTCGCCTGTTTCCCGAGCTTCGCTTTCGCCGCGTTCCCGGGGAGGATCTGCGTGGCGGCAAAGACGATGATCGAGATCGCGATCAGCGTTAGCACTGCCAGCGCGACCCGCACGAGCACAAGCCTCACCAGGCCACTCGGGGCCAGCCGGCGCGCCCACCTCAGTCCACTCCCGGCGCCTGGGCTAAACGAAGTAGACGTCGGAGAAGTGGCGCCCATAGTAATCGAGATTCAGCGTCCCGCGGTTCTTCTGGAACCCGCCCACCTTTTTCGAGTAGGCGTCCACCAGGTTGTCGAACAGCGGGATGATGTAGCCGCCGGTTTCGAATTCCTCTCGCATCATCGTGTGCATGATGTCGGTCCGCTTCGCTTCATCCTGTTCGGCCAGCGCCTGCTGATAGAGCGAGGCGAAATTCGAGCCGGCGGGAGGCCAATGGCACTCGTTGTACGGGGCTCCCTTCAACTCGCTCTGCGCCACCTGCGGCAGGTAAGACCGGGTTCCCCAGAAGTCGGGTGAGAACGTCCACTTCTGGAAGCCGTTGTTGAAAGTTGTCGCGTCGAGTACCTTCACGTTGACGGTCACGCCCGCACCCTTCGCCTGCTGAGCGAACACCTGACACATCTCGTTGAGTCCGGTCGCCACCTCACTGGTCTGAAGATCTACGCTCAGATTCGAGTAGCCGGCGGCCTTCAGCAGCGACTTCGCCTGCTCGAGGTCCTGCGTACGCTGCGGCACCTGGAGGTAGGCCGGATCGAACGGCGCATACATGTCATTTGCGACGCGGCCAAAGCCTGCGAGCGCCTGCTCGACGATCTGTTGGCGATCGGCGATCAGGCGGAATGCCTGGCGCACGCGGACGTCGGAGAACGGCTTCTGGTCGACGCGCATGCACAGAGTCAGCCAGCCGCCGCCCTCGTTGTTGAACAGGATCAGCGATGGCTGAGCGGTGATCAGCTTGGCCTGCGAGTAGGGCACATCAGCGATCGCGTCGACCTGTCCGGAGATCAGACCATTCATCCGGGCATTGGCGTCGTTGATGTCGATGATCGTGACCTGATCGAGGTAGGGCTTGCCTGACTGCCAGTAGTTCTCAAAGCGCGTGTGCACCGACTGCTGCCCTGGCGTGAACGACTCGAGCCGAAACGGCCCGGTGCCAACTTGGCCGTCCTGCCACGAATGACCTTTGTTGGTGTAGCCCTCCGGCACGATCGTACACGTGTAGGAGCCAAGCCCGTCCGGGATCGTGACGTCCGGCTGGGTGAGGCCAACGCGGACCGTGTACTTGTCGAGCTTCTTGAGGTTGTTGGGGTCGACCGAGGTGACGCTGCTACCGCCGTCGAGCCCGAGTGATTTGTTGGTCAGGCGCTTCATCGAGTAGATCACGTCATCGGCGGTGAGGGTCTTGCCGTTGTGGAACTCGATCCCTTGCCTCACGCGAATGTCGTACGCCATGGCGCCGTGCGGCTCCACCGATTCGGCCAGCCCCGTGGTGGTGAGCTTGAACTCGCGGTCGTATTCGAGGAGCGGCTCCCAGCCGGTCACCAGCCGGGCCTGGTCGATCTTCGCGAGGTCGTTCTGGGCGTCCATGATGTCCTTGAGCCCGTTCCCCTCAACCGCGACCCGCAGGCTCCCACCGCGGCGGGGTGTCCCCGAGACGGTCTTGGCACCTGTGCTGGTGCTCGCGCTGCTGCTTCCGCCGCACGCCGCCAGCCCGAGGCTAAGTGCCGTGGCCCCGGCGCCGGCAAGCGCCTGGCGCCGGGTCAGCTTGTTCTCGCCAGTCCAGCCCTGCCCACTGCTCACGCGCTTCTCGTCAGCCATAGCTCCTCGCATCGAGTCCGATTGTTGAATGACCGGGTCACAGCAGCACCTGCTCCAGCTCAGTCAGCGCCTTGTCGAGCGACCGCACGAAGTAGCCCGCGTCGGTCGCGGTGATGCACAGCGGCGGCTTGACCTTGAGTACGTTGCCCGCGTCACCTGTCGGCTGCACGATCACTCCCAGCCCACGGAGCCGTTCACAGATTCGGTGAGCGGCCCCCGCCCACGGCTCCTTGGTCGTGCGCTCGCGGACGAGATCGACCCCCAGATACAGCCCGCGCCCATGTACCGCTCCGACGATGGGATGCCGCGCCGCGATCGCCTCGAGGTCTTCCTTCAGCCGCGCGCCGACCGTCGCGGCGTTCTCTTGAAGGCGCTCGTCCCGGATCACGTCGAGCACGGCTAGGCCGACTTCGCAGGTGACCGGTGCGCCGCCGGTTGACGAGAAGAACGACGCGCGGCGGCCAAACGCCTCTGCGATGTCCCGCCGGCAAATGACGAGTCCGATCGGAAGCCCGTTCCCCGCAGCCTTAGCCGCGACCACGATGTCGGGCACCACGTGCTCGTGCTCGAACGCCCAGAAGTTCTTGCCCGTCCGGGCGTACCCGACCTGGATCTCGTCCGCGATGCACACCCCACCGTGCTCGCGCACCGTGGCGTAGGCCGCCTGGAGGTAACCCGCCGGGGGCTCGAGCGCGCCCTGGTTGCCGAACAGAGGCTCGGCGATGAAACCCGCGACTCCTCCGCTCGCAGCGGCCTCCCGGCACGCGTCCTCGAGCGATCGCACATACGGATCGCGATCGGCGCCGAACCGGCCGCGATACGGGTCGGGCTGCTCGGCGACGTGCACAAACGGCGGGATCGATGTCCGCCAGCCCGGATTGTCGGCCGGCGAACTGCAGAGCTCGTAGACCGCCGACGTCCAGCCGTGGTAGGCCCCGGCGAGCGCGATCATGTCGCGGCGCTCGGTGTAGACCCGCGCGAGTTGCACGGCGAGATCACACGCCTCGCTGCCCGAGTTGACCATGAACACCGTGTCGAGCTCATCCGGCAAGAGAGCGACGACCCGCTCCGCATAGGCGGTCATCGACTCGTAGAGGAAGCGAGAGTTCGTGTTCAGCAGCCGCAGCTGGCGGTGGGCAGCTGCCGTGATGCTCGGGTGCGCGTGCCCGACGCTCGCCACATTGTTGATGACGTCCACGTACGGCCGGCCGTACGCGTCGTACAGGTACTGGCGCCATCCTCGCACGATCTGCGTCGGGTGCTCGTAATAGAGCTTCTGCGCGCCCGCCACCACCGCTCTGCGGCGGTTTCGCTGTACGGCCGGTTCCGTCGGCGCCGGAGCCGCGGCGTCGATACCGAGGAGCGGTGACGGATCCGGGCACAGCGCCAGCCACGCCTCGAGCTCGTGCTCCCGTGGCACCGCGAGCCCGGGGTGGCCCGGGGATGTGCACAGCTGCACGTGAACGTGGGCAGGCGCTCCGTCGCCCGGCGCAGCGATGGTCCCGACCTCGTCGCCGGCCGCGAGCTCCTGTCCCTGCGCGACCGTCGGACTCACCCCGGCCATGCGCAGATGGATGAGCTCGTCCTCGTGCACAAGAGCGAGGACCAGTTCACGCGCGTCGAGCGCTTCGACGACCGCCGGCAACGGCGCGCGGACGATCGTGCCGGGCGGGGCGAAGATGTCCGCCCCAAGATGAAGGGTGGCCGGGGGCACGTCTGCCGGCGTAGGCGACGCCGGAAGCCGGATCTCCCCCCACCGGCCCACCGCTATGCGGTCGGAGGCGGCGACGTCACCCACCGTGGCGACGGCGTGCTCGCAGGTCCCATCGGTGACGCCGGGGCTCGCGATCCCGAGGTCGACGGTCACGAGCCGATCGGGGCCGGCGCCGTCGAGGAGCGGGACGAACTGAGCACGCGCCAGCCGGTCGGCGAGCGGTCGGCTCCTCCGAACGGCAGCAAACCCGAACACCGATCGAATCGCGGCTGCTGCCAATCCGTCGGGCAACGCGAGGAGGGCTTGCACCGCGCCCCAGTCGAGCGCGTACATCGTCTCGAGGTAAGGGCTCGGCGTCGCCCGCACGTGCGCTGTGCTGAGGGCCGCGCACGCCGCCGCGCGGCCGAGCACCAAGGGCCAAATCGCGTCAACCTCGTGCTCGTCGAGGTGCTGCACCTCGCGGTATCCGGCCAACACGGCGAGCATCGCCGGCAGCGGGTCGGATGGCTCGCGAGCGGCGATCGCCTCACATGTCACTGCCACCTCACACGCGCGCCAGCTCCACGCGATATCCCCGAAGTCGATCAGGCCGGCGGGGGTGACCGCGCCATCGTTGTCCGCGCGCCCGATGACGTTGAAGTCGGTGATGTCGCAATGGATCGCCTGGCACGGCAGCGAATCTGATGGAGAGCGAACAAGCCGGTCGAGGGGCTCGACGGCTCGGATCAGCGTTTGCCGCTCGGCCTCGCCGAAGGTGTCGACAAGGTCGGCCACGACCTCGGGTGCGTGCCGCGGATCCCACTTCGAGCCGGTGGGCGCGGTCGGCGCAACGAGATCGCCGAGCGCCGCGACCGAGTGAGCGGTCAGCCGCCCCAGCTCTACGAGAGTCGCTCGATCAAGATGCTGAACCCCGCTAAGTGGGCGGCCCTCAACCCAGGTCAACACCCGCGCGATCGCGCCGTCGATCTCCGTCCGATCCGCCGGGTCCTCGCCCGTCGTCTGCACCGGCTTGGGCACGTCGTATGGGAAGTCGGGCGCTGCGAGGCGACGCATAGCCGCGTGCTCGAGTTCCACGTCCGGTGACCGGCCACGATCGACAATCTTGACAGCGAATCGGTTCCCCCCCGAATCGACGGTGAGGATACGGTCCTCAAAGCTCCCGAGCTCGCGGACCTCGCCCGCGATCCCCCATTCGCGAACGAGGAGATCAACGATCCGGCTCCGATCAATGCCGGCAGGCATCGCGAGCCCAGGTCCTTCCGCCTCGACGAAGTGCTCCACTGTTGAGCACTTTATATTTTGCTCCCCAGCAGCGTCAAGGGATCATTGGCGGCTTCGCCTCTGCGCGGACTAGTGCGCGACTTCCGCTCCGCTGACCAGGCGCTCGGAGGAGAAGTCTCCCGGTAAGCGATGCCACGACTCAGCCTCATTGGGAGGATCGGTGATCTGCACTGCTCGTCGGCGTCCGAGGCGAGAGCGCGAGATGGCTTGATCTCCCACCATCCGGCTTCCGGATCCAACAAGCGCGACGCTGAGGTTGTCGACTGCACAAGGCCGGCCGGAGTGCGCTATCAGCGTGGCCGTGAAGCAAGCACGCGTCGTTCAGATCGCCTGGCGTTGAAGCGAATCAGCAGCGATGCGCATTTGGTGGTCGCGGGTGCTCAACATGCCGCGGGTCCTTCCGCGGCACCTGCACTACCCGGGCTGCGAGGCGTCGGTGAACTCGCGGAATAGACCGGTGACGACGAACACGGTCTGCTCGGCGATATCCACCGTGTTGTCGCCGATCCGCTCCAGACACCGCGCGACCAGGATCATGAACATGGCCCATTCGCGCAGTTCGAGCTCGTCGCCGATCTCGACCGCGCGGTTGAAGATCGCTCGGTTCAGGCGGTTGATCTCGGCGTCCTGGCGGACGAGGTCCTGCGCCAGCCCGGTGTTGCGGCCGACGAAGGCGTGCTTGGCTTGGGAGACCTGGGAGCGGGCCAGGCGGCCCATCCGCTCGATCGCGTCGAGGATGTCCTTGTCCTTGGGAGCCTCGTAGCCGGACAGGGGGACGAGCTTGGCGATGGTGACGCACTGGTCCCCCATCCGCTCGACGCAACGGATCACGTGCAGCAGCGCGGCGACGATCCGCAGATCGCCGGCCACTGGCGCCTGCCGAGCGATCAGCGACAGAATCCCCTGGTGCACCTCGAGGTAGCGGCCGTCGATCCGGTCATCGTCGGCCACGACCATCCCGGCGAGCTCGACGTCCTGATAGGAAATCGACTCGAGCGAGCGGTCGAGCTGCTGCATGACGAGGTCGAGCCCGTCGAGGGCTTGGCCCTCGAGCGCTGCCAGTTCTTCTTGGAATCGATGGCGGGGTTCCGGCACGTAGGCAACGGTATCGACGATAGGCCCGAGTTTTCACAAAGGGTTCACAAGACTTACACATCTCGCCTGCGCGTGCGCGCGTGGCACCGGTGGGACGATCCGCTCGCCGCGGGGTTGATCGCGACGGATCGGAGACCACGATCCGGCAGCGTCCCAGAACAGGTAGGGCAACAGCTCCAGCGCGCCGCAGTCGTACGCCCGATGGCGATCTCGGCATGCCGGAACAACCGCGACGTGGGTCGCGGAGCGCGGTGATCGGCGCCGCTCAGGCCACCTCGGCCTGAGCCTCGACCGGCACCAGGTGCTGCAGCTCGCCGCGACTGCGTCCCTCGTCCGAGATGTCCTCGAGGCTGCGCCGCGAGGGCTCGGGCAGAACGAGCGTGAGGAGCGTGCCGACGAGCGCCATGCCGGCGGCGAACTTGAGCGCGCCTGCGAGGCCGAAGGCGCTGCTGATCTGAGGGAACAGGTAGACCCCCAGGAACGCGCCTAGCTTGGCGATCCCGGCCGAAAGGCCGTGGCCTGTCGTGCGCACCGACGTTGGGAAGCACTCCGCGGCCATCACGAACGTGGTCGTGTTCGGACCGAATTCGGCGAAGAAGTAGCTCCCCCCAAACAGCAGCAGGAACGGCACCGTGGCGCTGGTCACGCCCGGGATGAGCGCGATCATCAGGAACATCGCCCCCATCGCGGGGAAGCCGATCAGCTGTAGCCGGCGGTGGCCGATTCGGTCCATAAATGCGCACGCTAGGAAGTAGCCGGGGACAGCAAAGACCGAGAAGATCAGCAGGTTGAGCAGCAGCGATTGCTGCAGCGTCGCTCCGTGGCCGAGCACCTGGAGGACGATCTTGGGGGCGGAGACAGCGTTGCCGTAGTACGCGTAGTCGAACACGAACCAGGTCCCGGCGGTCCCGAGCAGCGTGAGCATGAGGCGGCGGTCAGACAAAAACTGCCTGAGGCTGATCCGCTCGGCGGCTCGGGCCGTACCCGTAGCGACGACCTGACCGCCCGAGAAGCGACGCACGCCGTCGGCGGCGCTGCGGCCGTCGCCCTTCACCTGAGCCAGATACCGCGGCGACTCCGGCATCCGCAGCCGGGCGTAAAGCACCAGCGCCGAGGGCACCGCACCGAGGCCGAGCAGGATGCGCCAGAGCAGGTCGTGGTCGACCCCCGCCGATAGAAGCACCAGCCCCGCGATGTATCCGGCCACGGTCCCGAGCGCCTGCATGGCGAAGACCAGACCGACCAGCCGGCCTCGGTCCCGGCGATTTGCATACTCGCTCATCAAGACCGCGGAGACGGGGTAGTCACCGCCCACCCCAAAACCAAGGAGGAAGCGGAAACCGACCAGGAAGATGAAGCTCGGCGCGAGCGCCGAGGCCAGCGCGAACACCAGCATCACCGAAGCGTCGAACACCGCGATCCGTTTGCGCCCCAGCAGGTCAGCAAGCCGCCCCAGCACACAGGCGCCGAGGAAGGCGCCCAACAGCGTCATCGAGTTGATCAGCCCCGTCTGGGTCGCACTGAGATGCCACTGCTTGGCCAGCAGCGTCGACGCGACCCCGATGATGAAGAGGTCATAGGCGTCGGTGAAGAATCCCATCCCCGAGACAAAGATCGCCTTCGCATGAAAGCGCGACAGGCGCGCCTCGTTGATGGCCTCGATTACCTCCAACGAGGACCACCGGGCAGGTTTGGTGTTCGCCCCCGGCGCAAGATCAAGCGCTCCTGACCACTCGCGTGGAAGTCTGAGCGACCGAGCGGCCGGACTTGTAACCATCTTGTGAACGGATTGTGAAATCAGCCAAGAGCAACCGCAGCTACTCAGCCCCGTGGTTACTGCTGCTCCCTCCCGGGCGTGGCGGAAGCATGGCAGCGTTCCGCCGGTCGCTGCGGGACGGCGGGGTGCTGGTCTCCGAGATCAACGGCAGGTGGATCGACGACATCGGCAGCGGACTGACGCCGCGACGCTCCCCTTTTCCCACGAAGGGGGAGCCGGCGCTTACTCGATTCCGGCTAGCACGTCATAGCGTTTTGGACGAAACGAGTGCTGCGGTCGGACTGCTCTTTCGCCGCGAATGCAGTCATCGTTGACAATGTCACCGCAGCAAGGAGGTTGAGTCTGGAAGCGTCCGTAGCGGCGCGGTAGGGCTGGCTGGTCAATTGTCCTGCTCTCAAAGGAGGGAGCCATGTCAAGTGTCCAGCCGTTGATCGATGCCGCCGGTCGGCGCCGCTCGCCGGCGACGATGCCGGCGTTTCACGCCGGCAAACCGCCCCGCAACAAAGGCCAGCGCTACCCGGCCGATCCGCCGACAGTGGATGAGATCGTGGCGGTGATGCGCGTGGCCGGACAGGCCCGCTACGGCGCTCGGCTCAACGGCCTGATCGTCGTCTTGTGGCGCGCCGGATTGCGGATCCACGAGGCGCTGTCGCTGCTGGAGTCGGATCTGGACCCGCGCCGCGGGTCGATTCTGGTCAGGCACGGCAAGAACGACCGCCGCCGCGAGGTTGGCATGGACGCCTGGGGATGGTCGGCGCTCCAGCCGTGGCTGGCCGAGCGGGCGACGCTGCCCGTTGGCCCTCTGTTCTGCGTGGTCGTCGGCCCGACGCGTGGCCATCGCTGGTCGGAATCCGCTGCTCGGCTCGAACTGCACCGGACAGCGATCGCGGCCGGGGTGCGCAGACGCTTCGCGCCTCATCAGTTGAGGCATGCTCATGCTGTCGAGCTGCTTCACGAAGGCATCCCACTCCCGCTGATCCAGCGCCAGCTGGGGCACAGCCATCTGTCCACCACGGGCACATACCTCCAGGGGATCTCCTCTGAAGAGATCATCTCGACTGTCCACGCTCGGCGGGCTCCGATGATGCACGCCAGCGCCGGCCTCGAGCTGTGACGGCAGTGGCGGGAGCGCACGATGCGCTCCCGCCACCGACTCGAGCCACCCTCCGAGACGCCGCTGTCGCTCAGCACAAGAGCAACGGCGAGCGCTCGGCGCTCGGCGCTCGTCCAACGGGAGAGCGAGATCAGTGATCGCGCTGGCTCCCGCTCGCCGAGGGGGAGCATGCGCCGCAGTGGCTCCTGTCGGCGAGATCCGGGTTTCGCTGGCCTCGCACTGGTCGATGCCCGCTTCGTTGCCGAGGAGCTAACCAGATTGGCTCGCGAGCCCAAGCCTTAGCGCCTTGGCGCTGGCCTCGCCTCGCGTATGGACGCCGAGCTTGCGCAGGATCGCTGAGACGTGATGGTCGACCGTCTTCTCTGATACGACGAGGCGCTGCGCGATCTCAGCGTTGCGCAGCCCATCGCATAGCAGGTCCAGCACCTCGAGTTCGCGGGGGGTGAGACCCGCGGGATTCTGTCGTGTCAGCGGACGTGGCCCGCGTGGGATCGAGCGCACACCGCGCTCTCGCAGCCGGCGGGAGAGGATCGCGGCCGCCGGCCGCGCGCCACGCGCTTGTAGCTCGCTAAGTGCTTGGGCGAGCAGCTTCGCATCATCGGATGCGAGGCGAGCCACGGTTGCTTCGTAGGGGCAGCCGAGTTCCTGCCAGCGATCGGAGGCTCCGGCCCAGTCACCGGCCACCTCGAGAAGCTCAGGGTGCTGCTCGGCACTGCCGGCGACCAACTCGGGGACGAGTCCAGCGCGCCAGCTCCAGTAGGTCACCGCCGCCGCGTACGGGTCACCAGGGCGCAGCGGGAACTCGAGGGCCGGCTCGATCTCGGCGGCGATTGCCTCGGGCCGTCCCTCCAGCCAGGCCGCCTCGGCGCGCGCCACCGCCACCGGTCCGATCCACTGGAATTCGCGGCGCGGTAGCGCGCTGGCCAGTGCCTCGTCAAGCGGCGCCCAGGCCTGGGGGTCACCACGGCGGGCCCGCACCAGGCCGAGCGTGACCAGGGCGTGAACCCGGGAGAACGGACAGGGCTTGCCGAGGCAGATCTCGGCGAGCGGCGCTGCCTCGTCCCAGGAGCCGCGCCACATCGCAAGCTTCGATTTCCAGGCGAGCAGGTAGTAGCGCCAGAGGTCGATGTCGCGACCGTCGCAGTACTCGAGGCCGGCTTGTACGTGCCGCTCGGCCAGCCGGTAGCGCCGCAGTCGCGCGGCGGTCCGCGCGATCACCACGTGTGCGGCAGCAACGTCGTGGTCGAAGCCGGCGGCTGTGCCCGTCTCGATCGCGTGCTCGAGTTTCGCCAGGCCGGAGTCTTCTCCGGTGAAGAACTCGACCCAGCCGAGCGTGATGAGAGCCGCAACAAGCTGGCGCGGGCGATCGATCGCCTCAGCCAGCCCGAACGCCCGCAGGGCCCAGTCTCGGGCCTCCCCGGGCGCCTCGACGGCCAGCTTGAGCTGCGCCATCTGGGTGTAGGCGATGACCAGCTCCTTCTTCGCGCCCAGGCGCTCGAGCTGGCGCACGGCGTCGATCGCCATCGGCAGCGCGTCGGAAACCGAGCCGGTCTCCCAGACGAGGTTCGACAGTGAGCTCAGCGCCGCCGCCTGCCTGAGCTCGTCGCCCAGCTGTCGATAGCAGTCGAGCGCCTGCTGCTGCTCGGGCTCGGCGCCCTCGAAGTCAGCCACGAGATAGCACTCGGCCGCCCGCCGCTCGCGCAGCTGCGCCCGGGCCTGCAGCGGCAGCGCATGGCTGTGTGCCAGCGCCCGCTCGTAAAGCGCCGCCCCCTCGCGATGGGCGCCGAGCCTGCCGGCGCGGGCCGCAGCCGGTGCGATGAAACGCATCACTTCGTCCGGGTCACCGCAACCATCGGCGTGATGGGCCAAGCGGGCGAGATCCGGCTCTCCCCAGAGGGGCTCCGCCAGCGCCCGGAGCGCGGCGTGGTGCAGCTTGCGCTTCTCGTGATCACTGATCGCCGAGGCGATCGCCTCGCGCATCAGCTCGTGCCGGAACGCCACCGCGTCGCCGACGGACACGATCATCCCGCTCCCGAGGCCTTCCGTCAGGTCTGGCTCGGGTTGACCCGCGAGACGGTCCAGCAGCCAGAGCTCAGCCCGCGGGCCGGTCACGGCGATCGCCTCCAACAGCTGCCGAGTGCTCGGGCTCAGGCGAGCCGCTCGGGCCAGGACCGCGTCAGCGACACTGTCCGGCACCGTCTCGCCCACGCCGGCCAGCAACTCGGTGACGAAGAACGGATTGCCGCCCGTGCGGCGATAGAGCATCTCACCGTCGCCATCGAACGGCTCGGCGAGCGACTTGACCGCGTCCAGCGACAGGGGCACGAGCGACACCCGGACAATCGTCTGGCTCGCCCCCAACTCGCCGATCAGCGTCCGAAGCGGATGCCACCGCCCCAGCTCGTCGTTGCGATAGGTGAGTAGGAGCAGGGCCCCGACTCCGTCCAGCCGCCGGGCGGTCAGGCGCAGCACGTCGAGGGTTGCCTCATCCGCCCAGTGCAGGTCCTCGAGCACGACCAGTGACGGTGCGGCGTCCTCCTGGAGCTCACGCAACAGCGCACTGGCCACCGCTTGGGGCTTTGCGCCCGCGTCGATGAGGGCGCCGAGCTCCCCCTCGCTCGACTCGGCAAGGTCGATGAACGGGCCGAACGGACGCGGCGCGAGTAGCGGCTCGCAGGCTCCCTGCAGAATCGGCGCCGGGCCCTTGTGGCGACGGCAGAACTCACGCACGAGCGTCGTCTTTCCCACGCCCGCCTCGCCACCGATGAACGCGACGGTGCCCGACCCGCTCAGGGCGACCTGCTCCAAGCACTGCTCGAGCCGGGCCAGCTGGGCCTCGCGCTCCAACAGAGCGGCAGTGTGCCCGTTCATCGCGGGCGAGTTTGTCGACAGGCTCATCGCAACCCGGCCCCGCGCACAGCATAGACGCGCTGGGACCTCCGTACCACAAGATGAGTAACGCCGATCTCCAACATGGGGAGTCCTCCCGATGTGGGTTGCCAGGCGCGCTCGTACGGTCCTCTGGTCAGTCATCCCTGACCAACTGAGGAGGACCGAGTTGCCCAGGTACATGGTGCAGCGCACATTTCCAGAGGGGCTCGAGATCCCGGTCGATGAAGACGGTACGAACGTCTGCCGCGCCGTGATCGACCGCAACGCCGAGCACGGCGTCACCTGGGTGCACTCGTACGTGAGCGCCGACAAGCGCACCACCTTCTGCGTCTACGACGGACCCAGCCCGGAGGCGATCCGGAAGACCGCCACCCGCAATGAGCTGCCGGTCGACCAGATCACCCAGGTAGTGGTGCTCGACCCCTACTTCTACCTCTGACACCCACCTCGCCCATCGCAGCAGATAAAGGAGCAACTCATGCGTGTCAAACGAATCACCACCGCGCTCGTCGTGGTCGCGGTCAGCGCCACGGCGTCACTCACTGCCGTCGCCTCGGGCAAGCCGAGCGCCTCACGCGCCCGGATGCACGCCGCCCACACTCAATCGACCCTCATGAGCGACATCGCAGCAGCACGCCTAGCCACCGCCAAGTACGCAACCAACCTGCCTCGGGCCAAAACCGCCGGCTACCAGATCATCACCAAGATGATCCCCGACATGGGATATCACTTCCTCAACCCGCACGTGCAGGGGTTCGACGTCCGCACCCCCCCGATCCTGGTCTACGAACGACGCGGCGGCGCGTGGCAGCTGGGCGCACTGGAGTGGGTGTTCACCTCCAAGCCCGCAACCCCACCGCTACCCGGGGCACGGTACGGCACCTTCCCCGCCGCCTGCCACTACCTCGACGGCACGTTCGTGGCCGAGAGCGCGCAGTCGATGTGCCCCGCGAAGAGCCCCCAAACGGGTGCAGCGTTCAACTTCTGGCACCCGAACCTGATCACGCTCCACTTCTGGATCTGGTACCCGAACCCGGCCGGGCTCTACTCAAGCATGAATCCACTGGTCAACCCGTTCAACGGGAGCTGAACCGGCTCGAGCCCACAGGACGGCCGGGCCCCAGCGGCCCAGCCGCCCCGCTCACCTGCCGGAGCGATCCACGAGTCCATCAGAGAAGGCGATGTCCACTCATCCGAATGCTTCAGCACTGCGAATCACCCGGGTCGGCCAGGTAGTCCTCGGGCTGCTCTGGCTGACTGACGGCGCACTCCAATTCCAGCCCTACATGTTCGGCAGGACGTTCATCACCGGAGTCATCCTGCCCGCCGCCGCGGGACAGCCCGGGATCATCGGCGGCCCGATCACCTGGATCGCCCGGCTGATCCAACCGCAGGTCGCACTGTTCAACGGCGGCGCCGCGACGCTCCAGGTCCTCATCGGCCTAGGCCTGCTCTACCGACCCACGGTAAAGCCCGCGCTGCTCGTTTCCCTCGTCTGGGCGAGCAGCATCTGGTTCGCCGGAGAGGGCCTCGGCATGATCTTCACCGGCACCGCCAATCCACTGACCGGCGCGCCAGGCGCGGCGTCTTTGTACATCGTCGCGGGACTCTTGTGCTGGCCGGCGGGCGGCCGCAGGATCAATCTCGCGGCGCGTTCGTGCTGGTTGATCGTCTGGCTCATCTCGGCGACACTCTGG
Organism: uncultured Solirubrobacterales bacterium; assembly: GCA_963746695.1. Taxonomy (GTDB): domain Bacteria; phylum Actinomycetota; class Thermoleophilia; order Solirubrobacterales; family Solirubrobacteraceae; genus Palsa-465. The sequence continues at coordinate 42,531 of CAVVCP010000028.1, read as the reverse complement.
CTGCTTCCCGCAAACGACGGCGCCGGCTCACTGCACGACGCGATTGCCGGCGCTCCATCCGGAACCCGCTGGCTGTCCGGGCTGCTGGGTAGCGCCGCGAGCGCCACCTCCGGGCGGGGGACGATAATCGCCATCGGGCTCGCCACGGTGTCGGCCGCAATCGGGCTCAGCCTCCCGAGCCGGTACCACGTGCGGCTCTTCCTTGCCGTTGCGATGGTGATCTCGCTCTGCTTTTGGATCATCGGCCAGGGCCTCGGAGGCGTGCTCACCGGCCAGGCCACCGATGTCGGGACCGCGCCACTGATGGCCCTGACGGCGGCGCTCCTTCTCGCCCGGGAGCGGACCGAGCGGACCGGCGTCAGTGCCAGGCTGGTCGAGTACGTGGCGCCCCGACAAGTGCGCTCACCCGCTGTGCTCCGGCAGACAACTCCGGGCACCCCAGGTGGGTTCGAACCATCACCGAGGATATGCCCGGGCCCACGGGTGAAGTGAGCACTAGGCATGGACCGGGTGAGACTGGGTGGGGCCCGGATGCGAAGCGGGTCACCACGAACATAGGCTCAAGAGAAAGCGAAGAGGCAACCAATGACAGCTGTGATTCTGTTGAACGCTGTGCTTTGCGCGCTTGTGGTCCTCGTCATCGATGGCCTTCTTTTGTGGGCCGTCAGCGCGGCGGCGAAGGACTACCGGGCGCGCCGTTGGCTATCAGCGCCGCAGGCACCGCGGATTGCGGCGGTGGGTCCGCGTATCGACCCGACTCGAACGACGGTTTCAGGGAGCGAGGGGTGACGTGAGGATGAACTCGAACAACGCGCCTCGCGGCGGATCGCGCCGCGATTTCTTGAAGGGCGTTGGCGCCGCCGGCGCCGGCTTAGCGGCGGCGTCGGTGGGCGCGGGGGGGTTGGCGCCGGGTGCTGCGGCGGCTGGCGGGGTGCGCGCGGTGCCACCCGGGCGCTACGCGAGCAGTGGTGGCGCGCCGCGAAGCAGTGTGGATTTCGGCCGTATCTTCCCGTCGTTGCCGCCGTTCGCGCAGGCCAGCGACACAGTCCGGGCTGGGCTGATGGAAGTGGGGATGGCGGGCGGGATCATGGACGCCCGGGATGAGTTGGTGGCGGGGCCGAAGGCGTTGATCGTCGATCCGACAGTGAACGGCAACCCGACCGCCACCAACCCGTACGGGACCAACCCGGACAACCCTACGATGACCGCGGGCTCGACGTTCGTGGGCCAGTTCACCGATCACGACATCACGTTCGATCAGACCTCACAGCTGGGGGTTCCGCAGAACCCACTCATCTCGCCCAACACCCGCACGCCGGCGTTGGATCTGGACTCGGTGTTCGGCGGCGGCCCGGGATTGCGCCCGGATCTGTACGTCGAGAACCCGGACGGGTCGGTCGGACCCAAGCTGAAGCTCGGCTCGGGCGGCGTGCACGAGGACATCCCACGTGTCGCGAACGGCGACGGCACCTACACCGGGCTCCTCGGCGACCCGCGCAACGACGAGAACCTCATCACTGCCGGGCTGCATTGCGGGCACATCCTGTTCTACAACCGTGTGCTCGACGAGCTCTCAGAGCTCGACCTGAGCGCGTTACCCGCCCCCCGCGTAGCCGACCGGCGCGACCTGTCCAACCGTTACGTCGCGTTCCTGCTCGCTCGGGAAGTGACCCTCTGGCACTACCAATGGCTGCTGGTCAACGAGCACCTGCCCCAGATCGCCGGCCAGCAGATAGTCAACGACGTGCTCGCCCGCGGCAACCGCTTCTATCGCCCGCCGGCCGGGGACGCGTTCATGCCGATCGAGTTCGGCGCCGCGGCCTACCGCTTCGGCCACAGCATGGTCCGGCCCTCGTATCGGGCGAACTTCACCAGCGGCACCGGCGACAGCACCAACCCGGCCGCCGACCCCTTCTTCGCGCTCGTATTCGACGCCACCGAGCCGGACTTCTCGGCTCCAGTGAGCTACGACCGCGACGACCTGCTCGGCGGCTACCCCGCCCCCCGGCGCTACATCGGCTGGCAGACGTTCTTCGACCTCGGCGACGGCCAGGTCAAGAACAACAAAAAGATCGACACCACGATCTCGAGTGTGCTGTTCACCCTGCCCGTGCCCGCGATCGCCCCCCACACCCAGACCAGCCCCACCGTACTACCCCAACGCAACCTACTGCGCCAGCTCACCTGGGGACTCCCCTCAGGCCAGCAGGTCGCCCGAGCGATGGGCACTGAAGCGCTCACCCCCGCGGACCTGTCGGACATCGCCGGTGTGTACCGCCCATTCGGGACGAGCACACCACTCTGGTACTACATCCTCGCCGAAGCCAAGGTCCTCGCGAGCGGGCTCAACCTCGGCCCGGTCGGAGGGCGGATCGTCACCGAGACCCTCATCGGCCTGCTCCGCGCCGACCCCACCAGCTACCTCAGCGCCCACCCACGCTTCCAACCATTCCTGGGAACCGACCTCACCATAGGACCCACCCCCGACACCAGCATCACCGGCAACCGCACCTACACCCGCGCACACTTCCTCCACTACGCCGGCGTCCTCGACACAGGGATCTATCGCTGACATGGCGACCGCGGCCCGCAGCCGTCCGTCGCGCTCGTGCTGACCGCCACCCACGACGCACCCGAACCGCAGCCATGATCCCACTGAGCACCCGACGTAATGACCGCCGGCGATAGCCCGCGCGGGCCGAGCTCGATCAAGCCAGCAAACATCGCTAGGCAGGACGCTGGCGCTGCTTTCCCTGCGCGAGCAGTAGCCGCGGGCGTTCCTGATCTCGTGCTCGCTTCGGACGACGAGCACTCGTCTCGTCGTCGGGCGCGAGACCGCTGCATCGCCGGGGCCGTGCGTAGAGTCGGTGCAGCTCGAAGTCGGTGTCGAGGTGCAGCAGCGCTGCTTCCAGAGGTAAAGCATCAGCCGCGGGCGAGCGGATCCAGTGCTTGCCCACCTTCGCGCGGATGACCGAGAGCAAGCGACGCCGCACACACATCGCGCGCCGCGGGCGGAAGCATGGGAGCAACAGTCAGGGGTTGCCCCGCCGCGCCGATGCAATCTCGAGAGCGGGCGTCCGCGAGCTCGACACGGGACGCGTGGTTCGCCACGGAGGGGAGCGCCAGCGCCGGCCGGCGCTGACGATCGCTTCGACGATTCACGCCACCCTCCGTCGGACGCTCGCCTCCCAACGGATTGCGATCGTCGGGAACCCGCGCCTTGTCGGAGCGGCGAGGGCTTCGTCTGGGCGCTCGCTTCTCGCGCATTGCGATCGCCAGCATCGCCGACCTTTCAGACGGGTTCGGAGCGCACCTGCTTATGCACCGCCACCGTTGCGGCCGACCGAGCGACGGGCCCTCCTTCTGGCGAGGAGCAGGTACGAGGCGCAATGCGAGTCGAGACCCGCATTGGTCTTCGCGCGGGCACAAGAGTTCCGCGGGTTTCGTGACTACCTGGGGCAGTCGCGCCACCGACCTGTTTTCGGCGATCGCGCGGCTGCTCGTCTCGTCATGTAGTGGTAGAGATGGTCGGCATTGCAGGCGCGGAAGTGAGACCGTACGGAGTATGTGACCTCCGTACGACGGCAATCACGCGGACTTTCTGAGCTGAGGTCGTTCGGTCAGTGGACCGGTTGGTCGGAGCGGATCAGGTTGTCCGTGTCGAGGGTCTGAGCCCCGCGCTAGGTCCGACTGACGGCGACCCGGGTCAGCGCTTGAGCGAGGAGGGCGAGAGCAGGCCGAGCTCGCGCGCTCGCTTCACCGCGTCTGCGCGGCTGTGCACGCCGAGCTTGGCGTACACGTTGCGCAAGTGGGTCCTGATCGTGTTCAGCGACACGAACAGCTCGGCCGCGATTTCCGGCGCCGGGAGGTTGGTCGGCAGGTAGCGCAGCACGCGCAGCTCGCTCCTGGAGAGGGGTTCCTGGAGCGGCGCGGCGTCCTTGGGCCGGGCCGCCGGAGTGTGTCCGGAGAGCAGGTTCAGGATCTCGGCGATCAGCGAGGCGTGAGTGGTCCGAAGTCGCGCCTGGCGCTCCAGCAGCTCCGCGGTCGGGTAGAGCAGGAACGGAAGCAGCAGGCCGCCGGGCTCGGCGACGTCGAGCGCGCGCTCGAGCGCGCGCGACGCCGCTCCGGGATCGCCAAGCGCGTCGCGCGCGATCGCCTCCAGCACCAACGCCTCGATTTCCCATGCTCTGCTCTGGCGCGGTCCGCGAGCCTCAGGAACCACCGACGCCATGACCGGGGTCGAGTCGTCGAGGAGGGGTGCGAGGATGTCCACGGCGGCCTCGGGATCGTCGCGGGCTAATCTCAGAGCCGCGAGTACGGCCCGCATCTGGCTCGTTTCGCGAACCTCTTCGTCCATCTCCGCGAGGGCTCGCTCCACCTGTTCGGTTTCGCCCACGCGGACGAGCATCCGGAGCTTGAGCGCTTGCACGCGCGCCGTGAAGATGTGCGGCATGACAAGCAGCCTCTCCATCCGCTCGGCATCCCGATAGGCTGCAGCCGCCTCCGCGTGCCGGCCACGCGCGAACGCCAACAACCCCCGTGTCGCGTACAGGATCGCCGCGGTCGGTTGGGTGTCGTGCCCGAGGACGCGTTCGGCCAGGTCTAGCCACGACTCCGCCTCTGCCTAGCCGCCCGCGCCAGACCGTCGTCCCGCCGAGCGCCACGTACGCGGCCGCGGCCGCTGGTGCGGTCTCCTCCCAACCGTGCTTGCGGGCCAGCTCGATCGCCTGCATGGCCCGCTGGTCCACCGGCTCCAGAGAGCGAAAGACGCTCAGGAGCGCCCGGTGTGCCAGCGCGTGCAGCTCGAGCATCGGTATGGAGATCCGCCGGGCCTCCTCCAGCCCCTGCTCGAGGTGGCGCTCGGAGTCCTCCAGTCGACCGGCCCACATCTCGGCGATCCCGAGGTCGGTCAACACCCTTGTGCGCACCTCCTCGCCGAGGCCAAATTCCGTGGCCTCGGTCGAGGCGAGCAGTCGCTGCGCCTCCTCGGCAACGGCCCGAAGGTCGTTGCGGGCCCGAGCGAGCTCGAATCGCTCGAACGCAAGCGCGATCGTAAAGCGCCCGCGACGGTCTTCGAGCACCGACGCCGACATCCGTGCCGCCAGGCCCAGATACCGCTCGGTCTCCTCCAGTGACCCCGCCGCCCGCTTGTCGGCGGCGGCGAGCACCACCAGCTCGGGATCCGCTGCGACCACGCCGGCGGGAAACCCAGACAGAAGCTCGCGGCGGGTGGCGAGCCGGCCATCGAAGTACAACCCGAACCAATTGTCGGCGAGCAGCCGCGCCGCCAAGCCCCAGTTCTCCGCCGCCTGCGCGTGGCGAATCGCCTCGACCGGATACCCGTGTTCGGCCCACCACTCGGCGGCGATCGTATGCAGGCCGGGCACCTCCTGCGGGGCGGTCCGCCGCAGCTCGAGCGCGAGCAGGTCCCCAAACAGGTGGTGGTAGCGAAACCAGGTTCGCTCCGAATCCACAGCGACCACGAACGCGCCCGCGTCCTCGAGCCCGGCAAGAATCCCGTAGGAGCCCGAGCTTCCCGTCAGCCGGTCAGCGAGCGGTCCGCTGACGCGCTCCAGCAGCGAGGTTCGCAACAGCAGCTGCCTCACTTCCGCCGACTGGCGCTCGAGCACCTCGGCGAGCAGGTAGTCGGCCACCGCGCGCTCGCGGCCCGAGAAGCTGACCGCGTAGCGTTCGGGATCCGGGTGGCGGGCGAGCGACAATGCCACCAGTCGCAGGCCCGCCGCCCAGCCTTCGGTTGTCGCGACCAGCGACTCGAGCGCGCCGTCGGACAGCCGCACCCCCGCCGCCTTCAGCAGCGCGCGCGACTCCTCGAGCGTGAAGCGAAGGTCCTCGCCCCGGATCTCGGTGAGCTCTCCCTCCACACGCAAGCGGTGCAGCCCGAGCCGCAGATCGTGGCGTGTCGACAGCACGAATCGCAGCTCAGGCGGCGCGGTCCCGAGCAGCAGCTCCATGTCGCGGATGGCCTGGTCCGCCTGGAGCTCGTGCAGGTCGTCGATCACCAGCCACAGCGGCTCCCGGAGCGAGCTCAGATCTTCGAGCAACCGTCCGACGACGTTCGCGCCGTCCAGATGAGGGGCGGCCGTCAGCTCCCGCACCCGTTCAGATCCGGCAGCGGTCTGGCGCAGCGAGTCGAGAACGGAGAGCCAGAACACCTGCGGATCGTGCTCCTGGCGCCCCACCGACACCCACGCCGTGCGATCGCTGAGACCTTCGGCGGCGATCCAGGAGCGCAGCAGGAACGTCTTCCCGCTGCCCGCCGGTGCCGACACTTGGACCACGCGCCGCGCCGCGCCCAGCAGCTCGAACAGGCCGGGCCGCGGGATCAACCACGCCCTCACGCCGGAGTCGGCGTGTTCGACGGCTGCTCCCGCGTCGGCCACGACACAACATGGTTGCACCCCCGTCGAGCGGTCACCCGGACCGTCGGAATCATCGGAACGATGCGATGCGCGCTCACCCGGCAGACGGCGACGCTGATCACATGTCAGCCAACAACAGAGCGACCGGCGGTCGCGAGCCGCGGCGCTACGAGATCCGCGTCCGCGGGCCGATCGGCCCGACGCTGATGCAAGCGTTCCCGACACTGGCCGCTGAGCCGAGCCGCGGTCAGGACACGCTGCTCACCGGCTCGCTCCCCGACCAGTCCGCCCTGTACGGCGTCATCCACCAGCTCGAGGCGCTCGGCCTGGAGCTGCTGGAGATCGGCTGTCTGCCGACCAGCGTTAGACCGGACATAACCAATAAAGAACCAACGACCTAATGGAGCCCGTATGAATACTGCTTCTCATACCTCTGCAAACCGCCCTACCGTGACACGGCGCATCGACTTTCGCCCGGGCCAGGACATGTATTGGGAGATCGTGCGCAACGGCGAGGACACCGACGGCGAAGTCCTCGAGGCAAATAGCTGGCTTGGTCCCCACAGCCCCAGCCCCCCGGTGCACGTGCACGACAATGTTGAAGACAGCTTTGAGGTCGTCGAGGGCCGGCTTGATGTGAAGCTCGACGGCACCTGGCGTACCTATGGTCCGGGAGAGCGCGCCGCAGCGGCCCCCGGTCACCGGCACACCCTGCGAAACAGTCACGATGAGCCGGTCAGGTTCATCAATCGCCACCGCCCCGCCGCCGACAACGAGGGGTTCTTTCGCGACATGGCGTCGCTGACATCGACCGGGAGGATGGGCGCCGGAATACCTCACAGTCCGCGTCAAGCGATCTACGTAGCGATGCTGTTCAAAGCCCACCCGACCGCGATCCGAACCTCGCGCCTGCAGCGATTTGCATTCGCGTCGCTGTCGGGCTTGGGCCGGATGCTGGGGATGAGCCTGTGAACGCGCTCACGCCCCGCTCCAAGAATCTCGCGCTCGCGCTGCTGGCGATGACGCAGTTCGTGATCGTGATCGACGCGTCGATCGTCAACGTCGCGCTGCCGTCGATCGGCGCCCACCTGCACTTCTCCCGCGACGACCTCACCTGGGTCGTGAACGCCTACACGCTGACGTTCGGCGGCTTCTTGCTGCTGGGCGGGCGGATGGCCGACCTGCTGGGGCGACGCCGGATGTTCATGCTCGGGCTGGTGGTGTTCTCACTCGCCTCGCTGGCCGGCGGCCTGGCGCAGTCCGAGACGTGGCTGATCGCCGCCCGCGCGGTCCAGGGCCTGGGCGCCGCGATCGTGTCCCCCGCGGCGCTGTCGATCATCACCACCACGTTCGCCGACGGGGCCGAGCGCAACCGCGCGCTGGGCATCTGGGGCGCGGTGGCGGGCGCCGGCGGCGCCGCCGGGGTGCTGCTGGGCGGGATCCTGACCAGCGGGCTGAACTGGCGCTGGGTGCTGTTCGTCAACGTTCCGATCGGGATCGCCGCGGCCGCATTGGCGCCTCGGATCCTCCGTGAGAGCCGCCGCGAACAGGCCGGCAACTCGTTCGACATCCCCGGGGCGGTGGCTGTCACCGGCGGGCTGGCGCTGCTGGTGTATGCGGTCGTGGACGCGGTCAACGTCGGCTGGGGGGCGAGCCGGACGATCGTTTGCCTGGCCGCGGCCGGGGTGCTGCTGATCGCGTTCGTGGCGATCGAGCTGCGCCAGCGTGATCCGCTGATGCCGTTCTCGATCTTCCGAAACCGGACCCTGCGCGGCGCCAACATCGTCGGGCTGCTGATCGGCATGTCGCTGTTCTCGATGTTCTTCTTCATCTCGCTCTACCTCCAGGACGTGCTGGGCTACTCGCCGATCAAGACCGGCATCGCCTACCTCCCGCTGGCGGTGGGGATCATCATCGCGGCCGGGGTCGCCGGCCAGCTCGTCACCCGGGTCGGGTTCAAAGCACCCCTGATCGCCGGCATGGTGCTGGTCGCCGGTGGCCTGCTGTGGTTCTCCCAGGTGCCGGCGACGGGTGGTTCGTTCCTGGCCGATGTGCTCGGCCCATCGCTGCTCGCCGCCTTCGGCCTCGGGTTTGCCTTCGTGCCGGTGACGATCGCCGCCGTGACCGGAACCGAGCCACGCGAGGCGGGCCTGGCCTCCGGTCTGATCAACACCTCCCAGCAGATCGGCGGCGCGCTCGGACTCGCGATCCTCGCCACCATCGCCAACAGCCGCACCCAAAGCCTGATCCACGCCGGCGTTCACAGCTCGGCCGTGGCGATGACCAAAGGCTTTGACCGGGCGTTCCTCGTCGGCGCCGGCCTCGCCGTCGCCGGAGCGATCCTCGCCGCCGTGCTGATCTCCTCACGCGACAGCCACGAGCACTCAAACGCAGCCCGCATCGGCGAGGCCGCCGGCGCCGACACCCAAGCCGTTCCCGTCGGCGCGGGCTGAGCGCCTTCAGTCGCTCTCGCGTTCATAGACGCCACACGAGGTCAGCCGGCCCACCGTGTCGTCACGGGGCGCAGCTCCCGCCCGCGGGAGCTGCGCCCACTCCCAACTCACCCCGAAACCCATCTCAAACAAAGCAAAGGACCAGAACTCATGATTTTGATCACCGGAGCCACCGGCAACGTCGGCTCAGAAGTCGTCGCAGCACTCCTCCCCGCCCAGGCAGGCCAGATCCGGGTCCTCACCCGCAACCCTGACGCGGTTTTCCCCGACGGCACCCAGAAGGTCGTGGCCGATCTCGCTGACAGCGACCTGGCACCCGTACTGGACGGTGTACACGCCGTGTTCCTGCTCACCGAGGGGCTCAACATCGCCGCACACGACCGCCGGCTCGTGGCCGCGGCGCGGCTAGGAAGCGTGGAGCGGATCGTCAAGCTGTCCGTGCTCGCCGTCGGACACGGCGCCACCGACCCGATCACCACCCTGCACCGGGCCGGCGAGGAGGCGATCCGCGACAGCGGCCTCGGATGGACGTTCCTGCGGCCGACCGGGTTTATGTCCAACGCGCTCAACTGGGCGCCGATGATCACGGCGGATCAGGTCGTGCACGCCCCGTTTGCCGTTGGCCGGGCCGCCGTCGTCGACCCGGCGGACATCGCCGCGGTCGCCGCGGCCTGCCTCACCGATGACGGCCACGAGGACCGGGTCTACGAGCTCACCGGCCCCGAACCGCTCAGCCCCGCTGGCCAGGTCGCGATCCTCAGCCAGGTGCTGGACCGCGACCTGCGCTACGCCGAATCCGATCCGGACAACACGCTCGCGCAGATGGTTTCCTACGGCATGCCCGAGGAGCTGGCACACGCCGTCATCGAGCAACTCCGCTCCACCCTGAAACCGTTCAACTCCGAGCCGACCGGCGACATCACTGCAGTCACGAGCCGCCCGGCACGCAGCTTTACCGACTGGGCCCAGGCCCACCGCGCCGAGCTCCTCACGCCCGCCAGCTGGTGAAGATGCTAGCGGTGCCGGAGGCGCGCCTGGTAGACGGTTCGTCTTGACCTTTCACGTCCGGACGCGCTCGACGAGAACCCCCCGGCCGATCGAGCTCCCCGCGGAGCTCGATCGGCTCACACCACGGACCAACATCCCCGACCTACTCGCCGAGGTGCAGAACTGGACGGGGTTCACCAGCCACTCGACGCACGCAGCCGACGCGGACCCAGAATGGTTGATCTGCAGAGACATCTGCACGCCGCGCTGCTCGCTTGGAGCCTGAACATCGGGCCGACGCGGATGGCCGAAGGCGACTGCACAAGTGTCAGAAGGCACGTCACAGCGCCGAGCCGTCGCCGCGCCCTACGGTCGACAGACCGCCTTCACGAACAAGGGGAACCTTCAGGGGCCGCACCGATCGGGGTTGACACTTCTGCATCAGCCGGTTTGCGGCACAAACGCGGTCGGCCTGCACACGGACCGAGACCTGCATTCGTGTTGCGACGCAACTCCACCACGGCCCGCCAAGAGACGCGCTTCGCGCGGATCGGAGGGCGCCCGGCTCGAGCGTCGCGCCGAACATCTGCGTGGAACGCGAGTTTGGCGATTAGCACGTCTCCGGCGAGGGGCGGGTAGACACCTGCATTCCTGTTGGCTCGCATATCGCCGCTGGCGGCGGCGTGGCTGCCTCTGTCTGATTTCGACCGTCCGTGTTGGTGTCCTCAGAATGGGGATCGTTGCTGCTTCGTGTATCTCGTGGCGGAGGGCCCGCTCTCTGGAGCCTCGGATTGCTTGCAGTTCGGCACCGTGACGGCCTGTGTCCTGACTCTCTCTTTGATGGGCGCCGCACCGATGTGTGCTATCCGCGGGTAGGGCCGGTGTACTGCAGGTTGCTCGCCCGGCTCGGACGCTTTTAGGTAATGCGGTATCCGATGCCGGGCGCGTTCTGGATGATGTTCGGTTCTCCGAGCTTGCGGCGCAGGCGGCCGATCGTGACCCTGACGGTGTTGGTGAACGGGTCGGCATTCTCATCCCAGGCTTGCTCGAGTAGGCGTTCTGCGCTGAGCGCGCCGGGGCTGGCCCTGAGCAGCGCTTCGAGCACGGCGAACTCTTTGGCGGAGAGGTCGAGTTGTCGGCCGGCGCGGGTGGCGATACGGGCGAGCGGGTCGAGCTGGATGCCTGCGGCGGTGAGGGTGCGGTCTTGGGCAGCGGGTTTGCGGCGGGCGAGCGCTCGGATGCGGAGTACGAGCTCGGGGAAGTGGAACGGTTTTGCGAGGTAGTCGTCGGCGCCGAGCGCGAGCCCGGCGACCCGCTCGGCGGGCGAGCCGGCGGCTGTCAGCATGAGGATCATCGCGGGATCGTGCGAGCCGGTGATCATGCGGCAGAGCGTGTCGCCGTGCACCCCGGGGAGGTCGCGGTCCAGCACGACCACGTCGTAGGGGTTGATGTTCAGCCTGGAAGCGCCGGCGAGTCCGTCGTAGGCGATGTCGACGGCCATTCCCTGGTCGCGCAGGCCCTCCGCGATCAGGTTCGCGAACTCGGGCTCGTCCTCGACGACCAGGACCCTCATGCCGGCACCGAGGGCGCGGGCGCTGGTGTGGCGGATGGCAAGGTGAGTCTGCACGCGCAGGCCTCCTTGGGGGCGGGCGTGGAGCTCTAGCGCTCCGTCGTGCGCGTCGGCGACGGCTGCGACGATCGACAGGCCCAGGCCGTGACCGTTCTGGGAGCCGGTGCGCTCGACTCCGAGGCGCCGGAACGGCTGGGCGAGCTGGGCGACGCTGTGCTCGTCGAGCACCGGCCCGCCGCTCTCGACGACCAGCCGCCCCGCTCCGCCAATGTTCTCGCAGGCGATGTTGATGAAGCCGTGCGGCTGGTTGTGGCGCACGCTGTTCTCGATCACGTTCTCGACCATCCGCGCCAGCAACGTCTCGCTGCCCGCAACACGGACCGGGCCAAGGGTTGTGCGCACTTCGAGCTGCTGCGCGGCGATCTGGGCATGCCGCGCCGTGAGCGCGTCGGTCACGAGCTGGTCCAGCGAGACGATCGCCCCGTCGGCGAGCCGCGCCGTGTCGCGCACGCGCGAGCATGAGGAAGCTCTCCAGCAGGGCCTCGACGCGGTCGAGGTCATTGCGCAGGCCTGCGTCGAGAGCTTGGGTCTGCGGCGGCACGCCGTCGGGCTTGGCGATCGCGACGTCCAGCCGGGTGCGCATCATCGCCAACGGGGTGCGAAGCTCGTGCGAGGCGTTGGCGACGAACCGCCGCTGCGCTTCGAACGCGGCCTCGAGGCGCGCGAGCAGCTCATCGATCGTGTCCGCGAGCTCCCTCAGCTCATCGCGCGGGCCGAGGAACGCGAGCCGCTCGTGCAGACTCTGCTCGGAGATGCTCCTGGTCCTGGCCGTGATCGTCCGCAACGGTGCCAGCACCCGGCCGGCGACCACCCAGCCCAGCGCGACCGAAAGCGCGGCCATCGCCGCCAGCGCGATCGCCGACTCGATCAGCAGCTGGTGCAGATCAACGCGGTTCTGGTAGCCCAACGCGGCCGCGATCCGGCCGATCTCGACCGTGCGCTCAGCTCGCCCCAGCTCCCCAGCGAATGGACGGCCAGAGAAGACCCCCCCTGGAGGCCGGTGACGGGTGCTGTGGCTGACGAGCAGGTAGGTAATCCCCAGCAAACCCGCTCCACAGAGCACGAACAGGCCGCCGTAGAGCGCGGTCAGGCGAAGACGCACGCTCCGCGCCGGCAGGCCGCGGCCCTCGAACCTCCCAACCAGCTTGCCGGTCAACCACATCTCCGTCCTGAGGATGCCGGACCGCGCCATAACAATCGTGTAACGGCCTCCGTAGCGCTCGTGTTATGCGCACCCCGGTACAACCGCCCGGCACATGACCAAGCCGAACGAGAGGAAAGACGCCATGAGGACACTCAAGCGCCACGGCCCCCGCGCCGCGATCGCCCTTGTCGTGATTGGCTCCGCGCTGACGATCGCCGCCGGGGGAGCCTCAAGCAAGCCAATGGCCCCGTCGCGCAACGAAGCGACCCTGGCCTTTAAACGGTGCCTGCGCGCGCACGACGTGCCCATGCACCACGGTTCGGGGATCAACCCGTCCTCGCCCTCGTTCAAGTCGGCGCGGGCCTGCGCCAAGCTGCTGCCGGGCTTTGCGCACGCGAAAGCCCAAATGCTCAAGGTCTCGAAGTGCATGCGCCAGCACGGCATCTCCGGATTCCCTAATCCCACCCTCTCGGTCCCGGCCAGCGCCAACCGGGCTCGAGTGGTCGCTCGCGCCGGCGTGATCCTCGCGATCCCGTCTTCGATCAACCTGCGGTCGCGGACGTTCAAGCATGCGGCAGCTGTGTGCGGATTCCCCCCCGACGACTGGTATCCAGTGCAGAGTGGCAGTCCTTTCGCCGGGACTGAACACGGGCAGTCCTCGTAGCGCCGGCCGATCGATGCGGCAGCTTTGGAAGTTGACCCACGATGTCCCGGGGCCGACCGCATGGCTCACCATCGCATTGGCGGCGGCTACCTGCAGCATGGCGATCGCCGCCTGCGGATCATCGGGCAACTCCAGCCGCACGGGCCCCTCGGTCAACCCGCACGTCGCGTTCGCTGAGTGCATGCGCTCACACGGGGTGCCGAACTTCCCGGACGGGCCCAATATTCCCGACGCGGTAACGAACTCGCCCGCGTTCCGATCAGCCGCACAAGTGTGCCGCAAGTACGTTCAGCCCGGCGGCGGCCCGCATGGGGGGATACCCGAGAGCACGAGGCTGAGCATGCTGCACCACGCGGAGTGCATGCGCGCGCACGGCGTGCCCAACTACCCCGACCCGACAATCCCCAGCCACGGCCCTCCTAATACGGGGCCCCCGTCGGGCATCAACACAAACGCCCCAGCGTTCACACGGGCGGCAAGCGCGTGCGGGGGCCCATGACCTCAGCGCCCGCGAGACGGCCCACCCTTGTCTGGGCTCGCTTCAAGCCCGATCCGTGATCAGGAGGGATGAACATCATCATGAGCACCCACGACATACCAGGAACAACTCGACGCCGATTCATCAAGTCCGCAGCCGCCGCCGGGCTGGGGGCCGCGTCCGCCTCGGTGCTGGCGGCGTCGGCCTCGGGCATTGCGGCATCCTCCGCCGGCGGCAGCGAACCGGTAGCTGCGGCCAGTGGCCTGGCCGATGCGGTCCTGGAAGCGTTTAGCACGCACCGGCTGGTCGGCCTCGGCGAGATCCACGGCGTCCAGACCCACGGCGACGCGCTGGCCCTGTTGTTATCTGACCCGCGGCTCCCCGAGGTGGTCGATGACATCGTGCTGGAGTTCGGTAACGCCTTCTACCAGCACACGATCGACCGGTTCATCTCCGGCCAGCCGGTCGCCGACGCCGACCTTCGCCTCGTATGGCGCAACACCGTCGTGTCGCCGTTGGAAACCTGGGATGAGCCGATGTATGAGCAGGTCTACCGGACGATCAGGGCCGCCAACCGGGCGCTGCCCGCCGGCAAGCGGATGCGGGTGCTGCTCGGCGACGCGCCGATCGACTGGTCCAAGATCACCGCCTTCTGCCAATGGCTGCCCATCTTCCAGACCCGCGACCAGCACTTCGTCTCGGTCGTGCAAAAGCACGTGGTGGCGAAGGGCCGCCGGGCACTGCTGCTGAAGGGACTGGACGCCTTCGTGCGCCCGATGGCGATCGAGCAGGTGACCGGCGAGCGGGTGTACGCGATAGTCGATCTCGCGTTCGCGACCTCAGATCCCGGTGGCGTTGGGCGAAAGCTCGCCGCCTACCCTCGCTTCACGGTGATCCCGGCCGCCGGCACCTGGTTTGGCTCAGCCGACGCGGGGCTGCTGTTCGGCGATGCCGGGCCCCCTGGCCCCCCCACGAAGGCTGTTCCGCGACCGCGACGATGCCGTAACGGCAAGCCGGTCGGCAAGCCGGTCACACCCCGGGGCGGGAACGGCAACACGCCGAGCAGCCCCCACTGCGGCAAGCCCGTCAGAACGCTCGTCGATGCCGGCCTCTATCTAGGCCCGCCAGGCGAGCTGACGGCGTCATTGCCGAACCCAGCCATCTACCACGACCCTGTCTACTGGAAGGAACTACAGCGGCGCAACACCATCGGGCTCTCGGTGGATCTGAACTGGTGGCGGCAGGAACATCAACAGGCGAACGTGCACTGGTGGGACCCACTGAAGTGCGGCGGACACTCGCGGGCGGGCCGCTGACCTGGCGCAGCCGCACCAGGCCGAATCAATGCCGCCGCCATCGCCCTGCGCACCCGGGCACGGACCCGTCAGTGCTCCCGTTCGACGAGCCAAGCGGTCGCTACGCCGCGCTACTGCTCGAGGCGGTGGCTGTCGGGCAAACCCCTGGCCGCTGGATCGGCTCACAACGGCGGTTTCGGGTGACCTCCTGTAAGCCCGTCTCCCGGGCATCGAGCGCCCTGCGCGACTGATTCGATGTCGTAGCAAATCGCCGGCATGTTGTCGACACACAAGAAAATCCCCGCCCGCGGGTTTGCCCGACAGCGTCGCGGGCGGCCCTTGCGCCGCCACCCGTGAGGGATGAGAATCCCTGGTGCCGCCGGGCCGAGGCCGGTGAGGCTTGGTGCCGTAGTTAGAGCCCGTGCGACAGCGTGACCCAGGAGCCTGTGGAACCGTTGATTGCTGCCATGAGCGCGAAGGCCAGCTTCATAGCTGGGAGGCTCCTCCCGGCGGCACACATCGCCCCGCCGATCAAGGAGACCGCCGGCCAGAGCTGACAACCGAGCGCGCTCACCCGAGCCCTGCTGACGCTGGGCTCGTTTCCGCGCGCACGGTCCCGGCCGACTACCCCGGGGGATTCACAGGCCAGCCACGGCGAGATGCGCGACGCACGTCGTCTCTGGTGTCGAGACCTGCGTTCGTGCTGGCGCGTGTGCGGGGCGCGCGTCGTACGCGCCGGTGTTGATGCTCGCGCCCGGGGTTGTGAACCGGTGCAGCACGATCGAGCTGGGAGCTAGGTGCTGCAATTCCCCGGGCACGTTTAGGGCTTCGGTCGCGGCGCTCGTCGTCATCGCTCGCCGGCATGTAATCCAGTCTTGCTCGTCGGCGAGATCGGTCGGGGTCCCGCGACCGCGCCGGAGCGGCGGCTATTATGCGCGAAAAGGATGGGTTTCAGTTTCGTAAGGAGCTAGGTGGCGGAGGAGAGAGGCGGCATCAGCGCCGCGCGCCGGCGCGGGGAGATGCTGGCGCTGATCAAGCTGCGGGCGTTCGTGCCCGTGAGCGAGCTGAGCGAGCGCTTCGGGATCTCGGGCGTGACGGTCCGCAGCGATCTTGAGTACCTGTCGCGGCGCGGCCAGGTCCACAGGATTCGAGGCGGCGCGGTTCCGCGGTTCGCGCTGGGCCATGAGCGTCCGTTCGAGGAGACGGCAGCTCAGTTCGCCGAGGAGAAGCTCGCGATCGGCCAGGCGGCGGCGGCGCTCGTCGAGGCCGGGGAGACGGTGCTCCTCGACGTCGGGACGACGACCGTGGCGGCGGCGCATGCGCTCGTCGCGCGAAGCGAGCTGACCGACGTGGTGGTGTTCACGAATGGCTTGAAGACGGCGCTGGAACTCGAGCCCGCGATTCCGCGCCTGACGGTCGTCGTGATCGGCGGGACGTTGCGGCCGCTGCAGCACTCGCTGGTCGATCCGCTCGCCGCGGCGATCCTCGACCAGATCGCGGTGAAGACCCTCTTCTTGGGCTGCAATGGCGTCGACCCGGCCGGCGGGGTCACGAACATCAACCTCCCCGAGGCCGAGATCAAGAAGCGCATGCTGCGGATCGCGGCCAGGCGGGTGGTGCTAGCGGACGGGAGCAAGCTCGGCCGGATCGAGCTCGCGCACCTGTGCCCGATCGAGGCCGTCGACATGCTGATTACCGGCGCCTCGGCGGATCCGGACGTGGTCGGCTCGCTGACCGAACGCGGCTGCGAAGTCGTGATCGCGGACTAGCGCGACCGCAGCGGCCAACCCGCCGCGACTTTCGTAACCGATAGTCCGACGGTCGGGTTCGCTTTCAGTCTTGAAATTGGAAAGCTTCGGTTATATAGTCCCGCGCCGTCCAATCCAGGTGAGCGAGAGGTGGGGATGGCATGAGAAGCCGTCGCCCGAGGCTGCGTGCGTGCGTCCGAGTGTCGAGCTGTCTGGGTCCGTCGCCTCGATTTCGATCCATATTGGCTTTGGTACGTCCCAACTGAAGTCTTGATTGTCGTTCGAGCTTACGGAGGAAGAAAGTGCGCTCTCGCGAAAACCGCTCTCACCACATCGGCATCCGCCGGATCGGGAAGCGTCGGGGACGACGCGCGTGGAGCGCGCTGGCGACGTCAGCGACGCTGGTCATCGCATTGTGCGCGGTGATTTTGATTGGACCCGCCGGGGCGAGCTCGGTCGCCGCGGCCAAGCCAGCCGCTGGCAAGCCCGCGGCCGCAGATGCCGCGCGGCATACGGCCCCACCGACGATGAGCAACCTTGCCGACGGAAAACCGCATACCGTCACCTTCGACCACTATTCGTTCAAGATCGACGGTCAGCGTGTCTACCTCTGGTCCGGAGAGTTCCACTACTTCCGGCTGCCGAGCCCGTCGCTCTGGGTCGACATCTTCCAGAAGATGAAGGCGGCCGGTTTCAACGCCGTGTCCCTGTATTTCGACTGGGACTATCACTCGCCGGCTCCGGGTGTCTATGACTTCACCGGCGTCCGCAACCTCGACAAGCTGCTCGACGACGCGGCGCAGGCGGGGCTATACGTGATCGCCCGCCCAGCGCCGTACATCAATGCGGAGGTCGACAGCGGCGGCCTGCCGGGCTGGCTCACCACCAAGATGGAGAACAACCGCACGGACGACCCCAACTTCTTTCAGTACTCCGATCAGTGGATGACCCAGATCGACCGGATCCTAGCCCGGCATCAGATCACCAACGGAACCGGGCCGGTCATCGCCTACCAGGTCGAGAACGAGTTCTACACAAACACGCCCGCCGGGACGGCGTACATGCAGCACCTCGAGCAGAAGGCCCAGGCGGACGGGATCACCGTCCCGCTCATCGGCAACGACAACGGCACGTGGAACTCCGGACCCGCCGCGCTTGCCGTCGACGGCGTCGACTCCTACCCGCAGGGCTTCAACTGCTCCAGCCCGACGCAGTGGGCCGGCGTGCCTGACATCAGCTTCGACCACCCCGCCGGCCGGCCGATAATCAGCCCGGAGTTCCAGGGCGGTTCGTTCGACCCGTGGGGCGGCCCCGGATACGACAAGTGCGCGCAGCTGATCAACGACCAGTTCGCGAACGTGTTCTACAAGCAGAACATCGCGGTTGGCGCCACCTCGCAGAACTTCTACATGACCTATGGCGGGACGAACTGGGGTTGGCTCGGCGAGCCTGAGAACTACACGTCCTACGACTACGGCGCCGCGATCCGCGAGACCCGTCAGCTCGACCCGAAGTACTACGAGGACAAGCTGATCGGCTACATGACGCAGTCGGTCGCGCCCCTGGCGATGACCGACCCGATCAACGTCACCCCGCCCGACAACCCAGCGATCGTCGACACCGCGCGGATCAACCCCGCCACCGGGACCCAGTTCCACGTGCTCCGGCACAACAACTCGACCTCCACGTCGGTCGACACGACACACATCTCGATCGACTTCAACGCCCAGCCGATCCAGAACGTGAGCTACACCTTCGACGACGCCGACACGACCGACCTGCAATACACCGGCAGCTGGTCGCACGTGGCCAACCAGAGCTTCACCGGCGGCGACTACGAGAACACCGAATCGTTCTCCAACCAGGCCGGTGACTCGGTCACCGTCCCGTTCACCGGTACGGCGGTGCGCTGGATCGGTTCCAAGACGAACAACCACGGGCTCGCGGACGTGTTCATCGACGGCGTCAAGCAGGCCACCGTCGACTGCTCGGGAAGCCAGAACCAGGCCGTGCTGTTCTCCAAGACCGGGCTCACCAACGGCCCGCACGTGCTGAAGATCGTCGTCGACGGCACCCACTCGTCCGGCTCCACGGACAACTTCGTCTCGATCGACGCGATCGACCTCCCGACCGGCGCAGCCGCCGCGGCCCCGACGTACCCGGTCGTTCCGCAGCAGGGGGCGATCACGCTCGACGGGCGCGACTCGCACATCATCGTCGCGAACTACAAGCTCGGTGACTCGCAGCTGCAGTACTCGACCTCGGAGATCATGACGAGCGCGACGATCGGCAACCGTGACGTCGCGGTGCTGTATGGCGACCCGGGCAGCGACGGGGAGACCGTGCTGAACTACTCGTCGAAGCCGACCGTGCAGACGAGCGGCGGTGCGGTCACGCAGACGTGGGACCCCACCACCGGCGACCTGCGGCTGGACTACCAGCACAACGGCCTGATCCGGGTCCAGATCTCCGGCGGCGGCTCGCGTCCGCTGCTGCTCCTGCTCGCCGACAACGCGACCGCCGAGACGTTCTGGCGCCAGGACACCGCCGCCGGGCCGGTGCTGGTACGCGGCTCGCATCTGCTGCGCAGCGCCACCAGCATCTCGGACGGCAGCACTGTCGAGCTCACCGGCGACAACGGCACCGACCCGAACATCGAGGTCTTCACGTCCGCTTCGCGCGTTATCTGGAACGGCAGGCTCGTGCACACGACGCGGACGTGGAGCGGCAGCCTGACCGGAGCGATCGCGACCGCGGCGCCGATCAGGCTGCCGGCGCTCACCCACTGGAAGCACAAGCAGGAGTCTCCCGAGGCGCAGCCCGGATTCGACGACTCGAGCTGGCAGGTCGCCGACAAGATGACCACCAACAGCGTCACCGGGATCACCACGCTACCGGTCCTCTACGCCGACGACTACGGCTTCCATACCGGAAACACCTGGTACCGCGGGCGATTCACCACGAGCGCCAACGTGACCGGCGTCCATCTCGTCTCCGACTCCGGCGGCGGAGCGCAGGCCTTCTCGGCCTGGCTGAACGGGACGTTCCTCGGCAGTTCCACGACGGGCAGTGCCGACTTCACTTTCCCCGCCGGCTCGCTCAGGGCGACGGGCGACAACGTGCTGTCCGTCCTGACCGTGAACATGGGGCATGAGGAGGACTACAACGCCACCAACGCCAACAAGTCGGCCCGTGGCCTGACCAGCGCGGCGCTGATCGGTGCGCCGCTGTCGACGATCACCTGGCGGATCCAGGGTGTTCGCGGCGGGGAGAACGAGATCGACCCGGTCCGCGGGCCGCTGTCGACCGGCGGGCTGTTCGGAGAGCGGGCCGGCTGGGACCTGCCGGGCTACGCCGACCAGAACTGGGCGAACGTCACGCTCCCGACCACCGAGACCACGCCGGGCGTGTCCTGGTACCGCACCCAGGTTGCGCTCCATCTGCCGAAGGGCCAGGACACATCCCTCGGCCTGACGATCAGCGATGACCCGTCCCGGATGTATCGCGCGCTGCTGTACGTCAACGGCTGGATGATCGGCAACTACGTCAACTACCTAGGGCCGGAGCACAGCTTCCCGGTGCCGAACGGCATCCTGAACCCGGACGGCAACAACACCATCGCGATCGCGGTGTGGAACCTGGACGGCTCGACCGGCGGGCTCGGGACGGTGTCGCTGACGAACTACGGCAGCTGGGCCTCGTCGCTAAAGGTGACCCAGAACGACAGCCCGGGGTACAACGCGCACAAGTACGCGATGCCGACGCGGCCGGGCACGACGGTCGACCTCCAGGTGCCGGACACGACCCAGGCGGGGCAGACGTTCACCGCCACAGCCACCCTCGCCGTCCCGTCCAATGCGCCGAGCGCGACTGATGTGACCCCGACGCTGCAGCTGCCGGCCGGGTGGACGGCCACCGCGCCCGACCCCGCATCGGTGAGGAGCGTGCGGCCCGGCGCCTCGACGACGTTCACCTGGCAGGTGACGGCGCCGAGCAACCTGCCGCAGGCCTCGGCGCTGAAGGCATCGTTCGACTACCGGCAGCCGGTGCGGCCGGCGACCAACTCCGACGAGCGGATCATCCGCGCCCTTCCGCCGGCTCCTCCGGCCGGGATGGACAACGTCGGCGATCTGCCGTTTCTGTCGGCGAGCAACGGCTGGGGGCCAGTCGAGCGGAACACCAGCAACGGCGAACAGGCCGCGGGTGACGGCAAACCGATCACGATCAACCACGTGGTGTTCGCAAAGGGTCTCGGCACGAACTCGCCCAGCGACGTCGAGATCTACCTGGCCGGCCAGTGCACCCAGTTCACCGCGCAGGTCGGCGTCGACGACGAGACGGGCGGTGCCGGCACGGTGACGTTCAGCGTGGTGGCCGACGGCAAGACGCTGGGCACAACGCCGGTCATCCGCGGGCATCAGAGTGCGACATCCCTCAACGTCGACGTGACCGGCGCGCAGGTGCTCGACCTGGTCGTCGGCGACGGCGGCGACGGCAACGGCAACGACCACGCCGACTGGGCGGACCCGGTACTCACCTGCGGCTGACCCAGCCCCGACGCCCGGGGATGATCAGCACACGACGATGCTGATCATCCCCGCGTCGGAATTGTGATCACGTCACCCCCGTCGCGACGGTTACGCCATCGGCGGCGGATGACACCTCAACCGGCATCTCGTACGGCCGCCGACACCGCAAAGGTCTGCGCACGGCGCTGACCGACCCGGGCGAGCAGATCGAGCTGGTCGTCACCGCGGTCGCGGCGCCGATGCCGCGAGAGCCGTCGTCGTCAGGGCGAGCGCCATCCGCCGTGACGATACCCACGGCGACGGACCCGCAGCCGCTTCGCAATGTCAACTCACCGGGTGCCGTCAAACAGCTCCCCCTTCGGGCGCTCGGGTCCCGAAAGCGGCAGCCACATCGCGGCCAGCGGCGGACGACGACGCAGCCGGTGGTTCGTGGTTGGGGAAGTCTCGGCCGGCGCGACCGCGACTTCGCGGTCGCCGAAAACGCGGCGGTCTGGTCGTATGTCGCTTCGCGGTCGAGGCGTCGGCTTCGGATCGGCAGCGCGATTTGCGATGGCCGGTACTTCAGGTCTAGGGCTTCGGGGCTGAGCGCTCGGGGTTGACGCTGTGGCCGGTGGCGGCGGCAAGGTCGCGGCTGGTGGGCGAGCTATCGGGGTCGATGAATGTTTGGATGAGCAGCCCATCGACCGTGGCGAGCATGACCGAGGCGAGGTGGCGGGCGCTGTCGTGGTCGATCGCATCGTGGAGCGAGTCGGTGAGCAGGCTCGCGACGCGGTCGCGTTGGCGGTTGTAATGCGCGGCGAGTTGCTGGCGGAGCTCCGGCGAGCGAGCGCTTCGCGCGAGCGCTTCGATGTAGGCGTGGAAGAAGGGTCGGATCGAGTCATATTCGTCAAGCACGGTGCGTAGCGAGTCCGTCAGCGACAGCGGCCCGGGCCCCGGGTCGATGTGGGTGGCGCGGATGATGGCGTCAGCCCATTCTTCAAAGGCGAGTCCGATGGCTTCGTTGAGAAGCGCCTCTTTTGAGCCGAAGTGGTAGCCGATCGATCCCAGGTTGGTGTTCGATGCGGCGACGAGATCCCGGGCGGTGATGTTGCCGTAGGCGCGCTCGCGCAGCAGCGTGCGTGCCGCCTCGAGCAGCTTGGTGCGATGGGTTGACCGATCGGAGGTTGACACTGTGATTAGAACATTGTATAAGACGTTGTATTATACGTTGGTCGAGTACAGGAAGGCATAGCAGATGCCGTCACCGTCACCCGCCGGATCAGAACCAGTGGTAGCGAGGCCCGGGATCGAGCGGCCGGCGCTGCGTATCGCGACGGCCGCCGACGTCTCGCGACTGGCGGACGTGCTCGCCGACGCGTTCATCCACGACCCCCTGTACACGTGGATGCTGCCGGGCAGACTGCCGCTCAAACCGCGACTCCGGGCGACGTTCACGGCTGAGATGGAGTGCTACGGACTGCGGCACGGGACCGTGTGGACGACGCTCGACTACGACGGCGCGGTGGTCGAACTGCCCCCCGGTGCCTGGGAGATGCCGACGTCAATGACAGGCAAGGAGGCGCTCACGTGGCTACGGGCGTTCGGGACGCGATTGCCGCTCGCCGCAAGGGTGCAGCGGGTGATGGAGGCGCGACATCTTCGCGAGCCCCACTTCTACCTCCGGATCGTCGGGGTACGAACCGCGCGCCAGGGACAAGGCCTCGGATCGGCGCTCATGCAGCCGACGCTCCAGAGAGCTGAGTCCGCCGGGCTACCGGCGTACATCGAGGCCAGTACCCAGCGCAGCGCTGCACTGTACGAGCGACTCGGCTTTGTGCACATGGGCGCGCTTGAGCTGCCGCAGGGTGGACCGCCGCTTTGGCTGATGCGAAGGCCTCCGGCGGGGTCCGGGCACCACGCTACGGAGGGGTGAGCGGCAGGCGGCATCCGCGGCGACGCACGTAGCACGGCGGGACCGCGACGCAACAGGCGGCCCGCGCATACGGCAACAGCAGCAGCGGCTCGATGACCTCGATCCGACTCGGAGCAGTTCTGCTTTGTCGCCGACACGGGTCTGATCGCGGCGCTGCCGCTCTCGCTCTCCGCCGGGCCGAAGCGGAAGCCCTGGACGCCTGCGCCATGAAGCTCGACGCCACCGGTCGTTCGTGAAGGTCGCGTGTGTCGGACGGCGGTGGCGACGGCTCCGGTCGGACCGACTCTCAATCACTCCAGCCCGCGTCAAGCTCGTCGGGGAACACCGTCATCCAGTAGTCGGGAAGGACGGCCTTCAGCGGCTTCCAAACGACAACTGTTGGATCCTCGACATCAGCCACCGCCACCAGCACGCCGGGCCCATACACGGCGAGACGCTCCCGGCATACCCCACACGGGCTCAGGACCACCACGCGGCCGCCCGGCTCCCCATACAGACATACCGAAGCGAGAATGCGCCTGCCCAAGCGAAACGCCGCGCAATAAGGCTCAGTCTCGTGGCAAACCTCCACCGAAGAATTGATCGCATCCGGTGAGGTCCCAGTAACGATCGTTCCGTCATCGAGCAGCATCGCCGCCGCTCCGTGCTGATCATCGTCATGAAACCGGTCGCAGATCAACGACCGGCACGCATCAACCACTGCACCAAGCTCCGCCTCGTCCACGACCCCCAATCCTACGGACACCATTCGCGCCAGTCAGCGAGTCCGGCTCGCCGGAGCCGATCGCGGGCACATCGCTGCCCACCGCTCAGGCTGCTGCTTCGTCACCGATCGAGTGGCGCCGGCTCGACTTCTGCTTCGCGCGTGCCAAGGACCGGAGGGGAAGCCTCGACCGCGCCGACCGCACCCATTAACAGAGCCGCGGGTTCGTGAGAGCAGGAAGCGAGCCATCGGGCTGCGCCGTGGTTAGGTCGGTCGTCGGACGGTTGAGGGGTGGCGTATCGGCGCTGGTTGCTCCTCGTTGCACCAAGTACAACGAGACCGCCAAACCGTTCGAGTAGAACATCTCCCGCGACGACCTGATCCAGCTACTCCAGCTCAAAGCTAGCGATCGGACGAACCGCCGAAGCGGATCGCACTTCGGAGCCGACGGTCCCGGCGACACGCCCGTGGCTTCGTAAAACGACTAGTGAGCTTCTCGCCGCCCTGATGCTCGCTTGTCGCGCATCGCGAAGGTCCACGAGGCGCCCGCAATCGGCTCCGCACTCTCGCGTCAGAGTGGTGCCGTTAGCCGGACGCGACGCTGACAGCTGACACCAAGGCCGTGATTATGGTGGGAGAGCTTACGTCTGTGTGCCGTTGCTCGTAAGCCCAATCCAGCAGCGCGGCGAGCGGCATGGCACCGCGTCAGACCGTCACACGGACACCGTCCTCGAAGGACTGGACCGATGCGGCGGCCAGCGCCACCGCTCGCTGGCCAGCGCGCGCGTGGATGGGCGGTTCCTCGCCGGCGCGGAGTGCCGTCAGGACGTCCTCGACATGGTGGTCGAGGGTGTGCGTGAACGTACGGGCGGTGTCGTTGAAGTACCCCGGCTGCCACACCTGGTGGGTCTCGCTCCCGGTCATCGATAGGGTCAGCTTCTGGACCGTGTCCTGGATGAGGGCCCGTCCCTTGGTGCCGTTGATCTCGATGTACTGGGCGTCGGGGTAGGCGTAGGACGAGTCGTAGGTACCGAGGAGGCTCCCCACCGCCCGATTGGCGAACTCCACGGCGACCGCCATCGTGTTGTAGGCCGCGCTGTCGGTCTTATTGCTCATCTGAGCCATGACCGATGCGATCGGCCCGGCGAGGTGCTCGAGCATGTCGAAGCCGTGGCACTGCGTCTCGAATAGATTGCCGTACGGGCTCTCACCGAAATTCGGCTCTCCGCCGAAGCGCCACGTGGCGTGAACGATCTCCCCCAACGCGCCGTCGCGGATCGCCCGATAGGCGCGGCGCACGGGCTCGGCGTACCGGTGGTTGAAGTTGATAGCAAAGAACAATCCCCGCTGTCCCGCCTCGGCGATCAGCTGGTTGGCTTCCTCAATGCTGAAGACGAGTGGTTTCTCGACCAGCAGCGGCACGCCGTGGCGGATCAACTGGAGCGTGGGCGCGAAATGGCCCTCGTTGGGCAGGCTCGTCGTAACGAGGTCGGGCTTCGCCGATGCCAGCATGTCGTCGAGATTGGTGTAGGCGGTCGTGCCATAGGCCGCCGCGCGCCGCTCGGTTCGCTCCGGCGTGCGCCCGACGATGCCGACCAGCTCGGTATCGGTACGACCGGCGAACACGCGGGCATGCTGCTCACCCCAGGTGCCGGCCCCCACGACCGCGACGCGCAGACGAGCGGTCACGCGGAGTCGCCCACGACGACGACCTTGCCGTTCTGGCCAGCCACCAACAGACTCCCAGTGATCCAGACGACCACCGGACCGTTTGCGAACCATCCGCGGAACTGACGGCCCACATCACGCGTCAACCGTTGACCGTCCAGCTCCCACGCATCCAACGCGATCACTGAGGAGAGCCTAACCCAGGGAGGCGGCCAGCACCACGGACCCGCCGTCGCCCCCATGCTCATAGTGCCGTGCGTCAGCTTGACCGCGGCGCGTCCGGCCAACGGCGGCCCTCAACCGACAGACAGTGCGCACCCGATCAGCCCACTTCTTCTCGGGGCCGTGCTACCGCGTGGAATCCGGCGCGAGCGTCGACATCCGCCAGCCGGTCACGCTTCCGCTTGGTCGCCGCCGCGGAACCCATCCGCCAGCTGCCGCTGTGGCCGGCTGGAGACGCAGAGCAGCAGTGCCGAGAGGTCGGAATCGGTCTCGCCAGATCGCTCAGCCTTCGTGGACGCCGACACTCTCGGCTTGACGCAACCTGGCTCTCGCCCATGGACCTCCTGGCGCTCTAGGAGCGAGCGTTTTCGACAAGTCGCGGATAGTCGCAGCTCGTGGTGTGTGGAGCAGGTGCTCGACCATCGACCGGTCGCGCTCGCTTATCGCGCCAAGCGATCGTCCGGCGATCCGGACGCTGGCGCCTGGCTCCGCTGAGCGGCACCTGCCTCGGGCGCGCGGCTTGACCCGTGTCAGATGCTTGCTGGCACGCGATCCAACGGCTAATTCCGAGCGGGCCGGGCGTGGCGGCTGCAATAGCGGTGAAGCATGTGTCCGGCACCACTATTCCGAACTGCTCCGCGTCCTCAAGGAGAAAGTGGCTCCGGTCTCCGAGGTAAGCGCCTCCTACGAGCAGCGAGCAGGAGTCTCGGCGCTAGCTGGGTCGTCGAGGTCAAGCAAATTGAGTAGTCGCGGGCTTTCTGGACGGATGTTCGATCAAGGCCGATCCGCTATTGGACGAAACTACTAACAGACTCCCACTCGCCGTTCTGTGTGGATACCGAGCTAGTTGGGATCGGCTTGCCGACCACGCTTGGAATCATGAACGGGCTACGGGCGTAGGGA
Organism: uncultured Solirubrobacterales bacterium; assembly: GCA_963746695.1. Lineage (GTDB taxonomy): Bacteria > Actinomycetota > Thermoleophilia > Solirubrobacterales > Solirubrobacteraceae > Palsa-465. The sequence continues at coordinate 15,815 of CAVVCP010000028.1, read as the reverse complement.
GTGCCCCTACCAACGGGCGCAGCTTGTTGAGCGCCATCAAAGTCGGCAGCTATATGACACGTGATCCACAAAAAGTGATGCAGTTGTGGCGCCGAATCGCGACAGCCGTCGACGTGCTCGCGCTGGTCGCCGCGGCTGTGCTTGCCGCGCTGGCGGCGGGGCACGGTCACATCTCGGCGGGCATTGCCTGGCTTGCGGCGATCGATGTGTCTTTCGTTGTGGTCGTGATGCGCGTGCGGGCTTCGCGGGTGCGCCGGTTGCAAGCGTCAGCGATGGATGGCTGCGTCGAGGCGCTGAAGGTGTGCTCGTTCGGCGCGGTGCTCGCGCTCGCCACGGCCGCAATCCTTGGTCCTGATCGTCCGGTCCCGATTGGGCCGGAGCTTTGGCTGCTGACGGCTGTCGCTGTGTGCGCCGCTCGCCTGGCCGTGCAACTCGCACAGCGTGGTGCCCGACGCCGCGGTGCGCTGATGACCCCCACGCTGGTCGTGGGTGCCGGCGCGGTCGGCGGACACGACGTTGTGCGCAGGCTGTTGAGCGGCCCCGAGTACGGGCTTCGTCCGGTCGGCTTCCTCGACGCAGACCCGACGCCGGGCGCGGTCGACGCCGACGTCGGCGTTCCCGTGCTCGGCGGCCCGGACGACCTCGTCGAGGTGTGCGCTGACACTGGCGCTGGCCACGTGGTCCTCGCGTTCGCGTACGAGCGGGACCGCCGCCTCGTTGAGCTGGTTAAGCGCTGTCACGAGCTCGGCGTCCGGGTTTCGGTAGTGCCGCGCCTGTACGAGTCGGTCAGCGAGCGCGGCCAACTCGACCACATCGGCGGTCTCGCGCTGTTCTCACCCGACGCCATCGATCCGCGGGGTTGGCAGTTCACGGTAAAGCACACGATCGACCGAGTGTTCGCGATGCTGGCGTTGATGGTCCTCTCGCCGGTGCTGCTGGCGCTCGCGCTGGCGGTTCGCGTCAGCTCGCCGGGTCCGGTGATCTTTCGCCAGCGCCGGGTTGGTCGCGATGGCCGCGTGTTCGAGCTGTTGAAGTTCCGCACGATGCTCGCCGGAAACGGCGGGAAGTTCGCGCCGCGAGCCGATGTGGCCCCGGGTGGGATCGAAGGAGCGGACCGCCGCACGCGCATCGGCCGCTGCTTGCGTTCCAGTTCGCTGGACGAGCTACCTCAGCTGGTAAACGTGCTCAAAGGCGAGATGAGCTTGATCGGTCCGCGGCCTGAGCGCCCCGAATTCGCCGAGCAGTTCGCGCGCGAGATCCCGGGCTACGATGACCGCCTTCGGGTGAGGTCCGGGATCACGGGATGGGCGCAGGCGAATGGGCTGCGCGGACAGACCTCGATCGCCGATCGGGTCGAGTTGGACAACCACTACATCAAGAACTGGTCACCGGGGCTCGAGCTTCGCGCGCTCGCGCTCACGTTCGCGGAGGTCGCGCGCTTTCGCGAGGACCGGCCTGCGACGGCGAAGCAGCCGACCTCCGGACGCAGCGGAGCGCAGCGACGAAGCAACCCGCGGCCAAGCCCGCGCTCGGGCTCGTGCACGAATCGGAGATCCCGGCAGCTGGTACTGCGGACACCGCGGCGCGGCCGCCGCCGACGGCGCTGCGCCCATCCCGGCAACGCGCGTCTGTGGCGGTTGTCGTCAGGGCTTGTTGCCCGAGACGTCCTCGGACGCAGCTCCTTAGGAAGACGAACGGCTCGTAGCCGCTGATTCAGTACGCAGGGTGCAGGCAGTTCCACGGCGCGCGGAAAAGCTCCTAGCCGTCTACGAGGCAACCGCGCGCGCCTTCAACCTATGCCGTTCGACGCGGAGGTCCGACAACCTTCACCGCGGGGGCCCCGCACGCCAACCCGGACATCACAATCTTCCCCCCGCGCGCGGTAATCAGCGTCGGAGTCCTCCTCCGCGCGGAACCCGCGCATGCGCGTGGCCGCCTGTTTGCAGGATCCCGGCTAGACCATATGGAGGCTGACGTCCGGCCGGGCTGGTAGAAGCTGGCCGGTCCCCCACGCGATCGTGGGGGAGATTTGTAGCCGCGCAGCTGGAACCTGCGCGGCGGCCTCACAACCGCATAGGAGGAACCGACCATGACCAAGGTTCGCACCTGGGTCGGCTTGGACGTGCACGCCGCGACGGTGGTGGCGTGCGTGGTCGACGCCGAGTCCGGGGAGATGATCGTGCAGCGTCTTTCAGGGGACACGAGTGAGGTGGTGAGGTTCTGCGCCGCGCTGCCCGGCCCTACGCGCGTCGCATACGAGGCCGGCCCGACTGGGTTCGGGCTCGCCCGCGCGCTCCTGGCGGTCGGGGTCGACTGCGTGATCGCGGCGCCGGGAAAGATCGAGCGTCCCGCGCAGGACAAGGTCAAGACCGACCAACGCGACGCCGAGCGACTGGTGCGCCTTTTGATGATCAACGCGCTGCACCCAGTCCGTGTTCCCAGCGGCGAGGAGGAGGCGCTGCGCGACCTGGTTCGCGCGCGCGAGGACATCCGCGGCGACTTGATGCGCGCCCGGCACCGGCTCGGGAAGCTCCTCTTGCGCCACGACATCCGCTACGACGGCACCGGCGACAACTGGACCTGGCGCCACCGCCAATGGCTCTCGAAGGTCCAGCTGGCCGAGCGCGGCGCGCAGACAACGTTCCTTGACTATCTCGGCGCAATCGATGCGCTTGTGATCCGCCGCGAAACGCTCGAGGCGACGATCGCAGAGCTCGTCCCCACATCACCCTGGGCGCGGGACATCGCCAAGCTGCGGTGCCTGCGCGGGATCGACACCCTGACCGCGGTCGGACTGTGCGCCGAGATTCAAGACTTCACGCGGTTCGAGCACCCCAAGCATCTGATGAGCTACGTCGGGCTGGTGCCCTCGGAGAAGAGCTCCGGCCAGTCCCGCCGCCAAGGCGCGATCACCAAGTCCGGCTCGGGTCACGCCCGCCGGCTCCTGGTCGAAGCCGCCTGGCACTACCGCCGTCCGCCAAGAATCGGGCCGCCGCTCAAGACCCGCCAACAAGACCAGCCCGCCGCCGTGATCGCGACCGCCTGGAAAGCACAGCAACGCCTACATCAGATCTGGCGACGGCTCGACACCCAACGCAGCAAGCGCAAAACACTCGTCGCCGCCGCTGTCGCCCGACACCTCGCCGGGTTCTGCTGGGCGATCGTCAACACCGACACCAACGAGCAGCCCACCACCTGACCCAACCCGTGCACCACCCTGCCCACAACACTCGGCTGAGAAGGCGGCGGAACGCGCCCGGCCACCACGCGCGAGAGTATCCGCGAAATCGTTATGAGCAACCGCCCCCGCGGCCACGCTCGATGCTAGACAGCGGGCTCTCACGACGAAACCCGGTCCTGCGGTACCCAACCCGCGAATATCAGCCTGACCGCGCGTCGCGCACCCGCCAGGACCGCCGCCCCCTCAGCCGAGCCCCCCAACCCCGCGGGCAGCCCGTCCAACAACGCCGTCACTTGATGTCATGAAGGGGCCGGGCGGCCCCCGGCGGTCCGGGAGTTGCCCGGGCGGCAGGTGGTCGGCCCTCTGCCCCGAACTGCACGGTTCAAGACCGCGCGGATTTGGGCCGCGCGGCGGGACAATTCGAGAGGAGGACCGACCGTGAGCAACGGTACGCGTTGGGTCGGCATCGACCTGCACCGCAAGCGCTCGCATGTCGCCGTGATCGACGAGCAGGGCGAGCTGACGCTGTCGCGCCGGATCGTGAACGATCGCGACGCGTTCCTGGAGCTGCTCGGCGACCCGGGCGGCGAGACGCATGTCGCCTTGGAGGCGACCTACGGTTGGGAGTGGCTCGCGGAGCTGCTCGAGGAGGCCGGCTATGACCTGCACCTCGCGCACCCGTTGCGGACCCGTGCGATCGCAGCCGCGCGCGTGAAGACCGACGCGATCGACGCGAAAACGCTCGCGCACCTGCTGCGGACCGGGTTCCTGCCCGAGGCGTACGTCGCGCCGCGCGAGCTGCGTGACCTGCGCGAGCTGCTTGCGCCACCGCGCGACGCTGACCCGGATGCGCTCAGCGGTCAAGAACCGTGTGCACGCGATCCTCGCCAAGCACGGCATCGCGAACGAGCACTCCGACCTGTTCGGCAAAGGCGGCCGCGAATTCCTCGCCGTGCTCGAGCTGCGTGACGCTCCGCGCCGGCGGCTTGACAGCCTGATGTCGCTGATCTGCGACTTCGACCGCGAGATCGAGACCACCACCCGCGAGATCGAGGAACTGGCGAAAGCCGATGACCGCGTCGACGTGCTGACCCAGATCCGCGGCGTCGGGGGCTACACCGCGATGCTGATCATCGCCGAGGTCGGCGACATCACCCGCTTCCCGACCGCCAGGCACCTGTGCTCCTGGGCCGGACTGGCGCCGAGCGTGCGCAGCTCCGACGGCAAAGCGCGCCTCGGGCACATCACCCGCCAGGGCTCGCCCGCGCTGCGCTGGGCGCTCGTCGAAGCCGCGCAGAAAATCACCACCGGATCCGGACCCTTACGCGAGAAGTTCGAGCGGATCGCCAAACGCCGCGGGCGCAAGATCGCGAAGGTCGCCGTCGCCCGCGAGATCCTCACCCTGTCCTACTACGGCTTGCGCGACGGAGAGATCCGTTGCCTAGCGCGCCGCAGCCGCGCGAGCGCGAAAGAAAAGCTGGCGGCGGTCGCATGACCTCACCGCCGTGCGCTCACAGCAGCAAGGCTTGCGCCCACGACCACGGCGCGATGCGCACGCTCGGGCGAGCTCGACGTTTGTCATGGCCTCGCTAACACAGGACGGCCGCCCACTTGATTGAGCCCCCGAGCACCGCACGACACTCTGGTCCGCCCCGGGCGACCGGATGGATGACTGGAGCCCTTCTCCCAGCCGGAACGCAGTCAGCGAACCGGCGCCCGACCCCTCGACCCCCATGAGCAACGCACACTCCGACCACTGCCAGACTCAGCCTGCCGCGTCAAGCGCCAACCCCAACCCCAACCCCAACCCCAACCCCAACCCCGGCGCCGGCAGACCCCTGCCCGCTACCCAGGCGCTTGACCCAGCAGACCTCGCCCGGCAACCGGCAACGAAGTCCGGGGCGAAGCCCCGAAACCCCTTTACCCACCGAGCAATCCGACCATCACCACCATCACCCCACAGCCGAACGTCAAAACGGCCCACCGCCCCTTGACATCACCCGCCCCTTCATGGATGACAAACACTCCTCCATATCAACGATCGGGCTGAAGCAGAGGCGCGGCCGCGTCGATCTAGTACCCACCGGGTGAATCCGGGAAGCCCTTACCGGCGAGGCAACGACCAACCGGTCCGGAGTCACGCAGGCCCGAGTCGCGGACGGCGACGCCGGTGAGCGTCCCCGTTCGCATGCGCCTGATGGTGCGTCGACGCTCCTAGGGCCGGTCCGATCGAGCTTTCGCGGCAGCCTGGCTTCAGAGCTCGGTGTCGTACCGATAGCTACGCACGACAGCGCACCTCACAGCCCCCAACGGGTGCACGGAGCGCGACAAGTGTGTCCATATCTGTGTCCACCGCGCTTGCCTTCGGCCAGGATCGCCTGTGTTTACGGGCGATGGTCGCTTGCTACACGCGGAATCATAATCCGCGTGTCGGGGGTTCGAGTCCCTCCTCCGGCATCGCCCATCTAGCAAGGAATTGCCTGCGTAGACGCGGCTTTCGGAAGGTCTTGTGCGGTGGGTTGCGGTGCCCTCAAACCCCTTCGAATGGGCGCGCGACCACTGACCCCCACCACGCTGGACGGTCGAGCTAGACCCTTGGTCGCCCACTAGGGGCTGATCCGTATCGCGCCCGGAGGCCAGTGCGAGCGGCCCCGTTTAGGCTTGGCCCGTGCGACTCTGCTCACCACGACGTCACCGTCGCGTCTAGCCAGAAGAAGGTGTCGGATGTGAGGCCGCGAGTTCTCGTTCTAAGCGAACCCGGCGGACTGGGCGGGGCACTTCTGCGTGAGCTCGATCAGGCTGGCGCGACGGGAGAAGCTGTCACGCCCGGAGCGGACACCGAGGTCACGGAGGTGCTCGGTGGCCAGTGGTCAGCGGTCGCGGTGGTAACGCGCGACGACGTCCTGGCGTTGCGCCTCACGCTCCTGTGCGCGCATGTGAGGCCCGATATCCCACTCTGGGTCACGCTCTTTGACCGGACCCTCATTCACCGCCTGCGCCAGGACGTGCGGTCAGTGCAGATCATCTCATCGGCAGAGTTGGTGGCCCGAGAGATCGCCGACCATTGCTGCGCGCTAACCGCCCGAGCACCGCGTTGGCGTCACGGCGTCCGAGTCGTGGACGGTGCGCTGCGGCTTCTCGTCGCGGCAGGCGCAGGACTCCTGGGCGCATTGGTCGTCCAGACCATCATCTCGATCATCGCGCTGCACGAGAGCGTGCTCAACGGGATCTACTACAGCACACGGGCAATCGCAACCGTAATCGATGCTCCCAGGAGCGAATCCGCACCGGCGTGGTTCAAGATCGTCTCCGCGCTGAACATCCTCGCAGCGCTGGTACTCGTGGCGGTATTTACCGCGGCGTTGGTGCGCAGACTGAACCGCCCGCGGCTCACGACCCTCATCGGCCGCCGCGCCGCCCCCGCCCGTGGCCACGTCGTGCTCGTCGGCTTCGGACAAGTTGGCTTTCGCCTCTCGCAGGCGCTGCGTGAACGCGGCGTCGCCATGATCGCCGTAGAGCGAAGTATCGATGCCCCGTGCGTGCGATTGGCGCAGAAGGAAGGCATCCCGGTCCTCATTGGCCTTGGCGACGATCGGTCAACCCTCGAGCTCGCCGGCGCGCGCCACTGCTCCATGGTCGCGGCCGTAACCTCGGACGACTTGGTCAACGTTGCCGTTGGGCTCACGGCCAGCGACGTGAGGCCGGGGATTCCTCTCGCGCTGCGCCTTGGGGACGGCGGCGTCGCGTCCGAGACCGAATCCCTACTACACCTCGGGAAGGTCTTCGATGCACATCACCTTGCCGCCACGACACTCGCACACGCGATCTGCGCCACGATCTTGCCGCAGCGTGCGGCCCCCCAGAGCGCGGGAGCTGACCGCCCCGGGTCCTGAGCTTCCACGCCGGGCACGAGAAGGCGGGCGTGGGAAGCCGCGGCGAGTTGGTTGTGCTCGGGCCGGGCCGGTCCGCCCGACCTGGTCGCGTCTCGCAAGCCGCCCGACTCCACGCGCCGACGGCGCCATGGGACTCGAAGTCGCACCCGCCGGCGTGGCGGGCCTTCGCGGGCCCGCCACGCCGGGTTGGGTCCTGAATCGGCGTCCTAACGGATGGTGAACGTCGGACCCGTGCCATTCGGGTCCAGCACGACCTGGTAGTCACCGGGCTGCACCTGCCGCGGCCCGTCTCCGTTGATGTCTGCCGGAGTCACCGCGAGCTGCGAGACGCGGAACCCAACAGAGACCTGCTGCGAAGCTCCCGCCGCCACGTCCACGCGCGCCCAGCCGACGAGGTTCCCGTTCGTCGGCGTGAGGATCTCGCCGGTATTCACCGGTCGCTTTACGTAGACCGGAACGATGTCCACGCCCTCGCGACCGCCGGTGTTGTTCACCGTGAACGATGCGATCACGACGCCGGCTGCGGGGCCGGCGATGGACAATCCACTGGTCGAGAACGTCGTGTACGAGAGCCCGAACCCGAACGGGAAGAGCGGGTTGTAACCCGGACCCGTGACCGGAGTTCGTTCCCGGGAACTGGTCGAAGAACTTCGGCTCATCGCCAGGGGGCGTCGGTCCGCCTCCGTTGAAGTCGGAGAGGTCTAGCCCCGGCGGCGTAGCATCGCTCGGCCAAGTGACGGGGAGCTTCCCGCTCGGGTCGTACTTGCCGAACAGCACATCGGCGGCTCCGTCACCTGTTTCCGTACTGCCCTGCCACGCCATCAGGATCGCGTTCGCCGACTCGGCGTCGGGACCGAGCCCGAGCGGACGGCCCGCCACGACGACTACGATCACCGGCTTGCCGGTGGCCTTCAGCGCCGCGATCAGCGCCTTCTGGCTGGCATCCAACTGCGGTGCCGGGTCATCGCCCAGTCCCTCGGCATAGGGCCGGGTCTCGCCGACCACCGCGACGTACGCATCCGTGCTGCCGGCCGCGGCCACCGCGCTGGTCTGGTCGGGAGCGAGCGTTGCGTTCCCGTCGGCTGCCTGGATGCCCTTCCAGACCGTCACCGTTTGGGTCGGTATCTGGTCGGGCGGTCCGCCGCAGCACGCTTGCTTGTTGTTGTCGAACACGCCCTGCCAGCTGACGCTCCAGCCGCCGAGCGTGTCGGGGATCGAGTCCGCGTTCGGGCCGACAACCGTGACATGGCTGCTCGTCGAGAGCGGCAGCGTGCCGTTCTGGTTTCGCAGCAGGGTCATCGACTCGTCGGCGGCCTGACGGTTGAGGGCGACGTTGCCGCTGATCGCCGCGTTGGCCTTGGTCACGTCGACGAGGGGGTGGTCGAACAGGCCGAGCTTGAACTTCAGCGTCAGGATCCTCGTCACGGCCTGGTTGATCCGCGACATCGGGACGAGCCCGTCATGGACCGCCGCGATCAGCGCGGCGTCGTAATCGGTGGACGAAGTCGCGTTCATCGCCATGTCCACGCCGGCGTTGACCGCGTCGGCCACCGCGCCCTCCAGGTTGGCAGCGATGTGGTACGTGGTCTGCAAGGCGAAGACATCGTTGTAGTCGCTGATCACGACGCCTGTGAAGCCCAGCCGCTGGCGCAGCTCGGTCGTCAGCAGGAAGTGCGACGCCGTGGCGGGGATGCCGTTGATCGACCCGGAGTTGACCATGACGGTGTCCGCGCCGGCGTTGATCCCGCCCGCGTAGGACGGCAGGAAGAGATCCTGCAGATAGCGGATCGGAATCTGCGCTTCGACGCGATCGTGGCCGTTGATCGATTCCGAGTAGGCGGCGAAGTGCTTGACCGTCGAGGAGACCTGGAGGCCGGGGTCGGTCGGGCACGTCCCGCTCTGCATTCCCCGGATGTTGGCCCCGCCCATCGCGCCCGAGAGCGCGGGCTCTTCTCCCCACGTCTCGTAAAAGCGACCCCAGCGGTTGTCCCGCGCGACATCCTGAACCGGAGCGAAGACCCAATTCGTGCCCACGCTGCAGACCTGATCACGCGTGGCCTGGCCGGCTTGTCGCGCCAGTTGGGTGTCCCACGTCGCGCCCATTCCGATCGACTGGGGGAACAGCGTCGCCGCGGTCGGATGACCGAAGCCATGAACGGCATCGACGCCGTAGATGATCGGGATGTGCAGCCGCGAGTGGTCGATCGCGTAGGACTGGATCGTGTTGTACAGATTCGCCCAGTCGGTCCCCGTGTTACCGGGCGGGTTGTCGGTCGCGCCCGACAGGACCGAGCCAGTGGCGTCCGTGACCAGCACGCTTTGCAGGCAGTTCGTCTGCAGCTGCGATGTGTTATCTCCGTTGCAGACACCATTCGCCGGATTGGTCTTGTCGCGCAGCAATCCGACCACGGCCTGGTCCATCTGGCCAACCTTCTCCTTAAGCGTCATCCGGCCCAGAAGGTCATGGACACGCGCCGGAACTGACGCGCTCTGGTCCATGTAGGTCACCCTGGAAGCTGCCGTTCCGCTGGTGACCCCGATGACGGCGACCGCGGCCGCAACAACCGCCGCAGCACCAAGAACTACGTGAATACGTCGCACGCTTGACTCCCTCGTGTTGACAATCGAGTTACCTGAAGGTGACGGACCAACCCGTCGCCGGAGGTGCCCTTTGCCGCGATTCGCGGGGGGGTGCGGAGGGTGTCGTGAAGCGCTCGGGCGCAGACATGCCCGTTGCTCGGTGGTTCACTCGGAACTGGACGGAGAGACCGGCGGCCCCTCCTCGGCGGACGATGGGCGGGGAATATCACTCCGTGCTTGCTTCTGTCAAGTCAAAATGAAAAACGCGTTGGTCAATCCTCCGAAACCGCTGTTTTGAACTGCACATGGTCAAATAAGCTTGGCCACCCGGGTCACTTGTGTCGAGGTGACTGTCAAGCGGAGGCGACGTTTCGGCCAGGAGGTGGCCGATTTCGAATCCGACGCCCCTGGCGGTCGTGGTCCCGGACCAGAGGCTGGTCGGGTTCGCCCGCGTCACCCTCACCGGGGCCAATCGCAGCGCGCGCATGTCTCCTTCCGGGCGGCGGAAGCCCTACGTTTCGCGCGGCTCCTTGAGCGCTTCGAGGGCGATAGCCGTCCTCGTCGATGAAGCCGTCGAGCGCGGCGTCCGTGCCCGTGCGACGCCATCGCGCGGAACGTTGCCAGTGGGCACGCAGGCAAGCCGAAACCGCTGCCCCGGGGAGGGCCAAGAGACGTTGCCCGTGTAGAGGGACAAAGCAGACTGGCCTCTGCCGCGGTGGTGAGGTGTCAGCGGCTTGGGTAGCTGTTCACGCAGCGATCACGGAACCCGTAGGTTCCGGGGCTCTCTACTGCGAGCGGCTGGCGACGTAGGCGCGCATGTCGGCGACGCTCCACCAGCTGCCGCTCGATGCGGTCAATGTGAGGCGTACAAAGCGGATCGGGGTGCCGCTGAGTGGGACCGAGGTGAACTGGCCGCTGCCCGATTCGGTAGCGGCCGTCGTCCACGTCGTGCCGTCGGTGCTCGTCTGAAGCGTGTACCCACGCGGGTAGTCGCCGAGGTTGACGCCTGTGTCGAACACGATTTGGCGCACCGCTTCCAGATGCCCGAAGTCGATCTGGAGCCACTGACCCGGCTGCTGACCTGCACCGGTCTGATACAGCGTGCTCGCGTCATCGTCGACGGCGTTCGCGGCCACGTTGCCCTGACAGCACGGATCCGTCGGCCCGGCCGGGTCGGCGGTGGCCGTCCAGCCCGACGGATCGAGCTCGCGCAGATTGTCGGTGCTGCCCGGGTTACCCGGCCAGGTGAACGTCGCGAGCGAATCGCCGGGCAGCGTGTAGGCGAAGCTCTTGCCGCCTTCGCTGACGCCAACGGCCTGCGGGTTGTCGTTCTCGTTGTGGGCGACCAGCACGGTCGTCCCGTCGGGATCGCGGAATGCGACGTCCATCACCTCGCCGTTCCAGCCGGTCGTGCCGAACGACGTACTCGCGATCCGGACTGCGCCCGGCTGGACGAAGCGGCTGAGGTGACCGAGCGTGTAGTACTCGGCGTCCGGGGTGATCTTGTCGCCGGGGCCGATCGTAAGGATTCCCGTGCAGTTGCCGCAGCCGCCGACGTGTGGTCCGCCCGACGGGTCGAGCGCGACGTTCCAGTTGATGACGGTCTTGGCCCAGTTACGCGGTGACCCGATGATCAGGTTGCGCGAATGCCACTTGAGCGTGTCCGAAAACGTGTCGGCGGGGTCGCTCGACTGGCTGCCTGAGCACTCGGTGAAGTAGATGTCCTTGTTGGGAAACTCGTTATGGAGCGTCGTCATCGCGCTCGGATCCCCGAAGTAGCAGTGATACGCGGCGCCCGACACCCAACGCGCGGCCGGCGAGGACAGGACCTCCTGGGGATAGTCGTTGGTGTCCTGGGTCTCGTCCGGCGGCGTGCTCGCGATGTCGTTCGGGTGCTCGGACCAGTTGTGGTCGTAGGCAAGGATCTGCGTGCGCAGGTGCGCAGCCCGAAGCATCGGCCCCAGCGCCTCGATCACCTTCTCCTCCTGCGCGGCTGACATATCAGTCCCCGGATAGCCGGCGGGGGAGCGGTTCTGCGGCTCGTTCTGAACCGTGATCGTGTTCACCGTCACGCCCTGCGCGCGGTAGGCCTCGACGAACTTGGTCAGGTACAGCGCATAGGAGTGGTAGATCTGGGGCGTGTCGATCAGTCGGCCGCCGATCAGCGACTGGCCGGTTTTCATCCACGCCGGCGGGCTCCACGGCGTCGCGACGATCTGCAGCTTCGGGTTCAGCCGCTTGGCCTCGCGCAGCAGCGGCAGGATCTCGGCCTCGTCGTGGGCGATGCTGAAGTGGCGCTGGGCGTAATCGGTCTGGCCGGCGGGCATGTCGTCGTAGGTGTACGGCGCCTTGGCGACGAAGTCCGATGCTCCGATCGGCTGCCGGAGGTAGCTGAGCCCGTCCCCGATGCGCGGATCGAACAGCATCCGCATCGCCTGCTCGCGCGCAGCGGGTGACATCCGGTACAGGACAACCGCAGAAGAGTCGGTGATCGCGCCGCCGAAACCGTCCATCGTCTGGAAGCTGCGAGTCGGATCGACGACGATCGTCGGGGCGCTCGGCTGCGCGGTCGTGAACGGCACGGTTCCGACGTCGGTGAGCTTGTCGGTGCCGTTTGCCGTCGTGATCCAGACGTGAGCGCTGGTCGACCGCCCGGCGGCGAGAGAGTCCTGGACCGCCGACGAAGAAGCGATCGCGGCGGTCAACACGAGCGCAGAAACGGCGCTCAGCACAAACAGCAAAATTCGTCGCCCCCAGCGTGGCCCCGAGAATCGCAATGACATATATGGGACACCTCCTGCGGTCGAGCCCCCGGCTACCCGCGCCACACACGATCGAAACTGCCGTCACGCGCTCGGATTCTCAAACGCCTGACAGTCGATGGCATCGCGCAGCCTGCTCTTGGGTTGACGGGCAACTTTCGCAATCGCGAATGGGAGCTGCCGGCGTCGGCGATGCGCGAGCTCCTGCTGGTAGTGCTAAGCCGACGCGATGGCGCGTTTGATGGTTGCGTGAACGAACTTGTCGTCGATCGGCTCGCGTGAGAACCAGCGGCGGTAGAAGAGCGGTCCGAGCAGCGCTGCGACGGTGGTTGAGAGGTCGGTGTGCGCCGGCAGCTCACCTTTGCTTGTCGCCCGCTGTAGGACTTCTCGGAGGGCTGCGGCGTGTCCGTGCTGGATCCGGGTCACGATCTCGGCGAACTCGGGATCGCGCTCGGCGCTGTCGATGATCGAGGGCAGGACGGCGGACCAGTTCGCAGTCTGGAGCAGGTACGCGATGTTTGTCAGGGTCGCCGTGAGGTCGCCTTCGAGCGATCCGGTGTCGGGGATGTCTTGCTCGTCACTGAGCCGCGAACAGGCATCGACCACGAGCGCTTCCCGGGTCGGCCAGTGGCGATAGATGGTTGTCTTCGCGACCCCGGAACGACGTGCTACTTCATCGACGCTGAAGCCTCCTACGCCGCCCTCGCTGAGCAGCTCGAGGGCCGCTGTCAGGACGGCGTGTTGTGAACGCTCGACGCGCCGGTCCACTGGGGCCGGTCGCGGTGGTGAGCTCCGCGGCTTTTGCCGTCCGCTGGATGTCTTAGGTGCCATGTGGGGTTGCCTCTGTCATGGATACACGCTACGCTACTGTAGCGTAGCGTTATATCTCCAACTACCGAACGGATGATCTCTCATGGACTTCGCCTCGATACGCATCATCACCGACGACCTGGATCGAATAGTCGGGTTCTATGAGCAGGTGACGGGTGTCTCCGCAGAGCGTCCAGCGCCCGTCTTCGCCGAACTTGTCCTGCCGTCGGCCACCCTGGCGATCGGCGACTCCCAGACCGTGCAACTCTTCGGCGCCGGCTCGGCGCGCGCCGCCGACAACCACACGGTCATCATCGAGTTCCAGGTCGACGACGTCGACATCGAGTACCAGCGGCTCAGGCCACTCATCGAGCACTGGGTACAGGAACCGACCACCATGCCGTGGGGAAACCGCTCCATTCTGTTTCGCGATCCCGACGGCAACCTCGTGAACCTTTACACGCCGGTGAGCGACGAAGCCATCGAACGGCTCAAAGGACGGGGCCGAGCAACAACGCAGGCAGGCTAAGCCCCTGGCTGCGTCCCATGCCTCGCCCGGCGGACGAAAGGCCGCGCGAGGCGCGGGTGCGGCCCGGCCGACCTCCATTGGCGCGCCGACGAGCATCTCGTCGCAGCTGGCGACGGCCTCCCTTTGCGCGGGAGCCGCGACTCTGGCGGGGTCGTTGCTGCTTCCGAATCGCGGCCCGGCAGCGCGTTCACATGCGGCCGTGAGGTCGCGCGTTGTGCTCAAAGACGCAGCTGCGGGGGTGGGGTAGCAGCTCTGATTTCTCCCGGTGGGGGTTGGGCTGTGGCCCGCGAGTCGGCGCTGTTGCCCCGACTCGGGACCTGCGCTCGGTGACCGGGCAGACTCGGCCGTGTCTGGCCCGCGGCGTTTGACTAGGTCGGATCGTTCGCGCCGGTTCGATGAATTCATGCCGCCCAAACGGTCTTCTCATCGACCACACTTACAAGGCGGATCGAATTAACAACCTGCACGACACCATCGAGCCATATGTCGCCAACGGAACGGTGCCGGGAGCAGTGGGCCTGGTGGCGCGCGGGGACCAGCCCGAGGTGCAGGCCGTCGGCTCAGCAGACGTCGACGGCGCCGATCCGATGACGAGGCGCTCGATCTTCCGCCTCGCGTCGATCACCAAACCGATCACCGCTGCCGCCGTGATGATGCTGGTCGAGGATGGCCGGATCGCGCTGGACGACCCGGTCGACAAATGGTTGCCGGAATTGGCGTCCCCCAAGGTCGTCCGTACACCCGCGAGCCCGGTCGACGACGTGGTCCCTGCCGTCCGGCCCATCACGGTGCTCGATCTGCTCACCGGCCGCGCCGGCTATGGCTTCCCGTCGGACTTCTCCCCACCTGCCGTCCAGCTGTTGTTCACGGTGCAGAGCGATGGTCGCGAGGTGCAGCTCCGGCCGGATCCGGACCAGTGGATGGCGGCACTGTCGCGCATTCCGCTGCTGTATCAGCCGGGCGAGGCCTGGCTTTACGACACCTGCTCGGACCTGCAGGGTGTGCTGCTCGCGCGAGTCACCGGCCAGCCGCTGCCCGAATTCCTCGCCGAGCGGCTGTTCGAACCGCTAGGCATGATCGACACCGGGTTCGAGGTTCCCGCCGCCAAACGCGACCGCTTCACCAGCTACTACCGGCGCGACTCGGCCAGCGGTCTCGAGCTCGCCGATGCCCCTGACGGACAGTGGAGTCACCTGCCGGCATTCCCGGCTGGATCCGGAGGTCTCGTCGGAACGGTCGACGACTGGTTCCGGTTTGCCCAGATGATCCTCGGCGAAGGAACCGTCGAAGGTCACCGACTGCTTTCGCCGGAATCCGTCCGCCAGATGACCACCAATCACCTGACCCAGTTCCAGCGCAAAATCGGCGAGTTGTTCCTCGAGGGCCAGGGCTGGGGGTTCGGAGCCTCCGTCGACCTGGACGCCATCGATCCGTGGAACGTACCGGGACGCTACGGCTGGGTCGGCGGCACCGGGACAACCGCCCACATCACCCCATCCACCGGATCGGTCGCAATCCTGCTCACACAAGTCGCCGCGACCGACCCCGTCGCGCCCCGGATCATGCGCGACTTCTGGCGCTACGCCGCAGACGGATAAACGGCATCCCAAGCGCGGTTCAATCATCGGCACCTCGCCGGCTGCGCCACCGCGAACGATCGCACTGCACTCGAGCAGCGACCCGGCTGACGGCAAGCAGAACGCTTCCCGGCGCCAAGCAGCACGCCCCGGGCCGGACCTCCCCGGCACCCGCTCTCACCCGACCGTCGTTCAACCCATCGTCGCCCGGGGGTCAGCCGCGCGGCGGGGAGTGAGGCGGAGGCATCCCGGAGGGTGGCGGCGGCGGGATTGTTGTCAGTTCGGGCGCGGTGTCGGGCCAGATCAGCAGCACTCGGCAGGGTGCGTGGTCGATGACGAAGCGCGTCGCGGGGCCGAGGCTGCGCGGCCCGAGCCGCTCGCGGTCGCCGTCGCGGGCTAGGACGAGGATGTCCATGCCGTCGGCGGCGGCCACGACCTCGCGTTCGACCCGTCCCCGGCGCGCCTCGAGTGTGGCTGGGCGGA
>CAVVCP010000027.1:0-61844 GCA_963746695.1 uncultured Solirubrobacterales bacterium | reverse complement strand
CCCCGCGGAACCGATGCGGCCCTTGCTCGGCGTGCTGGACGGCCAGGTGGTGCGATGCGGAACGGACGTTGTGAAATCAGCAGTTCCGGCGCATCGCTGTATGTGGACTCGGACGCTAGACGCGGTCGAAGCGTCCTCGGGAGGTCAGCGGCGTGCTCTGGGCTACCTCGGGGAGGTACTCGTCGAGGAACACCCGGGCGACGAGCTCCTGGCGCGAAGCGACGCCGACCTTGTTGTAGAGGCTCTTGGTGTGGTCCTCGACCGTGTGCGGAGAGACGACCAGCGACTCGGCGATCTCGACGCGCGACAGCCCGCGTGCGAGGAGCGTGGCGACCTCACGCTCGCGGGCGGTGGCGCCGAACGCCTCCAGGCGGACGGTTGCCGAGCGGGCTGCGCTGGCGCGCTCGATCACGATCGCGACGCGGCCGTCGGACGCCGAACCCGGGCGGGACGCGTGGAGGGTCACCCAGCTGTCCTCGGCCGGCACGGTGACGACGTTCGCGCCGCCCTGGGCGGCGTGGGGTGCGCTGCGCACGAACCCTGCGAGGGAGAGCACCGCGGCGGGCATGTCATCGTCGGTGTAGGGGATGTCGCTGGGGGCGATCGAGGCGAGCAGCTCGCGGGCCGGCGGGGTGATCATCTCCACCTCGTCGCCGGGGCCGAGGACGACGAGGCCGGGCGCCTCGAGCCCATTGATGCGCCGGGCCGCGTCGAAGCGCAGCGACGTGCGGATCCCACGGGCGACCGCCGCGGTGATCGCGGCGAGGGCGTCGGCATCCTGCTGCTGGAACGGGCCGCTCGACGCGCGGCGGGCGATGTGGACCGCGCCCCACACGCGCCCGCGGATGACGAATGCGGCACGGAGCTCGTGCGGGATGTCGGACGGCAGGAGCAGATCGCGGTAGCGCGGGCTGCTCTCGGGATTGCCGCGGGTGGCGTGGTCGAGGATCCCGACGGGCACCCGCTTGGCGGCGAGCCCGGCGAACGTGTTGACGTCGTCGATCATGTACTCGCTGCGGATGATCAGCTCGCCGGCGCCGGGGGTCTGCTCCGGGGTGAAGATCCCGCGGCCGATCAGCTCCGCGGGGTCGTCGCTGGTCAGCAGACGCGTTTGCGGGTCGAGCGTATGCCAGCAGCTCGCGTCGTTGTCGATGACCGTGCGGACCCTCGGAGCGAGCTCGGCGAAGAACTCCTTGCGCGGCAGTCCCCTGGACGCGAGGAGATCGATCTCATCAATCAGCGCTGCGACGGACCGTGCCATCGCCCCAGTCTCCCACCGCGTGCAAGAAAGATCCCCGTGCGCGGGGGATGGTCGCGCAGAGCCGCGCGGAGCATGCTGTGCACATGACAACTCTCACCCCCATCGCACAGCAGCCCGGCACCGGCGAGCACCTCTGGTTCTTCGGCGGCCTGACGACGATCAAGGCCGCCGGCGACGGCGCCATGGTCACAGAGCAGACGGCTCCACGCGGAAGCGGTTCGCCGCTCCACGTCCACCACAACGAGGACGAGTGGTTCTACGTCCTCGAAGGCGAGCTCACGATCTGGGTCGACGGCGAGACCCATGGCGCACCAGCAGGCTCGTTCGTCCTTGGGCCGCGCGACATCCCGCACACGTTCATCGTGAGCTCCGAGATGGCGCGGTTCCTTCTGGTCACCGAGCCGGGTGACTTCGCGGGCTTCGTCCGCGCGCTGGGCGAGCCCGCCCCCGGCCCGGAGCTCCCGCCCGGTCCGGCAACGCCGCCCGACATGGAGCTGGTGATGAAGACGGCCGCCGAATACGGCCTGGAGATCCTCGGCCCCCCTGGCATCCCGGCCTGATTCCGAAGAAGACAGAACATGAGCATCGAGACCCTAAGCAAATCCGCGTCGACCGAGAACAGGCTGGCCGCCCGCCAGTGGGTCGACGCCTTCAACGCCCGCGACGACGAGGGTGAGGCTGACGCTCGAACCGCCGGCTACATCGGGCACGCTCCCGACAGCATGCACCTGCCCGCGCTCGACAGCGACGCGTGGGTCGCGTTCCTCGGCACCTTTCTCGAGGGGTTCCCCGACCTGCACCTCGAGGTGCAGGACACCGTGGCCGATGAGGAGATGAACGCGCAGCGGATCCTGTTCACCGGAACCCACACGGGGCACTTCCGCGGCCTGCCACCGACCGGCCGTAAGGTCCGCTTCTCCGGCATCGAGATCAGTCGGATGGCCGACGGGAAGGCCGCCGAGCACTGGTTCCAGATGGACACGCCCACGATGTTCGAGCAGCTCGGCCTGCGAGTCGTCCCGGGCCCCCGACTGCTACCACGACTCATGACCGCGCCCCTCCTGAGGCTCTCAAAAAAATGGCGGCGTTGAGCTGGCCAACAGCCGCCTGAGCCGCGCCAGTCCACCCGATAGAGGCCGCCCGCCCGGGCGCCGCACAAGCTCCGGCGGTGCGACCTCGACAAGACGCCCTGCCAGTTACCGCGCGTCGGCTCTGCCCCGGCCCGTGGGCCCTTCTTCGCGAGCGGGCGGGTTTCCCGTAGTGTCGCCGTGGACGCTCGACGCCAATGACGACTTCTATTTACACTGCTCCCGGAGGGCAAAGCCAGTAAATGTGACCGCGAACCCGCTGCCCTGGGGACTCGCAGCCATTATTCCTACTTCAGCCGCGCCCGCTGCGAATGGGGCCAGGCGCAGCATCGTCGGACAGTTCGCGGGGCCGTACGAGATCGTGACAACATCGGTCTGCCGTTCAAGTGCGAGCCGCAAGGCGGTACCCCGCTCTGATTCGATCCGGGGCGCCACTGCCCAGTCTGACAGCCGGTTCGTGACCACGGCACTCACCAGCTCGCGGCCGTCAACGAATTCGATGCCGCATTTGATCCAGTGCTCGGCGTCGGTGCGGACCATGAGGCCGGCCTGGTCGTACTGGTCTCGATAGTCACCTACGATCGTTACCTCTAGTTCGAAGTCCCGGTGTACGGTGTCAAACCGAAAGTGCCCGTCGTCACGGACGAATCCGTAATGGGTGTGGCGCCAGAAGTCGGTCCCGGCGTCGGTCGTCAGCTGCATTCCGTCCGGTAGCGTTTGCCACTGTCGCGGCTCCGATCTCCACTGCATCAATTAGCGCTCATCGAAACTCAGGGACCAGGTACGGTGGGTGGCTCTAGCAAGCCTATTGCGCCTGCTCGAGTCTGCGTGTGCGCGACGATCTCGCGCCCCTTTCGTTCGAGGGCGCGCAAGTATTCCAGATGGGCCGCCCAAGGCAGCTCGCGAGCCAGTTCGGTCGCGATACGCGCTGTGTCATCGTGGGCGTCCAGCAGCTCGTAGACGAGCAGAACAAGCTCGCCATCCGGCTGAACTTGTTGTCTCATGGGACCCTGATCATCGAGGTCGGGTTTGTTGGGATGGTGGCTCTTCGTCGTCTGGTGAGACATGGCGGCCGGGGCTGTCTTCGTGAGCGCCCGCGTTGAGGGGGACGAAGCGACGACTGGCGGCTGCGGCGACGGGTTCAGAGGTGAGGTGGGCTGAGGCGGCTGCAGCGTGCGGTAGGGACGGTCCGCCTTCCGGACCACGCGACCGTGCCGGTCGATCGCAACGACCTTGGTCGCCGATGTTCCGACGTCAACTCCCACCAGCGGTGTCATCGCACTGCCCTGCACGGTCAAGGCTTCGGAATGCCTAGTCGGCGGGATGCTCTTGATCGTCTAGCTCCCGACGTTGTCGGGCCGCGCGATGCCTACCTCGCCCTTGTTGAGTCGAGGCCGCAGGTACAGCAACCACCACAGCACACCGAGTACCAGAGCACCGCCGGTGTACTCAGCAGTGATGTGGTTCACCCCGGGCACCGTTTGATCGATGACGATGATTATTGCGAAGACGATGCCGACGCAGGCGAGTGGAACGAGCCAACGCCCTAGGCTGAAACCGCCTTCATACGTCTCAGGGAGACGTTTATGCGAGTGCGCCCACAGCGCCGCGAAAGTGGTTAGCGCGTAGGTGGCGTAATAGCAAACGGCCGTGATCGATACTACGCGGTTCTCGATACCGGTCGACAGGAAGTTCACCGCGAAGGAAATGACCGCCACGAGAACAATCGCGACCATTGGAGTCTGCGTACGTGGATTGACCCACGCCAGCGCGCGCGAGGCTGGGAGCATTCCGTCGCGAGCGAGCGAGAAGGTCATCCGGGTTCCGACCGCCATGTTCGCGAGCAGCGCCGAAAACATAGCGAGGAATACAACGGCCTTCAGCACGGCAACTGCCACGGCGCCAACCTGGATGCTGAAGATGTAAAAGAGTGGATTCTCGGGCTGATTGATCATCGCCGGGATCCCGCGAGGGATCGCGATGGCAAAACAGACGATCATGACTATGCTGGTCCCGATCGACACCCAGTTTGCGCGGAGCATCGCGTACGGCGTCGAGCGCCTCGGGTCTTTGGTTTCCTCGGCTAAGTCCGCGGCACCCTCCCACCCGAGCAGCACAAACACGGGAAGGAGAGCCGCCAGACCGACCGCCGTTAGGTTGATCGTTCCACCTCCGACTGGCCCGCTCTGCACGAGGGCATGGACACCCTCGGAATCCTTGAAGAAGAAGAGTGCTCCGACAAGTAGGATCGCTGCAGCGACCAGCGAGCCGGCCAGTTCGAAACTGACGCCGACGTTGTTCACCACCGCAGTCGCACGAATGCTGATGAGGTTCAACACAAGGGCGGCGGCGGTCACGATCCCCGCGAGCAGCACAGCTCGAGGTCGAAAACCAGGTGCAGCCGGGCAGCGGTCCTCCGATGCACGCTCACCTCCTCCAGGAAGAGAGCCTGACCGTCACGGCGGGCAGGATCGGCTACCGAATCGCCGGCGGGTCGGACCGCTTCGCCGGACCGGGCGAGACCGTCACGTTCGCCCCCGGCCAGATGCATCGCTTCTGGAACGCCGGCAACGGGGAGTTGCGCTGCTCGGGATCGGTCAGTCCCCCCGACAACCTCGAGTACTTCCTCACCGAGGTGTTCGCATCGGTGCGTCGCGGCGGGGGCCGCCCCAACCCGTTCGACGCGGCGTACCTGCTGGGCCGCTATCGGACCGAGTTCGCCCAAGGCGACGTCCCCGCGCCGGTCCGCGTCCTCGTGTTCCCGATTCTGCGCGTCGTGGGCCGACTCCTGGGCCGCGATCGACGGTATGTGAACGCACCCCCACCAATCAGCCGCTAAGCAGCGCCGGTCGCCCAGTCGACCAACACGCGGCCGAACCTTTGACCAACTCGCCGGCCAGCCGCGGCACGGTTCCGGGCTGTCCGCCGTGCCGGTCGCGAGTGCTGCTCAGCCCACGACCCACAGCGGGCCAGACGCCAACTACCAGCGGGTCCCCCCCGCCCCGCGCAAGCCGATCGCGCCGCAGCTGCCAAGGGAGGCACGCGCCCCCTTGACCGGCTCGCTACTGGCGACCCGACGACACGCGACAGCAGCCAGCCCCCGAACGCGGCCTTCTCGATCCGGCCTAATGGGCAAAACCAGCCTCACCGAAGACCGCGTTTCCCGGCATCACGCAACTGCCCAGCGAGTTGCGCCGTGGCGTCAGGCCGGGAGGACGAGCCCGCGCCGAGTCGTGACCTCGGGAGCGAGGCGCGTTCCTCGGCGAATCCGCGCGCCGGTCACGCGGCTGTGGCTACAGTCGCTTGGATCGGAAGCGTTCGCGCGGCCCGGTCCGCCTTGCAGAGCGTGCGTAGGAACGCCGCGGTGGGTAGGTGCGTTGTGTCGCGGCGGGTCACGACCGCGGTCGCCACTGCCGGCTGCGGATCGGCGAGCGGAACGAAGCGGACGCCCGGCGCGAGGTGCCGCTCCGCAGCCGACGCTGGAACCACCGCCATGCCCGCGCCCGCCGGCATTCGCAACCCCCGACGTCGCATCAATGCGAGCGACTGCTCAGGCGGCCAGCTTGCCGGCGCCCCGCTCGACGCCGCGGGAGTACACGCCCCCCAACCAGCCGCAGCTGTGGCGTTGTAGCGAGCACAGGCACGGACATTGCTAGCGCCGCGAAGCCCGCGGCGAAATCAGCCGTCTAACGCTGGTCCGGCGTGACCCGATACAGAACCGCGCTGTCCGGCGGGACCGTCGCGGCGATCACGCCGGCGGTCGTCTCGCTCGCCCCGGCCCATAGGTCGTGAACCGAGTAGCTCGCCGCTGACCTGAGACCAACCGTGCTCGCGTCGGTGGTGATCTGCAGCGGCTCGGAACCGCGGTTGAGGAGCGCCACCGCGGCCTCGCCGCCGGCGAGCGGCTTGCTCCAGACTTGCCCGTCGCCGTGTTGCTGGACGACAGTGCCTTGGATGCCCAGCGGATCCTGGTCGACCGCGATCACCTGTCGGTTCTCGAGCATCGCAATCGTGCTGTCCGACAGCGCCCGCGGATCGCTTCCGAGCATCAGCGGCGCGGCCACGATCGCCCACATCGTCAGCTGCGCCTGGGCCTCCGAGTTCGTCATCCCAAGCTCGGGGCCGAGGTAGTCCGGGTCGTTCCAGTGTCCGGGCCCGGCGGCGGTGGGCTCGCTCGCGTCGTGGTCGAGGTTGCGCAGGACGTTCACCCACTGGATGTTCCGGTTGAACCCGATGTCGGTGTCAGTCCGCCAGCTCTGCGCGATCCGGGGCGCCCACTGGTAGCTGGCGTACGCCGAGTTCGCGAACGTAGGCTGGGTCCCGTTGATCTGGCCCGGCACCCAGAAGTTGCACACGTTCAGCAACAGCTTCCGGTGGCTCGAGTTATTCGCGAGCGCCTTCGCGAACCGTGTGTAGGCCGGCTTAGGATCGAGGCCCTGCTGGCCGGCGCCGCAGAAGTCGACCTTGACCGCATCGAAGCCCCACGCCGCGAAGCTGTCGGCGTCCTGCTGGTAGTGGCCGAGCGAGCCGACGCCCTTGTCGTGACAGCCGCTCCTGCCGGCATCGGTGTAGATCCCGGCCAGCAGCCCGTGCCGGTGCAGCCAGGCCGTCAGCCACGGCAATCCGTGCGGCCACTGGTGGCGGTCGACGACCAGCTCTCCGCTGCGGTCTCGCTTGCCGCTCGCCCACCCGAAGTCGAGCCACACGATCCGGTAACCGGCTCGGGCCAGGCCGCGATCGATCAGAGCCCGCGCCACCGACAGGATCGTCCCCTCGTCGAAGATCCCTCCCACCCCGTAGTACGTGTTCCAGCCCATGTAGGGAACGGCGGCGAGCACCGGGTTGCCGCCGCGTCCGGAGGGCGCGACGCCCCCCGTCCCGGGCCCGGTCGCGGCCGGCCCGGCGGCGTTCGCGGATCCGCCCACCATCGTCATGCCCAGTGCGAGCGACACCAGCATCGAGGCCGGGGCAACCGTGATGGGCCGGCGGCGACCGCGCACGATCCTCAGAAGTGGGCGAGCAGCCAGGCGTGGACGGCAGGGACCCGGTTCTGTACCAACGTCAGGTGACCGTCCTCATCGCTGAGGTGCGGGTCGGCACCGCGCAGATGGCGCACCAGCCATTCGCCGTGCGCGAACGGCACCATCTGATCGTGGCGACCCTGCCAGACCATCACTGGCACCTCGATCGCGTCGACCGAGAACCCCCACGGCTTGAGGAACGCGACACTGTCATCCCACCAACCCTCGATTCCCGGCGCGAGCCCGGTGCGGTTCCGAAGGACGAAGTACTCGCCGAGCTCGCCGGTCGTGACCGCCGCGTCGACCGGCGAGAACAGCGTCGGGTGCGACTCGGCGGCTTCCGACGCCGCCCTCTCCAAGACGTCCAGGCGATCCTGCTCAAACTTGGCCCGTGCTGCGCTGGGATCGCTGAGGATCAACTTGTCGTCCTCGACGTTCTCCTCTCCCGTGTCGGCGAAAAAGTCAAGGCCCTCCGCATCGAATGGCGCCGGCGAGGCGAGCGTCGCTGCGGCGACGACACGGTCGGCCAGCAAAGCCGCGCACGCGAGTGCGTGCGGACCGCCGCCTGAGATCCCCCACGCTGCGCAGGACTCAATTCCGAGCGCGTCGATGATCGCACGGGCGTCGTCGGCGCAGTCCGCGACCGATCGTCCGGGGGCCGCGGTCGATCCCCCATACCCCGGCCGATCCCAGCAGATCAACCGGACCCCTCGCTCTGCGGCGTCGCGCAGGTGACGGCCGTACATGATCCGCGAGCCCGGCGTGCCGTGCTGCACGAGCACCGCGCGGCCGTCTGGGTCACCGCCCTCCCGAACCATTAGCTCACGGCCCGATGAGGTCGTGACCAACCGCTCGACGACTCGCTGCGGATCGGTCGGCACCGGAGAATTCCCTATGCCGCGACCCTGTAGCGCACGTACACCACCCGAGACGAGAACGTTCGCGTCTCGACCAGCTCCAGGTTGATCGGCGCCTCGAGCGCCGGGAAAAACGGCGTACCGCCACCGACGACCACCGGGCTGACGAACAGCCGGTACTCGTCGATCAGGCCGCGCTTCGCCAACGAGCCGGCGAGCCCGGCGCCGCCCACGGCCAGGTCCTTGCCGTCCTGCTCCTTCAGCCGCGCCGCCTCCTCGGCGACGCCGTCCGTGACGAGCCTCGAGTTGCCCTCGACCGTCGCGAGCGTGTTGGAGAACACGATCTTCGGAAGCGCCTGCCAGATGTGCGCGAAATCGACGGTCACCTCGTCGGCCGCCGGATTCTGGTCGGCGGTCTCCCAGTACACCATCGTCTCGTACAGCCGGCGCCCGAGCAGGTGTGCGCCGAGCTCCCGGGTCTGTTCGTTGTGGAACCAGTGCAGCTCCTCGTCGGGCGCCGCCCAGTCGAAAGCGCCGTCGGGGCCGGCGATGTATCCGTCGAGCGAGGTTCCCATCGAGTAGATCACCTTGCGCATCAGACGCCCTCGCTATCGCCCGGGAGCAGGACGCTCCCGAGGATCCGCCGCTTGCGGCCGGGTTTCGGCGGGTTGGCCAGCCGCGGCTCGAACACGCGCGAGATATCGCGCAGCAGCTCTCTGAGCTCGGAGTCGTCGAGCCACATCCCGGCCAGGTTGTAGCTGACCCCGTCCCGCAGCGGATCGATGTCCCCGCGGGCGAGGTAGCGGTCGAAATCGCCGAGCAGCCCCGCGACGAACGCGGTGAACGCTTGACGGTGATCGTCGGCGCTCATCCGCTCGAGCTCGCCGACCCCGATGTGCGCTGCCGCGACCCGCAGGATGTAGGTCCGCTCCATCGCGCCTCGGACGCGGCGCTCGGACACCACCGAGAGCACGCCGGCGTCCACGAGTCGCGCAATGTGGCGGTACAGGCTCGCCGCCGGCACGTCAGGGAGCTGTGACCGGAGCTCCGCGGTGGTCAGCGCGCGGTCGCCGAGGAACGCCTGGACGATCCTCAACCGGACCGGGTGCAGTAGAAGGTCCGCGCTCGTCACGAGGGCGTAACAGTACGGCCCGCCGCGTCGGGGCGGGCCGCAGCCGCGCGCCCCGCAAGGGGCGCTGCGGGCCCTAGCCGCTCGCGGTGTCGTGACCGAGCGTGACCAGCCGTGACGACGCGTCCGGCTGCGCGTCGGCCGGGCGCACGTACTCGGCGGCCGTCAGCGGGCTGGACAGCACGAAGTCGGCGGTCGCCCGGTTGCACGCCGTCGGAACGTTGCAGACCACCGCGATCCTGAGCAACGCCTTGACGTCGACGTCGTGCGGTTGTGGCTCGAGCGGATCCCAGAAGAAGATGAGGAAATCGATCCGCCCCTCGGCGATTGCGGCGCCGACCTGTTGATCGCCGCCGAGCGGCCCGCTGAGGAACCGGTGGACCTCGAGGCCGAGCTCGTTGGCCAGCAGCGCTCCGGTCGTTCCGGTCGCGTGGAGCTCATGGGCGGACAGCGTGCCGACGTTGAATCGCGCCCACTCGAGCATCTCGGTCTTGCAGTTGTCGTGGGCGATCAGCGCGATGCGCTTGCGCTGGGGCATCGTCTTCACGATCTCAGGCATGGATCACGACCTCGCAGGTTGATTGCGATTGGGCGCCAGACGCTAGACGACCCGGCGTCCCGGCCCGACGGCGGCACCGATCGATCCCGTCGCCAGCGTCTCGATCGTCTCCGGAAGCCGGGACAGGTGCTGCTGGACCTCGACGAGCACCGGCATCGATACCCGCCTGGTGCCGGTACGCCTACCTGCGAGGTAATTGCGCCGCCCCCGGCGCCGCGCTAGGTTCGGATCGTGGGCGTGGACACAGCATTGCGTCATCCGAGCGCGGGCCGCGCTCCCATCGGCGAGCTCCTCCGCGCCTGGCGCCGGCGCCGCAGCCTCAGCCAGCTCGAGCTTGCGCTCGAGGCCGACGTGTCCTCGCGCCACGTGAGCTTCCTGGAGACCGGCCGAGCGCGGCCGAGCCGCGAGATGGTTCTGCGCCTGGCCGAGCACCTCGAGATCCCGCTCCGCGAGCGCAACGGGCTGCTGCTCGCCGCCGGTTACGCCCCGCTGTACGCCGAGCGATCGCTCGAGGAACCCGAGATGGCTCCGGTGCATCAGGCGCTCGACCGGTTCCTGAGGGCCCATGAGCCATATCCGGCGGTGATCCTCGACCGTCACTACAACCTGGTCTCGGCCAATGACGCGGTCTCAGCGCTGACCGAGGGGGTCGCGCCGGACCTGCTCGAGCCGCCGGCCAACGCGCTGCGGGTCACGCTCCACCCGCGCGGGATGGCTCCCCGCATCCTCAACCTCGGCGAGTGGAGCGCGCACCTGCTCCAGCGGCTGCGCCGGCACGCCCAGATCACCGGCGACCCCGAGCTCGAGCGGCTGTACGACGAGCTCTCGAGCTACTCCGGGGTCACCGTCGAGGCGCCGCTCGACGAGCGCGCCGGCAACGACATCGTGCTCCCGCTGCGGCTTCGGGACGGCGATCGCGAGCTCGCGTTCTTCAGCACGATCTCGACGTTCGGCACCGCGGTCGAGATCACGCTCGCCGAGCTGATGATCGAGGCGTTCTACCCCGCCAACGCCGCGACCGCCGCCCACCTCCTCGAAGGCATTTCCTAGGCAGCCGCCTCCAGGAAGCCGGTGACGGTCCGCATCCGCCCGTCGTCGGCGGTCGTCGCGAAGTCGACGCCGACGGCGACCGGCTCGCCGGCCGCGGGCCCGAGCGACCACGTGAACCGCATGCGGTCGTGATGGACGTCGGGCCCCGACACGAGCTCGAACCGATGACCGGGGAACTGCTGCTGCGCGGCGCCGATCATGTCGCTGATCTCCTGCACGCCGGTCCCGGACATCAGCGGATCGAGGTAGCTGGCGTCGGCGGTCAGCGTCTCTGAGACGAGCTCCGTGCGCCGGTGGGGATCGGATTCGTTCCACATCTCGATGTAGGTCCGAACGATCGTCATGGGATCGGGCATCTGCCCCTCCTGTTCGCGGTTTCCAATGACCGCAGGCTCCCACGCCCCATGACCGCTGTCGATTACCTCCGAGGTAGTCCATGGAGCCCACGGCGGCGAATCCCTAAGCTGAAATTAAGTGGCGACGCCGACTGATCTCCAGCGCGCTCCCGGCGTCGGGCCCCCCGGCGGCGCGATGCCGGACGAGCTGCACCCGCGGCACATCGTGGTCCGGGTCATCGAGATCGTCGCGATCATCGCAATCGTCGCGATCGCGATCACCGCGCTCCCCGGACTCGACCACGTGAAGGACCGTCTCGGTGACGCGGATCCGGTCTGGATCGTTGCCATCGCGCTGTCGGAGGTCGCCTCGTGCGCCGGCTACATGCTCGTGTTTCGCGACACGTTCTGCTCGCAGATGTCGTGGGGTCTGAGCTACGACATCGCGATGTCCGAGCTGGCGGCGAACTCGCTCCTGCCCACGGGCGGCGCCGGTGGCCTTGCCCTCGGCGTGTGGGCGCTCCGCGAGGCCGGGATGCCCACGGCACATATAGCCCGCCGAACGGTGGCGTTCTTCGTCGTGACCAGCGCCGCGAACTTCTTCGCGCTGATCCTGGTCGGGATCGGAGCGTTTCTCGGCGTCCTGGCCGGCACGAGGTCGTTCGCGCTGACGCTCGTGCCCGCCCTGATCACCGCGTTCGGGGCGCTTCTCGCCGGGCTCAGCCCGAGGCTCCTCCGCGCGCTCGGCGACCGCGGCACCGGCACCGACGGCGACTCCGCGGGCGGACGCGTCCGGCGGACGCTCCAGGCCTGGCTCGTCGCGGCGGCCGACGGCGTCGACCAGGCGATCGCGCTGCTGCGCGCCCACAGCTTCGGCGTGGTCGTCGGCTCGTTCGCCTACATGGCGTTCGACATCGCCGCGCTCGGGTTCGGTTTCGCCGCCGTCGGCCACGTGCCGACGTTCACCGCGCTCGTGCTCGGCTACCTGATCGGCCAGCTCGGCAACCTCGTGCCGCTGCCGGGCGGGATCGGAGGCACCGAGGGCGCGCTCGTCGGGGTGTTCGCGCTGTACGGGATCAACGTCTCGGACGCCGCGGCCGCGGTGCTGCTCTACCGGCTGTTTCAACTGGCGATCCCGGCGCTGCTCGGCGCGCCGGCGTTCGTGTTGCTGCGGCGCCGTCTGATGCGCGATGACAAGCCGGCCTCGATGTGTGCCGGGCTCGGCGCCGACGCCGACCAAGCTGCGCGCGCACAGCTGACGCCCGGGCGGCCCAGGTGAGCGAACGCCCGGTCCCCGATTCGCTGGTGTGGGCGACCGACATCGATGTCCTCGCGGTCGACGGTGTCGTCGTGCGACGGGACGGCTACCTCGTCGTCCGCTCCCCGAGCCATCCGGAGTTCTACTGGGGCAACCTGCTGCTGTTTCCCGATCCCCCGGCCGCCGGGGATGGCGCGCGCTGGGAGCAGCGGTTCGAGGCCGAGTTCGGAGGCGAGCCGGGAGTCGAGCACGTCACGTTCGCGTGGGATCGCGTCGACGGCGCCCTCGGCGCGGCCCGCGCCGAGTTCGTCGCCCGGGGCTACAACGTCGAGGAAAGCGTCGGACTGGTGGCGACGCCCGACAGCTTGCGTGCCCACCCGCGCGCGAACCGCGAGGTGCTCGTCCACACGCTCGACCCTGACGGCGACGGCGATCTCTGGGATCAGGTCGTCGAGCTCCAGGTCGCCTCGCGTGATCGCGACTTCGACGAGCAGGCGCATCGGGACTTTTGCCGCCGGCGCCTGTCGGACCGACGCGCGCTGTTCCGCGCCGGACGCGGCGCCTGGTACGTGGCGACTGAGCCGGACGACCGCGAGGTCCTCGGGAGCTGCGGCGTCGTGGTGACCGGCGGCCGCGGCCGCTTCCAGGTCGTCGACACCGCGGCCGCGCATCGTCGCAAGGGGATCTGCTCGCGGCTCGTCGTCGAGGCCGCCGACCGGGCCGCCCGCCTGCACGGTGCCGACCGGTTCGTGATCGCCGCCGATCCCGGCTATCACGCGCTCGGCCTGTACGAATCGCTCGGTTTCAGACCTGCCGAGCGGGTCGCGGGCGTCTGCCGGCATCCGCCCGGCTACCCTTGAAGGAGCATTGGGAAAGGTCTGGGTACTCGACACCGAAACGAAGGGCACCGGCGCGAACATGGTGCCGCTCGATCGGGTTCTCAAGAAGCCGGGGTCGGAGGCATCCAAGGTGCGTGTTCTTCCCCAGCCCAAGCCGCGGGCGCCGAAGCCGCCTGAACCGCGCCAACCGCGGCGGTTCAAGGTCGTCGACGTCATGACCCGCGAGGTTCTGGCCGAGGACGCCGACACGCGGACGGCGGTCAAGCTGCTCGAAGACGTCCGGAGCATCGTCGACGTGACGATCTCGGTCTGGCAGCCGGAGACCGAGCGGTGGCGGTTGCTGACGCTCGAGGAGGCCCGGTCGCTGTGGGAGTACCGGGGCCGTCTCGAGGAGCCGGCTCCCGTGCGCCATCCTTAGTGCGTGCCGCGTCCGGCGAAAGCTAAATCGCAGCCGGCGGCGTCCGCTCGCCATGCTCGCGTCGAGCTGCGGTCGCCGACGGCGGCCGATCGCGATGAGTTCCTCGCGGCGATGCGCGCGAGCCGGAAGTACCACCGGCCGTGGCTCCAGGCGGCAACGACGCCCGAGGCCTACGCGGAGCTGCTCAGTCGAGCTCAGGACGACCGCTTTGAGCCGATGCTCGTATGCCGCCGCGACGACGGCGCGATCGTCGGCTTCTTCAACGTCAGCCAGATCGTCCGCGGTCCGTTCCAGAGCGCATTCCTCGGCTACGGCGCGGTGGCCGCGTACGCCGGCCAGGGTTACATGACCGAGGGGTTGCAGCTCGTGCTCGCGCGGGTGTTCACCGAGCTCCGGCTTCACCGTCTCGAGGCCAACATCCAGCCCGGCAACACGGCCTCGATCGAGCTCGTGCGTAGAGCGGGATTCGTGCACGAGGGATTCGCAGAGCGATATCTCAAGATCGGTGGACGCTGGCGCGACCACGAGCACTGGGCGATCCGAGCCGAGCAGTGGCGAGCACTGAACCGGCGGCGAGCCTGATCGCCGCTCTACGCAGCAGGCCCGAGGATCAGGTCGACGAGCTCGCCCGCGCCGGCGGGGTCGAACGGCTCTCCGGTCATCAGCCGCCGGTAGAACAGCACGCCGAGCAATGCCGTCGTCGCGAGCTCAGGGTCGAGCCCGGGCCGGAATTCATGCTCGCGTACGCCGCGAGCGATCAGATCGATCAGCGCCTGCCGGCGCTCGGCCGAATAGCGATGGTGGAACTCGCGCACGCGCCGGTCCCGCTCGGCGCCCTCGATCAGCGCCGGGATGCACCGCGAGAAGGTCGAGTCGACGACCACCTCGGCAACGTGACCGATCAGCAGCTCGACCGACTCGCGAACCGGGCGATCCGACAGGTCGGGAACCATCTGTTCGTGAAACGTCTCGAACGCGTCGGCGATCAGCGCCAGCTTGTCGGGCCAGTGCCTGTAGATCGTCGACTTTCCGACCCCGGCTCGCGCCGCCACCGACTCGATCGTGACCCCGCCGTAACCGACCCTCGCGAGCTCGTCGACGGCCGCGGCCAAAATCACCATCCGCGAGCGCTCCACCCTCGGGTCAGGCCGCTCGTCCCTTCTCGCGCTCATCGATAGGAAACCTTTGTAGAACGTTGACGTATCGCTGCGATACGCGTACGTTTCATATTCAAGCAGCAGCAAGGGACGAAAAACGAGGAGCGCACCCCATGGCCACAGTCAGTGTCCGTTACATCGTCAACGACGTCGACGCCGCGATCGACTTCTACTGCAACCGGCTTGGCTTCCACGAGGTGATGCATCCGGCGCCCACGTTCGCGATGCTCTCGCACGGAGACCTGCGGCTGGTCCTGACCGCCCCCGGCGGCGGTCCCGGTGGCGGGCAGGCGATGCCCGACGGCACCGCGCCGGCGCCCGGAGGGTGGAACCGCTTTCAGCTCGAAGTCGCCGACCTCGAGGCGATCGTCTCCGACCTGCGCGGCCATGGGGCGCGCTTTCGCAACGACATCGTCGAGGGCGTCGGCGGCAAGCAGATCCTGGTCGAGGACCCGAGCGGCAACCCGGTCGAGCTGTTCGAGCCGACGATCGACGAAGCCAGGCTCAGTCGCTGAGCACCGTCCACCCGAGCCAGCGCTGAGTCGGGCTAGTGCATGCTCGTGCTCGTCGTGCTCGTCATGCCCTTCGTGCTCGGCATGTTCATCGTGCTGGTCGTGGTCGCGGTGCTCATCGTGCTCGTCGTGCCCATCGTGCTCGTCGAGCTCGTGGTCGCGGTCGGTCCGGTCATGCTCATCATCATGCTCGGCGAGCCCGGCATCACGACCGAGTGGTGGACCTGCCGCCACCAGACATACGCATCGACGTGCGGGGCGCCGCTCAGCTCGCCCATCACATGGCCGTCGTCCTGGGTCCACACGAGGTACAGATCCGAGTCGTTGAACGTGCAGTAGACGCGCCCGGCCGCCTTATCGTCGGTGATCTGCCCCGAGCTGAACTCGCTCATCGGGTAGGTGGTCGGATGCTGGAAGTTGTGGTTCCAGCCGACCTCGCCGCTGGTCCTGGTCTCGGTGCAGTTGCCGTAATTCGATTTGAACGAGCTCCCGGCGATCGCACTCACTCGTGCCTCGTACGCGGCGTAAAGGGCCTGCGACGACGAGTAGGTGCGGAAGATGACCACGTCGACCGCGGGCGTCGGCTGCGTGCAGGTGACCGTCGTCGAGTTCGTAAGCTTGCACGCCGACAGGGGCAACATGCCCTTCGCGGTGTCGCTCACGTTGATCCCGGCGACCGCCTTGGCGAGCGGGTCGTGGGCGATCGTCGCCTTGGTCAGCGCGGTCGTGGTCACGGCGTGGGTGGTCTTTGTCTGCGCCGCCGTCGTCGGGGATTGCGACCCCGTCGAACCGCCGGAGCTGAACAACAGGAGGGCGACGATCGCCACCGGCACCAGCGCGGCGACCACGAGCGCGACGAGGACCCCGCGCCGCACGCCCTCGAGCTCGAGCTTCGCCACCGGACCGCGGACCGGCGGCCGGCGATCGTCGGGCGGCGGCGTCATGCTCGCGCCCCTACCCGGTCTGGTACCCGGCGACTCGGCGTCGATCCGCGACCGAGTTGCCCGTTCATCTGCTCCCGCATCCCCGTCTACTCACGTGTTCGAGTTGCTGACTCCCGCTCAATCAGTAGCGCCGGCAAGTCAATTTGGTAGCGCCGTCTCCAGCATACGCTCGATCGACGGCGCAAGGAGCCGGGTGATCGCCGCCGCGGTCCGGTCCGGCGCGTCGCGCGGCGCGGTCACGTGGCTGATCGCGAGCCGAACGAGTGTGTCGGCGAGTGAGTCGAGGTCGACCGAGGCGGCCTGCGGCCACTGGGCGCGGATCGTCGCGGCGACACGCTCGCTCGCCCAGTCGAGCACGGGGCGGCTCTGGGTGGTGACCAGCGGCAATAGCCCGCCGGTGCCGTCGTCGCCGAGCAGCAGGCGAACGAACGGGTCACTGGTCGCGATCGTGAGGAACCGCTCGAGCCCGGCGGTCAGCGCAGCGAGCGGGTCGTCGGCATGCTCGGCGATCGTCTGCTCGACGGCGTCCAGCAGACGGCTGCTCTCGCGGATCACGAGCGCCTGACCGAATTCGTCGCGGGTGCCGAACTCGTTGTAGAGGGTCTGGCGACTGACGCCCGCGGCGGTGGCGATCTCGGCCATCGTCACATGCGCCCAGGCGCGATCGCGTAACTGGTCGCGGCCCGCGTCGAGCAGCCGGTCGCGCAGCAATTGCCGGACGGCCCCGCGATACGAGGCGGGATCGTGCTCGGCGGTGGGGGCACCCGGCGTATGCGTCACGTTCATCCCGCGGGCGCGGTGGGTCCGTATCGCGCGAGGACACGTCCGCGGGCCCGCGGATGGATGTTCGCACGACTCACGTCTCCGCCGTAATGGCCGATGAGACGCGGGTCCATGACCCGGCGCCACAGCGGCGGTACGAGAGCGAGCAGGATCATGCCGGCATAGCCCGTCGGCAGCTGCGGGGCCTCGTCGAAGTGCCGAAGCGCCTGGAAGCGCCGGGTCGGGTTTGCGTGATGGTCGCTGTGGCGCTGGAGGTGATACAGCAGGACGTTGGAGGCGACGTTGTTGCTGTTCCAGCTGTGCTCCGGGCACGTGCGCTCGTACCGCCCGTCCGGTCGCCTGTCGCGGAGCAGCCCGTAGTGCTCGAGATAGTTGACGACCTCGAGCAGCGGAAACCCGAGGACCATCTGCAGCAGCAGGTATGGCAGCACCCGTAGCCCGAACACCGCGGTGAGACCGGCGAACAGGACGATCGTCATCGCCCACGCGTTGAGGACGTTGTTGCGGACGGTCCACCACGACCGGCCGTCCCGCGCGAGCCATTCGCGCTCGAGCTCGCACGCCGACGCCAGGCTGCCCTTGACGGTCCGCGGGAGGAACGCCCAGAAGCTCTCACCCAGCCGCGCGCTCGCCGGATCCTCGGGCGTGGCCACGCGAACGTGATGACCGCGGTTGTGCTCGACGAAGAAGTGGCCGTACCCGCTCTGAGCCAGTGCGATCTTGCTCAGCCAGCGCTCGAGCCGGTCCCGCTTGTGGCCGAGCTCATGGGCGGTGTTGATCGCGATCCCGCTCACCATCGCCTCGGTGAGCGCCAGCCCGACCTTGTCGACGACCGTGAGATCGCCGCTCGCCCACAGCCAGCACGCGAACACGAGCCCCGCGTACTGAAGCGGCAGGAACGCGTACGTGCACCACCGGTAGTACCGATCCTGCTCGAGCCATTTGAGCACGCTGTCCGGAGGGTTCTCGGAGTCGAGCCCGATCAGCAGATCAAGCGGGGGGAACACGCCGAAGATCAGGATCGGCCCCCAGAACCAGAAGATCTCGAGCCCGGTGAGGTGCACGAGCCCGTAGACGATGAACGGGAGCGTTGGCACCAGCACGCCCAGCAGCCATGCGTAGCGCTTGCCGTCCCGCCATGCGGGCGGCTGCGCTGCAGCAGAGGTCATCACGCATCTCCCTTCGAGTTGCTCGGCAGACATCGCCTCACAGCTTTACAGACGGCGTATATTTGTCAAGCGATCCGACACGCATCGATCCAACGTCAACAGGCGCGCCGCGTGCGCGAGCGACGTCTGCACGCCTCGACGCTCCTCACCGAGCGCGCGTGATCAGGCCGCCACGTCGTGGATCTCGAGACTCCCGTCAGGCGTGGCGCTAACGATGCGCCCGCGTTCCGGGTCGAACCCGTGGATCGTGCCGCCGAGCGATGCCAGCGCGGCCGTCGGGTGTCGCCGGTCGAGGATCTCGACGCGGTCGTGGCGACGGACGACAATCGTCGACCCGGTCGCGAACACCTCGGTCCCGGTCGCGATCCCCATTCCCGCCTCGACTCGGTCGAGCAGTGCCGCGTCGGCGAGACGCCTCAGGTAGAAGCCGTGGAAGCCGTA
Organism: uncultured Solirubrobacterales bacterium; assembly: GCA_963746695.1. GTDB lineage: Bacteria > Actinomycetota > Thermoleophilia > Solirubrobacterales > Solirubrobacteraceae > Palsa-465. Next base: position 43,023 of record CAVVCP010000027.1, on the reverse strand, counting down.
CACGTCGCGCCGGTCCGGCGGCGCGTCCTCGTCTTCGTCAGGCTCGGAGGGCTGTTCTTCGTCTTCGGGATCCCGGTAGATCACGACCGCATCCCGTGCGCACGGGCCGGCGGCCAACGCATAGGCGTAGTCATCGATACCCAGGTGCCCGGCGACCACGCGCTCCACGATGCCCGGATCGCTCAGCAACGACGACATCGCGAACGTCAGCAGCGAGTCGCGGCCCTCGCTCAGATAGTGGCCGAGCGCGATCACGGTCTCGCCCCCGGCGACCGGCACGAAATGCTCGAACACGAACGGCGGTGTCGAGACCTCGACGACGGGAGCGCCTTCTGGAAGCTCGTGGGCGCGCAGCTCGCCACTCGCCGTCGAGACCAACACGTACTCGCGGTCTCCGGCGCTTGTGAGCGCGACTACGGCTGAGCCGGTCCTCCCGGGAGAGCCCGCGATGTCGAGGACCATGCGGCCAGTGTCGAGGTCGTAAACCGACGCCCGATCGCGTGCCTCGGGGCGCGAGAGGAGCAGGCGGCCGGAGCGCCCGAGCGCGATGTGGGCAGGAGCGCCTTCGAGACCCAATCGTCGCTCGAGGTGCCAGCGACCCTCGGCATCGCAGTCCGCGACGATCGCCCCGCCGTCCGCGCTCACGGCCACCAGGCGCGTGCCCCGCAGAGCGACCGCCCGTGGCGCACTCGGTAGCGTGAGCCCGTCGCGCTTGATAAGCAGGGTCCCGTCTAGCACTCGAGTTTGGCCTCCGCCAACGAAGCCTTCATCTGCTTGGGTGTGAGCTTCTTCCCGGCGGCTCCCCGGAGTGCCACCTCGGTGGCCTTGATCTCGCCGGCATTGAGCTCGACGCTTGCGTCCGGGCTGGTCGCCGGACGCGCGCTGCGATGGGTGAAGCCGGCCTTCGTCATCGGGTCCGCCGGGTCGCCGGGCGTCTCGGGGTACGCGACTTTCGCGTCGTTCAGCTGCGCCTCGGTGTGGTAGAACAGCTCGTCGTCGGTACCGCGGGCGCTCGCGCGGATATTCATCATCTCCTTGACCTCGTCCATGTTGTCGGTTTGCCACATCGAGATGCCGTCAGTGTCGATCTTCGGGCCCTCGGCACGACCCCTAGGCTTCCCGAACGACCAATACAAGCGCTCGTTGGGGGGCAGCGGCTGGGTCTTCGGCTTGGCGTTGTGTACCAGAACCGCTCGCTCCCCGATGTACACGTAATAGCTGGCCGCACCGCTCACCGTCAGGTTGCACGTACCGACCATGTCACTGGCGTCAGCGCTGGTGACTGCGAGCACCTCAACCGGTTCGGCGTCACTCGAGACGAGCATGTCACCGACGGTGAGCTCGCTCGCCGGCTTCCAACCCTGGTCACTAACCATGAACGGGTGATGCCGTGTCGCACTTACCTCGCCGCCCGCGACGCTGATCCGCCAGATGGTTCGAGTGAAGCCGGTCTGGGTCGCCTCGACCGAGTAGTAACCGTTGTTGCCGGACGCCGACGTCGCGAGCACGCGCGTACCCACGACGATCCGCTCGATCGGCACCGGCCCGGCCTCGGTCGCAACCAGTGTCCCCGCCAGGAAGCAGACCCTCCAGACCTCTGCCGGTGGCTTCGCCGGCTCTGTGGTCCGGTCCTTGCCTTCGTCCTCGTGCTCGCGCTTGGAAGCCTCGTCGACCGCGTGCTTGTCGGCTTCATCCTGCTTGCGCTTCGCAGCTTCGCGCGCTCGCTCCTCTTCCTGCTCTCGCCGACGCTGCTCCTCGTGTTCGCGCTTGGCCTTCTCCTCCGCCTCGTGCTTGAGCTTGCGCTCGTGCTCGCGCTTCTCGGCCTCTTCGCGTTCGCGCTTGGCCTTCTCCTCTTCCTCGCGTCGCTTGTTCTCCTCGTCTCGGCGCCGCTTCTCCTCCTGCTCGCGCTTGAGCCGCTCCTCGTTCCCCGTCCGGTCCTTTAGCCAATCGAAGTACTTCTGGCCCATGCGCTGCCCGAACGGCGTCTCCTTGATCTTGGCTATGCCGATCTCGAGACCCTTGGCCGCAATCCAGGCGGCGACCGCCTCGACCAGGGTCCCCAGCAGCGTTCCGATCGCCTCGGCGAAGTCGTACCCGGCGTCGTCGAGCTTCTTCTCGTCCCCGTGCGCGTCCCACACCGCGACCAGGAACTTCACGAATGCACTTGCCACCGACTGCACCGCATCCGCCAGCCACTTGATGAGGAACGCGATTCCGAGCCATTCGAGGAAGAGCAGCGACAGCTCGAACCCGATCGACCGCGCCGAGCGCCGCCCCTCCGGGTCCGCCGAACACGAATCCGATCGCGCCCCCCAGCGCCGTGAAGATCGCCACGATCGCGATCGCCGCCACCATCATCGTCACCAGCGAGATGACGACGTCGATCAATGCCTGCGTCACATGGCGCGCGATCGCATCCGCCATGTATTTCCCGGACTTGTTGATCGCGGTCTGGAAGTCCTCGATCAGATCGCCCAGGCGCCTCAGGAACCCCGCGACGCCGAGCTCGTCGAGGATCTCGTATGACAGCGAGCCCGAGTTGATCTTGCCGACCAGCGACCGTGCGAACGGGTAACTCGGGATCCAGATCTTGTGACCGGGTTGGAAGTGCACTTCCTTCCACCCGTCGTAGGTATCGGGCGTCTTCACGTCGTTCGCCCACGCGAGCACGTTCACGTAGAAACGCAGGTCGCGCCCCCAGTGGTCGGCCTTGTCGCCGTAGTAATGCTCGGCGATCGAGATGGCATATCCGTGCCGGCCGCTCTCGACGGGATGGAGCGTGGCCATCGGCTCGGGAAGGTCGGTACGCACGTAGTTCGACGCGACGTAGCCGAGCCGTCCGTCGGTCGTCGATACGAAGTACCAATTGCCGGGGAACGACTTGACCACCTGCAGGCGGGTGTTGAACACGAGCGAACCCAGGACGTTCGTGTCCGTACTGGTGTCGGGCGAGGACCGCAGGCGAAGCGGCGGCTTGCCGTCCCAGCCGACTATCCCAACCCTGTCGACGGTCGTACCGCCGGTTGGGATGCTCGGGTCCGCGGGCTTGAGCGGCGCCGTCCCGACCGGGTCGCGCATGAGGGCCGGCCTACCGCCGCCTTCCGCGAGCCAACGGCCGACCGCGCGGTTCCCGGCCATCCTCTGCAGAGCGAGCACGTCGGACTGGAGAGGCGACCCAGGCCGGGCTGCTCCGCTCGACTCGCTCGGCCGGCCCGGGGAGTCCTTGGGTACTTCGTCACGGCCGGCGTCGTGCTCGTGTTCGGGCACGGATCGAACCATCCCACACCCGACCGGGCCATGGCCACAAAATCGGCCGTCGCCCAAGCGCGGGTTCAGACCAGGCTGTGGTACAGCGCCGACACCTGCTCGGCGATCATCGACCAGGAGAAGTGCTCGATCGCCCGCCGGCGTCCGGCCCGGCCCATCGCCGCGGCGCGATCAGGGTCGGCGATCAGCGCGTTGACGCGTTCGGCGAAGTCGCCGGCGAAGCGGTCCGGATCGCGCGGGGCGCCGGTGCCGTCGTCGCCGGGTTCGATCGGCACCAGCAGCCCGGTGTCGCCGTCATCGACGACCTCGACGATCCCACCGGTGGCGGTGGCCACGACGGCAGCCTCGCAGGCCATCGCCTCGAGGTTGACGATGCCCAGCGGCTCGTAGATCGACGGGCACGCGAACACGGTGGCGTGGCTGAGCAACTGGATCACCTCGGACTTCGGCAGCATCTGCTCGAGCCACACCACGCCGTCGCGCTCGGCCCGCAACTCGCTGACGCGGCGCTCGACCTCGGCGCCGAGCTCGGGCGTGTCCGCCGAGCCGGCGCACAGCACGAGCTGCGCGGCGGGGTCGAACGAGCGGGCGGCGCGCAGCAGGTACTCGACCCCCTTCTGGCGCGTGATCCGACCGACGAACACGACCGACGGCCGCGACGGGTCGACGCCGTGGCGGTCGAGCACGTCGGTCCCCGCGTCGGGCGAGTACTGCTCGGTATCGATGCCGTTGTAGATCACGTGCAGCCGCTCGGGGTCGATCGCCGGGTAGACGGCGAGGACGTCCGCCCGGGTCCCGTTCGACACCGCGATCACGGCATCGGCGGCCTCGAGCGCGGTCTTCTCCGCCCAGCTCGAGATCGCGTAGCCGCCGGCGAGCTGCTCGGCCTTCCACGGTCGCAGCGGCTCGAGGCTGTGCACGGTCGCGACGTGCGGGATGCCGTGCACGAGTTTGGACAGGTGGCCGCCGAGGTTCGCGTACCAGGTGTGGCTGTGAACGATCTGTGCGTCCGCGGTCCGCGCCGCCATCGTCAGGTCGATCGACAGCGCGCGGAGCGCCGCAAGCTCTGGATCAGGGCCGTCGAGCGCGGCCCACGCGTGATGGGGGACGTCGCCGGCGTCCCACGCGTGCACGGTGACCTCCTCCAGCCGCCTGAGCTCGCGCGCGAGATATTCGACGTGGACCCCGGCCCCGCCGTACACATCGGGCGGGTACTCGCGGGTGAGGAGCGCCACCCTCAATCAACAACCTCTCCCTTGGGGATCACGACGATGCCGCCGGCCGACACCTTGAAGCGCTCGCGATCGGCGTCCGGATCGACCCCGATCTTTGCTCCGGGCGCGATCCGGACGTCCTTGTCGACGATCGCCCGACGCACCACCGCGTTCCGTCCGACGTCTACCCCGTGCATCAGGATCGCGTCCTCGACCTCGGCGTAGGAGTGCAGGTGGACGCCGGGCGACAGGATCGAGCGGCGCGCCACCCCGCCCGACAGCACGACACCGGCGCACACCATCGAGTCGAGCGCGTGCCCGCGTCGGCCGTCCTCATCGAACACGAACTTGGCCGGCGGCAGCGGATCGGGCCACGTGAGAATTGGCCACTCGTAGTTGTAGAGGTTGAAGACCGGGGTCACGGAGATCAGGTCCATGTGCGCGTCGTAGTACGCATCGAGCGTCCCCACGTCGCGCCAGTAGCCTCGGTCTCGCGGGGCGGCGCCCGGCACCTCGTTCGTCGCGAAGTCATACACCCGCGCCTCGCCACGCTCGACCAGCATCGGGATCAGGTCGCCGCCGATGTCGTGCCGGGACGCCTCGTTCTTGGCATCGGTGGTGACCGCCTCGACCAACGCGTCGGTGCTGAACACGTAGTTGCCCATCGACGCGTACACCTGATCGGGCGCATCGGGAAGCGGCTTGGCGTCGGTCGGCTTCTCGCGGAACGCGGCGATTTGCCGGCCGTCCGGCGCGGTCTCGATCACCCCGAACTGATCGGCTTGATCGATCGGCGCGCGGATCGCCGCCACCGTGACCGCGGCGCCGCTCTCGATGTGCTCCTCGACCATCTGGCGCGGATCCATCCGGTAGATGTGATCGGCGCCGAACACGATGATGTGATCGGGCCGTTCGTCGCGGATCAGGTTGAAGTTCTGGTAGATCGCGTCGGCCGAGCCCACGAACCAGCGGGGCCCGCGGCGCATCTGCGCCGGTACCGGCGCCACGTAGTTGCCGAGCAGCGGCGACAGCCGCCAGGTCGTCGCTACGTGGCGGTCGAGCGAGTGGCTCTTGTACTGGGTCAGCACCACGATCCGCCGGTACTCAGCGTTGACGAGGTTCGACAGCGCGAAGTCGATCAAGCGGTACACGCCGCCGAACGGAACCGCGGGCTTCGCGCGGTCGGCGGTCAGCGGCGCCAGCCGCTTCCCCTCCCCGCCCGCGAGCACGATCGAGAAGACCTGCATCCTTAGCTCCCGAGGGCGGCGTCGACGACCCCTTGGGCCTCCTCGAGTATCTCCTCGAGGTGCTGCGGGCCCTTGAAGCTCTCGGCGTAGAGCTTGTACACGTCCTCGGTGCCCGACGGCCGCGCCGCGAACCAGCCGCTCTCGGTGACGACCTTGACCCCGCCGAGCGGAGCGCCCGACGGCGCCGCGGTCAGCACCTGCGCGATCGGCTCGCCGGCGAGCTCTTTTGCCGTGACGTCATCCGGCGACAGCCCCGCCAGGATCCGCTTCTGATCGGGCGTCGCCGGGGCGTCGATGCGGCGGTACGACGGCGCGCCGTACCGATCGGTCAGCTCCGCGTACACCCGCGCCGGGTCCTTGCCGGTGCGGGCGGTCATCTCGGCCGCGAGCAGGCACATGATCAGGCCGTCCTTGTCGGTGCTCCAGGCCTGGCCGTTGCGCCGCAGGAAGCTCGCACCTGCGCTCTCCTCGCCGCCGAACGCCAGCGTCCCGTCGAGCAGGCCGCCGACGAACCACTTGAACCCGACCGGCACCTCATCGAGGCCGCGACCGAGGCCGGCCACGACCCGGTCGATGATCGAGCTCGAAACCATCGTCTTGCCGACGCCGGCGCCGTCCGGCCACTCCTGCCGCACGCCGCTGAGCAGATACGCGATCGCCGCGGCCAGGTAGTGGTTCGGGTTGAGCAGCCCGGCCTCGCGAGTGACGATCCCGTGGCGGTCGGCGTCCGGGTCGTTCGCGAACGCCACGTCGAACCGGTCCTTGAGCGCGATCAAATTCGCCATCGCATCCGGCGAGGAGCAGTCCATCCGGATCTTCCCGTCGTGGTCGAGTGGCATGAACGAGAACGTCGGGTCGACCCGGTCGTTGACGACCTCGAGGTCGAGCCGGTGGCGGTCCGCGATCGCCTCCCAGTACGCGACGCTGGCGCCACCCAGCGGGTCGACGCCGAGCCGGATCCCCGAGCCCGCGATCTCGTCGACGTCGACTACCGCCCCGAGCTCGCTCACGTACGCACTCAGGTAGTCGTGGCGTCGCGCGCGCCCGATCGCCTCCTCGAACGGCACACGGTCGACTCCCTGCAACCCGGCGCGCAGAAGCTCGTTCGCGGCGTCCTGGATCTGTTTCGTGACGTCCGTGTCGGCGGGGCCGCCGTGCGGCGGGTTGTACTTGAAGCCTCCATCCTCGGGCGGGTTGTGCGACGGCGTGATCACGACCCCGTCGGCGCGGGCGCCACCGCGCGCGTTGTGCGTCAGGATCGCGTGCGAGATCGCGGGGGTCGGTGTGTAGCCGTCCTCGGCGTCGACTGCGACCTCGACCCCGCGCGCGACCAGCACCTCGACCGCGGTCTTGAACGCCGGCTCGGACAGCGCGTGCGTGTCGCGGCCCAGGTACAGAGGCCCGTCGATCCCCTGCGCCGCCCGGTACCGCACGATCGCCTCGCTGATCGCCAGGATGTGAGACTCGGTGAATGTGGCCGTGAACGAGGTGCCTCGGTGGCCCGAGGTCCCGAACGACACCGCCTGCGCCGGATTGTTCGGATCGGGGCGCTCGTCGTAGTAGGCGCCGATGAGGGCGTCGACGTCGACGAGCATGTCCGGAGTCGGCCGGCGGCCGGCGGGTTCGGTACGAGGATCGGTCATCGCGCGCGGGGGGAGTTTGTCAGTCATCGGGCACCACGGTAGGGCTCGTCCGTGATTCCCGGACGCCCGGTGGCGCCGTGAGTCACGCTGGGCCTCGCCCGGAATCCGGCCCCATCGGCGCGCGTGCCCCTCGCATCGAGACGCGCCGGATTCCGCCAGCTCGGCGTCCGTGGGACCTGCGGGCCCGTCCGGACCGGGTCGCGTCCCAGCGATCAGCGCCGCGAGCCCCGCGGGTCTACTCGACCGCGAGCGGCTCGAGCATCCGGTGTGGTCCGCGCAACGCCACCGCCACCGGATCGTCGCGATGCATCCCGCGCCCGGGACGCGGCTCGGTGACGATGTCGGCCACCGCCGGCGTGATCCCACAAGCCGGGCACTCGGCCGCCTCGTCGAGCTCGGAGCCGCACGTGACGTGCCTGAACAGGCGGCTGTTCTGGAAGTTGTTGTGATCGCCCCACACCACGAGCGCGTGCAGCACCGGCCATAGCCCCCGGCCCGCCGCGGTCAGCTCGTACAGGTACCTGCCGCCGTGGTCGGGATCGGGGCGTCGCTCGAGCACGCCATGCTCGACCAGCCCGCTGAGGCGATCGGACAGCACCGCCTTCGGGATGTCGAGGTGGGCGTGGAAGTCACTGAAGCGACGGACGCCGAACATCGCGTCGCGCACGATCAACAGCGTCCACCGTTCGCCGACCACCTCGAGCGTCCGCGCAATCGCGCAGTCCTGATGCTCGTAGTCCTTTCCCAGCATGCGGTCATCCTAGCGCATAGCGGTTCAATGATCGAACTCATGTGTGCTAGCCTGCGCCAAGCGGTTCAATCAATGAACTCAAAGGAGGCGCTGATGAGCACTGTCGCCGCAGCCCATATTTCGAAGACAGAGACTCGGCCGGACGAGGCAAACCGGACGCTCGCGGTCGCGGCGCTGGGAACGCTGCTCGTTCTTGCGGTGTTCAGCGCGGTCGTGACCACGGTCGGCGACAGCAACCGTGCGCTTCACGGCGGCGTCTCGAGCCAGACGTGGACGCTCAGCGGGATGAGTCTCGGGCTGGCCGCCACGCTGCTCACGGTCGGCGCGCTCGCCGACGACCTCGGTCGCCGGCGGGTGCTCGCGATCTCGAGCGCGCTCCTCGCGGTGTTCAGCGCGCTCGCGGCCGCCGCCCCGAGCATCGGCGTGCTCGTCGCCGCACGGATCCTGCAGGGCGCCGCCGGCGCCGGCATCGTCGCCGCGAGCCTCGGCGCGATCGGGCACGCCTTCCCGACCGGTCACCGCCGGACACTCGCCACCAGCGTCTGGGGCTCCGCGGTCGGCGCCGGCATCGCGATCGGACCGCTCGGCGCCGGCGCGCTGTCGGCGTCGGTTGGGTGGCGGAGCAGCTACTGGCTCCAGGCGATCGCCGCCGCGGCGCTGGTGCCGGCGGCCGCGCGGCTGCAGGAGTCGCGCTCATCGACGAGGCGGGCACTCGATCTCTCCGGCGCCGGCGTGTTGGCGGCCGCGATGGCCTGCCTGACCGCCGGGCTGATCGAGGGTCGCGGCAGCTGGTCGGCACCGGCGACGATCGTCCCGCTGGCCGCCGGAGTCGCGCTCGTGGTGGTGTTCGCGGCGATCGAAGTGCGCAAGCGCGAGCCGATGCTCGAGCTCGGCCGATTCACCCACCCGCCGTTCCTGGCCTCGCTGAGCGGCGCCCTGTTCACCGGCTTGGCGGTGATCGGCCTGATGAGCTTCACCCCGCTCGTGCTTCAGCGCGGCCTCCACGTGAGCGTGATCGGGAGCGCCGGAGTGCTCGCGGTGTGGTCGGGCACGAGCATGACCGTTGCCCTGGCCACGCGCAGGTTGTTCGGCCGGCGCGGCGCAGCCTCGGTGCTCGCGCTTGGGTTCGCGATCTCTGCCGTCGGCGAGTTCGCGCTCGCCGGCCTCGGGCTCGACTCGTCATGGACCCGGGTCCTCCCCGGCCTCGCGATCATCGGGATCGGGAGCGGCCTCGTGAACGCCTCGCTCGGCCGGCTCGCGGTCGAGTCGGTGCCGCGGGAGCGGGCGGGAATGGGCAGCGGCGCCAACAACACCGCCCGCTATCTCGGCGGCGCCGCCGGCATCGCCCTCGTGGTCGCGCTCGTGACCGGTCACGGCGGGGCCGGCGCCTCGGCCCTGCTGGCGGGCTGGAATACCGCGGTGGTCGTGTGCGGCACGCTGTGCGTGGTGGCTGCGCTGATCGCGGCAGCGTGCGGCCCGGTCCAGGCCCGTAACTGGGGGCCTGGCCGGCGCGCCACGCGATGACGCCGGGCCCCTCGGTGACGCCCGGCCCCGAGTGTGCATGACGCGCCACTCTCCCGGCTCTCCAGGGGCTCTGGCCCTTCATGCACACCTGAGGAGCCTGGTGCGCCAAATCGTCGTGTCAGGCAGAGCTTTGGCGCGCCATGCACACGGCGGCCGGCGAACCACAGCGCCACGGGCCCGTGTAGCAATCGTTACAAGTTTTTTACGCAGCCCCGACAAGAGCCGTTAGGGTCGCGCCGGACGCCCCGGAGAAATGGGCCGTCCGATACCCGGTCAATACGCGGCAGTTGCGAGGGAGCTCAACCTCTTGGGGAGGAGGGTTCGTCGCATGCGTGGTGGTGCCGCGGAGTCTCCCGAAAGGACCGCTGCATGAAGTGTTGTCGTTCTTTCACGCTCACGGCAGCGAGCGCGCTGGCCGTGCGTGATCTCTCTGTTCTCGGCGGGCACGGCGTTCGGCGCCACCCCCGGCGCCGGCAAGCTCGGCCTCGATGACCCGCTGTGCGCCAGCCAGCTGTCGCTCGTGCGCCGACGCGGTCGGACCGCTGAACGGCTACTACGTCGGCCACGACGAGCCGTCGCTCCTGTTCAAGTCGAACGTTCCGGGCTCCGGGAACAACATGACGTACCTGGTGACGCTGCCGAAGGACCCCACACCAGCAGCCCGACCGCGTTCGGCGGCCCGAACAGCGCGCACCTGGAACTTCCAGCTTCGTCCGACGTTCTGGTTCGGGATGACGCTGTGCGACACCGAGTCGGCCCCCGAGTTCACGAAGACCTGCAAGCCCGACTCAGACTCGAACAACCTCGTCGGCACGAACCCGAAGGCCGCCAACTACATCGGCAAGCACCCCGGCAACGCGTTCATGGAGCTTCAGTTCGACCCGCCCGGGTACGTCGACGCAGTTCGAGGGCTTCGGGTGCGACGCCACCCAGTACTGCGCGGCGATGACGATCGACAGCCGCAACGAGGATCAGAACCACGGCGCCCCCGGGACGAACGGAACTCGCCAACACCGCGGACTGCAACAACTACATCCTCGGAGGCCCCGAGCCGATCAACTGGGCTTACATCACGAGAAATGGTCACTCCCAGGCCCCGGCGAACCCGCTGTTCACGGGGACGTTCTCGAATCCCGAACCTCAGCGCGGTGAACCCGAACCCCACCGAGGACCTGTTCATGAATCCGGGCGACAGGATCCTGATCCACATGCAGGACACCCCGGCCGGCTTCCAGATCACCCTCGTCGATCTCACCAACCATCAGAGCGGCTCGATGACGGCCTCGATCGCGAACGGGTTCGGCCACATCCTGTACACGCCGAACTCGAGCACGTGTCAGGAGGCCCCGTACGCGTTCCATCCTGAATACTCGACCGCGAACGTTCGCGGGAACACCTGGAGCGTTCACACCTACAACGTCGCGATGTCGGACGAGCTCGGCCACTTCGAGAACTGCCTCGCGATCGACGCCGATCTGAACTGCACAGACCCGGGCTTCCAGGATGCGGGCAGCGGATTGGACGAGGATGACGGAAACGAATTCTGCGTCCCCGGCACTGACTCCACGCTGGTCATGATCGACGGCTGCTTCAGCGCCGATGAGGACTTCGATGCCCAGTCGTACCGGCCCGACTGGCCGGGCACGAATCCGAACCCGGTAAAGGACAGGCAGCTCCACCCGACGCCGATGCTGTTCACAAGCCCGGTCACCGGTTTCGGGCGGAACTACTCAACGATCGCGTTCGAGACCGACCTCCCGGCGATCGAGGCTGAGGGCGCGCAGGACAGTCCGCCGTTCTGCGATCTTGATACCGGGGCCAACTGCGTGAACCCGCCCGGCGGCGCGCCGTTCTACCCGTTCTACACGGCCGGGATCCACGACGGAACGTGCACATGGCAGCAAGGCGGCAACTTCATCCCGGGCACGATCAACCACTTCGGCGGCAGCTCCACGACCGAGTACGGAGGGCTGCTGCGCGTGGTGTTCCCGGAGCCCGGATTCACTACCTCCGACCCGATCCAGGACTTCAACAGCGGTGACCTGCGCAACCCCTGCCCGGTCGGGCCGGTCTTTCACTAGAAGAACGCGACCCCAGACGCACGGACGCGCCTGGGACGCGTGATTGGGAACATTGGCGCTGTGCCTGCAGCGCCAATGTCGCCCGATCCCGCGACCCCGACCCCGAGCTCAGCTACGCCGTCGTAGAGACGGAGGACGCCCGGAGCCCGGTACTGCGAGAGCAGCTGCTCCAGATGTGGGTCGACGTGACCAACGCCGGCGGCGCGGTCGGGTTCACCGTCCCCGCCGACGTGGACGCAGTGGCCAGCACGCTGGATGCGGCGCTGGCCCGCGTGGCCGCCGGCAACGATCTGCTCGGCGTCCTGCGCCAGGACGGCGTCGCCGTCGGCATGGGATTCCTGGTCGACGGCAACTCGCCGCTGCGCCGGCACTGGCGAACGATCCTGCGCCTGATGGTTCGGCCCGAGCTGCAGGGCCGCGGCGCGGGCCGGATCCTGCTCGAAGGTCTGCACGACACGGCCGCCGAGCTCGGGCTCGAGCAGTTGATGCTGACCACGCGGGGCGGCACCGGCGTGGAGCGGTTCTACGAGCACCTCGGCTACACGATCGTCGGGCGCCACCCGGGTGCCATCAGGCTCGCGCCCGGCGACGACCGCGACGAGCTGATCCTGATCTACCGGCTGTGACCGAGTCGGCGGGTGGCATGGTCGAGCTCCGGCTGCCCTACCGCGCGCCGTGCGATATCGACGGCCTCGTGCGGTTCTTCGCCGCCCGGGCCGTCGCCGGCGTCGAGGAGGTGGCGGGCGGCGTGTACCGCCGCAGCCTGCGCCTGCCCGGCGGGGCCGGGGTCATCGAGCTCCGCGCCGGCGATGCCGGCGACGACGACGTCGAGGCTAGGTTCTGGTTGCAGGACCGCGGCGATCTCGAGCTCGCGGTGGCGGCGTGCCGGCGGCTGCTCGACCTCGACACCGATCCGGTGCCGATCGTCGATGCGCTCGGTACCGACGAGCTGATCGGGTCGATCGTGCGGGCGGCCCCCGGCCGCAGGGTGCCCGGGGTCGTCGAGCCGAACGAACTGGCAGTTCGCGCCGTGCTCGGGCAGCAGGTCTCGCTCGCCGGCGCCGCGACGCTCGCGGCTCGGCTCGTGGACGCATACGGCGAGCCGCTCGAGCACCCCGTCGGGACGGTGACGCATCTGTTCCCATCGCCCGCGGCACTGGCCGGCGCCGACCCCGAACGGCTGGCGATGCCCGGCTCGCGCCGGCGGGCGCTGATCGGACTCGCCGAAGCGCTCGCGTCCGGGCACGTTCAGCTCAACGGCGCGATCCCAGCGCAGCAGGCACGGGAGGCGCAGCGGCGCATGCTTGCACTGCCGGGGATTGGTCCCTGGACCGTCGCCTACGTCGCGATGCGCGCGCTCGGCGACCCGGACGCGTTCATGCCGACGGACCTCGGCGTACGACACGCTCTCGAGCAGCTCGGCTGCGACGGCAGTCCGGCCGAGGCCGACCGGTTGGCCGAACGCTGGCGTCCCTACCGCGCGTACGCGGCGCAGCACCTGTGGGCCCAGCTCGCCCCGCCGGCACAGCGTCGCCAACCTCACGGGGCTGGGAAACCCACCGTTCTACGGCCACGATGACTTCCCCCCTCCTCTACACCTACACGCCGAGCCCGATCGGCCGGCTGTTGCTCGTCGGCGACGAGTTGCGGCTGCGTGGCCTCTACACGCCCCCGGCATCCGCGAACCCCGACGCCGTGCGGGATGCCAGACGAGCCGATGGGCCGTTCGTTCGCGTCCGAGAGCAGCTCGAGGCGTATTTCGCTGGCGAGCGCGTTGAGTTCGACGTTTCGCTCGACCTCGACGGCGCGACGGCGTTCCACCGCAGCGTCTGGCAGCAACTGCTCGAGATCCCGTACGGCACGACGATCAGCTACGGGGCACTCGCCGCTCAGCTCGGCAAGCCGACCGCCGCGCGCGCGGTCGGCGCAGCCAACGGCCGCAATCCGATCTCGATCATCGTCCCGTGCCACCGCGTGATCGGGTCGGCCGGGAGCCTGACTGGCTACGCCGGTGGGCTGGACCGCAAGCGATACCTGCTGCGCCACGAGGCGGACGTGTCCGGCCGCACGCTCTCACCAGACGAGTTTCGCCCGTCGCGCGAGGACGTCGTCGAGCGCGCCGCTCTGGCTCACGATCGCGAGTAGCCCCGCGCGCAGCGCCGCCACCGTGCTCGCCCCGAGCAGACCCTCGAGTTCGCGCTCGAGCTGACTGCTCGCGGCAAGCGCGGTGGCGCGTACCTTCCGGCCCTTCGCGGTGAGGCGAAGGTGCCGGGTCCGTCGATCGCCTTCCACGGTCACACGTTCGACGAATCCGGCCCGCTCGGCCTCGTCGGCCAGCCCACTCGCCGATTGCTTGGTGACGTCGAGCATCTCGGCCAAGCGGGTGATCGTCGGCTGCTCGGCCGCGACGGCCCGGATCACGAACCCGAACGAGGGCCGCATGCCGTCGATGCGACCAGCGTCCATCGCCTCGCCGAGCCGCTCGGTGAGCGCTCGGTAGGCGGCCGCGAGCAGGATCGCGAGGTCGGGCGCGTCGACGGGCGCCTCCCCCTCGCCGCTCGGGCTCACTGAGCCCACGGAATCGGGAACAGCTCGCCGTCGTCGATTCGCGCCCGCCCGCCGGCGACCATGCAGCAGATCGCGGTGAACCGCTCCGGGCCGTCGTTGCGAAGCGAGAAGGACGTCTCCGGGGGGACGCAGATCGCATCGCCGGCGCCGAGCTCGTGACGCCGGTCCTCGACCTCGAACCGGACGTTGCCGCTCAGCACAATGAACACCTCGCCGTGCGTCAGCTCGTGCCGGGGGCTGGCAGCGCCGGGGTCGAGCGAGACCTTCCACGCGCTGACGGACTCAGAGCCGCGAGTCGGCGACGCATATCCCGTGACTCGGGTGCCCTCCTGCTCGAACTGCGGTGCGGCCGAGCCGCGGATGACTGTCTCGGACATCAGATCGACTCCTTTATTCCAAGCGGAAGCTCGAGGGGTCGACCAATATATAGTCAGTCTTTCCTGATTGTCAAGCGTACCTGACGAAGCCATCACGAACGGGTGCCCGAGGCTTGACACGCTGGCGCAGCTCGCGATATCTTTCGCGATATCGCAGGCGATATCTCCACATCCGGCGAGAAGCGAGCGGTCAGGTTGCTGTTGAAGGCAATCCGAACCCTGCCGGACCGCGATCAGGACACGGTGCTCGCGTACCTGCTCGATGCGGCGCCGCGCGCCCAGCTGGCCGTTGTGCCGGAAGCAAGCGCAACGCTCGCGCCCGCGGCGTCCCCCAAGACCACGTGGCCGCCGCCGGACTCACCGTGGACGGGCATGGCCGCGTCCTTGCTCTTGGAGCGGCTCGCAGCCGGTGCCTCGGTCGAGCAGCTTGCCGCTGAGCTTGGCCTCGGCACGGACCTGCTCTCGAGGGCGCTGCGCGATCTCGCCGGACGTCCGCATCCGTCGCCTCGGCTCGGCGAGATACTCGAGAAGCTTGCCGGCGGGGAGACGACCGCCCAGATCGCCGGCGAACTGAAGCTGACCGAGAAGGAGGTCGCGGCCGAGCTCGAGCCGTCCGAAGCGCTATCCGGCGCGCTGCACAACGCGGTGACGGCGCGTGCGGCGTTGCCCGCCGCCTCGCCGGCCTACCTCGGCGCTCCGGGGCACGGACCGCTACGCACGATGCCTGTGCGCTTCCCGGAACCGCAGTACGAGCGCTTGAAGAAGTGGTGCGAGGAGCACAACTTCCCGATGGCGGTCGTGGTCCGCGGAGTAGTCGAGCGGTTCCTCGACGAGCAGCAACGCCGCCCGGCCTGACGCGACCTATCCCCTGGTGCTGGTGATCAGCCGCTCGCGGTCGAACATCGCCGACACGAGCCTCCACCCGATCCGATTTGCGACCAATAGGGCCGCCCCGAGGCCAAGCGCCAGGCCGGTGGTTGCCGGGATCGTGCCCAGGGCGATCAGCGTCGTCAGCGCGATCGTCGGCAGGCTCGCGAGGATGCTCATCTGCTGTGCCACGCGGATGTCGCCGGCTCGGGTGGAGATCGCCATCCCGACCCAGATCGACCACGAGGCCAGCAACGGGGTGAAGATCACCTGGGCGAGGATGTCAGGGCCTCGGATGAACGCCGAGGCAACCCCCGAATTCGCGAACAGCGCGACGAGGGCGAGGAACACGCCGAACACGAGATAGGACACGGCGACCGCGGGAACGAACACCGCGAACGCCTTCCCGAGCAGGAGCTCCTCGCGCCGGATCGGCGTTCCGAGCACCGGCTCGAGCGTGCCCTGCTGGCGCTCGCCGACCACCGCATAGGCTGCGAGCGCCGCCGGCACGAGCGCCGGAATCCCGAGCATGTACAAGAGCTCGTGCCTGTGGCTGAGCTCCGCCGCCGCCGCCGAGGAGAGAGCGAACACCGACACCAGCGGCTGGACCATGAACACCAGCGGGATGATCGCCATCGCCGCGACGATCGAGGTGCTGCGTCGATACGTTCGCAGCTCCTTCCGGACGATCGCGCGCATTCGCCTCCGGCTCAAGGTCATGCTCGGCCCACCTCCCGGTCCTCGCCGATCAGCTCGAGGTAGACGTCCTCGAGCGAGTGATAGGACTCGCCGACCGACAGCACGTCGGCGCCGGCGGCCACCAGCGCACGGGTGATGGCCGGGGCCGCGACCTCGCCATTCGACACCGCGATCACGTACGCGTTCTCGCCATCCGGGCGCCAACCCTCGACCGCCGGAAGCCCCGCGAACACGCGGTCAGGATCGTCGAGCGGCTCGACCGTCCGGACCGTCACCGCGTTCGAGAACAGCTGCTCGCGGAGTTCGGTAGGCCGGCCGAGCGTCAGCAGCCTGGTGTTCAGGATCGCGACACGGTCGCACAGGCGCTCGGCCTCCTCGAGGCGATGAGTCGTCAGGAAGATCGTCACGCCGCTGCGCCCGAGCTCGGCGATCAGCTCATGGACCTCTCGGCTCGCGACCGGATCCAGGCCCGCGGTCGGCTCGTCGAGGAACAGCACCTCAGGGTCATTCAGCAACGCCCGCGCGAGCGCGACCCGCTGACGTAGCCCCTTGGACAGCGTCCCGCAAGGATCGTGCGCCCGCTCGGTCAGGTTGACCGAGCGGAGCGCGCGCTCGATGCGAGCGCGCGGATCCGGCACCTCGAACAGGTCGGCGAAGCATTCGAGGTTCTCGAGCACGGTGAGCCGGTCGTACAGACCGGGCGTCTCGGGCATTATCGAGATCCGCTGACGGATCTCGACCCCATTCTCGGGCGCGAGCGGAATGCCGGCCACGGTCGCCGATCCGGCGCTCGGCGCGATCAGCGTGCCGAGCGTTCGCACGGTCGTCGTCTTGCCGGCGCCGTTGGGCCCCAGGAAGCCGAACACCTCGCCATAGGCGAGCTCGAACGAAACGTCCTCGAACGCCACCCGTTCGCCGAACCGCTTGCCCAGGCCGTGTACCGAAAGGGCGGCCCCACCATCGACAGAGCTACTCGCCATGACCGTAATGATATCACAGCGATACCATGTCGGCCTGGCGCGCTTCCCGGTCAGTTGAGGCGAGCCTGCAAGGCCAGCAACTCCGCCCGTAGCACCGGCCTGACCGACGGTTCGGAGGGGAGCGCGAGCCGCATGCTCGCTGCGCGGATAGCGGCGGTCAGGTTCGCGCGCCGCTCGTAGCTGCCGACCAGGTTGTTCAGCATCCGCATCGCGATCTCATGCGGTGCCGACGGCCGCACGACCTCGTGCCCGCCCTCAGCGCTGAGGATCGCGCCGCGACGGAACGGGTCCATCAGCAGCGGCGGACGTGCTCCGAAATGCGCAACGACGAAGTGGCCGGGAAACCCGACACCCGCGATCGGGATGTCCGCACGGCGGGCGACCTCGATGTACACCACCGACAGCAGGATCGGCAGGCCGCGGCGGCGGGCGAGGACCAGGTCGAGCATCGAGTTGTCCGGATCGTCGTAGTTCTCAGCATCACCGCAGAAACCGTGTCTTTCCCCCAACAGCCGGCCGCACGCACGTGCGACCTGCTCTGGAGCGCCGCCGGTCTCGGCCGCCGCCTCGACCAACTCCGCTCCGAGCGCGTCGAGCGTCGCCACTGCGCCGGCCGCGTCGACGTCGCGAAACTCCCGGGCGACCGCGAGCGCGAGGAGGTCCATCCGAGGTTCTCGCGCGGCCGCGAGCTCAGCAAATGACGGCGAGTCCGCCATCGGATCGGGAGGCCGCGGCGGATCTATCCGCGCCGGCCGAGCAGCGCGAAGTAGAGCACTGAGGCGCTCAGCGCGGTGACGGGCGCGAGCGCTGAGTTCACCGCCCATTGCACGAACGCCTGCCCCACCGACCCGAGCGACGACGCCGCCAAGCCGGCAGCGAGGCTGATCACGGCAACCGCGAGGAACACGATCACGATCACGCCGAACACGCTCCAGCCGTTGCCGCGAACCAGCTCCCGGCTGCGTCCGAACGCGGCGAACACCCCGGGCCGCTCGAGCACGGTCACGGGCGCAACCACCGACCAGATGACCATCAGGATCAGTCCGGGGATGATGAACAGGACAAAGCCGATCCCGAGTCCCAATCCGAACAGGATCGACACGCCGACGAGCGGCCAGAACACTGGCGAGACGCTCCGTATGAGGTCCATCACGGCGTGATCGCGCTTGCCGTCCTGGATGTCCTGAACCAACTTCACCACCATCCCCTGGTACAGGATCGCCAGCGCCCAGAACAGGACCGCTAGGGCGAACCCGGCGGCGGTCGGGAGCAGCAGGAACACCACGAACTGAAGGGCGTAGAGCGCGACCGCAGTGCTGACCAGCACCGAGAACTGATCCCGGTAGATCTCCCATATTCGGGAAACGACGGAACCAGCACTGATTGGTTGGACGCTCATTGGCCGTTCGGCAACGCCGGGGATGGGAGGGCGTTCAGCCCGGCGACGCTCGCGGGCGGATCCTAACGCTATCCCCTGATCTGAGGGCAAACCCGGCCCGCGCGCGGGCGGCTGACGCAAGTACGCCATCCGTCCAGATCGGAAGAGATAACACCGCCGAGCGGGTATCCGCTGTGGGTGACAAGAAGTCACACCCGAGACAGAAACGTCCAGGGTGAGCGGTTGGAGGCGTCAGTGCAGCTGGAAGTCGTTGTGTCGGTGGCAGTCGGAGTCTGGGTGTTGGTACTGCTGCTGGCGATCACCGTGTGCCGCGCCGCGACGCGGAGTGACGAAGCGATGTCTGCGGCACTGGCGAGCGCCGACCGCGACGACGACCTCGACGACGCGATCACTCGTCCGCAGGCGCCGTCGCTCCAAACGCCCCTGCGCATCCTCGATCTCGACAACGCGGCGGCGCTGCTGGACGTGAGCCCGGAGACGTTGTTGGCGTGGGAGGCTCGCTACGGATTCCCGTCATCGAGCCCGTCGGAGCCGCGCTACAACGAATCAGAGGTCCTCGCCCTGCGCGACAGCCTCGCGCACAGCGCATCGATCTCATCGGCGATGACCCAGGCGCGCGAAAAAATCAGACGGCGCCGGGCACCAACGTCCGCCCGGCTGGCCGACCATCGTGATGGGGGCCTGGCCTCCTAGGGGCACTACGGTCGATCGAGCGCATACACATAACTCGGGCCGGCATCACTCGGATCGCCGGACTCGACGGTTCCGGACCAGGTTCGCCGATATCGCGCCTTCTCGAGCGCGCGCCACGACGGTCGATTGTCCTGCTGCACGGCGACGACGATCGCAACGATGTCCGGATGCAGGCGCCAGATTCCCGCGGAGCCCTCTGCGATCATCGCCGGACCGAGACCGCGTCCGGTCAGGGCCTCCTCCCCGATCAGGTAGTCGAGGCTCGCGGCCGCCCCGGGCGCGCCCGCCGGCGCGAGGGCCTGCGCGTAGTCGGGATTGTCGGACAGCAGGTACCGCTGGAGCATGCCGATCGGGTGCCCGTCCAACTCGGCGATCAGCACCTCGGTCGGATCGTCGCCGTCGATCGCCGGTCCGTAGGCGGCCTGCACCGAGGCTGCGTCGTTGGGCTCGCGCCACCACCGCGCGACATGCGGAGCGGCCAGCCAGCGGGCCAGCAGCGGCAGGTCGGCTCGCGTAGACGACCGTAGGACCACGCTCATGCGCCTCGGAGGAACCAGCGCTCGACCAGGAAATACGAGATCGAGATCCCCGGAGGCAGCACGAGCTCGGCGCTCCGGCCGGCAAGGCCCTCGCCGACCTCCGCGCGCGTGAACCACCGCACGTCCTCGAGCTCGCCGTCGCGCGGAACGGGCGCGCCGCCGTCGGAGCGCGCCTCGAAACCCAACATCACCGACATCGGGAACGGCCACGGCTGAGACCCGACGAAACGCGGGTCGTAGGCCGTTATCCCCGACTCCTCCTTGATTTCACGGATGACCGCCTCCTCGAGTGACTCCCCGGGGCCCACGAACCCCGCGAGCACCGAGTACTGCCGCGGCGGCCAGCCGGCCTGGCGACCGAGCAGCGCATGACCGTCGTGCTCGACGAGCACGATCACGGCCGGGTCGGTGCGCGGAAAATGCTGCGCACCGCACGCTGGGCAGGTGCGCGAGAACCCGGCATCGGTTACGAGCAGCGCGGCTCCGCAGGCAGGGCAGAACCGGTGGCGGCGATGCCAGTTGAGCAGGGCGACGATGTAAGCGGCGATGCCGGCCTCCTGCGGGGCCAGCAACCTTCCGGCCTCGCGCAACGTCGCGATCCGGCCCTGCTCGTTCAAGCGCCGCCGCGCATCCGGCGGTTGCGCGTCGAGGTCGAGCGCGAACAGCGCGACGCCGTCCTCGAGGCCGAGCATGACCGGCCAAGCCTGGTCGACCGTATGGTTTCCGTGAGCGGGCACGGGCACGCGCAACAGCGACACGGCCGGGTCGCCGGTCACCAGCACGCCGTCGGCGCTGGCCACCACCGCTCGGCTCGCGGGGTCTTCGAGGCGCTCGGCGACCCAGAGCGGATCCAGCCGCTCCGTACCGGCGCGATCGAGCACCATCCCCGAAAAGGTCAGCACCGCTCGGACGTTACGGCACCCGGCGCCGGCCCCGGCCCGAGCCGACACTCAGTCATCGAGGTTCTCGACCACCTCGTTGGCCTGCGACCACTGCTCGGGCGGGACGACGAGGTAGATGTCGCCGCGACCGAAGCGATCCAGCGGCGCATCGGCGACGCAATATGCGTCGATATGCAGCTCCCGCAGTCGATCCCGCCAGGCGACGGCGGTCGCCTGCTCCTCGAACGTGCTCACGGTCTCCCAGCCCTCCAGACGAGGGTCCCCGACGGATACCGCCGGTTCTTTCGCGCCGGCGGACTTGCGGAACCGGGGCCAAGGCACCTCGGAAGCGTACGTCCCATAGCCTTCATCGGGTGAGCTGGACCGTCGACGTGGCCGCGAACCCGCCTACTACGCCGCCGCTGACCGGGGTGATGGCGGCGGCGGTGAACGAGGCCCTGGCGCGCCCGGCGGCGCAGCAGCCGGCGTGGCCGGATCCGGACGAAGTCGAGCGCGTCCGCTGGGTGCTCGAGAGCGTCCCGCCGATCGCGGTACCCGCCGAGATCGACCGGCTCCAGGCTCGCCTCGGGATGGTCGCCCGTGGCGAGGCGTTTCTGCTGCAGGGCGGTGATTGCGCGGAGACCTTCGTCGACAACACCGAGTTGCATCTGCGGGGGACGATCCGGACGTTGCTGCAGATGGCGGTGGTCCTGACCTATGGGACGTCCATGCCCGTCGTCAAGGTCGGCCGCATCGCCGGCCAGTACGCCAAGCCACGCAGCGCTGATACCGACGTGGCCGGACTGCCGTCGTACCGCGGCGACATGGTCAACGGGTTGGAGCCGACGCCCGAGGCGCGGCGGCCCGACCCTGGCCGGCTCATCCGCGCGTACGCGAATGCGGCGGCGGCAATGAACCTGACCCGCGCGATCACCGGCGCCGGCCTTGCCGACCTTCACCACCTGCACGAGTGGAACATGGACTTCGTGCGTAGCTCCAGCGCCGGCGAGCGCTACGAGCGGGTCGCCACCGAGATCGATCGCAGCCTGCGGTTCATGTCGGCGTGCGGCGTTGACGACAGCTCGCTGCGAACCGTCGATCTGTACGCCAGCCACGAGATGCTCGTGCTCGACTACGAGCGCGCGCTGCTGCGGTCCGCTGGCGACCGTCTGTACCTCCTCTCGACTCATCAGCCGTGGATCGGCGATCGCACGCGGCAGGCCGATGGCGGCCATGTCGCTCTCGGGGCGCTGATCGCCAACCCGATCGGAGTCAAGCTCGGCCCGACTGCCACGCCCGCGGAAGCGGTCGATCTCGTCGAGCGGCTCGACCCCGACAGAATCGACGGCCGTGTGACACTCGTCTCGCGGATGGGCAACGAGGCGGTTCGCGAGCTCCTGCCGCCGATCATCGAGGCTCTCACCCATTCGGGTCATCGCGTCGTGTGGCAATGCGACCCGATGCACGGAAACACCGAGGAGTCGCCCAGCGGTCACAAGACGCGGCACTTCGACCGCATCATGGACGAGGTCGAAGGGTTCTTCGAGGTCCACCAGCGGCTCGGTACTCACCCTGGAGGCATCCACGTCGAGCACACCGGCGAGGACGTCACAGAGTGCCTGGGGGGAGCACAGATGATCTCCTACAGCGAACTCTCCTCGCGGTACGCGACCGTGTGTGATCCGCGGCTCAACACCCAACAGGCGCTCGAGCTTGCGTTCCTGGTCGTCGAGATGCTGCGGCGAATCGAGCGCTGATCCAACTGCGGGCGTTCGAGACGAAGCCGTTGCCGCGCGAGCCAGACGCCGTGGCCCCTGACGGCTCGCATGTACGGGTTCTCTTGCAAGTCCGAGGCGGCGGTCTCGCCCACTTTCAGTTGGCTGCGGGCCAGACATCGGTGGCGGTCCGCCACCGCTCGGTCGAGGAGATCTGGTACTTCGTCCGCGGGACGGGCGAGCTGTGGCGGGCGTCTGGCGAGGACGAGGAGGTCGTTGAGGTTGCCACCGGCGTGTGCATCACGATCCCGCTCGGAACCGCGTTCCAGTTTCGCGCCACCGGCGGTGAGCCGCTGGGGGCGATCGGCGCCACGATGCCGCCCTGGCCGGGGACCGGTGAAGCGGCGATCGTCCCCGGGCCGTGGGAGCCGACCGTCGAGCCGGGACCGAACTAGATACCGGGACCCTTGGTGGCGGAGACGTACGCCACCGCCATCCGGCCGATCCTCCTCCGTTCGTTGAATGCTGTTTCGAGGGCTGAGCAGAACTGAACCTGCTCGGACTCGGTCAGCGCTGTGGTGAGCGCCTCCCGCACCGTCGGGGCGTTTGGGTTGGGTGCGCTGTCCAGGAGAGCATCAATGCTGACCGGGGCATTGCCCCGGGCTTGGTCGACGTCGATGTGGCATTCGACGTGGACACGGCCAAAGCCGGCTTTCTCCGCGAGGCTCGCCAGGTCCCGATCGTCGAAGTCCATCATCGCGGCGCGGAACGCCGGATCGGTCGTTTCGGTGATTATCGCCTTGACTCGCTCGACCAGGCCCTCGACCGGGGCGAGGTCGTAGCCCCAGAACCGTCCGCGCGGCTCGGGGAACATCAGGCGGTTGATCGGCTCGAACATGGAAAGGCGGCCGCCCGCACGGAGGACGCGGTGGAGCGAGGTAAACGCGCTGGTTTTGTCCTCGACGTAGATCAGCACCGAGCGCGTGGTAACCACGTCTACTGACTCATCGGGGACGCCCGCCAAGTCCTCGGCGGCCGTGATCATGAATTCAGCGCGATCGAGCATGCCCCGCGACGCCACGATCTCGCGACACTGCTCGAGCAGCGCCTCGGAGACGTCGGAGAAGATCACCCTCCCGCTCGCGCCAACCAGGTCGAGGGCGGCCACGCCAATCAGTCCGTCACCGGTGCCCACGTCGAGCAACGTCTCACCCAACACCGGTTCACCACCTCGGAGTACGCGGTCTCGAATCCGCGCGAGCCGCCCCAGCGTCGCCTCTCGCTGGCGCGCGTCACCCGCGTCCCGGCGCTCGAGAACCCACCGCGACCAACGATCAGGCTCGGCTGCCACCGACTTCGCCTCGCAGCGAACGCGGGGTTTCGCGATCTAACTCCCCCAGCCGGGAGGTGGTGAGTGCACACCCGGGATGATGTTCCAGTACTCGACGTTCTTGGACGCCAAGCCACCCTTGACGAATGTGACCACGTTCGTCTCGAGCAACGTGATCATATGCTTGCCCTTGGGGTTGTAGACAGGGTCACGGAACGTCACCCAGATCTCGATGGCCGCACGATTGCCGTTGACGATCGCAGTTCCCTGGATCCCATGAATCATCGACTGCGGCCGAGTGACGTCAAACCAATACTTGTGAATCGCCTTACGTCCGACGAAGGTTTGGTTCGACACGCCGGGAATCGACTGATAGACGCCGTTCGGCGTGAACAGCTTGACTACCGCGTCGGCATCCCTGGTCTCCCACGCGTTCAGGTATCCCTGCATCCATTTCGCCGCGGTCTGTCTGCTCACCTTGTATGCGCTGCCGGCTTGAGCCATGGCGGCGAACGTGCAGGCCAGTGTCACCGCGGCAGCCATCGCCAGAAACCCCGTCCTCTTCCTCATCGGGTAACCCACCTCTCAAACCTCTCTCGAAGAACGACGACCATGAGCCGCGCAATGATAGTGCGGCCGGGCTACGAACCGGCGTCGTGCGGCGCACCGCCGAACCCCACCTCGTTTCCGTCGGGGTCGCGGTAGAGGACTTTGCGCACGCCGCCCGAGTACGTCTCGAGCGCGTCGGGCTCGAGCCCCCGGGCGGCGATCGCGGCCACCTGGGCATCAAGATCGTCGAGGAAGATCGTCACCACGGAGCTGCCCGCCCCATGGCGTGCTCGACGACGTATACCGAGCGGTCCTCCGCCAGCGTCCATACGGCCTCGGCGGCGTGCGGAAAGAACGTCGGCTCGCCCAGCAGCCGCTCGTACCACGGTCGAGCTGCCTGGAAGTCCCGCACGCGCAGGCCCGCGAAGAGGTGCAGCGACACCGCCGGGGAGTCTAGGTCACGGCACCACGATCGCCGGTCCGCGCCTTGCTGCGCGACCGCATCGTCACATCTTCGGGCTTTGGCGGGTCAATGCATGTGACACGCGACGAAGGTGAGAATGTGACTGATGGACGACACGCAATGGCTGGCTGACCGGTTTCAGGAGCAACGACCCCACTTGCGCGCCGTCGCCTATCGGCTGCTCGGGTCGCTCAGCGAGGCTGACGATGCGCTCCAGGAAGCCTGGCTGCGAATCAGCCGCAGCGACACCAGCGGCGTGGAGAACCTCGGGGGGTGGCTCACGACGGTCGTGGCGCGCGTGTCGCTGAACATGCTCAGGGCGCGTAAGGCAAAGCGCGAAGCGCCGCTGGAAGAGCGGATGCCCGACCCGATCGTCAGCTCGCCGGACGGGGCCGACCCCGAGCAACACGCCTTGATCGCCGACGCCGTCGGGCTGGCCCTGCTCGTCGTGCTCGAGACCCTGGCTCCGGCCGAGCGACTCGCCTTCGTGCTCCACGACATGTTCGCGGTGCCGTTCGAAGAGATCGCCTCGATCACGGGCCGCTCGCCCGCCGCCGCCCGGAAGCTGGCCAGTCGCGCCCGGCGCCGCGTCCAGGGCCAGGCGCCGGTTCCGGACCCCGACCTGGCTCGCCAGCGCCAGGTCGTCGATGCGTTCTCCGCCGCCGCGGACCAGGGCGACTTCGAGGCACTTCTGGCCGTGCTCGATCCCGACATCGTGCTCCGTTCCGACGGCGGCGCGCAACGACCCGATGACTCGGTGGTGATCCGCGGCGCTCGCGCAGTGGCCGAGCGGGCGGTCACGTTTGCCCGGCTCTCGCCCTACGCGCGGCCCGCCCTGGTCAACGGTGCCGTCGGAGCGGTCGTCGCTCCCGACGGCCGCCCGTTCGCAGTCATCGGCTTCACCGTGACGAACGGCAGGATCGTCGAAATCGACATCCTCTCCGACCCCCTGCGCCTAAGCGGACTCGAGCTCTCCGGCCTCGCCTGAGGGCCACGCGGCTGTCAGGCGATGAGGTGCCGGACGACGCTGGTTTCGGCAGTTCGCGGCGCCTGGCAGCGTTTCTCCGACATGGGGCATGAACGGGACAGGCTCGTCGGCTACTGCTCGCGGCTCGTCGCCAGCCTCGTCGCCTGCGCAGTCGCGGCGGCGACGTTGCACGCGGACGTCGCGGCGCTGGCGATCCTGGCAGCGGTGATGCTCGCCGTGCTCGGTATCACGACCCTCCTGCTGCTCGACGGCGATCTCTGAACCCTTAGCCGACGCAGCCGGGGTGTAACGTCGCGCCGCATGAGCGTCCGTGGGGAGCAGCCGGGCCGCCCCGAGCCGGCGCGCAAGCGCCGGCTGCCGATCACGTTTGGCCGGATCGCAGCGCTCGGATCGCTGATCGTGGTCGCAGCGGTTGTGGTCGTGATCGTGCTCGACTCCACCCGAGGCCCCAGCTCACCGCCCGCCGGCGCAAGCACGACGGCCTCGACTCCGCATCCCGCGCGGCGGGGGCCGGTGACCGCCGCGACCGTTCATCCCGGCACTGCGAGCGTTCCCATACTCGTCTACCACGTGATCAACGCACAGCCCGCCGGAAGCTCGGCGCTTCCTGCTCTGTACGTGCCGAGCGACGAGTTCTCGAGCCAGATGCAGTCCCTGAAGACCAACGGGTGGCACGCGGTGACGCTCGACCAGGTGCAGGCCTACTGGTCGCGAGGTACGTCGCTCGGACCCGGCAAGCCGATCGTGATCACCTTCGACAACGGCTATGCCTCCCACTACACGAACGCCCTCCCCGTCCTGAAAGGACTTGGCTGGGTGGGCGTCGAGAACCTCCAGGTGACGGGTCTCCCGCCATCGGAGGGCGGCCTGACCGATACCCAGATTCGCGGTCTGATCAGCGCGGGCTGGGAGCTCGACACCCAGGGTCTCGACCACACCGACCTGACCGCGCTCGACCCTGCCGGGCTCGCCAACGACCTCACTGCGGCCCGGCAGATGCTGCAGAGCCATTACGGCGCCCACGTGAACTGGTTCAGCTACCCCTCGGGCGACTACAACCCGACCGTCACCGCCGCGGTCCAGGCCGCCGGCTTCGCCGGCGCGACCACCGTCAACCGAGGGTGGGCAAGTCCGAAGCAGGACCGCTTCCGGCTGCCGCGGCTCGTGGTCACCGCCGGAACCAGCCCCAGCGAACTGCTCGCCCAGATCGCGGCGGCGCAGGGAACCACGTCGGTTCCGGCCGCCTATAGCGGTCTCGGCCTCGCGTAGCCCGCACGCCGGGCGCTGGTCCCGGACCTCGGTTATCCGTCGTTGCGCTCGAGCACGTCGAACGACCACAGCTCGCTCGACGTCCCGACCGGCCCGCGCCGGCGATGCTGAGAATGTCCGGCCGCAAAATCAGGGCTAGCGGCCCAGGCTTGGAAGTCTTCCTCCGAGCGCCACCGCGTCAGGACCAGGCACACCTCGCGGTCGTCGTTGGGCCGGAGGAGCTCGAACCCCTCGAATCCGGCCGCGCCCTCGACCTTCCCGGCTCGCGTCGCGAACCGTTCCTCGAACTCCGCGAACCGTTCCCGCGGCACCGTGATGGCGTTGATCTTGACGACGCTCACCGGACAAATCGTACGACGGCGGCCACCGGCGGATAAGCGGACTGACCGGTCCGCTACGATGGCGGCATGGCCGAGTTGTCAGCGCAGACATCGGAGCCCGAGGGGCTGGACCGCGAGACCCTGATCGTCGCCGGCGTCGTGATGCTGGGGGCGGTCATGTCGATCCTGGACACGACCGTGGTCAACGTGGCCATCGATCACCTGGCGGTCGCGTTCCACTCGTCGCTGACCACGATCCAGTGGGTCATCACCGGCTACACGCTGGCGCTCGCGGCGGTGATCCCGGTCAGTGGCTGGGCGGCCGATCGTTTCGGCACGAAGCGGATCTACATGTCGTCGCTGGTGTTGTTCACGATCGGATCGATGCTCTCCGGCCTGGCCTGGAGCGCGGGCTCGCTGATCTTCTTCCGCGTCCTGCAGGGCATCGGGGGCGGGCTGATCATGCCGGCGGTAATGACGATCCTGACCAAGAAGGCCGGTCCGCACCGGATGGGCCGCGTGATGGGCGTGCTCGGCGTGCCGATGCTGATCGCCCCGATCCTGGGCCCGATCCTCGGCGGCTATCTCGTCGACAACGCGTCCTGGCGCTGGATCTTCTTCATCAACCTGCCGATCGGGATCGTGGCGTTCATCCTCGCGCTGATCGTGCTCGAGCCCGACCAGCCGCAGCCCGCCCACCGGCTCGACTGGGTCGGGATGCTGCTGCTCTCCCCCGGACTGGCGGTGTTCATCTTCGGGCTGGCCGAGTCCTCGACCTACGGGTTCGGCTCGGTGCGGTCCTGGGGCCCGACTCTGACCGGCGTCGTGCTGATCGCCGCCTGGTTCGTCCACAGCTGGCGCACCCCGAACCCGCTGATCGACCTGCGGACGTTTGCGCACACGCGCGCGGGCGCCGCCGCGGGCACCTTCCTCCTGTTCGCGATCTCGGTGTTCGGCACGATGCTCCTCGTGCCCCTCTACTACCAGGCGGTGCGGGGCGCCTCCGCGCTCCAGGCCGGCTTGCTGCTGGCGCCGGGCGGCCTCGGCGCGATGTTGATGATGCCCCTGTCGGGTCGCCTGACCGACCGGTACGGACCCACCTGGCTACCGGCCACGGGCCTCCCGCTCGTGGCCATCGGGCTGATCCCGTTCGCGTTCGTCGGCCCCCACACCTCCTACGTTCTGCTGTGCGCGGGCAACTTCGTCCAGGGCCTCGGGATGGGACTGGCGATGATGCCGAACATGACCGCCGCCATGCAGGCTGTCCCGCCGGCTGCCATCGCCCGCACGAGCACGGCGATGAACATCATCCGCCAGGCGGGCGCCTCGATCGGCACCGCGGTGCTGTCGGTGATCCTCGCCTCCGCGATCACCGCCAACCTCACCGGCATCCTCGGCAGTCGAGCCTCGGGGTCGCATTCGAACGGGATCGCCGCCCTCCAGCACCTGCCCCCACGCGCGCACGCCGCGGTCGCCGGGCCGCTGTCCGACGCCTTCGCGTCGACGTTCGTGTGGGCGCTCGTGCTCATCGTCGTCGCGCTGATCCCCGCGGTGGCAATGGCCATCTCGGGCTGGCGCCGCCCGATCACCGCGCCGGTCGGCGGTCGCCCGGTCGTGCTGGAATAGCGCGCTAGCAGGCCATCGGAACTGCTTTCAGGGGAGCCGGCCTGCGGGACCTCGACCTTCGTCGCGACACCACCCGCGCAGGCGCTCACCCAGGTCCTCGGCTCGGTCGGTTCACCTGTGCGGATCAGGTGCCTCAGCCTTCGCCGGCCCTGGCGCGCGCCCGCTTTGCCGCCGGGCACAGACCGTCGGGACGTCCGCAGGCGCCGAAGTCGCACAGGCGGCACAACCAGCCGCTCGACGGAGGGTTCTCCAGAGCCCGCTCGGCGAGCCTCAGGTCCACCAGCTGTGCGGTGAGCACCTCGGCCAGTCGCATCAGGGAGCGCCGGTCCTGCTCGGAGAGTCCTTCGAGCAGGCCATGCACGACCTCACAACGGGCGGTCGAGGACACGGCGCGCCGCCCGCCGGCCCGCCGGAGTGAGCGTCAACGCCACCGAGCGGCGGTCATCGGAGTGGTGGGTCCGGCGCACATGGCCGTCGGCGACGAGGCTGTCGATCAGCCGGACTGCTGTCGAGTGACTGATTCCAAGGACTTGTCGCAGTTGGTCGATCGTGCCCCCACCCGCAAACTCGTGCAGCGCTACGAGTGCGGCCGGTGCCTGGCCGCCGCGGCCCGCCGCCGTGGCGGCTGCCAGGGTTACACGGTCTGCCACTCCGAGCGACCACGCCGCGACCACATTCGTGAGCCGGGCGATGGTCGGGTCAGTTGTCCGAGAGCGAGACTTCGAGCTCATAGGAGGCCGTAGACCCGTGCGGAGCCTCGAACTTGCCCACGCCCTCAGCGTCCGCTAGTTCGCCGGTGGATGAACCCCCCACGATTGTCGCGTCCCACCGTGCTACCCGCCCATCGAACTCGCCCGCGGTCTCGAGCACCAGCGTGCCGCGACGGCCACCGACTTCTCCGTCGACAAGCTGGAACCCGACGAACCGGGCGCGGCCGTCCGCTTGATACGCCATCAGCCATTCCGCGGCGCCATTGCCGGCGATGTCCCCCTCGAACTGCTGGCTTACCGAGGCACGGGTCAGCCGACGCCCGTCGCGCTCCTCATACGCGTCCTCGTTCCAAGCTGAGAGCTGAAAGCTGCCTTTCATCAACGTCATCGCCATCCACCTTTCTCGATATGTGCATGCTACACACATATACTCCCCACGCAACCGGAAACGAAACCGCGTCAGTGATGGTGGAGCGCATTCGCGAGGTGCGCGATCGTTGAGATCGTGTACGCCAGCCCGAGCAACCGCCGGAACGCGTTGACACCCTGGAAGAGCTCGAGGTAGGCCCAGATCGCCAATGCCAGGTACGAGACGGCTTGGGCGTAATCGTGCTCGTGGCCGTGACTGTGTTGGGCGACCAAACCGGACACGAACGCGAGGATCAGCGGGGCATTGGGGAACTGCACGATCGGATAGGACTTCGGGAAGCTGAGCTGCGTCAGGCGTTTGAACGCGCGCCAGCCTTTGCCCGGGAGGTTCAGAACCGGGTGGCGGGGCGGGTCGGTCGACGAGCTCAAGTCGGCGTCTCGGCGGAGGTCAACAGCGCGATCTTCGCCGGCCGCGGCAGGCGCTTGATGCGTGCCTCCTCGCGACGGGCAGTCGTACGATCGGGCATCGGGATCGCCAACGCTAGCTCGACCGGCAGCCGGCTTGCCGTGTAGCGGCTCGCGGCGCCACAACGGTGGCGCACAAGCCGGCGCTCGAGATCGACGGTCCAACCGGTGTAGAGCGAGCCGTCGCGGCAGCGGAGCAGATACACCCAGGCCTCGGGCATCGTTCTACAGGTTCGCCGCGGCGAGGGCACCGCCTGCGCGCTGGCGTTGATCTCGAACCCCGGCGTCGCGGCGCGCTTGTGCTCGTGCTCGGGACGATCTCCCGCACTTTGGACGCGCTGTCGCTCGCGGACGGCCTGGAACGCCCTGCGCTTCAGATCGCGAGGCGGGCCGGCTGCTCGTCTGCGCTGTCGCGCGCGGGCAGCTTGTAGACGAACCGCCGGCGGGCGTCGTGGTAGCGCGAGTCAGAACCGAAGAAGCACTGGTGGCATCTGGCCAGCTCCTCCTGGCGGTAGGCGTCGAGGGGCTTGGCGCGCTCGTCGTGTGCTCGTCGGAGTCGTTTGTCCTTGAGGCGCGCCTGGTGCAGCCCGTCGTGCGCGACCAGTTCGGCGAAGCGGGCGGTGCGCGCCCGGAAGTCCTCCACGTCCTCCCCGAAGGCGGCGTCGAGCAATCCAATCCTGACCGCCTCATTCGTGCCGATCGCCTGGAACGGCGCGCCGGTTAGCCGGGCCGTGGTGGCCGGACCGACACGCCGTGGCAGCAGGTAGGTCCAGTACTCCGAGCCGTACAGGCCGCCCATGTGCTGGTAGTACGGGTTCAGGACGATGTCCTCACGGGCGAGCACGTAATCGGCGGCGAGCGCCAGGGGCACGCCGCCCGCGGCTGCGTCTCCGGCTATGGCTGAAATCACGAGATGCGAATCGGTGTCGAGGATGTCCTTGACCAGATCGTCGATCGCCTGAAGGTTGCACCAGGACTCCTCGGCTGGGTCCTCAGCGGCCTCGATCTCGTTCAGATGGATGCCGTTTGAGAAGTAGTCGTCGCCGCCGAGCAGCACGATGGCATTGGTGTGCTGCTGCGCGCGGGCATGCGCGTACGCCTCGCGGAGTCGCAGGCATTGGGAAGTGCTCATCGCGCCGTTGTAGAACTCGAACCGCAGGTAACCCACTCCGGCGTGCTCGTGGTAGGCAATCTCGCGGTAGGTGTCCCCGTCGGGAACCTGTGCGTCGAACGCGATCCCGACTTCCGGCACCTCAAGCCGGATGCCCGCACGCGCGAGCGCACGTGCTGCCGGCAGCTTGAAGTGGCTCTCCGTCGCTGAGCCCTGCCGCTTGAGGTGGGTGATCCACACCGCCCCGTCGACAGTCGCTCGGCAGACGGCCCCGTCCCGCTGTGCCAGCAGTTCGCCCGGACGGCCACGAAGCGCCCGCTCGGGGTGGGCTCCGAACAGATGAAAGTTCTTACCGTCGATCGTGTCGAGCACCCCCGGGTGCCCATCGCCGGCGCGTATCTTCCGCAGCACGTGTCCGGTCCGGTCAGACGTCCAATCGATCGCGCGGACGTCTTGGGTCATCAGCGGCAGGCAAGGCCCGAGCGAGACGCTGGACACGGGAGCCGTTGCCGAGGGCGCGGCCCCGACCAACACAAGCCGGTCGATCGCGTCGATAACCGCGTCGATCGCCGCGCGACGGACCTCGTGCCGGTAAAGGCTGCTCTTGGCCGCGTTCCGCATCGTGAACGTGCCTGTCGCCCACACCTCGCCGGCGTCGACCGCACCGTTCGCCTGCAGCACGGTCACCCCCCAGTTCGGCTTGTCCAGCTCGATCGCCCAATCGAGCGATGACGGGCCACGATCGCCCCGTGGCCCGGGATGAACGATCAGGCAGCAATGTCGTCCCCAGATCGATTCGGGGATCAGCGTCTTGAGAAACGGACACACGATCAAGTCCGGAGCGTGCACACTCACCGCGGCCTCCATCGCCGAGGCTGAGTCGACCACCGCGACCGACACGTCGTGACCGAGCTCGGTCAACGCGATCCAGGCCCGCTGGCTCAAGCTGTTGTG
This sequence comes from uncultured Solirubrobacterales bacterium, assembly GCA_963746695.1. Taxonomy (GTDB): domain Bacteria; phylum Actinomycetota; class Thermoleophilia; order Solirubrobacterales; family Solirubrobacteraceae; genus Palsa-465. Next base: position 10,424 of record CAVVCP010000027.1, on the reverse strand, counting down.
CGCTGATACGAGGAACAGAATCTGCATGGCGTTTGGCAATAAGAGCGCCACCACGCCTGCTAAATACGCCTTCGGCCCCGTCCAACCCGGTGGGCGACAACGCCACGGTCGCTTAACGCCGAAGGCCCGCTATTGCGGGCCTCGGGCATCAGAAGATCAGGCGGTTATTTCATGGCCGGGGGACGTCTTTCGGAGAGGAGGTCTCACCCGCTCGGTGCCGTCGCTGTCTGACAAGGAACTTCTTCGGCCCGCACGCCAGATTCCTTTAGGAATCCGTGATCGCGGCGCTCGATCGTCGCCGAACCCCGCGCGGCCGGGTGCGCGTTGCTAAATCCCAGCGCGTAGACGATCGCGTCGAGCGCCGGCTCCTCTTCCTGTCTAGACACCGAAATCGATAGGCGTCGCAGCCTCTGCTCCCACTCCAAGTCGAAGAACGGGCAGCAACGCATCTCGATCGCAACGAGCTCTTCGACCGCCAGGTCTGAGACCGGCTCGTCCACTCGGATCACGAGTCGTCGCCTGGTCCGCTCCACGAGCTCCGCGTCCGCTCCGACGGCGCGATACCGGGCAAGCTGGGCACGCAACTCCGCCTCGTCCAGCGCGCAGGCCGCCGGGGCCATGGGCAACGACTCCATCCGAACAGCCTACGCCCGCGGGGGCCGGCGCCGATCAATGCCGCAAGTGCTTGATCCGGACCGTCTTCGGGTTCAGGCGTGCGCGCTTCTTGAAACGCTTCGTGGTCGCTGGGCGGTCCGGGATAGGCTGCTCGCCGGGGCGATCGGGATCGGAGACGGTCGCGCCGGCCCGCATGATCTCGTCGGCGAGCGCCTCCAGCGGGGGCCGCTCGCCGGGCGGCCGACCGTCGAACCGGCTCGGAGCAGCGAGACGGTCCGCGTCGCCGTGACGAGCCGCTAGCCGCTCCTCGTCACCGTCCGCCCTGCCGCCCGCACGCGCGACCGCCAGCGCAAGGATCACGATCGCCAGCCACGCCACAATCAATATGAACGCGATAGTCACCAGCGCGGGACATCCCTCCGGTCCCGTAACGGCGCGAGCGCGACGGCGTGTTCCCTCCATCGCGCGGAACACGCACAACTCGGCCGCTTCGCGGTGTTCGCGAGCGTCGAACACGATTCGGGACGGGTTTCAGGCATAAAACAGGGGTCCGCGACAGGGGCGGGGCGCATACCTGACCGCGGACCCCGTGCGCGCCGAACCTTGGGGTTGGTGCGCACAGCGTCCGTGCAGCCACTAACGCTAATCGAGGCCTTCGGCCAGTGCATGCTCCGCGTGTGTTTTGAATAACCTCTGGTGGCAGTGCTGCGGATTTTCGTTGGCTTTAGATGCTGAAGGTGACAGAGTTCTTAGATTGGCTGCGGTCCACCAGTGGCCGGAGTCCGGGTCACGACATCTGCCTCGATTGGAGGTGAACGCGCGACAGCCGCTCCGCGCCCGGAGTCCGCATTGACTGTGGCTGTGCTTCCTCGGATGTACGGAGCGCGGCGAGCGCATCTCCCCCCGCTGCCCGCGGCACTCGTCGGAGGCTGCTTACGAGGTGACGGGCGCGGCGTCCTCGGATAGGCGCGCAAGGAGCTCGTGGACGGCGGCGATGTCACGGTGGGTGTAGCCGAGCTGCTCGGCTTTGCTGAGGATCTCGTCGGCGACTTCGGCCGTTGGGAGGGGTATTCCATCCTCGGCGCCGGCTTGGCGGACGAGGCGGATGTCCTTGTGCATCAGCCCGATGTCGAACCACGCCTCGTCGGGCGGATCGAGTATCAGCGGAACGCGCAGCTTGAGCATCGGCGACCCGATCTGGCTCTCCGCCATCACCTTGGCCGCGAGGTGAGCATCGATTCCTTCGCGCTCGGCCAACAGCAGCCCCTCTGAGAAGGCGAGCGTCTGTACCGCCAGACTGATGTTGATCGCGAGCTTGAGTACGAGCCCCTGCCCGTTTGTGCCGACGTGGGTCGGCGTCCCGAGCACGCGGAGGACCGGCTCGATCCGCTTGTAGGCGCCCTCGTCACCCCCGACCATGATCGTCAGCGTTCCGGTCTTGACCTGGGGAACGCTCCCCGACACTGGCGTGTCGAGCATCTGCGCACCGCGTCCGTTCTCGCGCACGCGCTCGGCGATCTCGCGGCTCGCACGCGGACTGATCGTGCTCAGGTCCGCCCACAGCTTCCCCTCGTTCAGCCCCGCCAGGATGCCGTCGGGGCCCGAGGTGACGGAGGCGACGACGTCGTCGTTGGGGAGGGATGTCAGCACGACGTCGGCGGTCTCGGCAACCGCCCGTGGCGTATCGACCCAACGTAGGCCTTGATCGATGAGCCACTGCGCATGCTCGCGGTCGCGCTCCTCGCCGTAGACGGTGTAGCCGGCGGCGAGGTACCGGGCGGCCATGTTGCCGCCCATATTTCCCAGCCCGATGAATCCGATGGTCTGCATGGCTAATGCTCTCCTTCGATAGTGGTGATGTCCTGATCTGATAGCTCGAGATTGGCGGCGTCGATTAGCGGGTCGACCTGATCGGGCGAGCGGAATCCGACGATCGCGCCATCCACTGCGGGGTTGCGAAGCGTCCACGCGATCGCTACCGCCCCCAGCGGCGATGTCGTGCCGATCGGCAACGACTCTCATGCGCTCGACCAGATCAAGGTTATGTGACACCTGGGGCTCGCGGAAGCGTTCATCGCGTTTGCGCCAGTCATCGTCGGGGAGGCCGGCGATGCGCTCGCGGGTCATCGCCCCGGTCAGCAGCCCCGAGCCCATCGGCGAGTAGACGATCACGCCGATCCCCTCGCGCTCGGCGAACGGCAGGATCTCGCGCTCGACGTCGCGCTCGATCAGCGAGTACTGCGGCTGGAGCGTCTCGACCGGCGCGATCTGCTGGATCCGCCGCAGCTGCTCGACGTCGAAGTTCGAGACGCCGATGTGGCGCACGAGCCCCTGCTCCTTGAGCTCGGCGAGCGCCGACCAGCCCTCCTCGATGTCCTCGTCGGGGATCGGCCAGTGGATCTGGTAGAGGTCGATCGCGTCGACCCCCAGCCGCTCCAGGCTGGCGTGCGCCTCGCGCAGGATCGAATCGCGCTTGAGGCTGTGCACGACCCGGCGGTCCGGACCTTCGCAGCAGCGATGCCTTGGTGAACACGTACGGGCGCTCGGCGACGCCCTCGAGCGCGCGCCCGACGACCTGCTCGGAGTGACCGAAGCCGTAGGCGGCGGCGGTGTCGATCCAGTTGACGCCGAGCTCGAGCGCGTGGTGGATCGCCGCGATCGACTGCTCGTCCTGCTGGGGGCCCCAGCCGAACTCCCAGCCTCCGCCGCCGATCGCCCACGCGCCGAACCCGACGCGGGTGATCTCTAGGCCGGTCTGGCCGAGCTGTGTGGTCTCGAGTGCGTTGTCTGCATCGTGACTCCTTGTCAGTGGGAGAGAGGTTGGGGTTGGACGGACGCGCGCTGGCCGCGGCCGGCCGAAAGCGTCGGGGCCGCGGCGAGGATGCCGAGCGCGAGCAGCCCGGCGAACACGAGCAGGCTCACGCGCGTCGACGCGATCTGGGTCAGCGCGCCCGAGGCCGATCACCGGACCGGCGAGCCCGAGATACGCGGCGAGGAACAACCCGGCGACCGCCTCGGCACGGCGCTCGGGCAGCGAGATCTCCAATGACGGTCCCGATCGCGCCCTTGAACATCAGGCCCGCTCCGGCGCCGGCGATCAGATCGCCGGCGAGGAAGATCCCGAAGCTCGGCGACGGCACCCATACAGCGAGCGTCAGCAGGCCGATGCCCGTCAGCAGCGCTGGGATCGCCGCGGCGAGCAGCTCACGCGGGGCGCGCGCTCCGGTCAGCGTCTGCGTCAGCGCCGCGGCGGCGAACAGCGCGAATGACACAGCGCCCGCAAGCGCGTGCGAGGGCTGGTGCAGCGTCTCGGCGAGGAAGCTGGGCGCAAGCGAGGTGATCAGCCCGAAGATCGCGAACGTGATCGCGACGGCAGTCGCGGCGGCGAAGAATCGACCCCGCGACCGCGGCGGGACGGATACGTGCTGGGGGCGGTAGCGCGGTCGCGGCGAGGTCGCGGCGCGGGTTTCAGGCGCAAGGACGATCGCGAGCAACCCGACGAGCAGCGCTCCCGCGAACGCGATGAACGGGACGGTGAGACGGTGGCCGACCCACTGCGCGAGGCCGCCGGCTATCAGGCCTCCGAGGCCGAGCCCGCCGAGGTTCGCGGCGGTGCTGATGATCTGCGCCCGGTGACTGCCGGCAGGCGGCCGGCGCGCGGCGTCGAGCTCCGCGAGCCATACCGTCGCTGTCGCCGTCGCCGCACCGACCCCGAGGCCACTCAGGACCCGCGCGACGAGCAGACCGGGCAGCGCGGGCCAGCGCCACGAACACCACTCCGGCGACCACGTTCAGCGCCAGCGCCGGAACCAGGAGCCGACGACGCCCGTACCAGTCGGAAAGGTGGCCGGCAAGGACCAAGCTGATCGCGACGGCAACCGCATAGGCTGCGAACACGATCGTGACCGTGAGCGAGGAGAAGTGGTCGCGCTGCGCAAACAACGACCACAGCGGCGTCGGCGCGGTGGTGAACGCCATCAGCGCCGTGAACGCGAACGCGACCGCCCAGAAGCCCAAGCGATACCGATTCGATCGGGCTTGGCGTCCTTGGGCGAGGTTTTCATATGGGTCGTTCCGTGGAGACATCCGACGCCTTTCGTCGATTGTTGGCTTGCTGGTTGACATCCGGGAGAGGCGCCGGGGCGCCCCTCCCGGTAGTGACTAGGCGACGACGATCGGTTTGTCGCGGGGCAGGCTGGCGATCACGTCGTCGTCGAGGTTGAGATGGGCCTTGACGAGTTCGGGGGGCAGCACGCCCATCCACTGGGCCAGTGAGACGTCGGCGTAGTGGTCGGAGCGGAACATCTCCAGGAACACGAGCGTCTCATCGCCGGTGTTCTGGACGTAGTGCCCCATCGCGAAGGGGACGGCTCCGACGTCGCCGGCCTGGTAGTCGAACGTCCGGGACTTGCCACCGGACGCGAACACCGTCATCCGGCCCTGGCCCTTCAGGTAGTACTGCCACTCATCGGCGTTGGGGTGCCAGTGCAACTCGCGCATGCCGCCCGGCTCGATCTCGACCAGCGCCGCTGCGATCCGCTCGGAGATCGTGAAGTTCCGCGAGTCGGTGATCCGCACCTGACCACCCGGAGTCTTCGTCGGCTCCTGGGCGTGCATGTGCCACGTGTATGCGCGCGGTGTCTGCTTTGCCGGATAGGGCGGCGCGTCGTCGCTAAGCGCGGGCGGCACGTCGCCGGCGAACATGTACCGAGTGTGAGCGATGTCGGTCGGCAGGTTGTCGAACGCCGACTCGGCCACCCCGAAGTTCTTCGCCAGCACATCGCGCGGGGTGTGGTTGAACCAGTCGGTGATCAGGAACGTCTCGTTCTCGGAAAAATCGCCGCTGTCGAACACCAGCAGGAACTCGACGCCGTCGGCCAGCGCCTGGATCGAATGCGGCAACCCCGCCGGGAAGTACCACAGGTCCCCGACCGAGACATCGTCGATGAACACCCGGCCTTCCTCATCGAGGATGCTGACACGACAGCTGCCGGCGATCACGTAGGCCCACTCGGCCTCCTTGTGCCAGTGCAGTTCGCGGATCCCACCGGGCGTGAGGCACATGTTCACCCCCGAGATCTCCGTGCTGATCGGCATCTCGCGAGTCGTCGTCTCACGCGCCCACCCGCCGCTCAGCACACGGTTATGCGACAACGCAAACGGCCACTTCAGGTTCGGCACCGTCCCGGCATCGGTCTCCGGCGCGATCAGGACATCAGGGTTCTGCCGCTCGATGGCAACGTTGCGCGGGCCGAGGATGGTCCCGCCGCGATCGTCAATGATGGGCTGGGGACTGGTGGCGGTCGAGGACATAGGCTGAGCTCCTTCCTGGGGGGTTCAAGAACGAGCTACAGCCTCTCGCTGGTCGGGCCGGAGGGCTACACGGCGAGCGCCCATCTCGGCTTGGGGCTAGCCGCTATCAGCACCGGTGGCTCGCCGGAATGACCGCACGGCCGCCCGCGCGATCGCGCTACGCGGACTCGAGGAACCGGACTACTGCGAGGACCCGCCGGTGATCGTCGCCTGTCTCGGCAATGCGCAGCTTCATGAAAATGCTGTGGACGTGCTTCTCGACAGTGGACTCGGTCACCCACAGTTGCCGCGCGATACCGGCGTTGGAGCGTCCCTCGGCCATCAGGGCCAAGACTTCGCGCTCGCGCGCGGAGAGGCCCTCCAGCGGGTCCTCGGCGCGACGAGCGGCGAGCAGCTGCTGGATCAGGGCCGGGTCCACGACCGCCGCCCCGCCGATGATCCGGCGGAGGGTCGCGATGAACTCCTCGATGTCGGTGACGCGGCTCTTCAGCAAGTAACCGCTTCGCTCGCCGCACGCGAGCAGGTCGGTCGCCTGCTCCACCTCGGCGTGGGCGGAGAGAACGACGACCGCCGTCTCGGGCATCTCCGCGCGAATCGTGCGAGCGGCATCGAGCCCCTCGGTCGTGTGGGTCGGCGGCATGCGAATGTCGACGATCACGAGATCTGGGCGGTGACGATGGGCCAACGCGAGCAGCGCGGAGGCGTTGCCGGCCTGGTCGATGACGTTGAAGCCCTCGTCTGCAAGCAGCCTCGCCAGCCCCTCGCGGAGGAGAACGTCGTCCTCGGCGATCAGGACGCCTGGGGCGTCGCCAGTCATGCGCTGATTATCGTTGTTCCCCCGTTGTGCCGGACTTACCGTTGCCGAGATTTGGGGGTTAGCCGCAATCCGTGGCGGGGTCGCGGCGCCTATCGTTGTCCACGATGGCGATACGGTGCCTGATAGTCGACGACAGCCCACGATTTGCGCACGCTGCCCGGGATCTCCTGCAGGATGAGGGGATTGACGTACTTGGCTTGGCGGCCGGCGGTGAGGAGGCCGTGCGGCTCGCTCGTGAACTGCGCCCGGATCTTGCGCTGGTGGACATAGACCTCGGCGAAGAGAGCGGCGTGGCGGTCGCCTCTCGGTTGTGCGCCGAGGAGCCCGAGGGCCTGGCCGGTGCCGTGATTCTCATCTCTACTCACGCTGAGGAAGAGTTCGCCGAGTTGATCGCCAGCAGTCCGGCCGTCGGCTTCCTTGCCAAATCGGACCTGAGCGCGGACGCGATCGTTGCCCTCCTCAGCACCCGCGAGCAGAGGCCCGTCGAGTGATCTAGCCTCTGCCTGTGGGCCCACGTGTCCGCAGCTCGAGGGCTTATCCGATAGCCGCCGGTGGGGCGGCGTTCGCCGTTGCCGCCGCTGCGTTCGCGGGGATGGCGGTGGCGGTGCCCCTGCGCGGGGAGACCGTGCTCGTGGTCCTCTGGTGCGTGCTGTGCGCCGGTGCGGTGGGCGTCGCAGCGTGGCGGTTAGGCCCTCTGTTCGGCGTTCCGCTGGCGCTGGCCGCGGCGGTGGCGATCGACTCCTTCTATATCGCGCCCTATCGAACGTTCGATTCTCGCGACTGGGTCAACTACCTCGTGACCGCGATGTACATCGCCATCGGAGTCTTCGTCGGGGCGATCATCCAGGCGACCCAGAGCCGCGCCGCGACTTCGGAGAGCGCGCGCGGCAGGCTGGATGAGGAGCAGGCCGCTCTGAGGCGCGTGGCCACGCTGGTCGCCCGGGGCGCCCGAAGCGAGGAAGTGTTCGCCGCGGTCGCCGTCGAGATGCGCAACCTGGTCCGGGCCGACCAGACGCGGATCATTCGCTTCGAACCGGACGGTACCGCGACCCTGGTCGGCGGAACCGGCGCCGATGACCGGCCCGGCCCGCTCGGGCCGATCGAGCCCGGTCTCGCGACAGCGGAGGTGTTGCGCACCGGGCGGACCATACGCGTGGACGACTACGGCGGAATCTCTCCGGATCTAGTGGCGCGCTGGTCCGGTGCGCCGGGCTCCTCCCCGACGTCGGTCGGGAGCCCGGTGATCGTTGCCGGCGCCCTCTGGGGCGCGATCGTGGCCGGCTCCCTGGAAGGACCGCTGCCTGAGGAGACCGAGCTCCGCATGGCTGACTTCACGGAGCTGCTCGCGATCGCGATCGCCAACGCCTCCAGCCGCGCTGAGCTGGCGGCCTCCCGCGCGCGCATCGTCGGCGCCGGCGATGAAGCCCGGCGCCGGATCGAGCGAAACCTGCACGATGGAGTCCAGCAGCGCCTCGTCTCCCTCGCGCTGCGATTGCGGATGACCGAACGACGGCTGCCTCCCGCGCAGCAAGACATCAAAGCTGTGCTCTCAGAGACCGTGCAGGAATTGAACGCGGCCACCGAGGAGGTCCGCGAGATCGCGCAGGGCATCCATCCGGCGATCCTCACCCAGGGCGGCCTCGCCCCGGCGCTGAGAAACCTCGCCAGGGGGTGCGCGATACCCGTCGCGGTCGTCGTGGACTCCGAGGACCGGCTACCCGAGCTGGTCGAGGTCGCGGCCTACTACGTTGCCGCCGAAGCGCTAGCCAACGCGACCAAGCACGCAGCGGCCTCGCGCGCGTCGGTAGCGGTGGAGCGGCACGACGGGCTACTGCGCGTGCGGATCAGCGACGACGGCGTCGGCGGCGCCGATCCGTCGACGGGCAGCGGCTTGACCGGGCTCCGTGACCGAGTCGAAGCCCTCGGCGGCGCACTCACGATCCGCAGCCCTCGCGGGCAGGGCACTGCCCTCGACGCGGTGCTGCCGGTCGGGACCGCCTTCGGCGAGCCTGACGTTTCGGGTTAGCCCCCAGTCATCTCTCGCGCTGGCCGTGATGGCACCAGCTCCGGCCGCTGGGACCTTTGTCGTGCAACCGATCACGGACGCTCGAACCCGTCGCTCACGACCACCCATCCCGAAGGACGTCAATGTTCACCTCGTCAACAAACGATCAGGCCGGTGAGCCGCCGGGCGGTGGCGTGCGCCCGCTGGCGGCATTCGCCGTTCCGAACTACAGGCGCTTCACGACCGGGCAGACGATCAGCCTGGTCGGGTCATGGACGGAGACAGTCGCCCAGGCCGTGCTGGTGCTGCAACTCACACACTCGGGCGTGTGGCTGGGCCTGGCCACCGCCGCCCGCTACGCGCCCGTCCTACTGCTTACCCCGTACGCCGGGGTGATCGTCGATCGGGGCGACAAGCGGCGGATCCTGCTGCTCACCCAGTCCTCGCTCGCCACTGCGTCACTCGTGCTGGGGGCGCTCGTGATAACCGGCGCGGTCAGATTGTGGATGGTGTTCACGATTGCCCTCGTGTTCGGGGTCGCGACGGCCGTGGATAATCCGGCCCGGCTCGCGTTCGTCTCGGAGATGGTCGGTCGGCAACTGATCCGTAACGCGGTGACGCTGAACAGCACGCTGGTGAACGTAGGTCGCGGGGTCGGTCCGATCGTCGCCGCGACGCTCGTGGCCAGCGTCGGGGTCGGGTGGTGCTTTGTGGCCAACGCCGCGAGCTTCGGAGCGGTCATCTACTCGCTGCTGATCGTCGACGTCTCGCAGCTGCAGCGGTCCCCGGCGGTGCCGCGCGTCCGCGGGCAACTCCGCCAGGGACTGGCTTACGCTCGCAGGGTGCCGGAGATCCTGGCGCCGGTGAGCATGATGGTGCTCGTCGGCACGTTCACCTACGAGTACGAGGTGAGCCTGCCGCTGTTCGCCCGTGGCCCGCTTCACGGCGGAGCGACTACTTACAGCCTGCTGCTCGCCGCGTTCGGGCTCGGATCGGTGCTCGGCGGGGTGTATGGCATCCGGCACCCGCAAACTGGCGTGCCGAGGATGGTCAGGGCGGCGCTGGCCTATGCGGCGGCAATGCTCGGGACCGCGCTGGCGAGCCGAACGTACCTCGCCATGCCGTTGTTGATCGTCGTGGGTGTGGCCAGCATCACGTTCCTGACCACCGGAAACAGCACGATCCAACTGGCCGCGCGTCCCGACATGCGCGGGCGCGTCACTGCGTTGTGGTCAACGGCGTTCGTTGGCAGCACCCCGATCGGCGCGACCATTGTTGGAGCGGTCGGCGACTCTGCACCGCGGGTCGCCCTGATCCTCGGCGCGGCGGCATGCGCAGCAGCGGCGGCAATAGCAGTGGCCATCGTGCATGCTCCTCGGCCACAGGTAGCCAGGGCTCGCGTGGCGGAGACGGGGGGTCGAGTCTCATGAGCAGACCCGCGGCGCAGAGGAGAGGCTCCGCTCGCTGGAGAGCTCACCGGATCCGAGACGTGCTGCTGGCAGTACTCGCGGTCGCGGCCGGGTCGATCGATGCACTGAGTTGGCTCGCGCTGGGGAAGGTGTTCTCGGCGTTCATGACCGGCAACGTGGTGTTCCTCGCGGTGGGGCTGTCCTCACACGACCCCGAACTGGCTTTGCATGCTGCGGTCGCGCTCGGCGCGTTCGGCGCTGGTGC
>CAVVCP010000026.1:0-76086 GCA_963746695.1 uncultured Solirubrobacterales bacterium | reverse complement strand
CGCGAACGGGGCGCGCTTATGATGCGCCTGCGATGACCGAACTCGCCCCTGCCGTCCGGACCGTGGTCACGCGATGCTTGGGCGTGCATGCGGACGAGGACGTGGTGGTCGTGGTAGACCCCGCGACGCGGGCGATCGGCGAGGCGCTGCGGGCGGAGTCGGCGGCGGCCGGCGCCGACGCGGTCATGATCGTCATGGACGAGCGCGCCACCGACGGCACCGAACCGCCGCCGGCGGTGGCGGCGGCGCTGTCGGCGTGCGACGTGTTCATCGCGCCGACGAGCCGGTCGCTCAGTCACACGAGCGCACGCAAGCGCGCCACCGACAATGGTGCTCGCGGCGCGACGATGCCGGGCGTCACCGAGGACATGCTCGCGCGCGTGATGTCGGTCGACTTCGACACGATGGCGGCGCGGTCGAAGGCGGTGGCGGCGGTGCTCGAAGCCGGGACGCGGGCGCGAGTGACGTGCCCCCGCGGGACCGACCTCGAGCTCTCGCTCGACGGCCGGGCCGGGATCTCCGACGACGGCGAGCTGACCGCGAGAGGCGCGTTCGGAAACCTGCCGTGTGGCGAGGGGTTCATCGCGCCGGCGTTCGGAGAGGGCACGGTGGTGACGGGGAGCCTCGCGCCGTTCGGGATCAGCGAGGAGCCGGCGACGCTGACCGTAGCCGAGGGACGGCTCGCCGCGGCCGACGGTGGCCTCGGGCCGCGGTTCATCGAGCTGCTGCTCTCGCAGGGCGAGCTCGGGACGAATCTCGCGGAGCTCGGGGTCGGGACGAACGACATGGCGCGGCTGACCGGCAACATCCTCGAGGACGAGAAGATCCTCGGCACGGTGCACGTCGCGTTCGGCGCCAGCGCGGGCATCGGCGGGAAGGTGTCGGTGCCGATCCACCTCGACGTCGTGATCGTCGACGCGAGCCTGGAAGTCGATGGTCAAACGGTGCTCGACCGCGGGCGCTACGTCCTCGCGTAGCCTGCACGCGACGTGACGCTGCTCGGGATCCCGAACGTGTCCGAGGGGCGCGACCAAGCCGCGATCGACGCGATTGCGAAGGCGTTCGACGCGCGGCTGCTCGACGTCCACACCGACCCCGACCACCACCGCACCGTGTTCACGCTCGCCGGTGAACCCGGTGGCCTGGCGCAGGCCGTCCTGAGCGGCGCCGCGGAGGCGATCCGCCGCGTCAACCTCACCGCCCACGAGGGCATTCACCCTCGAATCGGCGCGGTCGACGTCGCGCCGATCGTGTACCTCGACCCCGGCGACCGTGGCGCCGCATGCGCGGAGGCGCTCGTGCTCGGCGACCGGCTCGGCCACGAGCTCGACCTGCCGGTGTTCCTTTACGGTGAACTCGCCCAGGGGCGGACGCGGGCCGAGCTCCGCCGGGGCGGCCCCGCCGCCCTGGCGAACCGGATCCAGTCCGGAGAGCTACGGCCCGACTTCGGCCCGAAGGAACTCCATCCGACCGCCGGCGCGGTACTGGTGGCCGCGCGTCCGCCGCTCGTCGCCTTCAACGTCGAGCTCGCACCGCCGGCGACGCTCGAGGACGCGAAGGCGATCGCTGCGCGCATCCGCGAGGGCGGACCCGAAGGGCTCGAGTCGGTCCGCGCGATCGGCCTGTGGCTGTCCGCCCGCGATGTCGCGCAGGTCTCGACCAACGTGGAGGATCACCGCGCGACCCCGCTCGTCCGGGTCATCGATGCGATCGCGCGGCACGCGACCCCGAGCCAGGCAGAGCTCGTCGGCCTCGCCCCGCGAGCGGCGTTCGACGGGTTCCCGGATGCCCTCCCGGTCGCAAACCGCCGCACAGTCGAGGACGCGCTCGCGCAGTAAGGCGACCGCACCCTGGATACGACCGGGTCACAAGCACTAAGCTGCATTCACTATGGCCCAGACCAAGCGCAAGCGACGCACGAAGCACCGCGGAACCGCCGCCGGCACGATCCAGACGAGGGGTCGTACGGGTCGGCCGCCGTCGGCAGACGATCGCAAGAAGCAGACCCGTATGCAGGCGCGTGAGCGCCGGCTGCACACGCCGCCGACATGGAAGTCCTCAGCCACGCGCGCCGCGCTCGCCGCGGTGCTGATGTTCATCTTCCTGGCGCTCGTCGGGCCGAAGACGCACCGGATCGAGAGCGCCGCGTTCTTCGCGGTGTTCGCGCTGCTGCTGTACATCCCGGGCGGGTACTTCATCGAGCTCTACATGTACCGCCGGCGCCTGGCCAAGAAGCAGCAGGCCGCTCGCAAATGATCGACGTCCGCATGTTCACGGTCGGGCAGGTTCAGGAGAACTGCTTCATCGTGCGCCGTAAGGACGCCGCGAATGCGGTGATCGTCGACCCGGGCGATGAGGCGCCGAAGTTGCTCGCGGCGATCGAGAGCCTCGGGATCGAGACCGTCGAGGCGATCCTCGTCACCCACACGCACTTCGACCACATCGGCGCGGTGGCGCCGGTGGCGGAGGCGACCAAGGCTCCGGTCTATTGCCCCGAGCTCGAGGTCGAAGTGCTGGCGAACATCATGGACTACGTCCCGTGGCCGGGTTTCGGTCCGTTCGACAGCTATCAGGCTGACCACACGGTTGGCGGTGGCGAGACGCTCGAGCTGGCCGGACTCGCCTTCGACGTCGTCTTCACCCCGGGCCACAGCCCCGGCCACGTCACGTACGCGATTGCCGACGAGGCCGCGCTGTTCTCGGGCGATGTCCTGTTCCAGGGCTCGGTGGGACGAGTCGACCTGCCGGGCGGCGACTGGCCGACGCTGCTCGCATCGATCGAGAATCTGACCAGCACATACTCTCCGGAGACCACGGTCTATCCCGGCCACATGGGGATCACGACGCTCGGTCGCGAGCGCGCCACCAACCCGTTCCTGCGCGAGCTCGCGGAGCGGTGAGCGTTCTGTGATTCAGGCCCCTCGCGGCACCTTCGACATCCTCCCGGAGTCAGCGGCGCAGCGCCGGCTGGTCGAGGACTCGGCCGACCGGATTCTTGGCGCCGCCGGCTACCGGCGAATCGAGACGCCGACGTTCGAGGCGACTGAGCTGTTCGCGCGCGGGGTGGGGGAGGCCACCGACATCGTCCAGAAGGAGATGTACACGTTCGACGACGGCGGCGGGCGCTCGCTGACGCTGCGACCCGAGGGGACAGCGCCGGTCTGCCGCGCCTACCTCGAGCACGGGATGCGCAAGCTGGCGCAGCCGGTGAAGCTCTGGTACCTGTCGTCGTTCTTCCGCGCGGAGGCGCCGCAGCGCGGCCGCTACCGGCAGTTCTGGCAGGTCGGGGCCGAGGCGATCGGGACGGACACGCCGGAGACCGACGCCGAGCTGATCGTCCTGCTGGCCGACCTCCTCGACGCCGTCGGCGTCAAGGCGGCCCGGCTGCGGCTGTCGAGCCTCGGGACGCCGGCGACGCGGGCCGAGTATCGCGAGGAGCTCCAGGCCTACCTGCATGCCCACGAGGACCAACTCGCCGACGAGGTCCGCAGCCGGATCGACCTCAACCCATTCCGGGCGTTCGACTCCGGTGATCGGGGTACCCAGGCCGTGATGCGCGACGCGCCCAAGCTGCTGGACTCGCTCGACCCGGCCGACGCCGAGCACTTCGCGCGGGTACGCGGGCTCCTCGACGACGCCGGCATCAAATACGAGCTCGATCCGACGCTCGTCCGCGGGATGGACTACTACACGCGCACGGTGTTCGAGTTCACCAGCAGCGAGCTCGGCGCCCAATCGGGCGTCGGGGGCGGCGGCCGCTACGACGGCCTGATCGAGCTGCTCGACGGACCACCGACCCCGGCGTGCGGCTGGGCGGCTGGAGTCGAGCGGATGCTGCTCGCCGCGGGCGAGCATCCCCAAGCTCAGGAATTCGTCGACCTGTTCGTCGCGCTGGCGCGCACCGGCACCGGTGAAGCACAGCGCGGCTTCGAGCTGACCCGGCAGGCGCGACGCGCGGGACTCCAGGCGCAGCTCGAGCTCACGGGCCGCTCGCTCAAGGGCCAGCTCAAGCACGCTGATCGTCTCGGCGCCCGGTTCGTCGCGATCGTCGGCGAGAACGGCGTTGCGACGCTCAAGGACATGCGGTCCGGCGAGCAGCACGACACCGACCTCGAGGATGTGATCCCTCAGGTCCTTGGGGCGGAGAGGCCGTCGTGAAGCACGCGCCGCGCCCGAACGGCTATCGCGATTCCTGGTGCGGCCAGCTCACCTCGGACCGCGCCGACACCCAGGCGCGCGTCGCCGGGTGGGTGCATCGCCGCCGCGACCACGGCGGGCTGATCTTCATCGACGTCCGCGACCGCTCGGGGATCGTGCAGCTCGTGTTCCATCCCGAGCACGCTCCGGTCGCGCACGCGGAGGCGCACAAGCTCCGCTCCGAGGACGTGATCAGCGCCGCCGGGACGGTGACCCGGCGCGATCAGCAGAACGTCAATCCGAACCTCGCGACCGGCGAGATCGAGCTTGCCGTCTCCGAGCTCGAGATCCTCGCCGACGCGGACACGCCGCCGTTCCAGCTCGACGAGGCCGCGAACGTCGACGAGATCCTGAGGTTGCGTTATCGCTCGCTCGATCTGCGAACCGCCCAGCTTCAGCGCACGCTGGCGCTGCGTCACCGCGCGATCGCGACGATGCGCGAGGTCCTGAACGAGCGCGACTTCCTCGAGATCGAGACCCCCTACCTCACCCGTTCGACCCCCGAGGGAGCGCGCGACTACCTGGTGCCCGCCCGGATCCAGCCGGGGTCGTTCTACGCGCTGCCGCAGTCGCCGCAGCTGTTCAAGCAACTGCTGATGATCGGCGGGCTCGAGCGCTACTACCAGATCGCGCGCTGCTTCCGCGACGAGGACACGCGGGCGGACCGACAGCCCGAGTTCACCCAGCTCGACGTCGAGATGGCGTTCGTCGACGAGGACGACGTGATCGACCTCATGGAGTCGGTGATGGGCGCTGTGTTCGAGCGCGAGCAGTTCGACGTCCCGCCCCCGCCCTGGCCGCGGATGACGTTCGCCGAGGCGGTCTCGCGGTTTGGGATCGACCGGCCGGACACGCGCTTCGGGCTCGAGCTGCACGACCTGGCCGACGCGCTCGCCGGCACCGAGTTCAAGGTGTTCGCCGGCGCGCTCGGCTCCGGCGGCGTCGTGCGCGGAATCAACGCGGGTCCTCGGGAGCTGCCCCGGTCAGACCTCGAGGCGCTGACCGAGCTGGCCAAGCAGCACGGCGCCAAGGGGCTGGTGTGGGCGTTCGTCCAGGATGAGGGGTGGCGATCGCCGATCGCGAAGTTCCTCACCGAGGGTGAGATCGAAGCCGTCGGCAAGCGCCTGGACGCGAAGCCGGGCGATCTGCTGCTGATCGTCGCCGACGAGGTCACGACCGTCGGCCAGGCCCTGAGTGCGCTTCGGATGGAGCTCGCCCGTCGCTTCGACCTGATCCCGGCCGGCCGCCACGACATCCTGTGGGTGGTCGAGTTCCCGGCGTTCTTCTGGGACGCGGAGGGACAGCGATGGGACGCCGCGCACCACCCGTTCACCGCGCCGTCGGGCGACCTCGACGACCCGGCGAACCTGACCTCGCGCGCGTACGATCTCGTTCTCGACGGCGCCGAGATCGGCGGCGGCTCGATCCGTATCAACCGGCTCGAGACCCAGCAGCGCGTGTTCGAGCTGCTCGGAATCGGAGCTGACGAGGCCTCGGCCCGGTTCGGGTTCCTGCTCGACGCGCTCCGGTACGGCGCGCCTCCCCATGGCGGGATCGCGATGGGCATCGACCGGATCATCACCGCGCTCGCGGGCGTCGAGTCGATCCGCGACACGATCGCGTTCCCGAAGGCGGCCAGCGGCACCGATCCGCTGACCGGCGCGCCGGCCCCGGTCGAAGCCGCGCAGCTGCGCGAGCTCGGCCTCCGGCGTTCCTAGCCACGAACGCCCTTTTGTCCGTTCTCGTTGAGGAGGGCTCAAAAGCGGGGCCCAAGCTGCCGAACAAGGGGATGAGATGGCAAGCCTGCCCCGACCTCTGATTGCGTTGCTCGTCGCGACCCTGGCCGCGTTCGGTCTGTGGTACGTCGAGCTCAAGCCGAGCTCGTCCTCTCCAGGCGGGTCGCAGGGCGTCGGCAGCTACCAGTCGGCGATCAACCAGGCCCATCAGGCCGTCAAGACTTCGAACGCCGCCAACGCCCGGCTCGGCGCCCCGACATCGACCCGGCCCGCCGCGAGCTCGCCGACGCCGACCAGGACCGCGACCACGGGCAAGACCGCGACCACGGGCAAGACCGCGACCAAGATCGCGACCACGGGCAAGACCACGACCACGGGCAAGGCCGCCCCGGCGACCACGAAGACCCTCGCCGCGAAGCCCGCCGGCGCGGCCAAGCCGGCCGCAAAGGCTCCGTCCGTCGCGCAGCAGGTGCAGCTGATCAACAGCGCGCTGACGTCGCACAAGGTGATCGCGGTGCTGTTCTATAACGACGCCGCCTCGGACGACCAGGCGATGGCTCACGAGCTGCGCGCCGTGCCGACGCACGACGGTCAGGTCGTCAGGCTTGCGGTTCCGCTCAGCGAGCTCACCAGCTTCGCGATGATCACCCAGCAGGTTCCGGTGGTCACCGCCCCGACGCTGGTGGTCATCGACGGGTCGCGGCAGGCGACGACGATCACCGGGTACGCCGACCCGCTCGCGATCACCGAGTACGTCGACGACGCACTGGCCGCCAAGTAAGGCTTCTATCCTCGCGGGCGATGGATGCCATCGCCTTCGAGCATCATCTGACCTCGCCCCAGGGCCACCGCCGGCTGCCCGTGGACGCGTTCACGGCGATCGTCGACGGCGGCGCGTGCGGCGACCAGGTCGCGCTGTCGCTCAGCGTCGACGGCGAGCGCGTGACCGGCGCCGGGTTCGAGGCCCACGGTTGCGGCGCCGCGACCGCCGCCGGCAGTGCCGCGGTGACTCTCGTCCGAGGCCGCTCGGTGCTCGATGCGGCGCGGATCGGGGCGGCCCAGATCGCCGCTGAGCTCGGCGGTCTCAGCCCGGGCAAGCTGCACGCCGCTGAGGTCGCCGCGGACGCGCTGGCGCGAGCGCTCGGCGCCGCCGTCCGCGCTCGCTCGCTCGTGCCCGCGCCCGGCGGTCCCGGACCCCGGACGCTGGTGGCGATGAGCGGAGGCGTCGACAGCGCGGTGGCGGCGCTCGTGTGCGCGCGCGGCGGCGAGACAGTTGCCGTGACGCTCGAGCTGTGGGCCGACGCCGAGAACGACGCGGAGCGCAGCTGCTGTTCGGCCTCCGCGGTGGCCCAGGCACGAGCGCTGGCGCTCTCGATGGGGCTGCCGCACTTCACGATCGATCTGCGGGACGAGTTCCGCGCCGGCGTGGTCGAGCCGTTCATCGCGTCGTTCGCCGCGGGCGAGACTCCGAACCCGTGTGTCGGCTGCAACGGCCACGTGCGCCTCGACGCGATGCTGGAGCTCGCCGGCCGCCTCGGCTGCGACCACCTGGCCACGGGCCACTACGCGCGGGTCGCCGAACGCGATCACCCCGCCGGTCCGCTGCTGCGGGTCGCCGCCGACCCCGCCAAGGATCAGACGTACATGCTCGCCGCGCTCGCGCCGGACTCGCTCGCGCGGATGCGGTTCCCGCTCGGCGAGCTGACCAAGCCGGAGGTCAGGGAGATGGCGGCGGCGGCCGGGCTGCCGGTCGCCAGCAAGGTCGACTCCCAGGACCTGTGCTTCCTCGCCGGCACCGATCGCGCCCGGTTCCTGGCTCGCCACGGCGAGCTCGGCGACGCCGCCGGGGCGATCGTCGACGGCGAGGGCAACGTCATCGGCCGACACCACGGCCAGCACCGGTTCACCGTCGGCCAGCGGCGCGGGATCGGGATCGCGGCCGGTGAGCCGCTGTATGTCGTCGACAAGGACGCGGCGCGCAACGAGGTGATCGTCGGTCCCCTCCCGGCGCTCCAAACCGCTCGGGTTCACGTGCGCGGCGCCCGGCTTCACCGCGCCGGCGACCGGGTCAACCGGGTCAAGCTGCGCTACCGCGCGCGACCGCTCGCGTGCCGCCTCGTCGGCGTCGGAGCCGGTGGCGCAGGCGGTGCCGGCGGTCCCGGGCCCGGCCGGCACACGGCGCTCGAGCTCGAGCTCTCCGAGCCCGTCGACGGCGCCGCCCCCGGACAGCTGGCCTGCCTGATGGATGGCGAGCTCGTGGTCGGGTGGGGGACTATCGCGCGGCCCGCGCGACCCCCGCAGGATCGCTACCGGACCTTGAAGTCCGCGTTGCGCACGAGCGACAGCGCGTACGCGGGCCAGTAGACGCCGGTTTTCGGTGCGCCCGGTCGGCAAGGGCCGCCCGACTCGCCCGGGTTGGTGGTCCAGGCGAACATGTCGACGCTGGGGTAGCCGGTGGTCGCCGTCGGCAGTGGCCCGAGGCCGCGCCCGGGCGGGTTGCACAGGACCTCGTTGCCCTGATGGACGATGTCCGGCGGCCGGAGCGGACCGCGGCCGTTCGCGCCGGTGTTGATCACGAAGTGCTTGCCGCCGGTCAGGCGCGAGATCTTCTCGCCGTAGGCGATCTCGCGGGAGGTCCAGTCGAAGTGGGTCGCGTTGAGGAAGAAGCCCTGGATCTTCGCGATGCCCGATCGCCGCAGGTAGCGTGCCGACGCCTGCGCAGACAGCGCGTCAGCGGCGCCGGCATCGAGGTAGATCACGAGCTGCGGGCAGTTCGCGGTCAGGGTGTTGATCGCGTACTGAAGCTCCTGCTCGCGGACCGCTTTGCCGTGCTGTGAGAGACAGGGCATCGTGATGATCGAGTCGATCTCGAGGAACAGCACCGCCCGGTAGGAGCCGATGCCCTTCGCGAAGCCGTCGATGAAGGCCTTATAGCTGGCAACGTCGCCCCGCGAGTCCGACGCGTGGCCGCAGCGGCCGTGGACGATCCGGTAGGTGGCCAGCAGCGGCACGGTCCCGGGCGACTCCACCGAGGCTCGGGTGAGGTAGCGCGAGACCGCGGTGGAGATGTTCGGCACGCCGTTGTGGCCGAAGCTGAACGAGCCGAAGCGGGCGGTGCCCGGCTCGCCCGAGATCGTCTTGATCGCCGGGTAGCGCTTCGCCGCGTTCGCCGCCTCGCTCTCGGGATCGACGAAGAAATCGGCGCCGGCGAGCGGGTTGGTGCCGGTCGGGGCGACCGCTAGGCCGAGCGGGTTTTGCGGATTGCGGAGTGGCGCCGGGTCGTCGTCGAGAATCGTGAGCACGGCCTTGTTCGGCGAGGCCAGTCCAATTGGCGAGGGGCCGAACAGCGAGATCGAGAGGGTCTTGTTGACGTCCGAGGTGCCGTGGTCGACGATCGGCACGGCGAACGTCATGCTCGAGACGCCGGCCGGGAAATCGAGCTCGCCCTTGACCGAGTGGAAGTCGTCCGGATCGACCGCGGTGCACTCGCTCGTCCCGCATCGGACGCCGTCGCCAAGCGTGATGTAGCGAATCTGCGCCGCCTGACTCGTGTTGCCGCGCTCGATCGTGATCACCGCCTGCCCAGCGCTCTCTTGAACCGTGAGCGTCGAGGACTCGAGATGGAACCCGCCGGGGTCGTGCGCAGCCGCGCCCGCCGTCGCGACGCCGGCCGCGATCGACCACGCGCACGCCGACGCGAGCGCGAGAACCAGCATCAGTGCAGCACGGCGCACCGCAGACATCGTGCGAGGCTGCTTACCCGACCCGGGGAATCTCCGGGCGCGACTCAGGAACTGTGCACGTTCGGCGTGGCGAACCTGCGCGGAGCGCTCAAGCTAGCGCGACCGCTCAGTGCACGCTGAAGTTGGCGTTGTGCACGAGCATCGCCGCGTACGCCGGCCAGTAGACGCCGGTCGGCGGTGCGCCCGGAACGCAGCTGCCGCCGGACTCGCCGGGGTTGCTGGTCCACGCGAACATGTCGACGTTGCGGTAACCGGTATTGGCGGTGGGCAGCGGTCCGAGCCCCCGGCCGGGCGGGTTGCACAGGACCTCGAGGCCTGCGTGCACGATGTCCCGCGGGCGCAGTGGACCGCGGCCGTTCTCGCCGGTGTTGACCACGAAGTGCTTGCCGCCGGTGAGGCGGGAGATCTGCTCGCCATACCGGATCTCGTGCGTGGTCCAGTCGAAATGGGTGGCGTTCAGGAAGAACCCCTGGACCTTGGCGACTCCTGAAGCCCGCAGGTACCGCGCCGCCTGCCGCGCCGGGAGAGCGTCGGAGGCCCCGGCGTCGAGGTAGATGACCAGGTGGGGGCAGTTCGCGGTGAGGACGTTGATCGCGTCCTGTAGCTCGTGCTCGCGGACCGCCTTGCCGTGCGGTGAGAGGCACGGCATCGTGATGATCGAGTCCATCTCGAGGAACAGCACCGCACGGTAGGAGCCGATTCCGG
Source organism: uncultured Solirubrobacterales bacterium (assembly GCA_963746695.1). Lineage (GTDB taxonomy): Bacteria > Actinomycetota > Thermoleophilia > Solirubrobacterales > Solirubrobacteraceae > Palsa-465. The sequence continues at coordinate 65,705 of CAVVCP010000026.1, read as the reverse complement.
ACGCGAACCCCTCGATGAAGTTGTGGTAGGCGGCCTGGTCGGCTGCCGGGTCGGCCCAGTGGCCGCAGTGGCCGTCGACGATGCGGTACGTGGCGAGCAACGGCACGGTGCCGGGAGCCTCCACCTGCGCGCGCGACAGGTACCGCGAGACCGCGGTCTGGATGTCGGGGACTCCGTTGGAGCCGAAGCTGAAGCTGCCGAAGCGGGCGGTGCCGGGCTCCCGCGCGATCACGTCGAGCGCCGGGTTCTGGCGCGCAGCGTGCGCGGCCTCGCTCTCGGGATCGACGAAGAAGCTGGCGCCGGCGAGCGGGTTGGTCCCGGTCGGGGCGGCCGGCAGGGCCAGCGGGTTCTGCGGGTCTCGCGCGGGGCTGGGGTCGTTGTTCACGATCGTCAGCACCGCCTTACTGGGGGAGGCCATGCCGATCGGCGAGGGGCCGAACAGCGAGACCTGCATCGTCTTCGGCGCGCTCTGCACGCCGTGGTCGACGATCGGCACCGTGAACGTCTCGCTCGATACGCCGACCGGGAAGTCGAGCATTCCCTTGACCGAGGTGAAGTCGATCGGGTCGACCGCGGTGCACTCGGCGGGGCCGCACGGAACCCCGTCGCCGAGCGTGATGTAGCGGATCTGGGCGTCCTCGCTCGTGTCGGTGCGCTCGATCGTGATCACGGCTTGCCCGGCGCTCTCGTTCACGGTCAGCGCCGAGGACTCGAGCCGGAAGCCGCTGGGGTCAGGCGAGGCGTCGGCGAGCGCGCCGGCGGGAGCGAGCAGCGCGCCGAGTAGCGCGACGGGAACGATCATCAGGCGACGCAAGCGGGGCATCGCCATTCAGGGTCGGCTCCGAGCGCGCGAAGCTTGATCTCAGGGGCCCGACGTAGACGCCCGTCCGCCTACACTCACTGAGTCCATGGCGCTGAAGCCGATGAGCTCCGACGAGATCAGGCGCACGTACCTCGAGTTCTTCGAGGCGCGCGACCACCGGCGGCTGCCGTCGGCCTCACTCGTGCCCGCCGAGCACGATCCCTCAGCGCTGTTCACGGTCGCCGGCATGCATCCGCTGAAGCCGTATTTCCAGGGCCGCGAGGCGCCGCCCCATCCGCGCGTGACGACCTGCCAGAAGACGTTCCGGACGGTCGACATCGACATCATCGGGACGACCTCGCGCCACCTGACGTTCTTCGAGATGCTCGGGAACTTCTCGTTCGGCGACTACTTCAAGCGCGAGGCTGCGCGCTTCGCATGGGAGCTCTCGACCGAGGGGTTCGGGTTCCCGGCCGAACAGGTCTGGATCACGGTGTTCGCCGGCGACGACGAGCTGGGGCTGGGGCCCGATCAGGACGCGATCGACGCCTGGCTGGAGATCGGGGTCCCGCGGGAGCGGATCGTCGAGTGCCCGCGGTCTGAGAACTTCTGGCAGGCGGGCCCGACCGGTCCGTGCGGACCGTGCTCTGAGCTGTACCTCGATCGCGGCCTCGAGTTCGGCGCCGCCGACGACCTTCCCGGCGGCGACAACGAGCGGTTCCTCGAGTACTGGAACCTCGTGTTCATGCAGTTCGACCAGAACCCGGTGAACACGCTGGCGCCGCTGCCGGCGAAGAACATCGACACCGGCCTCGGGCTGAACCGCCTGGCGTCGATCGTCCAGGGGAAGCCGTCGGTGTTCGAGACCGACCAGTTCTGGCCCCTGATCGCGCTGGGCGAGGAGCTGAGCGGCCGGCGGTACGGGCAGGACTACCCGACCGATCGCGCGCTGCGAATGCTCGCCGACCATTCGCGCGCGATGTCGTTCCTGATCGCCGACGGCGTCGTGCCGTCGAACGAGGACCGCGGATACGTGCTGCGCCGGATCATGCGCCGCGCGATCCAGCAGGGTCGTGCGCTCGAGCTCGATCCCGGCTTCCTGTGCGTGTATGCCGACCGGGTCACCGAGACCATGGCGAGCGAGTACGGCGAGCTCCATCAGCAGCGCGACTCGATCCAGAAGTGGCTCGAGGCCGAGGAGGAGGGCTTCGGCCGCACGCTCGAGCAGGGCCTCAAGCGGCTGTCCGAGCTGATCGAGCAAGCCCGCGAATCCGGGGATGAGGGGATCGCGGCCTCCGATGCGTTTCTGCTGCACGACACGTACGGGTTCCCGATCGACTTGACGCTCGAGCTCGTTGCCGAGGCCGGCCTCGGAGTCGACGAGCAGGGCTTCGAGGTATTGATGGACGAGCAGCGCCAGCGGGCGAGAGCCGGTGGCGGTAGGTTCGTCGGTGGCGAGGAGCTGCGCGTACGAGCGGAGGCGCTGTCCCGACACACGGACTTCGCAACCGATTTCGTCGGTTACGAGACGACCGATGCCGAGACCACGATCGGGGCCGCCGAGAGCGAAAACGGTCACGTGCTCCTCAAGCTCGTCGAGTCACCGTTCTACGCCACCGGCGGTGGCCAGGTCGCCGATTCGGGTTACGTCGAGTGCCTGGAGGGCAACTGCCGGGCCCGGGTCGAGGATGTCCTGCGGGTCGGCGACGACCAGGTGCTGACGGTCGTCCCCGAGCGCGGGACGATCGACGTCGGCGAGCGGGTCCACGCGCACGTCGATCGGGCCGCCAGGCACGCGACCGAGTGCAACCACACAGCGACGCACCTGCTGCACGCGGCGCTCCGCCGGCGCCTCGGGACCCACGTGCGTCAGGCCGGCTCCTACGTCGGGCCCGACAAGCTGCGCTTCGACTTCACGCACGGCAAGGCGCTCGACGCCGAGGAGCTCCGCGACATCGAGGATCAGGTGAACGCCTGGATCCTCGAGAGCCAGCCGGTCCGCGCGATCACGACCACGCTGGAGGAGGCTCGACGGCTCGGCGCGATGGCGCTGTTCGGCGAGAAGTACGGCGATGTGGTGCGGATGGTCGAGGTCGGCGACGGCTCGTTCTCGCGCGAGTTGTGCGGCGGCACCCACGTCCAAAACTCGGCCGAGATCGGCCTGTTCAAGGTCCTCAGCGAGGGCTCGAGCGCGGCCAACATGCGGCGCATCGAGGCCGTCACCGGGCCCGCCGGGGTCGAGTTCATGCGCGATCATGATCGCGCGCTGACCGAGGCCGCGAAGGTCCTTCGGGTCCCGGCCGAACGTGTGCCCGAGGCCGTGGCCGAGCTCCGCTCGCGCGTGCGCGAGCTCGAGAAGGCCAGCCGGCGTGGCGCCACCGAGGACGCCGTCGACGTCGAGCAGCTGGCCGCGGCCGCGGTCGAGCGCGACGGCGCGCGCGTGCTCGTCACGACCGTGCAGGCGCCCGACGGCAAGGCGTTGCTCGACATCGCCGACCGGCTCAAGAACAAGCTCGGAGACGCAGCCATCGTGCTCGCCAGCACGGGCGAGGGCCGTGTCGACCTCGTCGCGAGCGTTTCGCAGTCGCTGGTCGAGCGGGGCGTCCGGGCGGGCGAGATCGTGAAGATCGCGGCCGCGGAGGTCGGCGGTGGCGGCGGCGGTCGGGACACGCTGGCGCGGGCCGGCGGGCGCGACCCAAACGGCCTGCCGAAGGCATTTGAGGCGGCCCTCGGCGCGATCGAGACGGCGCTCGGAGTATGAGGCCGCGCTCTCCCGCACGGACGCGGTGACGGGCATCGTGCCGATCGGCGCCCGGTCCAACGGGTAAGGTCATGCGCGTGCTTGCGCTCGATTACGGACGGGCGACGTGCGGTTGCGCGGTCAGCGACCCCACCGGCGTGCTCGCATCCCCGATCCAACCGGTTCGTGCCCCGATGACCCGGCGGGGCCTGGCGCGGCTGCGCACGCTCGTCGGCGAGCTCGACGTCGAGCGGGTCGTGGTCGGGTTGCCGCTGTCGCTGTCGGGTCGCGACTCGGCCCAGACGACCGAGACCCGGGCGTTCGCGGCGCGCCTGGAGCAGGAGCTGCCGGTTCCGATCGAGCTCTACGACGAGCGCTTCACCACCCGCCTGGCCGAGCGGACCGGGGGACGGGCGGACGAGGACTCGCGGGCCGCGGCACATCTCCTGGAAGGCTGGCTGGCTAGCCAGCCAAGGACGGATTCCATTGCCTGACGGGTCCGAACGCACCGCCGCGGACCGGGAGGAGGCAAGGCGACGGCGCACAGGCGGCCGGGGAACGAACGGGTCGCCGCCCCGGCGGCAGACACCCCCGCGCCGGCGACCGACGCGCCCGTCGCGTTTGCGCAGGTACGGCGGCCGGATCTTGGCCGTGCTCGCGCTTGCGCTCGCGTTGGGCGTGCTGTGGTTCCTGTTCGAGCTCTACCAGCCGTTCCACTCCAAAGCCGCACGGCAGCGTGATCGTGACGATTCCCCCGCACGCAACGTCGAGGCAGATCGGCAACGTACTCGCGAGCGACGGCGTCGTCTCCTCGGGCTTCTTCTTCGATCTGCGCGCGACGCTCGCCGGCGAGCGCGGCGATCTGCGCTCCGGCAGCTACCGCCTGCAACAGAACATGACCTACAGCGCGGTGCTGAAGTTTCTGACCAACCCGCCGCCCGCGGCCCGGGTGACGAACCTCACGCTCATCGAGGGCAAGACGCGCGCCCAGATCGATGCGCTGCTGCGCTCACAGGGCGTCAAGGGCAGCTACGTCGTCGAGAGCCGCCACTCGCCGCTGATCAACCTCGGGGCCTACGGCGCGCCCAAGCAGACCCCCGATCTCGAGGGGTTCCTGTTCCCGGACACCTATCAGCTCGTCGAGCCGATCAGCGTCACCAAGCTCATCAACGATCAGCTCACGGAGTTCCGCCAGCAGTGGGCCCACGTCAACCTCGGCTACGCCCGCAGCAAGCACCTGACGCCCTACGACGTGCTGATCATCGCCTCGATGGTGCAGGCCGAGGCGGCGACCGCGCACGACCGCCCGCTGATCGCCTCGGTGATCTACAACCGCCTGCGGCTCGGCATGCCGCTCCAGATCGACGCGACCACGCGCTACGCGACCGGGAACTACACCAAGCCGCTGACCGACTCGCAGCTGAACTCCCGCTCGCCGTACAACACGCGGATTCACAAGGGCCTGACCCCGACGCCGATCGACAATCCGGGGCTCGCCTCGATCCAGGCCGCCGCCCATCCCGCGCAGACCAACTTCCTGTACTTCGTGGTCAAGCCGTGCGGCAACGGCGAGCAGGTGTTCACCTCCAGCTACAAGCAGTTCCTGGCCGACGCGCAGAAGTACCAGCAGGCGCGCAACGCGCACGGGGGCCGCTCGCCGGCTCGCTGCTCGTAGCCGTTCTGGAGAGTCCAGGCCGCCCCGTGGACCGTGCCCGCCCCCGCCTCGGCGTTGTCGGCTGGCCGGTGGCGCACAGCCGCTCGCCGGCGATGCACAACGCCGCGCTCGAGTCGGTCGGGCTCACGGGCTGGCGCTACCAGCACCTGCCGATCCCGCCCGAGCTGTTCGCCGAGACCGTTCCGGCGTTGGCGGCGGTCGGCTTCCGCGGGGTCAATGTCACGATCCCGCACAAGCACGCGGCGCTGGCGCTCGCCACCGATCCCACGCCACGGGCGCTGGCGATCGGCGCCGCGAACACGCTGATCTTCGAGGCCGACGGCGGGGTCCGCGCCGACAACACCGATGCGCCCGGCTTGATCGATGGCCTGCCGTTCGCGCCGGCCGGCAAGACGGCGCTCGTGCTCGGGGCCGGTGGCAGCGCCCGCTCGGCCGTTTGGGCGCTGCTCGACGCGGGGGCGCGGGAGGTCAGGGTCTGGAATCGCACGCGCGCGCGCGCTCGCGAGCTGTGCGCGGACCTCGGTGGAACGCCGGTCGAGCGGGCGGAGCCGGCCGATCTGCTCGTCAACTGCACCTCGGTCGGACTCGACCCGTCGCAGGACGCGTTCAAGCCGCTGCCAATCGATGCCGATGACGTGACGAGTTACGAATGCGTGGTTGATCTCGTGTACACAGATACTGAGACCCCGCTCGTGCGGACCGCACGGGCACGCCGCGTCCCGGTAGTCGGCGGGCGCGAATTCCTCGTGCGCCAAGGCGCGCTCAGCTTCGTCCTGTTCACTGGTCACGCGGCGCCGATCGACCTCATGCGGGCCGCGGCCGGCGCCCGATGAGCGAGCAGGACGCACGACTGCGGTTGGTTGAGTCCGACGCGATCGCGGGCGCTCCCAGCCAGCCTCAGGCGATGACCGGGATCACCCCGCCGCGCCGGCGTGGCGGTTCGAGCCGTCTGCTGACCGATGTCGTCGTCGAACTCGGCTTCGCCGACCAGGAGACCGTCGGCCGTACCGTCGAGAGCGCGCGCGCGGCCGGCGTCGCTCCCGAGCGGATGCTGCTCGACCAGCAGTCGATCACCTCGGAGGAGCTCGCCCGCGCGATCGCCGAGCGCTACGGCCTCGACCATCTCGACCTCGGCATCTTCAAGGTCGACATGTCGGCCGCCAACTTGCTGAGCGCTGCGGCGGCCAAGCGCTACGCCGCCGTGCCCGTCTCCTACATCGACGAGCACACGCTGCTGCTGGCGATGTCGGACCCGGCGAACGTTCTCGCGATCGACGACATTGCGCTGCTGACCCACCTCGACGTCCGTCCGGCCGTCGCCTCCGCCGAGGACATCAACGCGCTGATCATGCGCATGAACCGCTTCGAGGACGCGGTCGCCGAGGCGGTTGAGGAGGACGCGGCGGGCACTGCGTACGAGGAAGTCGTCGACCTGCGCGAGACCGCCGACGATGCACCGGTCATCAAGCTCGTCCACTCGATCATCGCCCAGGCGACCGAGCGCGGCGCCTCCGACATCCACTACGAGCCCCAGCCCGATGCCAGCGGCCGCTCCGCCCGCGAGATGCGCGTGCGGATGCGCGTCGACGGTGTGCTCACCGAGGCCACGACGGTCCCGAAGAAGATGGTTCCGGGCGTCGTCTCCCGAATCAAGATCATGGCGGACCTCGACATCGCCGAGCGCCGCATCCCGCAGGACGGGCGCGTTGGCATGACGATCGACGGGCGCCACGTCGACGTTCGCGTGGTCACGATCCCGAGCGTTCACGGCGAGGGCGTGGTCATGCGCATCCTTGACAAGGAGAGCATCAAGCTCGAGCTCGACAAGCTCGGCTTCCAGGAGCACGAGCTCCAGCGCTTCCGCCGCGCGTTCAGTCAGGCCTACGGCTGTGTGCTGACCACCGGGCCGACCGGCTCGGGTAAGTCGACCTCGCTGTACGGCGCGCTCCAGGAGCTGAACACCCCGGAAAAGAACATCATCACGATCGAGGACCCGGTCGAGTACCAGATCGCCGGCATCACCCAGGTTCAGGTCAACAACAAGGCCGGCCTCACGTTCGCCGCCGGCTTGCGCTCGATGATGCGCGCCGACCCGGACATCCTGATGGTGGGCGAGATCCGCGACCCCGAGACCGCCCAGATCGCGATCGAGGGCGCGCTCACCGGCCACATGGTGCTGTCGACCCTTCACACCAACGACGCACCGTCGGCGGTGACCCGTCTCGTCGAGATGGGGATCGAGCCGTTCCTGGTCGCCTCCGCGATCGACTGCGTGGTGGCCCAGCGGCTGGCCCGGACGCTGTGCGCGCACTGCAAGCAGCGCACGATGATCCCGGCCGAGGTGCTACGCGACCACGGCTTCCCCGCCGAGTTCCCGATCGAGGCCTACGAGCCCGGTGGGTGCGTGCGCTGCGGCGGGATGGGCTACCGCGGCCGCATCGGCCTGTACGAGGTGATGGTCATGTCCGAGGAGATCCGCTCGCTGACGCTCCAGCGCGCGTCCTCGGATCAGCTCGGCGCCGCCGCCGTCCGCGAGGGCATGCGGAGGCTGCGCGAGGACGGCCTGGAAAAGGTCAAGCACGGGCTGACGTCGGTGGCCGAAATCGCCCGCGTCACCGGCACCGGCAGTGCCGGCTGAGGCCGCGACCGCGTCCAGTCGCGTCCACCTGGACGAATAGCCGTAAACGGGATCGGCCCGCGTGCCGATAGATCCACAAAGTTTCGTACGTGATCCAAGACAAGGACTGATCAGGATGCCGCTCGATTTCGCCGACGTGTTGCTCGAGGTCATTGACCGCCGGGCTTCGGACCTGCACATCACCGCGGGTGCGGCCCCGACCGTGCGCGTTCGCGGCCGTCTGGTGCCGATGGAGGGCTTCCCGGTGCTGACGCCGAACGACACGCGCGAGATCATCTACTCGATCCTGTCCGAGGGGCAGCGCCAGAAGTTCGAGAACAACTGGCAGATCGACTTCGCCTACCAGATCCCCGGCCAGGGCCGGTTCCGCGTCAACGCCTACTTCCAGCGCTCGGCCGTCGGCGCGGCGTTCCGTCTGATCCCGTTCGACGTGGTGCCGTTCGAGACGCTCGGGCTGCCGCCCGTCGTGGCCGAGTTCGCGAACAAGCCGCGCGGTCTCGTGCTCGTCACCGGACCGACCGGCTCGGGCAAGTCGACGACGCTGGCCTCGCTGATCGACGTGATCAACGCCAACCGCGAAGAGCACATCATGACCGTCGAGGATCCGATCGAGTTCCTGCACACGCACAAGAAGTGCCTCGTCAACCAGCGCGAGCTCGGCTCTGACGCGACCAGCTTCGGCGAGGCGCTCAAGGCGGCGCTCCGCCAGGACCCCGACGTGATCCTCGTCGGCGAAATGCGCGACCTCGAGACGATCGGAACCGCGCTGACCGCGGCCGAGACCGGCCACCTCGTGTTCGCCACGCTCCACACCCAGGACACGCCGCAGACGATCGACCGCATCATCGACGTGTTCCCGCCCGAGCAGCAGGGCCAGGTCCGCGCGCAGCTGTCGGTCGCGCTCCAGGGGATCATGACCCAGACGCTCCTGCCGACCGCCGACGGCGCCGGCCGCTGTGTCGCGGCCGAGGTGCTGGTCCCGACGCCGGCGGTTCGCAACCTGATCCGCGAGGCCAAGACCCACCAGATCTATTCCGTGCTCCAGACCGGCGCGTCCCACGGCATGCAGACCATGGACGCCTCCCTGGCTCAGCTCGTCCGCACCGGCAAGATCAACCGCCAGCTCGCCGAGTCGCGTGCCCATGCCCCCGAGGAGCTCCGCCGTCTGCTCACCGGCGTCGGCGCCGGCGGCGGCGGTTATCAGGCGGCCGCATAGCCATGGCCACGTATGTCTTCAAGGCGATGGACCTCGCCGGCGTTCAGGCCAAGGGCGAGGTCGAGGCCGACTCCAAGCAGGCGGTCGCCGAGCAGCTGAAGGAGCGCGGCCTGGTCGTCGTCGACATCGCCCACAAGTACCGCTCCAAGGAGATCAACCTCGAGCTGTTCGCGCGGGTCAACGCGAAGGACCTCGCGGTCGCCTCACGCCAGCTGGCGACGATGGTCACCTCAGGCATGACGATCATGCGGGCGCTGCACGTGCTCGAGACGCAGACCGGATCGAAGCTGCTCCGCGAGACGATCGGGGCGGTCCGCCACGACGTCGAAGCCGGCCTGCTCCTGTCCGACGCGATGGCGCGGCATCCCAAGGTTTTCGGCCCGCTCTACACCGCGATGGTCCGCGCCGGCGAGACCGGTGGTGTGCTCGAGGAGTGCCTGCTCCGTGTCGCCGACCAGCTCGAGAAGGACGCGGCGCTCCGCCGTCAGGTGCGGGCGGCGATGATGTACCCGGCGATCGTGATCACGTTCGCGGTGACCGTGCTGATGGCACTGGTCGCCTTCCTGATCCCGGTGTTCGTCGGCGTGTTCAAGCAGTTCCCGGGCAAGCTGCCGGCGCTCACCCAGTTCATGGTGAACTTCTCTCACATCGTCACTCACCAGTGGTACATCCTGATCGTTGTCGTCGGTGCATTTGCCGGTGGCTTCACATACATCAAGCGCTCCCAGTGGGGAAGGGACCATTGGGACGCCTTCAAGCTCCGCATCCCGATGAAGATCGGCGAGGTCGTGCAGAAGGTCGCAATCGCGCGCTGGTCGCGGACATTGTCGGCACTCACCTCCGCCGGCGTCCCGATCATGCACGCGATCGAGATCACCGGCAAGACCGCCGGGAACGCGGTGATCGAGAAGTCGATGGGCGACGTGATCACCTCGGTCAAGGGCGGCGGTACGATCTCGGCGCCGCTGCGGGCGTGCTCCGCGTTCCCGCCGATGGTGGCGCAGATGGTCGGCGTCGGCGAGGAGACGGGCGCGCTCGACACGATGCTCGCCAAGATCGCCGACTTCTACGACTCAGAGGTCGAGGCCGCCGTCAAGGCGCTCACCTCGATCATGGAACCAGTGATGATCATCTTCGTCGGCGGCATCGTCGGTGTGATCGTCATTTCCATGTACCTGCCGCTGTTCAGCATCTACAACTCGATCAAGTAGACCGCACCGCCCGGCTCAGCGCCCCCGTGCGCCCTGCGGGCCGGCTGTCGTCGGCGAAGGTGATCGGGCGCGAGGGGGCGCTGATCCGCCGGCGCGGCCTCCTTGCCACGGACGGCTCTCGGCAGCGTTCGGCACCTCCCAGTATCGTGGGCGACGTGAGCGCCACGCCAGATGATGGTAGAGCGAGCTGTACGCCCTGCCGGGGCACCGGCAAGCTGAGCTCTGGGCTGGGTGGGGAGCCGCATGAGGTGACGTGTCCGTGGTGCGGGGGGAGTGGGGAGTTCCAGCCCGGCCGGGACGCGCAGCGGGAGGGGCCTGAGGACCCCGGCGCGGTTCCCCCGGGCGACGGTTCCTAAACCGGAATAGGACAAACGTCGAATCCCGTCAGGCTGCGGGTTTAGATTGTCGATACACCCGGTGCCAGAGTCACTCAGGTGCCAAGGGCAAACCACTCGCGAGGGTGGGACGCAAAGCCACGGACCTCCAACGGATGTGAGGACGCCGGGCTGCCACCAATAACGGAGATGTGACGTTGTCATGGATGACTCCCGATTGGGGCCTTGGATCTGGCGAGACAGACCCCAATCAAAATCCCAGGAGGGCTTCATGCTTCATACTTTGCGCCGTCGCGCCGAGGACGAGAAGGGTTTCACCCTGATCGAGCTCCTCGTCGTGATTCTGATCATCGGCATCCTTGCCGCGATCGCCATCCCGACGTTCCTCAACCAGAAGAGCAAGGCCAACGATGCGTCGGCCGAGTCTCTGGCCCGGAACGGGGCCACCGCGATGGAGACGTACGCCACCGACAACAACGGTAGCTACGCGAACTCCAGCGCTGCGCAGCTCAACACGATCTCGCCGGCGCTGAACACCGTCACGACCAACGGCCAGGCCTACCTGTCGTCCGCCACCGGTGACGCGAACGGGAATTACACGATCACCGCCGTGTCCCCGACGGACTCGGAGACGTTCGTGCTGACCAACACCAACGGGGCGGAGACGTTCACCTGCACCCCGGTCAACAAGGGCAGCTGCTCCGCCGGCGGCACCTGGTAGTCGATTCGACACGCAGTTGCACGCGAGGCGGCCTCCGGGCCGCCTCGCTGCGTTTAAGCGTCCGCGTTTTCGTTCAAGGGCATCCGGGCGCGGCCGATTACGAAGACATGCGTCGCCTGATCCTCGCCGTCTGCTCCGTCGCGGTCCTAGCCTGCGCGCTCGTGCCCGGGACCGCGAACGCCGCGAGCGGACCTCCGCCCGACGTCGCGCCGCCGCTGCTCGTGGCGAGCAGCGGCACCAAGTACCCCTTGGGATTCACGATCACTCCGAATCGGGCCATCGCGATCGCCAAGACCGTCAAGAAGATGCAGGAGATCCACCGTACGCATCACCCGCTTCGGGTCGTCCCGTACGTGTGGACCCTGAGTCACTACGAGATCTACTTCTACTACAAGGACAAGCTGATCGCGGACCAGTACATCGGCCCGAGCGGTCAGGTCGGCGCGACCTACACCGGGCCGCTGATGCTAGGGGCCTACGCTCGTGGCGGCTACGGACAGGTCTTTGACTCGCCGTGGGTGCTGATCCCGTTCACGGTGATGTTCCTGCTGCCGCTCGTGCTGCTGCGCGGCCGGCGCTGGCTTGACCGTTTCGACATCGGGGTCGTCCTGACGTTCGGCGTGTCCTACGCGCTGTTCGACACCGGGCATCTCGAGCCGGCCGTGTGGCTGTTCTATCCGCCACTCATCTACCTGCTCGTGCGGATGCTGATCCGGGGCTCTCGATCACGAGCGCTCCGCGGGCGTCTCGAGTGCCGCCTGCCCACGATCCTGCTCGCGGTTGGCCTGCTGCTGCTCATCGCCGGGCGGATTGCCGTGACGCTCATCCCGCCGAATACCGTCGATGTCGGCACCGCCTCGGTGCTCGGCGCGTACAAGATCCTGCATGGACAGAGTCTCTACTTCTCCTCGATCGGCCATCCCGACACCTACGGCCCGCTGAACTACCTGGCGTATGTGCCGTTCGAACTGATCTGGCCCGGGTCGTGGCACTACCTGCCGGCGGCACGCGCGGCCGCGATCACGTTCGACCTGCTGACCATCGCGGGGTTGCTGTGCGTCGGGGCCAGGCTGCGCCCGGGCCGTGACGGCCGGCGTCTGGGGCTGTTGCTCGCGTGGCTGTGGGCGGCCTGTCCGTTCACGGTCTTCGGGATGGAGAAGAGCACGAACGACGGCCTGGTGGCCCTGATCGTCGTGCTGATGCTGCTGGTGCTGACCAAGCCGATCAAGCGCGGCGTGCTGGTCGGAATCGGCGCGGCCTCGAAGTTCTTCCCGGCGATCCTGCTGCCGCTGGTCGCGGTCGGACTCGGCAACGCCGATCAGCGGACGGTGCGCAAGGTCCTGGCCGCATTCGTGATCACGGTCGGTGCGTCGTTTGCCGTATTCATGCCGTCCGGCGGCGTGAAGGAGGTCTGGGACCACACGATCGGCTACCAGCTGACCCGCACTGACATCTTCTCGATCTGGGCGTTGCATCCGGGGCTGGCCCCGATCAAGGTGGCGCTCGAGGGCTTCGCGGTGATCCTCGCGGTCGCGGTCGCCTTCCGTCCCCGTGGCCCGCGCAGCATTGCCCAGGTGAGCGCGCTGGCCGCCGCGGTGATCTTGGCGGCCCAGCTGCCGGCCATGCACTGGTTCTACATGTACATCCCGTGGTTCATGCCGCTCGTGCTGGTCGCGGTGCTCGGCGCCGAAGCGCCGGCCGAGATCCCGGCCGAGGTGCTCGACCACGCTGACCGAGTCGAGCCGGGTGAGCCCGAGGCCGTGCTCGCCGGGGCGGCGTAAGGGAGACGCGGTGCCAATCGCATTCGCAGCCGCGGTCGCAGGCGCGTTCGGCGCGACGATCGGCTCGTTCCTCAACGTGGTCGTGTACCGGCTGCCGCGGGCCGAGTCGCTCGTGAGCCCGGGGTCGCGCTGCCCGGGCTGCGGAACCGCCGTCAAGGCCTACGACAACGTTCCGGTGTTCGGGTGGCTGCTGCTGCGCGGCCGCTGCCGGAGTTGTCGCGCTCCGATCTCGGCGCGCTACCCGATCGTCGAGGCGCTCACCGGCGCGCTCGCGGTCGCGGTTGTACTCACCAAGCATTCGGCCGCCGACGTCGCGCTCGGACTGGTGCTCGTCGGCGTGCTCGTGCCGATCGCGCTGATCGACCTCGAGCACCGCATCATCCCGAACAAGATCACGCTGCCGGCGGCGGTTGCCGCGGTGGCGATCGGGGCGGCGCTCGACCTCAAGGGCGTGCCGGAGCAGTTGATTGCCGGCGCCGGCGCCGGCGGGTTCCTGCTGGCGTTCCTGCTCGCCTATCCACGCGGTATGGGCATGGGCGACGTCAAGCTGGCCGCGGTGCTCGGGTTGTTCCTGGGCCGCTCGGTCGCAGTGGCGATCCTCGCCGCGGTCCTGACGGGAACCGTCGTGGGGGCGCTCGTGATGGCGCGTGTCGGGGTTGAGAAGGGTCGCAAGACGGCCGTCCCGTTCGGTCCGTTCCTGGCGATCGGCGGCGTGATCGGCCTGCTCGCCGGTCCCGCGATCATCCACTGGTACCTCCACGCCGGGCTCTGATGCGCCGGCGCGACCGTGCCCGGATCCGCGCCACGAGCCTGTCACCGCTTGCGGCGGGGCTCATCGTCGCGCTGACCGTCGGGCTGATGCTGACGGTGACCGCGCACAAAGCACAGGCGCCGGTCACGCCCCGGCAGGCGATCCACGCCGCGCTGGGCACCCCCCGCGTCAAGCAGATCCTGTCGGGCTCGCATTGGAACCGCGCGGTCGCGGGTCCGATCGATCCCAAGCTCGAGCAGGTGAACTTCTACGCCGGGCGGCGGATCGTCGCGGCCGTAGCGCTCGACCGCGGGCGGACGCCCACGCAGGAGATCAACTACCGGCAGGCAAAGGTTCCGTACGGCGACTGGATCGCCTACGAGCCGGCGGTACTCGTGCTGCTGAGCGGCCTGTTCGTCCTGATGGCGGGGGTTGCCCCGTGGCGGCGGCTGCGCAACCTCGATGTCGCCGCGGCGCTGTCGCTGGTGGTTGGGGTGGTGATGTTCCAGCACCGGTACATCGAGACGAGCGCGCTCGCGGCGCTGCCCGGAATGTTCTATCTGATGCTGCGGTGCGTGGGGCGGGCGTTCTGGCCGGCGGGAGATACGGCTCCGTCGCTGCCGCTGCTGGTCGCGATCACGCCCGGGCTCGACCCAGCCCGCCGGGTCCGCTGGCTGCGGGCGCTGATGATCGTGCTGGCGCTCGTGTACGTGATGGTTTGCATCAGCTCGTTCGACGCCGTCGACGTGATCTACGCGGTCATGGAGGGCGCGACAAAGCTGATCCACGGAGTCCTGCCCTACGGGCACATGCCGCCCGGGATCATCCACAGCGACACCTATCCGATCCTGACCTACGCGCTGTACACGCCGCTGGCGCTCGTCGCTCCGGTCCGCGACACATGGGACTCGGTGGACGGCGGGCTCGCCGTTGCGGCGCTGGCGGCGCTGGCGTCCGCGTGGGGGGTGTTCAGGCTCTTCGCCGGCGCCCGCGGCAAGGCCGGCGCGTCGAGACCGGTTGAGCTCGAGGAGGCCGGGCTGCGCGCGGCGCTCACCTGGCTGGCGTTCCCGCCGCTGCTGATCACGGCGTCGACGGGCACGACCGACGTCGTGCTCGCGGCGATGCTCGTGCTGGCCGTGCTGCTGTGGCGCCGACCAACGGCCTGTGCGGGGATCCTCGCGGTCGCCGGCTGGTTCAAGCTGGCCCCGTTTGCGCTGCTGCCGGCGTGCCTGGCGCCGCTTCGGGGTGGCCGGTTGGCGCGGGCGGTGGCGGTGATCGCCGTGGCGTCGCTGCCGTCGCTGGCGCTGCTGATCGCGCTCGGCGGGTGGCAGGGCCCGGGCGACATGATCCACGCGGTCTCGTACCAGTTCTCGCGCGCGTCGCTCCAGTCCTTCCCCGGTGCGCTCGGGATTCCCGGCTTCCAGCCGGTGATGGAAGCGTCAGTGCTCGGTCTGATCGCGGCAGGGGCGATGAAGCTCCGGCGCGAGCCGCAGCTTGCCGCCGACCGAGCCCGGATGGCGGCGCTCAGCGGCGCCATCCTGATCGGCCTTCAGGTCTCGGCCAACTACTGGGCGTTTCTGTACCTCGCGTGGGTCATCCCGCTGGCCGGGATCACGTTGCTCGCGGACCGCGGATTGGCGGCAGAGCCGGTTGCGTCCCGCGCATCGGTGAGCCGCGCTCCCGAGCCTGCGACAGCGCTGGCCCGATGAGCCACGCCAAGCCGAAGCTCGAGGGCTTCGATGGCCTGCGAGCGCTAGCGGCGCTGACCGTCGTCACGTACCACGTGGCGCTGTCGAGCAAGTTCCGCCCGGCTGGCTCGCTGGCACCGCTGTTGTGGGAGCTCAAGGGCGGTGTGGCGATCTTCTTCGTGATCTCGGGCGCGCTCCTGTACCTGCCGTACGCGCGGGCGTTCCGCGACGGCGCCGGACTGCCCGACTGGCGGCTGTACGCCCGCCGGCGCGCCGTCCGGATCCTCCCGGCGTACTGGGTCGTGCTGACCGCGGTGGCGATTGGGCCGTTCGCTGCCGGCGTGTTCGGCCCGGATGCGTGGAGCTACTTCGGACTGTCACAGATCTACAACCCTCAGACCGTGCTGGGAGGACTGGGCGTCGCCTGGAGCCTGTGCGTCGAAGTGAGCTTCTACGCCGCCCTACCGGCATTCGCATGGCTCCTCACGCTGCGGACGCGCCGGTCAGAGCGTCGGACGGGCGTCCGCGTCCAGCTCATCTGGATCGCCGCTGCCGGGCTGGCGTCGCTCGTGCTGCGGGGCGCGCTCGCCGGCTCGCTGACCGCACCCTTCCACGACAGCGGCGAGACGCTGATGGTGAGCCTGCCCGGCCTGCTCGACTGGTTCGCGATCGGAATGGCGCTCGCCGTGCTCAGGGCCGAGCTCGAGGCTGGACGCGCCGCCGGCTTCCCGCTGGCGGCTCTCGGGCGCAGGTCCGGCTTGTGCACGCTGCTCGCGCTGGCCGCGTTCACGGCCGGCGTGCCGGTGCAGCACGGGGACATCTTCCTGCCCTGGTACGGGGTGGCGACGCACGTTGCGATCGGCGCCGGCTCGGGTTTGCTCGTGCTCGCGATGATCGTGCCCGGGGCCTCGGGGGCGTGGCCCGTGCGCCTGCTCCGGAGCCCTGTGGCCGTGTGGGTGGGCACGATCTCGTACGGGATCTACCTGTGGCACTTCCCCGCGCTCGAGCTGATCGAGCGTGCTCTGTTGCCGACGCCGGCCTCGGCGACGGTCACCGGTCTCGGGGTCGTGTGGGTCGTCGTCGTGGCCGCCGCATTGGCGCTCGGCGCGGCCAGCTTCTACCTCGTTGAACGGCCCGCGCGCCGGCTCTCAGAGGGCCGTTCGGAGCGGAGTCCGATGCCTGGACGTCCAGTCCGAACCGCCGAGTCCGTCCAGCCTCGACTGGACAGCCTCAACTCGGCGGGGGTAACGGCCGATCACTTGGCCTGAGCCGCTATGGGTTATGCCAAGGGAAAATCAATCGTCGGTCTCGACATCGAGCCCGGCTTCGTGGCCGCCGTTGAGACGCGCCCGGGCCAGGTCAAGGTCGAGCGCGCCGCCAGCGCCCAGCTTCCGGCCGGCATCGTCCGCGACGGCGAGGTCGTCGACGTCGAGACGCTCGCCGCTTCCCTGCGCGACCTGTTCGCCGAGCACAAGCTCGCCCGGCGCGTGCGCCTGGGGGTCGCCAACCAGCGCATCGTGATGCGCACGCTCGACCTTCCGCCGCTGAAGGGCGCCAAGGAGATCAATTCGGCAATTCGCTTCCAGGCGCCCGACCACATCCCGATGCCGCTCGAGCAGGCCGTGCTCGAGCATCACTCGCTCGGGATCGTCGAGACGCCGGACGGACCGCGTACCCGCGTCGTCGTCGTCGCCGCCCGGCGGGACATGATCGAGCGCCTGCTCGACGCGACCCGGAAGGCGGGGCTGCGCCCGGTGGGCGTCGACCTCTCCGCGTTCGCGATGATCCGCGCGCTGTACCGCCCTGAGCTGACCGGCGCCACGCTGTACACGAGCGTCGGCGGCCTGACCAACCTCGCCGTCGCGGTTGGACCCGCTTGCGCGTTCACGCGCGTCGCCGGCCAGGGGATCGAGTCGATCGCCGGCGAGCTCGCCGAACGTCGCGCGCTCACGCTCGAGCACGCACACGGCTGGCTCCGCCACGTCGGCCTGCTGACCCCGATCGACGAGGTCGAGGGCGATGCCGACATTGTCGCCGAGGCGCGCGACGTGCTGAACGACGGCGTCCGGAGGATCGCCGACGAGGTCCGCAACTCGCTGGACTTCCACGCGATGCAGGATGCGACGGCCGTCGTCGAGCGGGTCGTGCTCACCGGTCCCGCGGTGGCCATCCCCGGCTTCCCCGAGCAACTCGGCGAAGAGGTCGGGCTTCCGCTCGAAGTCGGCGTCATCCAAGAGGGCCAGCCCGGCGGGTTCGGCGGTGTCGACGCCGGCCGTCTCGCGGTCGCCGCCGGCCTGACCGTCGAGGAGATCCCGTCGTGAGGGCCGTCAACCTCATCCCCGCCGAGTCACGGGGACGCAGCCGCGGTCCCTCGACCGGGATGGCGCTGCCGATGTACGTACTGCTCGGGCTGCTCGCTGCGGCCGTCGCGCTCGTGACCGTGTACGTGCTCACGGGCAACTCGATTTCGTCTCGCCAGGCCACCCTGACGAGCCTGAAGACGCAGGTGTCCCAGGAGCAGGCGATCGCGAACCGCCTCGGCTCGTTCTCCAAGTTCTCCCAGCTCGCGCAGACCCGCGTCTCGACCGTGAGCTCGATCGCCGCGGCTCGCTTCGACTGGCACGACGCGCTCGAGAACCTCGCGAAGGTCGTCCCGGCCAACACCACGCTGTCGGCGATCAACGGCACGGTCGTCCCCGGCGCCGGCGCCGGAGGCAGCGCGGGCAACGCGCTCCGGTCCGACATCACCGCGCCGGCGTTCGAGCTGACCGGCTGCACCGACACCCAGGACGACGTCGCGCGCCTGATGTCGCGCCTGCGCCTGATCAACGGCGTGACCCGGGTCTCTTTCAGTAACTCCCAGGAAGCCAACGCGGCCGCGCCGAGTCCGGGCGGATCGTCCGGCGCGTCGCAGAACGGGTGCGCGGCGACCGCGCCGACGTTCGACCTGACCGTGTTCTTCACGCCCGTGGCCAACGCCGGGGCCCAGGGCGTCACCTCCGTCAACGGAATCACTTCCACCACGTCGGGCACCCCCGCCACCACGTCGGGCACCCCTGCCACCACGTCGGGCACCACGACCACGACCGGAGGCACCCAGTGACCACCCGCGACCGCATCGTGATCCTGATCGTCCTCGCTCTCGGCTCGGTAGTGGCCGGCTGGATGTTCGTCGTGTCGCCCAAGCGCGACCAGGCGACGAAGCTCAGCACCCAGATCACCGCCGAGCAGAGCCAGCTCAGCGCGGCTCAGGGCCAGGTCGCCGCCGGCGAGAGCGCCAAGAAGGCGTTCGCGGGCCAGTACGCCCAGCTCGCCAAGCTCGGCGAGGCGGTTCCGCCGGACGATGACATCCCCTCGCTGATCTACCAGGTCCAGAGCGCAGCCCAGGAGACACACGTGAGCTTCCGCGGCCTGCAGCTGTCTGCCGGATCGAGCAGCGCGACCACGACCCCGACCCCGGCCCCGAGCACCGGCAGCTCGTCCACGACCGGTGCGGCCTCGACGGCGCAGATTCCCCCGGGAGCAGCGGTCGGCGCAGCCGGCCTGCCGACCGAGCAGTTCACGATCACGCTCAGCGGCAACTACTTCCACCTGTCGTCCTTCTTCAACCGTCTGGAGAGCTTCGTGGTCAGCAGCAACAGCCGCCTGCTTGTCAGCGGGCGCCTGATGACGATCAACGCGATCAACCTCGTGCCCGGCCCTAACGGATTCCCGCAGATCACCGCGAGCGTGTCGGCGACGACCTACATCGTCCCGCCGACCGAAGGTCCGCTCGGCGGAGCGACGCAGGCTGGACCCGCGCCGAGCACCCAGGCGCACGCCTCGACTTCCGGATCGTCCACCGCCGCGCCCGCCGCGGCCGTCACCCCGGTGCTCCGATGACCGTCGTGCGCAACATGCTCAAGGAGCTGGTCGAGCGCAAGCTCTGGCCGGTCGCGCTGGTCCTGATCGTCGCTCTGGTGGCGGTGCCCGTGCTGCTGACCAAGAAGGCTCCGACCGATCTGGTCACGCCGCCCACCGGGCCGCTGCCCTACTCCTCGGGCACGACGCTCCCGGCGATCTCGGTCAAGTCGACGCCCGGCAACACGAAGCTCGCCGGCAGCGGCCACAACCCGTTCGCGCCCCAGCACGTCGCCACCACGTCCACGACGACCGCCGCCACGACGGCTTCAGTGACGACCGCGGCCACCGGTACCGGGGCCGTGAACGGCGGCGGCAGCTCGACGACGGTCAACGCCGGTGGCGGAACCACCCCCACCGCGCCCACGCCGACCACGCCGGTGACCTCGCCGGCGCCGACGCCGACCACGCCCTCGCCGAGCTCCCCGACGCCCGCGCCGACCGGGCTCACCGCGACCCAGTCCTACCACGTCTCGCTCGCGCTCACCAACGCGCAGGGCAGCCTGAACACGATCGACCCGCTCCAGCGGCTTACCATCCTGCCGGGCAAGCGGCAGCCGATGCTCGTCGAGCTGGGCGTCCTGCAGGGCGGCCGCCGGGTCCTGTTCGTGGTCGAGCCGGGGACCGTGGTCAGCGGGGCCGGGACATGCACCCCTGGTCCGATCGACTGCGAACTCCTGTCGCTCGCTCCCGGGCAGACCGAGGGGCTGTCCAAGCAAGGCGCCACCGGGTCGACGCCCGTTGCACTGTTCTCGGTGAACTCGATCACGGTCGATCAGCACCCGTCGGTTGCCGCCGCGAACACCGCTCGTAAGGCCGCTTCGGATGTCGGCCGCGAGCTGCTCGCGAACTCGCCGCTCAGCGCCCTCTCACTGTTCCAGTACGACCCGAGCGTCGGCGCCGTCGTCGACCTCCGCAATCTCACCGTTGGAGGTAGCTGACATGCGCCGATACTCCCTGACCGCTCGCCGGATGCTCCTGGCGCTGTTCTGCACGGTCGTCGCCTCACTGGCCGCAGTGGCCAGCGCGCAGGCGGTAGTGGTCACCGATTCAGGCACCGAGGCCGGTGTATCGATCGTGCCCGATGCGCGGGGCGATGCGCTGCCCGCCGGCGTCTCCGCCGCGACCGTGGGCGGTTCATGCACCGACCCGTGGCTCGCGCCCGATCTCGGCGGCCCGGCGCTGCCCAACAGTGCGCTCTGCTACCGCGGCGGCGCCGTGATGCACAAGAATGAGACGTTTGCGCTGACGTGGGACCAGCAACGGTCCTATTGGTCCCAGACGCGGGGTTACGTGGAGCAGTTCCTCCGCGACGTCGCGGATGCCAGCGGATCGCTTGCTTCCCCGTTTGCCGTGACCACTCAGTACAACGACGGCGGCGGACGGGCCTCGAACTCGTCGGTCTTCGGCGGAGGCTGCATCGACTTCGGCGTGACCGGGGGCTCGGACTGCGAGTATGGCAGCCCGAACGGATCTGGGCACGACTTCCCGGCCAACGGCTGTCCTGTGACGGGTGACTCGTTCGTCACCCCGACGGCAGTAACCCTGAACAACGTTTGCCTCACCGACACCCAGCTCCAGAACGAGGTGTCGACGATGGTCTCTCAGACCGGGATCCTCAGCCGGACTCAGCCTGGCTACACGCCGCTCGTAACGCTGCTGATGCCGCCGCGGGTCAAGATGTGCCTGGACGCGGCCGGCGCGCTGTGCTCGGTCAACGGCAACCTGACGCCGCCACCGCCGAATCCCACGACGGCGGACACGACGGACGGAAGGATCGCCGCCGGCACGTACCAGGTGGTGGTCACTTATGACCTGAGTGGCGGCGGCGAGTCTGCGCCGAGCTCCGCGGGGAGCGTCACGACGGTCTCCAGCAATTCGCAGAATTCAACGATCACGATCCCGTCGCCGCCGGCGCCGCCGTCTGGAGTGACCGGCTGGAACGCTTACGTCACTCAGGCGAACGGGTCCCAGTACACGCTTCAAGCGAGTGGCACATCGATCGGCACTGACCTCACGCTCACGTCGCTGACGACCAGCGGCTCCGCACCGCCGACCGACGTGGCGTTCTGCTCATACCACTCTCAGGTCAACGTCGGCGGCACCGAGGTGGCGTACGTCGTCCAGCCGTGGTCGGCTGGAACGGGGTGCGACGAGCCTGACGCTCCGCCCATCCCGCAGTTCCCGACGGTTCAGCAGATGGCGGTCGGCGTCGGGCAACGCCTCGTGAGTCCGCTCAGCCAGGCGGAGATGGCTGCGATCGTGAACCCGGGCCTGAACGGTTGGGCTGGGCTCAATGGCACGGAGATCGAAGACAACCAGGGCTGTGTCCCGGCCGGCCATTCGCTGGATACTGTCACGCTTGGCAGCAGCTCACAGAACCCGTACTTCCTGCAGCGTGAGTCCAACAACGCTGGAGTGCTCGAGTTCGACCCGGTCACGTACTTCGGCTGCGCACCGCAGGTGGACCTCATCCCGGAGTTCGTGGTGCCCAGTGCGGTTGACCAGGGCGATGTGATCCAGCTCGATGGCTCGACAACCGACTCCACGCTTATCGTCCCGAAAGCCAACTACCATTGGAACTTCGGCGACGGCACCACCGCCACCGGCGCGAGCATCGTGCACAGCTACGACAAGGGCGGTAGCTACAACGTCACGCTGACGGTGACCGACCGCGGCGGCAACACCGCCACACTCACTCAGACGATCCAGGTGCTCGGCGCGAACGGCGTGGCTGTGCTGCCGCCGGCGTCACCGGGCGGCTCGGTCCGGGTCCGGGTCGGGATCTGGTTCGAACGGTGGGTTCCAGGTGCACCTGCAGCTCAAGCCGCAGAGCCTGAAGACCGTGCTCGGCAACGGCATCGTGGTCCGGGTGAGCTCGAACCGCGCGGCGAGCGGGATCGCGACGGTCATGATCACGCGCGCCGCGGCGAAGAAGGCGCACATCAAGGTCGGCAACAACCAGGCGGTCAGGATCGGCCTCGGCACCGTGTCGTCGATCCAGAACGGCACCGTGACGCTGCGGCTCCATCTGTCGAAGCCGGTGGCGGCCAAGCTGCGCCACCTCAAGCACGTGGCGATGACGATTCGCCTGTCGCTCGTGGCGTCCGGCAACCAGCGCTACGCCGTCGACGTCGCCGGCCGGTACTAAGCCTCAGTCACATGTAGGTTTCGTTGGGCCCGGGTCGCTCTGTGGAGCGGCGCGGGCCCTTCGCGTTTCTGGGGGGCGGGTCGGAGCGGATCCGCCGCGGCCCCCCGTGCCAGCTCGCGCATGTCCTGAGGCTGTCGAGTACGGACCTCGGCGTCACGTATGCGAGTCGCGGTGGCGCATTCGGTCGAACGCGGCGCGAGTGTGCAGTTGTTGGGCATGACCCGGACGGCGATCCCGGGTGGCGCGGGCGGCAGATCGGGCGATTAGGTCGCCACTCGACCCTGCGCCGCGGGCGAGTGGCGCGAAACCCGTGCCAGAGCCGACCGAATCGCCATTCGGCGCGCGGAGGCGGTCGAGTGACGAGTTACTCGGGATCCGGGCAGGACGGCGATCCCGGTGGCGCCGGCGCTGGCATGGCGGCAACGTGGCACTCGACACCGGCTGGCCGCCGAGAACCACGTTAGGCGCGCATATTGCAGACAACGTGCCACTCGAGCGCAGGGATAGTGCCGAGTGGCGCATTGACCGCGAACCGTGGCGCGAGCCGGGCCGGGCCGAGCCGGGCCGGGCCGGGCCGAGCCGGGCCGCTCGGACGGGGGCCGCCCGGACCCGGAGCTCAAGTGCCAGCAGCTAGTGGCGGGGGCTTTAGACCGTCGGCTGGACGGCCCTGGCGGCGCGCAACTGGCGCTCGAAGGCCGTGGGCGGCGAGAGCCGCTTGGGAGCCCCGAAGTGGAATCCCTGGGCGTAGTCGGCGCCGATCGCCTTGAGCACGCCGAGTGTGTCGGCGTCCTGGACGCCTTCGGCGATCGTGCGCTTGTCCAGGCAGCGGGCGATGCCGACGATGGACTTCACGACCTGGTGGTCGAGCTTGCTGCTCGCCAGCTCGCGGACGAAGCCCATGTCGATCTTCAGGTACCGCGCCGGGATGTGCTTGAGGAAGGTGAAGGAGGAGAAGCCGGTGCCGAAGTCGTCGAGCGCGAGGCTGCAGCCGAGCCCGTAGAGGGTGCCGGCGAACTGGCGGGTGGCCTCGAGCTTGGTCATCGCGGCCGCCTCGGTCACGTCGAAGATGACCTTGCCGGGGTCGACGCCGTCCGCGATTGCGCTGCGGATCTCGGCGATGATCGCCTGGTCGCCGATCGAGTAGCCGGACAGGTTGATCGCGACGCCCTCGCCGTCGATCGCCAGGCGCAGGCCGGCGTTCGTGACCCAGCGGTCGATCTCGCCGATGACGCCGAAGCGCTCGGCCATCGGCAGGAAGGCGGCGGGCGGGATGATGTCCCCGTCCTCGGAGAGCATCCGCACGAGCAGCTCGTGATGGGTGATCCGTCCGGTGCGAAGATCGGCGATTGGCTGCCCGTACAAGACGAAGCGGTCGTCGGCGAGCGCGGTGCGGATCCGCTGGACCCAGGTCAGGGCGCCGCTGGCCTCGCGGGTGTAGACCCGGGCCTGGTCGCCGCCGAGCTCCTTGGCCTCGTACAGCGCGATCTGCGCCCTGGCCAGGATGTCATCGGCCGCGACCTCCTCGTCGCCGGTCATCAGGGCGATGCCGACGCTGACCATGATCGGGGGGCCGATCTGGCGCTCACACAGGACCGCGCGGATGTCGCGGGCGACGATCAGCGACTCCTCCTCGTTGACTTCGGGGAGGATCACCGCGAACTCGTCGCTGCCGAGCCGGGCGACTACGTCGGTGGAGCGGGCCCGGGCACGGAGGATCTCCGAGACGGCCTTCAGCATCACGTCTCCGGCGGCGCGGCCATAGGAATCGTTGGCCAGCTTGAAGTTGTCGATGTCGAGCGAGAGCAGTGCGCCGGCGCGGGAGTACCGAGCCGAGTAGGAAAGCTGGCGATCCAGCTCGTCGACGAGTCGCGACCGGTTGTAGACGCCGGTCAGGAGGTCGTGCTCTGCGAGATGCTCGAGGGGAGACGACATCGGGATAGCGTCACGCGACGCGCAGCAGGCTCATCGACACCACACCCACCCCATCGGCGTTTGGGCCTCGAACCTCTATCCGTAGAAAATACGGATTGCTCCGTGACAACGCCGGACCTTGGGGCCGGCGGACGGGCCCGGATCCGGTCCGTCCGTAACCTACATCGGCCATGACGCTGCGCTTGACAACCGCCGGGGAGTCGCACGGCCCCGGACTGACCTGCATCCTCGAGGGGTTGCCGGCGGGCCTGGAGCTCGACCGCGACGCGCTGAACCGCGATCTGGCGCGACGTCAGCTCGGCCACGGCCGCGGCGGCCGGATGAAGATCGAGCGCGACCAGGTCGAGGTGACCGGTGGCGTCCGGCACGGAAGGACGCTCGGTGGCCCGATCGCGCTCGTGGTGGCCAACCGGGACTACGCGAACTGGGAGGAGCGGATGAACCCGTGGCCGGTGGAGGGCGCCGTCGGCGAGGTCCACCTTCCGCGGCCCGGTCACGCCGACCTGGTTGGGACGCAGAAATACAAATCGAGCGACGTGCGCAACATCCTCGAGCGCGCCAGCGCCCGTGAGACCGCCGCGCGGGTTGCCGGCGGGGCCGTGGCGAAGGCGTTCCTCGACCAACTCGGGGTCCAGGTCTTCTCACACGTGATCCAGATCACAAGCGTTAAAGCCGCCCGACGAGGCGACCTGACCCCGGCAGACTTCCAACACGTCGACGAGTCGCCGGTCCGCTGCCTCGACCCGGAGGCCACCAAGCAGATGGTCGCCGAGATCGACCGGCTGCGGAAGGCCAACGAGTCGCTCGGGGGCGTGTTCGAGGTCATCGCGTTCGGGCTCATCCCTGGGCTCGGCTCGCACGTCTCGTGGGAGGAACGGCTCGACGGGCGTCTCGGCCAGGCCGTCCTCTCGATCCAGGCGATCAAGGCGGTGTCGATCGGCGACGGCGCCGAGGTCGCCGGCCTCCCCGGCTCACAGGCCCACGACGAGATCTTCTACAACGACCAAAATGGCTACTACCGCGAGACCAACCGTGCCGGAGGCCTCGAGGGCGGGATGACAACTGGCGCGCCGGTGGTCGTGCGCGCGTCGATGAAGCCGCTGCCGACGCTGACCAAGCCCTTGCGCTCGGTCGACATCGCCACCCACGAGCCGGCCGAGGCGCTGCGGGAGCGGACCGACTCGTGCACGGTGCCCGCCGCCGGCGTGGTGGGGGAGGCGATGGTGGCGTTCGTGCTCGCGGACGCGTACCGGCGCAAGTTCGGCGGCGACCACATCGACGACGTCCGCGCGGCGCTCACGGGGTACGAGGAGCGGATCGAGTGGCGCCGACAGCACTGATCGGCTTCATGGGGGCGGGCAAGACGACCGCAGCCCGCGTGCTCGGCGAGGGCGCCGTCGACGTCGACGAGGTGATCGAGGCGCGACTCGGCCGCCAGATCCAGGACCTGTTCGCCCAGGAGGGCGAGGCCGCCTTCCGGGAGGTGGAGGAGCAGGTCACTCTGGAACTGCTCGCCGATCCGGCGGTGCAACTCATCGCGCTCGGCGGTGGCGCCGTCGGCTCTGCGCGTGTACGGGACGCGCTCGCCGGCTGTCGGGTGATCTGGCTGGAGACCGTCTGGGAGGACGCCTGGCAGCGAGTCCAGGGGAACGGCAGCCGCCCGCTGGCATCGGACCCAGCGCGGTTCAATGAGCTGCACGACGCTCGGCGGCCGGTCTACGAGTCGCTGGCCGATGTGATCGTCCCTGCCAAGCGCTCCAAGCAGATCCGGTGCGGTGATGAACGCGCTGGCCGGCCTGCCGCAACAGGGGACGCGGATGCTGTGGGCAACCAGCGCGTCGTCCGACTACCCGATCTACATCGGCGAGGGTCTCGTGACCGAGCAGCGCTTCTGGCCGTCGATCGTGGCCGGCCGACGGCTGCTGGTGACCGACTACCACGCCGGCCGGCTCTACGGAGAGCGATTCGAGCCGTTCCTCGGCGACGTGCGGATCATGCCTGGTGAACAGTCGAAGACGATCGCGCACGCCGAGATCGTGTGGACGGAGATGGTGCGTCACGGAGCCACCCGCTCGGACGTGATGGTTGCGCTGGGCGGTGGCGTGGTCGGCGACCTTGCCGGGTTCTGCGCGGCGACCTACCAGCGCGGGATGCGGGTCGTGCAGGTGCCGACCACGCTGGTTGCCCAGGTCGACTCGGCGATCGGCGGCAAGACCGGGGTCGACCTGCCGGAGGCCAAGAACTACGTCGGGGCGTTCCATCAGCCGTCGGCGGTGATCGCTGACCCCGCGACGCTGTCGACGCTCCCGGCCGCAGAGCTGGCCGCCGGCTACGCCGAGGTGGTGAAGACCGGCCTGATCTCCGGGGACGCTCTGTGGGATCGCCTGCGCGCGGGCGGGTCGCCTACCGACCTGGATGTGATCGCCGCGTGCGCACACGTCAAGGTCCGGATCGTCTCGCAGGACGAGCGCGACCACGGTCTGCGCCAGATCCTCAACCTCGGACATACGGTGGCGCACGCGATCGAGACGGCAACGGGCTATGCCCGCTATCGGCACGGCGAGGCGGTAGGCCTCGGACTGCTGGCCGAGCTGCGGCTGTCGGGGGCGGACGAGCTGCGCGCACAGGTCCGGGAGATGCTGATCGCGGCCGGGCTGCCGGTGCGGCTCGAGGGCACGGACGTGGACGCCGTGATCTACGCCACCGGGCGCGACAAGAAGCGCATCGACGCCGGACCGGTCCCGTTCGTCCTGTGCCGCCAACCGGGGCGGGTGACACCGGGGTGCACCGTCGAGCCCGCCGACCTCCGCGCTGCCGTGCAAGAGCTGATTGCACAGTGAGCATCGTGCGCAATCGCGTCGAGGTCATGCACGGCGTCAACCTCGATCAACTCGGCCGCCGGGACCCCGCGCACTACGGGGGCGTCACGCTCGAGGATCTCGAGCGGAGCATCACCGAGGCCGCGCGCGAGCTCGGACTCGAGGTCCGCTTCTTCCAGACCAACCACGAGGGTGAGTTCGTCGAGCATCTCCACCGGATCGAGGGCCTCGCCGACGCGATCGTGCTCAACCCGGGCGCCTGGACCCACTATTCCTATGCGATCCGCGACGCGCTCGAGCTGGCCGGGCTACCGGCGATCGAGGTGCACCTGTCCGATGTCGACTCGCGCGAGGAGTGGAGGCGTCACTCGGTGATCACCGAGCTGTGCATCGCCCGCGTCGCCGGCAGAGGGCCCGACGGGTACCGCGACGCGCTCGAGCGGATCCGGGACGAGCTCGCGGCATGAGCGCCCGCGCCGATCGCCTGACCGAGCGACTGGCCGACGCCGGCATCGACGCGCTGCTCGTCACCAACCTCCACAACCTGCGCTATCTCACCGGGTACACCGGCAGCAACGGGATCGCGGTTATCGGAGCCGGCGTGCGGACGTTCGTGACCGACTTTCGCTACGTCGATCAGGCCGCGGAGGAGGTGGATTCATCGTTCGAGCGCCGCCGCTCGTCGCAGCAGCTGATCGAGGGAGTGCAGGACGTGCTCCCGCCGGGCGAGCTGCGGCTAGGGTTCGAGGAGGCGCACGTGTCAGTCCGCGCGTTCGCGCAGCTCCGCGAGCTGCTGGCCGACCGGATCGAGCTCGTCGGCGTCGACGGCCTGGTCGAGCGTCTGCGAGCGGTCAAGGAGCCCGGGGAGGTCGCGGCGATCAAGGCCGCTGCGATCCTCGCCGACGAGGCGTTCTCCGAGCTCGTCGCCGGCGGCCTGATCGGACAGAACGAGCGCGAGCTGGCGATCAAACTCGAGTTCGAGATGCGCCGGCGCGGTGCTCAGAGGCCGAGCTTTGATCCGATCATCGCCGGCGGTCCGCACGGCGCGCTGCCCCATGCGCGCCCGCGCGACGCGGAGATCCGTCGCGGCGAGCTCGTCGTGATCGACTGGGGCGCCGAGCTCGACGGTTATTGCTCGGACTGCACCCGCACGTTGGCGGCCGGGGCCGTGGGCTCGGAGGCCACCGAGGTCTACCAGCTGGTGCTCGACGCTCAGCTCGCCGCGGTCGAGGAGGTCAGGGCTGGCGTTGCCGGCCGGGATGTCGACGGGATCGCGCGCGCCGCGATCGAGGCCGCCGGGCACGGGGAGCACTTCGGGCACGGGCTCGGTCACGGCGTCGGGCTCGAGGTCCACGAGGCGCCGCGGCTCGCGCAACGCTCCGACGCGGTGCTCGAGGCCGGGAACGTGCTCACGGTTGAGCCCGGGGTGTATCTCCCCGGGGAGCTCGGGGTCCGGATCGAAGATCTCGTGGTCGTGACCGACGAGGGCTGCGAGATCCTCACCTCGATCCCCAAGGACCTAACGGTCGTCGACTGAGCCCGCGTCTACACTCGTCGCGTGCGTAGGACCGAGCAGCGCCGCGCTGCGATCTGGGCGCTGTATCAGAGCGATCTGCTCGGTCGGCCCCTCGAGCAGACGTTTCCCCGCGACACCCACGCGTTCACGCGTGCGGTGGCGGATCTCGTGCGCGACCACCAGCCCGAGCTCGACGAGCTGATCCGGACCCACGCGAGCGGCTGGTCGCTCGAGCGGATCGCCCCGCTCGAGCGGTCGATCCTGCGGGTCGGCCTCGCCGAGCTGCTGTACGGCCGGGACCTGCCGGGCGATCATGCAATCCCGCCGGAAGGGGCGATCGACGAGGCCGTGGAGACGGCCAAGCGCTTTTGCGGGGCCGAGGCCCCGTCGTTCGTGAACGGGATCCTCGGCGCGGTCCTGCGCGAGATGGCCGCACCGCCAGGTAAGACCTAGGTAGGAACCGCCCCGCGCGGCCGCTCGCACGCGACACAATCACAAGCATGAGATTGCTGGTGGTCGACGATGATCGTGCGCTGCGGGACGTGCTGCGTCGCGCCCTGTCGCTGGCCGGCTACGAGGTGAAGCTGACCGAGACCGGCGCCGGCGCGCTGTCAGAGGTGAACAGCACCCTCCCGGACGCGGTCGTGCTCGATGTCGGGCTGCCCGACATCGATGGGCTCGAGGTCTGCCGTCTGCTCCGACGCGAAGGCAACCGCGTCCCGGTGCTGATGCTGACCGCTCGCGACGCCGTCACCGACCGGATCGACGGCCTGGACGCCGGCGCCGACGATTACCTGGTCAAGCCGTTCGACATCGACGAGCTCAAGGCCCGGCTGCGCGCGCTGCTGCGCCGCGCGGGCGGGGAGACGACGCCCGACGGTGCCCTGTCGTTCGTCGATCTGCGGCTCGACTCGGCGCGTCACGGCGTCATGGTGGGGGAGACGTTCGTCGAGCTGACCCGGACCGAGTACCAGTTGCTCGAGCTGTTGATGCTCAATCCGCGCCGCGTGCTCCCGCACACGCTGATCTACGACCGCGTATGGGGATACGACTTCGGCCCGACCTCGAACGCCCTGCGCGTGTATGTGGGCTACCTGCGCCGCAAGCTCGAGGAGGCGGGCGCGCTGGCGCAGATCCACACGGTCAGGGGCGTCGGGTACTCGCTGCGGGAGCCTCAAGAATGAGCCTGCGCGCGCGGATGGCGCTGTTCGCCGGCGCGGCGGTGGCGATCGCCGTCGTCGCGGTGGTCGTCGCGGGCTATCAGGGCACCCGCAACGAGCTCCAGGGCCAGGTCGACCAGTCGCTGCAGAGCCTGGCCAAGCGGCCGCTCCAGAACATCGGGCTCGGGCCGGGCGGAGGTCCGCCCCCGAACGGAGTGTTCCAGTTCGGGCCGCACACCCCGAGCGGGAACGCCGGCCACGACCCGGACGAGGGGCTGGGATTCGATCATCTGCCGCCGCAGGCGTTCGGGGGAGCCTCGGGAACGTTCACGCTGTTCAAGCGGGGCGGCGGAACGTACGTGCCGAAAGGGCAGAGCTACGAGATCCCGTCGACGCCGGCGATCGAAAAGCTCGCGGCCTCGGGGCAAGGGCAGTTCTTCACGGACATGCGCGTCAAGGGCACCCACATCCGGGTGCTGGTGACCGGGATCGGAGACAGGGGCGCGCTCGCGGTCGCGCTCCCGCTCACCACGATCGACAACGCGGTCGCCAACCAGCTCGTGCTGCTACTCGTGATCGGCGGCGCCGGGATCCTGCTCGCGGTGCTGTTCGGGCTGCTGGTGGCGCGGACGGCGCTCGCGCCGATCACGAGATTCACGCGGCAGACCGAGTCGATCGCGCACAACCCCGACCGGATCGAGCACGAGCGACTCGACGTGACCGGCTCCGATGAGCTCGCTCGCCTCGCCCGTACGTTCAACGAGACGCTGGATGCCCTCGAGCAGTCGGTGCAGTCCCAGCGCAACCTCGTCGCCGACGCCTCGCACGAGCTGCGCACCCCGATCGCGACGATCCGCGCGAACCTGCAGCTGATGCGCGAGGAGCAGCTGCTCTCGCCCGAGGACCGAGCCGCGTTGCGCGAGGACGTGATCGAGGAGCTCGACGAGCTGACCGCGCTTGTCGCCGACGTAGTCGAGCTCGCGCGCGGGAGCAAGCCGAGCGGGGAGCCGGGCGACGTGCGGCTCGACGCGATCGTCCGGGACGCGCTCGAGCGGAGCCGCCGGCGGGCGCCCCGGCTGGAGTTCCACCAGGCCATCGAGCCCACGCTGATCAGAGGCGAGCCCGACCGGATCTCCAGAGCGGTGACGAACCTGCTCGATAACGCGGCCAAATGGAGTCCGGAAGGCGGGGTGGTCGAGGTGACCGTCCGCGGAGGCGTGGTGACCGTCCGCGATCACGGACCCGGTTTCAAGGAAGAGGACCTGCCGTACGTGTTCGACCGCTTCCACCGCGCCAAGGACGCGCGGTCGAAGCCGGGCTCGGGGTTGGGGCTCGCGATCGTCCGCCAGGCGGCCGAGGCGCACGACGGCTTCGTGGAAGCGGCCAACGCGCCCGACGGCGGCGCGATCCTACGTGTCAGCTTCGGTCCGCCGGTCGAGCTCGAGGAGATCGCCGCCGAAGAGGAGTCAGCGGTCGGCGGCGAGGACGCCTCGCGATCGGCGGGTGCTCACACGTCCGCGCGCCAGTCGTGATAGCTCGCGAGCTGCAGCCCTAGCGCCTCGATCCGCGCGCGCAGGCCCGGCTCGGTCAGCGTCGCGAGCTCGACCTCGCGCTCTTCGGTGTAGCTCGAGTGGAGCTCGTCGGTGACGCGCGCCGGGTGACAGCCGAGCTCTGAGAGCTCGTCCGTGGCCTCGGTCCGGAGCAGCTCCAGAAGGAACGGCGCGCGCACGCGGTCGAGGTCGGCGACGCCGGGGCGGGGCTGGCCATAGAAGGCGACGACGAAGCGAGCGCGGCCGTCGCCACGGAGCGGCACCCCGAGTGGCTCTACCAGCGGCGCGAACATCGACATGCGGGCCATGTGCACGTGATGGTGGGAGTCGACGTGCGTCGGGTCCGAGCCGGTCAAAGCTCGGAATCGCTCGAGCTGGGCGCTGAACGTGCGGGCGGCGTGTCCGGGCTCGTCGATCTCGGGCCCGTCCTCGACGTAGTGCAGGCCGACCGAAAGCGCCGGGTGCTCGCGCGCGAGCCGGGCGGCGTCCGCGGCCGCGGGACGGTCGACCATCAGGCTCGTGCTGGTGACGATGCCGTTGACGTGCGCCTCGACGATCCCTTGGTTGACCCCGGCGGTCAGCCCGAAGTCATCCGCGTTTACGATCAGGCGGCGCACCGAGGGGAATTGTCGCGGAGCGAAGCTCGAGCTCGTACGTCTGGCCGATCAGGTCGATCCCGAAACTGTGGTGGGGCTCCTCTCGGGTCAGGGCGAAGCCGCGCTCGAGGTAGAGGTGGCGCGCGGCGGCGAGTGGATGGTTCGTCCACAGGCGAATCCGCTCGTACCCGGCGCTCCGCGCGAACTCGAGGCACGCGTCGATCAGGCGGCGTCCGAGGTCGTGGCCACGCCCATCCGGGTGGACGAGCAGGATCCGCAGCTTGGCCGTGCGGTCCTGGTCGGGGTCGGCCACGCAGAAGATGCATCCGGCGCGTCGTCCGTTGACCTCGGCGATCCAGGCCGCCTCGCGGCGCGGGTCGTGATCGGCGGCGTACTCGGCCACGATTCGCGCCACCAGTGCCTCGAAGCTCGCATCCCAACCGAACTCCTGCGCGTAGACCTCGCCGTGGGCCATCACGACCCAGCCCAGGTCGCCCGGCTCGCCGAGCGGACGGATCGCCACTGAAACAGTCGTTTCAGTAATTTACACTACCCGCCATGCCCGCGGCCATCGCCTCGCCTCGCCGCTCCGAGCTGCTCGATCTCGCGTACGAGTACGTGCTCGAGCACGGCATGGCCGGCCTGTCGCTGCGGCCGCTGGCGGCGGCGGTGAGCTCGAGCCCGCGGGTGCTGCTGTTCCTGTTCGGCAGCAAGGCCGAGCTCGTGCGGGCGATTCTGGCCCGCGCTCGTGAGGACGAGCTGGCGCTGCTCGAGCGCGTGCGTGCAACGGGCACGGGCGACGGGCTGATCGCGGTCGCCTCGGAGCTGTGGGGGTGGCTCGCCGCCGAAGAGCACCGGGGCCTCCTGGCGTTGTGGGTCGAGGGGTACGCGCGTTCGCTGATCGACCCGAGCGGCCCCTGGGTCGGGTTCGCCGCGACCACCGTCGCGGACTGGCTCGACGTGCTGGCCGAGAGTGGTGCGGCGGGCGAAGCCGAGGCCACGCTGGTGCTCGCCGTCCTGCGCGGGGCGATGCTCGACCTGCTCGCCACCGGCGACGTTGAGCGGACGACGGGCGCGGTGAACCGTGCGCTCGCCCGGCTGGACCGCCCGAAGTGATCGGAAAACGCGGCGGCCCCCTGCCGGGCCCCCCGCCGCGCTCCGTTTTCCGCAGGAAGAGCCTTCCTAGCTCCTCTGCATCGGGTCGTTGTACAGGTTGTAGACCTGGGACTCCTTGGGCCCGTTCGCCGTCAGCGTGATCTTCATCAGCTGCCAGCCCGGGGTCGTGCTCGGGTCCAGATTGGCGGGGTCAGACAGCGCCCAGTCGCCGCTGACGCCGCTGCTGGCCGTGGTCTTGAACGTACCGGTCTGGACCGGGTCGTTCTGGCTGCTCGTCCCCGCGTAGGAGACCGAGAAGCCGACGCTGCCGCCGTTCGAGCCCGAGACGCTGCGGACCATCGTCCGCGCGGTCGGGAAGTCGGAGGTCAGGCAGATCGTCGGGCTGGTCGCCGACGAACCGCGCGGCAGGTCCAGCACCGCACCGGTGGCGCCGTCCTTTAGCGTGGTCGTGACGATCTTGGCTCCACCGGTCAGCGTCCATCCGCCCCCGGTGAAGTTGTCCGCAGTCTCGCCGGGGGCGAGCGCGTACCAGTTGCTGTCGCCCCAGGCCAGGAACGGCTGGGACAGCGAGGGAGCCGTGCAGGCCGACGTGTCGACGGATGTCGTCGTGGTCGTGGTGGTGGCCGGGTCCGTCTTCTTGGCCTCGGCCGGGGCTGCACCGAGAGCGGCAACGGCGACCCCGAGGCCGACGCAGCGCAGTAGGGACTTCTTCATCAATGCACCTTCCGTGGTGTTCTTGCTTGCTTCCGGGCGAGCTGCCTCGCTCCTTGCGAGACACGGTTTGTGGCCGGCTCCGCCGGTGAGAGCCCGATCAGCGGATGCCAGGGAGTGATCGTCCTCGTGGCCGAGATTTCCACTTCCCGCCGGCGAACTTGGACACATGTTCGTGATCCGAATGATCGTCCGGACGGGGGAGGGTCGGTTCATCCTCGCGCCCGCGCGTGCCGATAGGGCGCAGGATGTCCACGGAGCCCACGCTGGAAGAACAGAAGCTGCTCGCGCACGAGCTGGAGCGGCGTCGCTCCCGCATGACCAGACGCGAGCATCTGGCCGGGCTCGTCGCGAGCACCGGCTACGCCATCGCGGCTGCCGCCATATGGCTGGCACATCCGCCACACGGGCTCCTGGTCGTTCCCGCGCTGACCTGCGTGCTCGTGCTGGCGCTGTCCACGCGCATCCAGTTCGACACTCCGTTCGGATACACGATCCCCACTCAGATGGCGTTCGTGCCGCTGGTGTTCGTGGTTCCGCTGGCACTCGTGCCGGTCGCGGTCGTGGTGGCGCTGGCGATCGGCCGCCTCGACAAGGTCCTCATGGGCGAGATCGCGCCGAGGGCGCTGCTTCGGGCGATCCCCAATTCGTGGTTCGCGATCGGGCCGGTCGCCGTGTTCGCGATCGCCGACGTCGAGCCCCGCAACGCTGGCGCGGCGCTACTGATCGCGGCGCTGCTCGCCGAGTTCGTTGGGGACTTTCTCGTCGCGAAGGTGCAGGACGCGATCACGCAGTGGGCCAGCTTCAGCGCGCAGCTTCGCGAGACCTGGGTCTATGGAGTCGACGCGGCGCTGTCCGGGATCGGCCTGGTCGTCGCCCAGGACCTCCACCACGCGCCGGCCGAGGTCCTGTTCCTGCTGCCGCTGCTCGGCCTGTTCGCCGTGTTCGCGCGCGAGCGCAACGATCGCCTCCGCGGACTGCTCGAGCTCAACAGCGCCTACCGCGGCACCGCGCTGGTGCTCAGCGACGTCGTCGAGTCAGACGACCACTACACCGGCCAGCACTCGAGAAGCGTGGTCGAGCTGGCGCTGACGCTCGCGACCGACCTCGGATTAAGCGAAGACCGCAAGCGGAACCTCGAGTTCGCAGCGCTCCTGCACGACGTCGGCAAGATCGCGATTCCCAAGGAGATCGTGAACAAGCCCGGCAAGCTCGACAAAGACGAGTGGACGATCATCCAGACCCACACCCTCGAGGGCGAAAAGATGCTCTCGCAGGTGGGAGGATTCATGCGCGAGGTCGGACTCCTGGTCCGCTCCCACCACGAGCGTTGGGACGGCCGTGGCTATCCGGACGGGCTCGCCGGCGAGGAGATCCCACTCGAGGCCCGCATGATCGCGTGCTGCGACAGCTGGAACGCGATGCGCACCGACCGCGTGTACCGCAGGGCGCTCTCGCTCGAGGTCGCGCTCGACGAGCTGACCTCGGGCGCGGGTTCCCAGTTCGATCCGGAGCTCGTCGAGGCCCTGCTCAAGATCATCGAGCGGACGGAGGGCAAGCCCGCCCTCGCTGCCGAGGCACCCCGCCCGCAGCCGCTCCCGCAGGCCGCCCCGGTGACGGCGGCCGGCCTAGAGCCCGTCACGGCCTGATAGACCGCCGTCGCTGGACGCTAGATGCGCAACGCCTCGGTGGGGCTGAGGCGGGCGGCCTTCATCGCCGGATACACGCCGGCGAGGATGCCGATCGCGAGGCCGGCGGCAGGCGCGGCGATCAGCGCGTACACCGGGACGACGAACGGCTCCTTCTGAGCCACCGCGTAGACCTCGGTGGCGCCGGCGCCGAGGGCCAGGCCGGCGAGGCCTCCGAGCGCCGCGAGCAAGGCTGACTCGGCCAGGAACTGCACGCTGATGTGGCGGCGGGTGGCGCCGAGCGCCCGCCGCAGCCCGATCTCGCCCCGGCGCTCGAGTACCGAGATCACCATGATGTTCGCGATCCCGATCGCACCGACGAGCAGCGCCACCGCGCCGAGGCCGAGCAGCAGCGTCGTGAACTGACCCTTGGCGGCGGCGCGCGCCTCGAGCGCGTCCGACGGGCGGCTCACGTCGACGCCGCTGGCGTCCTGGGGATCGGCGGTCGGGGCGAGTAGGTTCGAGACCGGCGCGACGTCGTTGACGTTCGCGCGGACGTATATCTCGGACGGGTTCGGCTGCGTCTGGAACATCCGCTCGGCCACCGGTAGCGAGATGAACGCGGTCGTGTCGATGCTCGAGTCGAGAAGCGCCGGCTTGAGGATTCCGACCACCGTGAACCAGGTGTTGCCGAGGTACACCTCGACGTGGCCGCCGATCTGGGTGATCTGCAGGATGCTCGCGGCCTGGGCGCCGAGCACGACCTCGGGATAGCGGTCGCTGATCGCGTCGAGGAAGTGGCCCGAGGCAAGCTTCGTGCCGACCACGTGCGGCAAGCTGTCGCCGGCGGCGGCGACCCCGATGCCGCCCGTCTCCTGCGCGGGGACGAACGGCGTCCGAAGCACCGTGACGCTCGACACCTGGTAGATCGCGGCGTCGTTGTCGACGTTCTGCATGTGATTGATCATCGCCACCGAGGTAGCGGGCAGGACCTCGTTGTTGCCCTCGAAGTTCTGGCCGGG
This sequence comes from uncultured Solirubrobacterales bacterium, assembly GCA_963746695.1. Lineage (GTDB taxonomy): Bacteria > Actinomycetota > Thermoleophilia > Solirubrobacterales > Solirubrobacteraceae > Palsa-465. The sequence goes on along the minus strand of CAVVCP010000026.1, from coordinate 29,046 downwards.
GCTGACCGTCAGCAGGTTGGTGCCGAGCTTGTCGATCGTTGCCAGCAGGTTCGCCTGGCTCGAGGCGGAGACGCCGACGACCGCGACCATCGCCCCGATGCCGATCGCGATCCCGAGCGCCGACAGCGCTGCCCGCAGCCGCCGGGTCCGCAGACCCTGGAGGGCGACGCCCAGCAACTCGCGTGGGGACAGCCGCGCCGCGTCGAAGCGGTCCCGTCCCGGGAGAGCGGCGGCGGCCGTGCTCACGAGCGCTCGTCCCCCACGATCTCGCCGTCGTGCATCTGGATCTGTCGGTGAAACGATGCGGCGATGTTCTGATCGTGGGTGATCAGCACGAGCGTGGCGCCGTCGGACGCGAGCTCGTGCAGCAGGGCCACGACCTCCGCGCCGGATTTGGAGTCGAGGTTCCCGGTCGGCTCGTCGGCGAGGATGATCGCCGGCCGCTTGGCGAGGGCGCGCGCGATCGCGACGCGCTGGCGCTCGCCTCCCGAGAGCTGCGGCGGCCGGTGGGTGAGCCGGTGGCCGAGGCCGACCCGCTCGAGTGCGGCCGCCGCGGCCTCGCGCCGCTCGCGGCTGCGGACGCCCGTGTAGAGCATCCCCGTGGCCACGTTCTCGACCGCGGTCAGCGTGTCCTGCAGGTGGAACGTCTGGAACACGAAGCCGATCTGGTGCGCGCGCAGGCCCGCGAGCTCACGGTCCGAGGCCTTCGCGACATCGCGTCCGGCGACCTTCACCTCGCCGCTGGTCGGACGCTCGAGCGTCCCCAGGATCGTCAGCATCGTGGTCTTTCCCGATCCCGACGGGCCGATGACCGCCACCTGGTCACCGCTCGGGATGTCAACGGTGACCGCCCGCAGGGCGGCGACGCCTCCGGGATACTCCTTGTCGACGCGGTCGAGCGCGAGCACGCTCATCCCTGGGAGTCCGTCACCTGGAGGCCTGGGTAGATGCCCGACCCGGAGATCTGGACGTAGCCGGCGGCAAACAGGCCGGTGCTGACCGGTATCAGCTGGTTTGGCGCGGTGGCCTCCTGGACGGCATAGTTGCCGCCGCCGGTCGCCAGCAGCGCGGTCACGGGCACCGACAGCACGTTGCTGGCCCGCTGCTGCACGAAGTCCACGCTGACCGCGGCCTCGTCCAGGCCCGCGCCGCTGGTGTGGCCGTCGAGCGTGACCGTCACCGGGATCGTTGACGACGAGCCGTTCCCGCTCCCATTCCCGTTGCCATTTCCACCACCACCACCGCCGCCACCGCTGCCGCTGCCGTTGTCGGAGTTGCTCGAGCTCTGAGCGACCGGGCTGACCGCCGTGACCCGGCCCCCGACCGTGTTGCCGTTCGGCATCTCGACCGTCACGTGCTCGCCGACGACCGCCTCGCTCTGGACGCTCGCGGCGAGATCGACGGTGACCACGAGCTGGGTCGAGGCCGTCTGAAGGATCGCGGTCGCGCTTGCGCCGCCGCTGCCCGACCCGCTCCCGGACCCGCCGCCCGATCCGGAGCCGGATCCAGATCCCGAGCCCGAGCCGGAGCCGGACCCGGAGTTGCCGCTGTTCTTTCCGCCTCCGCCGCCCCCGCCGACCCGCCGGACCCGCCGGACCCGCCGGATCCGCCGGGCGAGGAGCCATGGTCAGCCTTCAGCTGCGCGGTCTCTGCCTTCAGCAACTGGAGCAGCGCGTTGAGCTCCTGCTGCTTAGAAACCGAGCCAGTCTTCTTCTTACAGTTCTGTGGCTGCTTGGTCTGTGTGGTGGCCGGCGTATTTCCGTTGGTCGAGTCGGTGCCGCTCGAACTGTTCGTCGTCGTCGGGCACTTCTTCGCAGCCTTTGGCTCCTTGTGCGCGGACGGCCCGTGCGGCACCTCGTAGCTCACGAACTCGGGCGCGGGAGCGGTCACCGACGCGCTCGCGTTCGCGGCGCTCGAGCCGCTGCCGGTGCCGCCGAGCGTCCCGTCGACCGTTGTGACCAGTTGGTCGCCGGGCAGGAACACGATCTGCCCGAGCGACAGGATGCCCGTCTCGGTCTCGCCGAGGGATTCCTGGAGCAGGTCGACTCCCTCGGTGGTGGCCGGCTGCCACACGTCGTCGACCGTGATGTTCGAGGCGTTGAAGCCGAGCCTGACGAGGTTGCGGTTGAGCTGCTCGACGTCGGGTCCGTCGCTGTCCGACGGGGTGAGGTCCCGGTATGCGGGGGTCGTCCCGTCCATCAGGATCACCGCGTGGCCGTCGACCTTGTACAGCGCCTGACCGGGCTTGATCTCCTGGCCGACCTGCGGGAGCCAGGTGATCGTCCCGCTCAGGCGGTTGTAGACGGTCTGCGGGCTGCTGTAGCTGAGCGTTCCCGACTCGGTGTCGGTCTCGGTGAGGTTTCGGCGCTCGACGGTGGTCGCTCCCGACGCCTTGTTCTGGCTGCTCGCCGCGCTCGGCGTGGAGGACCCCGCGCTCATGACGACCACGATCACCACCGCGATCGCGAGGACCAGCGCGATTGCCGCCAGTAGTCGGCCAAGCCACCGGCGCCCGGACAGACGTTCGATACCGCCTGCCTTCATCGCCCAGCCCCGCCGCGCACGCTCATCCGCCGATCCTGGGGAAGCTCTTGATGCCGTGCGAGTACATGCACTCGGACAGCTTCGTACTGTTCATTTCCAAGCTCCCTCTGCTCGCTGGATCCTCAGCCGCAGGGGTTGTACGACCCGGGCAGTAACAGGGTCGTAACGCTGTTATGTCGCTGTTATGTGGTTTCGGGCATCCTGGGCCGGCAGACGCCAGGGCGGGCCGCGGTCCCGCCCGGCTCTGCCCAAACAGGAACAGGTCTGATCGTGCGGCGGAGGAGCGAGCGATGAGGGTGCTGGTGGTCGAGGATCATCCGAGGCTCGCCGAGACCGTGGCCATCGTCCTGCGCCGCGAGGGCATTGCCGTCGACCTCGCGTTCGACGGCCGCGAAGCACTCGGGCGCGTCGCGCTCGCCGAGTACGACGTGGTCGTGCTCGATCGCGACCTACCCGGCGTCCACGGCGACGAGGTGTGCCGGGCGATGGTCGCCGACGGCCGATCGAGTCGGGTGCTGATGCTGACCGCGGCCGGCACCCTCGAGGATCGAGTCGAGGGTCTCGGAATCGGCGCCGACGACTACCTGGCAAAGCCCTTCCACCTCGCCGAGCTGGTGGCGCGGGTCCGGGCGCTGTCACGGCGCTCGCGCCCAGCGCTGGCACCGACGCTGGTCCACGGCGACCTGCGGCTTGACTCCGCGCGCCGGCACGTCACGCGCGCTGATAAGCCGATTGCGCTGAGCCCGAAGGAGTTCGCGGTGCTCGAGCTCCTGCTCGGCGCCGACGGTGCGGTCGTGTCGACCGAGCAGCTGCTCGAGCGAGCGTGGGACGATGCCGTCGACCCCTTCACGAACACGGTCCGGATGACGGTCAGCCGCCTGCGGGCCAAGCTCGGCGATCCACCGGTGATCGAGACCGTGACGCCCGTCGGCTACCGGATCGGTGAGTCGACGTGACGGCGCCGCGCTGGCACGGCTCGCGGCCCGGCCTCGCGCGCCGGCTGCGCCACCCGAAGACCACCGTGCGGTGGCGGCTGACGCTGCTCTACGGCGGGCTGTTCCTCATCTCCGGGGTCGTGCTGCTCGCGATCACCTACACGCTCGTCGACCACGCGACGATCACCAATGCTCCGTTCCGATTCACGGCCGCCCCTGGCGGTGGCGCCCGTCCCGGTCCTCTCGGGCCCCAGTCGGCGTCGCGGCCGAGGCTCTACACGGCCCCGAGCGGAACCTTTCGCCCTGTTCACGAGCAGACGCTCCCGCCTGCGGTCCAGAAGCTGCTCAAGACGGCTTCGGGCCGCAGCGTGATCCTGAGCGTGGGCTCGGTGCAGCGCATCTCCGATCTGCACCAGCTCGTGATCGAGTCGAGCATCGCGCTCGCGATCATGGCGATCATCTCCGGCGCGCTCGGATGGGTCGTCGCCGGCCGCGCGCTCGCGCCGCTGCGAACGATGACCGCCGCGACCCAGCAGATGTCCGAAGCCAACCTCCACGAGCGGCTCGCGATGGAGGGACCGCCAGACGAGCTGAGGCAGCTCGCGGACACCATCGACGGCCTGCTCGGGCGGCTCGAGGGCGCATTCGACGCCCAACGGCGGTTCGTCGCCAACGCGTCACACGAGCTCCGCACGCCGCTCACCACGGTCAGAGCGCTGCTCGAGATGATCCTCAGCGACCCGAAGGCGACCGTCGGCACGTTCAGGACGACCTGTACGCAGGTGCTCGAGGAAAGCGCCCAGCAGGAGCAGCTGATCGACGCGCTCCTCGCGCTCGCCCACGGTCAGCGCGGGATCGACGCCCGCGAGCCGATCGACTTCGCGGCGCTCGTCCGGCATGTTGTCGACGGGCACGACGCGGAGGCCGTCGGTCGAGGCATCCGGATCGACGCTTCGCTCGAGCCGGCCTCGATCTCAGGTGACCGGCGCCTGATCGAGCGACTCGTCTCGAACATCGTCGACAACGCGATCCGTCACAACGATCCCGGCGGAAGCGTGCGGGTCAGCGTGCGAGCCCGCGCCGGCGAGGTCGAGCTTGCGGTCTCGAACACCGGACCGATGGTGCCGGCCGACAAGGTCGATCGGCTGCTGCAGCCGTTCCAGCGTCTCGGCGGCGACCGCGTTGGCAACCGCGAGGGACTCGGTCTTGGTCTGTCGATCGTGGCCGCGATCGCGGACGCGCACGACGCGACGCTCGAGGTCGTCCCCGGGCGGGTCGGCGGCCTGGAGGTCAGCGTCCGTCTGCCACCGGCGCGTCCGAGCGACCTGGAGACCGCGTCGGGCCTCGATTCGCAACCGGTCTCACTGGGCCTGGTCGAGACGTAGCAGGCTGATCGAAACCTAGGCATGTTCCGGGGCCAAGATGGGTCGCCGGTCCCGATGTGGGGACGGGGCGGATTTCGTACCGTGCCTGCATGGCCCCAGACCCTGTCGCGATCGTGATCCGCCTGAGCCGCCCCGACGACGAGCCGGCGCTGGTCAGGCTCGCGGCGCTCGACTCGAGGCCCGTTCCGGCCGCGCCGATCCTGGTCGCGGAGGCCGACGGTGAGCTCCGCGCCGCCCTTTCGTTGTCCGAGGGCACGGAGATCGCGGACCCGTTTCACCGGACCGCGGCGCTCGCGGCGCTGCTGCGGGCACGCGCGGACCAGCTCCGGGGCGAGTTAAGGCCCACTTCCGCCTGGTACCGAGTTAGGCTGCCCCGGCCGCTCCGCAACCCGAACCCCTCGTGGTCCTCAAGCAGTATTACCTCGGCTGCCTCGCGCATGCCTCCTACCTGATCGCCGACGAAGCGAGCGGGTGCGCCGCCGTGGTCGATCCGCAACGCGACGTCGAGCAGTACCTCGTGGACGCGGGCGCCCTGCGCTGCCGGATCGAGCACGTGTTCCTGACGCACTTCCACGCCGACTTCGTGGCCGGCCACCTCGAGCTTCGCGAGCGCGAGGGCGCCACGATCCACCTTGGCGCGCGGGCCCAGGCCGAGTACCCGTTCTCGGCGCTGGGTGACGGTGACACCGTCGAGGTCGGACGGGTCCGGCTCGAGGTGCTCGAGACGCCCGGACACTCGCCCGAGTCGATCTCGATCGTCGTGTACGACCCCGACGAGGGCCCCGAACCCCACGCCGTGCTCACCGGCGACACGCTGTTCATCGGCGATGTCGGCCGGCCCGACCTCCGCGGCGCGCTCGGGTGGAGCGCCGAGGAGCTGGCGGCCATGCTGTACGACTCGCTGCACTCCAAGCTCGCCTGCCTGCCCGACGACACGCTTGTCTATCCCGCGCACGGCGCGGGTTCGCTATGCGGCAAGAGCCTCAGCTCCGACACCGTCTCGACGATCGGGATCCAGCGTGCGTACAACTACGCGCTCGCTCCGATGAGCCGCGAGCGGTTCATCGAGACCGTCACCGCCGACCTGCCCGACGCCCCCGCCTACTTCACCTACGACGCGGTACTCAATGCACGCGAGCGGCCAACGCTCGAGCAGACGCTCGAGCGCGAGCTGAGGCCGTTGACGCTCGCGGAGGCGCTCGCGCTGGCCGCCGACGGAGGCCAGCTGCTCGATACGCGCGATGGGCCGAAGTTCGAAGGCGCGCATCTGACGGGGAGTCTCAACGTCGGCCTCGGCGGCAGCTACGCCACGTGGTGCGGGACGATCCTCGACCCACTGCGACCGATCGTCCTGATCGCCGAGCCCGGCCGCGAGGTCGAGGCCGCCGTCCGTCTCGGGCGGATCGCGTTCGACACCATCGCGGGATACCTCGCCGGCGGAATGCAGTCGCTGAACGCCCACCCCGACCTGATCGACCGCGTCGAGCGGATCACCGCGGGCTCGCTCGCCGAGCAGCTCGCGGGGCCGGAGCCGCCGCTGGTAATCGACGTCCGCGCGCCCGGCGAATGGCAGCAGGAGCGGATCGACGGATCGGTGAACGTCCCGTTGTCGCGACTGTCCGAGCGGCTCGGAACGCTGCCGAAGGATCGCCGGATCATCGTCCACTGCGCCAGCGGATATCGGTCCGCGATCGCCGCCGGACTGCTCCAGCAGGCCGGCTTCACTCACGTCGCCGACCTGATCGGCGGTCTGGCGGCGTGGGCGTCAGCGCCGCAGGTCAAGCCTTGAGATCCGTAGGGCTTCGAGCACCCTGAGGCGCTGCCGGCTGCCCGATCCGCCCCTGACGACCAGCCATGCGTTGCCGACCCGGCGGGCGCTCATTTGCGCGCTCGGGAAGTCGACCGCGCCCGGCACGCCGGAGACCGGCTGTGTGCCCGGCAGCGCGCCGAGCGTCTGACCGGGCCGGCGGGCGTCGAGCAGGACTCCCGTTGCGAGTGGCCAGCCGTGGAGGTAGTACTCGGTGTCGATGCAGGACAGGAACAGCGCGCCGACGGAGTTCGCGGCCGGCTTGATCCGGAGGATCGTATGCCCCCATACGGGGGTGAGGCCGGGGAGCCCGTGCTGCCCGAGCTGGCAGATCCCGTCGGCCCGCGGCCGGGTGGGCCCGTGATATGGAGGCGCCTCGTTGTTGGGGGTCATCGCCTTGGGTGCCTGCCAGAAGAATGCGAACGCAGGGTCGGGGTAACTGAAGCTCGTGGGGATGACGGCGCCGCTCGCGTCGAGCGGGAGGATCGCGACCGTGGGGACCTTCGGCCACTTGTTCGGATCAGATCCGGGATGCGGCCCGGACGGCAGTCGGACATACGAGTGGATCGGCTGTCCCGGTCGCCAGCCGACCGTCAGCTGCGGCGAGCCGGCCGGGAGGAAGAAGACCGCCGCCCGGTCGCCGTCCGGCAGTTCGGCGGACGTGAAGGTCCGGATCGTGCGGCTGCCGATTCGGACCGCGGCGACCTGGGGCCCGGTGATGACGTCGCCGACCGTATCGCCTCGCTGCCCGGTGCCCGACGAGCCAAAGGCTCCGCTCGTGCCGCCGAAGATCGGATTCGACGCCGTCGCATACGTGCCACCGCTTCCTTCGCCCGTGCCGGATTGCGGCCCCCGCCCGATGTATTGGATCCCGGTGTTCCAGCCGGCCTGGCCGGCGGCCAGACTCGGGGTGACGACGATCCGGTACCGGTAGCCCGCCACCGAGTACGACCCGTTGGGCCGCTGTGTGGCGATTGCGCCGGGCACCTTGCCGGCGAGCGGCTGCGACGAGCTAGCGGTCAGCGACAGGACGGCCGCGGTCGCCGAGCCGCAGATCACCAGCGCCGCGACCACCACCGAGAGCGGACGGGAACGGCCGCGCACCCAGTCCCAACGGCGGTGCGGCGAGGTCACCTCGGCGCGCTTGGCCGCGGTCATCAGCTCTGAACGCAGCACCACGAACGGATCGGTCATCGCTCTTCTCCCAGATTCGCTCGGAGCGCGGCCAAACCGCGCGAGACGCGCTTTCGCACGACCTGCTCGGAGCAGCGCAGCTCCGCGGCCAGCGCCCTGTACGGCTCGTCGAGGACCACGCGCCGGATGACCATGTCGCGCTGCTCGGGGGGCAGCGACGCGAGCGCGGTCCCGAGATCGATTGCGCCTCGCTCGGCGATCAGTCCGAGCTGCTCGTCCTCGAGCTCGACCGGCGCCATCCCGAGCCGGACGCGGCTGGTCGCCTCGACCTGGCCCCGCCGGCCGGCGTCCACGATCAGGTGGCGCGCGATCCCGATCAGCCATCCGATCGCCGGTCCGCGCGCCGCGTCGTACTGAGTCCGGTGCTCGAGCGCTCGCGCGAACGTCTCGGCCACGAGGTCGAAGATCACCTCGGGCTGGCGCACGCGGCGTCCGACGAACGCGGTTACCGCGCCGAGGTGCCGGTCGTAGAAGACGCCGAAGTCGCTCGGCTTGCCGCTGGCAAGCAGGCGGGCGTCTGACGGCTTACCGGATCTCATAACCCCTCTTACGAGCGAGTGCCCGGATTGTGACGCTTCGGGGATCCTCGCCCGGGACGATCAGGATGAGCCGACGAGCGGCGGTGACTGGCTCGAGGCCGATTCGGCTTGGGCGGCGACGGCGTAGCTGCGCGCCAGCCGCTAGGGTGGGCTCAATGGCCCACGCTCCGAGCCTAATAATCCAGGTGCCGCGCGGCAGCGCGCTCGAGCGCCAGCTCGGCGAGGCGCCCCCGTCCGGCGGCGAGATCGTCGTCGAGACGGGCGCGACTGACGCCGAGGGCAACCTCGAGGCGTTATCCGGGGGCGAGGTTGTGCTCTCGGTGCCCTCGCCCGAGGGGCTCGCCCGCGAGGCCGGCGAGGTTCGGCGCGTGATCGCTCAGGCGGGCACGGGAACGGCCCCGCTCGTTGTGGTGATCGAAGCGGCCGAGGAATTGCGCGATGACGAGCTGGCGCCGGTGCTCGAGGCGACCGCGCACACCTCCAGAGCTGTGATTCTGCGCGTGATCCGCGGCGCCTGAGGCAGACCGCGCGCCAGCTGGCGCTGTTCAGCGCCCATACCACTGCGGGGTCAGCTCGACAGGACCGACGCGGGCATCGGCGACCGGTCAGCTTGGGTGCGACCGGCAGCTGCCGGCTGCCGAGGCAGATATTCGTGTCGTATGGGCCGTGCTTGGACGTGGTGTAGATCCGCCACGACTCCCCGGCCTGCGGCTCGATCCCGTCCTCCGCGACCGCTCCGTTGGCCCGCACCGCCGTGAACACCCTCAGCTTCGTGGGTCCATCACCCTTGATGTATCGCTCGACCCGGAACCGCGCCGGCGAGATCAGGACGGTGCGCCCGTCGAGGTGGGCGGTCGGACCGGGGCGGGCCCGGCCGACGAACACCAGGCGGGCGGTCGCGAGCTGTTGCTTTGGCGACAGCGCGGCGCAGCTGGCCGCGGACCCATCGATCGTGGCCGAGGCCCTGGTGGTGCGCGCGGTCTGGTTCGTCTGGTTCGTGGCCGCGCGTTCTCACGCTGCCGCATCCCACGAGCGCGACAGCGAGTCCGGCTCCGAAGAACGACATGAGCTTGCGGGTTCGCACTCCTTACATACGCACGATGAGCCGACGCATCACGACCCGCCGCTAGGATCCGCTGGCGATGAAGTCGGCGGCGCGCTCGCCGATCATTAGACACGGGGCGTTGGTGTTGCCGGACGTGACGACCGGCATGACCGATGCATCGGCAACGCGCAGCCCGTCGATCCCGTGCACGCGCAGGCGGGGGTCGACGACGGCGCCGGGGTCGACTCCCATCCGGCAGGTGCCGACCTGGTGGTGGTAGGTGATGGCGGTGCGGCGCACATAGTCCCGCAGCTGGGCGGCCGTGCTGACCTCGGGCCCGGGGTAGACCTCGCGGGCGCCCCAGTCGTCGCGCAGCGGTGCCGCCGCCGCGATCTCGCGCACCTGGGTGAGCGAGGCCTCGAGGCTCTCCAGGTCGGCCGGGACCTCGAAGGCGCCCAGATCGATGAGCAGCGGGTCGTCCGGGTCGGGACCGCTGAGCTGGATCGAGCCCCGGCTCTGGGGACGGACCATCCCGCCCAACAGCGTGAAGCCGTTCGGCGGGCCTTCCATCCACGGCTCGTAGAGCGGGACGCTGAAGTGGACCGGCTGCGTGTCAGGCCCCGGCAGGTCCGGGCGGCTGCGCGACCACAGGTGCGTCTGGATCGGGGACAGGCCGGGGGCCGGGGGATCGATCGTCCGCTCCGCCGCGTGGATCGACGGCGACAGGAGGTGGTCGTGGAGGTTGCGCCCCACGCCCGGGAGGTCGAGCACGGCGTCGATACCGTGCCCGGCGAGCTCCGCCGCGGGCCCGATCCCCGACAGCAGTAGCAGCTTCGGTGAGGCGATCGCCCCGGCGCTGACCACAACCTCAGACCCCGCCCGCGCGGTGTGCAGGCGGCCTGAGTGCTCCCACTCCACCCCCACGCAGCGGGTGCCCTCTAGCAGCAGCCGGCGCGCCGCCGCCCGAGTGACTACCCGCAGGTTGGGCGCGTCGATGACCGGCCGCAGGTAGGCGGTGGCGGCGCTGTCACGCCGGCCGTCCCGGATGGTCAGCTGCACCTGCGCGACGCCGTCGAGCTCGCCGGAGTTGTAATCGTCGTTGCGGGCGATGCCGACCTCCTGCGCCGCCGCGATGATCGCCTCGTGGACCGGCGCGAGCTCGTAGCGGCTGACGATGGACGTCGGGCCGCCGACGCCGTGCAACTCGGACATGCCGCCGTCGAAGTCCTCCATCCGCAGGAAGATGGGCAGGACGTCGTCCCAACCCCAGCCCTCGGCGCCGAGCCGGACCCATTCGGCGTAGTCCGACCGGGCGCCGCGGACGTGCACCATGCCGTTGAGACAGCTCGACCCGCCCAGCACCCGGCCGCGGGGCAGATGGAGGGTGCGGCCGGCCGCGCGCGGCTGCGGGACCGTGTAATAGGCCCAGTCCTCGGGGGACAGCCACAGCTCGTGCACCCGCGCCGGCTCGTGGATGGCCGGGTTCTCGTCCGGCCCGCCTGCCTCCAGGAGCAGGACCGCGACGTCACGGTCGACGAGCCGTCGCGCCAGCGCGCAGCCCGCCGACCCGGCGCCTACGACAATCACGTCAGCGTCGAAATCGGTCACCGACCCCATACGGGCGTCACCCTATCCGAGCCGCCCACGGTGCTGGTAGATGCGCCAGCGTCAAACAGCTACGACCGTTCCGGCGCGACGGACTCGATCAGCTGCGTGGCAGCCTCGCCTGCGGAGGCCAGGATCACCGACGTGTCGCTGCCGTGCCCCTGCCCGAGCACCACGCCGACCGCGGTCTGCCGGCGCCCGCCGACGGTCACGTGAGTGAAGAACGCCAGGCACCCCCCGGCCGCGGAGTCAGACCCGGTCTTGCCGGCGTAGCCCTCGGCGATCAGGGGGTTGTAGTTGGTGAGCGTGCCGGCGACCGGCAGCGTCACGCTGGCCATCGAGACGATCTGGCGGAACGCGGGGAAGCGCATCGTCCGCTGGAAGACGCGCAGCTGGTCGGCGGCTGTGGAGACCGTGTTCGGATCAAACCCGCTGGGATCGGTGTAGACCGTGTGGTCCATCCCGAGCGCGTGGGCCTCGTCGTTCATCTCGGCGATAAAGCGAGTCTCGCTTCCGGCCACCCGGTCGGCGAGCACCCACGCGATGTTGTTGCCGGAGGGGATCAGCAGCGCCTCCAGCAGCTGGCGCTCGGTCAGCTGCTCGCCGGCCTGCACCGCCACGCCCGACTGGTTCTGGTCGGCGTTCCGGGCCTCGGCCTGCGCCTGAGCGGTAGTGATGGTGATCGCGAACCCGTCCTGTGCGCCGCTCAGCGGGTAGCGCTCGAGGGTCAGGTAGGCGGTCATCACCTTTGCCAGGCTGGCGATCGGCACCGGCTGCTCGTGCGGGCTCGCCGCCGGCCGGCCGTCGCCGAGCACAAACGCCGCCTGACCGCGCGCCGGCCACCCGACGGGCGACGGGTTGTTGAGCATGCGGTCCTGCTCGTTGAGCAGGTCACGGGCGCTCGCAAACGCCGTGTAGGCGAGAAGTAGAGCGAGTACCGTGCCAAGCAGCACGCGACGGCGACGCCGGCCGTACACGGTCGATCGGGTACGCCAGGCTGCTGTTCGCGCTGGTTTGCTGTGGCCCACGCCTCCCAGTCAAGGCAGCGTGGTGTTGCCAGCACGTATCTGATTTTCGATATGCCGACGATATGTGCCGTCTTTAGGATCGGAGCATGCGTGTGTTGATCGTCGAGGACGAGCCCTATATGGCAGAAGCCATCCGCGATGGCCTACGACTGGAAGCGATCGCCGCCGACATCGCCGCTGACGGCGACACCGCGGTGGGGCTGCTGAACGTCAACGCCTACGACATCGCGGTCCTCGACCGCGACATCCCCGGCCCTTCCGGCGATGAGATCGCCGAACGCATCGTCGCCTCCGGCAGCGGCATGCCGATCCTCATGCTCACCGCCGCGGACCGGCTCGACGACAAGGCCACCGGGTTCGAGCTCGGCGCCGACGACTACCTCACCAAGCCCTTCGAACTCCGAGAGCTCGTGCTCCGTATCAGAGCGCTCGACCGCAGGCGCGCCCACAACAGGCCACCCGTGCGAGAGATCGCGGGTCTGCGTGTCGACCCGTTCCGCCGGGAGGTCCACCGCGACGGCCGCTATGTCGCGCTGACTCGTAAGCAGTTCGCCGTGCTCGAGGTGCTCGTCGCTGCCGAAGGCGGTGTCGTCAGCGCCGAAGAGCTACTGAACCGGGCGTGGGATGAGAACGCCAACCCGTTCACCAATGCCGTGCGCATCACGGTCTCGGCACTGCGCAAACGGCTCGGCGAACCCTGGATCATCGCCACCGTGGCCGGCGCCGGATACCGCATCGACCTCAGGAGCAGACTTCGCGCCCGAGGGAGGCGACCGTGGATAGGACTCCGGGGTCTCAGCGCCCGCCTCAAGCTGACGCTGAGCTATGCCGGCTTCCTCATGATCGCGGGCGACTTGCTGCTCGCCGCCGTGGGGCTGTTCCTGCGCGTTACGTGCCCGAGTCGCGCTCATCAGCACCCCCGTTCCTGGTACTTTCCACAACGTCCGTCACCTCCGCACGTTTTCGCGACGATGGCAGCCGCGTGATGGCGTTCCTGCTGCTGTTCGGACTCGTGGGAGGGTGGCTGCTCGCCGGCCGGATGCTCGCCCCCCTGGACTCGCATCACCGACGCCACCCGCATTGCCGCAACCGGGTCGCTGCCACACCGAATCCGGCTACCGGGCCGCAAAGACGAGTTCCGTGAACTCGCCGACGCGTTCGACAGCCATGCTCGCGCGGCTCGAAGCGCAGGTCGCCGAACAGCAGAGCTTCGCAGCCAACGCCTCACACGAACTCCGCACCCCGTTGGCGATCACCCAGACCCTTCTCGACGTCGCCCGCAACGACCCGAACCGCGACAGCGGCGAGCTCGACGAACGCCTCCGCGCCGTCAACGCCCGAGCGATCGACCTCACTGAAGCGTTGCTCGTACTCAGCCGCGCCGACCAGCGGTCCTTCGTCCCAGAACATGTCGACCTGTCCCTCATAGCCGAAGAAGCCGCCGAAACGCTCCTCCCGCTCGCAGAGAAGCGCGGCGTCACCATCGAGACCTCCGGCGACCCGACCCCCACCATCGGCTCACACGCGCTGCTGCTGCAGATGGCCACCAACCTCGTGCACAACGCGATCGTCCACAACCTGCGCGAGCAGGGCACCGTGCGCGTCGCGACCAGCGCTCACCCCGAGAGCATGGTGCTTACCGTCGAGAACACCGGCGAGAAGCTCGCCCCACAGTTGGTTTCCACGTTTGCCGAGCCGTTTCAGCGCGGCAGCAAACACGCATACGCACCGACCACGCCGGCGTCGGCCTCGGCCTGGCCATCGTCAAGAGCATCAGCCAAGCACACGACGGCACCCTCACTCTCACCCCGCGGACCGCTGGGGGGCTCCGCGTCACGGTGCAACTACCCGCGGCGCCACCGCACACTGGCAGATGACCATCAAATAGTCCTCTCGGTCGCCCGTGACCGGTCGGGGCTCGGGGCACTGGACGTCGTTGAGCGCTACGGCACGCTCGGAGCCACCCGCCACTCGAGCGCCGCATGATCGACGACGCGGCCGGTGCCCCCGCAGCGCACACAGTCGCCGCCGGTGCACTCGGGGCAAGGAGCGAAGCGAGCCTCGGCGACGTCGAGCACCTCACCGCACTGACAGCGCGCGACGAGCATGGGCGTCGTGTTCGGATGCCCGATGAGCTCGAAGCCCTCGAACGCATGCCCGGGGTGGACGTGGAAGGCCGCGACGCCATCCGATCTGCCGGTCGTGCCCTGCATCGAACCGCCTTAGGATATGCCGATGGCGACCGACGTCTCGCCGGGCGAAGCCACGGCCACACCACGCGAGACGCTCGCTGAGTTGTTCGTCCTCGACGCGGACGTTCACGTGCACGAGGACCCGGCGGAGCTCGCGGAGTACGCCGATCCGCCATGGGACGTGGGGCTGCGGGAGATCGCCAAGGTGCCGGAGCGCTATCTCGACCTCCCGGGCATCTCGCCACGCGCCGAGTACCGCGTGCCGTTCCCGGGCGGGTCCAACCGGCGCCAGATCGCGGCCTCGGCAGCTGGAGATGCGGCAGGGACTGGACGCTCTCCATGTCGACCAGGCGGTGCTGTTCCCCGACCATCTGCTATCGCTCGCGATGGTCCGAGATCCGGCCTTCGCCACCGCGCTCGCCCGCGCCTACAACCGCTGGCTGCACGAGCGCTGGCTGACCGAGGAGCGCTCGCTCAAGGGCGCACTCGTGATCGCTCCGCAGAATCCGCAGGCCGGGGCGGAGGACATCCGCCGGCACGCCGGCGAGCGCGAGTTCGCGTGCGTCTACCTGCCCGCGTCTGGGCTGAAGATTCTGTACGGCCATGAGATGTACGACCCGGTGTATCGGGCCGCGGCGGAGGCCGGGCTGCCGGTCGTGATCCATAGTGTCGAGGCGATCTATCCGGCGTTCCCGTTCCAGCTCGAGCAGTTCCGGACGTCGCTGGCGGTGCACGCGCTCGCGCACCCGCTGTCGATGGTCGCGAACCTGGTGAGCATGCTCGAGACGGCGGTTCCGGTGCGGTTCCCAGAGCTCAAGCTCGGCTTCATGGAGGCGGGCACCGGCTGGGTCCCGTTCATCGCCAACCGGCTCGACAAGGAGTACGTCGAGCGCCGCCGCGAGGTCCCGCTGCTGCAGGAACGCCCGAGCCGCACGATGCGCCGTTTCTTCTACGGGACCCAGCCGATCGAGGAGCCCGAGCGCCGCGCGGACGTGGTGGCGATGTTCGAGCTGTTCGACGGCGAGAACCAGGCGATGTTCGCGTCCGACTGGCCTCACCACGATTTCGACCACCCCCGGCACGTGTTCGCGCTGCCGTTCTCGCCCGAGGCCCGGCGGAAGATCATGGGCCTGAACGCCGCTCGCTTCTTCGGGATCGAACCCCCCGCGTAACGTGCCTCGCGAGCATCCGATCGGCAAGGCCGAGGATCTTCCCGAAGGCCATCACCGCGTCGTGCGGGTGGCGGGCCGTGAGATCGGCATTTTCAATATCCGTGGCACGTTCCACGGCCTGCCCAACCTCTGCCCCCACCAGCGGGGTCCCCTTTGCGAAGGGGGCGTGTCCGGGACGATCGACTTCGGACCACACACCGATTGGGAGCTCGCGTGGATCTGGGAAGGCGAGGTCGTCACGTGTCCGTGGCATTCGCTCGAGTTCCACATCCCGACCGGCCGTTGCGTCGCGTTCGACGAGATCCGCCTGCGGACCTACGACGTGCGGGTGGTCGACGGCGAGTTGCGGGTGGTGATCTGAGTGTCGTCCGATGAGCTCCAGGGCAGAGTCGCGCTCGTGACCGGAGCTGCTGGCGCGCGGTCGATCGGCCGCGGGATCGCGCTGGCGCTAGCCCGGCGCGGCGCCGACGTCGTGGTCAACGACGTTGCGCATGACGACGAGGCGCGGGACCGGGTCGGCGAGATCGAGGCGCTCGGCAGGCGGTCAGCGTTCATCAGCGCCGATATTTCAGATCCGCGCGAATGCGAGCGCGTCGTGGACGAGACGGTGCATGAGCTCGGCCGCTTGGACATTTGCTGCGCGAACGCGGGGGTCGCCTACTGGCAAGAGCTCGCCGACGTGACTCCCGACGCGTTCGAGCAGATCGTCGCCGTCAACCTCCACGGCTGTTTCTTCTCCTGCCAAGCGGCGGCGGCGCAGATGCGCCGCCAGGGCACGGGTGGCCGGATCATCGTCACCTCGTCGGTCAACGCCGTGATGCCACACCGAACGCTCGGTGTCTACGGCGCCACCAAGCACGCCGTCGCTCATCTGGTATCGGTGATGGCGCGCGAGTGGGCGGTGGACGGGATCACCGTCAATCACGTAGGCCCCGGCTGGGTGCAGTCGCGTATCAACGATCCCTCGCCGGACTTCGCCACCGAGGAGATGCGCACCGCTGCGAGAGCCTCGATCCCGGTCGAGCACCGGCCGACGGAGCCGGACGAGATCGGCGACGCGGTGGCGTACTTCGCCGGCTCCGGCGCCGGTCACACCACTGGCGCATACCTGCGCGTCGACGGCGGCCTGGTGATCGGCAAGTACTGAGCCATGCGTATACGGCTGCATGGAACGGACGATCTCCTCGAGGCCGCACTCCGCGAGCGGGGACTCGAGCCGGTTCGTCAAGGCGCCGCCGATGCGCTAGTGACGATCGGACCGACCCCGGTGCTGAGGCCGCTCGCCGACATTGGCGCCGAGGAGTGGAAGGCACACTTCGATGGCTGGGTCGCGGACCCGTTCTGGGCGTTTCAGTCCTGGCTGCGGGAGGTGCTCGCGCGGGACGTGCCTGGTCGCTGGGTAGCGATCACCACAACGCTGAGCGCCCTGCCGTTCCCGGGCGGCGGAGCGGACGGTGCGTCCGCGGTCGCGCTTCAGACCCTCGTTCGGATCGCGGCGATCGAATATGGCCCACGGGGCATTCGTGCCAACGTGATCGCGCCGGGGTGGCGCGAGCAGACGCTCCCGCGCGGACCTTGACCCTGAGCTCGCGGTGCACGACACCTTGACCGGACGGCTGACCACCAACGGCGACGTTGCGGCGGCGGTTGTCTGGCTGCTGTCGCCTGACGCCGCGCAGCTCAACGGTGAGATCCTCCACCTCGACGGCGGCTACACAGTCACCCGCGGCTCGCGCCCGGACCCACGCCGGCAATGAACCTTGAGGAAATCGCACCGGGGATTCACCGGATCGAGTCCGATCTCGGACCGCGGTTCGTCGCGCAGTACCTGCTCATCGGCGAGGAGCGAACGATGCTCGTTGACACCGGGCTCGCTGACACCCCCGACGAGGCCCTGCTGCCGGCGCTCGAGCAGGTCAGCGCCGAGCCCGATCTGATCGTGATCAGCCACGCCGATCTCGACCACTGCGGCGGCAACCGGCGGATGCGTGAGCGCTACCCGCGAGCGCTGTTCGCGTGTCACGAGCTCGATCGCCGGTGGATCCAGTCGAACGCGGCGATGCTCGCCGAGAATTACCTCTGGTACGAAGCCTACGGGCTCGACGTCCCGGACGATCAGGGACGGCGCGAGATGCTCGCCCAGCTTGGCGGCGACTCCCCGATCGATCTCGGCTTGCGCGGGGGCGAGACGATCCGGCTCGAGGCGGGGCGGCGGCTCGAGGTACTCCACCTACCCGGGCACAGCCCTGGCCACATCGGCCTGTGGGACCCGCGACACCGCGTGGCGATCATCATCGACGCCGTCCTGTGCGACGGGATCTACGATCGCGCCGGCACCAAGCTGATCCCGCCCCGCTACTACGACGCGGCCGCGTACCGGGAGACAATCCGCCGGGTCCGTGCGCTGGAGCCCGAACTCCTGCTGACCGCGCACTACGAGCCTATGTCAGGCGCAGCAGCCATCGATTTCTGCGAGCGCTCGCTCGGCTACGTGGACGCGGTCGAGGCGATCGTGCGTGCCGGCCACGCCGCTGGCGAGGTCCGCCTGCGCGAACTGACCGAGCGCGTCGACGCAGAGCTCGGACCATTCCCTGAGTTCGCGACCGAGATCGCCGCGGGTGTCCGCTCGCACCTCGCGTCCTTGTAGCGTTCCTTGCTCGTCGGCGGTCAGCAGCGCGCCGTCGCGGAGTTGCACGCGGTCGCCTTGACGTTCGATGCGCGACGGCGGCTCAGCGCCCTGGCGCCGGCGGTCCATCGAGGGGGCGGACCGCCAGCGCCAAGCCGGGCTTCAGGAGGCGATAGTGGTGCCGAAGACGGTGCAGACGTTCTGCTTGCCGAGTGTCGTCGCGTTGTCAAATCCGTAGTTCACGGTGACTACCTTCCCCGCGGGCGTTTCGAACAGGACGCTACCGCTCGCATCGAAGTCTCCGCTGGTGGTCGACAGAGCGACGCTGACGCCGGGGCCGAACGACGTGTTGTGGATGACGTGCAGGCGACCGAGCCCGTCGAAGATGCGACCCAAGAGGTCCGACTTGGCCACGCTCGAGAACGCGAAGATCACGGGTTGGCCGGCTGTGCCACAGCGTGCGTTGATTGTCAGCCCGTCGATGCTGACAATGTTGGTGGTCTTAGATCCGGGCGCTCCGATGAACGAGAACGTTCTCGTCACCGGTCCGGCGGTCCCTTTGACGATCGCGCGGTGGACGGTCGTCTTGACCGTCGCGTGCTCGCTGTTCGCGCTCGCGGTCCCGGCAGTCGCGGCCCCCACCGCGAGTATCGACACGGTCAGTGCGGCGATGCCGCGACCCCTCCTCGGAAGCTTCATTTCAGCTCCTCCTCTTCGTGGCTCGGCCACGTCTCGTTTGGGGGCCCTGGCGGGCCCGGTTTCGAACTCGTCCAATGGTTCCCTCACCTCGCTCACCCCGTCCCCGGTCGCCCCGTCCGTCATGAGCAGGCAAACACAACCCGGCCGCCGGGTCAAGCCTCGCCGCTGGCGTTAGCGGGCGCTTCCTACGGTTGCGTGAGTCGGCTCGTGAGCGTTACCGCTGCATATCCCGACGCGCTCTCGGCGTATCGGGACGGGTCATTCTGGCTTTGCGCATGCGCCACCTCGTGCGGAACGCCAGCGATCACGCGACTGACGTGGTCTGCCCCCCGATCATCGCAAGAGTGCGTGAACGAGCATCGGCTGAGCGACCGACGGAGCGATTACAAGGACCCCGACCGCTACACGGGCGACCATCGCCCGGCGCGTTCGCGTTATCGACCTTCCTCGGTCAGGCGGCCCGCCGCAGCGGCGATCGAACTCTGCCGGAACGCTGGCACCGGGTCCCCGGATCGAGCCGAACTGGTGCTTGGGCGGGGAGCCACGGGTCGAGCCGAACTGATGCTTGGGCCGGGAGCCCCGGGCGACGATGCGCGCGGGTGCGCCGGAACCAAAGACGCCGGCGGCCGACGATTGCGCGGACGCGAGCGCCGCGTAGCGCCGGCGCAGACGGGCCAGCGGTGCCCGTGCGAGAACTTGAGCCCGAGCAACCGCTGACCAGAATCGCGGCAGAAAGCTTCTCTCGTGTCGGTTAGCCGACGGCAAGCAGGACCGGCGCCGCGACGATGCACGCGGCCCCGGCGAATGCGAAGGCGAAAGTAGCGTTCTGCTTCGTCCTGCCCGGGATTGCGCGCATGACGACCGCGCTCGCGAGAAGGCCGATACCAGCGAGCAGCGCGCTGGAGACCAACTGCTCAATGGCCTGGACCGCCACCGAGTGAGACCAGGCGTGGTCGATCAGACCGTAGGTGATGTTGTCGATGCTCAGCACGAACGGAAGAGCCCACACCCACCGAGCCTCGGCGAGTCGATGCGCGTACAGCGCGATGCCGAGCCAGTACAGACCCAGCCCGACCAGGACCGCTGTTTCCACAACGTTGGCCGTTCCATCCGGGATGCTCCAATGGAACGCGGTCCCGAGCAGGAATCCACCTGCGTCGCATACACCGAAGAGCGTGGCGTAAGCCACCCACGAGCTTCGGCTTACGAGGGTCCCGACAGCGAAGCAAGCGATCAAGCTGTCTACCCCGAGAAGAAGAAAACCCATAAAACCTCCCTCGATTTACACCGGTCGTTGGGCTGCCCGGTACAGCCAACCGAGGCACTCCTAACACGGCCGAGATGCCGTGTCAACCCCGGACTAACCGTCCGGGCAGTTAGCGACCTGACAGGTCAGGTAATGGCTTAGCCGACGGCAGTCGGGCCCGTGATGAGACGCACGCTGTATTCACTATGAAACGTATAGTGCATTCTCATGGTAACAGCGTGGGCCGGTCTCGGATCGTTGTTCACCCGACCCGCGATGACACGTTCGTTGCCCTGTGGATGAAACGTATAGTACGTAGTGACCGGAACCGTGTGAGACATTTAGGATCACGGCCGTCCCGTGGCCCGCGATTGGTTGTTGATCACCGTCTCCACCCCGCCCGGCGGGACCTCGACGCTCCGGGTCTACGCATGGCGCAAGCTGCGCAGCCTGGGAGCTCACTACCTTCAGCAGTCCGTGTGCCTGCTCCCGGCGACGCCGAAGACCACGCGCACCGTGGCGCGGCTCGTGACCCGGCTGCGCGCGGAGGGCGGCCACGGCGAGATGCTTCGCATCCGCCTGACCGACTCCAAGCAGGAGGCCGCGGTCGTAGACGCGATCCAGCGGGAGCGGGCCGACGAGTACCACGAGGTGGTCGAGAGCACACGGCAGTTCCACGAGGAGCTGCAGCTCGAGCGCCGCCGCGGCCGGACCACGTACACCGAGCTCGAGGAGTCCGACGCCGACCTCGCCCGTTATCAGAAGTGGCTCGGCGCGATCCGTGCGCGCGACTACTTCGATGCACCCGGCGGGCAGGAGGCCGCCGCGGCCGTCACCTCTTGCGAGGAGGCACTCGCCCGGTTCGAGAGCGAAGCGTTGTCCCAGGAGCTCGACGAGCCCACGCCTCGCCGGCCGCCCAGACTGCGAGCCGCCGACCGGGACGAGGACTGACGCAACCGGACACCGACTGCGATCGGTCGCTCACCCGGCGCGAGGTACGACGCCGTGCTCGTGCCAGCGCCGGCGAGTGGAGAGCCGGCCCGCCGACCTCGTCATGGCCCGCGAGGACCGGGAAGACTCTGGAGCCCTCAGGCCGGCCCCACGCCAGTTTCACGGCATCGAGTCGTTTTGCCGGTCGGCTTACAGAGTATCTCAGTCACCCAGTCGAGCCGCGATGCGCGTCGCCAGCTCGCCGACATCCTCGCCGGCGCCGTAGCGCACCTGATGGGCGCGGTATGGAAGGTTCGCGAGCCCGACCAGTTTGCGCGCGCGCTGTTCCGCGCGGGCGTGATGGAGCTCGTCAGCCGGCGCCTCGGGCCCGAGCTTGACCCAAGCTCGTCGCCGCACTTGTGTGAGCGCACCGAGCTCCGCTGGGCCGGTTTCACCGGTGCCATGAGCAAAGCACCCGCACCGGCCGCCGAGCAGGCAGGCAGCGCACGAGACGAAACGCGGCTACAGGACTCCACAGGCCCTGGCTGTCCTCGCGTGCTCGGCGCCGAGCTGGTCGCGGTGAAAACATCCGCCACGCCACGGTTCATCGCGTTCGCCCGCGACGGGCAACGCAACCGCGAAGGCGGCGACGGCGATGGCGGAGATGAGCATGACGACGAGGAGTTCGCTGAGCGTGAACCCACGCCCATCGCCGATCCGGTGACTAACTCTGCACAGCACGGGGACGACGGTCGCTCGGGGCGGCTGCGCACGCGTATTCCCCCGTATGGGAGATGCGGTGTCTAACGGCGGGTCAGCCTACGTTCTTGACACCTGAGCGGTTGATAGCGAACCCGGCGCCGGCGGCGGTGCAGGTGATGCCGGTGTCCGCGTCTGACGAGCAGGTGAACGGGCCAAGCTGGGTCTTGTACCCGTATTGCAGGGCGCGCTGCTGCTCGGGGCCCTGGCCGATGGGGCAGGTGCTCCCGGCGCACGGGGTGACGTGCCCGTCGGATGTCAGCTTCGCGGTCTGCGGCGGCGTGGTCGTCTGGCAGTACGCGCCATCGGGGGAGCCGCCGCGGCCGACGTCGAGCTCGCATCCGATGTTGCCCGACGGGGAGGTGAACCATTGCGCCTGGCCGCCATCCGGGTCGGTGGTGCCGTACACCGTCTGGGTGGGGTCATCAGCGCACTGGCCGGCCGCCGGGTGCGTGTGCGGCAGGCATCCGCCCGCGACCGGCGTCGTGCTCGCCGTCGTCGTCGTGCTCGTGGCCGGCGTCGTCGTGGTGGTGACCGGCGTGGCCGTCGACGTTGCGGCCGTGGTACTGGCGGGCGTAGTCGCAGTCGTCGGCGTGGTCGGCGTGGTCGTGGCCCTCCGCGCCGGCGGGCGCTCGGCCGCGGTGGCGGTGTTCAGCTGGGAGTGCTCGTGCAGGATGCCGCCGATGACTGTGCCGGCGACGACGAGCGCGACGGCGGCGAGCGCAGGCGCTCGGAGGTCGCGCGTTTTCACGGCCCCGGACTCGTCCTCGCGGGTATAGACGGCGGTGAAGCCGAGCGCGACGGCGGCGAGCAACGCGCCTGCGGCGGTCACGTACAGGCCCCAGCCGGCGCTCGCGATTTGATGGCCGAACAGCGTCACCTTCGAGGCGGCGTAGATGACCTTCGCGGCGTCGAGGCAGGCGACGGCGAGCGCGACCAGCATCGCGACCCAGGCGGCGATGAGCCCCCATCGGCGTCCGCGGGCCGCGGCGAGCAGGATGAGCGCGATAACGCTCGCTCCAAGCGTTATCCAGCCGTCGCCGCTTGAGTGCACGCCCGACACCGACCCGAGCGGGCTGGTCACCCACGGCCCTAGAGACCCGATGATGGCGAGGACGGCGCCGAGGACGGCGAGTGCGGTCGTCAGGCGCACCCGACCGAGCGCCTCGCCGACGGTCAGCGGGTCGCGGTTCTCACCTGGCGGCTTGCTGGTCATGCTCGCCTACCTCGCCCCGGGAGGTTAGCGGCGGCAGGGGCGGCCCGCCAGCTGCGGTTCGCGGGCCGACGGCGGGCTACGTTAAGCCGATGACCGACGATGCATTCACGGCATGTTCGGTTCCGCCCGCGGCAGCCGGCGTCCCCGGCGGCCTCCGACCCGGCTGTGCCAGCCCTGCTCGTCCGGTTAGAACAAGGTGAGCACAGCTATGAAGCGAGCGCCCCAGTGCGCACCACTCGGCTAGGCGCTGCGGTTCGGCGCACTGGTGAAGAACCGCGAGCACAAAGTCGACCACAGGCCCGGGCGGCGGGAACAAATGCGGCGGTGCAGAGGGCAGCAACCACGTCGCGCGTTAGAGCGCGGGCGCTAGACCCTCGCGCAGTTTCTCCACGCCACGCGTCGCCAGCGCCGTCGGCACTGTTCGCGCGCTGCCGCAGCGCGGACAACGTCGTACGGGTCGACTTCGCCGCCATCGGCGTGAGATGAGAACGCCTATGGGCGACACCGAACGAGTACACCATGGCGACTGGAGCTTGCGCAGGGGGTCGGCTCCGCTCACAGCGACCACGCCGCACGCAGACGACGCTTCGTCTCGTTCGTCGGGCGGCGGAGTAAACCTAGAGCGAGGGCGGCCGGGACGTCGACTGGGCCGCGCACTTCACCCGCCGCGGCGCGGCGACGCGGACATCGATCAGCCGAACTCGCTCGTCCGGCGCCACGCAGTAGCCACCGGAGGTCTACGGCGGCCGCGGCCCTGGCGGCAGTTCCACGATCAGGCCGTCGGATGTGACGGTCCCGGCGCTTCGAGGGCGGCCTGACGTTGTCATCGGTCACGCTGAATCTTGTCCGCCCGGCGATTCGCCACGGGAGCATGGCAACCGCTGTGGAGGGCTGAACGTCATGACTGGGTATGAGACGATTACCGGCGTTCATTAGCCGAGGAGGCAAAGTTGGCCGACGGGAGTGACCGGCGAGAGCGTTTCGAACGGACGATGAGGCAGAGCCGCTCGTGGCTGCAACGGGGCGCGAAGGACGTCAGCGACGTTGTGTCTCGCGGCGCGCAGGACCTGGCCGACAGGACGCGCCGCGGGTCCGGAGACCACTCCAGCTCGAAGGAGACGGGCGAGCCGACCGTCGAGGCGGTCGCGGCCGACCCGGCCGCCTACTTCAGCGAAGCGCGCCAGCGCGAGAGGCCGAGGAGCTCGGGCACGCCAACATCCTCATCAGCGGCCAGACCGGAGTCGGCAAGAGCACCCTCATCAATGCCGTTTTCCGCGCCGAGCTTGCCGAGGAAGGCATCGGGAAGCCGTCACCCAAGCACGTGCAACGCTACGACGCTCCGGGGTCCCGGTGACCATCTTCGACACGCCCGGCATTGAGCTCGGTGAGGCCAAGAACGCGGTCATCCGCCGACTTCAAGAACAGATCACGGATTCGCGCAAAGGCCCCCCGAGACGGGGTCATCCACGCAGCCTGGTATTGCGTCGATGCCGGCCAGGCGCGCATCCAGGACTACGACATCGAAATCGTCACGCGCGCTCGCAGACGAGGTCCCCGTGATTCTCGTCCTAACACAGTGCATTGACGAGGCCCGCGCCGCCGCACTGGAAGCCGTCGATTGCGCAGGAGAACCTACCCATCGAAGGGTCTCCCGTGCATACCCTCGCGCGAGGAACGCCGACTGGCCGGCCAGGCCATGCCGCCCAAGGGCCTGGACGAGCTCGTGGAGCGAACCAACGCACATCCTCCCCGAGGCGGTGAAAGGGGCGTTCGTGAACGCCCAGGGTGTAGTGATTCGCTCTGAAGGTCAATCAGGGACGGCGCCGTTGTTGGAGCAGCGACCGTCACCGCCGCCGGGTTCGGCGCCACGCCGATCCCGGTCCCCGACGCCGCCGTTCTGCTGCCGGTGCAGCTCGGAATGCTCGGCAGCATCACCGCCATCTTCGGCCTCGACATGACCAACGAGGGGGCTGTCAGCCTCATCCGCGGCCTTGTCGGTGGCGGCGGGGTGGCTGTCGCTGGCCGGCAGATTGCAGCGTCGCTGCTCAAGGTCATCCCCGGCATCAACCTCATCAACGCCGCGGTCGCCGCTTCCCTGACCGGCGCACTCGGAGAGGCCTACATCCAGCTTTGCAGCGAAATGCTTCGCCGCCAAGCAGTCGGCAAACCGATGCCCGAGGCCGAGATGCTGCCCTTCCTCCTCGACGCATACCAGAAGGCATTCAACAAGCCGATACCAACCGCCGCACGAAGGCCGACGGTGGCGCGTCCTCGTCGCGGAAAGCTAGAAGCAGCCGCGGTCGGCAGGCAGCGGCTCCGGCTGACCGCTCTCGCCGGGCAGGAAGGCGATGCTCACACCCTCGCGCAGCTCGCACGTTGTAGGAGAACCGGCCCTCGACGTCGACCACCGCGGTGCCGTCGACGCGCACGTCCTCGACTCTCTAGCCCCACCACCCTGAGGGCCACGCGCATCTCGAACATCTTCCAGGCGTCCTCGGACAACTTCGGCCATCTTCGCCGCCTTAACCACGAAATCCCTGCAGACACGTCCTTCTACAGATAACCGAGTCAGTGCGGCGGGGTGGCGACGCGGAAGCCCAAGAACGCGATGTGACATTCGGATTGCTCCTCAAAGAGTTCGGCGACATCGCCCGGATCGACCCCAGGACGGTTCGCAGCGGCCGCATGGCGCTCGGGGCTGACAGCGCGGTTGACCCGTTTCGCGTACTGCGGTCGGCGTCGCTAGGAGGGCGACAGGCGCCGGGTCCGGTCTGCCCGGCGGCGCTGGCCGCGGCTCCCGAACTGATGCGGTCGCCGTTCGAGGCCCCCTGCCACGACCGGGCGCAATTGTGGCGCGGGCGAACGGGGCCGTCAAGGTCGGGCCTTCGGCCCGCGCTTCGCGCCCTCTGACGGGGCTCCCTTGACTGCCCATCCGCCCGCGCGATGCTCCGCCCAGGTCGTGGCACGGGAGGGCTTGGCAAAGAGCAAGTCGGGGCAGAAGCGGACGCTCCGCCCGAGTCCTTCGCACGGTCGATTCCGGGGCGCGTTCGGAGAGGGCACTTGACCAGGCGCGACTGCAGACGGGAGGCGAGCGCCGCAGGTTCGCCCTGGTCGGACGGGTCACCCGACAGCATCGGTTCGGTTGGGCGGCCCGGTCGGGTGAGCGGGCGCGGCCTTCTTCCCCAGGCGCTGGCGGCCCATCCGGACTGCGTGGCATCGTCGTAGGCGCATGAGTCCGACTGTCTTCCGCGACGGGCCGTTCCGATTCTTCTTCTTCCCGCGCGAGGAAGAGCGACTCCACATCCACGTCCAGTCGTCTGATGGCGAGGCCAAGTTCTGGATCGAGCCGCAGATCGAGCTCGCGCGGAACGTCGAGGCTGAGCGATCAGGACTTGAGCCGCGTCCTAAAGTTGATCGTGGATCACGAGCAGGAGATTCGAGATGCCTGGCACGAGCACTTCGACACTTGAAGTCACAAACATTTCCAAGCACGGCTTCTGGCTGCTGCTCGACGGACGCGGCTTGCGTTTTTCGCATTCGAAGATTTCCCATGGTTCAAGCGCGCCCCAGTGGATGCAATCTTGCGCCTCGAGCGGCCGGCGCCTGGACACCTCCGTTGGCCCGACCTCGACGTCGATCTGGCCATCGACTCCATCGAGCATCCCGAGCGCTACCCGCTTAAATCCAAGGCCTGAAATCCAAGACCGACAGACGTTCTTCCGCGGGAAGTTCGTGCGTCTCCGTCGTCGTACCGCTCGGCTGGATTGGGTGCGCGCGGTTGCCTTCGTGGCGAACCAGGAGCCCGGTGCCCTACCGAAGCAGCAGCGCGGCGTCTGACGTCAGCCCCGCGCGGTTCGGCTTGCGCATCATCCCGGCGATGCAGCCGTCCGCCACCCGCGGCAAGACAGCTGAATGCGTGGCCAAGCGGTCGTCCGGCGTCGCGGCGGCGTACACCTCCTGAATGGCGAACGCGATAGCGAGCTCTGCGCGAGGCGAGAGTGCGAAAGCGACCATGTGAGCAGCGCAAACCTGGACGGATCGCGGTGGGCTACGCCGGGTCGTAGCCGATGTCCCCGCGAGGAGTATCGGGGCGCTCGGGGCACGCGGCGGTCGGCAGCCGAGGGTGATAGGAGAACGTTAAGTGCAAGCCATCATCAGCTGACCGCGCAGGATGGCGCGCTCGGCAGGCTGCGCGAGGTCGCCGCGGCGCGGCATCGGCGAGGATGAGGATGACCTCCTCGGGCGGTACCGCATGTCCACCCGCGCGGCCGCCGAGGCCCCAGAGCGCCGCTGGCGTTCCACTCGGACTTCTCGAGTGGGACCGCGATCCACCAGGTGAGGTTCAGGCGCTCCCCAGTCCCTCCGGGCGAACGCGGGACGGTGGGGTCGTGGACGACGACTCGCGCGCCGCCCTCGCGCAGCGCCGACCACGTCGCCGTCCCCGGCTTTGCGGGAGGCACAGCTGCACGCAGCCAACTGGTCAGCACGGGATCGTCGGCGACCTCTGCGGCAACGCGGCGCAGCACGCCGTCGTGGACGAGGTCCACGCACGAGACGTCGGCGACGGTCTCGAGTGCCAGTCCGCAAAGAGGCTCCAACCCGGGCGCTGCGGCGGGCGGCCGGAGACGGGACCGAACGTCATAGTCACAGCTGTGCCGCGCCCGTCCGGACCGGGGGCGATATTGAGCGTGTGCGCCAGAGCGCCCACCATGGCCAGTCCGTGCCCCAGCCCAGGAGAGTCCTGACGTAGCCAGATGCCAGCGCCCTCGTCGACCACTTCGACGATAAAGCGCTCGCCATCTGGGTTGCAGCTGACGCGGACGTGCCCGCGTTCCTCGGCATCGTAGGCGTGAACAACCGCGTTCGTGACAGCCTCGGACACGGCAAGCGCGACCGCTTGGGTCACCTCGTCCGAGGCGCCTGCCGTCGATACGAACTCCGCCGCTCGGCGTCGCAGCAGCGTCACCGCGGAGGGCTCGGCCGGCAACACCCACGCAACACTTGGTCTGACTGAGGCGCCCATAATCAGAACCCTACCTTCGGGCGCGACCAAACCACCGGCGCGGTACCCACCAATCAACCAGCTCAGCCCACGGCCGCGCGACACGTAGCGCCACCGCAGACAGCTGTCCTGACGGGGCGGCCGCGACCGCCACCGCGATGCTGGACATCTGGACGTCCACCTCTCCCGGGCGAACGGAGAAGCGCGTCACAGGCCCGAATGCGTGAACGCTCCACCGCGAAAGTACGAGCAGAGGTCGGACCGCGAGGGCACTGCTGATCGTCAGGAAGAACGTGTTGGCCAGCGAGCGACGAGCCGAGAAGCGGTCGGCATCTCGAGCGCCGACTTTTGGGCCTCGAGCTCAGACGCTGCGGGCGCAGGTGGCTGCCCAGTACCGGCCTCGACGGCGGCGGACGGTGCGCGTGATCATGGCGTGATGCTGTCGAGCGCCGGCGCCTTCTGCGGTCATGAGCATTGGCGCGACTGGCTCGAAGTCAAGCGCTACCGGCCGCAACGGAGCGGACGGGGGCAAGGATTTCGGCCCTGTCGCAGGTGGAGAGAACGTCAAGCAAACGCAGCACCCGCCCGACGATGCCATCAGCGCGCGTGACCGCGCGCGCTGCGTGGAACGCCTCGCTCGCCTCATCCCAAACGGTTCGGGTCGTCGACCAGAGCCAGGCCGCACAACGCGAGCGCTCGATTATCGAGCTCGTCGTAGGCGCTAGGAGTCTGAGCGAGTAGCGCATCGGCGGCGTTCAACGCCTCGCGGAAGGCATGCTGAGCCGCCTCGACGTCCCCCTGACGCGTTAAGGCAACGCCGAGCAACAGCGCGGAGTTGTCGCTCATCGGCAGATAGTCATACCCGCGCGCAGCCAGCGCCGTCGTCCGCGCCAGCTTGCCATGACGCCCAAACCCCGCCTAGGATCGCCCTTCGCTTGGCACGAGCATCCCGGTGCCGCGGTCGCGCACCACCCCGCCATCGGCACCGTCACCGATTCCTGCCACGATCAGGCCCCTCCCCGCCGGGGAGGTCGCGGCGTGACCTGGGTGGTGGTAGTGCCGCTCGCAGACACACCCATTACCCGACGACATCTCTTCGCTCCAGCCCTCCACGGTCGGAGC
>CAVVCP010000025.1:0-211268 GCA_963746695.1 uncultured Solirubrobacterales bacterium | reverse complement strand
GCACCGACTACACGCTGCGGACCACACCCAAGGTGGTCGGCGGGATCACGCCCGTATGCCTCGATCGCGTTTGACGAGCTCTACAGCCGGGTATGCGATCAGGTGATCAGGGTCTCTACGCCCGAGGCGGCTGAGCTGACCAAGCTGCTCGAGAACATCTTCCGGTCGGTCAACATCGCCCTCGTCAACGAGTTTGGCGATGCTCAGCGAGCGGATGGGAATCGACATCTGGGAGGTCGTCGACGCCGCGGCGACCAAGCCCTACGGGTTCATGCGGTTCGAGCCCGGACCAGGCATGGGTGGGCATTGCCTTCCGGTCGACCCCTTCTATCTCACCTGGCGCGCCCGGCAGTTCCACATGTCCACGGAGTTCATCGAGCTCGCCGGCAAGGTCAACCAGCACATGCCCTACCACTGCGCCGAGCGGGTCGAGCAAGCGCTCAACGACCTCTCGAAGCCGGTCAAGGGCTCGCGCATAATGATCCTTGGCGCGAGCTACAAAGGCGGCGTCGGTGATATCCGCGAATCCCCAGCGCTGCGGATCATCGAGGTCCTGGCCGGCCGCGGCGGCATCATGAGCTACCACGACGAGTCGGTGCCCTCGCTACCCATGCTCGGGCTCGAGAGCGTCCCTCTGGACGACGGGTCGCCAACGCAGATGCCGTCGTCCCGCGACCGCCCACCCCGGCATCGACTTTGCGTCGCTCGCCGAACGGAGCGCGCTGTTCGTGGACCTCCGTGGCGTCACCCGGGGCCTGGTGGTGGAGAACCTCGTCCGCCTCTGACGCCCGGCGCGCCCGGGCTCAACGCCTTGGCGCCGGCGCGTAGAATCGGCCTCACGCTGGGCGCGTAGCTCAGTGGGAGAGCGCTCGCTTCACACGCGAGAGGTCGCTGGTTCGAGCCCAGCCGTGCCCATCACAGAACGTTCAAGATGCGTCAGCCTGGACTCCCTGAGACCGCTCGGGGGCGTGGAGGTGGCAGGGCGGAAACATCTGGAGAAATCCGCAGACTTGCCGCCGCGGTGTTTAGAACTCGAATGCTTCGATCTATCCGGAGCGCGTCGCCCGTGAGAGCCATGGCGTGAAGGCCCAGGCGAAGGAGAGAGAGTCAGGGCGCACGGCTGAGCAACCTTCGCAAGTTGATTCGTCGGGGATCCGTTTACTCAGAGGTTTCAGATGTCCGTCGGCTCAGTTGTTGTCCTTGCCGCTGCGCTACTGCCAGCGCCTGTCGTCCCGTTAGCCGACCCAACCGCGGCTGCATCTCAGCCGGTGGTTAGCTCGGTGTCGCCGGGGTCGGGGAGATCGGCACCGTTGTCACGATCACGGGCTCGGGTTTCGATACGGGCTGTACCGGCGGGCAATCGGGCCGGGTGTTCTTCGGCGGGATACCGGCAGCGAACGCGACCGTTACCGACGGGGCGGCCACAGCCGTCGCGCCGACGCACGGCGCGGGGCCGATGTTCGTGGGGTGACGGACTGCCTCGGCGATCTGTCCGCGATATCTAGCGCTGCCACGTTCGTTTATCAGGCGCCGGTGGTTAGCTCGGTGTCGCCGGGGTCGGGGAAGATCGGCACCGCGTTACGATCACGGGCTCGGGTTTCGATACGGGCTGTACCGGCGGGCAATCGGGCCAGGTGTTCTTCGGCGGGATACCGGCAACGAACGCGACCGTTACCGACGGGGCGGCCACAGCCGTCGCGCCGACGCACGGCGCGGGGCCGATGTTCGTGGGGGTGACGGACTGCCTCGGCGATCTGTCCGCGATATCTAGCGCTGCCACGTTCGTTTATCAGGCGCCGGTGGTTAGCTCGGTGTCGCCGGGGTCGGGGACGATCGGCACCCGCGTTACGATCACGGGCTCGGGTTTCGATTACGGCTGTACCGGCGGGCAATCGGGCCAGGTGTTCTTCGGCGGGATACCGGCAGCGAACGCGACCGTTAGCGACGGGGCGGCCACAGCCGTCGCGCCGACGCACGGCGCGGGGCCGATGTTCGTGAGGGTGACGGACTGCCTCGGCGATCTGTCCGCGATATCTAGCGCTGCCACGTTCGTTTATCCGGCGCCGGTGGTTAGCTCGGTGTCGCCGGGGTCGGGGACGATCGGCACCCGCGTTACGATCACGGGCTCGGGTTTCGATTACGGCTGTACCGGCGGGCAATCGGGCCAGGTGTTCTTCGGCGGGATACCGGCAACGGACGCGACCGTTACCGACGGGGCGGCCACAGCCGTCGCGCCGACGCACGGCGCGGGGCCGATGTTCGTGAGGGTGACGGACTGCCTCGGCGATGTGTCTGAGACGAGACGGGCCGACCGCTACACCTACCTGTCACCTGGCCCCAGATTCTTCGGGCTCCATGTATACGGAACGGAATCGCGAGAGGCAACTGTCATCGCTCGGCTGCTGAAGCCTGGCGTCCTCGCGCTGCGCGTGATGCGGGTCGTTAGTGACGGCCGGCTCGTGTTTGCCGGACTGGTAAGTTTCGGTCAGCAACCACGCGGACGCTCGCTCATTCACTGGAACTTCCGGATCAACCATCGCTTGCTGGGACCAGGGCGGTATGAACTGACCTTGCACGGGTCGGACGGGCGTACGGTCTCTCCGCGCCCGCTGCGCCTGGCGCCCGCACGCTGCTTATCCTCAAGGAACATCGCGTCCGCCTCCTGCGGTAGCAGCCGCGTCCGGGATCAGCCTGGCCAGCAGGCGGTTTGGCTGCCAGAGGCGGCTACTGGAGAAGCTCCTCAACGACGAGATCCGCAGTCGGGCTCGCACCAGCCAACGCAGGCCAGGGTGTTCCGCGAAGAGGTAGAAGCCGTCCTCCACCGCTACGAGCTCACGCAGCTTACCCGCGCCGGAGTGGTGCAGCGCCTAGTCGAAAACGCCCGGCGCCTCCGACGCGCGACGGCGCGACGGGATACGAGCAACTCAGCCTCAGCCGCGAGGAAGCCGCGTTCTGCGACGCGCTCGCCGACGGCGTCGAAGACGTGAAGGCCGACCCAGCGCTTGCGAAGATCGCGCATGAGTTCGTCGAGAGATCCGCATGATCTCAGCGTTGATTGAGCGGACCGCGCCGCCACAGAAGCCAAGATCCGCGCCAAGATCAAACGGCTCCTCCGCAAGCACAAGTACCGTCCTCGGCCCGCTCACAGGGGAGGCGGCGGCTATGACGGCGTCGATTTCGCCGCGCCGCTCGTCCTCGACCAAAGCAAAGGCAGCTACCGTTACTGGCCAGGACGTGGAGGTTGGCGACCTCTGGTCGCTGAAGAAAGAAGTGGCACAAGCCTTCGTCTTGTGCCGCTATCTATCGACATCCGCGCGTATCGGCGTAGATCGGACGAGCCGGCATCTCGCTCGATTTGCCCCGTGAACCCTCGACTCCGGGCGATCCGCTCATCAGCTCAATCGCTTCACACGCGAGAGGTCGCTGGTTCGAGCCCAGCCGTGCCCATGTTCGAAGCTCCTCTGCGTGAGGCTCTTGTCGCGCGACTTAGGTCGGTGTCGCCGATCGCCTGGTCGAACTCTCCCTCGTCGTCGTCATGCCGGGCATGCTGGGCGGTCGCTAGACCTGGTTGTCCTCGGATTGCTTGCGAGGGCCTCGTCCGGCCCGCGAGTAGGCGACGGCGCGGGCGGTTCGCCGGGGTGCCGGCGCTTCAAACGCCGCCTCCCGCTGGGGTACTTGCGATCCCGATCGGGGATCTCGCTGGATGGATCACGACATCAACGACATCAATCCGGACTTGCTGCCGCCGCCATCCGCAACGCCCCTTTTCGCGACCCGCTCGGCGTGCGACGATTCGGCCCGTCCACGTGTCCGACAGGAGAGAGTGATGGCCCTTCATCCGCAGGCGAAGGCGTTCGTGGCTGGTGTCGAAGCGTCCGGGGCGCCGCCGCTGTACGAGCTGACACCCGAGGAGGCTCGGGCCGCGACCGGGATGATCACCGAGTTGATCGGCGCCGGCCCGCAGATCGCGACGGTCGAGGACTTCACGATCGCCACGACGGGGGGCGAGATCGGCGCGCGCCGGTACGAGCCTGACAACGCGACGGCGACGATCTTCTGGATCCACGGCGGCGGCTGGGTGATCTGCGACCTGGACACCCACGACGCGGTATGCCGGCTGCTGGCCAAGAGCTCGGGCTGCCGGGTTGTCGCTGTGGACTACCGCCGCGCGCCGGAGCATCCGTTCCCGGCGCCGCTCGAGGACTGCTGGGATGCGCTCGGTGCCGTGGCGGCGCAGATTCGGGCAGGCGCCGCTGATCCTCGCCGGCGACAGCGCGGGAGGGAACATGAGCTGCGGCCTGCACCCTCCGCGCCCGGGACCGAGGCGGCCCCGAGCTGGCGCTCCAGGTACTGATCTGCCCGGTCGTCGACCACGACATGACGAACGCGTCGTACCGAGAGCACGGGAGCGGCGCGGATCTGTTCCTGACGGCGAAGGACATGGAGTGGTTCTGGAACTGCTACGCGCCCGACCCGGCTTGGCGCTCGGTGCCCGACGCGTCCCCGTTGCGCGCCGAGGACCTCTCGAACCTGCCGCCGGCGATCGTGATCACCGCCGAATACGACCCGCTCCGCGACGAGGGCATCGCGTATGCGGAGCGGCTGCGCGCGGCCGGTGTGCCGGTCACCCACCGCCACCACGAGGACCAGTTCCACGACTTCTTCTCGTTCGTGAACCTGATCGACGCCGGCAACGCGGCCGTCGAGCAGGTCGGCGCAGAGATCCGGACGTTGCTGGCGACGATGAGCGCCCCCGCCTGAGGATCGACCGGGCAGGCCTCCGGGACGCGTGTCGTGAGCGCTGCTCCCGTGATCGCGACGAATGGTCTCGCGAAGGACTACGGCTCGGGTCGCGGCCTGTTCGGGTTGGATCTCGAGGTCCGGCAGGGGGAGGTGTTCGGCTTCCTGGGTCCGAACGGTGCGGGCAAGTCGACCACGATGCGCCTGCTGCTCGATCTGATCCGCCCGACGTCGGGCTCGGCGCGGGTGCTCGGGCTGGACACGGTCCGGGACAGCCTCGAGATCCGCCGCCGCGTTGGCTTTCTGCCGGGCGATCTGGCGCTGTATCCGAAGCTGACCGGCCGGGTCATGCTCGACTATCTGGCAAAGCTCCGGGGTGGGGTCGACCAGCGGGTCCGTGACGCGTTGGTCGAGCGGTTCGCCGCCGATATCGATCGCCCCGTGCGACAACTGTCGACCGGCAACCGGCAGAAGCTCGGCTTGGTCCAGGCGTTCATGCACGAACCCGAGCTGCTGATCCTGGATGAACCGATCGCTGGTCTGGACCCCTTGGTCCAGCAGAGCTTCCACGCACTGCTGGCCGAGGTCAGCGCCCAGGGCCGCACGGTGTTCCTCTCCTCACACACCCTGTCCGAGGTCGAGCGCGTCACTCAGCGCCTCGCGATCCTTCGCCAGGGCCGACTGGTGGTCGTCGACTCGCTGGAGAACCTTCGCAAGGTTGCCGTCCAGCGGCTGGAGATCGAGTTCGCCGAACCGGTCGATGCTGAGCGAGTTCCGCGCGCTGCCCGGCGTGACCGAAGTGCACGTCGCGGGACGAACCGTGACCGTGGGATTCGAGGGATCCGCCGACGCCGTCGTGAAGGCGGCAGCCATCCACGAGGTGCGCGCGATCCGCCCCCGCGAGGAGGAGCTCGAGGACATCTTCCTGCACTACTACCGGGCAGACGGCGCGGCGTGACCTCGCCGGTCGCCGGGATCACGCTGCGCCTGCGACTGCCCGCCGCGATCTCGGCGGCCGTCGGGCTGATCGCCGTGATGGCCGCCGTCGGTGCGCTGTTCCCGACGGTTGGACACACAATCGGAACGCTCAACGTTCCCAAGAGCGTCTCGAACCTTCTCGGCGGCGGAGACTACGGCACGATCACCGGCTGGTTCCGCAGCGAAATCGCCGCCATCTACGGGCCCCTCGTGATCGGGGCGCTCGCGATCACCGGCGCCTCGGCCACGACCGCCGGCGAGGAGGAAGACCGGATCCTCGGGCTGGTGCTCGCCCATCCGATACGCCGCCCGCGACTGGTCGCCGCCAAGGCCGCAGCGATCGCTGCCGTCGTCCTGATCATCGCGGTGGCGACCTGGATCGGGCTGATCGTCGGCGTGGCCGTCGGGGGCGGAGGGATCACCCTCGCGCACATCACCGCCCTCTCCGTTCAGCTCGCGTTCTTCGGGTTCGCCACCGGAGCCGTTGCGATCGCCCTCGGAGCCGGCACCGGCCGCCGATCACTCGCAACCGGAGCCGCCGCGGCCGTGGCGATCCTCGGCTGGCTGATCAACAGCTTCGCGCCGCTCGTCGGCGCACTCGACTGGCTCAAGTACCTCTCCCCCTTCTATTACTACGCCGGCCACGACCCCCTCGCACGCTGGCGTCGACGTCGCCGGGATCATCGTTCTGGGCGTCGTCAGCCTCGTGCTCACGGCACTCGGGATGATCGGCATCCAGCGCCGCGACCTGCGCGCCTAGATCACGAGCGCCGGCGGGGAAGCGCGAATGCTCGTGCTAGCCAGCGGCGCGCGCTTGGAGAAACTCGGGAGTCAGCTTCGTCACACCGCCACGGCCAGTCCGCAGGAGGGGGTCAAAGCCGCGCCCGCGTTGCGCAGGATCCGGGACACGTGCATCTGAGAAACCCCGACGCGAGCGGCGATCTCATCCTGAGTGAGCTCGAAGCCCAGCCGCAGCAGTAGGACCTTCCCATCGCGGGGTCCCAGTTTGCGTACCGCGCGCTCGATCCCCACGGAGACCTCGACCCGCTCGTACTCAGAGTCCTCGGCACCCACCACGTCACGAAGCGCGGCTCCGTCGCCGTCCGGCCCCCCGTAGGGCGTGTCGAGCGATCTAGGCCGACTCGCCTCGATCGCACGTTGCGCCT
This sequence comes from uncultured Solirubrobacterales bacterium, assembly GCA_963746695.1. Taxonomy (GTDB): domain Bacteria; phylum Actinomycetota; class Thermoleophilia; order Solirubrobacterales; family Solirubrobacteraceae; genus Palsa-465. The sequence continues at coordinate 204,384 of CAVVCP010000025.1, read as the reverse complement.
CGGCCACCTCTGCGGAGCCGAGACCGAGGTGGGCGGCGACCGCGCGCGTGCCGACCGCAGACCCGGAGGCCGTGCTCAGCTCTTGCTCGGCGCGAACGACCTGGGCGGCCCGGTCTTTGATCGGGCGCGGAACATGCATGCGCCATGTCGTGTCGCGGAAGTGGCGCCGGATCTCGCCCAGGATCATCGGTCGCGCGTACGCGGAGAAATGAGCCCCCTGGTCGAGCGAGTATCGATCCACCGCCTTGACCAACCCGACGCTGGCTGCTTGGCAGAGATCCTCGATCGGCTCGCCGCGCCCCTCGTAACTGCGCGCGAGCCGCCGCGCCAACGGGAGGAACCGGACGATGATCGTCTCGCGAGCGCGCGTGTCACCGGCCGAGCATCGGCTGAACAGCGTGCGCATATCGCACGCCGGCCAATCGCTTGGCGCCACCGCACGCGCAGACCGTTGCGGTGTCATATATATGTAACTCCCGGTCTCGTGCCTGCGGGGTTAGCTGACGGGCTCGCGATCAGCGACCGCTACAGCCGGAACACCGGCTGATTCGCCCCAACGACTTGGGCTCCCCGTCCACCGCGGTTCGGTTCCGCAGTGGTTCGGCTATGTGGCCGCGACTATAACCTCATCCGGCGACGCGAAACAAGGGCGCGGACCAACTTGTTTGGGCAAGAATCCAAAAGGCCTGGAAATCCTGCGGTGCCCTGCGTCGAGACATCCGATGTCGAGCCGGCCAGGTCTACTGACCGAGCGGCAGAAACGCGCCGCGCGGTTGGCGGTTGCGGCGATGAGCTGCGCTACGCGGCGACGGGGCGCCGGCGCCGAGGACGTCGGTGGCACGATGATCGGCGGGAACGCCGTCGATGAGGATGACCCAGCCGTCGCTGCTGCCGGTTCCGCAGCGGGAGAATCTCCCTGTACGCGGCGACTCGTACCAACCGACGGCGGCGTCGCGGTCGGGGAACGCGATCACGATCAGATTGCCGGCGAAGTCCCCCTCGCGGACGTCAGCCGGAGCCCCATGGATCAGAAATCGGCCGCGATAGGGCGCAAGCGTGGCGTCGATCCGCTCGAGATACTCGACGATCGGCGGCCCCACGGTGATCGACTGGATGTGGGCAATGGCATAGGCGGACATCGTGTTCCTCTCGTTGATCGTGGTGACGCCACGGAAGCTAGGCCCGACCGGTACGCCTGGCAATTACCTGCGAGGTCAGATTCGCTTGCGCCGGCGCAGCTGGCCGGCTAAGCCGTCGAGCAGGAACCCCAGGCTGAGCTCGAACTGCTCGGTCGGGGTCGCGACGCGGGGATCGGCCATCCACGCCGACAGGATGGGATAGTTGCCGCTGGCCGCCGCCAGGTCGCGGACGGCCGTTATCGCGGTCGCGACCTCATGCGCGCTCGTGAGGCCGTGGCGCTGCTCCATCTCGCGCTCTTCGACGTCCTGCATCGCGCTTCCGAAGATGTGCCGGTCGATGAGTGCCGCGTAGGTCATCGCATCGTCAGTGGATGCGCCTCGGCGGGTCAGGATCTGGAGCATGGCCTCGGTGCGGCGCATCATGTTCGGCCCGAGCGGCGGCCGGCTGTACACGAGCTGGGCGTACCAGCCGTGCCGCATGACCATCTCCCAGGTGCCGGAAGCGATCGTTGCAACGTCGGACCGCCACGCACGACTGAACCCCGCCGGAAGCTCGACCTCGGCGATGACGTGGTCGAGCATCAGATCGACGAGACCATCCTTGCTCGAGACGTAGCGGTAGAGCGCCATCGGCGAGTAGGGACCCAGACGGCGGGCCACCGCGGCCATCGTCAACGCGTGGGCGCCCCCTTCGTCCGCCACGGCGACGGCCGCGAGCACGATCTGCTCCCGGCTGAGGTCGCGCGGCCGGGGCGGGTCCGGCTGTAGCCAGATCAACGGGGCCGGGGCATCGTGCGACCGTTTCGCCATCGCGGCTAAGTTTATGACATAAACGGTTCGTATACGATGTAAACGTTTCCGCACGAGTTCGGGAGGAGAAGGATTCTTGTCATGCACACCGTTTCAACCATCGGATATTCGGATGGGCATCGCGCGCGGCGTGAGCTACGGACTGTTCGGGCCACCGGATGAGCTCGTCGGTCCCTGCCGCGAACTGGGCGCCGGACTTGTACGTGTCTACGTCTACTGGAGCCAGGTGCAGCCGGAGCCCGGGCGGTGGGACTGGACAGCCGTCGATTCCCTCCTGATGCAGCTCACCGGCCAGGAGGAGGTTTGGGTGACGGTCTGCTCGAGCTCGCCGTGGGCGACGCGTGAGCCGACGGACTTCCTGCCGTCATCGCCCGCCAAGGACGACGAGGCCTTCCATCGCTTCGTTTCGGCTCTGGTGTCGCGTTGCGCCGGCCGCGTGCGGTACTGGCAGTGCAACAACGAGCCGAGCAATACCGGCCTGCTCTGGGCCGGTGACGCGACCGACTACGTAACCCAGCTCGAGGTGTTTCATCGCGCGGTGCGGGCCGCCGATCCCGGCGCTGCGGTTGTCCTCGGCGGCTGTGGATACGACGTCCTCTCCGCAGCTCCCGAAGATCCACCGCGCCAGTTCTTCGGCCGCGTGCTCGCCACCGGCGGCAGCTGGTTCGACCTGTTCGCGATCCACCTCTACGACGATCCGACCCGGATCCCAGCCCATATCGAGACGGTCCACGAGATGATGCGGGCGCACGGCTACGACCGTCCCGTCGTGGTCGGCGAGTACAACGGGCCGACGCTGTTCCAGCTGCCCGAGGTCGAGGGCGTGCTGCACGAGACGATGGCCAGTGCTTTCGCCGCCACCGACGCCCCCGCCGCCGGTGAGCTCAGCACCGAAGGGCTCGCAGCGAGCGCCGGCGTCGACACGCCGGAGCGGCGGGCGATGAAGGCGCTGTACGCCCGGATGTCACAGCTCCCCGGGCCTCTGCAGATGCTGATGGCGGGATGTCCGCCCGAGCTCGAGGAACGGCGCCATCGAATCAACTGCCGTGAGATCGTGAGCCGGAACCTGTTCGCGTTCTCCGCCGGCGTTCGCCGGACGGTGTGCTGGCATCTCGCTCCCGAGATCGCGGGTTACGAGGACCCGTTCACGATGATGGAGCTGCTCCAGGGCAAGCTCCTGCTCCTCAGGCACGACGGCGCCGGTCAGCCGGCGCGCCGCCAGCCGGCGGGCGACGCCTTCCGACGGCTTTCCCACCAGCTCGACGGTGCCCAGTCCGTCGCTCGAGTCCCGCTCGAACGCCATCCCGATGTATTCGCGTTCACCGTGGAGCGCCCAGATCGCGGTCCGCTCGTCGTGCTCTGGCGGGACGGGGACCTGTTTTCCGGCGAAGATGAGCCGGACACGATCGTGGAGTGGCCCTGGCCGCACGACCATGCCGCCGCGATCGACGTGCTGGGGGTCGGTCAGACCGTGCAGCACCACGACGGCCACATACGCGTGCCGGTGTCGGTCACGCCCCTGTTCCTCGCGGGCGGCGGTCGTAGCCGATGGTCACGCCAGGTAAGAACTCTGTTATCTAACGCACTATGGACAATGCGGCCAGCTGCAAGTCATCGACCCTTGCCGTGGCCTCGCTGACGCAATCCCTGAGGATCACGTAGCGGATGACGCCTCGTGCCAACCCGTGGTTCTGCACGGCTCGTTGGCTGGCGATCTCGTATAGGTGAGTACCGTCCGTGAAATACATGGCTCTGACACCTCGCACTCTGCCTGCCCTAAAGGCTTGCGCTGTAGGTCGCTGGCTACGGTCGTCCATCCTGGACTTTCGACCAGCGGGGGTACTACCCGCCCCATAACTATTCTAACGCCCCTGTCAAGTTGAAAACCAACCGTCTGCAGGGCTTTTGTGACGGGGCCCGAGCAGCGCGACCGGACGTGTGACACGCGGGCAGGATGCGGCTCGACGAGGGCAGCGGAAACGACGCGATCACCCGATCCGTGCCCGCCGTCGTGAAGCTCCGTACAGCCTCGGGCTCCCGGTCCTGTGCAACGTCGCCTGCATCCAGGGACGCCTCCTTTACTAACGCAAGTCACTTGATATACGGTCCCGGGCGACGTGGGGTCCCGGGGCATTGGCCGCCGGGCGGGTTGGACCAGGGAGCGGTGGCCGACGGTCGCTGCGCCGGAGCGTGGGGAGAGACGCGGTGAGCACCACATTTGCGAGCGAGAGTCGATCGCCCCGCGCCGGGGGCGCCGCGGACGAGCACGACTGGCGCCATGTCGCCCCGGTCGCCGCCGGACTCGAGGTCGCGCTCGAAGCTCGAGCGCCAAGCGTTTACATCGGGACTCCACTGGTCCGCAAGCTCGCGGTCCAGGTCAGCCGCCACCTTGGTCTCGATGATCAGGAGCAACTCGCGGTCGACATCTGCGCGCGCGTCCGGGACATCGGGATGATCAGCCTGCCGGACTCGGTGATCTTGAACACCGGCGTGCTCTCACCGAGTGACCAGGCGTTGCTCCAGCGCCACCCCGCGCTCGGCGCCGACTTGCTCGAGTCGCTCCCGATGATCGCCGCCGCCGCCGGAATCGTGCGAGCGCATCACGAACGGTGGGATGGCCAGGGCTACCCCGACCGCCTGCACGGCGACGCGATTCCCCTGCCCAGTCGTATCGTCGCGGTATGTGACGCGTTCGTGGCGATCGCGACCGACCGGCCATATCCGGCCAGGGATCGGTGCCGTGGCAGCGCTCGACTACATCCGCCGGCACCGCGGGTCACAGTTCGATCCGCAGATCGTCGACTGTCTGATCGTCGCGATCGCCGGCGAGCGCAGGACCGCGGGACGCGTCCAGGGCGGCGCCACCGAGCGATCGGTCGAGCGCCCCGGGGACGACGCCCGCACGGCGTCGGCCCACGCGGAGCCGACCCATGCGAGCGACCCATGCGGAGCCGGCTCGCACGACGCCGCCCCGCCTGGCGCCGCCCCGCGCCCGGGACCTGACGGGCGCGATCGCCGAGTTCGGCCTCATCCCCGCCTTTGGCCCAGCTTGCGACCAGGCCCTCGCGGCGGTGGCGAGCCGGCGCGCGGACGGACCTGTGCCTATCGTCGAGGTCGTCAAGCGTGACATCGGCCTGACGGTCGCGGTTCTTCGTCGCGCGCAGACCACCGCGAGCGCTCGTCCGATCACAAACGTCGCCGATGCGGTCGCGAGGCTGAGCGCAGAGGAGATCGCTACCACGATCGCATCGCTGCCACGCGCGGCGTTCCCGTGGCACACGCGATTCGAAGCCCTGTTGCTCCACTGCCAGGCGCACTCCCAGGCTGTCGCCCGAGCGGCCGAGCGGCTGGCGCAGATGACCACGCCGTTCGACACCGAGGATGTGGTGGCTGCGGCGCTTCTGCACGACATCGGAAAGCTGCTCCTCGCTCGCGCCCGGCCGGGCTACGTCGCGCCGAACGCCGCCCGGTGCACGCCTTCCGAACGGGCCCGCGCCGAGCAGCGCGAGCTCGGGATCGATCACGCGAGCCTCGGAGGACTGATGCTCGAGCGGTGGGGCCTTCCCCAGGGACTCGCCGCCGCGGTGTCGAGGCATCACAGCACCCATCCGGCGAACGGGACGGCCGCGCTCGTGCGGCTCGCGGACATGGTCGCGCACCACGCGCAGGGGAACGCCGTGGATCGCACCGCAATGATGCGCCTGGCGGACGATCGCGGGCTGCCGGTCGATGCGCTTAGGGATGCCGTGTTCGATCAGCCGCGTGTGCCCGCGACCGCGCACCGCCGAGCCGAGCGTTCGCCGTTGAGCGACCGCGAGACCACCGTTCTACGCCTGGTGGCGAACGGAAGGCGCAACTCCAACATCGCGGAGGAACTGAAGATGTCGGTCAGCACGGTGCGCTCGCATCTGCACAACATCAACGCCAAGCTCGACGTCCGGAGCCCCGCCCAGGCCGTCATCCGCGCCAGCGAGATGGCCTGGCTCTGAGCCCAGGCGACGCGAATCGGTCGGCAACGGCCTCGCCGTCCTCATCCTGATCAGGTGATGTCGGGGCTATGCCGGCGGCGTATACGTAGGCATGGCCACGCAGGCTCGAACCACCGGGGGCCTGGCGCGCCTCGTGCCGGTCGTCGGCTGGTTGCCGCGGTACGAGCGCAAGTGGCTGCGGGGCGATGTGACCGCCGGCATCGCGGTCACCGCGCTGGTCGTGCCGAAGAATCTCGGGTACGCGGGCATCGCCGGCGTACCGCTGCAGAACGGTCTGTACGCGGCGGCCGCCGGCGCGATCATCTACGCGCTGTTCTGCACGTCGCGGCAGATCTCGACCGGACCGAGCTCGTCGCTCGCCGCGGTGGCCGGGAGCGCCGTGCTTGTTACCGGCCTCGGCGGACAGTCTGCGGCCGAGCTCGTTGCCGCGATCACGCTCGCGTCCGGGCTCCTGTTCCTTCTGCTCGCGGTGCTCCGCATGGGCTGGATCGCGCGGTTCCTGTCGAAAGCGGTGGTGACGGGATTCCTCGCCGGCGCCGCCGTCGACGTCGTCATCGGAGAGCTCCCGAAGCTCACCGGCACCTCGTCGAAGGGTGACACGGCCTGGCGCGAGTTCGCAACCTGGCTTTCGTCGCTCGGCGACGCGCACGGCACGACGGTGCTCGTCGCGGTGATCTCACTCGCGGTGATTCTCGGCCTGCGATTTCTGGCCCCGGCGGTTCCCGGCGCGCTCGTGCTGGTCGTCGGCGGGCTGGTCGCGTCCGCGGTGTTCGATCTCGGCGCGCACGGGGTTGCGCTGGTCGGACACGTGCCGCGCGGCCTTCCGGCCCCCGCGCTGCCCGATCTCACCCTGGTCAAGCATCACTACGCGACGATCGCGATCGCGGCGGTCGCCCTGCTGCTGATCGGCTTCTCGCAGACCGCCGGCGACGCCAGGGCGTTCGCCACCAGGCATCGCTACCGCATCGACGTCAACCAGGAGTCGGTGGCGCAGGGGATGGCGAACATCGGCGCTGGGGTGTTCCAGGGGATGCCGGTGTCGACCAGCCTGTCCGCGAGCTCGCTGAACGAGTCGGCCGGGGCCAGGACGCCGGTTGCCTCGCTCATCACCGGCGCGCTCGTACTGGCGACGCTGATCGTGCTGGCGCCGCTGTTCTCACACCTCCCGAAGGCCGTCCTGGGCGCCGTGATCATCGACGCGGTCGTGTTCGGGATGATCGACGTCGGCGAGCTTCGTCGTCTACACCGCGTCGCGCGCTTTGACTTCTGGGTCGCCGTGGCGGCGATCATCGGCGTGCTGTCGGCCGGGGTCCTCGCCGGCGTGGTCATCGGGGTTGCCCTGTCGCTCGGCTGGCTGATCTACGTCGCGACCCAGCCGCCGATGCCGCTTCTCGGCCGCGAGCCCGACACTCAGGTGTTCCGCGACCTCGACGAGAACCCCGGCGACGAGACGTTTGCCGAAATACCCGTGCTGCGTCTCGACGGCGGCCTGTTCTTCGCCACAGCGGAGGCGCTCGAAGATCGCGTCCGGGGCCTGTTGGACCTCGGGGCCGCGCCGCGCGCGCTGGTGCTCGACCTCGAGGGTGTCGATTTCGTCGACTCCCAGGGCGCGGCGAAGCTGTCCGACATCCACGCGCTCGCCACCGCCGAGGGGATCACGTTACGACTCGCCCGCTTGAAACCGAATGTGCTCGCCGTGCTCCGGGCTGACGGGATCGTCGAGCTCGTCGGCGCCGACCACATCCACGGCAACGTCAATCGCGCGATCGAAGCCGAGTTGGCCGCCGAGAGCGACCCGACGGAGGATTCATCCCAATCGTTCGCCGGCTCGTCCTGATGCTGGTCCGATGACCTGGGAGCTTGCGACTGTCGCCGGTGCGGTGCTCCTCGTGGCCGGTGTGTCACGGCGCCTCGTCGACACGCCGTTCACGCCGGCAATGGCGTTCACCCTGCTCGGGCTCTTCGTCGGACCGCTGGTTATCGGCGAGATCACCGTCGCCCCGTCCGGCGCGAACGTGCGCACGCTGGCCGAAGCGACGCTCGCCGTGGTGCTGTTCGCGGATGCGTCTCGGATCAAGCTGCGCGTGCTCCGTCGCGAGTACGCGGTCCCGCTCCGGCTGCTCGGTATCGGGCTGCCGCTCACGATCGTGGCCGGTGCACTACTGGCGGCGGCGATCTTCCCGCACCTGAGTGTTGCCGAGGTCGTCGTCCTGGCCGTGCTGCTCGCCCCTACGGATGCCGCGCTCGGACAGGCGGTGGTCACCGAGCCGCGACTGCCCTCGCGGATCCGGCAGGGGCTGAACGTGGAGAGCGGGCTCAACGACGGGATCTGCGTGCCGCTCCTGCTGATCGCGCTCGGGGCCGCCGACGTGGAGGACAAGATGGCATCGAGCCACCACGCGATCGCGATCGTCGCCGAGGAGATCGGCTACGGGATCCTCGGCGGCGTGGCCGCGGGGCTGGTGACCACCGCGGTCATCGTGATCGGCTCCCGCCGGAACCTGATCAGCGGACGGTGGCGTCAGGTGATCCCGATCGCCGGCGCCGCGCTCGCCTACGGGATCGCGGTCGGGCTCGGGGGATCGGGCTTCATCGCCGCGTTCGTGGCCGGGGCGATTTTCGGAACGCTCGCCGGCCAGGAGTCAGAGGAGGCGTCGCGCCTGAACGAGGAGCTCGGCGGCCTGCTCGGCGGACTCACGTTCCTGATTTTCGGCGCGGTGCTGCTCGGCACCGCGCTGAAGCACGTGACCTGGCAGGCCGCGCTCTATGCCGTGCTCAGTCTGACGATCGTGCGCATGCTCCCGGTCGCGATCGCGATGTTCGGCACCGGCGCCAAGCGGCAGACCGTCGGCTTCGTCGGCTGGTTCGGTCCGCGCGGCCTCGCCACGATCGTGTTCGCAGTGATCACCGTCCAACAGGCGAACCTGCCCGGGTCCGACACGATCCTGCTCGTCAGCTACCTGACGGTCGGGCTGTCGGTGGTGGCACACGGAATCACCGCGGCCCCGCTTGCGAGCCGCTACGCCCGCTGGTACGAAGCGCACCCGGAAAACCGGCGTCCGGCGATGGAGAGCGTCCCGGTCGCACACCACCGCGCGCGCGGAAGACCTACCGCGTGACGGCGGCCGCGCGACGGGCGACCGTGCCCGGAGCGCGTCAGGCTCGCTCAGATCCGGATGACCGCGCTACGCGCGAGCGGATGGCCTCCCGCGTCGAGCGCCGTGACCGCGGCATAGCCCTCGCTGACCTTGAGCGGGATCCCGGTCTCGAAGCCGAGCCGCCTGGCGATTCCGAACGGCCGCAGCCGGTCCGCCGACGGCCCGACCTCGACCCTCCAGTGCGTGATTTCGGTGGCGCCGTTCCAGCTGGCGAACAGGACCGGCGGATCGGGGTCGTTGTCTCGGCGCGAGACGAGCGCCGGGGGCAAATGCGGGATTCCGCGCCACGGGGACCGGTACGCCCGGTAGGACAGCAGCCCCGGAGGTAGTCGCGCGTCGGCGAGCCACTTGCCGGCGGCAGTGAACTCGCTGACATACCGCTGAGCGCCCCAACCGACGAGCACGTGGCCGTCGGGCAGCAGCTGGACGTTGCCCATCGAGGCGGCGAGCAACGGGGTGGGGTGACGGTACGCCCGCGCGAGCGTGGCGGTCCGCCGAGCCTCGTCGACCTCGAGGATGATCCCCCGCGACTGCTTCTCTGCCTTCTCGGGCCCGGCGCCGTCATCGAAGATCGTGATCATCCCGTCGCCGACCTGCCGGGCGTCGTGCTGCCAGGCGAACGCGGCGCCCTCGCCGAGCTTGAAGTCGCTCCGCTTGCCGCCCAACCGCCACATCACCGCTCCTGTGCGACGGTCGAGCTTGTAGAGGCCAAAGGTGGCCCGAGCCGAGACGAGCAGATTTCCGTCGGGGAGCGGGTCGATCGAGTTGACGTGGAGGTAGTCGTAGGGCTGGGCGTACGGTTGATAGGACTCGGACACCGCGACGTGGTCGAGGCTGCGCCACTCGAACAGCAACCGCCCGCTGGCCACGTCGATCTCCTGGATGATCGACTCGAGCACCTGCCCGTCGCGCGGTCCGCCGATCGGCGTCAGGTCAGCGCGCGCCGCCGGCGGGCAACACGTGATCAGCGCCGTACCCTGCGGCGTCAGCAGGAACTCGTGCAGGTCCGCCTGGCGGCCGTTTCCGGCCCTCACCCGCGCCACCTCGCGATAGGAGGCGTCGACAATGACGCCTTCACCCTGCCCGAAGCCCGGGTTCACCACCTTGCCCTCCCACCAGGTGAGCACGGGCTGGCCCCGGTAGCTCTGCACGCGAACGTTGGTCGCCCAGGCGGCGCCGGGCAGCGGCCTGAACCACACGAGCTCGCCTCGCTCGTCGACGATTTGCGGCCCCTGTTGCGGGCCTCCCTTCGGCGGCCCCTTCGTGAACCCGTCCGTCGAGCCGGGTCCGAGGAACAGGTAGCCCCGTGCTTCGGCGGTGCCGGCGGTCACGACCGGCGCCGGGTGAAGGTCCGGGCGCGACCGGAACTTCGGCGACGCGCCGGTGGACTTGGAAGGGAACGAGCGGAGTCTGCGGTTCGTGCGCCGGACGACCTTCGGGGCAGGGTCGTCCTGCTTGCTCTTGCGCAGTTGCGCGAGACCGACCGCGCCACCACCGACAGCCACTCCCGCGGCCACGCCGGCGGCAGTCAGCACCTGACGCCGCGAGAGGAGCTCGCGACCACCCGCGCCACGACCATCTGCGCCACCACCCCCCGCGCCGCGACCGCCCGCGCCGCGACAATCGCCGGTGTCGTCGTCGGGTGTGTGTTCAGGATCGGTCAAAGTCGGATCGTCCGGCTCTTAGCCAGGCGCCGAGCCGATGCGTCGAGCGCGGTCACTGCCGCATACCGGTGCTCACCGTCGAGCGGGATCGGGGTCTCGAAGCCCCGGCGGTGGACGACGCCGGCCCGGCGTAGGCGTCCCGGCGATGGACCCGCGTGCACCTGCCAGTGCGCGACCTCGGTGGCTCCGTTCCAGCTCGCGTACAGCATCGTGCTGCCGGCGGCGGGATCCGGACGCGACGCGACCGCGGGCCGGTTGGCCGGCACTCCGGTCCACGGCAGGCGGAACGCCCGGTAGGACTGGAGGCCGTGCGGCAGCTGGACATCGGCAACCAGCTCACCGTCGGCGGTGAACTCGGTGGCGTACGGCTTCGAACCCCAACCGACGAGGACGTGGCCGTCCGGGAGCACCTGCACGCTGCCCATCGCGTCCGCCAGCAGCGATTCGGGGTGGAGGTAGGCGTGGCGCAGACGCACGGTCCTGCGGGTCGAGTCGACGTCGAGCACGATTCCGCGCGACTGCGGTTCGGACTTGGTCCGGCCGTCGTAGCCGTTGTCGAACAACGTGATCGTGCGGTCGTCCACCCGCCGCGCGTCGTGCTGCCAGGTGAACCGCGCGTCGCGCGTGAGCGAGTAGTCGCTGCGCTTCCCGCCGAGCCGCCAGATCACCTCTCCGGTGCGGCGGTCGAGCTTGTAGATCGTCCACGTGTGGCGGCCGGACACGAGCAGGTTGCCGTCCGGGGCGACGTCGATCGAGTTGGCGTGAAGGTAGTCATAGGGATCATGCGGCGGGCGGTATGACTCCGACACCGGGATGTGGTCGAGGCTACGCCACTCCATCAACAGACGTCCGCTCTGGAGGTCGATCTCCTGGATGATCGACTCGATCACCCGGCCGTCGCGCGAGCCTCCGATCTCCGACAGGTCGGCCTGCCGGATCTCCGGATAACACGTGAACAGCGCGGTCCCCTCGGGCGTCAGCCGGAACTCGTGCATGTCGACCAGCCGGCCGTTGGCCGCGCGGACCCGACCGATCTCGCGGTAGGAGTCATCGACGATGACGCCCTCGCCCTGTCCGTAGCCGATCGGGACCAGGACCTCGCCTTCCCACCAGGCGAGCACCGGCCGGCCCTGGTAGGTCGCGGCGGTGAAGTTCGTCTCCCACATCGGCGAACGCAGCGGCTTGAACCACAGGACCGCGCCGCTCCGGCCCACGATCAGAGGTCCGCCCTGGCTGGCCCCGAGGGTGCCCGGGCCGAGGAACACGTATCCGGGCTCTGCGCTCCGGCCGGCGATGTCGATGTCCGGCGGATGCAGGTCGGGCCGCGAGTGGAACCGCCGCGCCGCGCTCGCATGGGCCGCGGCCGACCCGGCGGCCTGCTTCTGAGCGCCTCCGGTCAGAAGCCGGTCCGCGGCGAGCGCGGCGCCACCGGCCGCGAGCGCCGCGGCGCCGCCGCCGGCGCCGATCAGCAACTGGCGCCGCGTCGGACGCCGCAGATCCTCTCCGCCTACCACTGGCTGGCTGTTCCCCGGCACAACCCGGAGTGATACATGCAACAGTCCACGGAAGATTGCTAGCGCTAGCCGCATAAGCTCGGCGTTAGGGCCCGTCGCTCCGCGACGAACCCTTAGGGTGGGGCCATGTCCACACCCGCGATCGAAGTCGAACAGACCTGGGACGTAGTCGTGCTCGGGGGCGGCGCCGCCGGCGAGAATGCCGCGCAGTACGCGATCCAGGGGAGCCCGCGCACGGCCGTGATCGTCGAGCCCGAGCTCGTCGGCGGCGAATGCTCCTACTGGGCGTGCATGCCGAGCAAGGCTCTGCTGCGCCCGGTCGAGCTACTGGACGCCGCGCGGGCGGTCCCCGGAGTCGCGCAAGCGCTGTCCGGCTCGCTCGACCTCGAGGCGATCCTCGGCCGCCGCGATCGGTTCACCCACGATCACGACGACAGTGGCCAGGTCGAATGGGCCACCGGCGCCGGGATCGATGTCGTGCGAGGCCGCGGGCGCCTGGCGGGCGAGAGAACGGTCGAGGTCACCGCGGACGACGGCGCCGTCAGCATGCTGCAGGCCCGCCACGCCGTGGTGATCGCCACCGGCAGCACCGCCGCGATCCCACCGGTGGAAGGCCTGAGCGAGGCCCGCCCGTGGACCTCGCGCGACGTCACCAACCTCCGGGAGGTGCCGCGGCGCGTGGCCGTCATCGGCGGCGGGGTTGTGGGCTGCGAGTCGGCTACCTGGCTCCACGGGCTCGGCGCCGAGGAGGTCACGATCGTCGAGCCCGAGTCGTCGCTGCTCGCGAGCCTCGAGCCGTTCGCGGGCGAGATCATCGCCGAGCAGTTCCGCGCGCGCGGGATCACGGTCCTGCTCGGCACCGGGGTGAAATCGGTGCGGCGCCCGGACGTCGAGGACCACGGCCTCGGCCGGATCCATGGCGGTCCGGCCGCGATTGCGGCCGGCGACTCGACGTTCGAGGTCGACGAGATCGTCGTTGCCGCCGGACGGAAGCCGACGTCGGTCGGTATCGGGCTGGAGACCGTCGGGGTTGCGCCCAACGACCACGGCTACCTCGACGTCGACGACCACCTGGCGGTCATCGGCGGCGGCGATTGGCTGTACGCGGTCGGTGACGTCAACGGCCGGGCACTGCTGACCCACATGGGCAAGTACCAGGCGCGGATCGCCGGAGACGTGATCGCGGCCCGCGCCGAGGGACGGTCGATCGACGGGCGCCGCTATACCGACGTCGCCGACCACGACATGGTGCCGTCGGTGGCGTTCACCGATCCGGAGGTCGCATCGGTCGGACTCACCGAGGCCGGTGCCCGGGACAAGGGGATCGACGTCGAGGCGCTCGAGTACGACGTCGGGTCGGTAGCCGGCGCCAGCCTGCTCCGCGACGACTATGTCGGCAAGGCGAAGCTCGTCGTCGACCGCGCTACCGAGACGCTCGTCGGCGCCACCTTCGTCGGCACCGACGTCGCCGAGCTGCTCCATTCGGCCACGACGGCGATCGTCGGCAAGGTGACCCTGGAGACGCTGTGGCACGCGGTGCCGTCGTATCCGACGGTCAGCGAGATCTGGCTGCGGCTGCTCGAGTCCCGGAGGTAGGCGCCGCCGGCGGTCAGTCGGACGTGTCGGCTGCCTTGGCGAGACGGAGGGGCCTAAGCTCGGGCAACACAACCACCGGCACCTCAGCGGCAGTCAGCCGCCGCGTCGGCAGCCAGGCGATCAGCCCGCCGAGGCCGGGCACCCAGATCGCGATCGCGTGATACACGAGCACGGCACCGACCGCGGCCGTGGTCGGGAGGCCGTACAGCACGAGTGCGGCGGTCAGTCCCGAGTCGAGGACCCCGATTCCGGCCGGGATCGGCACCGACGTGGCCAGGTAGCCGATGCAGTAGGCGATCACGACCGCGGGGAAGCCGATCGGATGGCCGGTGGCGGCGCACATGGCCCACAGCGCGCCCATGTCGAACAGCAGGAATCCGAACGCGCCGAGCAAACGCCACGACGCGGCTCGCCACGCCTCCCACGCGGACTCGAGCCCGTCGGCGAATCCGCGCACCGCGCGTGGCGCACGGTCCCCGGCACGGCGAGTCGCGAGCACCACAAGCGCGGCCAGCGACAGCACGACGATCGACACCAGAATCGGGCCTCCTGTGTGGAGAAGGTCGTGCGGACCGCCGGGGACGCCGGCGAACAGGAGCGCGCCGGCGACGCCGTTGACGAAGAAGCCCACGCCGATCAGCAGGCACAGCAGCGCCACGCAACGACCGATCAAGCGCCCGGTGCCGATCCCGTGACGGCGCAGGAGCCAGCTGGTGGCGGCGGCCGAGGAGATGTTCCCGCCGGGCAGCACCGCCCCGGCCCCCATCGCGATCCATGACACCTGATAGCTGACCGCACGCGGCGGCTCGGGGAAGAACAACCGGAACACGACGACGTAGCTCAGGCATGACGCGAGCTCGAGCCCGACCGCCACGATCACCCACGCGAGCTTCATGTCGCCGATCTGATCGATGACCGACTTGGGCGGCGCCACCCACAGAAGCAACGCCACCGAAGCGGCGGCGACCACCACGGTGATGAGCGCGCGCCCGATCGACCATGACCGCTCCCGGACGTGGTTCGCGGCCTGGCCACGGCGCTGTGCATCGTCCATGCGATACACATCCTCGCGGATCTCGCTAAGCCGTGGCTCCGCTCCGGTTAGGTTCACGATAAGACGGCTTACGTGGACCTGACCTCGCCACGTACATTTCGGTGGGATGGCATCGGCATCGGGTACGCGCCGCCGCGCGTGGCCGCGCGGCTTTGCGTGGCTGCGGTCGCCTGAAGATCAGCCCGGGTGGGCCCGGCCCACATTGCTGGCCTTGACCGTGGTGGCGGGCTTCCTGTACGGATGGCGCGCCTTCGACAACCTCGAGGTCTACTACGCGGCCGCCGTGCGCAGCATGTCGATGAGCTGGCACAACTTCGTGTTCGCGGCGTTCGACCCGGCCGGGACGATCACGGTCGACAAGCTCCCGGGAGCGTTCTGGGTGCAGGCGCTGTCGGTGCGGGTGTTCGGGCTGCACGCGTGGGCGATCGTCGCCCCTCAGATCCTCGAGGGCATGGCGAGCGTGCTCGTCCTGTACCGAGTCGTCCGCCGCCTGTCGGGCGCGGTCGCCGGGATCCTCGCGGCCGGCGTGCTCGTGCTTTCGCCGGCAACCGTCGCGCTCAATCGCGGGAACATCTCCGACACGCTGATGGTTCTGCTGCTGCTGCTGGCGGCCGACGCCACCGTCAGCGCGGTCATCTCGGGGCGGCGGCGCAGCCTGATCGTGGCCGGGATCCTGGTCGGCCTCGCCTTTCAGGCCAAGATGATCGAGGCCTGGCTGGTGCTGCCGGCGCTTGCCCTCGCGTATCTGGTCGGTGCACGGGGCGACCTCGGCCGGCGGGTCGCACGGCTCGGCGCGGCCGGGGTCGTGGTCGCGGCCGTGTCGGTCAGCTGGATGCTGCTCGTCACGGTATGGCCCGCGAGCCACCGTCCGTACGTGGACGGCAGCAGCACGAACTCGATCTTCAACCAGGTGTTCGTCTACAACGGCTTCGGCCGGCTCGACCAGGCGTCTCCGAACCAGCTGCTGACCAAGTCGATCGGGCTCGCGTTCGGCTCGGCGCCGGCGAGCTGGCACCGCCTGCTCAGCGGCGCGAACGGGCGCGACACGGCGTGGCTGATCCCGGCGGCACTGATCGCACTCGCCGCCTGTGCACTCGTCAGCCGGCGCCGCGATGACCTGCTGCTGCGAACCGGCACCGTGCTGTGGGGAACCTGGCTGATCGTGTTGCTCGTGGTGTTCAGTGTCAGCACGACCGTCAACCCGTATTACACCGCGGCGCTGTCACCCGCGATCGCCGCGCTGCTGGGTATGGGCGGGGCGCTGGCGTGGCAGCACCGTGCGAATCACTCGATCCGGCGGGTGGTGGCCGCCACCGTCGCGGTGACGTGCGGCTACGCGATCTGGCTGCTCCCCGCGCACGGCGTGGGTCTCCCCAGCGGCCTGCCCGTCGCGGTCGGCGTGCTCGGTGTCGCGGCGATCGCAGCGCTACTGATACCGGTGAGGGTGTTGAGCCGCGCGGGGGCAATCGCCCTGGCCGCGGTCGCCGTGGTGGCGGTGCCCGCGGTCGCGTCGATATCGGTCGTGGCGAAGCGGTTCGGACCGTTCGACACGCCGTTTGAGAGCGTGGTCGCGTCTGACTTCGCCCGTGCGCTGGGGGGCGTGGCCCGGCAGACCGAGCCCCTCCTCCCGCCGCTCGAGAACGCCAGCCCTGGCCACCAGGATCTGATGGCGACTCAGACCTCGGCCGTCGCCGCGCCGTTCATCTACGACAGCGGCAGGGAGGTCCTGCCGATCGGCGGGTTCACCGGAACGATCCCCGAACCGTCACTCGCCGCGCTGCGGTCGATGATCGCCAAGGGTGACTTCCACCTCGTCGTCCAGTCTCCGACAGTCACTGACCCACGGCTACGGTGGGTTAGTGATCACTGTTTCCCGGTCCCCAGCGCCGCGACGTCCACCGGTCCCGGCGCGCTGCGGTTCGCGATCTACTACTGCGGGCGAGCGCCGACCTTGTGAACCTCAGGCGGCGGCCTCGGCCTGAAGCTTCGAGATCTCGTCGGCCGGCGCCGTCAGGCGCTGATGCGAGATCTGGCCGGACTGGAGCAGGTCATAGGCGGTGCGGCCGAGCTCTTCGTAGGCGTGCGACAGGTTGCGCTTGGCCTGGACGTCCTCGACGCCCTCTTTCGCCTTGGTCGCCGCCTGCTCGGCGGCGGCCTTTGCCTTGTCCAGGAAGCCCACGGTGATCCCTCCATGTTCGCGTGATCCGCAACGGCTGCGGACGGTGCGGACAAGGTAGCGGGGTCGGCCGCTCAGCGCCCGCGCCCCGGACTAGTGGACCACGACTCCCGCAACGACCGCTAAGGCACGAGCCCGCTCTGCTGCGCCAGCGAGGACAGCATCGACGGCGGCTCACCGAGCATCAACCATCGGTGACGCGCCACGCTGGCGATCCGCCCGTGATCCTGCAGGCGAGCGAACGCCGTGCTCACCGACGGCCGCTGCGCCGCGACCATGTCGGCCACTTGCGAATGCGTGAGCGGGAGGTCGAGCGCGATGCCGTCGGGGGTGACTCGACCGAACCGGAGCGCGAGTTCCCACAGCGTCACCTCGAGCCGATCCTCGATCCGGGACAGCGCATTGATCGCCGACTGCAGGCTGAGCCTGCGGGTCCGCACGATCAGCCGCTGAAACAGGGCCGCGTGGATCTCGGGCCACCGACCGGTTCTGAGCGCGAACCGGCGGTCGAGCATCGCAACCCTGGCCGTGGACACGACCGCGGCGGTCACGACGGTCGGGAGCGTCAGCTCCTGTCCCGTCCCCACCCATGGACTGATGACATCGCCCTCGCCGAGAAGCTCGATGTGTGAGCGAGTCTCGGCGTGGATCCGGATCACAATCAGGCCCTCGAGCAACAGCGCGCCGAATCCTCCGGGGTCGGGGCGCGGCGCGAACCGCCACGGACCGCGGGCGAAAGCGAATGTCGGCGCCAGCGAGGCGCCAACCGCAAGGGGCCATTGCGCCGCCGGAATCCCGGCGCCCAGATCCGGGTCTACCTCGAGCACGCGCGCAGCCGCCGACGTCGTCCGGGCGCGCGTCCGGCGAACCTGTCCGAGATCGGTCACCGCCGCCAAGGCCGGCTACTCGCTACCTGGAATTCGCCGCATGGAGCGGTGTTCTACGCCAGCGCCCCCGTGCCTGTCAAACGCCGCCCTAACGCGGTGCGGCCCACACGGGCGCGGGAACGCCCATCGCGCGGTTCAGCACCCAGCCCGCGATCGTCAGCAGGAGCACGCCGATCAGGATGTCGAGTATCTGATGGGGCTTGGCCAGCAGCCCGGAGGCGACGATGATCGTGGTCGCCCCCGCGGGCGGGTGCGCCGACCTGATCACGCGTAGGACGCCGCCGGTCAGCGCCACCGCGAGCGCGATCGCGCCCACCCGGTTCAGGCCGACCCCGGACACGTACACGCTGGGAGCGCTCAACAGCCCGAAGATCGCGAGCGAGACGACGCCCGCGGCCACCCCGACGGAATGCCCGACGATCGTGTTCCGGGGCGTCCCGACCTCGGCCATCGGCGTTTCGAAGATCAGGAACGCGGTCGCGCCGAGGCTCGGAAACACGAGCGGCTGCTTGACCAGGTACGCCCAGAGTCCGCTCAGGCCGATGGCCACCAGCGACCCGACGAACGTGTACACGGCGTTCCCGCGATTGCGCCACTTCGTGTATAGCCACCGCTTGAACCCGTAGGTCCCGGGGATTCCCACCAACGAGCCCTGGCGCTGGAAGATCCGTACCCCCGAATCGGCGAACTCGGCAATGTGATCGAGCTCTTCCTTCGGGTCGAAGACCGTGCTCACGGCGCGGAAGCCTAGCCGTCGCCTTCAGTCGCATGTCGAGGTAGCCCCGGAGTGTTCGATCTCGGACAGAAACGCGCGCTGTCAGCCCTGGCCGGCGAGGGGGCCGCCGCCGCATGCGGCCTGGGCCTGCTTGAACGCCGGCGCCTGCGGGTTGAACTCCGGGCCGACCGGAAACACGACGCCGCGGAAGAACAGGCCGGCGTGGGCGCCCGCCGACGGATCGGGAAAGTTCGGCACCCCGTGCTTGCGGACGCACCGCGCCCAGGCGAGGGCCGCGCGGAGGTCGCTGGCCGAAGGCGGCGGCGGGGCCGCGGACTTCGCGCCGCCGCCCGGCAGGAGCTTGTTGCACGTCTTCCGTGCGGACTGAAACGCCGGCGAGGCCGGGTCCAGTCCGGAGCCGGGGCTGAGCTGGATGCCATGGCCGGTCGGGTCGGGGAAGTTCGGGACGCCGTGCGAACGCATGCACTGTGAGAACTTGAGGAAGTCGGCGGCCACCGCAGGCGACTCGGGCCCACCGCTCGACGCCGCCTCGCTCGAGTTGCCGGTGAACCCGCACCCGGCGAGCGCCAGCGCGCATCCGGCGGCGAGCGCGACGGCCAAGCAGCGATGGCGACACCTGGACACACACGCAGTTGTAGGGCCCGCGATCTAACACGGACGTAACGCTGTTATGCGGTCGTTATGCGGTCGGCTCGCCAACGAGCGAGTCGAGCGGCGTGTCGGTGTCGGTCAGCGCGCCCACGTCGACCTGCTGCTTGGAGCGGATCAGCTCCTGCACGTGCTCGTTGACATCCCACACGTTGACGTTCATGCCGGCGACGACGCGACCATCGCTCAGCCAGAACGCGATGAACTCGCCGCCGTCGCGGTCGCCACGGAATACGACGTCGTCCCAGCTCGGCGCGTACCCCGAATACTCCATGCCGACGTCGTACTGGTCGGAGAAGAAGTACGGGATCCGGTCGTAGCTCACGTCCTGCCCGAGCATCGCGCGCGCCGCCGCGGGCCCCTGGTTGAGCGCGTTGGCCCAGTGCTCGACCCGGATGTGCTGCTCGTAGAACGGATGCCATGCATTGGCGACGTCCCCGGCTGCGAACACTCCCGACGCCGAGCTTTCCAGCCGTTCGTTGACGACGATGCCGTTGTCGACCGCGATGCCCGCGTCGGCGGCCAGCTGGGTCCGCGGCACGATGCCGATCCCGACCACGGCGAAGTCGCAGTCGACGACCTTGCCGCCGCTCGTCCTCACGCGCGCGACGGCGCCGTCGCCCTCGAACGCCTCGACGCCTTGGCCGAGGAGCATCTCGACGCCGTGCTGCACGTGCACGTCGCGGTAGAACGCGCCGATCTCCGGGCCGAAGATGCGCTCGTTCGGCAGCGCCAGCGGATCGATCACGGTCACCTCCCGCCCGAGCTGTCGCGCCGATGCCGCGAACTCGCTGCCGATCCAGCCGGCGCCGACGACGGCGACGCGCGCGCTGTCATCGAGCCGCCGGCGGAGCATGTCGCAGTCGGCGAGCGTCCGCAGGTAGTAGATGCCGTCGAGCTCGCTCCCGGGAACGGGAATTCGCCGGGGCTCGGCGCCGGTCGTGAGCAGCAGCTTGTCGTACTCGAGCTGGCGGCCGTCGTCGAGCGTGACCCGCGAAGCGCCCGCATCGATCCCGGTGACGGTGGCGCCGGTCTCAAGCTCGATGTCGTGCTGCTCGTAGAAATCGGCGGGATGGACGTAGGCCTTCTCGCGCTCTGACTCACCGCGCAGGTAGTCCTTGGTCAGCGGTGGCCGCTCGTACGGCACCTCGTCCTCGGTGCCGATCAGCACGATCCGTCCGTCGAAGCCCTGCTCGCGCAGTTCCCCGGCCGCCTTGCCGCCGGCCATGCTCGCGCCGACGATCGTGAATGTCTGCTGGCTCATCGTGTCCCGCCTCCTGTTTGGCTCGCGATCAGATCTCGAAGGCTGTGGTGCTCCTCGGCGCATGCCGGGCAGCCGTGCAGGTGCGCGCGCATCCCGGGTACGCGCTCCTGCGCATTCTCGCCCGCGAGCTCGTGCTCTACGTACACGTCGAGGTGCTCGAAGCACTCCTCGCAGGTGAGCTCCGGTCCCGACGGACCCAGCAGGCTGCCAGCACTTGCCTGGGAGTGCGCTGTGAATCAGGTGAGACCGTCATGTTCTGCTCCGATCGCGGTCCGCAGCTTGCGCCGCGCGTCGTGAAGGGTCTTATAGAGGGCGCCGCGCGTGGTGCCGAGCCGCTCCGCCAGCACGTCGATCGGGACGTCGGCGAGTACCAGCGCGCTCAGGACCTCGCGCTGGTGGGGTGACAGCTCGGTCCGGATCGCGCTCACGATCGCGCGCAGCCGCTCTCGCATCTCGAGATCCTCGACGGGACCGAGCATTCGTGACGGGAGCGTCGACCAGTCCTGCGGGTCGGTGGGAAGCTCGCGCTCCTGCCAGGCTCGACGCCGGCTTCGGACCGCGGCTTCGAGGATCGCGAACTTGTAGGCCCAGGTCGTGAACCGGCTCTCGAACCGGTAGTCGTCGAGCTTTCGGAGGATCGCGCTGAGCGCATCGTCCGCGCTCTGCACCGCGAGGTCGTCGATCGTCTCCCGCGAGCTCCCGGCGAGCATCCGGCGGCGGCGGCCGAGCTCGAACCGCGCCGCGCGGAGCAGCATCGCGTGCAGGTTGGCCGCGGCGACCTCTCGCTCGGCCCCGCTGGCGCGCAGGGCGGCGATCCACGCGCGCCCCTCCGCGTCGCGGTCGATGGCCCTGACGGCCGACGCCTGCTCCATCGCCGGGACGCTAGCAGCGAGATTGCTCACGCCCGCTCCGGCTGGTCCTCGATCGGCGCGACGATACGCGCCGCGAGGTCCGGGGGACAACCGCGATCGACGAGCTCGAGCAACTCGTGCAGGTCGAGCCGGTCTTCCTGGGCCAGCCTCGTTGCGCGAGATCGGCGGGAAAGCCGGCTTTCCGCAGCCGCCCGGCCCGCCAGCGGACCCACTCGGTCCGATCGTCTGATCGCGTCCTGTCCGTTCTCATACCGAGTTAGCTCCGCGAACGTGGTAGTTCTTACGAGCGAGAGCAAGCCGAGAGAGGAGCAGCGCGATGGCCAAGTTCCGGATCCAGCCCCATGTCCGCCTCCACGAGTGGGTGGCAGAAGAGAAGGGGTTCTTCCGCGACGAGGGGCTCGACTATGAGTTCGACGCGCAGGGCTTCGCCGCAGCTTCGCTGACCACCTCCTCCGTCCGGCCGGCCGACGCGGCGCCGGCGCAGGCCCGCAGCGGCGCGTTCGAGGACATGGAGAAGGGGCGCTCGTGCGACGTGTCGGGCGCCTGCCATTGGGCCGTCAACGCGGCGGCCTCGTCCGAACACGGCCGGATGTGGGGCAAGGCCTACTCGATCTGCACGTCCGGCATCTTCGTGGCGCCGGAATCCGAGTATCAGCGACCGGAGGACCTCGCCGGCGTCGAGGTCGGCGTCGGCTACCACTCGGGGAGCCACTATTCGGCGATCCAGGGCCTCGAGCCGTTCCTCGCGCCCGACGAGATCAAGATGTCGTTCGTCGGCTTTCCGTTCGACCGCGTCCGGCTGATGCGCGACCGCGGGATCGCGGCTGCGAACGTGTGGGGCGCCCAGTGCTACCTGCTCGAGCAGTGGGGCTTTCGCAAGCTCGTCGACACCACGTTCATGATGGGGTTCCTGATCAGCGCCGACACCGAGACCGACGATCTCGAGCGGTACTTCCGCGCGCTGCGGCGGGCCCAGGCCGAGCTCGACCTCGAGCCTGAGCCGTACAAGCGGCACTGGCTCAAGGAGATGCCCGAGGACCTGAGCGCGTCTGCCGACGTCCGGCGGTTCGGCCCCGGCGAGCGGATCGTGTTCGAGCCCTACACGCGCGAGATGTTCGACCGGACCCACCGCTGGATGGAGCGCTGGCAGCTGTTCGATTCGCCGCAGCGATCTGAGTACGACCAGGCAGTCCTCGCCTAGTCCGGACTTTGGCGCTCAGGCTGCGCATTTGTCAGCTCCAGCGCCAAAGTCCCACGCCAGCCCAGCGCCGCGCTACCCCCAGGCCCGGTGAGCCACCTCCGCGATCAGCTGGAGCTTGCGCTCCTGCCCGTCCTCGGTGATCGCGTTCCCGGGGCCGGCCGAGGCGAACCCGCACTGGGTCGAGAGCGCAAGCTGGTCGCGCGGGTAGAACCGTGCCGCCTCCTCGATCCGCCCGATCAGCTGCTCGGGGGACTCGAGCTCGTCGAACTTCGAGGACACGAGGCCGAGGACCACGACCTTGTCGTCGGGCAGCTGCTTGAGCGGCTCGAACGAGCCTGAGCGCTCGTTCTCGTACTCGAGCAGGATCCGGTCGTAGTTCTTCAACCGCGGGAACAACGCCGAGGCGATCGACTCGTAGCCACCGGCGCTGATCCAGTGACTGTCGTAGTTGCCCTTGCAGATGTGCACCCCGAACGTGACGCCGGGGACGCTCGCGACCTCGTTGAGCATGTCCGCGCCTTCGGTCATCACCCGCTCGAACGGGATCCCGGCCTCCCCCCACAACGTCTGCTGGGACGGGTCGATCAGCTGACCGAAGTCCGGGGCGTCGATCTGGATATACGGGCAGCCCATCCGCGCGAGCTCCTGCGCCTCCTCGCGCATGAGCGCCATGCCGTCGGCGAACAGCTCGAACGGGTCCGAGTACGCGTCGCGCGTCAGCCCGGGTGACCAGGCCAGGAACAGCATCAGCGGGCTCGGCAGCGTCACCTTGACCGGACGGCGGGCCCGGGCGCGCGCATACGCGTACTCCTCGACGGTCATCATCCGCTTGCGGCGGAGCTTGCCGGTGACCGACACCGGAATCGTGAACACGCTCTGCTCGGCGCCCCCCTCGTCGTGGAACGGAACCGGGATGTGGTCGCTCGCGGAGCCCTCGGGGTCGGGGCTCAGTCCCTCCACGGCCTCGAGCAGCTGGTCGATGAACGTGTGCCGGCGGAGCTCTCCGTCGGTGACGACGTCCATCCCGGCGCCCTCCTGCATCGCGATCACCTGGTCGACGGCGCGGTCCTCGATCTCCTTGTACGCCGCCGGCGCCATCTCCCCGGACTCGAACTGCCCGCGGGCCCGGACCAGATAGTCCGGCCGCAGGAGCGAACCCACGATGTCGGCGCGAATTGTCATCTCCTCACCCTCCTGGTTGGTCGTTGCGGCAGAGCAGCTGGGCGAGCGCGGCCCGAGCGGTTGTCTCCGATGCGCCGGAGCCGTCGGCGGCACGCCAGCCGACGATCCCGTCGGGCCGGACGAGCACCGCGCCGGCCGCGGAGATCCCGTACGCGTCCGGCGAACCCGCACGGAAGGGTCGGCAACTTCGTCGCCGCCGACGACGTACGCGTCGAGCGGCAACCCGAGCCCGCCGGCCGCGGCCACGCGCCGCGTCGCGCCAGGCCCCGCCTCCCGACGCCGCCAGCAACACGTACGCGCGTCCGAACAGGTCGAGCGTCGAGACCCGCGCTCCGCCGCGCTCGAGGAACACGTGCGGCGCGCGCGAGCCCGGGCGGCCCTTCGACTCCCGCGGATGCTCGTATAGCGGCGGCTCGCCCAGCGCCCCCAGGTCCCCCATGGCTCCGGGCTCGCCCGGCTCGAGGACGACCGCCGCCGAGTTGCAGCGACAGCCGATCTCGAGTGAGAAGTCGTCGACGAGCGGCTGCATTCCCTCGGTGCCGAGATACGGCGCGACCCTCGTCACGTACCGCGAATACGCCTGCTCGACCATCAGCGCGCCGATCGCGCGACGCTCGACGTCGTAGGTGTCGAGCAGCCCGGGCCCGGCCACGCCGTTCAGCACGAGCCCGATTCTCCAGGCGAGGGCCCACGCGTCCTGCACGCCCGTGTTGCCGCCGAAGCCGCCGTTGGGCGGCATCGTGTGCGCGGCGTCGCCGGCGAGGAACACGCGCCCGTGCTGATAGCGCTCGGCGCTGTCGGCGACCGCCCGCCAGGTCGCGACGTCCTCGACCACGACCGGGATCTCCGGGACGCCGATCGCCGCCCGCAGCAGCTCGAGTGCCCGCCGCTCGTCGATCGTCTCGGCGACGTTCGCCCATGGCGCGTCCGGGTATGCCGCGATGATCTCGGGCCGCGCCGTGTCACCGACCAGGTTGACCACGAGGAAGCCGCGGTTGCCCGTCCGGTCCAGCCGGAAGAACCCGCGCAGGACCGGGTTCGTGACGTAGTTGACCCCCTGGTCGCGCCCCTCGAGCAGCGGAGACAGGTCGACCTCGGAGCGGAAGTAGATCGTGATGCTGTTCGAGAGCAGGCCGTGGCCGCGCATGGCGATCGCGAGCTGCTCGCGCATTGGGCTACGGTTCCCATCCGCCGCGACCACATACTTGGCCCGAACGTCCCGCTCGGAATCGCCGGCATCGAGATCGCGCAGGGTCGCGGTGACCCCGGCGGCGTCCTGCGACAGCGACGTGCACTGCACCCGGTAGCGAAGCTCGGCGCCGAGCTCCTCGGCCCGGGACCGGAGGATTGGCTCGAGCGCGTCCTGGTCGATGAACAGCCGCACGGTCGGGCTGAACTCCTCGACGCCCGCGTTCAGGTTCGCGAAGTAGCTCGCGATCTCGCGCCCGGCGAGCGACTCGACGTTGTTGATGCCGCCGTCGGGGTGATACTGCTCCTCCCCCTTGCGCCGGACCTGCTCCTCGAGCCCGGCCGCGCGAAGGATCTCGATCGTGCGCAGCTGGAAGTGGCCGGCGCGCGGGTGGATCGCCGTGCTGGTGTGTCGCTCGACCGCCAGGCAGCTGACCCCGTGGAGGCGGAGGAACAGCGCGGTCGAGAGGCCGACCAGGCTGCCGCCGACGATCAGAACATCGGGGTCATCGCTCACCCCGTCACCGTTTCCAGGTCGTCCCGGTAGAGGTCGTACGCGGCCGAGTACTCCATCACACGCGCGATGTCGTCGACGAACTCGTCGCCGTACCCGGCCCGGCGGAGCAGGTGGAAGCCCATCTCCATTCCCGAAGTGATGCCGCCGGCGGTCACGATCCGCCCGGCATCGACGACGCGCGCTCGACTGATCCGGCACGCTGGCGCGATGTCGGCCAGCCGGTCGATCGGGACCTTGCCCGACGGACCGGACTCGACCTTGTCCGGTTCCTTGCGGTTGGTCGCGGGCAGGCCGTCGAGCAGCCCCATCCGCCCGTACACCCACGAGCCCGTGCAGACGCTGGTGAGCAGGGTCTCCTCGTCGAGTGACCGGATGAACTCCTGCAGCCGCCGGTTGTACATCTCCTGGCGGGTGCCGAACCCGCCGGGGATCAGGAACGCGTCCATCGCCGGGCGGTCGTCGAAGCAGTAGTTCGGGAGCACCGTGAACCCCGCCTGGGCCTGCACGGGCCGCATCGCATCGGCGATCAGGAACGCATCCAGCTCGGGGTCGTAGCGGCGCGCCACCGACCACACGCCATGGGGCGCGGCGAAATCGACGATCTCCACGTCCTTGAAGACATAGATGCCCAACCGGAAACCTGCCATGAACCGACTCCTCTCAATTGACCCTCTCGCGACTTAGCTGCAAGACCGCGGCATTTATTCCCCACGCGAGCGCAATTCCTGACGAAGCGCCCCACGATCGAAGCGGCGCGTCCGGAAGCTCGCCTCGCTCAGCGCAGCGCAGGTAGGCGAGGCCGAGAGGGGATGAGCGCCCAGACGCAAGCGTCGACAGTGCCGGCGCCATCAGTGACCCGCTCGCGAACCGAGCCGCGGCATAGCCGGCGAGCACGTCGTCGCCGGCGGGCGTTAGCCCTTCGCCGAGGCCCGCGAGCAGCCGGACCGCGTCAGTCATACGCGCCGCCGCGAGCGCGGCAATGCCGGCCTCGAGCGACGCCGGCGGGGGCGGCAAAGAGGCGCAAGCGGCGGCGGACCCCGGGCCGGCTACGGCGCAGGGCCGGTCGCGCATCCGCTCGAGTGACAACACCCGGTCGCCCACCAGGAGCCGGCCGCGCATCACCTCCGCCGGCGCCCCCGGATGCAGATCAAGCGCTTCGAGCCTGTCGACGGCGATCGACAGCGGACCGAAGGGCGGGTCGCGTCCGGCCAAGAGCAGCCAGTCGGAGGATCCCAGCCGCAGGTACCCGCCACCGCCCCGCAGCACGAGCTCGACCTGCCCGCGCGCGCCGTCGACGAGCGCCCGGCGCGCCCCGGGTCCGGCGTACAGGGCGCGGGCCTCGCTCACCGATCGAGGTCCTCGGCCAGCGCGAGCACGGCGGCCCGGAACGGCTCGACCGGCTGGTGGGCGACCCCCGCGCCGATCTGGCCGGCGCCGCTCGAGGCGTGGAGGACCCCGGTCGTGATCTGCGGGGTGATGTCGAGCTCGGCGGCCAGGCGGGCGTCGATCCCGACCGGCGTGCCCGCGAAGTCGACCGCCGGGATCGTGAACCGGCGCGAGCGGCCGACGGTGATCTGGCCCATCAGTTCCGTACGCGCGATCGCGTCGGCCGCGCCGCCACCGAAGAACGCGGCCACCGCCGGGGAAGCCGCGACCGCCATCCCGCCCAGCCCGATGCACTCGATCACCGCCGAGTCGCCGATGTCGAGGGCGGCGTCCGCGTCGGTGAAGCCCTCGCGGAGCAGCGCGTCCTGCACGGGGGCTGCCGGGGCGCCGAACCAGCGCCCGGGAAGGCCTGAGATCTGCAACGCCATGTCGGTCCCGTTGCGCGTGATCAGGTTGACCACGCTCGAGCCGCGCACTCCGCTCGCCGCCTGCGACGCGCACTTCGCCGCCGCCATCGTCAGCGTCAGGAAGAAGTGATGGTTGCCCGCGACGAACCGCGCCGCCCGCTCGCCGCCGAGCGCCGCGAACCCGGGCGCGAGGTTGCGGACCAGCAGGTTGCCCGTCGCCTGGCTTCGCATGTGCAGCTCATCGCCCATCTGCAGGCCCTGGGCCGCGAGCGCGAACACGTCGACCGGGCCCTCGCGGGCGAGCAGCTTGGCCATCAGCGGCCCGAGCTCGTCGCGGAAGAAGCGCAGGCGCTCGATCGACTCGTCGTCCCCGACCCCGAACCACAGCGTCCGGCCGGGGCCCTCGTTGAACGTCGAGTACGCGCGGGCCCCGGACGCCTCGTCCTTCACCACCCACACCGGCATCGACGGCGAGCACACCCCGGTCATCGGCCCGACGTGACCGTGCTCGTTGCCGGGGACGAGTTCGACCTCGCCAGAATCGAGCAGCGCCCGCGCGTCATCGACCGACCGCGCCCAACCCTCGAACACGCACGCGGCGGCGAGCGCCCGGCGCTGCGGATCGCAGATCCGATCCCATTCGATCGCGGTCCCCGAGTGGATCAGGACTCGACCCGTGGCGAGCACCGGGAGCACCTCGCGCGCCGGCACGACCGTAACCGCGCGGGGCTGCGCCGCCTCGATCCGCCGCACCGCCTCCTCGTTGGCGCGCGCCACGAGGTCCCCATGCCGACCCCACAAAAGCTCCAAAGCACGCACGGCGTCGCGATCGCCGCGCGCCGGCGGACGCCACTCGACGTCGACCACGGGCGCGCCCTGGGACTCGAGCGCGTCGGCGAACGACGACAGACCGACGTTCACCGCCGCCAACCTCCTCAGCACCTCGCCGTGCATCAAGAGCCTCAATCCGCTATCTACGACGTCGGCCGATGACCTCGCTCGAACTGGAACAGCTCGCCGCCACCATCCGCGACTCGCCGGCGCTCGCCGCCAAGCGCGACCTGGCGCTGCTCACGCGGCTCGGCGCGCCGCTCGACGGCGACGACGGCGCGGCCATTCCCCACGGCGACGGGTACCTGATCGTGTGCGGCGAGGCAATCCATCCCGCGTTCGTCCGCGAGAACCCGCACGCCGCCGGCGCCGCCGCCGTGGTCACGAACGTGTCCGACGTCCGGGCGATGGGAGGCCGGCCGGTGGGGCTCGTCGACATGCTCGTGAGCCCCGACCGCGGCCACGCCGAAGCCGTGCTCGACGGGCTCGCGTGGGCCGCCGGACTGCTCGGAGTCGACGTGGTCGGCGGACATCTGACGCTCGGGTACGAGCCCGCGCTGTCGGCGTCGTGCACGGGGGTCGCCCGCCGGCCTCTGCGCGCCGGCAACGCACGACCCGGCGACGACCTCCTCGCGGCGTTCTGCCTCGAGGGCCGGTACACCGAGAACACGCCGTTCTTCAGCTCGCTCCGAGACCGCGCGCCCGCGAAGCTCCGCGACGACGGCGAGGCGCTCGTCGAGGCGGCCGAGTCCGGGGCCGCGCACGCCGCCCGCGACGTGTCGATGCCGGGCATCGCCGGATCGCTGCTCCAGCTGCTCGAGGTCGCGGGCTGCGGCGCGACGCTCGAGCTCGAGCAGATTCCCCGGCCCGAAGGCGTCTCGATCGAGCGGTGGCTCGAGACGTTCCCGAGCTTCGGCTTCCTGCTGGTGGCGCCTCCGGGCGCCACCGCAAGCGCCACCGAGCCGTTCCTCAAGCGCGGGCTTGCGTGCGCGCGCTGCGGACGACTCGACGACAGCGGCGTGCTGGCGCTCGGTGCAGACGGACACACCGCAGCGCTGTGGGACCTGAGTCGAGAGCCGCTAACCCACATTGGTGCGGACCCGACCGCTGCGCCGCTCACCCAGCCCGACGCAGGCGGATCGACATGAGCTGGTGATCGGTGCCGTGGAACGGCGCCGGGTCGCCCTCGCGCTCCCAGCCCAGGTGCTCGAAGAAGCGAACGTTCGGAAGCTGGACGTGCGCGACCATCCGCTCTCCGCCGAGCCGCCCCGCGGTTGACACCGCAAACCGCACGAGCTCGGCACCCAGGTGATGGGTCCGGAGCTCCGGAAGCACGGCCAGGCGATCGCCCTTCCACTCAAGCCAGGCGGGCTCGAGCGGGTACAGGCGCACCGCCCCGCACGGCTCGCCGTCGATCAGGCCGACCGCGTGGAGCGTCGTCGGCTCGTCGTCGCGCTCGTCGCGGTCGTCGTGCGAGAACAGCTCCTGCTCGGAGACGAACACCGACCGGCGCAGCTCGAAGTGCGCGTCGAGCTCCTCCTCGGAGGACGCGACGCGGCATTCGAGCGCATCGGCACCGACGCTAGTGGCCGGTGTGGATCGGGAGCTCGCCCCGGGCACGCGCCTCCTCTCGCTTGAACACCCGCTCCCACGCCGACAGGCCCGAGCAGGCCTGGCAGCGCGCGCACCCGGCCTTGGCCTCGACGTGATCGAGGCCCGACTCGGCCAGCATCGCCGACACCGACCGGTAGATCGAGGCCACGTACTCGGCCTCGGGGGCGGGGGTGTCGGCCATCAGCGTCCCGGGCACAGGACGGAGCGGCACGACGAACGGGTACACGCCCATCGCGATCGCGCGGGCGCAGCCTTCCTCGATCAGCTCCGGTCGCTCGCCCATGCCGAGGATCACGTACGTGGTCACATGACCACGGCCGAACACCTCGACCGCGCGCTCCCAGCAGCGGAAGTAACCCTCGACGCCGCACTTGGCCTTGCCGGCGGCGACCCGCTCGAGCACATCGGGATCGAACGTCTCGATGTGGATCCCGACCGCGTCGACGCCGGCGTCGCGGACCTGCTCGAGCACCGCCAGGTCATCGGGCGGCTCGAACTGGACCTGGATCGGGAGCCCGGACGCGTCCTTGATCGCGGCCGCGCACCGGCTGATGTAGAGCGCGCCGCGATCGCGCCGGTTGATCGAGCCGGTGGTGAGCGTCACGTCGACCGCGCCGTCGTAGTCGCGGGCCGCCGTGCACACCTCGGCCAGCTGCGCCGGCGTCTTGACCGGAATCGTCTGCTCGCCGCGCGTCAGCTCGATGCCGCAGAACCCGCACTGCTCCTCGGTCCCCCAGTAGATGCACTTCTGGACCACGGTCGACGCGATCGAGTCGAGGTGCAGCAGCGCGATCTTCCAGTACGGGATCCCATCGGCGGTCTGCATGTCGTAGATCCGCGGCCGCCGCGGCAGCTTGACCGGGCTCACGAACTCCTCGCCGCGGTACAGGTCCGCGCCGCCGTCGGTGAGATGGATCGTGTACGGCGAGCGCTCGACGAACGCCGCGTGCCACGGCACGGTCAGCGGCAGCCCGCGCACCCACAGGAACAGGGCGTCGGACGGGCCGGCGCCGCCGCGCCGTCCGGACGGGCCGCCCCCTCGCCCGGAAGCGCCACCGCCGCCGCCGTCCGGGTCGCGTTCGTCCTGCACGTGCACGCCGAGCGACTGCAACTCGACCAGCAGCTGACGGTCGTCGAGGTCCGGGAAGGTGAGGACCGAATCAGCCACGACCGGCGTACAGCTCCTCGTAGTTCTGCCAGAACACCCGATCCTTCAGCTCCTGGGAGATCGTGCGGATTCCGTTGATCTTCCAGTACTCGCTGTCGAAGTCCGACCACGGCTCGTCCGAGCCGAAGAACACGCGATCGCCGCCGACGCCGGTCTTCTCGATCTCGGTCAGCAGCCAGCGCGCGCCGAACCCGACCGCCCACGAGGTGTCGGTGTACACCTTGTAACCGTCCTGCACCCACTGGAGGAACTTCGGAACGAGCTTGATGTGACCCGACACGCCACCGCCGAAGTGCACCAGGTAGATCTTGCACCGCTTGCCGTACTTCTCCACGAGCGGAATGAAATTGTTGATGTCGGAGTTACCGCCGGGGCTGGTGTGGAAGTGGAAGATCAGGTCGTGCTTCTCACACGCGTCGAAGCACTCCTCAGCGATCGCCAGCGTCTCCTCGTCCCAGGTCCCGGGGTCGGGATTGCCCCCGAGCAGAAAGGTCGTCTTGAGCGCGACCGCGCGCGACTCGCCGGCGAGCTTGAGCGCCTTGCGCGTCATCTCGGCGTTGCGGGGCAGGAATGACACCCAGATCGCGGCCAGCACGCGATCGTTCGTGGTCGCCGCATCCATCACCACGTCGTTCAGGTCGAATGAGATCTCGTGGACGGGAACGCCGTAGTTCGACATCGCGAGCGCCCGCTCGATCTTGAACTCGTCGAGGTGGTTCTTGACGAACTCGTCGGTGTTGCGGTAGTCGTACACCGTCGGTTTCACCGGGTGCTCGAGGTCGTAGAACTTCCACGGCGGGATCTCGCCGATGTGACAGTGCGCATCGATGATCTTCTTGGGGTGAGTCGTCATCCTCAGTCCTTTCCGAAGAGCTCGCGCGCCTGGGCGATGCGAGCCTCCCACTCGTCGTGGCGCGTGTACCGCCGGCTCGGCATCAGCGGCGGCTTGTCCAGGAGCCACGCGCCATCGCGTGGGTCCAGCTGCACGACCTCGAGCTCGTAGGTGGCCTCCCCCATCGGCTCGGTCTGCGCGGAGGCGTGGAGCGCACGACCGCTGCGTACGTGCATCTCGAGCCGGTGCGACCCGAACGGCGTCACGTCGTCGAACAGCAGCACCCACTCGTCGCCACGCCGCCGCGCCGCCTCGAGCCGCTCGAGCGCGATCTCCTTTCCGTGCTCGCGCGTGATCTCGCGGTGGCGCTGGCAGAACGCGGCATCGGTCACCGCGGCCTGGTCCATCATCATGCCCATCGAGGGCGACAGGCGCTTCACCATCTCGGTGCCGAGCCCGCGTCGCTCGTGCCAGGCCACGACCAGGTCATCCTCGGTGCGCACGTCGCCGAGCTCGTCGATGATCGCGCGCACGACCTGGATGTACTGCTGATAGAGGGCAGCGTTCACCATGACCGAGGGGTAGATGGCCGCCTCGGCTCGGCGCCACGCGGCCAGCGCGGCGACCCGGGCTTGCTCGCGGTCCGCGCTCAGACGGTCCAGGTGTTGAGCTGAAATGCCTTCTGCCGCCACGCCGTCAGCGCCGAGTCGAGCACGTCGAGGGGATGGAACGGCTTGACGCCGTCCAGCAGCATGTCCTCGGGGAACCCATACAGGGCTCCCGCGGCGAACCGGCACGCGTAGATGTGCGCGCCCTCGTTGAGCAGCGTCTTCAGCTGGTTGTTGATCGCCATATGGCCGGGGAACGCCTCGTCCCCGACGTGTGGGAAGCCGCGCGTGCCGGAGGCCATCAGCACCCCGGGCCCGTACAGGACCAGGTTGGTGTCGAACCCCTTCCGGCGCAGCCGCGTTGTCGTGAGCAGGTTGACCAGCCCGACCGACCCCTCGTAGGGGACGGTGTGCATGAACGTGTAGGCCTTCTCCCCCGGCTCCGCCTGGATGTCCTCGAACACCTTCTCGGAGGTGTCGAAGAGCTCGGTCCCAGCGGACTTGGCGTCGGCGAGAGCGCTGTTGTTCGCCACTGCTGCCTCCTTCGGAGTCTCTCGCGTCCGCTCCTCGCGATGCGTACGCGTATCGGATCGTAGATGCGCATTCTTAGCGCCGCGGGCTCCGAAGGTCAAGGCCGCCGCGTGAATTATCGGTTTTCCCGGTAATCAGGCGGACTTTTGGGACCGAGAGCGGCCTTGCCAGCGCGTGTACTATGGTGGACGCAGCCGACGCCACCGGGCGGCTGCCGACCACAGAAAGCGATGCCAAGCCGAACCGCCGCCCTCCGCGCCGCCCCGAGCCAGCTCCCCGAGATCGAGCGGACGGTGTCCGGGATCGGGGCCAAGGTCGCCAAGGCGCGCGCCGAGCGCGGCTGGTCGCTGGCGCAGCTGGCCGAGCGCGCCGGGCTGTCGACCGCCGCGGTCCACAAGATCGAGAAGAGCGGCATGACGCCGACGATCGCGAGCCTGATGAAGGTCGCGGCCGCGCTCGGCAAGAGCGTCGGCTACTTCGTCGAGGAGGTCGAGGCGACCCGCCCGGTGACCGTGATCCGCGCTGATGAGCGCTCCCGGCTCTACACCTCCAAGCAGGGACTCGAGCTCCAGAACATCTCGGGTCGCTACGGACCGTTCTGGGTCGCCGGCGCCGAGGCCCACCTCGAGCCGCTGGCCGACAGCGGGCCGGAGCCGATGAGCCACCCCGGCGAGGAGCTCGTGCTGCTGCTCGACGGACGGATGACGTTCACGATCGACGGCGAGTCCTACGAGCTCGACGCCGGCGACTCGATCCACTTCCGCACCGTCCGCCCACACTCGTGGGCCAACCCCGACGACCGGCCGGCGCGGGCCATCTGGCTCGCGATCCGCGGCTCATAGCCCTCGTGCGGTAGGGATCGCGCGATGCGCATCGTCGTCGCTATCGGTGGCAACGCGATCATCGCCGAGCACGAGCGCGGCACCTGGGCCGAGCAGCGCGCCAACGCCGCCGTGATCGCGCGCGAGCTTGCCTCGCTGAAACGCGCCGGCCACGAGCTCGTGCTCACGCACGGCAACGGCCCGCAGGTCGGCGCGCTGCACGTCCAGCACTCCCGCGCCGGCGACGAGGTCCCGGCGCTGCCGTTCGACGCGCTCGTCGCGATGACCCAGGGGCAGCTCGGCTACCTGCTCCAGACCGCGATCGAGGAGGCCGACCCCGACGTGTGTACCGCGACGATCCTCACCCGCGTGCGGGTCGACGCTGACGATCCGTCGTTCGCGCACCCGACCAAGCCGATCGGCCGCTTCTTCGAGGACGAGCGCTCCGCGCGCCGCGCCGCCGGCAAGGCGCTGACGGTCGCGCCCGACGCCGGCCGCGGCTGGCGCACGGTCGTGCCGAGTCCCCGGCCACACGAGATCGTCGAGTTCGAGCAGATCGCGACCCTGGCGCGGAGCGGCATGCTGGTGATCGCGGCCGGCGGTGGCGGCATCCCGGTCGTGCGCCGGGACGGACGGCTCGTTGGCGCCGAGGCGGTGATCGACAAGGACCGCGCCTCGGCCGTGCTCGCGCACGCCGTCGAGGCCGAGCTGCTGGTCATGCTGACCGGCGTCGAGTGCGTGGCGCTCGACTACGGCACCCGCTGGCAGCGCGACATGTCGCGGCTCACAGTGTCCGACGCCGAGCGGCTGCTGGCCGAGGGCGAGTTCCCGCCCGGGAGCATGGGTCCGAAGGTCGAGTCCGCGGTCAGGTTCGTCCGCGACCGCGGCGACCGCGGCGGTCGGGCGATCGTCACCTGCGCGGAGCGGCTGCTCGACTCGGTCGCCGGCGCCGCGGGCACGCGGATCGTGACCGATGCGGAGGGTCCGTCGGCCACCGCGTGGAGCAGTCCGACGACGGTCGCCGCGGCGTGAGCTGGCACGTTCGCGTCATCGCGAACCGGTACGCGGACAGCGTTCGACTGATGAGCATCGCGCGCGCGGTCCGCGAGCGCGACGGCATCGCGCGGTGCGAGATGGGCATGGGCACGCCGGCGAACCTCGAGGCGCTGGCCGGCTTCGGTGCGCCGGCGCAGGCGACGCCCGGGGACCTGGTGATCGCGGTCGACGCCCAGAACGGCGCCGCCGAGGACGCGCTCGCGTGGGCGGAGCATGAGCTGGCCTCGAGCTCGCGCGAGCGCGGCGACGGCGCCCTGAAGCGGTCGCGCGCGCGATCGCTGACCGTGGCCGCCCGCGAGCTCGACGGCGCCAACGTGGCGCTGATCTCGGTCCCCGGCGAGTACGCGGCGCTCGAGGCCCACCGGGCGCTGTCGGCCGGGATGCACGTGTTCCTGTTCTCCGACCACGTCCCACTCGAGGCCGAGCTCGAGCTCAAGCGCCGCGGGGCCGAGCTCGGATTGCTGGTGATGGGTCCCGAGTGCGGCACGGCGATGCTCGGCGGAATCGGCCTCGGGTTCGCAAACGTGGTCCGGCAGGGACGCGTGGGGATCGTCGCCGCCGCGGGGACCGGCGCCCAGGAGAGCGCGTGCCTGCTCGACGCCGCCGGCGTCGGCGTCTCGCACATCGTCGGCGTCGGAGGGCGCGATCTGTCGCCCGAGGTCGGGGCCCTGATGTTCCGCCAGGGGATGCATCTGGTCGCGCAGGACGAGCACACCGACACCCTGCTGCTGGTGTCGAAGTCGCCGACGCCCGACGGCGTCCGCGCGATCGCCGGCGATCTCCCTGACGGGGTGCGGATCGTCGCGTCGTTCGTCGGGTGGGACGGCGCCGAGGCTCCGTTCGAGGTCCATCCGACGCTCGAGGCCGGAGCGGCCGCCGCCGCCGGGGTCGAGCCGCCCGACGAGTCCGCGCTCGAGCGCGCGGTCGACGCGCGCCGGGGCGTCGCCACCGGGAGGCAGCTGCTCGGCCTCTACACCGGAGGGTCGCTCGCGCACGAGGCGGTCACGCTGCTCGAGCCCGAGCTCGGCCCGATCGCCGGCAACGTCGGGCACGGCCCGCCCCGGCCCGGCGCCGGTCACGCGCTGTTCGACCTCGGCGAGGCCGAGTACACCGAGGGCCGGCCCCACCCGATGGTCGATCTCGAGGTCCGGACCGGGATGCTCGAGCAGGCGGCCGGCGACGAGCGCGTCGGCTGCGTGCTGCTCGACGTGGTCCTCGGGTTCGCCTCGCACCCCGATCCCGCCGGCGGGATCGCTGACGCCGTCCGGCGCGCCGCCGAGCACGCGATCGTGGTCGCCCACGTGTGCGGCACCCCAGACGACCCGCAGGACTCCGACCGCCAGGCCAAGACGCTCAGCGACGCCGGCGCGATCGTCGCCCCCTCGAACGCCGCGGCGGCACGGCTGGCGCTGAGAGCACTGCGATGAGGCGGCTGCGGATCGCGATGCTGACGTACTCGCTGCGCCCGCGCGGCGGCGTCGTCCACGCGCTCGAGATCTCCGAGGCGCTCGCGGCCCGCGGCCACGAGGTCGAGCTGATCGCGCTCGGGCCGCCGGGCGAGGACTTCTTCCGTGAGCCAAACGTCCCGTCGCGGATCGTCCGCTACGAGACGATCCGCGACGCACCATTCGATGAGCGGATCATGGCCATGCTCGCCGCGTACCGGGACGGACTGGCCCACCCTCTCGCCGAGGGCCGGTTCGACCTGATCCATTCCCAGGACTGCCTGTCGGCGAACGCCGCGCTCGAGCTCCGCGACGCGGGCATCGTCCCGCACGTGATCCGCACGGTCCATCACGTCGACGACTTCACCTCCCCCTCGCTGGTCGAGTGCCAGGACCGCTCGATCCTCCGCCCCGATGCGCTGCTGTGCGTGTCCGAGCCCTGGATCGACCGGCTCGCCGGCCAGTTCGGCGTCCGGGCCGAGCTCGTCGCCAACGGCGTCGACACCCGCCGGTACCGGCCGCCGCGCGACGCCGCCGAGCGCCGGCGCTACCGGGGCGCGTTCGGCCTCGGCGACCGCTTCGCGGTGCTGGCGATCGGCGGGATCGAGCCGCGCAAGGGCTCGCTGACGCTGCTCGAGGGATTCGCCAGGCTGCGCGAGCTCGCGCCGGAGCTCGACCCGCTGCTGATCGTCGCCGGCGGCGCGACGCTGTTCGACTACCGCCACGAGGTCGATCGCTTCAACGCGCGGCTCGGGGAGCTCGGGCTCGAACACAGCGTGCGCGTGCTCGGCAGCCTCCCGGACCGGGACATCGAGTCGCTGTACCGGGCCGCCGATGTGTTCGCGTTTCCCTCGACCAAGGAGGGCTTCGGGCTGGCCGCGCTCGAGGCGCTCGCGTCCGGGCTGCCGGTGGTGGCCTCCGAGCTCGACGAGTTCGCGGCGTACCTTTCTGGCGGCGAGAACGCGGTGCTGGTTCCGGTCGGCGACGGCGACGCGCTGGGAGCGGCGCTGGCTCGGCTCGGCCGCGACCCGGGGCTGCGCGGGGACCTGCGAGCGGGTGGCCTCCGCATCGCCGGCGAGTTCACATGGGAGCGCGCCGCGATCGCGCACGAGCGCGTGTATGACGAGCTACTTCAGTCGCTGCACGCCGTCGGTACCGGCCGTGTCTGAACGCGACACGGTGACCGCCACCTGGGTGAAGGGCTTCCAGGCGCGGGTGGAGGCCCGCGGCCACGAGATCGCCGTCGACGAGCCGGTGGACGAAGGCGGCGAGGATTCCGGGGTGATGCCGACGGAACTGCTCGCCGCCTCGATCGCGAGCTGCTTCTGTCTGGCGCTGGCGTTCACCGCCGGCAAGCGCGGCCGCGAGCTTCCCGGTCTCCAGGTGGTCGTCCGCAAGGTGCGCGCGGGCCGCGAGCTTCGCTACGAGCGCTTCGAGATCGACGCTCGAGCCGAGGTTCCCGAGGAGGAGCTGGCGGCGCTGATCGAGCCGGCCCGCCGCGTTTGCTGGGTCTCGAACACGCTTGCCCACGGGGTGGAGCTCAGCTATGGTTACACTTCGGTAGACGGTCGTACACAAAGGTAGACGCGTGATCGACAACCGCTCACAACTCGAACAGATCCTTCGCGGCCGGCTCGGCGCGGCCTTCGCCCGCCACGCCTACGGGATGCGCAAGTGGGTCGACCTGTTCGCCCTCCGGGTGCCGGCGATCGAGGATGCCTACCTGACCGAGCTCGTCACCGGGATCGTGCACCAGAACGCCCGCCACGCGCGGATGTTCCGCGAGCGGGCGCAGGCCCACGGCGTCGACCCGGATCTGTACGTGTGCCCGCCCGAGGGCGAGGCGATCTACGACCGAATGCCGGCCGACACCGACGAGACGCTCGCGTACGCGCTTGGCTCGCTCGAGCACTTCGCCGACCTGCTCGCGGTCTACGCCGAGGTCGCCGAGCTGCCCGCCGACGCTGAGGTGCTGGCCGAGGTCCGCGCCGACAACGATCGTTCGATCGCCCAGCTGCGCGAGCGCGTGGGCCAGTCCGGCAACGGCGCGGCCGCCACCGCCCACGAGCTGTACCGCGTGCGCGAGCTCGCCGAGGCGCCGCTGTATGCCTACCGGCACTGACAGCGCGCACGCCGCGTCGTTTGCCGAGCTCCAGCGGGACCTCCCGGCCACCTCGCCGCGAGCCTGGCGTTTCGGCGCGCTGGCGGCGGCGTCGCGCGCGGGCGCGCTGCTGTCGGAGGGCTTGCGCGTCGGCCACGAGCACGGCTTCGACTCCGGCCCGTTCATGGACCACGTGTACGGCAACGAGCCACAGGGTCGGACGGTTCTCGGGCGCGAGATCGACCGGCGGCTGCTCGCACGGCGAACCTGCCAGGCGTTCCGTGAGATCCGCGTGCTCGCCCGCGCCGCGCTCGACGAGGCCGTGGCCGCGTGCTCGGTCCCGGCGCCGGTGATCGCCGATCTGGCCGCGGGTCCCGCACCGTATCTCTTCGAGGTTCTGGCGGCACACCCCAGCGCCCGGGCGCTCGTGGCCGACATCGATGCGGCCGCGCTCGCCCAGGCCCGCGCGCACGCCGAGCGCCTCGGGCTGATCGACCGGGTCACGTTCGCGCAGGCGAGCGCGTTCGACCGGGACGCGCTGGCGGCGATCGATCCGGCCCCGGACGTGGTCGCCGAGCTCGGGCTGTACGGGATCTACCACGACGACGCGCTGATCGAGCGCCACTTCCAGGATCTAGCCGAGACGATCGCCCCCGCGCAGATCGTGTTCAACGTCCAGACCCAGAACCCGGAGATCGAGCACATCGCGCGGGTGTGGCGCGACCACCGCGGCGAGCGGTGCGTGTGGCGCCTGCGCCCGGTCGAGTCGATCCTCAGGTGGGCGGCGGCGGCCGGGTACGAGCCGGCGTCGATCCGGGCCGACAGCTTTGGGATTTATAGGGTGGGTCGGCTTCGGCGGGTCGGGGGTCGGTCGCCATCGAGCGGACTGTCCGGGGCGGCGACGGCATGAGCGTGCTCACGTGGACGCAGTCCCCCGGGCTTGGCGGCCTGCCGCTGTCAGAGCGCCTGCGCCGCATCCGCGCGAGCCACCACGCGATGTGGAACTACGTCACCTACCGGGACGCGATCGCGGTGCTCGGCCTCGACCCGGTGGCGATCTATCCGGAGGGCTCGACGCGGCTCGATCCGGCCGAGTGGGTCGACCTCGGCTGGCTCACGTGCTTCTGCGGACCACCGGACGGCGCGGTCGAGGCGATGCGCCGCGCGGTCCGGCCCGAGTCGCTGAACCAGTACACGCCCGATCTGATCGAGCCGCTCCGCGACGCCGCCGCTTCGGCGTTCGGCCGGGCGCGAGATCAGGGCTTCGAGGTCGTCGGCACGGAGGGCACCCAGGCCGCGATCGCGCTCGTGCTGATGGCGTCGGTCGATCCCGGCGACGAGGTGATCCTGTCCGACCCGGGCTACTTCCACATTCCATCCGCGGTGCTCGCCGCCGGCGCGGTGCCGGTGGCGGTCC
Organism: uncultured Solirubrobacterales bacterium; assembly: GCA_963746695.1. Lineage (GTDB taxonomy): Bacteria > Actinomycetota > Thermoleophilia > Solirubrobacterales > Solirubrobacteraceae > Palsa-465. The sequence goes on along the minus strand of CAVVCP010000025.1, from coordinate 164,572 downwards.
CGATCTCGTCCCGGACCGGGTTCCGCCTGGATCCCGACGACGTCGCGCGCGCGATCACGCCTCGCACGCGCGCGATCTGCCTCATCGACCCGCTCAACCCATACGGGACCGTTCAGACCCGCGACGAGCTGATCGCGCTCGCCGAGCTCGCCGACCGCCACGGCGCGCTGCTCATACACGACGTCACCCATGCGCCGCTGGCGCTCGACCCCGACGCTCCGTTCGCGTCCCTGCCTGCCCTGGCACTGACCGACAACGCGGTCGCGGCGATGTCGGTGTCGCACTGCTACGGGATGGCCGGCGCGCGGATCGGATTCCTCGGCGGGCCCCCGGGGTTCGTCCGCGGCTGCCTCCAGTTGAAGGCGGCGCTCACCCGGCTGAACACGAACCTGATCTCACAGCACGGCGCACTGGCGGCGCTCGCCGACGAGTCCTACCTGGCGCGCGCGGAGGGGACGATTGTCGCGAACCTCCGCCATCTCGAGGAGACGCTCGACGACGTGCCCGGCGTGCGGTTGGCGGTCCGGCCCCAGCGCGGGCTCGCGTGCGCGCTCGAGGTGTCCGGGACCAGCGCCCAGGAGCTGATGGTGGCGCTGTTCGCGCGCCGCGTTGCTGTTTACCCGGGCGACGGCCTCGGCGAGACCGCCGCGGCGAGCACGATCCGGATCAATCTCTCGCGCCCCGACGCGTGGGCGATGGAGCATCTGCGCGGCGTGCTCGCCGACGCGGTGGCGGAGGCCTCGTCGGGCCGCTGGCGCGAGCCCGTGGTGTCGCTGCTCGAGGGCAAGGGCACCGACCGGGCCGCGCGGCTCGCCCGGCAGATCGGCGGGCGCGGGTGAGCCGCTCGCCCATGTGGATCGCGGACGTCGGGCGGTTCAGGTCGAACCTGGACGCGTTCGCCGCCGCGTGGCGGACGGAGTGGCCATGCACGCGCCTCGCGTACTCGTACAAGACCAATCGCCTGGTCGACTTCCTGCAGGCGGCCGAGCTTGCCGGCGCGGGCGCTGAGGTCGTGTGCGAGGCCGAGTACGAGCTCGCGATCGGCGTCGTCGAGACCGACCCGCGCAAGATCGTGGTCGACGGTCCGGCCAAGCCCGATGCGCTGCTGGCGCGTGCCGGCGCCGGTGGGGCGCTGGTGCTCGCCGATTCGGTCGACGAGCTCCCGCGCGCCGCGGCTCACGGCGTGAGACGGATCGGGCTACGCGTCGCGCTCGACTCGTTCACCGGGGCGGTCACGCGGTTCGGAATCGCGCCGGGCGAGATCGCGGACGCGGCCCGGGCGGCCGAGCGGCTCGGTCTGACCGTCGAGGCGCTCTCGACCCATCTCGTGTCGACCGACTTCGACCCGGCCACCGGGCGCGTCGTCGTCAACTGGCCGCGCGCTGCGGCTGAGCACGCGGGCGCGGCGGCGCTGCTGGCGCGCCTCGCTGGGTCGCTGAACGCCGCCGGTCACGCGACCCGAGTCCTCGACCTCGGCGGCGGGTTCCCGGGCGCGCCCGCGGTCGCCTCACACGCGCGCGAGGTGGCGGCCGCGTTGCGATCCGGCGGCTTCGCCGGGACGCTGCTGCTCGAGCCCGGGCGGGCGCTGGTCGCCGACGCCGTCGACCTCGTGTTCACGGTGGTGGCGGTCAAGACGCTGTCCGACGGCTCGCGGTGCCTCGTCTGCGATGCCGGCACGAACTTCTTGCCCGGCGCGCTGACCGCGCCACCGCGGATCGAGGCGCTCGGGGCCGGCGGCCCCGTGAGCCCGGCGCTGGTCACCGGGCCGCTGTGCCTGAACGTCGACGTGATCCACCCTCGCGCGCAGCTGCCGGTCCTGGAGCCGGGAGCGCGGCTCGTGGCGCGATCGGTCGGTGCCTACCAGCAGGTGGCGGCAACGCAGTTCGGAGAGCCACCCCCGCCGGTGGCGGTCAGCGACCCTGCAGCACAACCTGTTTCTGCCTGAGTCTGAGAGAGGAGCCCCATGAGCGAACGTCTGATCGTGATCGGTGGCGGTGGCGCCGGAACCGCGGCGTCGACGATCGCCAAGCGAACCAACCCTGACATGCAGGTCGCGGTCTACAGCGAGTTCCCGGACATCGCCTACTCGCCGTGCGGGATCCCGTACGCGCACGGCGGCGAGATCCCCGAGTTCCAGAACCTGTTCCTGTCGACCGTCCAGCGTTACGTCGAGGACGGGCTCGACATGCACATGGAGACGACCGTCACCGACATCGACCTCGACCGCCGCACGGTCACCGCGCGCAACAAGCACGAGGGCTTCGACAAGCTGATCCTGTGCACCGGGTTCCACTGGGAGCAGCCGGCGGTCCCGGGCGCGAACCTCGCGGGTCTCCACTACGTCAAGGACATCCGGCGCGCGATCGAGTTCGACAAGGAGCTCGACTCGATGAAGCGCGCGGTGATCATCGGCGGGATGTGGCTCGGCGTCGAGATGGCCGGCGCCCTCGCGCGTCGCGGGCTCGAGGTTCAGTTCATCGACGAGGGGCCATGGATGCTGTCCGAGCTCGTCGACCCCGACGTCGCCGACCCCGCCCAGGAGGCGCTCGAGAAGCTTGGCGTCAACGTCCGCATGGGTACGAAGCTGCTCGGCTTCGAGGGCGACTCCGACGGGCGCGTGCGCGCGGTCTCGACGTCGAACGGCGAGCTCGAGTGCGACGTCGCCGTGATCTGCCTGCACAAGCTGCCGAACACCTCACTCGCGGCGTCGATCGGGCTTTCGCTTGGTACCACGGGGGCGGTGGTGGTCGACGACCACATGCGGACCTCGGCGCCGGGCGTGTGGGCGGCCGGCGACGTGATCGAGGTGCCGCACGGGCTGTCGATGCTCCCGATCAGCGGGCTGACGGGCTCGCACGCCTACTCCCAGGGCCGCGTCGCGGGCGCGAACGCCGGCGGCGAGGACCGCGTCTATGACCCGGTTTGGATTCCCTGGGGGTTCATGTCCGGCGACTACACGATCGGCGGCTTCTCGATCGGCGAGACGCTCGCCGAGGCGATGGGGATCCCGTACGTCGTCGCCAAGGGCGTCGGCGTATCCCGCGCGCGCTACTTCCCCGGCGCCGCCCGGACCCACGTCAAGCTGATCGCCGAGCCGGGCACGCTCCGGCTGATCGGCGCCCAGCTCCACGGTGGCGAGGGGATCAAGGAGCGGTGCGACTTCCTCGCGTTCGTGGGCAAGCGCGGCGCCACGCTCGAGGACCTGGCCTGGATGGAGAACATCTACTCGCCACCGATCGGCGCCCTGTACGAGCCGATCCAGATCGCCGCCCAGAACGGCCTGGCCGAGCACAAGGCGCGCCAGCGCGACGCGGTTCCGGCATGAGCTCGTTCGCGGATCAGAAGCGCCGGCTGCGCGCGCGCTCGGAGCACGTGCTGCGGGTGGCGGCGATGGAGGACGTCGCGCGGCGGTATCCGTCGCGCACGGTGAAGTCCGCGCTGGCGGACGAGGGCCCGTTCTGGCGGTTCGTGTTCGTGCCGCTGTACCGGCGCGTGCCGTGGGAGTTCAAGGCCGGGGCCATGCGCAAGCTGAAGATGACCGCGCAGGGGTGGCCCGAGCAGTCACGGCGGTTCGGCGAGCCGTGGCGCCCGCCGCCGCCCGGGCCCTAGCGAACGACGGCGTCACGCGGGCGGTCACCCGAGCCGGCCGCGGGCCGACCACCACGCGGCGCTCCCAGTGTGCATGACACGCCAAACCCTCGCGAATCCCGGGGATTTGGCGTATCAGGCTCCTCTACTGTGGATGACGCGCCGACGCGCCGGTACTGCGTGAGCATTGGCGTGTCATGCACACAAACGCCCGCCCGATGGCGTCAGCGGCCGCCAACCCTGGTCGAAACCCCCATAAAAAGACCCCCGAGGCCCGGCCCTCAATACAGATCGTCCTCGTCGCGATCCAGTCGCTTGATCCGCTGCTCGAGCGAGCGCAGCGCGCGAGTGACCTGGTCGAGCTTGTCCTGCGCATCTTCGACGAGCTTTCTGATCTCGGTGACCTGATCGGCCGACGTCTTCGCCTCGTCGGTCACGCCGACTCACCCCGCCGCGATCCGGTACACGGGCCCGTCGAGCGACACCGCGTAGATGTGTCCGACGGCATCCTGGCCGAACGACGACATGTCGCGCACCGACAGGCCAGTCGCGCGATCGCCGGTCGCGTGTGCCGGGCGCAGCGCCACCGCCCTGATCCCGGGCTTGCACAGGTCCCCGTACACGTAGCGCCCGTAAAGGCTCGGAAGCGAGCGGTCCCTGACCACGTAGCCGCCGATGATGGCGCAGAAGCCGCGGCTGTGGAGGGCGACGAGCACCGGGAACACCGCTCCGGGCGCATTACCGGGCTTGTTCCGCCGGTTCCCTTCGAAGATGCTCCAGCCGTAGTTGGCACCGGCCCCTGTGCCCCGAGGTGCAAAGTCCACCTCTTCCTGTTGGTCCTGTCCGACGTCACCAATTATGAGGGCACCGGTGCGGCGATCAAACGAAAACCGCCACGGGTTCCGCAAACCGTAAGCCCAGATCTCGGGGCGCCGCCCGGACTCGCCGGCGAACGGGTTGCCGGCGGGGATCGAATATCCGCCGTTCGGTCCGGGCGCGATGCGCAGCACCTTGCCGAGCAGGACGTCCGTGTTCTGTCCCTCGTTCCTCGGGTCGTCCTCGTTGCCGCCGTCGCCGACGCCGATGTACAGGTCGCCGTCCGGCCCGAACTGGAGCTGGCCGCCGTTGTGATTCGAGTATTGGTGGTGGGCGATCGTGATCACGCCTCTCGCGCTGGCGGCATCGGCGAGGCTCGGATCGTTCGCGGCTCGCGTGTACCGCACGACGTGCAGATCCCCGTTGGCGCCCGTGTAGTCGACGTAGAAATGGCCGCTGGTGGCGTAGTCGGGCGCGAACGCCAGCGACAGCAGACCCCGCTCCTCGGCGCCCGCGTTGACGAGCTTCGAGATGTCGAGGAACGGTCGCTTGACTCGACGGCCGTTCACGAGGACGACGATGGCCCCGGGCTTCTCGACGACGAACACCCGGTGGGGATCGCCGGGGGCGCCGGTCAGGTAGATCGGCTGGTCGAACGTCCCGACGCGCACCAGGCGCAGGCCCGCGGCCCGCGCGGCCGGGTCGACCGCGCTCGGCGGCGACCCGCTCGACCCGCTCGACCCGCAGCCCGCCAGCAGCGAGGCCACGCCGCAGCCCGTCAACAGCAGCGCCGCGCCGAGCGCGAACGCACGCCGCCGGTTCGCACGCATGCGCCCTACCGTAGCGCCGCGTTACCCGCGAGCGAAGCCGCGCCGCCCCGCCGGGGTTGCTCGACCCGCCCGGGAACCGCGGCCGCGCCGGCAAGAAGCACGACGAGCATCCCCGCGAGCACGAGCACCGCGCACGCGAGCCGCAGCGACGTCAGCTGCGCGATGCCTCCGATCAGCGGAGGACCGGCGAGGAACCCGAGGTAGCCGAGCGAGGTGACCGCGGACAGCGCCGGCCCGGTCGCCACCCCGGGCTGATCGGCGCCGGCGCGGAACAGGGTCGGGACCACGCCGGCGAGGCCGAGTCCGAGCGCCGCAAAGCCGGCGATCGCGGCGAGTGGCGTGCCGACCGCGATGCCGGCGGCGAACCCGGCCGCAGCGAGCGCGCCGCAGCGGCGGAGCAGGCCGACCGACCCCCAGCGCGTCCACAGGCGATCGGCGATCAGCCGCCCGCTGCCCATGGCCACGCTGAACACCGCGTACGCGATTGCGCCGAGCGCGGCCGACCCCGCGAGGTCGTCGTGGACGAGCTTCGCGCTCCAATCGGACGAGCCGCCCTCGGCCACCAGGCAGAACAGGCACGCGATCCCGAGCAGGGCCAGACGCCTCGGGAGCGCCCGCCAGCGCAGGTGCGGCGCGCGCTCATCGGCATCCTCGTCCCGCCTGAGCAGCGCGCCGGTGGCGATCAGCCCGGGAATCCCGAACAGCAGCGCCGCCACGACGAAGTGCGCCAGCGGGGCGATGTCGAGCGCCGCGGCGAGCGCGCCCAAACCGGCGCCGGCGAACCCGCCGAATGAGAACGCGGCGTGTAGGGACGAGAGCACCGGCCGATGCAGGTGTCGCTCGACCGACATGCCCTGCGCGTTCATCGACAGGTCCAGCATCGAGTTGGTCGCGCCCACGAACAGCAGCGCGCCGGCGAGGGCGAGGACGCTGTGCGCGAGCGCCGGCAACACCATCGCCGCCATCAGGCCGGCCAGCGCGAGCCGGCAGAACGTCCGGCTGGCGCGGCCGGGGAGCAGCCGGCCGACGAGCGGCATCGTCACCAGGGCCGCGAGCGCCGCGGCCAGCAGCGCCAGCCCGAGCGCGCCCGTGTCGGCGCCCGCGCGCGCGGACAGCGCCGGGATCCGCGACACCCACGAGGCGAACAGCGCGCCGTCGACGAAGAACACGGTCGTGATCCCCGCGCGGGCGCTGATGCGCGCAGCACTTCGATCGCGGCCCGCGGCGCTCACGCGCGCAGCACCTCGATCCCGGCCGCGCGGTACGGCGCGAGCGCCTCGTCGTCGGCATCCGCATCGGTGACGAGACGTGTCACCGCGCTCAGCGGGGCGACCACCACCGACATCGCCGTGCCGAGCTTGTCGTGGTCGGCGAGCGCGATGACCTCGGCCGCTCCCTCGATCATCGCCGCCTTCACGTGGCGCTCCTCGAGGTCCTCGGTGGTCACGCCGATCTCGGGATGAAGCCCGCACACGCCTAGGAACACGACGTCCGCGCGGATCAGCCGGAACGCATCGACCGCGGCCGCGCCGACGGTCACGAGCGAGTTCGGACGGAGCGTCCCACCCACGACCGTGACCTCGAGGCCAGGATGATCCGCCAGCGCCAGCGCGATCGGCGGGCTTGTCGTCATCACGCGCGCGCGAAGATCGTCGCGCAGCGCGCGAGCTACCTCGAGCGTGGTGGTGCCGCCGTCGAGCACGACGAGTTGGCCGTCGGACACGCACTCGGCGGCGCGCCGCGCGATCGACGCCTTCGCCTCCGGCGCCCGGCGCGCCCGGGCCTGAAACGGCGCGGCGTCGCCGTGTCGGGGTAGTGCGCCACCGTGCACGCGGCGCAGCAGACCTGCCTCGTCGAGCTCGCGCAGGTCGCGCCGGACCGTGTCGGCGGAGACATCGAGCTCGGCGGTCAGATCGGCGGCGAGCACGCGTCCGTGACTGCGCAGCCGGTCGAGGATCAGCGCGCGTCGTTCGTCGGTCAGCATCTGCTGGATATTACACACTTATGCATGTTCGTGCACGAACATGCATGAACGCGCTCACCTCACGACGAATTCGGACGGAGCTGCCGGACCGAACCCGCGATCGCGCCGGCAAGGGCCAGCAGGACGATCACGACCGTGAGCGCGTGGAGCACCGTGAAGTGCTGGCCGAGAAATCCGATCAGGGGCGGCCCGCACAGGAACGCGCAATAGCCGATCGTCGAGATCACGCTCACGCGAGGCGCGGCGAGCGCGGGGTCGTCCGCGCCTGCGCTCATCCCGACCGGGAACCCGAGCGAGACGCCCGACCCCCACAGGACGGCGCCGGCGAACGCCACCGGCGTACTCGGGCCGAACGCGAACACGAGCAGCCCGGCGATCGCGACGACGACCAGCCCGCGCACGACCGGAACCCGGCCGTACGTGTCGAGCAACCACGGCCCGAACCATCGCACGGTGGTCATCGCGGTCAGGAAGGCCGCGAACGTGAGCGTCCCGACCACCGGCGCCGCACCATGGCCGTCGATCACCGCCACCCCGATCCAGTCGTTCCCCGAGCCCTCGGCGAATGCGAACGCCAGCACGAACAGGCCGATAAGCAGCGTGCGCGACTCGCGCCAGGATGCGAGTGACCCGCGCGCGGGCTCGGCGCCCGTCGCCCCCCGAAGCTCGTCCGACTGATCGGGGATGAACCGCTGCACGGCGACCGGAACGCCGATGCCGACCACGAGCCCGACGATCAACAGGTGGACGGTCACCGACACCCCGAGCGCGATCATCGCGGCGCCGCCGAGCGCCCCGGCCACGGTGCCGAGGCTGAACCCGGCGTGGAAACGAGGCATGATCGCGCGCCCGAGCCGCCGCTCGACCGCCGCGCCCTGAACGTTCATCGCCACGTCCCAGCTGCCGGTCCCGACTCCGAGCACGAACAGACCGGCGACGACCGGCCCCACGCCGACGCGATAGCCCGCGGAGACGATGACCAGGCCGGCTCCGGCGAGCGCCGCCATCGCCGCGACCGTGCGGCGCGACCCGAACCGTGTAACGACCGGTCCCGACAGCGGCAGCGCCAGCACCGAACCGCCCGCGATCGCGAGCAGCACGAGCCCGAGTTGCGACGGATCGAGCCCGAGGCGCTCCTTGACCTGCGGAATCCGCGACGCCCAGCTGGCGAAGCCGAAGCCGGCGCCGACGAACGCGATGTACGTGGCGCGGGTGGCGGCCCGAAGCTCGCTGCCGGCGGAAATCGACACGCTGCTCCAGCCCTCCCCGTCTCGTAGCGCGATTCTGGTAACGGCAGCGGTGGGTATGGTAGGGACCGGCTCCGTGCGCGGGGTATGACCTGATGGACACCCAATTCGAGGCGAACCTGCCGCATACCGAGGCGGCGCCGGGCATCGCCCGCCGCTCTCTGACGACTTGGCTGACGCCGGTTCTCGAGTCCGAGGAGCTCGAGGTGGCGCGACTGCTGGTCTCAGAGCTCGTCACGAATGCCGTCGTCCATGGCCGCGGCGACATCACGCTGCGAGCTCAGTTCGACGACGATCGCCTGCTCGTCGAGGTGATCGACGAGGGCGGCGGCTTCGAGCGGACCGTGCGGCAGCACGACTTCGCGAGTATCGGCGGGCGCGGGCTGGCGATCGTCGACAGCGCGGCCAGCCGCTGGGGCATCCATGAGGGCACCACGCACGTGTGGTTTGAGCTCGAACGGCCCGGCCCGCGGCTCGGCGCCGCCGAGAAGCCGACCGGCTGACCGCGCCGATCGCGGCCGATCGCGGCCGATCGCGACGCTACGCGGGGCCGTTTGCCGGATCGTGCGCGGGTCTGCGCCGATCGGCGGACGCCGCGGCGTTGCCGGCGACTCTCGGGTCGCGAGTGCGACCCGAGTCCTCGGGCCGCCCGCCGAAGTTGGCCATCATCTCGACCTCGCCCGCGCAGTGGGGGGCGCCGACGGAGTGGGCGGCGACGGCGTTGCGCCACGACGCCGTTGTCGCAAAGCCACACACGCGACAGCAATAGAGTGGCACGGCGGTTCGATTCCCCTGCACTCGATGGTCCAAACCACAACCTGCGGCACTCTGCGGAGTTGCCGCAGTTCAGATCACGCCGACGTCGCCACTCTGACCGAGCCTGCCGATCCGGTCGTGGTCGTCGTCGTGATACGCACGCGCCGTGTCGCGGCGTACCCGTACGGATGGTTGAAGGCTTCGAGCGCCGCGTCGGGCTCGACCTCGAACTCGATCACCTCGTCGGCTCGGGAGTCATAGGCCTCGATCGTCAACCGGTCCGCCGGCTTGCTCCAGAACAGCCGGACGTCGATCCCGTTGCCGGCCCTGTGCGCCAGTTCGCGGCGCTCGTTGGATTCTGTCGTCGTCATCGTGTTGCCCCCTATCTGTCCGGCTACTGATCCTTGTGAAGGGGAGTTTCGGTCAGTCATCGCGATCTTTCATCGGGGTGGTCCCTGATCTTTTGCGCGAGCGGCTACGCGAGCAACGAGGTCCGGCGGCTGTCGGTGCTCGCGCGGGATGCGACGGCCGTCAGCTGCTCCGCGTACACGTCGGCTGCCGCCTCCTCGCGGTCGAGCGCCGCCCGGTAGGCGGCGTACGCGAGCGTGCGGTCCTCGGCTGACGCAGCCGTGAACTGCCCGTACGCCGACCGCACGGCCCAGCACTCAGCGCGCCAGTCGCAGTAGAGCTCGATCAGCCGGTCAACCAGCTCCGCTTGGACATTGGCACTCATCGCCGCCGTCCTTGGATCGGAGGCTTGGTCGGGCGGGGCCGGCGAGCCGGCTCCCCTGAGGCGCGTCGAGGGCGCGCGAACCGCTCGGCGTCGCGGAGACGATCGGCGTAGAGCGCACGTGCCAATGCGATATGGGAGAGTGAGAGTGAGAGCATGCCGTGACGTTCCCACCGGCGCTCGCCGGTCGCATCGGCAAGACCGCCAGTCTGCTCGCCAGCTCGGGTCCCGTCCGTTACCCTCCCTGCCAGGCGCGGAGGTAGGTTTTGATGACGGGCAGTACTGAGTTGGACGGACGGGTGGCGGGGCTCGTCGGACGCGAGCGCGAGCGCGCGACGATCGACCGTATGCTCGATCGCGCCGCGGCGCGCGAGAGCGGCGCGCTCGTGATCCGCGCCGAGGCCGGCATGGGCAAGACCGCGCTGCTGCGGTACGCCGCCGACCACGCCGGCGCCGCCGACCACACCCGCGGGACGCTCGTGCTGTCGGTCACCGGCGTCGAGGCCGAATCGGACCTCGACTACTCCGGGCTCCACAGCTTGGTGCGGCCGATCATCGGACTGCTCCCGAGATTGCCCGAGCCCCAGCGCGCGGCGCTCGCGGCCGCGCTCGGCTTGGCGCCCGCCGCCGGGGCGGATCGCTTCCTGGTCTCGGCGGGCGTGCTGTCGCTGCTCGCGGCGGCCGCCGAGGACCGGCCGGTGCTGTGCCTTGCCGACGACGCCCAGTGGCTCGACGTGCCGTCGGCCGGATCGCTGGTGTTCACCGCAAGACGCCTCGGCGCCGAGGGCGTGGTGATCCTGTTCGCCGCGCGCGAGGGCGAGCGCCGGCGCTTCGACGGGCCCGGGCTCGCCGAACTGGTGCTCGACGGGCTCGACTCGACCTCGGCCGCCGAGTTGCTCGACCGCGGCGATCGCGAGCTGGCTCCGTCGGTGCGTGACCGGCTGCTCGCCGATGCCGCCGGCAATCCACTCGCGCTGATCGAGCTTCCGGGTTGCCTGTCGGACGCTCAGTTGCGCGGTCGGGCCAGGATGCCCGACTCGATCCCGCTGAGCTCGCGCCTGCAGCTGGCGTTCCGGCAGCAGATCGAGCGCTTGCCTGCGGCCACGCAGTCCGCGCTGCTGCTGGCCGCCGCCGATGACGCCGGCGAGCTTGGCGGCATCCTCGCGGCGGCGGCGGCGCTTCACCTGCCCGAGGACGCGCTCGACGCGGCGGAGCGCGCGGGGTTGATCGAGACCGACGACGCGAGGCTGACCTTCCGGCATCCGCTGATCCGGTCCGCGGCCTACGAGGCGGCGACGTCGGGCGAGCGCCGGCGGGCCCACGGCGCGCTGGCTGGCGCCTGCGCCGGGGATGAGCACGCCGACCGGCGGCTCTGGCACCTCGCGGTGGCGACGCTGGCCGCGGACGAGGAGGTCGCCGACGGCCTCGAGGCGGCCGCGGAGCGATCGCGGATGCGCGGCGGTCACGCCTCCGCGGCGACCGCGTTCGAGCGCGCGGCCAGCCTGAGCGAGACCGAATCGGCGCGGGGCCGCCGACTCGCCGCGGCGGCGCGCGCGGCCTACGTGGCCGGACAGGTGGACCGCGCCAGCGACCTGGTCAACCGGTCGCTCCCGATCGCCGACCGGGCCGATCGGGCTCATCTGCTCGGCCTCCGAGGCGTAATCGACGGCAACGGCGGTTTGCTGCCCGACGCCCTGCGCACGGTGCTCGAGGGGATCGCGCTGAGCGAAGATCCGTCGCAGAGTCTCGGGATGCTGCTCGAGGCGTGCCTGATGGCGACGTACATCGGCGACACCGACCGGCTCGCCGCGCTCTGCCGTCGAGCGACGGACTTCCCCCCGGCAACCGACGTCGACCGGTTCATCGTGATTCTGCTGACCGCGGGCGCGGCCGAGCTCGAGGATGACTACACGCGAGCGGAGCGGCTGGCCGCTGAGGCGATCGAGCTCGCCGCGCGCCTCGACGACGCGCGCTGCCTGATCTGGGCATCGGTCGTCGCCGGCCGTGCCGGCACGCAGGGCGACGGCCTCACCTACGCCAACCGCGCGGTCCGCGTCGCCCGCGAACGGGCGCTCGTCTCGACGCTCCCGTACGCGCTGCAGGCACAGGCCGGACAACTGCTCGGCCTCGGGCGGTTCGACCTCGTCTACTCCGCGGCCGAGGAGGGTCGCGGCCTCGCGCTCGACATCGGCCAGCCGTGGATCGCCAGCCTGAACGTGTCGTATCTATCGATCGTCGATGCGCTGCGCGGCGCCGAGCAGCTGGTGCACGCGCGCAACGACGAGCAGCAGGCGCTGGTGGCCTCGAGCGGCCCGTCGAGGATCACGGCGAACGTCGCGTACGCCGAGGGGGTGCTCGAACTCGGCCTCGGGAGACCGTCCGAGGCGCTCGAGCGACTGCTCGTCCCGATCAACACCGTGCGGCCACAGTCGAACCCGGTGGTCGTACACGCGGTTCCGGACGCGGTCGAGGCGGCGGTCCGCGCTCAGCGGCTCGACGACGTGACCGACGAGTTCCAGGCGTTCGAGAGCTGGGTCGAGCGGTTCCCGCATCCCGCACGGCAGTCGTTGCTCGCGCGCTGCCGGGCGCTCATGGACGAGTCGCGAGCCGAGCGCCATTTCGACGACAGCCTCCGTCTCGCCGACGCTCTGTCGCCGTTCGATCGGGCTCGGACCGACCTGCTCTACGGCGAGTGGCTGCGGCGCAACCGGCGGCGGATCGACGCCCGCGTCCACCTCCGCTCCGCGCTCGACGCGTTCGAGCAGCTGGGGGTGGCGCCGTGGGCGGACCGGGCGCGGGCCGAGTTGCGCGCCAGCGGTGAGACCGCTCGCCGGCGCGACCCCTCCACCCGCGATCAGCTCACCCCACAGGAGCTGCATATCGCGGGCCTCGCCGCCGGTGGGTTGACGAATCCCGAAATCGGGGCCCAGCTGTTCCTCAGCCCGCGCACGATCGACTATCACCTGCGCAAAGTCTTCGCAAAGCTCGGGATCTCGTCCCGTGCCGAGCTCGCGAGCGTCGATCTCGGCGAGCCCATGGCGGCCTGACCGGCGGGAGGACTGGCGACTGCGCCGATGCGATCCCGGCGAAGCCGGGGCATCGTGGCGGGCATGCAAACAGAGCACACGATCGGCGTCGAGCTCCGCGGCGCCGCCAAGTCCTACCGAACCGCCGGGACCGTGGTGCGCGCGGTCCGCGGCATCGACGTGTCGATCGACCGGGGCGAGACCGTCGCACTGCTCGGGCCCAACGGCGCCGGGAAGTCGACGACGATCGACATGGTGCTCGGGCTGATCAGCCCGGACACCGGCACGGTCTCGTTGCTCGGCGGGCCTCCGAGGGATGCGGTCGCCGCCGGGATGGTCGGCGCGATGCTCCAGTCGGGCGCGCTGATACGCGACGTCACCGTGCGCGAGTTGGTCGCGATGATGGCCGCGCTCCACCCTCACCCGCTCGAGGTCGACGAGGCACTCGAGCTCGCCGGTCTCACGGAGATCGCCCGCCGGCGCACCCACAAGCTGTCCGGCGGCCAGGCCCAGCGCGTCCGGTTCGCGATCGCGCTGGTCTCGGACCCAGCGGTGCTGATCCTCGACGAGCCGACCGTCGGGATGGACGTCGAGGCTCGCCGCGCGTTCTGGCTGTCGGTGCGCGCGTTCGCCGCGCGCGGGAAGACGGTCATCTTCGCCACTCACTATCTGGAGGAGGCCGACGCCTACGCCGACCGCGCGATCCTGATGTCCCACGGCCGGGTCGTCGCCGACGGCCCGACGAGCGAGATCCGGGCCCGGGTGGGGACGCGGACGATCCGCGCCACGCTCCCGGACGCCGACGCGAGCGAGCTGGCCTCGCTGCCCGGCGTCACCGGGGCCGACCGTCGCGGCGAGGCGATCGTCCTGATCTGCACCGACTCCGACGCGGCGATCCGCGCGCTGCTCGAGGCCCATCCCGGCGTGCGCGACATCGAGATCGCCAGCGCCGGACTCGAGGACGCGTTCATCGAGCTCACCGCCGACCCCGACGACGACAGCTCGGCCGACGCCGAGCTCAAGGAGGCACTGGTATGAGATCGCTCGCCTATACGCGCTTCGAGCTCGTGCGGACGTTCCGCAACGTGCGGCTGCTCGTGTTCTCGCTCGGCTTCCCGCTGATCCTGTTCTTCATCATCGCGGCGCCGAACCGCAACGAGCACAACTTCAACGGGTCGGGGATCTCGATCCCGCTGTATTACATGGTCGGGCTCGTCGCGTTCGGAGCGATGTCGGGCCTGATCTCGAGCGGATCGCGAATCGCGATGGAGCGAACCGACGGCTGGACGCGGCAGCTCCGGATCACGCCGCTCAAGCCGAGCTCGTACTTCTTCGCCAAGGTCGGGACCGGCTACGCGATGGCCGGCGTGACGACGATCGTGTTGTATGCGTCGGGGATCGCGCTCGGGGTCAGCCTCGGCGCCGGGCGGTGGCTCGAGATGACCGGGCTGATCGTGGTCGCGCTCGTCCCGTTCGCGGTCCTCGGGATCCTGCTCGGGCACCTGATCACGGCCGATTCGATCGGCCCCGCCGTCGGCGGCCTGGTGTCGTTGCTGGCACTGGTCAGCGGCACCTGGTTTCCGCTCGGATCGCACGGGTTCCTCCACGACTTCGCTCAGTTCCTCCCGTCCTACTGGCTCGTCCGCGCCAGTCACGTGTCACTCGGTGGGCAGGCATGGACGGTCGGCGGCTGGATCGTCGTCGCCGCGTGGACGCTCGTGCTGGCGATCCTCGCCCGCTACGCCTATCTGCGCGACACCGCGCGCGTCTGAAACCACAGCAACAAAAGGGAGATCCGAATGAGCAACGACACGACCAATTCCACCGTCGCGACGCGGTGGCGGCTCGACCCGGTCCGATCCAGAGCGGAGTTCCGCGTCCCGAATTACTGGGGTTTGGGCAAGGTCAAGGGAACCTTCGACCGCCTCCATGGCTGGCTCGAGATCGGCGGCGACGGGCGGCGACGGCTCGAGCTCACGATCGAGGCCGACAGCCTCAGCACCGGCAACGACAAGCGTGACGAACACCTGAAGTCGGCCGACTTCTTCGACACGCAGCGCCACCCCGACGTCCGCTTCATCTCGACGGCGGTCAGCGACCCGGTCGGAGACCGGCTCCAGGTGCAGGGCGAATTACTCGCGGCCGGCAACCGCGTCGTGCTCGACCTCGAGCCGACGGTGCGGGAGAACGCTGACGAGGTACAGATCGATGTAAGCACTACGGTCGACCAGCGCGAGCTCGGCATGACCGCGAGCCCGCTCGGGATGATCCGGACCCCCACCACGCTCACGGTTCACGCCCATCTGAGGCCGGAACGCTGATCTAGCTACCGGCCTCCGGCCGCGCTCCATATCACCGGCGGGTTGCTCTAGCCTCCCGTCGGTTGATGGGTGGGAGTGAGTCGGAAGCACGTGCAGGGGAGCTCGTGGGAAGGAAGCGCGAGTGCGTCGAGGTCGACCGCGTGCTCGACGGCGCACGGCGGGGCGTCAGTGGCGCACTCGTGCTCCGTGGTGAAGCCGGGATGGGAAAGAGCGCGCTCCTTGCCTACGCGGCCGCGACGGGCAGGGCCGCGGAGATGATGGTCCTCGGCGTGACCGGCGTCGAGTGGGAGTCCGAGCTCGCGTTCGCCGGCTTGCACGGGCTGCTGTGGCCGATCGTCGACGAGCTCGAGGGCGTGCCCGAGCCACAGCGCGAGCCGCTGGCGGCGGCGCTCGGCCTCGCGCCCGGTGAAGGTCGCGACCGCTTTCTGGTCTCCGCCGGAGCGCTGTCGCTGCTGGCGGCGGCGGCCGAATCCCGGCCGATCCTGTGCGTGGTCGACGACGCACAGTGGTTGGACGTTTCCTCGGCGCATTCGCTGACGTTTGTGGCCCGGAGGCTGTTCGCGGAGCAGGTGGCGATCGTGTTCGGCGCGCGCGAGGGCGAGCGCCGGCGATTCGACGCGCCGGGGCTGGCCGAGCTCATCGTCGCCGGACTCGACCGGCCCTCGGCATCGCTGCTGCTCGATCAGAGCGCGCCGGGAGCAGCCCCGTCGGTCCGTGAGCGGCTGCTCGACGCGGCGGCGGGGAACCCGCTCGCGCTACTCGAGCTTCCGGTCGCGCTCTCGGAGGCGCAGCTCGAGGGCCGGGCGCCGCTTCCCGGCGCCCTGCCGTTGACGGCACGGCTGCGCGCATCGTTCGCCGAGCGCGTCGATCGTCTGCCCGAGGCCACCCGAGAAGCGCTTCTCGTCGCCGCCGCCGAGGAAGCGGGCGAGCTCGCGGTCACGCTGCGTGCCGTCGCCGAGCTCGACCTGCCCCAGGACGCATTCGATCCCGCCGAGAGGACCGGGCTGGTCCGGACCGACGGCGCGGTCCTGAGCTTCCGCCATCCGCTGGTGCGGTCGGTCGTGTACGAGTCGGCGACGCTGGTCCAGCGCCGGCGGACCCACGCCGCGTTGGCCGCCGCGCTGGAAGGCGAGGAGAGTGCCGACCGCGCCGTCTGGCATCGCGCGATCGCGGCAGTGACGCAGGACGAAGAGGTCGCGGCTGCGCTCGAGGCATCGGCTCAGCGCTCGCAGCTGCGCGGCGGTCACGCGTCGGCGTCGAGCGCCTTCGAACGGTCCGCGGCGCTGAGCGAGGCGTCGTCCGAGCGCGCCCGGCGGCTCGCCGCCGCGGCAGAAGCCGCCTGGTCCGCCGGACAGGTGGACCGCGCCACGGACCTGATTCGACGTGCGTTGCCGATCGCCGATCGGCCGGAGCGCGCCTGGCTGCTGTTCATCCGAGGGGTCATCGAGGGCCAGAGCGGGTGGCTGCTCGACGGCGTTGCGACCATGCGCCAGGGCGTGGCCCTGAGCGAGGATCCATCGGTGACGCTGCTGCTGCTCCGGGAAGGCTTCGCGATGGCCGGGCAGGCGGGCGCCATCGAGGAGGCGGCGGACTTCGCCTCGCGGGCTGCCGACGTCGCGCCTGAAGGGCAGCTCGACAGCTTCACCAAAGCCTCGCTGATCGCCAGTGCCGCGGAAGTGTCGGGCGACCACGAGCGCTCGAGGGCGCTGTCAGCCGAGCTGGTCGAGCTCGCTGAGGGGATGGACGATCCGGCGTGCCTGATCTGGGCGTCGCTAGCGGCCGCCCGCGTCGGCATGCGCCGCGAGTCGCTTCATCATGCCAATCGGGCGGTGAGCTACGCGCGCGAGCAGGGCGCGATGACCACGCTCCCGTTCTCCCTTCAGGTGCAGGCGGCGGCGCTCATCGCTGAGAGCCGCGTCGAGCTCGCCTACGCGAGCTCCGACGAAGGATGGCGACTCGCGCTCGATACCGGTCAGGTGTGGGCGGCCGGCTGGAACCTCATGCGCCTCGTGCAGATCGACGCGCTGCGGGGCGAGAAGGAGCTCCTCCACGCACATGCCGCCGAGCTCCAGGACCTGGTTGCTCGCAGCGGGGCGGCGGCGATCGGCCAGCACGCGGAACGATCGCTCGCGCTGCTCGACCTGTGTCTCGGCCGACCGGCCGAAGCGCTCGAGCGCCTTCTGCCGATCATCTCGGATGCGTACCCCGGATCCCACCCGCTGTTCCTGTATGGAGTGCCCGACGCCGTCGAAGCGGCCGTTCGCGCCGATCGCCTCGACGAGGTCTCGGAGCACGCCGACCGATTCCAGCGCTGGGCCGAGCAGTCTCGAGGGCCGGAGGGCCTCGCGCTGCTCGCTCGCTGCCTGGGCCTGATCGACGAGTCCGGCGCCGAGCGCCACTTCGCCCGCGCGGTCGAATTCGGCGATGCGCTGCCGCCGTTTGACTACGGGCGGACCGAGCTCCTGTTCGGCGAATGGCTCCGTCGCCGCCGCCGGCGCGTCGATGCGCGCCGCCATCTGCGCGGCGCGCTCGACCGGTTCGCCCGTCTCGGCGCGACGCCCTGGGAAGCCCGCGCGCGCGCCGAGCTCCGCGCCAGCGGCGAGACCGCCCGCCGGCGCGACCCGTCGACCCGCGATCAGCTGACGCCTCAGGAGCTGCAGATCGCCCGGCTGGTCGCCACCGGGAAGACCAACCCGGAGGTCGCGGCGCAGCTGTTCCTCAGCCCGCGGACGATCGACTACCACCTGCGCAAGGTCTTCGGCAAGCTCGAGATCGCCTCGCGCGCGGAGCTCGGGAGCATCGATCTCGGCGAGCCGGTCCCGGCCTAACCAATGGCCGCCGCGCCTGACGAGCGCTTGCTCGTCAATTTCTTCTACGCCCACCCGGTCGGGCACGCGGTCGAGGCGCTCCACTACTGCCTCGGCCATCACCTGGCCGACCCGGCGCGGGAGGTGTCGGTCGTGCTGAACGCCGCCAGCGCGGTCGAGCTGGCGGCGTTCTGCCCGTTCGTCTCGCACGCGTACGCGGTCGAGCACCCGCTGCTCGAGCCGTGCCCGGACTCGGCGGCACGGCAGGCCGGCATCCCCCGCCGCTGGGACTGGATCCTCGACGACTTCCGCCGCGCCCAGGACTACCAGCTCGAGCTGTTTCCCGGCCTGCGCGACTACTACCTGACCAGCGACCGGCTCCTGACCGCGACCCGGGGGCGGAGCTACGTGGGCGCGCGCCAGCCCGGCTACGTGCCCCATCGGCAGCTGCGGCTCGAGCTCCCGGAGGTGGCCCGAGCCGCGGCCGCACGACGCTTCGCGGCACACGCCGACGGGTCCGGTGGCGGCCGGATCGCGCTCATGCCCGCCGGCTCCGGCGAGCGCTGGCTGTATCCCTCGGCCGGCTCCTGGCTCGTGATCCTCGATGCGCTGGCCGATGCGTTCCCCGAAGTCGAGATCGCGCTGATCGGCAAGCAGCGGCGCGACACCCGGACCACCACCTCGCTTGCCTCCGGCGACCTCGCCGCGCTGCGCGCCCACCGATCGCGCCCGCTTGACTGCTTCGACGTCGCCCTGCCGGAGCAGCTCGCGATCGTCGAGGCCTGCGATCTGTTCCTCGCTCCCCACACCGGCTTCGGCATGGCCGCGCTCGCCGTCGGCACGCCGTGGCTGGCGCTGTCGGGCGGCCGATGGTTCGAGTACTTCTTCAACCGCGTCCCGTTCCGCTCGATCGTCCCCGACGCCGAGCGTTATCCGTCCTTCACGCAGTTCACCCCCGCGGCGGTGATCGACGACGGTGACGACGGGCCGCGCAGCCCGAGCATGACCGGCGCCCGCGTCCGCGACGACCTCGACCGGATCGTCGCCGCCGCGCGCGAGCTACTCGACGGCTCGCTGACCTACGAGCAGTCGCTGCGCGAGTACTTCCCGGCGCTGCTCGCGGCGCACGGCGGCGATCGGACCGCGATCTGGTCGATCGACGGCGTGCACTTCGGCTATGTGTGATCGCGTCAGATCACGCGGTAGAGCTCGTACGCGATCGCGCCGGGCCCGGTGAGCCGGCCGCGGCCGACGAACAGGTTCTCGCCGAGCCACCCGTACCGCCCCGCCGCCACCTCGAACTGGGGCGCGATCCGCATGTACTGATCCTCGAACGCGGTCTCCTCCCCGGCCGCAACCGCGGCCAGGAACCGGTCGCTCGAGCGGATCAGCGCCACCTCGTAGCGAAACAGGATCAGCTCGCCGTCGTCGGTCGCGAGTTGCGCGCGCAGATCCGGCCGGCGAATCCCGTCCCGACCGACCCGGATCCAGTCGGTCCCGGGCATCGCGAGCCTGGCGTTGATCCGCGGGCCTTCGAGCGTCGCCCCGCTGATCTGCCAGCACACGCGCTCGCCCAGCGGCGAGCCGGTCGTAGGGCCGAGTGGCCCTTCGATCGACTCGCTGTAGGTCATCTCATACTCGAGCTCGATCATCGGACCGCGGCGGCTGAGAACACCGTGCTCGCGTACAGCGTGTCCATGTACTCGCGGACCGTCTCGATCTTCCCGTCCCGGACCGTGAACACGCCGATGCAGCCGTTCTCGTAGGCGCGGCCGTCGCGCGTCCGGGCTCGGCTCGTCCACTGGAGCACGACCTGGTCACGCCCGGCGATCATCGCGGTGACCTCGAGCTCGACCGTGCCGGGCTCGTAATGGGACATCGCGACCGCGAGGAAGTCGGTCATGATCGCCTCCCGGCCCTTCCAGGTTCCGGACACCGGCAGGTCGCCGGCGTCCAGCCTCCACACGGCGTCCGGCGCGAACAGCTCGCGGACCGTGTCGATGTCGCCGGCGCTGACCGCGTCGACGTAGCGGCGCAGCACAGCCTCGCCGTCGGTTGCTCGAGTCATCTCGTTACTCCTTGATCAGAGTGGTCACTGTCACTCGAGCCAAGGTAGGTCCGGACGCGAAGAATGTGAAAGACCTGTGCGGCATCGGTTCAGCGCATGCCGGCATGACCGGCCCGCGGGCGTCTCAGATCCAGCCGAGCTCGGCGGAGATCGCGGCCGCCGAGTCGAGCATCCGGTCAACGGCCGGGGACCGGTTGTGGCGGCGAGCGAGCAGCCCGACCTCGAGGCTCGCCGGCGGGGACAGCGGGAGCCAGCACAGCTCGTCCGGTAGTCCGAGCGAGCCCGACGACTCCCCGGTGATGACCACGGCCTCGCCCTGGAGCACCGGGGTGTAGGCGAGATCGAAGCTCAGCGTTCGCAGCAGCACGCGCGGCTCGATTCCGTGTTCGCGAAGCAGCGCGATGACCGCGTCGTAGTGGCCCGGATTCGCCTCGCGCGGGTGCAGCAGCAGGGTCTCGTCGGCCAGCTTCGCGAGCTCGACGGTCGGTACGGAGGCGAGCGGATGGTCGCGGCGTACGAGCAGCCCCTGCGTCTCTGACCGGATCACTCGCGTCTCGAGCTGCGCCGTCCGCGGCGGGCAGCGGACCAGACCCAGGTCGATCGAGCCGTCGCTCAGCCCGGCCACGATCTCCTCGACGGACTTGACCGCGGTCGACATCGCGATCCCGGGATGACGCTCGGCCAGCCCCCGGAGCAGACGCGGCGCCGTCTCGTAGCTGGCGCTGCCACCGTACGCGACCATCACCGCCCCGCGCTCGCCCGTCCCGTACGT
The DNA here is from genome assembly GCA_963746695.1 of uncultured Solirubrobacterales bacterium. Classification (GTDB taxonomy): domain Bacteria; phylum Actinomycetota; class Thermoleophilia; order Solirubrobacterales; family Solirubrobacteraceae; genus Palsa-465. The sequence continues at coordinate 143,627 of CAVVCP010000025.1, read as the reverse complement.
CCGCACGGTTCGCCACAGCTCATCGGCCGCCCCGAGCAGCGCCGGCGCGCGCGAGAGCAGGAACTCGCCCGCCTCGGTCAGCTCGAACTCGTGCGTGGTGCGGAACAGGAGCTCGACCCCGAGCTCCTGTTCCAGCAGCCTGACCTGGCGGCTGAGCGCCGGTTGCGCGATGTGCAACCGCTCAGCGGCTCGGGTGAAGTTGCGCTCCCGTGCGACCGCAACGAAGTACTGCAACCGACGCAGATCGGTCAAGGCACGGATCGTAGTGGCGCCGCTAGCACTCGGACTCGGTCACCGCGCGCGCCGCGGACCCTTCGATGTTGATGTGGGGCATCCGCGAGTCGAGCCGGCGAGGCAGCCGCCACGTCCTCGCGCCGAGCAGCTCGAGCACCGCCGGCAGCAGCACGCACCGGACCACGATCGCGTCGAGGAACACCGCGAACGCCAGGCCGAACCCGAACTCCTTGAGCGTGCGCTGGTCGCCGAGCATGAACGACAGGAACACGCACACCATGATCGCCGCGGCTGCGGTGATCACCCGCCCGGTCAGCGCGATCCCGTCGGCGGCCGCGGCCGACGCGTCGCCCCGGCGCACCCACTGCTCGCGCACGCGCGAGACGAGGAACACCTCATAGTCCATCGACAGCCCGAACACCACCGCGAACATCAGCAGCGGAATCCACGGCTCGACCGGTCCCTTCTGCACGCCGAGCAGCCCTCCGAGCCAGCCCCATTGGAACACGGCGACGGTCGCGCCGATCGCGCCGCCGATGCTGAGCAGGTTCATCAGCGCGGCCTGGATCGGGATCACGAGCGATCGGAAGATGACGAACAGGAGCAGCGCCGACAGCAGCACCACGACCGCGATGAACAGCGGCAGCTTTCTCGACAGCACCTGCGAGAAATCGATCGAGCCCGCGGTCAGGCCCGCGACCAGCACCGGGACCCCGGTCCGCCGCTCGAGCGCCGGCAGCACCCGGTGGCGCAGCCGGTTGACCAGGTCGGTCGTCGCCGGCGCCTGCGGAGCCGACCGCGGATAGACCTGCATGACCGCGAGCGCGCCGGTCGGCGAGAGCTGCGGTTCGGTGACCGCGGTGACACCCGGTGTGTGGAGCGCCGCCGCGCGAACCGCCTCGAGCTTCGCGGTCTGGCCGCGTCCGGGAAGCTCGGCGACGAGCGCCAGCGGCCCGTTGAACCCGGCGCCGAAGCCGCCGGCGAGGAGGTCGAAGGCCTGATGGGAGCTGAGGTTCGCCGGGTCGTTGCCGGCGTCGCTGATGTCCATCCGCAGCGCGAACGCGGGGAGCACCATCGCGACCATCACCGTCAGAGACACGAGCGCGAGCGCCACCGGGCGGGCGCGCACGGTCTCGCTCCAGCGGCGCCACGCGGACCGCCGCCGCCGGCCGCGGATCGCCCGGCGCGAGCCCCGCGGTCCGACCAGCCGCGCGCCGAACCGCGACAGGATCGCCGGGAGCAGCGTGAGCGTCGCCGCCAGCGTGAGCAGCACGGCGATCACCGACGCGACCGCGAGCCCGTAGGTGAAGCTGACCCCGGTCGCGAACATCCCGAGCAGCGCGATCACCACGGTCGCGCCGGCGAGCAGGATCGCGCGCCCGGACGTGTCCATCGCCCCGAGCACGGACTGTTCGACGTCACCGAACTCGGCGAAGTTCTCGCGGAATCGGGTGACGATGAACAGCGCATAGTCGACGCCCACCCCCAGGCCGATCATCAGCGCGAGTTGTGGTGAAACGTTGGACATGCTCATCACGTGGGTCGCGAGGCCGATCAGCGCCACCCCGGTGATCAGCCCGAGGCCCGCGGTGAGCAGCGGCATCCCGGCGGCGATCACCGACCCGAACGTGATCAGCAGAATCACAAGCGCGGCGATCACGCCGATCTCGGTCGCCGGGCCGACGCTGAATCCCTCGGCCTGCTCGATCAGCTGACCGCCGGCGGCGACCTGGAGTCCCGGAACGTGCACGGCCTTCACCTGATTCAGCACGCGTGTGCCGGCGCTGTTCGGGAGCAGGTTGGCGGCCTTGTCGTAGTCGATCGTGGCGAATGCCGTCATCCGGTCGCGCGAGACCTGGACCGCGCCGCCGGACCCGTATGGGCTGACCACGCGCGAGACATGAGCGAACGTCTTCACCCGGGCCAGCAGCGGTGTGACCGCGTCCCGCACCCCGGGCGAGTCGACCGTCCCGTGTGAGACGTGAACCACGATCGTGTCGACGTCACCGCTCTGGGCCCCGAACTCCTTCGTCAGCAGGTCACTGGCTCGCTGGGACTCGGTCCCGGGCAGGGTGAAATTCGTGGCGTAGCGGTTGCCGACCGACCCGGCAATCGCCGTCGTGAGAATCGCGACCGCCACCCAGGCCGCTACCACCGAGCGGCGATGGCCGATGCACCATCGCGCGACGCGGAGCATGGCGGAGTTCTGTTGCATGTGGTGCCTCCCGTTCAGTGCGTACGAGTAAGAGCGTGTCGGTGACGGTCCCATCTGCTCTAACTGGTCGCATCAGCGAGGCCGCCGGTGAAGTCGCCGGTCGGGGCCCGAGCGGCGGGGGAATTCGGCCCCGCGCGGCTCGTTTGACAACGACGTCACGGGGCCGAATTCCCTTAACGGAATCCGGCCCCACGCCGATCCAGCAACCTCCGCCGTCGAGCCGGATTCCGCGACTTCACCGCCTATCAGCCGCGGCGGTACTTGGCGACGGCGACCGGCAGGGCCACCGCGATGATCGCCGCCGTCCACAGCAGCGACCGGCCGACGTAGTACGAGCTTGAGTGCCCGAGCACCGCCTGCGCGTGCGGGCCGAGCGTCAGCGACCTCACGGCGTCGACCATGTACGTGAGTGGCTGATGCTTGGCGAACACCTGCAGCCAGCCCGGCATCGAGCTGACGGGGACATACGCGCTCGAGACGAACGCGAACGGGAACACGATCATCCCCATCCCCTGGGCGGCCTGCGCGTTGCCGGCGAACAGGCCCATCGTGATGAACACCCATTCGAACGCGAACCCGAACAGGATCACGAGCCCAAACGCGGCGAGCCCTTCCAGCGCCGAGCCGTGGAGCGTGAAGCCCACCGCGAACGCGACCGCTGCGGTGAACGCGGTGCTCCACGCGAGGATCGCCGTGTCTGCCGTCGCACGAGCGATCAGAACGGCGCTGCGCGGGATCGGCAGCGAGCGCAACCGGTCGACGAACCCCTGCTCGAGGTCCTCGGCCATCGCGGTGGCGGTCCCGATCCCCATGAACAGCACGCCGGTGGCGATGAACCCCGGGACGAGATAGTCGACGTACGACATCCCGGCGATGTGGATCGCGCCGCCGAACATGTACCGGTAGATCAGGAAGAACAGCGACATCTGGACCGTGGCCAGCACGATCAGCTGAGGTGTGCGCACGTAGCGCAGAAGCGCGCGGCGGGTGACGGTCGAGGTGCTCTTGACGAGCCCGGTCCGTCTATCCGCCGCTCGCGGATGCGTGTCTATCGAAGGGGCGACGGTTGTCATTTGGATATTCCTTTCGTCTTCGCTAGGCGGCGGTGGTGGCCATTGCCCCGCTGCTTTCGGCCGGCCGGCCGGTGAGTGACAGAAACACCTCGTCGAGGTTCGGCTGGCGCGCGCCGATGTCGGCGAGCTCGACGCCCGAATCCTCGAGCAAGCGGAGCGCGGCCATCAGGCCCTCGCCGACCGGACTCGACGCGCACGCTGACGCGGCGGGTCGGCTCGTCGATCTCGGTCTCGCCATGGTCGAGCCGGCCGAGCATCTCGGCGACGTCGCGCGAGGTCGCGCTCGTTGCGGACGTGGAGCTCGACGATGTTGCCGCCGATCTGGCGCTTGAGCTCAGCGGGACTGCCGGCCGCGACCGACTTCCCGTGGTCGATGATCACGACCTGGCTGGCGAGGTGGTCGGCCTCGTCGAGGTACTGCGTGGTCAGCAGCACGTCGGTCCCGGCACCCACCAGCGACCGGATCGCGTCCCACAGCTCGATCCGGCTGCGCGGGTCGAGCCCGGTGGTCGGCTCGTCGAGCAGCAGCAGGCGCGGCGCTCCGACGAGGCTCGCGCCGAGGTCGAGCCGGCGGCGCATGCCGCCCGAGTACGTGCGCGCGAGCCGATCGCCGTCGCCGGCCAGCCCGAGCTGCTCGAGCACGGCGGCGGCGCTCGCCTTCGCCGTGCGGCGGTTCTGACCGAACAGGCGAGCGACCATTTCGAGGTTCTCGCGTCCGGTCATCGCCGGCTCGATCGCCGCGAACTGCCCAGCGAGGCCGATCACCCGCCGGACCGCGGCCGGTTCCCGGCGGGCGTCGTGGCCGGCGACGAGCAGCGTGCCCGAGTCCGCCTGCAAGCAGCGTGGCCACCGTACGCACGAACGTCGTCTTGCCGGCGCCGTTCGGGCCGAGCACGGCGACCACCTGTCCCGCGTCGGCGACGAGATCGAGGCCGTCGAGCGCCACGGTCTTGCCGTAGCGCTTGGTGAGGCCGTGGGCCTCGATGATCGGTGTCATATCTACCTGTCCTCCTGGTGTTGTTGATCTTCAGCCGGGAGGAACGCCGCCGCGATCTCGCGCAGCCACTGCTCACTCCACGTCAGCCGTCCCTCTCGCAGGTCGTCGATCACGCCCCGTAGCCACGAGAGCTCGGCCTCCAGCAAGGTCTTCCGGTACTCCTCCTCGAGCAGGAACAGCCGCGGCAACCCCGTCTCGGCAGCCGCCAGCCCTTGCTCTGACGACCTCGAGCGCGGCTTGGAGCTTCTCCACGCGCAACTCCAGCTCGGCGCGAGCGTCCTCGGGTGGCAGCCCGAACAGGATCGACAGCGCCGCGATGAACTCCGGGTACTCGCCCTCGGTCGTGTGGAGCATCTCGCGCAGCCACTGGCGGGCGACCTCGCGCCCGGCGTCGGTCATCGCGTAGACGACCCGATCGGGATAGCCCTCCACGCGACGGGTCTCGTACACCTCGACCAGCCCGTGGCGCTCTAGGCGCTCGATCGTCTGGTAGAGGCTCGCCCGCGATCGCAGGTTGACCACGCGATCCTTGCCCTGGGCCTCGAACATCTTCTGCATCCGGTAGACGTGCATCGGTCCTTCGAACAACTGCCAGAGCACGATCAGGCCGAGCGGCGAGCGGTGAGGGGTTCTTGGAATCGACATGGTCAGCAAGATACTAGACATATCATGACTAGTCAAGGTCTGACGCGAATGCAATTCCGACCGGCGACCGCTAACGAAAAACACGTTTTGGCCGTTCGGCTCATCGTCTACCGTTTGCCGGGATTTCGGGACCAACCACGTAGTCAGGAGCGGCAGCACATGTCTACCTACGACCAACCTGCATACGGGAGCGCCGCGGTCACACGTGATCAGACGCGGGCGGTGTTCGGCCAGGTCATGGGCCTGGTCGCCGTCACCGTCGGGTTCGCCGCGTTGGGCGCGTACATCGGCCGCAACCTCAGCGGCGGCACCGGGCTGCTGTTCTTCATCGCCGCATTCGCCTGCATCTTCGGCCTGAACCGGGCGAACGCCCGCGGGGCCGAGCAGGTCGCGGTCGCGTTGCTGTTCGGTCTCGGGCTGGCGCTCGGGCTCGCGGTCGCCCCCGTGATCGCGGTCTACGCCAAGGCGGACCCGGCGGCACTTTGGCAGGCCGCAGGCGCGACCGGCGCGTTCGTCGCCGGCTGCGGCGCATTTGGCTACGCCACGCGCCGCGACCTGTCCGCCTGGTACCGGACCCTGTTCTGGGCGCTGCTGGCGCTGATCGTGTTCGGGCTCGTGACGATCTTCATCTCGATCCCGCAGGCCAACATCATCTACGCGGTGCTCGGCCTGGTGATCTTCGGTGGCTTCACGATCATCGACTTCAACCGCCTGCGCCGGGCGAACAACTCCGCCGCAATTCCGATCGCGGCGGGCATCTTCCTCGACATCTTCAACGTGTTCCTGTTCTTCCTGCAGCTGTTCGGCAATCGGAACTGACGCCCGCTCCGCGCCGGACCTTCGCGCTCCAGTTCCCCGCCCGGCAGATCGAGGCGCTCGCCGGACGGTTCCCGGGTTCAGACGAGACAGCGCGACTCGCGGTCGGAGCCGCCGCGCGCGCTCGTGGCCATTACACGCGCGAGGAGTTCATCGAGGTCTGCGCCTGGAAGACAGTCCGCAGCCGCCCGAGGGTCGCGGCGAACACCGAGGCCGCGATCATCGACGCCACCGGCCGGGCCCTATCCGCCGGCGACGAGGCGACCCGCATCGCGGCGCTGCTCGAGCTCGAGGGCGTCGGCGTCCCGACCGCGTCGACGCTCCTCTACTTCGCGTTTCCCGACGATTATCCGATCCTCGACATCCGCGCGCTCGAATCGCTCGGGGTCAAGCCACGGTCGACGTACCCGGTCAGCTTCTGGCTCGAGTACCTCGACGCCTGCCGCACGCTCGCCCGGCGCGCCGGAGTAACCCTCCGCACGCTTGACAAGGCACTGTGGCAGTACTCCAAGGAGCTCAGCCGAGCGTGATCGTCGTGCTTCGTCCCCTCCGACCCGCTCGTCCTGTATCGCGTGGACGCGCCGCGGCACCTGGCGCACACGGCAACTGCATCGGAGTCACCACCGTCCGATGAGTCTCAGCGCGCGCCGCGGTCTATCCCTCAGACAACGAAGGCAGGGAGGAAGCAACATGCCCACCGAGGATCGACGCCAGCAGGCGCGAGAGATCTACCTCGCGTTCGCGTCCGGGGACCGCGCGGTCCTCGAGCGGAGCCTGAGCGACGACTTCACGTTCTCAAGCCCGGTCGACGTGGGACTGGACCGCGACGGCTACTTCGAGCGCTGTTGGCCCGGCGCGGGTCGCGGGCAACGGTTCGAGTTCGTCCGCGTGATCGAGGTCGGGGACGAGGTGATCGTGACCTACGAACTCGAGCACTCCGATGGTCACCGCGGGAGGAACACGGAGATCCTGAGGTTCAGGGGTGACCAGCTGTGCGGTACCGAGGTGTACTTCGGCTGGGACATAAGGTGACCGACGCCCTCGAGCCCACTAGCCTTTGGCGCCAGGAGGACTGCATGGAACCGGAGTCAGATCGTGCGCTCGACGAGCTGCTGGCGGTGATCCCGTTCGCCGCGGCGCTCGGCATGGAGCTCGTGTCGGCGACGCCCGACGAGGTGATCGGCCGCCTCGGGTGGCGCGAGGATCTGTGCACGACCGGCGGCGCGTTCAACGGCGGCGCGTTGATGTCACTCGCGGACAACATGGGCGGCATGTGCGCCTACCTCAACCTGCCGCCGGGCGCCGCGACGGCGACGATCTCGTCCTCGACGAACTTCCTCCGCGGCGTGCGCAAGGGTTACGTCACCGCGACCTCCCGCCCGCTCCGCGTGGGCCGATCGGTGATCGTCGTCGAGACCGAGATCCGCGACGACGACGACCGCCTGGCCGCCCACACGACCCAGGCCCAGGCCGTGATCGGGCCCTGATCGTCCGTCGTGCGAACGCCGGCCCGAGGCACGCGCCGGCGCCAATCCGTCGAACCGATGATCAGGCCGCGACGGCTTCGATCCCGAGCTCGCGCAGCTTCTCCTCGAACGCGACGATCCGCCCGGTGTCCTCGTAGAAGTCCTCGTGCTCGACGATCTTCCCCCATCTGGTCCGGGCGACGATCGCGACGCGATTGGCGTACAGCTCCTCGCCGTTCGGACCGGTGGCGCGGTCGTCGAACCGGGCGGCGAGCCGCACTGCCCACGGCGGACCCGCGATCCACAGGTCACGGATCTCCCCGGTCAAACCGGCGGCGATGAACTCGCGCAGGAAGCGCTCGATCGCCGCCTTCCCGCGATATTCGCCGGACCACCGGTGCGGGCCCTCGTTGAAACGCAGCACGGCGTCGTCGGCATAGCCCGCGAGCAGCGGGCCAGGGTCGCCGGCGTTCAGCCGCCCGACGTCGCGCCGCAGCTTGACGAGCGCGACGCGGGTGAGCAGCGACCGGGCGGCGACGGCGCCCGCCGCGCCCGCGATCAGGCTTCGTTTGTGGATCATGGACTGGCCTCCGGGGTTGTGGGCTGGCGGGGCAGCGCCGCGTCGACGAGCGCCACCGCGGCCTCTGAGCAGGCCTGCATCGGCTCGAGGCTCCGCGTCGAGCGGCTGAGCAGGAACGCGCCCTCGAGCAGCGCGAGCACGCTGAGCGCAAGCGGTCGCGCCCGATCGGGGGCGATGCCCGCGTCGACGGCGTCGTCCGCGAGCGCGGCGAGCCACGACTCGAACACGTCCGCAGTGGCCCTCCGCAGCACCTCGTGCGTGCTCGCGATCTCGCCGGCGACGGTCGCGATCGGGCAGGCATCGGCGTAGCCGGTGGCCTCGAGCGTCTGGCCGGCGCCGGCAAAGAACTCGCGCACCGCGGTCGTCAGGTCCGGCGCCTGGGCGGCGATCGCCTCGTAGAGCGCAAGGAAGAACCGCCCGCCGACCCGCAGGACCTCGTCGCCCAGCTGTTCCTTTCCCCCTGGGAAGAAGTGGTACAGCGAGCCAAACGGCGCGTGGGCCTCGGTCGCGATCTGCTTGAGGCCGGTGCCGGCGTATCCCTGGCGGCGGAACAGCTCAGCGCTGGCGTACAGGATGCGATCTCGGGTCGGGACGTCGGCGGCGATGGGCATCGGTCGGGGACGCGGACCGTAACATAAGTAGAACGTTCTATCTAGTCGCGTGAGTGACCGCGCCACCGTACGGTTACGACATGAATTGGCCGACCGCCGAGCCGATCGAGACTGCGCGCCTGACGCTCGAGCCGCTCCGCGTCGAGCACGCCGGCGAGATGCACGCTGTGCTCAACGACCCTGGCCTCCACGCGTACATCGGTGGCCAGCCGCCGACCGCGGATCAGCTCCGGCAAGCGCTACGCGATCCAGGCCCGCGGTCATTCCCCCGACCACAGCCAGGGATGGCTCAACTGGATTGCCCGCGAGCGCGAGACGGGAACCGCGATCGGCACCGTCCAGGCCACCCTGACCCGGGGCGAGGATGCACAGCTGCAAGCCGAGGTCGCGTGGGTCATCGCTACGTCCCGTCAGCGTCGCGGGTATGCGACGGAGGCCGCCGCGGCGATGGTCGATTGGCTTCGGGGCCAGGGAGCGGATGCGGTCACCGCGCACATCCATCCCGACCATCGCGCGTCGATCGCGGTCGCGACCCACCTCGGGCTGACCGCCACCGACCTCGTCGAGGATGGCGAGATCGTGTGGCGCGCGGGACCTCTTGCGCCCCCTGACACGTAAAGGGGACGATGTGCGCCGATCGTGTCAACGTCGGGTGAACCCGTGCCAGCCGTGGCGGAGAGCCTCGCGGTCACCGGCGAGCTCGGGCGCCGGCGCGCCCGCCGCCCGCGCACCGAGCAGTCGCTGATCCGCGGCGCCCTGGCCGGGTCGGAGGCCGACCTCGAGGCGCTGTTCGCGCGCTTCTGGCCGCGGGCGTATCGCGCCGCGTTCCTGATCGTCCACGACCACGCGGCCGCCGAGGACATCGCGCAGGAGGCGTTCCTGGCCGCGATCCGGCGGCTTGACCGGTTCGACCGCCGGCGCCGGTTCGGGCCGTGGCTCGGCGCGATCGTCGCCAACCGCGCGATCGACTGGGCCAGGGCGCGGACCGCCCGGCGCGAGACGACCGACGCCGGCGTCGACCCAGTCTCACCACCAGACGTCCCGCTCGGCCGCTATTCGCAAGAGGTGCTGGCGGCACTCGCGTCGCTGTCGCCCGAGCACCGGGCGGTGATCGTGCTGCGGTACCTGCTCGAGTACAGCCCCGGCGAGATCGCCCAGGCGCTCGAGCTCCCCCGCGGCACCGTCAACTCACGGCTGCGGCGCGGCCTCGACACGCTCGAGACCCGCCTGCGGGAGGTGGACACGTGAAGTCGGGGGCGCAGAAGAGGCTGCGGGAGTTCCGCGCCCCAGACGAGAGCGGCGCCGAGCGTCGCGCGTGGGGCGTCGTCCACGCGGCCTACCTCGACCGGCAGCCGGCGGTGGCGCGGCGGCGGCACTGGCGCCTCGCCGTCGCGCCGGCGGTCGCGGTGATCATCGCGGCGCTCGCGCTGTCGCCGGCGGGGGCGTCGGTGCGCCGGCTGATCACCCGGGCACTCGGCGAGCAGCATGCGGCGCCGGCGCTGTTCTCGCTCCCCTCCGCGGGACGGATCCTGATCTCCGGGCCGGGCGGGACGTGGATCGCCAACGCCGATGGGTCGACGCGGCGGCTCGGCGGTTGGAGCGAGGCGAGCTGGTCGCCGCACGGGCTGTTCGTCGCGGTCGCCTCGGGCGATCGTCTGGCGGCGGTCGATCCACACGGCACCGTTCGCTGGACGCTCGCGCGACCGGCGGTCAGCGATCCGCGCTGGTACTCGCCCAGCGGCTACCGCGTCGCGTACCTGTCGGCCGGCACGCTGCGGATCGTCGACGGCGACGGGACCGACGATCGCCCGCTCGCCACCGGGGTGGCGCATGTCGCGCCGGCGTGGCGTCCGGGTCGACCGCTTGGCCCGTTCGAGCTCGCGTACGTCAGCGCGGGCGGCCGCGTGGTCGTGCGCGACGGCGACACCGGGCGGATCCTGTGGTCGCGGCCATCGGCGGTCAGACCCCGCGAGCTGATGTGGTCAGCCGACGGCCGGCGGCTGCTCGCGCTGTCCGCGCGGACGGCTCGGATCTACGCGGCGAACGGCCATCTGATCTCGAAGCTCGCGTTGCCGGCGGCGACCGCCGCCACCGATGGCGCGCTGTCTCCGGACGGCCGGACGCTCGCGCTCGCGCTGGGCGGCCGGGAGGTCGTCGTCGCCGACGCCGACGCCGCGCACCCGGCGATGCGACAGGTGCTCGGCGTGGGCGGGGTCGAGCAGCTGAGCTGGTCGCCGGACGGCCGCTGGCTGCTTGTCAGCCTGCCCGCCGCGAACCAGTGGGTGTTCGCCCGCGTCTCCGGCGCCCCGCGGGTGCAGGCCGTCTCCCGGATCGTTCAGCAGTTCGCAAACGGCGCCGCTCGCGGATTCCCGCAGCTCGAGGGCTGGTGCTGCACCGCGCAGGGGTCCGCCGGATGACCAGCCGCGCCGCGGTGGCGGCGCTCGCGCTCGGGGTGGTGGTGGCGGGCTGCGGCGGCGGATCGCACGACAGTCAGCGCCGGTCGGGCACCACGACCAGCGCCACGATCGAGGCGACGGAGGTCCCCGTCCCGGGGCGCGCCGCGCCAGCCCCGGCCAAGCCGCCGGTGCAGGCACTCGTTACCGACGAGACCCAGAACCGGCTGCTGATCGTCGACCTGCCGAGCGGGCGCGTGGTCCGGCGAATCGCGCTGCCGCGCGATCCCGAGGACATCGCCGCCAACAGCGGCGAGTGCAGCACGGCGGTCGTGGTCAGCGCCGCGGCTGGGGAGGTGACCGTGCTCGATCGCGAGACGCTGGGTCGGAGGGGCGTGATCGGGGGCTTCGTGGCGCCGCACATCCCGGAGATCGCCCCCGGAGGCCAGTACGCGTATGTGACCGACGACGCTCGCGGCACCGTGACCGTGATCTCGCTCGCCGACGCGCGCGTGACCAGCACGATCGAGGTCGGCGCCGGCGCCCATCATCTGAGCTTCGACCCGATCCGTCGGCTGGCCTGGGTCGCGCTCGGTGAGTCGGCGCGCACGATCGTGATCCTCAGTACCGCCAACCAGGCCCACCCGCGCGTGATCGGGAGGTTCGATCCTGGCTTTCTCGCGCACGACGTGTCTTTCAACCCCAGTGGAAACGAGGTGTGGATCACCTCGGCGACCGGCCCGGACGTGGCCGTGTTCAACGAGTCCGAGAAGCGATTGACGTTCCACGTGCCGGTCGGCCGCGGCCCTCAACACGTTGCGTTTGCCGGCCGCGACGCGTATGTGGCCAGCGGTTACAGCGGCGTGATCGAGAGGGTCGACGCCGCGACGGGGCGAGTGCTCGCCCGCGCGCGCTCGCCGTACGGGTCGTTCGAGCTCGACGCCGGCCAGGGCTACGTCGTCGCCGCCTCGCTGCTCCGCGGGACGCTCGCGATCTACAACCCGCAGCTCAACTTGCTGCGCGTCGTCCACCTCGCGCCGGCAACGCGCGAGGTCGCGATCTCGACCGCCTGAGCCGGCGGCGTCAGTCCTCGAGCCGGAAACCGACCTTCAGCGTCACCTGGTAGTAGTCGATCGCGCCGTCCTCCTTCAGGTGGCCGCGGATCTCGGTCACCTCGAACCAGTCGAGGTGGCGCAGGGTCTTGCGCGCGCGGCCCAGCGCGTTGCTGATCGCGGCGTCGATCCCCCCGGGGGAAGACCCGACGATCTCGCTGACGGAATAGACGTGGTCGGTCATTCGGACGCTCCTCGCTGGATGGGAAGACGGACATCCGCAGCCTATGCCCGTGGCCCGGCCGAATGGGGCTGTAACCGTTCGCCGGCGGCGACGTATCTTTGCTAGCTGCTTGCACGAGAGCAGCTAAGTCGCAAGCACAGGCCTCGATAACCAGACTGCTTGCGTGCTTGCAAATTATCTGCTAAGCTGCAAGCACACGGACTGAAAAAGCGCAATCCAGGAGACACCACATATGGCTACCACCACTTCCGCCAAGACCAGCATTCCGACGTTCGAGACCGCCTACGAGCAGGTCAAGGACTCGAGCGAGCAGTTCATCGCGGCCGCCCGCAAGGCTGGCAACCTCTACCTCGACTCCTACGAGAAGGCCGTCGACCGGACCACCGAGCTTCAGCTGAAGTTCGCCGGCCTGACCCAGCAGGAGTGGCTCAAGAGCCTGATCGAGGCTCAGGTCGACGTCACCAAGGAGATCGCGAGCTCGTACACCACGAGCGCGCGCAGCCTCCTGAAGTAATCGTCCGTCAGCGCGCGTTAGTAGCGTTCGCTAATAGCCGTTATTCAGAAGCACCGGTGGTTTACCGCCGGTGCTTCGTCGTTTTTCCGGTATTTCGCTGGTACTTCGCAGTTTCTTCGCAAGGAGGTCGAATATGACGGTTGTGCCGCAATGCCCCCCGGTTCTCGCTCCGGGCAATGCCGCGGGCCTGCTTGACAGCTGGTTCGACGGCGCCGCCGCCACGCTCGAAGGCCTAGGCAAGTGCTGGGCCACGACGTGGGAGCAAGGACCGGGCGCGCTCGATTTCCCACGCTGGCTCGCGGTGACCGCAGGGCGGCGAGCGCCGGCCTGGAGCACACCGCACGAGATCGTGTTCGAGGACAAGCTCGCGCGCCTGCGGGACTTCTCGGTCTCGAGGCGACGGGTCGTGCCGACGCTCGTGCTGCCGCCGCAGGCCGGCCACGACTCGTGCATCGTCGACTACTCGGCCGACCAGAGCCAGATGCGGACGATCCTCGCCGCCGGCCTCGAGCGGGCGCTTTCGCTCGACTGGGTCGGAGCGACGAGGGAGACCGCGAACGCGACGGTCGAGGACTACATCGACGTCGTCGACCGCGCCGTCGACCACTGCGGCGGCCGCGTCAACCTGATCGGCGACTGCCAGGGCGGCTGGCTGGCCACGATCTACACCGCGCTTCATCCCGAGCGCGTCAACACGCTCACGATCGCCGGAGCGCCGATCGACTTCCACGCCGGCGAGCCGGTGATCCACGAGGTCATGCGCCGCGTCGCGCCCGACGGCAACCTGCGGTTCTACGAGGCGCTCGTCGCCTCGGGCGGCGGGATCCTGCAGGGCCGGCACATGCTCAGCGGGTTCATCCTGATCCAGCCGGGCGCCGAGATCTCGCGCCAGATCGAGCTCCTGCTCAACCTCCATGACCCGTCCCACGTCGCCCGTTACCGCGAGTTCGAGGACTGGTTCAAGCACACCCAGGACGTCCCGGGCGCGTTCTATCTGTGGATCGTCAGCAACCTATTCCGCGACAACGCGCTGATCAGCGGCTCGCTCGACGTCGGCGGCCAGACGGTCGACCTGTCGCGGATCGACATGCCGCTGAACCTGCTCGCGGGCGCCACCGATCACATCACCCCGCCCGCTCAGGTATTCGCCCTGGCCACCCACGCGTCCACCCCGGAAGAGCTCGTGACCCGGCACACGAGCACCGGCGGACACCTCGGGCTGTTCATGGGACACGAGGCGCTGCGCGAGCACTGGCCGCGGGTGCTGTCCGCGGTCGTACGTCACTCGCGCGCGTCGGCCCCGGCGAGTCGGGGTAGCCATCGCTGAAGAGACCCGGAGAAAGGGAGTAGCGATGGGAGATCGAACGCAACGAGTAAAGGGCAAGGCCGAGGAGCTCAAGGGCCGCACCAAGCGCGAGGCCGGAGCCGCCTCGGGACGGCCCGGGACCGAAGCCCGCGGAGCCGGCGAGGAGATGAAGGGCAAGGCGAAGAACGCCGTCGGAAAGGCCCGCAGCGCGGTCAAGAAGGCGACGCGCTAGCGCCCCGCTAGCTCACCCCGCCGCATAATGGCGGTCGCCGGCGGGCAGCTAGCGCACTCACTCCGCCACGTAGTGGCGGTCGCCGGCCGGATCCACCCACACGCGCAGCACCCGGCGCGTGCGCGGATCCCGGAACCGCTCGTTGGTCGGCCGCCAGTCCGGACCTGGCTTGTCGACCTCGCCGTGGCCACGGCCGCGGCGGGGTCGCCGGTCGGGCTCCTTCACGCCGGCAAGCGCCGGGAGGTCTGCGACCGCCTCCGCGGCGGCCTCGCGGGTTTCCGCGCCGGCGACCAGCGCCACGCGGCGCTCTAACTCGGGGACGTCGAGCCGCCCTTCGGCGGCGTGGCGCTTGAGCGTCTCGTACAGCTGTTCGCGATCGGCGTCGCCCAGCAACATGCCCGGGACTACGAAGTGCGGTCGACCTTGACGGCCGTTCCGTACGCGACGATCTCCGTGAACTGGTTTCCGATCTCCGACGAGTCGAAGCGCACCGCGACGATCGCGTCGGCGCCGAGCAGCCGGGCGTTGTCGGACATCCGGTCGATCGCGTGGCGCCTGGAGTCCTCGAGCAGCTGCGTGTACTCGGGGATCTCGCCGCGCCGCAACCCCTTGAATGAGGCGGCCACGCCGCCGGTGAACCCCATGCTCCTGACCACGAGCCCGTAGCACACGCCGAGGTTCTCGCGGATCCGCATTCCCGGCAGCTCGAGTGCCGTGGTCATCGGGAGATCGACGGCGGGGGCTGACTCGGACATCCGCCCGCAAGTTATCAGGGCGCGGGGCATCGGCCGACGCCCGTCGCCAGTACCGTTCGGCGTTGCCATGTCCGGTCGTCGCGTCCTACTCGTGATGTCGCTGGCTGCCGTGTCGCTGCTGACCGCGTGCGGCGGCGGCTCGTCGAGCAGCAGCTCGGCGGCACCGGCCAGCTCGACGACGAGCGCGGCCGCAAGCGCGAGCACCGCGACCGGAACCACGAGCACCCCGGCGTCGCCCGGTCCCGAGGGAATCCCGCTCGAGCAAGGCCCCGAGCTTGCGCCCGCGTCGAGCACCACGCCCGGCGGGACCGTCGACGGGATCCAGTGCGCGCCGCTCGAGCAGCTCGCCTACCACATCCACGCTCACCTCCAGGTGTACGACCACGGACAGCCGCGAACGCTCCCCGCGGGAATCGGCCTGATCCAGCCGGTCGCGGAGCAGACGGCCAATGGCCCGTTCTACGGGGCCACCCACTGCTACTACTGGCTCCACACCCACGCCACCGACGGCATCATTCACATCGAGTCGCCCACCGCCCGGGTCTACACGCTCGGCAACTTCTTCAACGAATGGCGCCAGCCGCTCAGCGGCACTCAGGTCGCCGGCGTGAAGGGCAAGGTGACGGCGTTCGTCAATGGCAAGCCGTGGACGAAGGACCCGGGCGCGATCCCGCTCCTTCCGCACGCCTCGATCCAGCTCAACGTCGGGTCGCCGCAGGTGCCGCCCCGCGTGATCTCGTTCGCCGGCACGAACCTCTAACGGAGCCGCGCGCCGCGGCGGCGGCGGCGCCTGACCTCGATCCCGACCCCGACGAGTACCAGCAGGACGAGCCCGATCCCGGTGACCACGCCGACGTCGGAGATGATGTCGAGCACCGGCGGCCCGGCGTAGTACGCGCCGAGCCCGATGCCCACCGACCACACCGCGGCGCTCACCACATTCGTGACGTTGTAGATCACCGGACCGGACCGGTGGATCCCGGCCACCCACGACGGCGCGAGCAGGATCGCGACCACCGTGAGCCGGTTGAACACCTCCTCCCCTCGCTCCACCGCCTTGAGGCGCAGGCGGCGCAGCGGTCCGGGTGCGGTCATCACGGTCCTGCCCGCATACCAGCCGAACAGCCAGCCGGCGAACCCACCGAGCGTCGCTCCCACGAACGCCCAGATCAGCACCGGGGTGATGTCGAGCTTGTGCCGGGCAGCGACGATTCCCGCCGCGATCAACAGTGGCTCACCGGGTCCCGGGACGCCGACCCAGCTCGCGAACGCCCCCAGCGCCAGTGCGAAGTAATCGATCTGCGCTGCGCTGGCGACATGGTGGTGGAAGAAGTGCAGCGCGAAGACGATCAACGAACCCGATCGTGGCACACAGAGACTGCCTAGACTGACCGCGATGCTGATCATCCCCCCCGGACACGCCGAGGCCACGCGCCTCCGCTGGCCCACGTCCACGCGCGAGAAATGGATGATCGGCGGCGTGCTCGGCGTGGTCGCGGCGCTTGCCGTCTTGCTCGTGATCTCGTTCGCCTCGAGCGCCCCCAGTTCGAAGTCTGGCTGCATCTACGCGACGATCCCGGCCGCCACCGGCGCCGAGCAGATCCATCAGTGTGGGGCGGTCGCGCGGTCTACGTGCGCGTCGGCGCTGACGCCAGGCGCGTTCGCCGCAAAGGCGGCGCAGGCGGTCGCGGCCGAGTGCCGCAAGGCCGGGCTGTCGGTCGGCTCTTCTTAGGGGCCGCTTCGCGGCATCCGTGGGGCCGTGCGGGCCCGTCCGGACGGGGTACCCGGTCCCATGGACGCCGAGCGGAGCGAGGCCCATCCCCCTCAAATCCCCGCAATCCCGCAGCTTGCGGGATCCGCTTATCCCAATGTCCAGGACCCCCCACGGTTTGCTGGACCTGAGGACATAGAAGGGCGATCGGCCCGAGCGGACACTAGTCGCGGAAATTGGCGTGCCAGGACTTGCCACGGGAATGGGGTGACCTGCGCGACGTCTCGGAGACAAGGAGATCCAGTTGCCGCTTGAAGCACCTAGTTGGCTAAGCGCAGGAGATACCTCCTGGCAGTTGACCGCCGCGACGCTGGTCGGGTTGATGAGCGTTCCCGGCCTCGCAGTCCTGTACGGCGGAGTGATGCAGAAGCGCTGGTCGATCAACAGCATGATGCTGGTCTTTGCCACGTTCTCGATAGTGCTCCTCGTGTGGGTGCTGTGGGCGTTCAAGATGGGCTTTGGCCATCCGTTCACAGGCGTATCCCACGGCGGGTTCTTCGGGAACTTCATCGGGAAGCCCGGACCGGTGCTCGGGCACACCTCGCTCCAGCACCAGGCCAACATCCCGCTGATCGGGAGCTTCGCGTTCCCTCAATCCGCGCTCATCTACTTCCAGTTCGTGTTCGCGGCGATCACCCCGATCCTGGCGCTCGGGTCGGTGCTCGGACGCGTGAACTTCAAGGCGTGGATCCCGTTCTGCGTGCTCTGGATCACCTGCGTCTACGCCGTGGACGCGTTCCTGATCTGGGGCGGCGGCTTCTTCGCCCAGCACGGCGCCGTCGACTTCTCCGGCGGCTACGTGATTCACCTGTCGGCCGGGGTGGCCGGGTTCGTCGCCGCGGCGGTGATCGGCCCACGCCTCCAGCGGGACCGCGAGATCGACGCGCCGAACAACGTCGCGATGGTCGCGGTCGGCGCGGGGCTGCTGTGGCTCGGATGGAACGGCTTCAACGGCGGAGACCCGTATGCGTCGAACATGTCGGCCGCGGCGGCGGTGCTCAACACCAACCTCTGTACCGCGGTCGCGCTGCTGGTCTGGATCGCGTGGGATTACCTCACGGGCCGCAAGCCGTCGATGATCGGCAGCGTCAACGGCATGATCGTCGGTCTGGTCGCGATCACGCCGGCGGCGGGCTACGTCAACGGCTGGGGCGCGATCGCGATGGGGATCATCGCTTCGACGCTCGTGTACTTCGCGCTCAACTACCTGAGCCGTCTGCGCCCGTTCCGCAACGTCGACGACACGCTCGGCGTGATCTACACCCACGGCTTCGCCGGGCTCGCCGGCGGTCTGCTCGTCGGCGTCTTCGCCGACCCGCAGATGGCCCTGTTCTACAAGACCACCGGCCATGGACTGGCCGCCGCTGGCTCCGTGGCCGGCCTGATCCACGGCAACGCGACGCTGATCAAGTGGCAGTTCCTCGCCGCCCTGTGGGTGATCTGCTGGACCGCGGCGATCACGTACCTGCTGCTGAAGCTCGTCGGCCTGTTCATCCCGCTGCGAATGTCCGAGAAGAACATGGAGCTCGGCGACGTCGCGGAGCACGGCCACGAGGTGTACCCGTCCGACGTCCCATCGCTCGGGTACCCGGGCGGCATCCCGAGCGGGGTGCCAGGGGGCGAGACGGTGCCGGCCGCGCCATCGACAGCATGACGACAGTGGGCTACCGGGTTGGGGGGCGCTGCTGAGCGCCTCCCAGCCCACGCCTCTGGCGATCGTGTCGCGGGCCGTGGCCGGCGACGACGGCCTCGAGCGCGTGGCTTGCGCCGCCTCCGACGCGCTCGGGGACCCGGTGGTGATCGTGCTCCCGTCGCTGGGAGCCCCGGTCGTCTGGCCCGCCGACTCGGTCCCCGCAGCGCTGCTCGGCGAGCTTGTGCGGTTCGCGACGGCGGCCGCGGGGGGCTCGCCGGCCGGCGAGCCGGACGGGGTGGCCAACGCCGTCCCGATCCGGATCGGCGCCGACGTCGTCGGGATCGTGGCGGCGATTCGCAGCAACGGATCCTCGGGCGGCGCGGAGGACGACCCGGCCTGGCTCGAGGCGGCCGCCGCCGCGGCCGCCGTGACCAGGCTGATGGGCGACGGCCGGCGGGGCGAGGAGCACTTGCGCGTCGCGCTGCTCAGGGCGCTCGTCGGAGGGCCCCCGGCCGATGAGGCGGCGCTGATCGCCGACGGCCGCCGGCTCGGCGTCGATCTGGCCGCCGGCGCGATCGCGGTCTGCGCCCGGGCCGCGGCCGGCGAGCATCCGATCCCCGACGAGCTCGCCGGATCGATGATCGCCGAGCTCGAGCCGGGGTGCGTCGTCGGGCTCGTGCCACTGGCGGGCGAGCCCGCCGCCGAACGAGACGCTGCGGCGGTCGCCGAGCGGCTGCAGGACGCGGGGTTCGACGCCGCCGGGGTCTCGGCGGCACGCCGGGAGCCGTCGCTGCTGCGCGAGGCGATTCGGGAGGCGATGCTGCTGGCCGAGCTCGCGCTTGCCCCGGAGGCGGCGCTCGCCGAGCAGGAGGAGACCTACCGCCTGCTGATCGGGGTGCTGCTCCGCGATCCCGATGAGCTCGAGCTGTTGCGATCGCGCACGATCACCCCGCTCACGGCGTACGACGCCGAGCACGACACCGAGCTGCTGGTGACGCTGGGAACGTTCCTCGCCCACCACGGCTCGACCACCGAGACCGCCGAGGCGATGGGGCTTCACCGCCACACGGTCGGCTACCGGCTCTCGCGCGTGCACGAGGTGTCGGGGCTGTCGCCGTACGAGACGGACGGCCGCGAGCGCCTCAGCCTCGGGCTGAAGGCCGCGCAGATCCTCGCGGCCCAAGAACGACTATGAAACCCGTATAGGCTCGCTGCCTACCAAGAGTCAAAGGAGAGAAGAGTGGCCACCACAGAGAGCGAACAGACGGCGATGGCCGCCGGCGCCACCAGCCCCTCGGAGGTGCTCGACTTCGCGGCCGAACGCAGCGTCGAGATGGTCGATCTCAAGTTCGTCGACCTGCCCGGCACGTGGCAGCACATGACGCTGCCGATCGGCGCCCTGGACGCCGGCGACTTCGAGTCCGGCCTCGGCTTCGATGGCTCCTCGATCCGCGGCTTCCAGGAGATCCACGAGTCGGACATGCTCCTGATGCCCGATTCGTCAACCGCGTTCATCGACCCGTACTACACCCGCCCGACGCTGTCGCTGATCTGTTCGGTGGCCGATCCGGTGCTCGGCGAGCCGTACGCCCGCGACCCGAGGTTCGTCGCCCAGAAGGCCGAGCGCCACCTCGTCAACACCGGGATCGCGGACGTTGCCTACTTCGGGCCCGAGGCCGAGTTCTTCGTGTTCGACCACATCGCCTACGAGCAGGTCCAGAACCGCGCCATGTACGAGGTGGACTCCGCCGAGGGCTTCTGGAACACGGGCGTTCCGGTCTCCGCCGCCCCGAACCTCGCGTACAAGCTGCGCCAGAAGGAGGGCTACTTCCCGGTTCCGCCGGCCGACTCGCTCGCCAACCTCCGCAGCGAGATGGTCGCGACGATGGAATCGCTCGGGATCCGGTGCGAGTTCCACCACCACGAGGTGTCCTCGGGCGGGCAGGGCGAGATCGACATGCGCTTCCAGCCGCTGCTGCGGATGGCCGACCAGATGATGGTCTACAAGTACGTGGTCAAGAACGAGGCCCGCGCCGCCGGCAAGACCGCGACGTTCATGCCCAAGCCGATCTTCGAGGAGAACGGGTCGGGCATGCATGTGCACCAGTCGCTGTGGAAGGACGGCGATCCGCTGATGTACGGGCAGGGCGGGTACGCGCACCTGAGCGATCTGGCCAAGCACTACATCGCGGGCCTGCTCACCCATGCGCCGGCGCTACTCGCGTTCTGCGCGCCGACGACGAACTCGTATCGGCGGTTGGTGCCGGGGTACGAGGCGCCGGTCAACCTGGTGTATTCGGCCCGCAACCGGAGCGCCTGCGTACGCGTGCCGATGTACCACGAGGCGCCCAAGACCAAGCGGATCGAGTTCCGCTCGCCCGACCCGGCCGCGAACCCCTACCTCGCGTTCAGCGCGCTGATGATGGCCGGCCTCGACGGGATCAGGCGCGAGCTCGACCCCGGCGAGCCGCTCGATGCCGACATCTACGAGCTGCCCGTGGAGACGCTCGCGAAGATCGCCACCGTGCCGTCGTCACTGGAGGCGTCGCTTGACGCGCTCGAGGCCGACAACTCGTTCCTGTGCGAGGGCGACGTGTTCACGCCCGGGTTGATCGAGGCGTACGTGCGGTACAAGCGCGAGGAAGAGGTGGACGCGATCCGGATGCGTCCGCATCCTTGGGAGTTCGCTCTGTATCACGACGCCTAGGTAGGGCTTGGGCGGCCGTCGATGCCGTCCGGCCGCACCGCGCTTTTCGGCCGCTGTCGTAGTCGGTCGGGGTGGAGCGCGAGGTGCGGGCGGACGGCATTGACGGCCACCCCTCTGCCGCCTGGCCGTCGCCACCGGACTCCCGACGGTGCGTCCCTATGTGGCTCCGCGTCTTGTGACAGCTGGGTCGAGCCGCGTCCACCGCTCGCCGCCACCGCTCCCAGCCCGCGACCTGCATAGCGCTGACATTCCGCCTGCGAGCCGCGAGCCGTCGGCCATGTCGCGCATGCCCCACATGCGTCGTCTGTCAAGGCTCGAGCATGATCGGCCCAATTGTCAGGTTATGCAGGTGATTTTGGGTCGTTGCCGGGTTCGGTGGGCTCGTTTCGGCCGGTGACCCGCGCCACCAGGCGCGAGAACGGGCCCGGTTGACGGGGCTGGGTCTTCAGCCACTCCTCGCGGGTCGGGAGCTTGCCGGCGTTGCGCGCCGCCATCACGCACTTGGTGTGGGCGTGGCGGCGGCCGCTCGAATCGCCCTCGGGATACATCAACAGGTGCTCGCTGAGGGCCGGCAGGTGGCGACCGCACAGCGGGCAGCGGTAGGTGGCGGGCTTGAGGTTCTGGGCGCGGCGGATGTACCACCACCGGGCCTTGAGGCGGTCGGCCATGTGTCCAAGCATTGCATCGCCAGCCGGCCCTGCCGGGTATCTTCGAGAGCAGATGGAGCATCGCGACGAGCGAATCGTGGTCGAGACCGACCGCTACCGGATCACCGGAGTGCTGCGGCTGCCCCGCGACGGGTACCGCAGCCGCCTGACCGACTACCTGAATTCCTCAGAACGCGCGTTCGTGGCGCTGACCGACGTCGAGCTGGTCCCGTTCGATGGTGGCAATCCCGAGCACCGGCCGTTCCTGGCGGTGTCGCTCAACCACGTCGTGCTGGCGATGCCGCTCGACGGCGAGCTCGGGGACTGAGACCGGCCGCTGCGGTCGGGCCGCAAGCGTGCCGCCGTAACCCCAGCCCGCAGGAGATGTATCGTTTTCGTATGGCCACAAGGCAGGCAGATGATCTCGAGGGCCTGAGCCGCAGCGAGGTCCTCCGCGCATCGCCGCGGATGTTCGACTCCGTCCTGTTCGAGAAGTTCTCGCGCGTCCACTGGAGCGTCCCTCCGATCATCTTCGTCCCGGTGATCACGATCATGCTGATCGAGGGGTTCGTCCACGGAGCCGGCTGGTCCGCGGTCTACTGGATCCCTGCCGGCTATCTGTTCTGGACGCTGACCGAGTACTGGCTGCACCGGATCGTGTTCCATTTCGAGCCCGAGAAGGGCATCGGCGCCCGGCTCCACTGGATCATCCACGGCGTCCACCACGACCACCCGAACGACCCGTTGCGGCTGGTGATGCCGCCGGCACTGAGCGTGCCGCTGGCCGCGGTGTTCGTGTACGGCTTCTACCTGGTCATCGGCAGCCCCGGTTTCCTTCCGTTCGGCGCCGCGTTCCTGGCCGGGTACCTGTTCTACGACATGCTGCACTACCACGTGCACCATCACCGGCCGAAGTCGGCGCTCGGCAAGCAGTTGCGCGAGCTGCACATGCGACATCACTTCCAGAACCACGAACGCGGCTACGGAGTCAGCGCACCGTTCTGGGACCACGTGTTCGGAACCGCGCCGAAGAAGACGACCCGCTAGCGCGGCGCGGATCGAGAGCGAGGGACCATGGACGTGGGTGCGTCCATCACGGGCGTCGGGATGGCGCTGCCGGAGCGGATCGTCTCCAACGAGCAGGTCGCCGAGGGCCTTGGGGTCGATGCCGACTGGATCGCCAAGCGGACCGGGACCAGCGAGCGGCCGTGGGCGAATCCGGGCGACCGACTCTCGGATCTGGCCGCAGACGCCGGCCGGCTCGCGCTCGAGCGCGCCGGGCTCGAGGCGAGCGAGGTGGACCTGGTGCTCGTCGCGACCTCGACCGCGGACGAGATCACGCCCAACGCAGCGCCGCTCGTCGCGGGGCTGATCGGTGCCGACCGCGCCGGCGCGCTCGATATCGGCGCCGCCTGCACCGGGTGGCTGTCGGCGCTGGCGATGGCGTGCGGACAGATCGAATCCGGGCGCGCCGAGCATGCCCTCGTGGTCGGCGCGGACTTCCTCTCGCGCTTCCTGGACTTCTCCGATCGCGACACGGCCCCGCTGTTCGCCGACGGCGCCGGCGCCGCGGTCGTGTCGGCGACGGAGGGGCCGTCGGGGCGGATCGGGCCGATCGTCCTGCACTCCGATCACTCGGGCTCGCAGCTGATTCGGCTCGACCGCGGCGATCTCATCCACATGGACGGGCAGGAGTCGTTCCGCGCGGCGGTGGCGTCGATGACCCAGGCGACGAACGAGGCGCTGGCCGCGAGCGACTCCTCAGCCGACGACATCGACCTGTTCGTGTACCACCAGGCCAACTCGCGGATCATCAAGGCGGTCGGCCAGCGCCTCGGACTACCGATGGACCGAGTCGTCGACTACGTCGCCAGGTTCGCCAACGCGTCGACCGCCACGCTGCCAATCGCGCTGTCGGTGGCGGAGGCCGAGGGGAGGCTGCGTCGCGGCGCGCAGGTGCTGGTGGCGGCGTTCGGCGGCGGCCTCACCTGGGGCGCCACCGTGCTCGAGTGGGGCCCGACCCGCCTCTAGGCCCTGCTTCGGCCGCCCGGATGGCTCAGCCGAGCGTGACGCCAACCGTGTAGTTGGCCGAGTGCTTCGTGCGCGCCTTCGGAACCTGCTTGGTCACGCGCAACGTGTGCCGGCGCCGGGTCAGCGGGCGGTCGTGAACCTTGCCGAGGCGGCAGTCCGCCTTCATCAGCGCGGTCTTGACCTGAGCCAACGTCTTGTGGCCGAGCCCCGGGACCCGGCACGGTATCGCCGAGTAGGGCACGAGGCCGTGGTCGGCCACGCGCACCGCGGTCGCGCTCGACGGGACCAGGTACCGGTTCTTCGGCCCGAACTCCCAGAACGCCTTTGATGGCAAGCCCTCGACGACCGTGCCGATGGCGGGCCTGAACAGCAGGTGGGAGGCGGGATTGAAGATGTTCTGGACGTCCCACGGGTCGATCGTCACCGACGGCTGGACCCCTCCGAACACCGTCCAGGTGTTCACGCCGAGCGGCGCGCCGCCCGCGACCCGGTAGCTCAGCCCGGCGGTCGTGGTCAGGAACGTCCCGTTGGCCGGCACCGGCATCAGCGGTGACAACGGGTTCCCGATGTTGTCGATGTTCCATTCGTCAACCAGCGTCGGGGTCGGGCTGCCGAACACCGCCAGGCTGCTGACGTACATCGGTGCGCCGCCGGCGATCATGTACACGGCGCCGATGTTGGTCTCGATCAGCGTGCCGTTGGTCGGGACAGGGTTGAGCGTGGCGAACTCCTGCGGCGTGATCACGGTGTAGGCCTGCTGGCCGCCGACGTCGCTCCACGAGCTGACCAACATCGGCGCGCCACCCACGATCTCGTAGAAGTTGGGGTCGCCGGACACCTGCACGAACGTGCCGTTCGGGAACAGCGCGTCGCCGGATGCGGCACCGGCGTCCACGTAGTCGCTGTCGATGTTGATGGTCACGCCGCCGTAGGTCGCGTTGTGGCCTCCCTGGTACTGGTGGAGCCGCTGGTGGTTGGCCCAGTCGGTGCTCGGAACCGACGAGCTGACGGTGTTCTGCTGGCCATTCCACTCGGCGATCCAGATGTTGTCGGGCTCCACGAACCCGGTGCCGTTGGCGGCCACGAGGTCGGTGATGCCAGAGTTCGCGCTGCTGTAGACGCCCGATGCGTAGCCGTGGGCATGCAGCTCGGTCGTCCACGCGGACAGGAACGCGAGCACCGACGGCGTGTTCGTGTTGCCGGGCGTGTAGGCCTCCATGTCGTCATAGATCGGGTTGCCGGGGCCGATCCCCTCTGCCTCGGATTGGTTGATCGCGTCGTCGGCCGCCGCCGTGCCCTCGGCCGACGCCTGCGAGGGGACGATCGCCGCGCACCCGCACCCGTTCTTGGGCGCCTGCAGGCCGACGTAGATCGGGAGCAGGACCCAGCCGGCCGCCGACTCCCCGTCGACCCACCCGGGACTGAGATTGGGCTGCGCGCAGGCCTCGTTCGCTCCGCCGACGTAGATCCCGACCGCGCGGTAGGGCGACGCGCCCCAGGCCGACATCGCCGCGGTGCTCGGCGTCGAGCAGGCGTCGAATCCGAGGCCGGTGAACACCGGGTCGCCGGCGCGGTGGATCGCCCGCGGACGCGCGGTGGCGGCCTTGGCGGCCCTCGCGGGTTTGGCGGGTTTGCCGGGGGCTGGCCCGGCCGTGCCCGACGGCAGCGAGCGGACGCCGAGCGCACGCTCGACGACCGACGGATCGCCTTGCCACGTTGCGGTCACCTGCACTCCCGAGGAAGGAATCGCGAGCGTGGCGGATGACCCCTGCGCGGGTTGCGCCTTCGGGTTGCGCACCGGCGGCAGCGCAGGACCGGCGGCCCCCCGCGCGCCGGCGCCATGGGCGGTCAGCGGCGCCACCAGAATCGCGGCGGTGCGCCCGACGGCGTGAGCGGGGCAGGCCTGGCGAGCGCTCGGCTGGCCGAGGTAGACCGCGTGCCGGTTGAATCGGACGCACGTGGTCGGGTTCGAAGCCAGGTTGTAGACGGGCCATGATGCCGGCACGACGAGCCGGTAGCCGTGGTACCTCACGACCTTGGTCGGGGAGCCGGGAACTGCGGTCGACGCCGCGGCGCTCGTACTCGAGGCCGCGAACGTCACCAGCAATGCCAGCGTCGTAAATCTGAGTCGCACTCGGAGTCGGGACAATCCACGCATCCGCACGTCACCCGGCGCGCCGGCCCGCGCTCAGCTGAACGATTGCTCGCCTCACAGCGAGCTACCTGGTCTGAAACCCATGCTAACGAGATCGGCCGACGCGTGCAGCGGAAACCCTTCGCGTGCAGCGCGAAACCGTCAGCGGAGGGGGCGGGATTCGAACCCGCGGTCCGCTTGCACGGACTCTGGTTTTCAAGACCAGCGCATTCGACCACTCTGCCACCCCTCCGGGGGATCGCGGGCCCGATCGTAGTGGGTCGACCCCAACCATTCGGGCCGCCGCGCCAGCACATTCACCCCCCTACGCTGCCGCTGGCAGCGTCTAGACTGCCGTCAGCGCTTCCCCCGGAGAGGTGGCCGAGTGGCTGAAGGCACTCGCCTGCTAAGCGAGTATGGGGGTCAAACTCCATCGCGGGTTCGAATCCCGCCCTCTCCGCTTCGGAGCTTTCTGCCAGGGGCCTTCGCGTCCCAGCAGGGCGCTCGCACTCCGTCAGACGGGCACCGACATCTCGTGCCCGTCGAACGCGACCGTGCGGTTACGACCGCCGCGCTTGGCGGCGTAGAGGGCGCAGTCGACCCGCTCGAGCATGGTCTCGACGTCGATCGGCACGACGGTGGCGGTGATCCCCGCGCTTACCCGCACCTCCGGCAGGCTGGGATCGTCGTAGGCCGCGAGGGCGTGGCGGACCCGCTCGGCGAATACCTCCGCCCCGGCCCGGTCGCTGCCCGGCAGGAGCACGGCGAACTCCTCGCCGCCGAGACGGGCGGCGACATCGATTCCCCTCGACTCGCCGGCCAGCAGGCGGGCGATGTGGACGATGGCCCGGTCGCCGACTACGTGGCCGTGCTCGTCGTTGATCTGCTTGAAGTGATCGATGTCGAAGATCGCGAGGGCGATCGGCCGGCCGTCGCGCCCGGCGTGGGCGAGCTCGCGCGTCGCGTGCTCATCGAACCCGCGCCGGTTGAGCAGGCCGGTGAGCGGGTCGGTCCGCGCCTCGCCCTGCAGCCGCTCGAGCAGCAGCTCGCTCCGGCACTCGAGCACGTGCGCGACGATCGCGATCGCGGTGGTCGACACCATTACGTCCACCCAGCGCCCGGGGTAGGTGCTCGCGGCGGGAAGCAGCAGCAGGGCGATCGCTTCGCCCACTCCGACGCAGGCCACGATCGCGAACGCCCCGCGGCGCCCGAAGAAGATCGTCGTCCACAGAACCGGCAGCGCGTAGAGGATGGCGCCGTCGCCAGGCCCCGGCGATGTCGCCAGCGCGTAAGCGATCAGGGCGACGCCGACCGGCCCGAGCAGCGCTAGTGCCCACCGCGGCAGGCGCGGACCGATGGCAAGCAGCGCGACGAACATCACCAGCACGACCGCGACCGGGAGCACGGCGAACTTGGGATCCCCGGGCAGGAACCCCTCGATCGAGCCGTCGAGCGCCGCGGCGCCATACATCGCCGACGCCGTGTACGCCATGAGCCGCCGGTTCGATCGAATGTCTTCTAGTGATGAGACCACCACCGAGATATCGGACCTCGCGCCGGAATCCGAAGTCTCGGCGCTGGAAGCTCAGCGAACGTTTCGCCCCGGCCCGCCGACAGCTCCCCCGCCGGGCCGCGGGGTCCCCAGATGAGCCGCTCGCGGATACTGCAGAGCTATGACGACCAGAACGCTGTCCCGGGCAGTGCCGCGGTCAGGGATCCCGGCACCGTGAAGGTATTCATCTCGAGCGATATCGAGGGCACCGCCGGGATTGTCGACTGGCAGCAGGTGCGCGCATCCGGGGCCGACTACGAGCTCGGGCGGCAGCTGCTCACCGATGAGGTCAACGCCGCAATCGACGGGGCGGTGATCGCTGGCGCAACTGAAGTCCTCGTCAACGACAGCCACTCGACGATGCAGAACCTGCGCCCCGGCGCTCTACACCACCACGCCTCCTATCTGTCCGGCAGGCACAAGCCCATGTACATGATGGAGGGCCTCGACGGCACGTTCGACGCCGTGTTCATGGTCGCCTATCACGGCGCGATCGGCGCTGAGCACGCGATCCTCTCGCACACGTACAACCCGCTCGCGGTATGGGAGACGCGCCTGAACGGGGTCGCGGTCGGGGAGAGCGCGCTGAACGCGCTCGTCGCCCTGCACCACCGGGTGCCGGTCGTGTTGATCACGGGCGACGACGCCACCGCCGAGGAGGCGAAGCCTTTCCTGCCCGAGGTCGAAGCCGTCGTGGTCAAGCGGTCGATCACCCGGTTCGCGGCCGAGAGCCTGCATCCCGATCGCGCTTGTGAGCTGATCCGGGACGGCGCCACCCGGGCGTTGACCCGAGCGGGGGCCGCTTCCCCGCCGGCGATCGAGCTCCCGGCCACGCTCGAGGTCACGTTCCTCACCGCGGATATGGCCGAGATGTCGACCTGGATCCGGGGGGTTGAGCGCGCGCGCGCGAGGGTCGTGACGATCACCGACGACGATCCGCTGCGGCTCTACCGCACGTTCGTGACGATCATCAACCTGACACGCTCGATCGTCGAGCGGTGATCGACGGCGGGACCGCCCTCGATGCTGCCGCCCCTCGGCGCGCATCGCCCGCGGCCGTGGCGACTGCCGCGGCCGGAAAACGCCGTGACCCGGGACCGGCGCGCAGGTAGGATTCCCGCATGACCGACACTGCAATTCCGGCACCCGCGATTCACGCCGAGCCGGCGCCTCCGGCGTCCGTTGAGCGCCCCGACTTCGAAATCGTGCCGCGCCGCGGGCTCGTGCTCGTCGCGATCGTCGCGGTGCTGCTGATCGTCGCGATCGAGTCCAACAAGCTGTGGCCGCTGACGTTCTTCCACGTCGCCGGCGGCGCAGCGTGGACGATCATCGACCTGTTCCTCGGGCTCGTGCTCGGCCCGATCATCGGACGCATGTCGATTCCGGCGCGCGTCGAGTTCACGACCCGGCTGATGCCGAAGATGGTGCTGATCATGCCGACCGTGGTCACGGCAACGCTGGCGGCGGGCTGGCAGCTCGGGGTCAAGCTCGGCACCGTGTACTCGTTCAATCCGCTGCACGGGTGGGTCGTGGCGAGCTACATCATCGTCGGGGTGATGGCGGTGCTCGCCCTCGGGCTGCTCGAGCCGGCCAACATCGCCGTGCTCGTCGAGCTCAAGAAGCCGCGTCCGAACCCGGCGGTGATCGAGCGTCTGATGAAGCGGTTCCTGTACTGCGCCGGCGTCCTCGGCGTGATGCAGATCGCGACGCTGGTGATCATGACCAAGCTGTCGTCCGGATGAACGAGCGCGAGCTTCCGCCGGTGACCGAGCTGGGCATGGCGTCGCTGGCCCTGATCGTGGCCGGCGGGATCTATCTGTCGGCACACCTCCCCCGCCACGTGCCGCTCGGACCGGCGGTCGCGCTCCTCGGCGCGTCGGTGCTGCTGCTGCTCGGCAACGCGGTGGCGCTGTCGCGCGTGAAGGACTTCGCGTGGGACCGATTCTTCGCGGTCGCCAAGTGGTCGCTGCTCGCGTACGTCGTGATCGCCGGCATGATCGAGTACGCGTTCCTCAAGGATCACGTGAGCGGAGGCTCGCTCGTGGTGCTGACGCTGTCGCTCGTCGTGTTCGCGGTCCACGTGCCGATGCTGATGGGGTTCACGGTCGCCCGTTACGCCGACAGCGAACCTCGTGTGGCCGCCTGAGGCGCTCGAGTTCCTTCGCGAGCTCGAGGACAACAACGACAGCGAGTGGTTCCGGGCGAACCGCCGGCGCTACGACGAGCACCTGGTGGCGCCGGCCCGGGAGCTCGCGGACAAGCTGAGCGACCTCGGCACCCCCCATTTCTTCCGGCCCTACAACAACTTGCGGTTCCGGCCGGGCCCGCCGATCAAGGAGCACCTCGGCGTGGCGATCGGCTACGGCGCAGCAGGAGGGTTCTACTTCGATCTGTCACTCGACGGCTTACTGCTCGCCGCGGGTCTGCACCGGCCCGCCGCCGACCAGCTCGAGCGGTTTCGCGCCGCGATCGTCGATGACCGCAAGTCGCGCGGGTTCGAACGCGGCATCGCCGCCGCGCGACGGGGCGGCCTCACGCCGGGCGAGCCCGAGCTCAAGCGCGCGCCCCGTGGCTACCCGACCGACCATCCGCGGATCGACCGTCTGCGCATGAAGCGGTTCACGGTGTCCTGTCGCCACGAGCTCGCGCCGTGGTTGCACGAGCGCAGTTGCGACGAGCGCGTGAGCACCGAGCTCAGGTCCGCCCGGTCGCTGGTGAAATGGCTGGCCGAGACGGTCGGCCCGTCGACGCGGCCGCGCGATTAGCGGGTGCGCGACGGCTGGCGGCTCGGCGAGCGCCTCGCCGCGCCGCGCACTACGGGCGCAGCGAGGACGCTACGATGCTCGGGATTCGCTGGACGCGAGCGCCCGTAGCTCAGCTGGATAGAGCGTCGGTCTACGGAACCGAAGGTCGGGAGTTCGAATCTCTCCGGGCGCGCTTAGAAAAGCCTCGCATAGCGGGGCTTTCTGTTTGGGACAGACTCGCTGACCTCGGCTCCGGTGGCCCAGCGACAGAGCGGGGGCTCGCTACCACGTCATCGCAGACCCGTGCCAGCGGAGCTCGAAGTGCATCGAATCGGTTCCGCCGGCGCCCGGGTTATAGGCGAGCGGATTGAAGCCGTGCTTGACCATCGCCTTCATGAACGCGATGTCGATGGCGCCCTCCTGCGGCCTTCCGCCAGGGCCACTGCGCGAGTGTTCGCGGAGGGTGAAGAACCCGAGATCGGCAAGCTGCGCCGGCGATGGGTCTTTGGCCTGCGCCTCCCAGCGCTTGTCGTGACTCGACCAATCCTTGTCGCCAAGCACCCACCCCGCGTCGCCGAGCCTGCTTCTCAGGCGGTTGGCGCGGTCGCTGCGGTCGATCGCGTTGTAGGCATCGGTCCTGCGCTTCGCCGCCGCGATCAGATCGTCGATCTCCTTCAGTCGCTCGGTATCCCGTTCGGCGTCCGTCGAAGGCGCGGTAGCCGGCGCCGTGGGCGGCCCGACGAGCCCGGAGACCTTCGCGATCAGCGCATCGGCGGTCCTTCGCTGGTCCGCGGTGAGATGACCGGTCTTGATCGGGGCGCGAAACGCAGCCGCACGGTCGGCCGCCGCCCTGACCGCCATCCATTCGGCCGCGAGCTCTCGGCCGTGCTTGAGGTTCCTCTGGTCGAGGCCTGACGCGTCGAGCGTCTTCTGATCGGCTGCGACCTCGTCATCGATGACCTTCGTCCAAGGCGTGATCACCTTGGCCAAGGCCTCGTCGTCCTGCTTTGACCACGCCGCTTTGTCGTTGCGCCGTTTCGCACGAAGGTCGAGCAGCGCCTTGATGTCTACGCTCGCCCGGAACGCCTCGGATCGGTCGGAGGCCGCCTGAGCCTCGGTCTCCACCTTCTTCAGCTTCTTGCCGAGATCGCTGTGCGGATTGGGGTCGGCCATCGGCTGGCGTTCCTCGACGTGGGTGATCATGTCGGCGTATTTCCCCTGGGTGCTCGGCCCGTCCTGCCAGACGGGCCCGTGTGTCACGAACAGGATCAGGTCCCGCAGATTCTCGTCCTCTACGTTAGGCATCTCGGTCGCGTTAAAGTCGACCGCGAGCCCGAGGGCGTGCAGGTTCGCGATCGTCGCCTGGGTGTGAAGCGAGACGTCGCCCCGTGGCCATCCGATGTCGCTGTCCGGCATCGATCCCGCCGGCAGCTCGTCCCGTACCGCCTCGAGCCGAAGCGCCGCCTCCTCATGCATGATCAGGTTCGTGTCCCTGCCTTTGGTGTGTAGCTGAACGCGCCGGAACTTCTTGAAATGCTCAACCGTCTCGGCGTCCGTCGCGAAATAGGCCCGCATGTGCACCAGGAAGGCAATCCGCGTCTCCGTGCTCGACAGCGCCCCCTTGTTCTTGACGTCCGGCGGCAGATCGTCGATATCTTGCACCGCCTTCCAGAGCGCGAGCGCACCCGTCCTGCGCGTGCCGCCGCCACCCGCGGGCCGGTCGTCGAACTCGGCCGCATGGCCGTCGAATATGTACCCGTTTGCCTTGACCAGCGAATCGTCGGCCGAGCCCGGCGTAGCCGTGCTGTGCGTCGCCCCCGGCTTGATCACGGCTGTGACGTTCAGCGAGACGGTTGCCTTCGGGATCTTGGCGGTGCCGGCGGTGAGATCCGCGGCTTTGCTCGCCGGGAATTCGCCGGTCACGACAAACTCGGGCATGCCGGCGATCCCTCGAGCGAGATCGAGTTTCAGCGGCCGCCCGAAGACGTCGAGCGCGATTTGCTGGCCGTCGCCGCTCGGCGTCGCGCCGTTGAGCGCGGCAGCGAGTTGGTCGCGTACCCGGCTCTCCTCCCATTTGCGGACCCTGGCGTCGTGGTTCTTGTTAGTCGGATCGGGCAGATCCTTGTCCCCGGGAATCGTCTCCCCTTCTAACGACGCTGGTCCGCCGACCGTGGCCGTGCCTTTGAAGAGGACTTCGACCTCGCCGAGCTTGGCCGTCTTCGTTTGGAAGCTGATGCTTCGCCCGCCGCTGACCTCGCCGACCGTCAGCGGCTTCGGTGGCGGCGGTGTTGTCTTGTTCAGATCATCGCGGGCCAGGATGCGGACAACGGCCCTGTTGCCCGCCGTGCGCTGCAGCGACATCAGGGACCTCGCCGCGGGCGACATGGGTCCGGTGTCCCGTGTCGGCGATCGGTCTGCTCGGGAGCGGTGTTCGCGAGGCACGGCTGCGTTGCTTCGAGCGCGGTCGCGCTTCATGGAACGCGACGCTACGCCCTGACTGCCGACGTGGCAAGCGTCGCGAGCGATCTGGAGCGCTGGGCATTCTGAGCGAGGTCCAGTAACCGACTCTGGCTGATGCCTCCAGCGACTGCCTGCAGCCAATCCTCCCGTGGTGCATCACGCCATCCGCCGCAAGTCCGTTAGTTCGAGCAGGCCCGCACGTTGTTCGAGGCGCTATCAACTAGTCGAGTCGATCTGGACGCGAGCCCGCGCTTAATCAACGTTCCTGGCGAGCATGACGATACCCGAGCGACAATGGCTCGAGCCAGACCCTGGAAAGGTGAGATGTTGGTGTCGCACGACCGTCGGTGGTCGCTGTCCGCGCCTCGCGCCGGCTGGAGGCGGGCAGCGGGGCTCGGCTTCGCGGGCGCGCTGGTCGCCGCCTGGCTACGATCGCTCTCGGCGCATCGGCAGGCGCCGCCGCGCCGGAGCGCCCGCACTCCGCGTCGTCGATCCGTCATCAGCCGTTGATGAAGCTCAAGCCCAGGTCCCCGACGGCGCCGCGGCTGGTGTTCGGCATTTACCCGGGTGGGGCCGCCGGCACGGTCGGCCCGAGCGGCCCGGTGGCGCCTGAGATCCGGCGCTTCGCATGGCCGCGCTCGAGCAACTGCGCCCGGCGGGACGGCCGTTCGTCCTGCACCTCTACGCGTCCTACACGGGCGCGAACGGATCGTCGGCCGCCCAGCAGGTCGGCCAGGAGATCGCCCAGTACGGCAACGCCGGGTTCCAGACCGAGCTCGTCGTCTGCTATCGCCCGGGCGACGGCGGATCGCCCGCGGACGTCGGCGGCTTCGTCGAGTTCGTTCGCGAGGTAGTCCGTTCCCTCGGACCGTTGCCCGGATTCGTCTCGCTCCAGGTCACGAACGAGGCGAATCAGGGTGGATCGCCGAACACCTCCGACGGCTACTACGCCGGCGCCAAGGACGCGCTCATCGACGGCGTCATCACGGCCAAGGGCGAGACCCGCAAGGATGGCTTCGGCCATCTGAAGATCGGGTTCAACTTGGCGTATGCGACCGACGCGAGCGAGAGTGCGTTCTGGCGCTACCTCGGGAGCCGCGGCGGCCATCGGTTCGTCGACGATCTCGACTGGGTCGGGCTCGACGCCTATCCAGGCACGTGGGGGCCGGCCCTCGGCGGACGCGGGCTCACGGCCGAGACGACGAGCTTCATGGACGGCGCGCTCCGGGCGCTGCGCGTCACCTACCTGCCGCTCGCTGGCATCCCGCTCACGGTGCCGCTGCAGGTGTCGTAGACCGGCTACCCGACCGTGGCCCTGAGTGCTGACGTGAATCAGTCGTCATGAAGGGAGTCGACGCGTGTACCGCCCCGGCACGCTCAACATCACGGGATTCCGGTGGTTCGACCTGCGCGACGCCGACCCGTCGAGCTTCGAGCTTCGAGAGCCAGTCCGGGCTCATGGTGGCGACTACTCGCCCAAGCCCGCGTTCGGCGCCTACCGCGCGCTGGTCGCGAGCCTGTCTAATTGACTCGCGCCGACCGCGCTCCGGCGCGCGAACGCGCGCTCGGCTGACGGCGAGCTGTCGATTCGCCAGTTCGTTTCCTTGACGAGGTTGAACCAGATCATGCTGGTCACGTAGGGGCGGGTGGCCAGGTAGGCCCACATGTCCCGGATCCACTGCGCCTTGCTTCCGCCCTTCTCGGCGGTGGCGGTCTCGGCGAGCTGGATCGGTACCCGGCTCGACCGTCCGGTCGTCGCCGCCGAACGCTGGCGAAGCCGGCAGCCGCGCGCGAACTTCGGCATGCCTTCTGACAAGTCGTGGCCATCACATTGACGTAGGCCGCGCCCGGGAACTGGCGCTCGATCTCGCGAACGCCGGGCTCCAGACCCACTTCACGTTGGTCGCACCGGCGAGCTCGAAGATCGTGTGAACGTGGCGCCAGGCCTGCACGAACTGGCCGGGATGGTTGCCGTTCGCATAGTCGTCCCAGGGGAACCAGTTGCCGTCCATCTCCTGGGCGAACCGGAGCAGCACCGGGTGCTTCCAGGCCGCGAGCGCTCGCGCCCAGCCCCGGATGTAGGAGTCGAACTTGCCGTCGATGATGTTGCTCAGGCGGTAGCGAGGCTGCGGCGTGTACAGGCCCTTGCTCGCGTCCCACGGTTCCCAGGTGATCTCGGGAGTGCTCCCGCGCCGCTCGATCGCGTTCAGCTGCGGATGTGAGCGGGCAGCGCGTTGTGCTGCCAGTCCGCGTACCACATGACGATCGCGGCGTGCTTGCCGGCCTGAAGCTCGAACGTATCGCCGGTGCTCAGGTCCGATGACTTCCACGGCTTCCACCAATCGCGAGCGAGCGGGTCGGTGGTGACGCCGAGGTCGAGCGTCGCGCCGGTGGACCCGGACGCCGAGCTTGCCCTCCGGTTGAGCCGCCGGCGCTGATGACAGGTTTGTCGATGATGCCCTGCTGGTAGGCGAACACGCTGAGTGTCGCCACCAGCACCAGCAGCGATGTCACCGCGGCTCTCATTGTCATGCCGTTGTCATTGCGTGCATGGCCTGGTGTCCGAATTGCGCCATCGACACCCCGAGCAGCGCCACCAGGCAGACGAGCGCGAGCACTATCACCGCGCGTGAGCGAAGCGCGGTCCACGGCGCGCTGTGCTCGGCCGCGATCTGCTTGATGTCCATCCCGAGCGTCGTCGCGAGCACCACGGCGCCCATCAGCGCGTTGGCGAGCGCGAGCCCGAAGTAGCCACGAATGAGGCCGGTACCGGCGCTCGCGTCGAACAGCCAGATCGCGGCCAGCGGGAATGCGGCCAGCACGATGTACGGGGCGTAGATGCTGATCGCGCGTGGCCCGCCGCCGGCCGCCTTGCCCTTCGGGGTGATCATGTAGGAACGCTTGATCCCGAGAACGACGTTGATCAGGCCCACAGGACCACCGGCCAGCGCGTCGTCTGCAGGACGATCCCGC
Organism: uncultured Solirubrobacterales bacterium; assembly: GCA_963746695.1. Classification (GTDB taxonomy): domain Bacteria; phylum Actinomycetota; class Thermoleophilia; order Solirubrobacterales; family Solirubrobacteraceae; genus Palsa-465. The sequence goes on along the minus strand of CAVVCP010000025.1, from coordinate 107,842 downwards.
GCCAGGAAAGCCTCACCCCGCCCGGCTGGAACCACTTGCGGGACTCGCACCACATCAACGTCGAGGCGAGCATCACCGGCACGAAGTACACGAAGAACCGCCCCACAGGCACCGACGCGATCGGCCGGTTGACCAGTAGCGCGACGGCCGGCAGCGCCCACAGGACCGCGAGCGAGATCGACCACAGCGTGTACCAGCTCTGACAGAACAAGAATTGCAGCGCCTGTCCGGGGTGTAGCGGCGGATCAGTCGCGGGGTGTGCTGGAAGAAGATCTGGATCATCGAGTACGCCCACGCGAACTGCTGGCGCAGGTAGGTCGCGAGGTCGTGCGGGCCGTCGCCGGTGGCGATCAGGTCGGGCACGAACACGCCCGTGTAGCCGTCGGCGGCCAGCACCACCGTGTCGAGGTGGTCCTCGGCGCGGGTGGGTTGGAAGCCGCCGATCTCGCGGATCGCCGCGGTGCGATAGGACGTGTGGGAGCCGATGATGAACGGCGTTCCGGTCGCGCCGTAGAACCCCATCTGCAGCGGGCCCTGGAAGATCAGGTCCTGCTCGGCCGAGGCCGCGAGCCGTCCAGTTGTCGAGATTGCCGCACACGCTCGGAGCCTGCACCCACGCCACCGTCCGGTCCCTGAAGTAGCCGAGCACCCGGTCGAGGTAGTCGGTGCGTGGGCGATGGTCGATGTCGAGCTGGACGAACACCTCGTAGTCGAGCCCGAGGGTCTCGACGTGGTCGAGCCAGGCGTTGACGTTCCCGGCCTTGGTCTTGGCCTGGAACGGCGGCGCGGGTTGGTTCCATGCCTCGACGCCGCGGCGGCGTGAAGTAGTTGACGCCGTGCTTGTCCGCGAGCGCGCGGACCTCGTCGGAGCCGCCCTCGTCGAGGATCCAGCTGTCGTGCGGATAGTCGACGTTCCCGAGCGCGACGAGCTGGCCCTCGATCACGTCGAACGATTCACTCGACGGGACGCACAGCGTGATCATCGCCACGCGCATGTCCGCCGAGGCGTGACCTCGACGGGACGCTTCATCTTGCGCACGAACCGCCAGAACACCGTCGGCAACAGCGTCGTCTGGTAGAAGAGCGCGATCGTCTCCGCCCAGTAGAGCCACGGGGTGCTGTGGCCGGTCTGGTCGCAGCCACCACCCCCAGAACGCCAGATTGACCGCAAGCCACAGCAGCGCGATCGCCCAGAACCGCATGCGGTCGGCTGGAGACAGTGCACTGACCTTGGAGTGGCGGAACTCGTCGACCGGCTCGCGCGCAACCGGCTTGACGCAGCGCGGCGCCGGCTGGCACGGCGCTGCCGCCGCGCACTGATCGCACTCGCGGTCTCTCTCATGCCGAAGGTCCGAAGCCGTCGTATCCCGCGCGGGCACGCAGCCTCGCCCCTCACCGATAGAACTTAGCCCCTCGGGATCGGCGACGCCCTAGGCCGCGCATACGCTCTGGCGATGCACGGACGCCGGGCCTTGGCTTATTCCCACCCGCGACATCAATTCGAACAGCGAAGACCGAGAGCTCTGGTCTGCCTTGGTTGGTGACTTCTCAATAGAGTTCATGGCGCCCCTTCTGGACGGCGTTTCCTTGCCCGGGCGACTGTCGGAGTTCGACTGCGAACTCGGATCCGTGGCGCGGTCCTCTAATACATCTGTCGACCAGCGGGACCGCGCGCTAAATGACCCGCTCGGGTCAAGTTCGCTAAGACCTGTCGAAGAGCGTGCATTGACGTAGCGCCGCTAGGCCCGCACACTTGTTGCGTGGAAGGGCTCGGTTCGTACGGCGACGAGATCGAGGATGCGCTCGAGCTCGTCAACGTACCGAGCTACGTGCTCGACACCACAGGCGTCGTCGTCTCGATCAATCCAGCCGCACGCCGGCGCGTCGGCGACGTCCGTGGCCGCCAGTTCTCCTCGATCGTCGCGCCCGAGGACAAGCAGCGCTCCCTCGAGCGTTCGCCCGCAAGGTCGTCGGTAGCGAGCCTCACCGACGCCGAGTTCGTCGTCGTCGACCGAACGGCGATCGCCTGACGATCGAGGTGAGTTCGGTGCCGCTTCTTCGCGGGAAGCGGTGGTTGGCGTGTTCGGCCAGGTCACGAACGAGCACGAGACCCCGCCTCTACCAGAACTCCCGCATCTGACGCCGCGCCAGCCGAGGTGTGCGGATGCTCGAACACGGCCGATCGACACGGCAGATCGCGAGGAGCTGCATCTGAGCCCAGAGACCGTGCGCAACCATGTCCGCCATGTGCTGCGCGCCCTCGGCGTTCACTCAAGGCTCGAGGCCGTCACGTTGGTGCGGCGCCAGCAACTGTTCGCGAACTGACGCACTTGGAGCACGTTGATGGCCGCGCGTTCCTCGAGCACGTTCTGACCAGCTTCCCACACCGGGCGCCGCTGTGCCGCCATCGATCGATCTTAGGTCGCGCGTGGTGGTCGTGATGCCTGATGGGTCACACACCCGTCGGCAAAGCCGCCGACGGTGGCACCCGGCGCGGGTGACGACTCGCGCCGGGTGATGCCGTCGCGACGCGGTGGCTAGCGACCTGGCACCTCCTGGAGGATCCAGCCGTTGCCGTCGGGATCGCTGAACGAGGCCAGGGAGCGCTTCGCGCGGCGCCCCGGATCGGGGCCGGGCACGCGGTCCTTGTCTCCGATGTGGTGGAACACCCCGCCGGCGTCGTGGAACACGTCGCTCACCTCGACCCCCCGGGCGATGAGCTCGTCCCGAGCGGCCTCGACGTCGTCGACGACCAGCACCAGGCTTTCCATCGAGCCGGGCATGGCCGAGGTGACGCCGGTGCCGATGATGATCGAGCAGGCCGAGCCGGGCGGCGTCAGCTGCGCGATCCGGAAGTCCTCGTCACCGACGTAGTCGGCGTCGAGGTGCCAGCCGAGCGACTGATAGAAGTGCTTGCCCCGATCGACGTCGGAAACCGGCACTACGACGACCTCGAGTTGCATGTTCATGGGCCGGGCGGCGGGAGCGCCGGCCGACGTTTCACTGCGTACATCCGTGGTGCTCATGGTGACCTCCATGGGTGTGGTTGGGATTGCCATCAAGTGCTGGTGCCTACCGGTCTCGTCACGCCGTCCGAGCGGGTTCATTTCGCAGGATGGTGTACGCGACCATCATCGAGTCCAGCTAGGCCCGGACCTCGACGATCGTGTCCCCGTCGAAGCGACACACCCAGCAGTAGTTGTTCGCAAAAGCCGCCCTCTCCCTTCTCGCTCCACTCGCGTAGTCACGGAACGAAGATGAGAATCACGAGGAAAGCGATGAACAGCCAGTACGTCCAGTTGAAGCCGGCCAAGTCCCCCGCGCACCGCGGCTGGGGTCGGGGGTGATACCACCGGCGGGCAGGCTGGCGAGTGCCTTCGCCACCACCGGATGGAGCGGTATCGATTGCACTGGGTTGCACGTGGTCTGAGCTGTCGGGCATGACAGCCCCCTTTCTTTCGGTTGTGGCCGACCGGCCAGGTTGGGAAGCTTCTGTCAGGGCGCGGAGCCCGGCGAGCCAAGCCGCGCCGGTCACCCGGCCCGGCGCGGACGAACCGCTAGTCGCGTCCGCCGCCGAACAGCTGAAGCAGGAGCAGGAAGACGTTGAAGATGTCGAGGAAGATGCTCGCCGCGATGGGCACGGCGCCGGCCGGGGTCGATCGGCGCACGCGGTTGAAGTCAAAGATCGTGAACGCCCCGAAGATGCCCGAGCCCGGCTACGGCGTAGATGATGTGCGCCTGCGGGATCGAGACGAAGATCAGAACGATCCCGAGCACGATCAGCCCCAGTAGCGCCCAGAACAGGGTGCGGGCCCACCCGGACAGGTCCCGTCGCGTGGCGTAGCCATAGGACCCGAGAGCCGCGACGAATGCGGCGGTCGCGCCGGCGGCCTGCCACAGCACGGATGGGTCGGTCCTCGCGTAGACCGCAAGCACCGGAGCGACGGCCAATCCGAGCAGCAGCCCCAGTCCGAGCAACAGCCCAGTCGCCAGCTGCTCGTGCCCGCGGGCGGACGCGGCGCTGAGTCCGAACACGCAGCCGAACGCGGCGATGAACACCACGATCCCGATGCCACCGCTGAGGTCGCGCCCGATATAGGCGCCCAGCGCCGCGCATCCCACGGTCGCCGCCACCAGCCCCATGACCTGACCGAACACGGCCCGAGCGGGGTCACCGACGAGCGCGTCGTCCCTGTGGGACGAGGCACCGTACACGGCCGCCGGTGAATGGGTCAATCCCGGATCACTGCTGATATCGGTCATGTCGATCTCCTGACTGCTTGAAGGTGCGTTCATTGCAAGCAGCAGTGTCAACCGCGACAGCACCCCCTCGCATCCGCCACGGGACAGTGCGACCGGTCAGTCGTGTGACGGTGACTACCTTCGTAACGATGCAGAAGCGCCCATCACGGGCAGTCCTGGCACGGGCTCAGATGGCCGGCGAATGTCTCGGCCGCGCCGCCCTTTCCCATGCGCGCGCGAACTGCAGCATCTTGGCTTCGGCCAGCGGAGTGCCCAACAGCTCCAGGCCCACGGGCAGGCCGTCGCCGGTGAAGCCAACCGGGATCGTGAGGGCGGGGAGCCCGGCCTGTGAACCGATCACGGTGTTGGTGGGGAAGGTGAGGCACTGGTACTTGTCCTCAGCAAGCTCATCGCGCGTCGGGGGAATGACCTGCACCGTGGGGTAGACGAGGAAATCGAGCCCGTGTGCCGCGAAGATGTTCAGGACGTGCCTGCGGAAGTGTTCCTGGTTGAGCCGGCGCTGCAGGTACTCGACGTCCCCGTCGGTCGTCTCGGGCCCCGCGGCGATGCCATGGAAGAGGTCGTTCAGCGGATGGAAGTGGCGCCCGTCGTAGATCTCCATGAAGCTCGAGACGGGCCCATTGCGTCGCTGCGCCAGGAAGTCGTTGATATCCGCCTTCGACTGTTTCACGTACACGGAGGTAGCTTCCAGCCAACCCGCGAGGTCGGCGATCTCGACCTCACGAGTGGTCGATACGCCGAGTTCGTCGAGCCGGGAGAGCGCTGCCCGAACGACGTTGGTGACGGGCTCCGAGTCGGGGTTATCGTTCCCGCCGAATCCCGTCTCGAGGACCCCGATCCGCCAGCTATCCAGCGGGACGTCGCGAGCGACCGCCTCCGCGTAGCCGCCCAGATCGTGTGCCGCGGACGCAGTCACCGTGAACGGGTCCTTCGGGTCGTAGCCGACGATGCTGTCGAGCGTGATCGCGAGGTCGAAGACCGTCCGAGCCACAGGCGCCGGGGTGTCCTGGAAATGCACCAGTGGCGAGAATCCGGCGCGACTGATCAACCCGGTCGTGACGCGGAGACCAAACAGGTTGTTGTACGCGGCGGGAATCCGGATGGATCCGCCGGTGTCCTCCCCGATCCCGACCAGCCCGAAATTGGCGGCCACGCCCGCCGCCGTCCCGGCGCTGGAGCCGCCGGACTCGCGCTCGGGGGCGTATGGATTCTTGGTGTGGTCGGTCAGCGACGAGGACGAGAACCATCCCGCCGCGAAGTCGCACATGGCCGTTTTGGCGAGGATGATCGCGCCGGCGTCCTTCAGCTTCGCGATCACCGTCGCGTCCTCCTCGGGCACGTATCCGGTGAACAGGATCGAGCCGAAGGTGGTCCGAAGACCGGCCATCTCCGCCTGATCCTTGACCAGGACGGGGACACCGTGGAGGGTCCCGCAGAGCTTGCCCTCGGTGGCCAAGAACTCGTCCCGAGCGATGGCCTCATCGCGGGCGCTCGGGTTGACGGTTACCACGGCCTGGAGCTCCGCTCCGGCGAGATTGTGCGCCTCGATTCTGGCCAGGTACCAGTCGACGAGCTCGACGGCGGTGATCTCACCGCCGTGAAGCGCTGCGTGGAAGGCGGAGATCGTCAGCTCGCTGAACTTCTCGTCGAGTTCCGCAGTCGGCGTCGTGCGAGCGTGCTGGACCATGGGCTGCCGCTAGGGCGTCACCGCCGGGCCCCGTGAAGTCTCGGGCAGCGCCACGAGGAGCTCGTGGCGCGAGTTGATATCGAGCTTGGTGAAGACCTTGCGCAGGTGGTACTTGACCGTGCGCGGGCTGATGAACAGCTCGGCGCCGATCTCCGGATTGGAGAGCCCGTCGCGAGCGAGCCGCGCGATCTGAGCCTCCTGAGCGGTGAGCTCGTCGCGTGTCTCGTCTCGTGCGTTTGCGTGCGGTCTCGCCGGTGGCCGCCAGCTCGCGGCGGGCGCGCTCCGCGAACGCCTCCACGCCCATCTCGTTCAGCATCTCGTAAGCGGTGCGCAGCTGCTCGCGCGCCTCCATCCGGCGGCGCTCTCGGCGCAGCCATTCGCCGTAGACGAGGTGACAGCGCGCGAGCTCGACACGGACGCGGGTGCGGCGAAGGCGGCCGATCGCTTCGCGGTAGAGGTCCTCGGCGGCGTCATCGTCGCTGACCAGCGCGCGTGACCGCGCCTGCACCCCGAGCGCCCAGTCCGTGGCCGCGGCGTCCGTGGTCAGCGACAGCCGCTCGAGCGCATCGGCCGCGATCTCGGGTCTGCCGCAGCGGGCCGCGGCCTCGATCAGCTCTGTCAGCGCCCAGGAAATGACGCCCAGGTCCTCGTGCTCGCATGCCTGCGCGGCCTCGGCCATCGCATCGGCGTAGCGGCCGAGGCCGTTGTAGAGCAACGCTGCCGTGAAGTGGCTGATGCCCACTCCCATGCCCTCGCCGCGGCTCTCCACGTCGTCGAGCGTCGCCGCGGTCAGCTCGGCGGTCTCGGCCTCTCTGCCCTGCAGGGCGGCGAGCGCCACAGTGCCGTACGCCGCGAGCTGTGTCCCGATTGCCGCACTGACCGTCTCCGCCTCTCCGGTGAGCGCCGCGCCTTCTTCCACCTCGCCCCACAACCCGTGCTGGAAGATTCGGGATCGGAGTGCGATCGGGAGCACCGCGAGCGCGCCGGTCTGCCGCGCCAGCCGTACGTGTTGCGTACAGAGCACCTCCCAGCTCTCGTCGTCCCACAGGTCCTGCGCGACTCGCCCGGCAAGCCATAGCCAGCGGAGTCGCTCGGGCGTGGACAGATCGCCGTTGCGGAAGGCACTCACGGCCTGTTTCAAGACCGGCGTTGCCGTCGCTCGACCGTCGGTGACGAGCAGCGCCAGACCGTCGAGGAGAAGGTCGGGCGCACGCGGCGGCATCGACCGCGCGGGAGCTGCCAGCGCCGCCTTGGCCACCTCGACCGCGTCGGCGCCGCGGGACAGACGACCGACGATCACCGCGGCGGTGAACGCCTCGAGATAGGTTTCGCGAGCCAGGCCGATATCGAGCGGCTCGAGCTGCCTGCCGGCCTTGAGCAGCAGCGGGGGAGCGTCGCTACCTCGTCTTCTCGCGAACGCGATCTGCGCCCGAAGCAGGTCGACACGCGCGCGGCGGAGCTCGTCAACCGGCCCGGCCTGGGCCATCGAAATCAGCGCGAGCGCGGCTTCGGGGTAACCGGCGTCGTACTTGGCCTGGGCCGCGGCCAGCGCCCGCTCGGCCCGGCGCGTGGGGTCGAGGGTCAGCCGCACGGCCTCCTCCAGGAACGCAGCCGAAGCGGCCATGCCTCCCCGGGCCTGTGCACGATCAGCGGAACGTTCCAATTCGGCGGCAACGCCCTCGTCGGGTCCGACCGCGGCGTGCGCCCGGTGCCAGGCGCGACGGTCTGGATCAAGGTCTGGATCGGTCACCTCGGCGAGCGCGCGGTGCACGTCCTGACGATCCAGCAGCGAGGCCGATCGGTAGGCCGCGGAGCGCACGAGCGGATGGCGGAATCGGACCCGAGCGCCGAGCTCGATCAACCCCGTTGCCTCGGCCGCGGCGGCGGCCTCGTGCCCGATGCCGAGCCGGCCCACGGCGCGCCACAACAGCGCGTCATCGCCCCCCGGCTCGGCCGCGGCCGTGATGAGCACGCGCCTCGTCTCGATCGAGAGCGGCTCGAGCCGGCGCAGGAACCCCTCCTCGATGCGGCCGGCGAGTGGCATCGTGTCGGTCAGCCCAAACCCGAACGCCAACTCCGCCGGCGAGAGCCCGCGGGGCAACTCCAGCAACGCCAGCGGATTGCCGCGCGTCTCGGCCACGATCCGATCCCGTACCTGCTGATCCACCGCGTCCGCTGATCACCGAGTCGAGCAACGCACGGGCATCGCTGTCCGACAGGCCCGTCACCCGGAGCTCGGGTAGTCCCGCGAACTCCCGATCGCCGCTGGGCTCCCGCACACCGAATGCCAACACCATCCGTTCGGCCCATAGCCGCCGGGCCACAAACCCAAGCGTCTGCGCGGAGACCCGGTCGAGCCACTGCGCGTCATCGACGACGCAGAGCAAGGGCTGTCCCTCGGCCACCTCGGACACCAGGCTGAGCACGGCCAGTCCGACCAGGAACCTGTCCGGCGGGTCACCGGCACTGATGCCGAATGCTGTGGAGAGGGCATCGCGCTGCGGCGCAGGGAGACCCTCAAGGCCATCGAGCAGCGGCGCGCAGAGTTGATGCAGGCCGGCGTACGCGAGCTCCATCTCGGACTCAATCCCGACCGCGCGGACGATCCGAAATCCATCGGCACGCTCAGCGAGGTACTCCAGCAATGCGGTTTTCCCGACCCCCGCCTCGCCGCGCACGACGACGACGCCGCTGTGGTCCTCGCGCGCACGCGTCAGCAGCCGGTCGAGCGCCTCGGACTCGGCGCGCCGGCCCCGCAACCCAAACCCGCGGCAGTCGGTGTTGAGCATGCTTTAGGTGAGCTTATTTCCTGCCTGACCGAGCCGTGGGTCTCGCGCCAGCGGGCTTAATGCACTCCTAATCCACTAGGTCAATCGAGTCGGTTTCGACCGCGTTCTCGTCAGACCACGGCGTCGCTTGGGCACGGCGCTATTCGGCGCGGCGCCGCGCGGCGCGCACCGTCGATCCGGGCGCGCCGTTCCGAGCCCGAGTTGTCAACTGCCGGTGCGCGAGAGGACGCGACGCAGGCCGTCGCGTCCCGCGGTGGTTCTCCCGGTGAACGTCCTCGCCGCGCGCGCCGCCCATTCCGCCTCGCCGATCGCGCCCGGCTCGGCCGGGAGGTAATGGGTGAGGATGAGCTCGTTGACGCGTGCGCGCTCGGCGACGCCCCCGACCTCCGTCACATCGGTGTGGAGTCCCGCCATCCGTTGCAGCTCGGCGCCCGTCGTCCCGTGGCGCTCGAGATAGCCGAGGTCAGCGACGCAGTGGACCAGGATGTCCGCCTCCTGGGCGAGGGCGATGAGATCGTCGTTGACCGTGGTGTCGCCGGAGAACACGACGGAGCCGTCCGCGGTGTCGAAGCGGTAGGCCAGGGCCGGCATCACGTGGCCGTGGGTGACGGCGATCGCGGTGACCCGCACGCCGCCATCGTCCATGACGACGACCGGCTGCTGGGCCTCACCTTCGACCGGCGCCGGCACCGGGATGTCGACGGCCCGGACGAGCCCCCCGGCATCGGGCATCTGCGCGTCGAGTGGCATGACGTTCAGGTGGTAGGCGTAGCCGGCCAGGATGCTCTGCACCAGGTCCGCCGTCCCGGGGGCCGCGCGGTCAGGGCGGATCGTCGTCTCCCGGTGAAACGCGGCGTCACCGCTCGGCAGCTCCCGCGGCGAGGCGGGCCCGTGGACCCGGATCGGTGGCAGCGGGCCGTTCGGCCCGGTGCGGACCCCCCACGGATACAGCAGCATGCCGGGGAGATCGCCGACGTGGTCGGCGTGGAGGTGGGTGACGAACACCGCGTCCAGGCGCCGGAAATCGAGGCCCGCGTCGACGAACGCAGACGGTGCTCCGCGACCGCAGTCGATGACAAACACGCGGTCGCCGACGACGAGCGCCGACGCGATCCCTCCTCGGCCGGCGACCGGCATGGGCGCGCCCGCCGTCCCCAGGAGCACCAGCTCGGTGGTCATGCTCGCCCGGCCTCGGGGGCGGTCAGGCGCAGGGCGATCCACGCCGTGCCCAGACCCACCGCCGTCCCCAGCGCTGTGTCCACCAGTCGCAGGATCGGCTGCTGCCAGATGTCGTGCGGACTGAGCGAAGCCACCCCGAGGACGATCGCCGTTGTGATTCCGGCGGTCACCGCGTCCTGCGGCCTCCCGATCAGCGTCGCCGCCAGCCCGCTGACACCGATCATCGCCGCCAGACCGACGGGGCCGACCGGCAGGAGCAGCAAGTAGATCAGGCACAGGAAGAAGCTCAGCAGCGTCGCCGCCATCCGGCTGAGGGCGGCGCTGGCGCTCCCGTCGTAGCTCGTCCGGTAGACGAACACGGTCGCTATCACCGCCCAGATGCCACCCAGGACGTCGTCGGCTGCGGAGACGGAGTGGATCCGAGCCAGCGCGTGCACGGTCAGCCAGTACGTGACCAGGCACGCGATCGCCAGCGCGAGGCTGTGGAGGATCGCCAGGCGTCGCTCGCTAGCGGCCGAGGTAGCTGAGGCTGGCCGTGGCAAGGGTCTGAATGCCGGTTTCGAGGGTGGGGTGCAGAACGGGCGCGAACTTGGAGCTGTGGTTGGTGGGGACGTCCTGGGCGATCCGGCCGGCCTGCGCCGCCCGATCGTAGACGCCAGGGTCGGTGCCGCCGACGTACCAGAACAGGGACGGGACCTTCCATTCCTGACCGAACAGGCCGAAGTCCTCGCTGACCGGGAGCGGGTTGGTGAGCTCGGTCACGCGGTCGGCGCCGAAGTACGCGCGGAACGCGTCGCCGACGTGGCCAGCCGTTGCCGGGTCGTTGATCGTCAGGTCGAAGTGGTCGAAGGATCTGAAGCTCGGAGGTTCAGGCGCCCCGGACGCGGTCGCCTCCGCGGTGACGATCCGCTTGATCGCGGCCAGCACCCGAGCGCGGACGCCGTCGTCGAAGCTACGCACGTTGATCTTGAGGACGGCCTCGTCGGGAATGACGTTGCCCTTGGTGCCGGCCTGGAGCGAGCCGATGGTCACGACCGCGGGCTCGAACGCGGCGATCTCGCGGGACACGATCGTCTGCAGCCGTAGTACCGCGGCGGCGGCCATGACGATCGGGTCGATCGTCGCCTCCGGCCACGCTCCGTGGCCGCCGCGGCCGAACAGCCGCACCTCGATGTTGTCCTCCTCGGACTGCGTGACCCCTGGGCGGTACGCGATCTGCCCGGCGGCCGGTGGCATCACGTGCTGTCCGAGGATCACGTCGGGCTTGGGGAAGCGGTCGAACAGGTGGTCGTCGATCATGGCCTGCGCGCCCGTCCCCAGCTCCTCGGCGGGTTGGAACAGCGAGATGAGCGTTCCGTGCCAGGCATCCGGCGCCCGCGCGAGCAGCTTGGTGGCGCCTGACAGCCAGGTGACGTGCATATCGTGGCCGCAGGCATGCATCACCGGGACCTTGTGCCCGTCGGGATCGGTGCCGGTAGCCGTGCTGGCGTACGGGAGGCCGGTGTCCTCCCTGACCGGGAGGGCGTCCATGTCGGCGCGCAGCATGACGGTCGGTCCGTCGCCGTTGCGCAGCACCCCGACGACTCCGGTCCCGCCGACGCCGGTGCTCACCTCGCAGCCGGCCCATCCGAGTTGCTCGGCGGCCTTCGCAGCGGTGCGGTGCTCCTGGTCGGAGAGCTCCGGATGGGTATGGAGGTCGCGGTAGAGGTTCTCCAGGGGTTTGATGATCGCATCGAGCCCGTCGAGGACCGGATGCGTGGGTGGGGTGTCAGTCGCGGCGGTCACTATGTCTCCTGAGTTTCGTTTGGGTTGGGGCGGAGCTGTCGCGTCGATCATTCGACCGCCAGCTCACGGAGGTTCGTCTTGGCGACCTCTAGGACCTCATTGCCCCCGCCCGAGAGGATGCTGCGGGTGGCCCAGAGGGTGAATCCCTTGGCCTGCTCCGCGGTGATATTGGGCGGGATCGCGAGCTCCTGACGGATGGTCATGACCTCGATCACCGCCGGCCCGTCGTGGGCGAAGGCCTCGCGCAGGGCGGCGTCGAGCTCGCCGGGATGCTCGACCCGCACGCCATGCAGTCCGACGGCGCGGGCGACCTCGGCGAAGCTGGGGTTGTTGAGGTCCGTGCCGTAGGTGACGATCCCGTCGGCCTTCATCTCCAGCTCCACGAACGCCAGGGCGCCGTTATTGAGGACGACGACCTTGACCGGCAGCCGTTGCTGGCGGAGCGTGATCAACTCGCCCATCAACATCGACAGCCCGCCGTCGCCCGAGATGGTCACCACCTGACGTCCCGGGTGAGACGCCTGCACGCCAATCGCCTGGGGCAGCGCGTTGGCCATCGACCCGTGGTTGAACGAGCCCACGAGCCGGCGCCGTCCGTTCAGGCGCAGGTAACGCGCCGCCCACAGCGTGGGCGTCCCGACGTCGGCGAGAAACACCGCGTCGTCGGCGGCGACCCGGTCAACGGCGACGGCCGTGACCTGGGGATGAATCGGGCCATGGTCGCCGTGGGTCTTCGCCAGCGCGTCGAGCCGCTCGCGAGTGCGACGGTAGTGCGACTGCATCCGCGCCAGGTGCGTCGCGTCGCGGCCATTGGCCAGCCGGGGGAGCAGCGCGGCGATCGTGTCCCTCACGGTCCCGACCAGACCGATGTCCACGGGGATCCGCCGGCCGATGTGCTCGCCACGGACGTCGACCTGGATCACCCGCGCGTGCTCGGGATAGAACGGGCGATAGGGAAAATCGGTGCCGAGCATCAGCAGCGCGTCGCAGTGCTCCATCGCCCGGTAACCGGATGCGAACCCGAGCAGGCCGGTCATCCCCACGTCGTAGGGGTTGTCGTACTCGACGAACTCCTTGCCCCGCAGCGTATGGACGACGGGCGCCTTGAGCGCGCGGGCGAGCGCGATGAGCTCGTCGTGGGCGCCGCGGCAGCCCGCGCCGGCCAGGATCGTGACCCGCTCGGCGGCGTTGAGCGACTGCGCCACGGCGGCCAGCGCGTCGTCGGAGGGACGAATGACCGATTCGGCCGGCGCGATCACGGCCGGGTGGCTGTCATGCGACACGTGGTGCAGGAAGATCTCGCCGGGCACCACGACGACGGCCACGCCACCGCGTTCGATCGCATGACGCATCGCGATCTCCAGCAACCGCGGCAGCTGTTCGGGCACGCTGACCAGCTCGGCGTAGACGCTGCACTCCCGGAACAGCTCCTGGGGGTGGGTTTCCTGGAAATAGCTGCCGCCGATCTCCTCGCGCGGAATGTGCGCCGCGATCGCCAGCACTGGGACCCGGCTGCGGTTGGCGTCGAACAGGCCGTTGATGAGATGCAGGTTCCCCGGGCCGCAGCTGGCGGCGCACACGGCCAGCTGCCCGGTCATCGCCGCCTCGCCGGCGGCCGCGAACGCTGCCGCCTCCTCGTGACGCACGTGCTCCCACACGACCTCACCGTCGCGACGGAGCGCGTCGGTGAACCCGTTGATCGAATCCCCCGGCAACCCGTAGACCCGGCGCACGCCGGACGCCTTCAGGGTCGCCACCATGACATCGGCAACAGTTCTCGGCACAACGGCTCCTTTCGCCAGGCGAGCGACATCGCGCCCCACCTCGTGTGATATCCGGGTGGCGGTCATGCCGCCGCTCCGGTCGTGCCCGCAAGCAGGCGCAGTGCGGTCGCGGTTCCCAGCCCGTACACCAGGTGGGCGCTCAGATCCTTGGTCAACGTGACCCGGTCGTACTTCCAGATCGGCTTGTAGAGCTTGGCGGCCGGCAATACGACGTATCCGGCCGCCCACACCCCGGCGCCAAACGGCAGCCCGAACCGGATGCGGGGTGTCGGCAACGAGCCAGCGACGATCCCGTACTGCACACCGCCGAAGATCCCGAAGGCCCAGTGCGTGACGTTGTTGACCAGCCGGGCCCGCTGCGGCGGCAACTCGCGCTCGAACAGGCCCTCCACCAGCCGCTTGCCCACCTGCGCCGGCGCGGGCGCGTTCTCCCAGCTGTCTACGTCCGACGAGAACTCCCAACGGTCGAAGCCCTCCTCGCCGTGACCGCGGCGATACCTGGCGTAGAGCAGAGCGTCCATGGCGGCGGTGCCGACCGCGCCGGCGACGAGTCCCCGGACCACCGCCCCCAGCGGGGTCACGCCGCGAGTCCCGGCGTCGGAGGACGGACGGCGCATCGAGCCACCGCGTCGATGCGATTGGAACGGGGTCTTCGACGAGGTGCTCATGGGTCGCTCCCGAAAGTTGAAGGTGTGCTGCACCGCTGATGGCATGGCGACGAGTCTGCTCGGGGCGAGCCGCGCTCGCATCCGCCACGGGACAGTGCAAGTGGTCAGTCGTCGAGCGCGGGGCCGACCGTGGCCCCGTCGTGCCACCGGTGCCCCCGCGGTCCGGAGCGTAAGGTTCCGAAGATCCGCAGATCGTCGACACCCCGCGGTCGGACTTCGACACCTGGGCGTGCGCGGTGCGCGTAGCCGGGATCGAACGCCAAGGCGGCCCCGTCGAGATGATCGAGGTGGCCGACCCCCCAACGCCCGGGGCCGGCGAGGTATGGATCGAGCTCAGGGCGGCCGGCGTTGGCAACTGGGACGAGATCGTGCGGACCGGAGGGTGGGATGTCGGCCGGAACCCACCGATGGCCCTCGGCGTCGAAGCCGCGGGGGTCATTGCCGCCGTGGGCCCCGGCGTTGGGGACTGGTCGGTCGGCGAGGAGGTGCTCACTCACCCGCTGCCGTTCGCCGATCAAGGCACCTGGGCGCCGTCGCTGATCGTAAGAGCAGAGCTCTTGGCGCGGAAGCCGGCGGAGATTTCGTGGGCACATGCCGCCGCGTTCCCCGTGCCGGCGCTGACGGCGGTCCAGGTGATCGATGACTTCCTGCGCGTCAAGTCCGGCGAGACGCTGCTCGTGAACGGAGCGGGCGGCGTGACCGGCGGGCTGATCGTCGCGGTGGGCGTGCTGCGCGGGGCCGAGGTCGTCGCGACCGCTGGTCCTTCCAGCCGCGAGCACGTGCTCCGCGCTGGTGCCACCACGGTCGTCGACTACCACGAGCCGGACTGGCCGCGCGAGGTCCTCAACGCGACGGGCGGGCGCGGGGTCGATGCCGCCGCCAATGCGGCCCGGGGTGGCGCAATCAGCGCTCTGAAGACGGTCCGAGCCGGTGGCCGGCTCGCGACCATAACGTCGGACCCGCCCGACCCCGAGCGCGGGATTGGGGTCGACTCGGTCTATGTGAGCCCGGACGCGTCGCAGCTCGAGATCGCAAGCCGGGACCTCGCCGCTCGCCGACTGGAGTTCACGATCGCCGCATCGTTCCCGCTGGAGCAGGCCGCGGCCGCCTTGAAACGCGCCTGCGCCGGCGGTGGCGGGGCTGTGGTGCTCGAAGTCTGAACACGAGTTTGGGCCTGGCACCGGCCGACGGTTGAGACACTGTTGAAATCCACGGCGTAGGGCATGACGCAATCTCCTGTCACATTGCCGGATCTTGGGGTTGCTGGCGGCGACTGCAGGAGTTTCGACCGGGTCTAGTCGGCCCACCAGTCGCGCTGACCCTCGACGTCTTCGCGCGGAGCGTCACCGAGATTGGGCGCGCCGACCACGATGATCTCAAGGCCCTCAGGCCCGGCCTCGTAGCCTCGCCACGTACCGGGTGGGACGCGCACCACGTCCCACTCCTTGACCTCGACGATCTCGTCGTCGAGCTTCATCCGCCCGCTCCCACGCACGACCACGTACACCTCCTCCTGCTGCTTGTGCGTATGGCCATACGGGAAGCGATAGTCGGGCGGGATGCGCTGGTAGCTCAGACCGGACTGCTCAAGCTCAAGCGCGTCGGTCGCGAGGCGGAACTCCAAATCCGGCGCGCCGGCGAAATTGGACCCAACATCCGCTACGTCCTGCTTGAGGTTCCGGAGCGTGAACGGCACCGCCGCAGTTCTACTACAGGGCAGTCGCCGACGGATGCGGCACGATCGCCGGGCTGCCGGCGAGAACGAGTGCTGAGCGCGGGCAGATGGAGGAGAATGTGGAGATGGGTGACGAACGCCTACGTTCTGAGATCCGCGACGAGCAAGAGCGGATCCTCGTGGCCGTCCGATCCGCAGAGGATCACTGGGAGATGGCGCAGGCGCAAGAGTCTTTTGCCGATCTGCTCGAACGCATGGCTGACGAGTTGAAGATGGGCTCGGCTCACGATCGCGGACGATTTCTCGCCGCAGCACACGCACTCCGGCAGTCGGCGGCGGCCAACGAGCAGCGGTATGTCATCGGGCTCAGCGGCGCAACCGAGGACCCATAGCCCGCCAGCCTGACCGCAAGTCCGGGATCGCAGCCTGTGTGTCTTGGTTGCGCGACGAGTCATGACCACAACCCCGGCCGCTCCCGCCCAGCGCGAGCCTGAGCTGACCGGACAGACCGTCGTCGTGATCGGCGGCAGCTCGGGGATCGGGCTGGAGACCGCCCGACGCGCCCGCGCCGAGGGCGCCGACGTGATCCTCACCGGCCTGCACTCCGAGTCCGTGCAGCGTGCAGCGCTCGATCTCGACGCAGTTAGCACCGCCGCGTTCGACGCCAACGATCCGGCGGCGCTTGAGCGATTCTTCGCGGGCCTGCCGAAGCCGATTGACCATGTCATGGTCACCGCCGGCCGTCCGCACTACGGACGCCTGGTCGAGATGAAGTTCGACGAGCTGCGACACGCCCTCGGCGACCACCTCCTGCTCGCCGTCGAAGCCGCCCGCAACTCTGCCGACAGGGTGAGGCCCGGGGGCACGGTGCTGTTCATGACCCCCGAAACCGGCCGCCCGAGCGTCGGCTCCGGGAGCGAGTTGACGGTAGCCGCCGCATTTCCCGCGCTGACGGCCAACCTCGCACTCGAGCTCGCGCCGGTACGCGTCAACCTGATCGCCGCCGGCTTCGTCGACACGCCGTTGTCGGCATCGCTGCTCCGGAGCGATCTCGAAAAGCGGCGTGATCAACTGCGCGCCACGCTCCCGATCGGACGCGTCGTCGGCCCGGCTGACGTCGCCGCGCTCGCGATCCACATCATGAGCAATACGGCGCTCACCGGAGCGACGTACAACATCGACGGCGGCCAGCAACTCGTCGGCTGAGCCCGGCCGCGACACCGACCGGGACGGCGTCTCATGGCACGTCACCAGCTAGCGTCCAGGGCGTGGAGTTCAGCCGCGAGTTACGCAACGACGTCCTGGCGGGGGACATCACGCTCTCGGTCCGACTGTGGCAGCGGCCACGGGTCAAGCCGGGCGGCCGGTACCGCGTCGGGCTCGGTGAGATCGAAGTCGACGCCGTCGAGCTTGTCCCGTTCGCGGCGATCACCGCGGAGGATGTCCGCCGAGCCGGCGAGCCCGACCGCGAGACGCTGCGCCGGCGCGCCGCGCACGCCGGGCCAATCGACGACGACACGCTCGTCTATCGCATCGAGCTCCACGTGGTGAGCCCGCCTGACTGAGCCGCCCTCGCTTCCCGCGAGGACGCCGGGGCCCGACTCATTCCACCAGGTAGGTCTCGTAGATCACGCCGGCGGGCTGGCGGCCGCCGACGCTGATAAAGACGCCCTTGTTAAGCCAATCGAGATCGGGCACGGCGGTCTCGATCTGCGTGGCGGTCCGGAAGGTGTACTCGCTGGCGTCGACGGCCTCGCCACGCGCCAGACGGCCGAGCACCTCAGCGCTGCCGTGGCGCACTCCGCGCGACTGGACGTAGAGCAGATCGCCGCGGTCCGTCTGCAGCGTGTAGCGCAGGTCGGCGATCGCGGTGCCGTCCGGCAGCAAGATCTGCCAATCGGCGCTGGCCCCCGGCAACAGCGTCCCGCTCAGCTCGGGGCCGGTGAAAGTCCCGGCGGTCAGGGCCACGACGCGCCGGCGCCCGTGCGCGGTCTCGCCAAGGTCGAGTGGTGCTCCGAGGGCGGCCTCGAGGCGGTAGATCGGGCTCAGGCGTGGACCCGGAAGCTGGAAGGCATCCGGCCGTCCGTCCGCCGGGTCGTTCGGGTGGGCCTCGAGCGGCGTGACGGTGACGCGCATCCAGTCAGCCAGCGGCAGAGCGCCGAGCAGACCGTCAAGCTGTGTCCGGCTGTCGGCACGGTACAAGCCGAGGACCTTGCTCTCGCCCGTTGCCACCGGCAACCTCCAGACTCGGACCAGGTGCCCTTCCCGCGCCAGCCCGGCCGCGGCGGCCGCCTCGCCACGCTCCCGCTCCTCAACCTCCGAACGGGGAGCCTCGTCAGGGATGTGGATATCGAACTCGACCAGGAAGTCCACTGCTTCTCCTCTCAGGACGTCCCATCTGTCGAGACCTCCGTTGCTTTCGGTAGCGGGCCATATGGTCGCGGGTCGCGCCGCCGATCGCTCCCCTGATTGGTGCCACAGTGGAGCCAGCACGCACGCGGGGACCAGCCGACACGAGAGGACGAACCCGACCATGACCCCGACCCTGGAACTGAACAACGGCGTCACGATGCCCGCGCTCGGCCTCGGCGTCTTCCAGACGCCCCCCGACGAGACCCTAGAGGCCGTCCGCGCCGCACTTCGCGCGGGGTACCGGCACATCGACACCGCAGCGGCCTACGGCAACGAGCGCCAGGTCGGCGAGGCGGTGCACAGCTCCGACCTGGACCGGTCGGACGTCTTCCTGGAGACCAAGATCTGGATCAGCGACTACGGCTACGACGAGACGCTGCACGGCTTCGAGAAGAGTGCCGACAAGCTCGGCGTCGACCAGATCGACCTGCTGATCCTGCACCAGGCGCTGCCGTCGGCGTTCGACCGGACCCTGGAGGCCTACCGCGCCCTGGAGACCCTGCTCGCTGACGGCAAGGTCCGCGCGATCGGGGTCAGCAACTTCACGGTCGAGCACCTCACGAGCCTGCTCGAACGCGCGACGGTGGTGCCGGCGGTCAATCAGATCGAGTGCCACCCCTACTTCCAGCAACGAGAGGTGCAGGACTTCGGCGGCGAGCACGGCATCCTCACGCAGGCCTGGTCGCCCATCGGCGGCATCACCTTCTACCGCGACGGCAGCCACGGAAGCACCCTCGACGACCAGGTCATCGGAGACATCGCCACCGCCCACGGCGAGACCTCGGCTCAGGTGATGCTGCGCTGGGGTCTCCAGCACGGCCGCTCGGTCATTCCGAAGTCCACCAAGCCGAGCCGCATCGCCGAGAACATCGACGTGTTCGACTTCGAGCTGTCCGGCGACGAGATGGCAGCGATCGACGGCCTGGACACCGGCCGTCGCGGCGGCCCGGAGCCCGACGCGATCACCCTGGAGGCCTTCGGCCGCGAGATACCGGAGGCCTGACCGCACGATGACACCGCTGTCGTCGACGCTCGCCACAGCGGCGATCGGGACCGCGACCGTCTTCTGACCCGCGCCATCGCGGGTCTATCGGCCCGCGACGAAGCGGGCCACGTCGGCCCTGGTGATGACCCCGTGGGTGACGCTGACGCACGCGTCGGCGGCCTGCAGCACCGCCGGCTGGTGCAGGTTTATCCCCGCGCTGGCGAGCATCTCGTGGGTCAGCTGG
The DNA here is from genome assembly GCA_963746695.1 of uncultured Solirubrobacterales bacterium. GTDB lineage: Bacteria > Actinomycetota > Thermoleophilia > Solirubrobacterales > Solirubrobacteraceae > Palsa-465. The sequence goes on along the minus strand of CAVVCP010000025.1, from coordinate 88,371 downwards.
CCGCTGCTGCTCGGGTCGGGGAAGCTCCGGAACCCGTGGCTGCGCAGGCAGCGGGCGAACGCCAGCAGCGCGGCGATCTGCGCTCGACTGGGCGGCGCGCTCTGGCTTGGCTGGCCGCCGCGCGGCAGCAGGTGCCGGCAAGCCGTATCCGCCGACTGGAACGCGGGCGACTGCGCGATGCTCGGGTTGAGCGCTTGCTTGAAGTCGCGAGGAGAGGTGGTCGGGTCGGGGAAGGTGGGCACCCCGTGCGAGCGCATGCAGTCGGCGAACCTGACCGCGTCCTGCTGCTCTTGCTGAATTTGGGCCTGGGTCGGAGGGTCGCCGGAGCTGGACGTACTGGACGAGCCCGACGAGCTCGAGCCACAGGCGGCGATCACCGTCGCGGCGGCGATCGCGGCGGCGGCTGCTACGAGAGTTGAAGTGGTTCTGAACATGACGCAGGTGATATCTCCTCGCCGGTCACACGAGTGCAACACGCCGGCGCTGACGCGGGGAGCGCTGCACGCGGTCGCGGCGTGTGATGGCGTTGTGACGTGTCGTGGTGCACGATGTTCGGGTGCGCGTGCTGGTGGTCGAGGATCACGTCGAGCTCGCCCGCGATATTGCGGAGGGGTTGCGAGATCGCGGGATCGCGACCGACCTCGCCTACGACGGGTCGGCCGCGCTGCAGAAAGGTGTGGTGTACCGCTACGACGTGATCGTGCTCGACCGCGACCTGCCGGGCGTGCACGGCGACGCGGTTTGCGTGGCGCTGCGTGACCGCGGGTCGGACGCGCGGATTTTGATGTTGACCGCGGCGGCGGCGATCGGGGATCGCGTCGAGGGTCTGAACCTGGGCGCGGATGACTACCTGCCCAAGCCGTTCGCGTTCGAGGAACTGGTGGCGCGGGTGCATGCTCTGGCCCGCCGGGCGCCGGCGGGGCCGCCGCTCTTGGTCAGAGGCGATCTGGTGCTCGACAGGGCCCGGCGGCGAACTACCCGGGACGGGCGCGAGCTTTCGCTGACGCGCAAGGAGCTGGGTGTGCTCGAGGTGCTGCTGGCCGCCGACGGCGGCGTGGTCAGCGCCGAGGAGCTGCTCGAGCGGGTGTGGGATGAGAACGCCGACCAGTTCACGCGCACGGTGGCGGTGACACTCGGGCGGTTGCGGCGCAAGCTCGGCAAGCCCGAGGTGATCGAGACGGTCGTCGGCGCCGGCTACCGCGCGCGATGACCCCCACGGGCATCTCGGTCGTCGTTCGGCGGCTCGCGCCGCGGCGGGTGCGCACCCGGCTCGCCGTCTTCTACGCCATCCTGTTCCTGCTGGCCGGCGTGCTGCTCCTCGCGCTGACCTACTCGCTGGCGGCCGCGCTGCTGCTGCCTGGCCCGGCGCCGGCGCCGAAGCCGCTCACGCCGCAGGAAAGTGAGCTGTTGGCACTTTGCAAACCGCTGCCCACATCTCCGTCGCTGCTCGCGAAATGCAACCACCTGATCGACATCGTCGGAGCCGGCCCCAAGGCGCGCGGGGACGCACTGGCCGCCCTGCGGATCGCTTCAGCGATTGGCCTCGGGATCCTGGCAATCGCCGCGGCCGGCCTCGGCTGGCTCGCTTCCGGGCGGGCGCTGAGGCCGATGCGCTCGATCACCGAGGCCGCCAGGCGGGCGTCTGAGCTGCGGCTCGGTCAGCGCGTCGCGCTCACGGGCCCCGACGACGAGTTCAAGGAGCTGGCCGACACCTTCGACGTGATGCTCGAGCGGCTCGATGCCGCGTTCACGAGCCAGAAGCGGTTCGTGGCCAACGCGGCGCACGAGCTACGGACGCCGCTCACCGCGATGCGAACCGCGATCGAGGTCACGCTCTCCAAACCGACGAGGACGCCCGAGCAGCTAGAGGCGATGGCGGCCCGGGTCCAGCGATCGGTCGAGCGCGCCGAAGCCACCGTCGAGGCGCTCCTGACGCTCGCCACCAGCGAGGTCGGCCCGACGGCACAGGACGCGATTGATCTCGCCACGGCCGCCGAGGACGCGCTCGACGCCACGCACGCGGCCACCGATCAGCGCCATATCAAGGTCGACGCCACGCTCGAGCCCGCGCTCGCCCGCGGCGATCGGGTGCTGCTCGAGCGCATGATCGCCAACCTCGTCGAGAACGCCGTGCGCCACAACAACCCGGGTGGCTGGATCGGAATCCGCACGATCCAGCAAGGCGACAGCGCGGTATTCGAGATCGCCAACACCGGGGCCAGCGTGCCCGCCGAGCAGATCCCGACCCTGTTCGAGCCCTTCGCCCGGGCCAAGCAGCGCCTCAACTCCTCCGACGGCGTCGGGCTCGGCCTGTCGATCGCCAGCGCGATCGCCCGCGCTCACAACGCCACGATCACCGCCCGCCCGCGACCCGGCGGTGGGCTCGAAATGTCGGTCACGATCCCCACCAGCCCGAGCTGACGGCCCGGAGCCGATTCGCTGCAGCGCGATTCACTGAAGGTAAGGGGCTCGGCGCCTTGCGATCGCGCTGCCGAGCGGCGATAGTCTGCCCGTGAGCGCGACGCCCAGCAGCACCGCTGGTGGCGCGGAGTCGAAGGACCCGCCCCAAGCCGCCCCGGCAAATGGTCGCCTGCCCGATGGGCCGGTAGGGGAGCGCCTCGAGTCACAGTTGACCTGGTACGACACGCGGGCGCAGAGCAGCCAACGCTGGTTCACGGTGCTCAAGGTCACCCAGATCGTCGTGGCTGCGGCCATCCCAGTGGTCGCCGCCGCAGGCGGGAGCGCGGCCGTGGCGGGCGCCATGGGGGCAGTCATCGTGGTCCTGGAGGGGCTCCAGCAACTGTTCCAGTTCCAGCAGAACTGGACCCGGTACCGATCCACGTGCGAAGCCCTCAAGCACGAGAAGTTCTTGTTCCTCGCGCACGTTGACCCGTACGCCGGGGCCAACAGCGAACAGCTGTTGGCTGCACGGACCGAGACGCTCCTCTCGCAGGAAACCTCGGCCTGGCGGGCGCAGCGGGACCGAGACGTCTCGTCGGACGCCGGCGACAAATCCAGCGGATCGAAGTAAGTTGGCTCGAGCAAGCTGACGCAGATGCACATCGAGCAGGTCGCCCTGATCGTCGACGATTACGACGAGGCGATCAGATTCTTCGTTGACACTCTTGGGTTCGAGCTCGTCGAGGACTCACCGGCGCTGACCAACGACGGACGGCCGAAGCGGTGGGTGGTCGTCCGACCGCCCGGCGCGGCGACCGCGCTACTGCTGGCGCGAGCCGATGGCGAGCGGCAGGCACGGACGGTCGGCGAGCAGTTTGCGGGTCGAGTCGGGCTGTTCCTCCGCGTCGAGGAGTTCGAGGCCACATATACACGCATGCGCGACGCCGGCGTCGAGTTCGTCACCGAGCCACGCCAGGAGCCGTACGGGCAGGTCGCCGTGTTTCTCGACGTCGCGGGGAACCGGTGGGACCTGCTCGGACCGCGGTCGCCCGCGCGGTGAGTGCGCATTCCGAGCCGAGGTCGCTGAACAACTCGTCGACCCACGCCGCGAGGGGCGTGAGGCGCAATCGCCGTCGGCTTTGATAGAACGGCCGCGACGTTATGTTCAGCTGAGGAGAAACATGAAAGTGATCGGGGCCGGCCTTCCGCGCACGGCGACAACAACTCAAGCAATCGCCTTCGAACAACTCGGGTTTGGCCACTGCTACCACATGCGCGACATGCTGATGGACATGGAGAAGGGCCTGGACCTGTGGGAGGCCGCCGCGCAGGGCAAGCCCGACTGGGAGACGATCTTCGGCGACGCCCAGTCGACGTGCGACTGGCCGGGCGGGTACTACTACAAGGAACTGCTCGAGTACTACCCCGACTCCAAGGTCGTGCTGAGCGTGCGCGGCGCCGACGGCTGGATCAAGAGCATGCGCGAGACGATCTGGCCGATGTACTTCGGCGACTCGGTGATGCGCCACATGTGCCTGGCGCGAGCGGCCCTCGATCCGCTGTGGAAGCGGTTCATGGATCTGATGGTCGTGATGACCTGGGCCGACGGGACCGGGGGGCTTGCGCCGCCCGAGGCGACCTACGAGGACGACGGGCTGGCGGCGGCGATGGACCGCTGGAACGAGCGGGTCAAGCGCGACGTGCCCGCGGATCGGCTGCTCGTGTGGGAGCCGCGCGAGGGATGGGAGCCGCTGTGCGAGTTCCTCGAGGTCCCGGTGCCCGACGAGCCGCTGCCGAACACGAACGACACGCTCGCGTTCAAGGAGGGCATCCTCGGTGGCGCGATCGGGGTCGTGAACGAGTGGTGGGAGCAGCGCGACCGGCCCACCGCAGGGCTGCACGCCGCATCGCTCGACTGACCGCCCCGCGCCGGACGATTGGTGGACCCGGTCCGCTAGCGCGCCGGGTGCGCGGACAGCCAGCCGAGCACCTGCCCGGCGTGCTCGTCTGGCGGGAACACCGGATAGAAGACGTGCTCGATCCGGCCGTCGGCGACCACCAGCGTCATCCGCTTGTACAGCCGCTGCCCACCGGCGGTGAACGTCGGCAGGTCGAGGGCGTCGCCGAGCTCGTGGTCGGGGTCGGATAGGACCTCGAACGGCAGTCCGAGGCGATCGGCGAGCTCCGCCTGATAGTCCGTGCTCTGAGATGAGAGGCCGTACACCGCGGTCGCGCCCGCGGCCTGGAGCTCGGCGTGATGATCGCGAAAGCCACACGTTTCGGGCGTGCATCCGCGCGCGCCTGGAATCGCGTTCCAGCCTTCGGGGAGATCGACGCCAGGCTGCCCGGTCATCGGATAGATGTAGAGCACGGTCCGGCCGGCCCCTAACCGGTCGAGTGCCACGGTCCGACCGCCGGTGCTGCGCAGCTCGAGGTGCGGCATGGCGGCCCCGGGGAGATGATCGGCGGCGCCGTCGTCCTCGGGGGCCGGCAGGTCGGCCGGCAGGCTCATGTAATCGGACACGGAAGGCTCTGCATGGAGGCTACCGCGCGGCCCTGGGACTGCGCTGGAGCGCTCCCGGCTCGGCGTTCAATCCTGCACAGATCCTGCGCTTCTGTAGTCCAATCTCGCCGCATGCCGTACCTTTTTGGCGCTAACACTCTCGTGAGGACAGCACTTCGTGTGTGCGCCATTCGTGAGCGGCAGGGGCCGCTGAATGCATCCCGACTTCGGGTCGCTACGACGTACGTCCAGAAAGGCTGCGCTACCGGCGTACAACCGCAGGTTCCGGGGAATAATTGCGATCACCGGGGACGGCCTCGCGCCCAGAGTGGTCGGGAGCGGACCCAGATCAAGGACATGCGGTTCCAGGCGCAATCCCGCAGGACGCGGACAACCACCTCCAGTCTCATGAGGAGCGACGTATTGACCAGTCCAGCCCGGCGCCTGCTTGGCCGCCTCTCGATCATCACGACGCTCGGCGTTGCCGCTGCCGTCGCACTTCCGGTGACGGCCGCGCAGGCCGACCTCGTCAACCTCGGCGCGTGCAACACCTCGGCGATCAGCCAGCCGTTCCTGCCGTGGAGCGATGCGGCCTCGTACGAGCTCTCCCCTGGTGGTGACTTCGAGAGCTCGGCGTGGACGCTGACCAACGGCGCCCAGATCGTCTCGGGCAGCGAGCCGTACGCGGCGACCGGCACGGCCGGTTCCTCGTCGCTGTCGCTGCCGGCGGGTTCATCGGCCGAGTCGCCGCTGACCTGCGTCGATGCGGCATACCCGACGGTTCGCATGTTCATCGCCGGCACCGGGCTGGTCGCGGTCAGCGTGGTCGACGGGGGTCTCGACATCCCCGCCGGGCTCGCGATCGCATCCGGCGGCTGGGAGCCGTCATCGCTGATGCTCACCGAGGCCCCGCTGCTCGGATTGCTGTCCGGCGGCACGGCCCAGGTGTCGCTGCAGGTCACCGCCCTGGCCGGCGACCCACGGATCGACGACGTGTTCATCGATCCGTGGAATCGCGGCTGACCGGGCGACGCGCTGACCAGGTCAATCGACAAGATGCTGATCGACTCCTACGAGACTCCGGGCGGCGAGAACCTGCTGCTGCTGGGGCGCGAGCGGTATTCCGACTCTGACCATGGCCAGGCGCGTCGACTGCTGATCACCGAGGCCGGCGCCGCCGCGGTATTCCTCCTCGCCGCCGGCGCGCTCGCCGCCTTCAGCTCCTCGACGCGGTCGTTCTCGGCCTGGCCGTTCGTGGTGACGGTGATCACGTACCTGGTCGCCGGACGGGTGCAGTACCCGGTCGGGAGTTCTTGGACCGCTCCGACGCAGCTCGTGTTCGTGCCGATGCTGTTCATCCTGCCAACGCCGTTCGTGCCTCTGATCGTGGCGGCGTGCTCGGTCGCGGATCGGTTGGCGCCGGCCGTCCACCGACCATTGACTCCCACCCGGCTCCTCGCGCGCGTCGGGGACAGCTTCTACGCCCTCGGGCCGGCGCTCGTGCTGGTGCTGTTCGGTGGCCAGAACTTCTCGTGGGACCGCTGGCCGCTGCTGCTGCTCGCGTTCGCGGCCCAGATCGCGTTCGACGCCGGCGCCGGGTTCGGGCGCACCTGGTTCGCCGAACGGGTGCCACCCTCGGGTCAGCTGCAGATGCTGTGGCTGTATACGACCGACGCCTGCCTTTCCTGCGTCGGGGTGCTGATCGCGGCCGCAGCGGTCGAGCGACCCGGGCTCGTGCTCCTGGCCCTGCCGCTCGTCGGCCTGCTCGCGATGCTCGCCCGAGAGCGCCGGCAACGCCTCGACTATTCGCTCGAGCTCAACACCGCGTATCGCCACACCACCGAGCTGCTCGAGCAGTCTCAGAGCCTGACGCAGGAGCTGCAGAAGCAGTCTGAGGAGCTCCGTGAGACCAACGACGAGCTCCAGGAGAAGGCGTCGTTGTTGTACTGAGCAGAATCGGGATATCGAGGTCAAGAACGAGGAGATAGAGCTCGCCAGACGTGGTTTGGAGGAGAAGGCATCGCAGTTGGCGCTGTCGTCGAAGTACAAGTCGGAGTTCTTGGCGAACATGTCGCACGAGCTGAGGACGCCGTTGAACTCGATGCTGATCCTGAGCCGTCTGCTGGCGGAGAATGAGGAGAACTCGTTGACCGACCGGGAGGTCGAGTTCGCGCGGACGATCCATTCCGCGGGGAACGATCTGCTGTCGTTGATCAACGACATCTTGGATCTGTCGAAGGTTGAGGCGGGGCGGATGGAGCTCGATCTCGCGCCGGTCGCGCTGGTCGACGTGTACCGGGATGCCGAGCGGGCGTTTCGGCATGTCGCCGAGCAGAAGGGGCTGTCGTTCTCGGTTGAGATCGATCCGGAGTTGCCGGGGTCGATCATCTCCGATGAGCAGCGCCTCGGGCAGGTGCTGAAGAATCTGCTCTCGAACGCGTTCAAGTTCACCCACGACGGCGGGGTCACGTTGTCGATCGGGTACCTGCAGGACCGCTCGGGGCTTAGGAACGATCAGCTCCGCGAGGCCGAGCGGGTGGTCGGGTTCTCGGTCGCCGATACCGGCGTCGGGATCCCCGATGACAAGCTGTACCTGATCTTCGAGGCGTTCCAGCAGGCCGACGGGACCACCTCGAGAAAGTACGGCGGGACCGGCCTGGGACTATCGATCTCCCGCGAGATCGCGCGCCTGCTCGGCGGAGAGATCCAGGTCGACTCCCAGGTCGGGCAGGGCAGCAGCTTCTCGCTGTTCCTCCCCCTGATCGAAACCATCGCCGACGCCCCCGTCGACGGCCGCACCGAACCCGCACCCACGCAGGCCGCAGCGCCGTCAACGGAGGAGCCGATCACCGATGACAGCACGGGACTCGCCCCCGGCGACCGGGTGATGCTGGTGATCGACGGCGATGCCCGACGGTCGCGCAGGCTGGTCGAGCTCGTGCGCGGACACGGCGCCAAGGTGATCGTCGCCGAGCGAGCGAGTACCGCGCTCGGCCTCGCGCGCCAGCACGAGCCCGAGGCGGTGCTGGTGGCCGGGGACTCTCAGCGGGACGAGTCGCCGCTCGCACAGCTCAAGAAGCATCCCGACACGCGGCACATCCCGGTCGTGGTAATCGGCGACCAGCCGTCCCGACGCAGTGCCCTGCGGGCCGGCGCCGCTGCGTTCGTCGGGGAGCCCGGCCGCGCGGCTGACTTCGATCGAGCGCTGGAGCGGGTCGCCCGCCTGGCCGAGACGCCGGCCCGGCGAGTCGCCGTGATCTCTGACGAGGCGGACCTGTTCGACCAGGTCACGGACGTGCTCGGGAGCGGCGAGGAGATCGACCTCATCCAGATCGATTCGGCGCACGCGGTTGGGGCGCTGCGAACCGGCTCCTATGACTTCGGCGTCGTACCCGTCGACCGCCGGCACATCGACCGGCTCGCGTTCCTCCACGATCTGGGCGCGGACGAGGCGCTGCGCGAGCTTCCGCTGATCGCGTTCGTCGAGCGCGAGCTCCCCAAGCCGCAGCGCGCGCGGCTCGACGCCCTGTCGAAGTCCGCGGTCATCACGGTCGCCGATTCGCCCGAGGAGCTGGCCGACCGCGCCGCCCTGTTCCTGCACCGGGCCGAGCGGACGCTGCCGCCACCGACCAGGAAGCTGCTGGACCGCGCGCGCATCGGCGAGGCACCGTTGCAGGGCCGCAAGGCGCTCGTGATCGACGACGACATCCGCAACGTGTTCGCACTGACCTCGATGCTCGAACGGTGGGGGATGAAGGTCGTCTACGGCGAGAACGGGCGGGAGGGAATCGAGCGGCTGCACCAGCACCCCAACACCGATGTCGTGCTGCTCGACATCATGATGCCCGAGATGGACGGCTACCAGACCGCCCGCGCGATCCGCTCGATGCCGCGTTTCGAGCACCTGCCGATCATCTCGCTCACCGCCAAGGCGATGAAGGGCGATCGCGAGAAGGCGATCGCCTCCGGCGCGTCTGACTACATCGCCAAGCCGGTCGACGTCGATGAGCTCGCGGCGATGATCCAGTCCTGGCTCGACGTTTAGGTTCCGCGCAGAGCCGCGGGGCCCCGCCCCCGAATGGAGGCGGGACCCCGGGCAATCCGCTGTCAGTGACTGTGATGCTTGTGGCGGGGTGAGGAGAACGTGACGGTCTGGGTTGACACTCTCACGCTCTGCCCATTCCCGAGTGCCTCGTTCACCACGAGCTTGACCTTCAGCACGTGCCGCGAGGCGAGCAGGTTCCTGCCGGCGCGGTTCAGTGAGATCCGCACGGTTTCGGTGCTGCCGGCGCTCAACGTCACGCTGGCGGCGCCGACACTGACCACCTTGTGCCGCACGCGGGCGGCGACTGCGATCAGCCTGTGACCGCGAAGCGTCTCGGTCACGCTCATCCTCAGCGACAGGTTGCACTGGGCACCCGGCGCCCCGCTGCACGTGATGCGCACGGCCGCGGTGCTCCCGGTGACCTTCGCGTGTCCGACGGTCGCGGTACCCACGGTCGGCGGTGCCGGCGGCGTCGGGCTCGTGGTCAGCGTCTGATCGGCGCCGACGAACGTCCCGAAGTCACTCGTGGCCACGGCCCGGTAGTGGACAGTGGTCGCGGGCGCCAGCCCGGTGAGCTGTGCCGTGAACGGAGTCGCGACATTGCCCGGCGCGAGCGTCTGGACCGCGGTGCTCTGACCGTAGGCCGTCGTCGTGCCGAACTGGTAGGACACCTTCACCGCCGCGCCCTGCGGATTCACGGTGGCGCTGAGCGTCGCCGTCGAATCGGTGATGCCGCTGGCCACGCCCGTCACCGGTGCATCCGGCTGGTAGGCGTCGGCGAACAGCCCGAGCGGGCTCGTCCCGTTGGTGAACAGGAAGAACGGCGTTCCCACCGCTCCACCCTGGCACGCCTGACCGTCGCTGTTGAACGGGGTGGCGATGCAGGTGGATGAGATCGGCTCCCGCACGTCGGCCTGGCCGGCTCCGTCGCCGGTCGGCGTCAGCGGAATGTTGCTCTGATCGAGCACGAACGTCGGGTTGGCGGCGTTCACGAAGTGACCCGCGAATCCCATCGTGCCCGACGCCGTCTCCTCACGCCACGTCACATACGGCGTGTTGCCGGAGAACGTGATGTCCGGGCGAGTCGAGTCGATGCCCGGGGTCGAGATCGGGTTGCCGCCGTTCACGATCTGGAAGTGCGGCGTCGGAGTCGCGACGAACCGCGACACGAACACCTGCTTGTGAGTGCCCACCGTCTCGGTCCACGTGACCCATGGAGCGGTCGGATTGGCCGGGTTCATCGTTCCGGCGGCGACGCGCGGATCCTCGGCGTCGGCCCCCAGAGCGCTGTTCAGCGAGCACGCCTGCTCGGCCGCCGCGCTCGTGGCGCAGCTGGTGGCCGCGTTCAGGATCCCGTTCGCGTTGTTCCCGATCACGTGCCAGTGAAAGCCACCGAGCACGCCGGCGCTGGTGTCGCTCTCGGCCTTGGCCGCGAACACCAGGTCGTTCTGAGCGAGCCCGCCGGCGCCGGTCTCATACCAGACGACCCAAGGCACCGAGTCGTTCGCGCCGGTGAAGGCGATGTCAGGCTCGATCCCGTTGCGGTTGACGTCGACGTTCAGGCTCGGATCCGCGTTGCCCTGACCGGCGCGCTGAACGCCCACGTCCTGGAAGCAGAAGCCGCCGATCGCCGGGACGTTCCCCGACCCGTCGGCCACGCCGGCCGGCGTGACGCCATTGCAGTTCGCCATGCCCGGCCCGAGGGGCTTCGAGACGAAGATCTGATCCTTACCGTTGCTGTTCGACGTCTCCTGCCAGGTCACCCACGGACCCGGCTTGGTCGGATCGACCGCCGAGCCACCCGCCACGACGGGGTTCTCGGCGTCCTGCTCGGTGTGGATGTTCAGCGAGGGGACGCCGGGGCCGCTGCCGCCGTTCCCCCTACTCTGGCCGGCGAAGATCCACTTGCCCTGATTCGCGTCGCCGGTGTTGTCGAAGCGGCTCGCGAACACGTTGTTGTTGTCAAACCCGGTGCCGCTCGTGTCCTCGTACCACGTCGCCCATGGGACCGTCCGCCCCGCGCCGGCGAAGTCGATCGACGGCGCCTCGCCGTCCTGGCCCTGGTCGAAGTTGAGCGAGCCCGTGAACTTCGGGTTCGCGCTCGACCGCCCGCCGACGGTGCCGTTGCCGCGGGTCGTCCAGGCGCCGTTCGCAAACGAGCGCGAGAACACCTGATCGGCGGATCCGCTCGCCTCCTGCTGGCGGAAGATCGCCCACGGAACCGCGGGCTTGCCGGCGGTGAGCGCACCGCCGACGACATCGGCGTTGGTCGGGTCCTCGCCGCTGACGCTGAGCGCCTTGTTGATCCCAGCGGCCGGATCGTCATTCACCTGACTGCCGGGCGGTAGCGCCTGCAACGCCGCTGCCGCCGACCCGGCGGTCGCCAGCGCGACCACCGTAGCCGCGAGCGCGAATCGCGCTCGCCGAGGTTGCCCCCGGTGCATCCTCATGTGTGCTCCTTCGGTTCGAGGTTTGGTTCTCGAACCGGGTTACGGGGGAACGCGGCGAACGGTTCGCGGTGATTCTGCGGTCGCCGCGGGCGGGCTCAGTGGACGGGGTGAGCCACGCCGACGAGCACGCGCCGGCCCGATGAGGCCGGGTTGCCGTTCGCGAGCTGCTCGGTGACGCTGAAGCTGCGGAACTGGGTCACCGGCGCGCCGGACCACAGGGTCACGTGCTCGGCGTCGTTGAACGTGCCGACCGGCACCAGGATCCCGGCGGCGTTCTTCAGCCACGCCTGGTAGTAGCGGCCGTTCGCGAGGTGCGGCAGGCCGGTCGCCGACAGCTTGATCTCCCAGCCCGAGGTCATCTTGGTCAGCGTCGCCGAGCCGTGGGCGCCGGGAGCGAGCGAGGTTCCCGACACGACCATCGCGAACTGCAGCGGCGCCGGCGACCCGCCGCCGCTCACCGCGAGCACGATCGCGACCACGATCGCGGCGGCCGCCGTCGCGAGGCCGCCGAACGCGAGTGCCGGCCGGCGCAGCGGCCAGCTGATCCCGAGCACGCGCCGGGTCTTGGGCTTGGCCGCGGCCGGGGGCGCCGGCGCGGTCTCGGACGGGGCCTCGGGCGCGGTCTGCGCTCCTCGCTCCCGCCGCGCCTCGTCGGCGATCGCGCTGACGATGCGATCCTCGAGCGCCGGGTCCGGCTCCTCCCAGGTCGCAGGCGTTTCCAGCAGCGTGCGCAGCTCGTCGAGCTCGGCGCGCTCCTGCGGCGTCAGCGAGTCGACAGCCTCACCCGACAGGTACGTAATCCGGTCGTTGTCGCTGATGCTCACTTCCGTGCCTCTTTCGCTGTCATACGGTAGACGACCTCGATTCGGTTCATTCGCGCAGGTGTCCGAGCATCGCCGCCAGGCGCTTGTGGGCCCTGAACGACCTCGATTTGACGGTCCCGACCGCGACTCCGAGCTGCTCGGCGATCTGCGTATGGGTGAAGCCGTCGAGGTGTTGCAGCCGGACGACCTGCTGCTCGTCCGGGGCAAGCTGCGCGACGGCGTCGCGGACCTCCCACACGTCGTAGACGGACTCCGCCGACTGCGGGCTCGAGACCAGCGCCGGCTCGCCCGGCGCCACCGAGTCGAGGGGGTCGGCGGTCCGGATCGCCTCCCGCCGGTAGACGTCGATCGCGACCCGGCGTGCGATCGCAGCCAGCCACGGCCCGAGCTCGCGCTGCTCGTCGAAGCTCTGCGCCGCGCGCCACGCCTTCACGAACGTCTGCTGGGTCGCCTCCTCAGCCAGCCCCCGGTCGCCGAGGACCTTGTATGCGACCGCGTACACGAGCCGGCCGTGAGCGCGATACACCTCCCGCACGGCGTCCGGATCGCCCTGACGAAAGCGTGCGCGGAGGTCCCGGTCCTGCACGACCAGGACGCTACCAGCGCCTCGGCGACGCGCGGATTACATTGCGCCGATCTACGCCGGGACCGGGCCGAGCGCCTGCCAAGCGCGCTCGACGCTGCCGTACCGCCGCCGCAGCGTGCTCGCGGTGGGACCGTGCCAGTCGGGGGCCCGCAGGTCGTCGGCGGTCAGCGGACGGCCGGTGCGCGTCCAGTAGGTGGCGAGCGCCGCGCGGATCGCGTCGTCGCTCCAGCGCCGGAACCGGATCGAGGCGCCCGCGTCGGCCAGGGCCGCGTTCCACGGATCCGGATGGTCGCGATAGACGTCGCAGACGACGGCCGCGCTCGGCCAGCGCGGGCTCTCGGCCTCCCACCGACCGGGCTGCGCTCGCGACGGGGTCCATTCGTGATAGCGGGGCGGGCGGCCGTTCTCGTCGGTCCATGCGCAGATCGCGTCGCGCACGGCCTCCCGAGTCCAGGGACTCTGGACCGTCGGCATGTGGGCGGTGCAGGCGATGCAGCGCGCGGCGAGCGGGCTCGGGACCGGCCCTCCGCACTCGGGGCAGGTGCGTGCGCGCAGGTAGTTGTGGACGCTCGAGACCGACACCCCGAGCAGGTTGGCGATCTCGCGGATCGTGTGTCCGGCGGTCGCGAGCCGCCATGCCTCCTCGACCCGGTCCGCGACCGAGTCCTCAAACGTCAGGCACCGCGCGGACAGGCCGGCGGCCTGGAGCGCCTTGCTCCACGACCCGAAATGCGCTGCCACGCACGAGCTGCTCGGCCAGCGCGGATGCTCGCCCATCCACTTGCGCTGAGCCGGGGGGGCCTCGTCCGCCCGCTCGCCGGACCAGTCCTGACGCCGGGGCGGACTGCCGGTCTCCGCGACCCAGCCGCGCAGCGCGGAAAGGATCGAGTCGCGGTCCCAGCGGTGAGGCCGTCCCGGGTGGCGCATCGGGGCATAGCCCGCCGGCGGCGGGGCGAGCGCCGCCCGGCCCGGTGCAGACGTACGGGCCGGACGGACGGTTGCCATTGATGCGCGGGTCGAGCTCAGAGCGCCGTGACGACGGACTTCGTCTCGAGGTAGTTGTTGAGGACCGCGTGACCCATCTCGCGGCCCCAACCCGACTGCTTGTAGCCGCCGAACGGCATCGCGGCGTCGAACACGTGATAGGTGTTGATCCACACGGTTCCGGCGCGCAGCCGCTTGGCGGTGCGGTGAGCCTTCGAGATGTCGCGAGTGAACACGCCCGCGGCCAGCCCATATTCGGTGTCGTTCGCGGGCGCGACGATCTCGTCGGGAGAATCGAACGGGATCGCACAGACGACCGGTCCGAAGATCTCCTCGCGCTCCACCTTCATGTCGGGCGAGGTGTTAGTGAGCACGGTCGGCTGCACGAAGTAGCCGCGATCCCCGAAGCGGTCGCCGCCGACGGCCGCCTGGGCACCCTCGTCCTTCCCGGACTGGAGGTAGCCGAGCACCTTTTCGAACTGCTCGTCTGAGATCAGCGGACCCATCTGCGAGTCGGGGTCGGTCCCCGGAGCGACCTTGATCGACTTCGCCGCGTCGGAGACGCCCGAGACGACGTCGTCGAAGACCTGCTTCTGCACGTACAGCCGTGAGCCCGCGTTGCAGCACTGGCCGTGGTTGAAGAAGATCGCGTTCGCCGCACCGGGAATCGCCGCTTCGAGGTCGGCGTCCGCGTACACGACGTTCGGCGACTTGCCGCCGAGCTCGAGGCTGACCTTCTTCAGGTTGCCCGCGGCGGCCTTCACGATCAGCTTGCCGACCTCGGTCGAGCCGGTGAACGCGACCTTGTCGACGTCGTCATGCGCCGCCAGCGCGGCGCCGGCATCGCCGAAGCCGGTGACGATGTTGACCACGCCCGCGGGGAGCCCCGCCTCCTGCAGCAGCTCGCCGAGCCGGAGCGCGGACAGCGGCGTCTGCTCGGCGGGCTTCAGCACGACCGTGCATGCGCAGGCCAGGACCGGTCCGAGCTTCCACGCGGCCATCAGCAGCGGGAAGTTCCACGGGATGATCTGCCCGACCACGCCGACCGGCTCGCGGAGCGTGTAGGCGAGATACTCGCCCGGCGCCGGGAGCGCCGAGATCGGGACCGTCGTGCCCTCGATCTTCGTCGGCCATCCCGCCATGTACCGGAACAGGTCCGCCGCCAGCGCCACGTCGGCGGCGCGCGCGACCACGTACGGCTTCCCGTTGTCGAGCGACTCGAGCATCGCGAGCTCGTCGCCGTGCTCCTCGATCAGGTCCGCGATCCGCCAGATCAGGCGGCCGCGATCGGATGCGTTCATCCGCCGCCACGGCGAATCGTCGTCGAACGCTCGCCGCGCGGCGCGCACCGCGCGGTCGATGTCCTCAGCCTCGCCGTGGGCGACCTCGGCGAGCGTCTCCTCAGTCGCGGGGTTGATCGTCGGAAAGGTCTTGCCCGAGGCGGCCTCGGACCATTCGCCATCGATCAGGAGCTTGTGGGCGGAGCGAACGAAGCTGTCCGCCTGCTGATCGCTCGATACGGCAACTGCCATCACCATTCTCCTCTCTGAGCGCAAGCCGCCAGGCTCGCGCTTCATGCTGGTCAGCTGCCCACGGTAGTCCATTATTGACTACCGAGCAACCCGGATTTACGGCCACGAAACAATCCGGGGCCGCGTTAGCGTTCGACCCGCATGCAGCGAATCCGCGACGAACTTTCAGCCGGCGAATGGGCCGTGCTCGCGCTGCTCGGCGAGCAGCCGGCCCACGGGTTCGCGATCGCCCGCGCGATGGCCCCCGGGGGCGAGGTCGGGCAGGTGTGGGCGATGCGCCGGCCGCTGGTCTACCGGGCGCTCGAAACGCTCGAGCAGCGCGAGATGATCCGGCCCGCGGGCACGGTTCCGAGCCAATCCGGGCCGCAGCGCACGATCCTCGAGGTGACGCCCGCGGGTACCCAGGCGCTGGCCGGATGGCTGAAGCAGCCGGTGAGCCACGTCCGCGACGGACGCTCGCTGCTGATGCTGAAGCTCCTGTTCCTCACCCGGCAGGGCGCCGACACCGAGCCACTGCTCACCGCGCAGCGCACGCATTTCTCGCTCCAGGCCGATCGCCTCTCGACGGCCGTGGACGAGGCCGAGGGGTTCGACCGCGCGCTGCTGTTGTGGCGCCTCAACAGCACGACCGCCGCGGTGCGGTTCACCGAGACCCTGCTCGCCGAGCGCGGCCCCTAGCGGCGAACGGCCGGCGGCTCGTCGCGGTTACCGGCGCCACCACGGCGCGTGTGGCGGCACCCCCTGCCCGACGACGAGGTCGACCAGGAGCGAGACGTACCGGCCGCCCTTGACGTCGCCGTCGACCACCAGGCGTGGCTCCGCCAGCGGCTGGCCGTCCTCGTTCAGCGAGATCTGCAGCGGCCGGCCGCCCACGAATGCCTCGAGCGGCGTCACGGTGGCGACGTAGCCGTCGGAACCGACCGCGGCCACCCATGTGTTCAGACCCCACGGGATGTGCGC
Organism: uncultured Solirubrobacterales bacterium; assembly: GCA_963746695.1. GTDB lineage: Bacteria > Actinomycetota > Thermoleophilia > Solirubrobacterales > Solirubrobacteraceae > Palsa-465. The sequence continues at coordinate 72,087 of CAVVCP010000025.1, read as the reverse complement.
TGCGCGCAGCACGTCAGCGAGCGTCGGCCCGATCTCGGTGTGGCTCTGGGTCCCGCCGGGGCCCGTGAAGCTCACTTGCAGGGTCTGCGCCGGCAGTGCCGCCAGCTGAGCGGCACTCAGCGTCCTCGAGAACGGGCCGTCCTCGATCGTCACCGCGCCGGCGGGCGGCGTGGTCGGCGTCGGGTTCTGCACGCCGACCGTGATCCGGTTGACCGCGAGCACGGTCCGCGCGCCGTTGACGTCTCCGGGCACGACCAGCTCGGGCGCCGGCAGCGCCCGGCCGTTCTGGTCGAGCGCGAGGTAGGCGGGGTGATTCCCGAAGTTGGAGTCGAGCTCGCCGACCGCGAACGTGGCCGACCGCTCCCACTGGCCCGCGACGGTCGCGGTGACGACGGAGCAACGCGTTCTTGGCGCCGGTCGGCTCGGTCGGCCCGGCCGCGTTAACCAGGGCCTCGAGCGACACCCCGCTATCCGTGTACGTGCGGGATCCGAACCACGAGCGCCGGGTGACCGTGAAGCTCGTCTGCGGAAGCGCCTCGAGCTGGCTGACCGAGTAGGTCTCCGGGGTCGTCACCGCGCCCGCGACGGTCACCGTCGGCTGGTGGGGACGGGGGAAGGCCGAGGCCTCGCCAGCCGTGACCGCCGCGATTCCTGCCGCCAGCACGATCGAAAGCAACCACCTGCGAACCACGTCAGCACCCCCAGTTCGAATTTGCCGGCACACGCTTGCCTAGCCACATCCTATGCAAATGTGAGCCTTGCGGAGGGTTTACGTGGGCAGCCGATCGAGCTCAGTATTCGCGCTCGATCATCACGGACGTCGCCTTGACGACCGCGGTGGCGCTGACCCCGGTGGCGAGGCCGAGCTCCTCCACCGAGTCCCGGGTGATCGCCGCGGTGACCAGAAACGGCCCGGCCTCGAGCTCGACCAGCGCCATCACGCCGTCGCACTCCACCGAGCGCACCACCCCGGTGAACCGGTTGCGGGCAGAGCGCTCGGTACCGGTGCGATGGCGCTCCGGGCGCGCGGTCAGACGCTGCACCTCGGATCTGGGCACCAACCGGCGGTTGCGCGAGTCGCGCGTGGTCTTGATCCGGCCTTTGCGATCCCAGCGCCGCAACGTGTCCACGCTCACTCCGAGCGCCGACGCCGCCTCGCCGAGCGAGAGTTCGTCTGGCATCTGACCGGCACGGTACACGCCCCGCAGTTGAAACGCGGACCGGCCGGTCGCCTAGGCAGAGCCGGCCCGAATCGCGGCGGTTGCGGCGGGACTGGGCGACCGGAGAACCCAATGCGCGATATACCGAGGTGCCCGTGATCCTCGCCGTCAGCACTCACAGCATCGACGAAGTGATATTTCACGTCGCGAGCGCCCTGCAGGTGCCCGTGCTGATCGCGGCACTCGTAGCTCTCGCGCTCGTGATCTTCGAGCTGGGTAGCTTTGTGGTCGAGTTGCAGGGTCGCCGGCGACGGCGCTTTGCCACGCTTTCGACCGACTCCGAGCAGGCACGCAGAGCGCTGCTCGCGGGCGACCGCAAGCAAGCGGCACTGGCCGTGAGCGGGCTGGCGCAGAGCGCGGCGATGGCGCGCACGATCACGTTCATCGTCGAGCACGCGCGCACGGACGGGAGCGATCACGAGCTCAACAAGGCGCTCGCTGACTTCGACTTCAGTTCGCAGCGGCGCCTTGGACGAACCCGTCTGCTCGTACGCGCCGGACCCGCGCTGGGGCTGATGGGAACGCTGATACCGCTGTCCCCGGCGCTCACGGGCCTTGCGAACGGCAACACCGCCGCGCTAAGCACGAACCTACGGGTCGCCTTCAGCGTAACCGTGGTCGGGTTGCTGATCGGCGCGGTCGCGTTCGGGCTGTCGCTGGCGCGCGACAACATGTACGGCCAGGACCTGTCCGACCTCGAGTACCTCGCCGCGATTCTCAGCGATCCACGACCCATTTCGCCGACGGACACGGCCCTGCCGCCAGCGCCGGCGCCCGCCTCGGCAATATCACCGGTGGCCGAGATGCCAACCGCGCCGACGACGCCGACTTCGGGGGACCCATGATCAACGTCACGCCACGCTCGCGCAGCCGCGAAGACCGAGCCGGCGACCCGCTCGACGGCTTGGTGAATCTGTTCGACCTCGGGATCGTGCTGTCGGTGGCTTTCCTGCTGGCCGCTCTGTCCTCGCTGCACCTCGCGGGAACGATCACGAAGGGCGGGCCTCGTGCGAGCCCAGCCAAGGAGATCACGATCAAGCCCGGACAGACGGTCGCGCCGCTGCCGAAGCCCGGCTCGCGCACGATCGGCCATGGCACCCAGGCGGGCGTCGTTTACCGTCTGGCCAACGGACAGCTGGTGTACGTCCAGAACGCCCCGAGCAAGAGGAACCCGTGAATGGCGTATCTGTGGCATGAGCTGCGCCAGGCGATCCCGCTGATCGCAAGCGGCAACGACTACATCGTCAACCTGACCTGGGTGACGATTCGCGTCGCGGTGGTCGCGACCACCGGCGCGCTGGTCATCGGCCTGCCGATCGGGCTCGCTCTGGGACTCGGACGATTTCGGGGCAGGCGGGCGCTGCAGATCGCTGGCCAACGCGAGCCTCGCGCTCCCGCCGGTGCTCGGCGGCCTGTTCGTGCTGTTGCTGACGCTCCCGCGAGGCGTGCTCGGCGGTTTCCACTACGCCTTCACGATCCACGCCGTCTATCTCGCCCAGACGCTGCTGGCACTCCCCTACATCGTCGCCCTCACGCCGGCGGCGATCCAGGGTCTCCCACCCGGACTCCTCGCTCAGGCGCGGGCGCTCGGGGCCGGCCGTCGGCAGCTGTCGCTGCTTGCGCTGCGCGAGGCGAGGATCGGGGTGATCGCAGCGGCGATCGCGGCGTTCGGCACGGCGCTCGCCGAGGTCGGCGCGGTCGTGATCGTCGGCGGCAACATCGAGAACTACGACCAGACCCTCGCCAGCGCCGTCCTGACGGAGGTCAACGACTTCTCCAACTACCCATATGCGCTCGCGATCTCAATCGTCCTGCTGGGCCTGATCCTGGTGCTGATCGGACTCCTGACCGTGCTCCAGCAGCGGGGCGGCGTCCAGTTGCGCTTCCGGTCGGTGTGAGATGGGCCTCCTGTGGGACGAACTGAAACGCGCCGTGCCGATGATCGCGCACGGCGATCCGACGCTGCTCAGCGTCATCTGGTTCACGATCCAGGTGGCGGTGATCGCGACCACGGGCGCAGTGGTGATCGGACTGCCGATCGCTCTGGCGATCGGGCTCGGAAGATTTCGCGGCAGACGGACACTGCAGATCCTCGCCAACGCGAGCCTCGGCCTGCCGCCCGTGGTCGCCGGCTTCTTCATGTTCCTGCTGTTCGTGCCGCAGGGCCCGCTGGGTGCCTTACACCTGAACGTTACGAGGCGGGGCGTGTTCATCGTGCAAACCGTCCTCGCACTCCCGTACGTGGTCGCGCTGAGCGCGGCCGCGATCCAGGGGCTCCCGCCGGGACTGCTCGGACAGGCGCGACTGCTCGGAGCCGGCCGGCGACAGCTGTCGGTACTCGCGCTGCGCGAGGCCAGGATCGGCGTGATGGCAGCGATAATCGCGGCGCTCGGAACCTCGCTGTCAGAGGTGGGAGCGATCGTGATCGTTGGGGGAAACGTCTACGGCTACGACCAGACGCTGGCCAGCGCGACGCTGTACGAGGCCAACGCCGCTCACTACGCCGATGCCGTCGCCATCGGAATCGTGCTGATCGGCTTGATCCTGCTGTTGATGTGCGGGCTGGGCGTGCTTCAGCAGCAGGGCGACGGCATCCGCTGGCGCTTCCGGTCGGCGCTGTGACCGACGCGGCCGGCGGCCGGCGGGTGCTATTGCGCTGCGAGAACCTCAGCGTGCTGCGCGGCAAGCGCGCCGTCGTGAGGGACGTGAGCGCCGAGCTCCGAGCGGGCGAGATCGTCGCGCTGCTTGGCCCCAACGGCGCCGGCAAGAGCACGCTGCTCGACGCCCTGGCCGGAGCGCTGCCCGCCGCGAGCGGGCGGATCGAGCGCCACGGCCGGGTCGGGATCGCATTACAGGCGCCCGATCTCGCCCGCCGGACGGTGTTCGCGAACATCATGCTCGCGCTGGCCTGGTGGGGCGTTCCGCGCGGCGAGCGGGCGGACCGCGCGCGATCGGCGCTCGGCGCGATCGGCGCCGAGCACCTGGCCCGGCGGCCGGCCGCAACCCTCTCCGGGGGCGAGCGCCGCCGGGTGCACCTCGCCCGAGCGATCGCCGTCAGCCCCGACGTACTGATGCTCGACGAGCCGTTCGCCGGACTCGACGCCGAGGTTCGCGCCAACCTGCTCGAGGACGCCCTGTCGGCGATCCGCTCGACGACGCGCGCCACGCTGGTCGTGGTCCACGATCGGGCCGAAGCGTGGGCCCTCGCCGACCGCCTGCTGATCCTGATCGACGGCCGGCTCGTCGCCTCCGGTCCGCCCCAGGAGCTGCTGGAGCAGCCGCCCAGCGTCGCGGTCGCTCGATTCCTCGGCTTCGATGGGAGCCTCGAACACGACGGTGAGCTCCTGCTGACGCGGCCCCCACACGTCGCGCTCGACCCCGCCGGCCAGCTCGGCGCGCGTGTCAGCCGGGCGGTCTCGCTCGAGGACGGAGTCCGCCTCGAGCTCGAGCTCGACCGCGGTCGGCTGTACTGCGTCTCCCCACTCCCCGCTCCCCGGCCCGGGGAGGCCGTCCGCGTCCGGATCGACGGTGGCGCCCGCTTCCCACTCGCGCAGACGGGGAGCCCGGTGGCGTCCGGGTAGGTGGGTCGATGACGAATCCGGCTCGCCTCCGAACCGCCCTGGCCGCCGCGCTCGCCGCGCTCATCGTGACGGCGTGCGGCGGGCACACCGCCAACAAGCAGGACGTGATCGCTCGCGGGAACGCGATCTGCGCGGCGGCGCTGCGTGACCTGCGGGTGACGCCGCCGCCGGCCGGGGGCGAGACCTCCTTGCCGGGGCTGGCGGCGTATCTGCGCGCCGTCGTGCCGATCCTCCAGCGCGAGGTGTCCAGCCTCCAGAAGCTGCCCAGGCCAGCGGCCGACCGGGCGCTCCTGGATCAGTACGTGGCGGCGATGAAGAAGTCCGGCGCCACCGACCGCGCGCTGGCGACGGCCGCCCAGCGCGGCGACCAGGACGCCGTCAACCAGGCACTGGCTGAACTGCAGGTCAACCCCGCATCATCGCTCGCCGCCCGCTACGGCCTCAACCAGTGCGCGGGCGCGACGGGCACAGCGGTTCCGCGCTGACACGGCGGCTGGGTCAAGCGCTCAGCGCCTACTGCAGCGGTTCGATGTCTGACCTGATTCCTGATCGTGCCTACGCAGTGCCTATATATTCAGCGAATGTTCAAAACTCTCAGCTTTGGCCGCCAAGCACGGCGGCATGACCGTAAGGGGCGATCCGGGGCCACGCGCCGGTTGCTCGCCGTTCCGTTCCTCGGCCTCGTGGCCGCGGCGATGTTCCTGATTTCCCCGGCGCTGGCGAGCGCCGACACCTCGTCCTCGCTCACGGTCATCGGGACCAGCGACGTCAGCGACTCCGGCCTGATCCCGAACGTGATCCAGCCCGGCTTCGAGAAGGCCTTCCCCCAGTACACGTTCAAGTACATCGGCACGGGCACCGGCAACGCCATCGCTCAGGCCGAGTCCGGGGCCGCCGGAGCCAGCAACCTGATCGTCCACGCTGCGTCGCTCGAAAACCAGTTCGTGTCCGGCGGGTATTCGTTCGAGCAGTACGGCCGCGCGCTCTGGACCAACGACTTCGTGCTGGCCGGTCCGAACTCGGACCCGGCGACCGTAGCCGCAAACGCCGGCAACAACATTGCCCAGGCATTCGCGGACGTCGCGGCCGCCGGCATGACCCAGAAGGCAGAATTCGTCTCACGTGGCGGTACGCCCGGCACGACCGTGTCCGAGCACGGCATCTGGCAGATCGTCGACAGTTCGGGGCTGAGCCCCGCGGGCCTTCTGCTGTGCACGGTCAGTTCCGCGAATGGCGGCGGCGAGACGCCGATCGCCGCGGGTCACGGTGTGACCGCCTCGGGACAGGCGTGCCCCAACAGCGGCGCGCTGCCCACCGGGACCGCGCTGCCGACCTGGTACGCGGCCACAGGGCTGACCCAGGGACCCAACGTGCAGGCGGCCAACACCTGCAACGGCTTCCCCAGCGGTCCCAATTCCTGCTACGTGTTCACCGACAGCGGCACGTACGACTACCTTGCATCCGGGACCGATCCAGCTGGCACGATCCCGGCTCTGAAGGTCGTCACCAGTGACAACAGCGCAAACGCGCCGGGTGGCCAGTTCGAGCTGATCAACTACTTCCACGGCTACATCATCAATCCCAACAAGCCCGGGCAGACCGTGAATCTGCCGGCCGCCCAGGACTTCCTCAACTACATCACCTCGCCGACGGTGCAGGCACAGGTCGCGGCGTACCTGGAGGGCCACGGAAATCCGTTCACGCCGACAGCCTCGCCATTGATCAAGAGTTCGAAGATCCCCGCCACGTTCGTAGCCAAGGCGGGCAAGAAGCTCAAGATCACGGGAACGCTGACCAACGCACAGCCGGGATACCCGGTGCTATCGAGCGAGCCCATAGCCGTCAGCAAGGTCGTGAATGGCCTGCCGGTGTCGGTGGCGACCGGCAAGACCGACAGCCAGGGCAAGTACAGCATCAGCTTCGTACCGCCGACGAATGGTAAGTACGAAGTGACCACGAACCAGATCTCGAAGGTTGAGGAACCGACTCTCAACCCCGTGTTCGGGGACCTGCTCTCACCAGCCGCGACGACGCCGGTGAAGATCACGGTTCACAGCATCATCACCCAGCTGGCCTCGACGACCCAGGGAGGCCAGGCGCTGATCCGGGGGCAGGTGTCACCGGGCACCGGCCACGTCAAGGCTACGGTGACGCTTTTCGCCACGCAGGTCGGATCCAAGAAGGGCTTCAAGAAGGTCGCCACCCACAAGCTGGCGGCGAACGATGCCAACTTCGCGGTCGTCCTGCCGAAGCTGGGTCAGGGCACGTGGCTGGTCAAGGCCAAGTACGCCGATTCCGGCCAGGTCGTCGCCGCGCCGGAACGCACGATCAAGGTAACCGTGGGCGCCAAGCCCAATACGAGCGTGAGCTTCAGCTCGGTCAAGGTCGCCAAGAAGGGCGGCAAGGTGACCGTGTCGGGCGCGATCAAGCCCGGCGCTCCGGCGAGCGGTGCCACGATCGAGGTGCTGGTGATGAAGACATCCGGCGGCTCACCGACGTTCAACGAGAAGACCACGGTCAAGGTGGGCCGCGGCAAGACCAAGTTCACGGCGCACATCAAGCTCAAGACCGGATTCCGGTATGTGCTGCGCCTCGTGAACAAGCAGTCCGGCCAGTCCCCCAGCGACACGGGACTCAAGACGATCAACGTGAAGTAGGCACCGTTGCGCTCAGCTGAGCGACGTAGCGGTGCCAGCCGCCGCCTCAGGATTCTCCTGGGGCGGCGGTTCGCGTTCGTGCCCGCGTCGGCGCTCGTGGCGGCCATTGCGTGTGCCTGGCCGGCAGTGGCGTCCGCCGATCAGGCCGTGGTCAGCGCCACGATCTATCCGTCATCGACGGGTAACGTCAGCCATGTCACGGTCGGGCTGCAGGCTCTCGAGGCGTGCCCGGAGTACTCCGGGTCCAATCCGATCTACCTGTACCCCCCCGGGCAGCCGTTTCAGCTGACCGAGACCTCGTGGTCGCTGTCCACGGTGCTCAGCTGTGAGCTGCAGATTCCGCTCGACGACGTCAACAGCGTCCAGATCCTCAATCCGAGTCACGGCTTCCAGGCACCCCTCTCCAACGCGGGCCTGACTGACCCAACCCAATATCAAGACCCGCAGGCCCCCGATGCGCTGCCTGCGATCTCCGTCGATGGAACGGAGGATCAGACCACCTACATCCGTCCGTTCCGCGGTGGAGCCGACGCCAATGCTGCCGATGAGGTGATCGAGGCGGGCGCCCCGATCACGCTGGTGGTATATGCCAACGGCCCGCCGCTGATCGTCCACGCCTCCGCGCGGACTCTGTCCTCGAACGCGACGGCGACCACCGCGAAGCTCGGCGCCGCGGTGCAAACCGCCGCCGGGGCCCCGGTCCCGGCGTCGGAGCTGACCTGGAGTTGGACCTTCGGCGATGGCGGCACCTCGACGGCGGCGACTCCGACGCACCGGTTCGCAGCCGGCAGTTATGAGGTGACTGTGCAGGTAACCGACGTCACCGGCGGCACCGGCGGCACGGCCACCATCCAGTTCCGAACCCCGGCCAAGCCGACGTCCGGCCACACGAACCAGACCGGAGGGACGCGGCCGACGAAGTCCAAGTCACCGACGGGCACTGAGAACGGCAAGCACAGCACACACCAGGGGGGTCAGACCGGCTCGCACCCGTCGGCAGGCTCAGGGGGGGCCGGGTCAACGACGACGACGACCACGCAATCGACGACCACCACCCAATCGACGACCACAACGACGCAATCGACGACGAGCACGACCCCCGCCCCGACCCCACCCGCGGCCTCGACGACGACAACGACCGCGCCGCCGCCGCGCCGCACCTCCCCCCGCCCGCGCACACCCGCCGCTCGGACGGTGCCCGCCGGGCCGCTTGTGACCGGCCGCCTGATCAGCGACGTGACCACGGTGCCGGAAGGCTCCAGCCCGCTCGTCCACCTCATTCCGGCCGCGGCCGCGGCCCCGCCGCAGGTTCGCCAGGCGACGCGCTCGCGGAGCCTGGCCGCGCCCGGCGCGGCGCTCGCCGTGGCGTTGCTGCTGGGGCTGGGAGCCTGGTGGGAGCTCCGTGGCCGCCGCCGGTGGCGGGCCGCGCTTCCCGGTCACTGACGCCGCGCCAGTCGCGCTATCGCCGACGTCCTCGCACGCCAGCGCGACGTCAGGGGTAGTAGTGCACCGCGCGGAAACGCCACGTCTCGGCGAGCCACCGGGGCACGAACTCGTCGACGGCTCGCTCGAGCTCGCCACCATGGTGCTCGTCGACCACCCACCACGACACCATCGCATCGCTCCCGGCCGGCGACCTCTCGCCGGCGGGATCGATGTAGACGCAGCCGAGCAGCTCGGTCTCGCCTTCGTCGAGGATCGCGTAATTGAACGTCTCGTGGGCGGCGATCTCAGCCTCGTGGCGGGCCAGGTCATCCCGGTCGGCCTCGTATGTCATGTGTGCCGGCGGCCACCCCCAGGTGTCGCCGAACTTGGCCCACAGCCGCTCGCGCGACCCCATCACCGCCGGGTAGTCGATATCGACGTCGTCCGCGCGGATCGGTCGCAGATGGTGACCGGTCGGCAACTCGACCCGCTCGGGATGCTCGAAGCCATCGGGAAGCCAGCCCATGACGAGGAGAGCTTACGTGGGAAGGAGCCGGTGCCGCTCGTTGCGTAATCCTTCAGGGCATGGTGCAAGGCGAGGTGGCGCCGGGTTTCGAAGGGGTCCGAGAAGCGTTTGCGAACTGCTTCTCGGACCTCGGCGAGACCGGCGCGGCCTTTGCCGCGTTGGTGGAGGGCCGGCTGGTCGTCGACCTGTGGGGTGGGGACGGGTTCGAGCGCGACTCGCTGGTCAACGTCTACTCGGTGTCCAAGCCGATGGCCGCGTTCTGCGTGCTGGTGCTCGTCGACCGCGGGGCGCTGTCGCTCGAGAACCCGGTGGCGCGGCACTGGCCCGAGTTCGCGCAGGCGGGCAAGGAGCGGATCACGGTCCGCCAGCTGCTGAGCCATCAAGCGGGGCTGGCCGCGCTCCGCGAGCCCCAGCCGCACGAGACGATCTTCGACTGGGACCGGGTGTGCGCGCTGCTCGCCGCCGAGCCGCCCTTGTGGGAGCCCGGGACCGCGCATGGCGAGCACGCCCTGTTCTACGGACACCTGTGCGGCGAGCTCGTGCGGCGGATCGACGGGCGCTCGCTCGGCACGTTCTGGCGCGAGGAGGTGGCCGAGCCGTGGGCGCTCGACTTCCACATCGGGGTCCGCGCTCCCGAGCTCGCCCGCGTCGTCGACCTCACCGGCGAGATCCCCACGAGCGCCGAGGGCCTCTATGGGATGGCGATCTCGAACCCGCCCGGACTCCGCGACCTCAACGTCGTCAACGGCGAGCGGTGGCGAACCGCCGAGATCCCCGCGGTCAACGGCCACGGCAGCGCGACCGGGGTCGCGCGCTTCTACGCCGGCCTGGCCGCCGGCGGCGAGCTCGACGGCGTGCGGCTCGTTTCGCCGGCGACGGTGGCGGCGATGACCGCGGGCGAGCTGACCGGCCCCGACCTCGTGTTCGAGGACGAGCTGACCTGGGGCCTCGGCGTGTGGGTCGAGCCAGACGGCTACGGGATGGGCGGCCTCGGCGGCTCGCTCGGCATGGCCGATCCGGGGCTCGGCCTCGCCGAGGCCTACGTCACGCGCTTGATGCGCGATCACGATCGCTCGGACGCGATGGACGCGGCGATCCGCGCCGCGCTCGCGTAGGTGGCGCTCACGGCGGTCGCGGCGTTCGCGGACGTCACCCTCTACCTCGTACGATCGGGCCATGGACCTGCCGCCCGGCCCGCGCGCACCCGCTATCTGGCAGACGCTCGCGTGGATGACCCGTCCCGGGGCGTTCCTGCGCCGCGTCCACGGCCGGTTCGGCGACCCGGCCACGATCCGCACGTACTGGACCGAGGAGCCGATGGTGCTGTTCTCGAGCCCGGACTCGGTCCGTGCGGTGTTCCGGCTCGATCCCGCGATCGCGCCGGCCGGGCAGAGCTGGGAGTTCTTGGCGCCGTTCGCGGGTCCGCACTCGATCCTGCTGCTCGACGGCGATGAGCACATCCGCGAGCGCCGGCTGATGCAGGGCCCGTTCCACGGAGAGCGGATGCGCGCATTCGCGCCGATGATCGGCGACCTGGCCCGCCGCGAGTTCGCGACCTGGAACGGGCGGGTGGTCGCGCTGCACCGGATGCGTGAGCTGACGCTCGACATCATCCTGGGCGTCGTATTCGGGGCCCGCGACGAGGAACTCGCGCACGTGCGCGGCGTGATCGAGGACTCGCTCGCCACCGTGCGCTCGCTGCCGTCGGTGCTGGCGATGGCGGTCGTCCGCAAGGACCTCGGGCCGCGCAGTCCGTGGGGTCGGTTCCGGATCGCGGTCGAGCGATTCGACGCCGAGCTGTACGCGCTGCTCGCGCGCCGGCGCGCGGAGGCCCGCGACGACTCGATGCTCGGGCTGTTGCTCCAGGCGCGCGACGAGCACGGCAACCCGCCGACCGACCAGCACCTGCGAGATCAGCTGGTGGCGCTGCTGGTCGGGGGCCACGACAGCTCGGCGGCCTCCCTCGCGTGGGCATTCGAGCTGCTCGCCCGCCATCCGGCCGTGCATGCGCGGCTGCGCGAGGACGACCCGGCGTATCTCGACGCGGTGGTCAAAGAGGTGCTGCGAGCCAGGCCGGCGTTGACGATCGCGCCACGCCTGCTGCTCGAGCCCGTGCAGATCGCCGGACGGACGGTTCCCGCCGGCGTCCAGGTCGCGGCCTGCCTGTGGCTCGCGTGCCGTCGCCACGACCTGTGGCCGCGCGCGGACGAGTTCCGGCCCGAACGCTGGCTCGAAGGGGTGGGCGGGATCCTCAATCCAAACCCGCTGTCGTGGATCCCGTTCGGCGGCGGGGTCCGACGCTGCGCCGGCGCGCCGTTCGCAGAGATGGAGATGCGAGAAGTGCTGCGCGCGTCCGCGGATATGACCCTCCGCCCGGTCCGACCCGAGCCCGAGCACGCCCGCCGCAGCATGCTGGTCCTCACGCCCCACCGTGGCGGCGAGGTGCTCGTCTCATGACGCTCGTGATCTTCGATTGCGACGGGGTGCTCGTCGACAGCGAGCCGATCGCGATCCGCGTCGACGTCGCGATGCTCGCCGAGGTCGGAGTGCCGATGTCTGAGGACGAGGTGATCGAACGGTTCGTCGGCCGCTCGCCCGAGGTGATCGTGGCCACAGTCGAGGCCAAACTCGGAAAACCGGTGCCCGACGGGTGGTTCGAGCGCGGCGAGGAGCGGATCCGGGCGGCCTACGTGGACGAGCTGACCGCCGTCGACGGGGTCGCGCAAGCGCTCGAGGAGATCACCGAGCCGGTGTGCGTGGCGTCGAGCAGCGGCCACGAGAACCTTCGCTTCAAGCTCGAGCTGACCGGGCTGTACGAGCGGTTCCAGGGCCGGATCTTCAGCGCCACCGAGGTCGCGAACGGAAAGCCCGCTCCCGACCTGTTCCTTCACGCGGCGGCGCGGATGGGCGCCGATCCGGCCGACTGCGTGGTCGTCGAGGACAGCCGCTACGGCGTTCAGGCGGCGCGCGCCGCCGGGATGGACGTGCTGGCGTATGCGGGCGGGGTGACCGCGGCGGACGTCCTCGCCGGCCCGCGAACCGTAGTGTTCGAGGACATGCGCAAGCTTCCTCGGCTTCTTCGCGACCGGTGATCACGACGCTCGGCAACACGGGGCTCGCCGTGACCCGGATCGGGATCGGCCTGGCCGCGCTCGGCCGCCCCGGCTACATCAACCTCGGTCACGCGTCCGACCTTGCCGGCCACACCGACGTCGTCTCGATGGAGCGCTCCGCGCACGCGGTGCTCGACGCGGCGTACGAGGGCGGCGTGCGTTACTTCGATGCGGCGCGTTCATATGGGCGGGCCGAGGCGTTTCTCGGGAGCTGGCTCGAGCAGCGCGGCCTCGGTCGCGACGACGTCACGGTCGGCTCGAAGTGGGGTTACACCTACACCGCGGACTGGCGCGTGGACGCCGACGTCCACGAGGTCAAGGATCTGACGGCCGCCACGTTCCGTCGCCAGCTGGCCGAGACGCGCGAGTTGCTGGGCGATCACCTGCGCCTGTACCAGATCCACTCGGCGACGCTCGACAGCGGCGTGCTCGACGACCGCGAGGTGCTCGAGGAGCTCGCGGCGCTGCGGGCGAGCGGGGTGTTCATCGGGTTGTCTACGAGCGGGCCGCACCAGGCGGACACGATCTCGCGGGCGATCGAGGTCGGCGGCTTCGACTCCGTGCAGGCGACCTGGAACCTGCTCGACCGCTCGGCGGGGCCGGCGCTCGAGGCCGCGCACGCCGCCGGCCTGGGCGTGATCATCAAGGAGGCGCTCGCCAACGGACGCCTGACCGACCGTGGAGACGTTGCGGAGCTGTCGGCCGCGGCACGTGACGCCCAGACCACGCCCGACGCGCTCGCGCTGGCCGCGGTTCTGGCGCAACCATGGGTCAACGTCGTGCTGAGCGGGGCCACCACCGTGTGGGAGCTCCAGAGCAACCTGACGGCGGTCGGGCTCGACCTCGACCCGGCAGTGCTCGAGCGGCTCGACGGCCTGGTCGAGGACCCCGACGCGTACTGGAATGAGCGCAGCGAGCTGCCCTGGAACTGAACGGCGGGCGGCTACACTGCTTGTGAGATCAACTTTCTTAGGAGCGTGTCGTGGAAGTCGAAATCTGGTCTGACATCGCCTGCCCGTGGTGCTACATCGGAAAGCGCCGGTTTGAGGCCGCACTCGAGCGGTTCGAGCATCGAGACGACGTCCATGTGACGTGGCGGAGCTTCGAGCTCGACCCCTCGGCGCCGGCAGAGCGCGAGGGCGACCGTGCCGCGCGCATCGCCGAGAAGTACGGCATCACCGTCGAGCGCGCGAAGGAGATGGAGCACACCGTCACCGACGCGGCCGCCGGCGAGGGCCTCGACTTCCGCTTCGACATCCAGCGCAGCGGCGCGACGTTCGACGGCCACCGGGTCATCCACCTCGCCGGCGAGCATGGACTCGGGGACGCGATGAAGGAGCGCCTGCTCCACGCCTATTTCACCGAGGGCCAGCTGATGTCCGATCACGACACGCTCGTCCGGCTCGCGGTCGAGGTCGGCCTCGACGAGGACGAGGTCCGCGCGATGCTCGCGAGCGACCGGTTCGCCACCGAGGTCCGCGGCGACGAGCGGATGGCCGGCCAGTTCGGGATCAGCGCGGTGCCGACGTTCGTCGTCGATCGCGCCCTCGGGGCGTCCGGCGCCCACCCGCCGGAGGCGCTGATGGAGCTACTCCGTCAGGGCTGGGAGCGCACCGCTCCGGTGCCGGTGATCGCCGGCGGCGAGAGCTGCGACGTCGACGGCAACTGCTAGACGCCGCGTCTAGCCGGGAGACGGGCGGCCGAGCAGCCCGTAGTTCTCCGACGTGCGGTCGAGCAGGCCGCGCTTGCCGGCGGCGTATGCCACCTCCGCCCGGCTGTGGACGCCGAGCTTGCGCATCACGTTGCGCACGTGGAACTTGGCGGTGCTCTCGCTGACGTAGATCCGGCTCCCGATCTCGCGGTTCGTGAGCCCGCTGGCGAGCAGTTTGGTGACCTCGCGCTCGCGCTCGGTGAACACCGGCTCGCCCTCGGCGTGCTCGCCGGCGACGAGCGCCCTCACCACCGCCGCACTCGGGCCGTCGAACGCGGTCTCGCCGCGCGACACGGCGCGGATGATGCGCACGAGCTCGACGACGTCGACCTCTTTGAGCACGTACGCCTTGGCCCCGCGTCGGAGCGCCTGATTGAGCAGATCCTCGTTGAGGAACGTCGACAGGATCACGACGTTCGACTCCGGGCGGCGCTCGACGATCTCGCTGCACAGCTCGAGGCCCTCGGTGTCGTGGTCGGCGCTCAGCTTGACGTCGAGCAGCACGATGTCCGGCTCGGATCGGTCGAGCGCGCGGAGCGCCTCGATCCGGCCGCCGGCCTCGGCCACCACCGAGACATCGGGCTCGAGCTCGAGGATCGAGCGCAGGCCTCGTCGGACGATCGCGTGATCGTCGACGAGCATCACCCGCGCGGGCGCCGCGAGCGCCTCAGGTGACCCCAACCGCGCCTCCGAGTGGGACCTCGACTCTCAGCTTTACGCCTCCCCCGCGCCGGCGCTCGAACCAGGCGGCGCCCCCTAACCTGCGCACCCGCTCCGCGATTCCCGTCAGCCCGAGATGATCGCCATTGGGCTGCGAGATGAACAGGTGGTGCTGCAGCTTCCCGTGGTTGCCTGAGCCGTCATCGGCAACGGCCAGCGACACCACTTGGGGCCGCCACCGCAGGTTGACCCAGGCATGGTCTGCCTCGGCGTGCCGGACCACGTTGAACAGTGCCTCGCGCGCGATCTGGATCAGCGCATGCTGGGTGGCCGCGGGCACCGGCTGGGTCTCCCCGTAGACGCGCAACCTGACCTCGAGGCGAGCACCGGCCTCGACATCCTCGATCACCTCGCGCAGCGCCCGAGGCAGCTCGATCTGCCCGTCGCTGGCCAGTTCGAAGATCACCTCGCGGATCTCGTCCATCGAGGAACGCGCGAGCCCCTGGGCGGCCAGCATCCGCTCGGCGACGATCGGCGGGATCATGGGGTGGCGCCGGCACCACTCGAGATTCATGCCGATCGTCACGAGTTGCTGGGACACGCTGTCGTGGAGCTCGCGCGCGATGCGGTTGCGCTCCTCGCTGAGTAGCTGCCGCCGGCCGGCCTGCTCCAGCCGCCGCAGGGTTCCCTCGAGCTCGGAGCCACGGCGCTCGAGCTCTGAGGCCCGGCGCTCGTTCTCCTGGAAGAGTGAAGCGTTGTGCAGCGCGACACCGGCGTGGTTGGCGAGCGTGACCAGAATCGAGACATCGCTCGGCGCGACCTCGACGCCGTCGGGAAGTCCCACCACCAGGACCCCTGCAAGCTTGCCTTGCACGGGCATGGGAGCTGCCGCCGCGGCGCACGGCTCGCCGCCGAGCTCGATTCCTTTCGCTTTGTCGACGAGCACTGGCCTCTGGGCGGTAACCGTCTCCTCGGCGAGCGCGGCCAGCGTCGGTGGCGGCACCTCCCAGCGCTGGATGACGGCGTGGCTCGCGTGGACGATGACGCGAGGCATCCTCCCGGGCGCGTCTGCGCCGGAGAACACCATCGCCGCCCAGCGCGCGTCGAAGTGGTAGGCAGCCGCCTCGACGACGGCGTCGCAGACGGCGACGGGCCCCGCCGGCGCTGCACACAGCGCTGAGGAGATCCGCTCGAGCGTTTCGATCGTGTGGTCGAGGCGGTCCGACTTGTCGCGCCAGGCGGCATAGAAGCTCGGCTTTGACGAGCGCACTCCGATCAGGCGCTCGAGCGCGAGATGATCGACGGTGTCGGGGCGCTCAGTAGGCGGCGATGCAGATCCGGCGGACATCGTCCTCGGTGACTGGCCTCGGGTTGGTGGCAATGTAGGCGTCGCGCAGCGCGTTCACCGCGAACGTGTCGAAGTCGGCGGGGTCGACGCCGATCTCGCGCAGCCCGGTGGGGATGCCGAGGGCCCGGCTCATATCCTCGACATGCTCGGTCGCGCGCTCGGCGGCGGTGTTCGCGTCGAGACCGTCGGTGGCGACGCCGAGCGCACTTGGCGACATCGACGTACCGGTCGGCATGCGTCTCGGCGTTGAAGCGCATGACATGCGGCATCAGGATCGCGTTGAGCAGGCCGTGTGGGAGATCGAGCGCGCCGCCGATCTGGTGGGCGATCGCGTGCGTCGCCCCTAGCAGCGCGTTCGTGAACGCCAGACCGGCCTGCAGGCTCGCCCGCGCCATGCCCTCGCGGGCGGTGAGATCGAACGGATCCTCGGCCGCCACCGGGAGATGCTCGACGATCCCCTGGATCGCGGCGACCGCGTGGCCCTTGCTCAGGAAGTCGCAGGCCTCCGATACGCACGACTCGATCGCGTGGCTGAGCGCGTCGAGCCCCGTGTGCGCGGTCAACTCGCCCGACATCGTGGTCAGCAGCTCGGGGTCGGTCAGGGAGATCTCGGGGACGATTGCGCGGCCGCCGATCGTCGCCTTGATCCGTCGCTTGGTGTCGGTGACCACGCAGAACTGCGACACGTCCGACCCGCTGCCGGCGGTCGTCGGAACCATCACCATCGGCGGGATAGGGTTATTAGCGCGGTCGATGCCCTCGTAGTCGAGGATGTGGCCGCCGTTACCGCTGAGGATCGCCACCGCCTTGGCGAGGTCGATGCAGCTGCCGCCACCGATCGCCAGCAGTGCGTCGCAGCCGCTCTCGAGATAGGTCTCAAACGCGGCCTGGACCTCGAAGTCCTTCGGGTTCGGAGTCAGGTCGTGCCACAGGTGCCACTCGACGCGCACATCGTCGAGGTGCGGGGTCGCCCGCTCCACCCAGCCGGCCGCGAGCACGCCCGGGTCGCTGACGAGCATGGGCCGGCGGCCGCCGACGCGGCGCACGGCGCCACCCACCTCGACGAGCGTGCCGACGCCGAAGATGACCTCGGGGATCAGGAACTTGCTGACGCGCCCGCGCGGCCGCGCGGTCGTCGGCACAATGCCCTCTGTCACCGCCGTGGGTGTCGGGGTGGCTTGCTCCAATCCCTCCTCCTACTCAGACGGATTCGGAAAGCCGATCCTACACCGCGGCGACATATTGCCTGCGTTACTAGTGTTATTTCGCTGACCGTGCCGATAGGTGCCGACGGCCCGTCGATCAGCGAATCAGCCCCTCCGCGCGCGCCCACGCGACGGTCTTTCGCAGCGTCTCGCGCGGGTCGGTGTAGGTGAGCCCGAGGTCGCGCTCCGCGCGCGAGCCGTCATAGCGGTGCCCGTGGAGCAGCGTCCGGACCATCTCGCGGCAGACCGGCGGACGGCGTCCCGCAAGTTTGAACCCGCGCTCGAGGACTGCGGCGGCGGTGGTGGCGACCCGACGGGGCACCAACCGGGGCTTGCGCTGGACGCCCGCGACGTCCGCCGCCAGCGCCAGCGCCTGGCCGATCTCGAGCGTCATCCCGTTGACCAGGTAGCGCTCGCCGGCCACGCCGCGCTCGGCCGCGAGCAGGTGACCGGTGACGCAGTCGTCGATGTCGACCAGGCTCACGTGGGTGGGAACGAACACCTTGAGACGCCCGTCGAGGAACGCCAGCAGGATCCGGCCGGTGCCGCCGGCGCGGCCGGGGCCCTGGACGGAGGAGGGATTGACCAGGACGAGATCCTGCCCGACCTCGCGCGAGGTAGCGAGGGCGGCCCGCTCGCCCTCGGTCTTGGTCCGCTCATACGTCGACAGGTACCAGCCGCGATGCGGCGTGCGCTCGGTGCCGACGACCCCCGGCGCTTCGCCGATCGTCGCCGCCGATGACGTGTGCACGAGCCGGGCGACACCGGCGCGGGCCGCGGCGCGCACCGCGGCGACTGGGCCGGCCACGTTCATGCGCTCCATCGGGCGCGGATCCTCGACGCACAGCGCGTTGACCCCGGCGACGTTGAACACGAGCGCGCAGCCCTCCATCCCCCGCGTAAGGTCGTCTTCGTCGTCGCCCTCGCCGCGGACGACACGGGCACCGCGGGCCTCGAGCGCCCGGGAGGCGGCGTCCGAGCGCGCGAGCGCGACGACCTCGTCGCCCCGCTCGATCAGCCGCGTCACGAGCGCGGTGCCGATCACCCCCGTCCCGCCGGTGACGAATACGCGGCTCACGCAGGCTACGAACGGAGCGCGGCGGAGAACTGAACGATGTAATCGATGCCCGACCACGCGGTGACGAGCGCCGCGATCACCATCGCCCACTGATCGAGGTACGCGCCCCCGATGATCACGTCCGGGCGCAGGATCGCGAGCGTGATCGCGAGGAACTGAACCGTGGCCTTCCACTTGCCGAGCATCGAGGTCTCGAATCGCCGCCCGCCGGACTCGACCGCCGCCCGCAGCCCGAGGATCGTGAACTCGCGCCCGACGATGATCAGCGCGACCCACGGCGAGGCCCGGTGGACCGCGACGAGCGCGATCAGTGCGCTCGAGACGAGCAGCTTGTCGGCGGTCGTGTCGAGGAACGCGCCGAACCGCGTGGTCACCCCCCACTTCCGCGCGAGGCGGCCATCGACCCAGTCGGTGGCGGCCGCGACCACGAACACGACGGCGGCGGCCGTGTAGGAGCGCGTCAGCACGAGGGCCATCACGACAGGGCACAGCACCACCCTCAGCCCCGTGCCAGCCGCGAGCATCCTCGATGAGCGCAACGTGCTCAACGTACCGGCTTCCACTGGGGGATGAGGTTACCTCAGGGTCCCGGGCGTTACAGCAAACCGGCCCCGAGCGCGCGGGCGGCGGCCGCGGTGTCGGCCTCGAGCGCCGCCGAGGCGGCGGCTCGGGCCTGATCGAGATCGACGCCCCTTAGCGCTTCCTTGGCCTCGGGCACCAGCGCCGGCGCCATGCTGAGCTCGGTCACGCCCAGGCCGGCGAGCAGGATCGCGGCCGCCGGGTCGCCGGCGAGCTCGCCGCACACCCCGACCCAGCGGCCGTGCGCGGCCGCGCCGTCCACCGTCGCCTTGACCAGACGGAGCACCGCCGGCTGGGGGCCGGTCAGCAGCGGCGCGAGCCGCTCGTCTCCGCGCTCGGCGGCCATCGTGTACTGCGTGAGGTCGTTGGTGCCGAGCGAGAAGAAATCGACGTGCGCGGCCAGCCGCGTGGCCGTGAGCGCGGCCGCGGGGACCTCGACCATGATCCCGAACTCGAGCGGAGCATCGATCCCGGTGTCGGCTCGGGCCTCATCGAGCGCGCCCCGCGCCGCGAGGATCTCATCGAGCGTCGACACCATCGGCAGCATCACCTTGAGCGGGTACTCCGCGGCGACGCGCAGGATCGCGCGCAGCTGGGTGACGAGTACGTCGCGGCGCTCGAGCGCGAGCCGGATGCCGCGGACGCCGAGGAACGGGTTCGCCTCGGGCGGCATCGGCAGCGCCGGCAACGGCTTGTCCGCACCGGCGTCGAGCGTGCGGACGACGAGCGGCCGTCCATCAAGGGCGACCGCGATCTCGCGCAGCGTCGCCGCCTGCTCGTCCTCGTCCGGGAGCTCGGACGCGGTCGAGGAACAGGAACTCGGTCCGCAGCAGGCCGACGCCCTCGGCGCCGAGCTCGACCGCTTTCGCGGCCTCGCCGGCCGCGCCCAGATTCGCGAACACCTCGACGCGTGCACCGTCGCGGGTCGCGCCGAGCTCGTGGGCACGCTCGCGCGCGGACGCCCGCCTTTGGTCGGCCCGCTCGCGCCGCTCGGCGGCGTCACGCTGGACCTCGTCGGGCGGGTCGACCTGGACCGTGCCCGCCTCGCCGTCGATCAGCACGATCGTGCCGTCCTCGATCCCGAGCACGGCATCGCCGAGCCCGACGACGGCCGGCAGCCCCAGCGCGCGCGCGAGGATCGCGGCGTGCGCGGTGGCGGTGCCGTGAGCGGTCGCGATCCCGGTGACGAGCGCCGGGTCGAGCGTGGCGGCGTCTGCGGGGGTCAGCTCGCCGGCGATCACGATCCCGGTCCGCGCCGCCGCGTCCGCGGTCGGTTCGCCGCTGAGGGCCTCGACCACTCGCCGGCCGACGTCGAGCACGTCGGCCGCGCGCTCTTGCAGCAACGGCTCGTCGAGTGCGCGGTAGCGCTCAGCGACGACCTCGGCAGCGTCGTGCCATGCCCGCTCGGCGGTCGCGCCGGCATCGATCGACTCATGCGCGGGCTCGAGCATCGCCTCGTCGTCGAGCAGCGCGAGGTGGGCGTCGAAGATCGCGGCCTCGGCCTTGCCGGCGCGGGCGGCGACCGTTTCGCGGTCGCGCTCGATCGCGGTCCGAGCGCCGGCGATCCCTTGCTCCAGGCGCTCCCGCTCACTCGCGGGGTTCTCGGCGACCCGGTCCGGGGGCGGCCCGATAGCGCCATGGAGGTGGTGAGCCGGACCAACCGCAAGCCCGGTCGACGCGGGCACGCCGCGCAGCACATCTCCCGACGCCGGCGGGGCGACGTCGGTCACCGGCGCCGGTGCAGCGGGAGTTGCGCGACGGGGCGCCGGCGGGGCGGTCGAGATCCCGTCGCCGAAGCCCTCGTCGGCGAGTTGCGCCAGCGCGAGCAGCACGTCGTCGGCCTCTGGCCCGGACGCGGTGACGAGGAGCGAGTCGCCGAACCGAGCCCCGAGCGCGACGATGTTCGTGAGGCTCTTGGCTCGAACGGAAACGCCGTCCGGAGCCTTCGCAACACGGACGTCGGCATCGAAGCGTCCGACTGTCTCAACGAACCGCGCCGCCGGCCGCGCGTGCAAGCCGATCGCGTTGCGGACCTCGAGCACCGTCTGCGCATCGGCCGGACCGGCGGACGGCGCCTCGACAGCAGCAGCACCATCGGTCACCCCCAGCTGCGAGGTCTTCATCGCGAGCGCGCCCCGCGCCTCGGCCGCCACCTCGTCGAGCGACGCGCCACCGCGCGCCGCCACCGCCGCCGCCACCGTCCCCTCGACCAGCGGCGCCTCGCTCAGCAGCACCCGTCCCGGGCTCTCGCCGAGGAGGTCGACCGCGAGCTCGGTGCTCATCAGCGCGCTCCCCAGATCCATCAGCACCAGCACGCCGTCGGATGACATCGCCTGCTCGATCGCCGCCATGACCCGCGCGGCGTCGGTCCCGAGCACACCGGGCTCGTCGGTTCCGCCCGCAGCCACAAGCGCCAGCTCCTCGCCTCCCATCTCGCGCGCGAGCGTGACCACGCCCTCGGCCAGCGCGTCGCTATGGGACACGACCACGATCCCGACCACGGTCAGCCCTCAGAGCCCGTAGGCGCGGTGCAGGTAGTCGATCGGGTGCACCGACTTCTGCCCGGTGGCGTGGCTGATCTGCCACCGGCACGTTTCGCTGTCGCACGCGACCTCGGCTGCCCCGGAGTCGCGAACCTGACCGAACAGGTCCGCTCCGACGGCCATCGCGATGTCGTATTTCTCGGCCTTCAACCCGTAGGTGCCCGCGATCCCACAGCAGCGCGCGTTGCCCTCGGTGACCTCGAGGCCGGGGATCAGCGCGAACAACTCGAGCGCGGGCTTGCCGATCCAGTGGCCCTGCTGCTGGCACGGCGCGTGGTAGAAGATGTGCTCGTTGACCGGCTTGAAGTCGGTCTTGAGCTCGCCCCGGTCGTTCAGCTCGAGCAGCAGCTCGCAGATGTCGTACGTGCGCTCGGACACGAGCTTCAAGTCGGGATCGTCCTCGAGCGACAGGATCTCGCGCGCCTCGCGTTTGAGCATCAGCGTGCAGCTGGTGGCGTTGCCGACGATGATCGTGTCCGGGTCGTCGCGGACGTACGGCACGAGCGCGCGCGCCAGCCGCAGCACGACCTTGCGCGCGTCGTCGAACAGGCCGCTCGATTGCAGCGGCAGGCCGCAGCAGTCCTGCTTGGGAACAACCACCTCGAACCCGTTGTGCTCGAGGATCGCGACGACCTTCTCCCCCTCCCACGGCTCGTAGTACTCGGTCCCGCAGCCGTGAAAATAGACAATTCGACGGCCGGTGGCGGGACTGGGGTGCTTGCGCGCCCACCGCGAGAAGCGCCGGCCCGCGAAATCCGGCGCGGCCGCGTCGCGGTGAATCTTGAGCAGCTTCTCGCCGAGGATCCGGGCCGGCCGAAAATCGATCGTGAAGTTGGCGAGGGGCGCGACCGGCGTGCCCGCGCGCCCGAGCCACGTCGGGCGAGTGATGATCCGGTCGCGGAGCGGAATGCCCTTCTGCTGCTTGAGCTTATTCCGCGCCTGGGAGTTGATCTCGGCGATCTTCACCCCTTGCGGGCAGGACATCGAGCAGATCCCGCATCCCGAGCAGTAGTCGACCGATGAGTCGACCGACGGCTCGTCGGCGATCCGGTAGCGCTCGGCCTGCGGGCCGGCGTACTTCGGCCCGGGGAACAGCGGTGTGACGTTCGAGACTGGGCACTGCGTCTCGCAGATCGTGCATTTGACGCAGTGGTCGAGCGATCCACGCATGAGCTCTTCGAGGACGTTGTGCTCGCTCATGTTTCCCCTCCCGCGCTCATGCCGCCGCCCCCGCGGGAGCGCCGGCGCCGGCCAACACCATCTGAGCGGCGTGGGAGCCGCTGGCCAGCGCGATCCCCTCGCCCGATCCCTCGCGCCACGGCACCGCACCCGGCAGCGCCGCGCCCGCCACCAGCACGTTTTCCGCACCCTCGGCGCGCAATTCCCGGTCGACCGCGATCCCAACCCGGGACATCGGTTGCTCGGCGAGGTAGTCGCCGAGGAAGCGCGGCTCGTCCGCCGCCGGCAGGCCGCGCAACGGCAGCCCGAACACTCGCTCGTGCGTGGCCCAGCGTGAGTCGAGCTCGATCGCCCCCGACCCGAATCCGCCCGCGGCGAGGACGAACCACGGGGCCGCGTAGCGGGCGTCGTGGCCGGCCGACGCCGTCGCCACCGACGCCACCCGCGAGCCGTCGCGCTCACACGAGACGACCTCGGCGCCGAGCACGAGCCGCCCGCCGGCGCGGCGGAGCGCCGAGCGGAGAATCTCGTACACGCGCATCCCGGGAACCGACGGCGGCAGCGTCGGGATCTCGAACACGGGGCGGCCGAGACGGTGCTCGAGATCGGACCACACGGCGTGCGGATCGCGGATCCCGAGCATCGCGGGCAGCCCGACGCGCTCATCCGCCTGCAGCTTCAACGCCAGCCGGGCGGCGAACGCCGCGCGCCAGGCGGGATCGTCGAACTGCCGCGCCAGCCCGAGCGCGTTCTGGTCGGCTCGGTTGGCCTCGATCTCGACCTCGAGCGCCCGCGCGCTGACCCCGGCCCGGTTGAGGTTGGCCGCGCACAGGGAGGCGTGGAAATCGCGCAGCGCGCGCGTGCCGACCACGCACACGTGGCCGACGCTCGACGACGCGTCGCCGGCGGCCATCGTCTCGGGCACGAGCGCCGACGGGCGGAGGGCGCCGACCGCGGTCGGCAGCAGCATGTTGCGCTCGAGATCGCCGACGTAGCGGTACCCGGGGAACGGCCCGGCGGCCACGCGCTCAGAAAACCAGCGAACCGCCTCCGCCACCGCGTCGCCGCCGAGCAGCGCGTAGGGATGATCGGGCCGGCTGCCAGCGAACTCGTCGAGCGCGGCTCCCGGCGACGACACCCGCGCAGGCGCATAGCCGAGCACGTCGATGGTCCCGGGCGCAAGGTGCGTCGAGCCGACGCCCTTGGACAGCACACACACGCGCGCACCGCCCTCGGCCAGCCGCGCACCGGCGACCAGACCCGCGGTACCGGCGCCGATTACGACCGCGTCGTAGTGCAGCTCGCCCCTCACGGCGCCACGGCCTCCGCCGGGGCGGCGTTCAGGTGCTCGACGTCGAGCACACCCTGGAAGATCCAGTCGTCGAGTCGCGCCTGGCGGAGCTGGTCGCCGTACAGGATCGGCCACACCCCCTTCCACCGCTCGCGCAGGAAGTGCAGCAGCGAGTCGTCGGCCTGCTCGGCGGTGAGGCCGTCGAGCCCGTGCAGGATCCCGGTGGCGCGGTAGATGCAGAACCCGCCCTGGCACGGTCCCATCCCGAGCCGCAGCAGCCGGCGGATGTCGTCGAGGTTCGTGGTCGCGCGGCGCTGTACCGCCTCCTCGAGCTTCCACCGCGGGACCATCTCGCACTCGCAGATCAGCTGCTCGTCGGCGAGATGGGCCTCCTTGCGGCCGAGCCGCTCGCCGATGCGGTACGTGGCACCGTTCTCAGAGCCGGGCAGCACCTCGGTCTTGGTCGTGCACGGACGCTCGTCGCCGAGGTGCTTGGACGACCGCGGTCATCGTCTCCTCGGCCATCAGGCGGAACGTCGTCAGCTTGCCCCCGGTGATCGTCACGAACCCCTTGACGCCGTCGCGGTCGGCGTGGTCGAGCAATGCGTGCGCGCGCGTGACGTCGCGAGTGTCGGTGTCGGACGCCTTGGCGTCCTCGAACAGCGGGCGGACGCCGGTCCACACCCGCATCGCCCGGGCCTGGCGGAAGCCGGGCACGAGCTTCTCGCCGTCGTCGAGCATCGCGTCGACCTCGGACTGGATCACCGTGTGGTCGTCGGGGTCCTCGGTGTGCACGTCGGTCGTCCCGATCACGCACACGGTCCGGATCGGCACGATGATGTCGCCGTCGGTCGGCATCTGGCAGCGGTTGACGCACGTGTTCACCAGGCGGTGGTTCATCGCGATCATGATCCCCCGGCCCGGAAGCACGCGGACGCCCTCGATCCCGGCCATGTCGGCGATCGTGCCGGCCCAAGCGCCCGACGCGTTGACCGTGACGCGAGCCTCGACGTCGATCTCCTCGCCGGTGGTGGCGCCGCGCACGCGGGCTCCGGTGACCTGGTCGCCGTCGCGATGGATGGATACGACCGCGTGATACGGCAGCACGCGCCCGCCGCGCTCCTGGATCCCCCGGGCCATCGCCCACACGGTCTTCCAGACGTCGATGTTCGCGTCCGGGACGCGGAACACGCGCGAGACCTCGGGATTCAGCAGCGGCTCCTCCTTGAGCGCGACAGCCGGATCTATCTCCTCGCAGTCGACGCCGGTGTCACGGCATCCCTTGGCGAACACGTCCGCGTAGGCGGGGTCGTCGAACGGGGTGGTGACGAAGAACCCGCCGATGTCCTCGATCGAGTCGGGCGTGATCGCCTTGAGGATGCGGTTCTCGGCGATGCACTCCTCGGCCGCGCGCGGGTCCTTGACCGCGTAACGACCGCCCGAGTGCAGCAGGCCGTGGAACCGGCCGCTCGTGCCCTCGGCCAGATCGGCTCGGTCGACGAGCACGACGTCGTAGCCGCGCAGGGCCGCGTCCCAGGCCACGCCCGCGCCCGTGGCGCCACCGCCGATCACCAACACGTCGGTGCTGAGCGTGGCCATGGTGTCAGCCTAACCGTTGAAGGCGGCCCCGGGGGACCGCCTTCAAACGTTACTCGCCCCCTCAGCTGCCCCGGCCTGCTCGAACCAGTCGAACGTCCGGGTGACGGCCCTCTTCCAGTACTTGTAGTACTCGTCGCGCTTGTCGGCTGTCCATGTTGGGCTCCCAGCGCTTGTCCTCGGCCCAGTTGTCGCGGACCTCCTGCGTGCTGCTCCAGAACCCGACGGCCATCCCCGCCGCGTAGGACGCACCCAGCGCGGTCGTCTCGGCCACCTCGGGACGGATCACCGGCACCCCGAGGATGTCGGCCTGGAACTGCATCAGCAGGTCGTTTTGGACCATGCCGCCGTCGACCTTGAGCTCGTTCAGCGTGACGCCCGAGTCCGACTCCATCGCGTCCATCACCTCGCGGGTCTGGAACGCGGTCGCCTCCAGCGTGGCGCGGGCGATGTGGCCGGCGTTGACGTAGCGGGTCAGGCCGGCGAACACGCCGCGGGCGTTGGACTTCCAGTACGGCGCGAACAGGCCGCTGAACGCCGGCACGATGTACAGGCCGCCGTTGTCGTCCACCGACTTGGCCAGCTCCTCGACCTGCGGGGCGGCCTGGATCATGTGCAGGTTGTCGCGCAGCCACTGCACGAGCGCCCCGGTGATCGCGATCGAGCCCTCGAGCGCGTACACCGCCGCCTCGTCGCCGATCTTGTAGCAGACCGTGGTCAGCAGACCCGCCTTGGACTGGACGGCCTCGGTGCTCGTGTTGAGCAGCATGAAGTTGCCCGTGCCGTACGTGTTCTTGGCATCGCCGGCGTCGAAGCACGCCTGGCCGAACGTGGCCGCCTGCTGGTCGCCGAGGTCGCCCGCGACCTGGACGCCGGTCAGGTTCCCGGTCGTGACCTCGCCGTAGACCTCGCTCGAGGCCCTGATCTCGGGGAGCATCGACATCGGCACGCCGATCGTCGACGGCGATGTCCTCGTCCCAGGCCAGCGTCTTGAGGTCCATCAGCATCGTCCGGCTGGCGTTGGTCACGTCGGTGATGTGCAGGCCGCCCTTGGGACCGCCGGTCAGGTTCCAGATGCACCAGGTGTCCATGTTGCCGAATATCAGGTCGCCGGCCTCGGCCTTCTCGCGGGCGCCGTCGACGTTGTCGAGAATCCACCGGACCTTCGGCCCCGAGAAGTACGTCGCGAGCGGCAGGCCGACCGTCGTGCGGAACCGATCCTGACCGCCGTCCGCCGACAGCTCGTCGACGAGCTTGTCGGTGCGCGTGTCCTGCCAGACGATCGCGTTCATCACGGGCTCGCCGGTGTTGCGGTCCCACACCACCGCGGTCTCACGCTGGTTGGTGATGCCGAGCGCGGCGACGTCGTCGCGGGCAGCGCCGGCCTTCTCGACCGCTTCGTCGATCACCTCCTGGCAGCGCGCCCAGACCTCCATCGGATCGTGCTCGACCCAGCCCGGCTTGGGATAGATCTGCTCGTGCTCCTTCTGCGACACCGCGACGACGTGGCCCGAGTGGTCGAAGACCATCGCCCGCGAGCTGGTGGTCCCCTGATCGAGTGCAACTGAGTATTTCGGCATGCGTTTTCCTTTCAGCCCGCCAGCGCCTCGGCGGCGCTCTTGAAGAGGTAGTAGGTGGAGGTCGCGCCTGGGTCTTGGTGGCCCTCTGACCGTTCGCCCAGGTAACTCGCGCGTCCCTTGCGCGCGAGCAGCGGCGTCGTTGCCTTCATTCCTTCCTCGGCGGCCTGCGTAGCAGCGCGCAGGCCGCCGTCGAGATCGGACGCCGCCTCGAGAGCCGCAACGGCCGGTATCAGCGCGTCCACCATCGTCTTGTCCCCGGGCTCCGCCTTCCCGCGGGCCTGAACGCCTTCGAGGCCCTTGCGCCAGGCCGCGGCATAGGCGGGCAGGTCGACCTCGGACTGGCCGGCCAGGGCGTTGCCCATCTGCAGGAACAGCGTGCCGTACAACGGTCCCGCCGCCCCGCCCACGCTCGAGATCAACGCCATCGCGACGGTCTTGAGCACCGCACCGGCGTCGGCCTGCTCGGAAGCTGAGAGCTTCTCGAGCGCCTTGCCCATCCCACGGTTCATGTTCGTCCCGTGGTCGCCGTCGCCGATTGCCGTGTCAAGGGCAACGAGCTCAGCGCGGTGCTCAGCCATCTCGCCGGCGAACCGGTTCATCCAGTCGACCGCCCCGTCGCGTGTGATCGGCACTGTCCGGACGCCCGCTACACGCCCCAGCGCAACGCCGGAGTGTTCACCGGTGCATCCCAGTAGCGGACCATCTCGTCGTCGAGCTTGACCAGCGTGATCGAGCAGCCCTGCATCTCGAGCGACGTGATGAAGTTGCCGATCAGGTTCCGCTCGATCGACAGCCCGTGCTCCTGGGCGATCTTCGCCACCTCGTTGTACATCACGTAGAGCTCGATCAGCGGGGTGCCGCCCATCCCGTTGACGAACGCGAGCACGCGATCGCCTGAGGAGAACGGGAGGTCCTCGAGGATCGGGGTCATCAGCCGCTCAGCGATCTGGGACGCCGGACCGATCTTCTCGCGGAAGCGCCCCGGCTCGCCGTGGATGCCGATGCCGATCTCGACCTCGTCGTCGGCGAGCTCGAAGCTCGGATTGCCCGACGCCGGCGTGATGCACGGCGTCAGCGCCATCCCCATCGAGCGGCCATTGGCGTTGACGCGCCGGCCCAGCTCGGCGACCTCCTGGAGGTTGCGACCGTCGTCCGCCGCACCGCCGCAGATCTTCTCGACGAGCACGGTCACGCCGACGCCGCGGCGACCGGCGGTGTAGAGCGAGTCCTCCACCGCCACGTCGTCGTTCGTGAGCACGGTCTCGACCTCGATGTCGTCGCCCTTGCCCATGTCGGCGGCCATGTCGAAATTCATGACGTCGCCGGTGTAGTTCTTGACGATGTGGACGACGCCGGCGCCTCCGTCGACGGCCTTCGTCGCCTCGAGCATCTGGTCGGGCGTGGGGGAGGTGAACACCTCCCCCGGGCAGGCAGCGTCGAGCATTCCCGGCCCGACGTAGCCGCCGTGCATCGGCTCGTGACCCGAGCCGCCCCCCGAGATGAGCCCGACCTTGCCCTTGACCGGCGCATCAATGCGCACGATCACGGCTGGTTCGTAGATGACCCGCACGCGGTCGCCGTGGGCTGCCTCGACCCCGTGGAGCGCGTCCTGCAGGACAGCGTCCGGTGAATTGATCAGCTTCTTCATCGCCGTCGCCTCAGAACGGAGCGCTGCCGAACACGGCGTCGAAGAAGATCGCGGCGAGCGCGCCGCCGATTAGCGGCCCGAGGACCGGCACCCAGGCGTACTGCCAATCGGACCCGCCCTTGCCCGGGATCGGCAGGATCGCGTGCATGATCCGTGGTCCCAGGTCACGTGCCGGGTTGATGGCGTAACCCGTCGGGCCGCCGAGCGACAGGCCGATCGAGAACACCAGGAGGCCAATGAGCAGCGGCTGGATGTCGACCGAGTTGAAGGCGTTCCACGGAGCGGTGATCGCGAGAACTCCGAACACCAGTACGAACGTGCCGATGACCTCGGTGACCAGGTTCCACGCGTAGTTGCGGATCGCCGGGCCGGTCGAGAACACCGCCAGCTTCAAGCCCGGATCCTCCGTATCCCGCCAGTGCAGGTAGTAGGCGATGTAGACGAGGAAGGCGCCGATCATTGCGCCGATGATCTCCCCGAGGAAGTACTTCCACGCCATGGAGCCGGTGATGCCCCCGTGGATCCAGACACCTAGCGTGACCGCCGGGTTGAGCTGCGCGCCGGAGAAGTGACCGACGGCGTAGACGGCGACCATGACCGCCATGCCCCACCCGAAGGTGATCACGATCCATCCAGAGTTCTCCGCCTTCGACTTGGCCAGCAGCACTGCTGCCACGACCCCATCGCCGAGCAGGATCAGGATCGCCGTCCCGATGACCTCCGCCGGAAAGATTCCCAGGTGCGGGAAATGTATTGCCACCACAGTCACAGCCGCTAATGCGCTCAACTCCGGTCTCCTCTCCTCAAGTGGACTTGTGGGCGGGGAGATCCTATGCGACGTTGTTCGACAATGTCAAACTATGTTTCTATTGCTGATAGTCATTCGACAATGTCGCTTGAGGTGCGCACATCCGCCGACATCCGGTCCTTCCGGCCCGCGTTCCGGAGCTAACCGAACGCGATGCCCGGCAACATTCAGTCCATCGAGCGCGCCGCGACGATCCTGCGGCTCCTGTCGGGGCGCAACCGCCGACTTGGGGTGGTGGACATCGCGGGCGAGATGGGTCTCGCGAAGGGGACCGTTCACGGGCTGCTGCGGACGCTCCAGAGCGTCGGATTCGTCGAGCGGGACGAGGACAGCGGGAAATACAAGCTCGGCGCGGCCCTGCTGCACATGGGCTCCAGCTACCTCGACGGCAACGAGCTTCGCACCCGCGCGCTGAACTGGTCCGATGCGCTGGCGACACGCACGCGCGAGGCGGTGCGGATCGGCACGCTCCACGACGAGCAGGTCCTGATCGTGCACCACGTATTCCGGCCCGACGACACCTTGCAGACGCTCGACGTGGGCACGCTCCTGCCGGCACACGCGACGGCCCTGGGCAAGGTGCTGCTCGCCCACCACGCCTATGTCGCGTCGGCCCTCGCGGCGGCCGGACTCGAGGCGTACACGGCCTCGACGATCACCGATCCGCCGCGGCTCGAGCGAGAGCTGGCTCGGGTCCGGGCCCAGGGCTGGGCGGCGGACATCGGAGAACTGGTTCCGGGTCAGGTCTCCTACGCCGCGCCGATCGTGGATCGTCGCGGCATGACCGTCGGCGCGATGGGAATCTTCGGTCCGCCCGAGCGGCTGCTGGCGGCCCGGCAACCGCGGCCAGATCTGCTGGCATACGTTCGAGAGGGGGCTCGCGCCGTCTCCCGCGAGCTCGGGGCCATCCCCTGGTAGTGACAGCCGTCAGTCGCACGCTTACGATGTCGCGATAGAAAACGACAGAGATTGAGGAGGGTGCAGATGTCCGCAGATCGTCCCGACCACACGGCAGATCCCGAGCAACCGCCTCCCGAAGAAGGCTTCGCGGAGGGCCAGGGGGATCCGGAGGCGTTCCCGCAGGACGAGCGCGTCGGACGGTTCAGCGAGGGTCAGGAGGACCTCGGCGAGGAGGACCCCGAGAAGCACAAGAAGGGCCGGTTCAGCGAAGGCCAGGAAGACCTGGGCGAGGAGGATCCCGAGAAGCACCTCCAGGGGCGGTTCGACGAGGGCCAGGAGGCCGAGTAACCCGTTCGGCGACCTGCGCTACCAGCCTCCCCGAACGCGCTCGCGAACGGTCCCGTCGGCGAGTGCGGACTCGCCCTGCGGCGTGATCCGCCATGCGGGCGATCGCTGAACCGATATCGGGGAGACGAGCCGTGCACCCTCAAGCATGTCGAGCGCCCTGTTCACCGGCGCGATGAGATCTAGCGTGTCCCCCTTCCCGGCTCCGGGATAGTCCGCGAGGAGATAGATGCAAAGCTGCTGGGGGTACACGCTGGTCCCGTGGGTGGGGCCGTCGGGTCCTAGTCCGGGCAGCACCTTCACGGCGAGATCATCGACGCTGAGCGCCCGGAGGCGCTGTATCTCCTCTTTGGCCGCCGCCTTACGTGCGGCCTTCTCTTCATTGCGGCGGAACAGTGGTGACATCTTCGATTAGAGGGGCATCCTCGGGTCGATTTCCCTAGATGTCTTGGCTACGCTTGCTCACGACTGGCCCACATCCCGGAGAACCACCGTGCACCGTGACACCGTATCCCTTCCGCTCGTCGGTACGCTCGACGGCCCGTCTCGGACGATCATCGTTGAGCCGGTCCGCGTCCCGGCGGCTCAGCCGCTGCAGCCGGCGATCGCCCCTGAGCGCAATCCCGAGCGCACCGAACCGGGACCCGAGCGGGAGCCCGTGCCGACGCGATAACCAGCCCTCCGCGGCGCGATGAGCACGATCGACGACGCGGGCGCCGTTGCTCCGGACCTGATCGTCCCGCTCGTCGGCTTTCGCCAGTGGCAACTCACGGCCGGAGCGATCACATCTATGTACGACGGCACGCCCTGGCCGGCAGGTCGCCTGACCGCTCGCTGCGACCGGGGGCACAGTCCCGAGGAGGTTCCTGCCAAAGACTGCAGCTGCGGCGTGTACGCCTACTACGACCCATGCCCGAGAACGGCGTCGGCGATGACGCCGGATCTAATCGGTGGGGCCGTGGTCGTCTGGGGCCGGATCGAGGCGCACATATACGGAATGCGTGGCGAGCACGCGCGGATCGTCGCGCTCGAACTGCCGTTGTCGCGCGGGCGCAAGCGCCGCGCCGTGATCGAGATCGCCGATCGGCTAGGGGTGCCGGCGGTGCCGCACCGGTCGCTGAAGGCAGTCGCGCTTGAGCACGGAGAGGTGCTCGCGAAGTCGCTGCGCCCGAAGAAGACGCTGACTCGGAGGGCCAATGTGTGGGATAGGACCGGGCCGGCCTGATCGAGCCCACCAAGAGGCGGGTAGTAGCCGGGGACGATGCCCGGCCACATCCAATCGATCGAGCGCGCGGCTGCGATTCTGCGCCTGCTTTCGGGGCGCTCGCTCAGGCTCGGCGTGGCCGAGCTGGCCTGTGAGCTCAGCCTCCCGAAAGGGACCGTGTACGGGATCCTGAAGACGCTCCGGGAGGTCGGGTTCGTCGAGCAGGACAAGGACTCGGGCAAGTACAAGCTCGGCCCGGCGCTGCTCCACATGGGCTCGAGCTACCTCGACGGCCACGAGCTTCGGACGCGCGCGCTCAACTGGGCCGACGCCCTCGCGACACGGAGCGGCGAGAGCGTACGCATCGGGACGCTGCACGAGGGCCGGGTGCTGATCGTCCACCATGTGTTCCGTCCTGATGACACCCGACAGGCGCTCGAGGTCGGCAGCCTGTTGCCGACCCACGCGACCGCGCTCGGCAAGGCGCTGCTCTCAAAGCACGACTACATCGCCGCAACCCCCGGCAATGGCGGGCTGGCAAGCTACACACCGGCAACCGTCACCGACGTCTCGCGGTTCCGCCGAGAGCTAGAGGAGACGGCCAAGCGCGGCTGGGCCAGCGACATCGGCGAGCTGTTGCACGGCTCCGCGTCGATCGCGGCCCCGATCGAGGATCGCCGGCAGGCGACGGTCGGCGCGCTCGGGATCGCGGGCCCGATCGAGCGCCTGTGCGACAACAGCCGTCCTCGCGAGGAGTTCATCGAGTACGTGATCCAGACCGCGCGAGCCGTGTCCCGGGAACTCGGCGCGATCCCATGGTAGGCGCGCGACCCGCATAGACTTCCGCTCGAGCATGACTGGTCGCTACGTAGCCTCGATCGACCAGGGAACGGCGTCGTCGAGATGTTTCGTCTTTGACGATCGCGCGCGGATCGTGTCGGTCGCGCAGCACGAGCACCGCCAGCATTTCCCGAAGCCGGGCTGGGTCGAGCACGATCCAGAGGAGATCTGGCGAAATGTCCTCCTGGTCATCCGGGTGGCGCTCGACAAGGCCGACCTGTCGCCGTCGGACCTGTGCGCGCTCGGCATCGCCAACCAGCGCGAGACGACAGTGCTCTGGGATCGCCGCACCGGAGCTCCGGTGCACAATGCGATCAACTGGCAGGACACCCGGACCGATCGGCTGTGCCGGGAGCTCACGCGTGAATTCGGTCAGGAGATGTTCAGGGACAAGACCGGGCTGCCGGTCAGCACCTACTTCTCGGGCCCGAAGATCCGCTGGCTGCTCGACCAGATCCCGGGCCTGCGCGAGCGCGCCGAGGCCGGCGAGGTGCTGTTCGGCACGATCGACTCGTGGCTGATCTGGAACCTGTGCGGCCGCCACGTCACCGATGTAACGAACGCAAGCCGGACCTTGATGATGAACCTCGAGACGCTCGATTGGGACCCGAGCCTGCTCGACGCGATTGGCGTCCCGGCGGCGATGCTCCCGGAGATCCGGGCCTCGTCCGAGGCCTACGGCGAGGCCGGACCGCCGCTCGCGGGGGTCGCCGTCTCCTCCGCGCTCGGCGACCAGCACGCGGCGCTTGTCGGCCAGACCTGCTTCAGCCCCGGCGACGCCAAGTGCACGTTCGGCACCGGGAGCTTCTTCGTGCTCAACACCGGTGCCCGGCCGGTGACCTCGAACAACGGCTTGCTGACCACGCTCGCATACAAGCTCGGCTCGGCCGAGCCGGCGTACGCGCTCGAGGGCCCGATCGCGATCACCGGCGCGCTCGTGCAGTGGTTCCGGGACAACATCGGGTTGATCGGCAGCGCGCCCGAGATTGAGACGCTCGCGCTAACGGTCGAGGACAACGGCGGCTGCTATTTCGTGCCGGCCTTCTCGGGCCTGTTCGCTCCGCACTGGCGGAGCGACGCGCGCGGGGTGATCGCCGGACTGACTGGGTACATCAATCGGGGCCACCTCGCGCGGGCCGTGCTCGAGGCGACCGCGTGGCAGACGCGCGAGGTCGTCGAGGCGATGAACGCCGACTTTGGGAGCAAGCTTTCCGAGCTGCGCGTCGACGGCGGCATGACGGCCAACAACCTGCTGATGCAGAACCTCGCAGACGTGCTCGACGTCCCCGTGACGCGACCGATCGTGGCCGAGACGGTGTCGCTCGGGGCGGCGTATACCGCCGGCCTCGCGGTCGGCTTTTGGCCCGACACGGACAGCCTCATGAAGAACTGGCACAAGGCGGCGGAGTGGCGCCCGAGCATGGACCCCGAACGCCGCGAGCGCGGCTACAGGAAGTGGAAAAAGGCCGTCGCCCGGGCGGTCGACTGGGTCGACGACGACGAGTGAGTCTCGGTCCCCGGCCATCGGCCTTGCTCGTCGGCGTCAGACCGAGCGTCGCCATCTTGTTCAGCGTGTCTGCCGCCGGGTCTCCAAGCCCTCGCTGAAGCGCCCACGGCGACACGACCTCTCAGGCGCTCGTCAGCGCTCGCTCTTGGCCGTCGCGCGCTGCCGGTAGGGCGAGCGGTACGGGCTCGGCCCTCCGCCGTTCTCGAAGAACCCGCGCACCGTCTCCATCAACTCGGTCGCGTCGCCGGTGGCGTTGATCGGCTCGCCGAACGAGACCTCGATCCGGTGGCGCTTGGGCACCGGTTTGTTGCGAAGGCGCTTCGGCCACAGCCGGCCGGGCGGCATCGCCTGGGCGGTGCCGGTGACCCGGATCGGGACGATCGTCAGATGGTGAGCGGCCGCCAGCACCGCCGCGCCGCGGCGCAGCGGACCGGGCATGCCGCCCCGCGACCGCGTCCCCTCGGGGTAGAGCAGCACGCTCCAGCCCTGATCGAGCAGCTTGTCGAGGTGGCTGCCGTTCTTCGACACGCCTCCACCGCCGTGGCGGTCGATCGGCACCGTGTTGAAGATCAGTGAGACGGCCGAGGCGACGAAGCGATTCTTGTAGAAGTAGTCGGCAGCCGCGGCCACCACGGTCCGCTTGCGCAGCCGGCGCGGCAGCGCCGACAGGATCACCGGGGTGTCCATGTGGCTCGCGTGGTTGGCCACGAGGATGACCGGTCCCTTGACCCCATCGAGCTTCTCCCGCCCGGTCGCGCGGCGCGCGGTGTAGTAATCCATCGTCGGGTTGAGCACGAACCGCATGAAGTTCTCGCGCACGAGCCCGGCGAGCCAGGAGCGCGCCCACGGAATGTCGAGCTGCGTGACGGCCGCGCGCAACTCACGGCCGCGGGCGGGCGCGGCGCGAGCCACATCGAGGCTGCGCGCTGGGGCGGCGCGCGCGACGTCGAGCACGCGCTGCTTGCGCGAGGGCTTACGGCGGAAGGGCAACACCGGGCTTTAATACCCAGTGTGTGACATTCGTTACAGGATTTCGAGCGGACGCTTGAGCCCGCGACTGCGGCGTCTACGGGCAACTACGATTACGCGGGCTCTTGCTTGCGCGACGCTTCTCCCCAGATCCGTTTCGGCCGGCCCAGCTCCTGACCGAAGATCTGCGCGATCACGGGGTCGTGCAGACGCTACTGCGCCGGCGCTCCGAGGGGTCGCGCCCGGGGTCGCGGACCGATGGGCGCCGCGTCGCGCTGGTGATCGAGGGCGGCGGAATGCGGGGCGTGGTATCGGCGGGGATGGCCGCGGCGATCGAGCAGCTCGGGCTGCGCGACGCGTTCGACGAGGTGCACGGCGCGTCGGCCGGCGCGTTCAACGCCGCCTTCCTGCTCGCGGGCCAGGCCGCCTACCTGACCACGCTCTACCAGTACGGATTCGGCGATCCCCGGTTCGTGAGCTTCGCGCGGGCGTTGCGCGGAGGCGCCGCGTTCGACCTGGACTATGTGATCAACCACGTGTGGACGCACGAGCGGCGGCTTCGCTTCGAGAAGGTGATTTCGAGCGGGATCGATCTGCACTGCACCGCCACCGACGCCGACCGGGCGGCGATCGTCAACCTGACCGGGTTGTCGGATGAGGAGGAGATCCGCTGCGCGATGAGGGCATCGGGCCGTCTGCCCTGGCTGGCCGGCGGACCGGTTCCCTTCCGCGGGATGCGGCTGCTCGACGCCACGCTGGCCGAGGCGATCCCGGTGCACGTCGCGTGTTCGGGGACCGCCACCGACGTGCTCGTGCTTTTGACCCGGCCGCACGGCGTGCCGCATGCCGGGTTGTCGCCGCTGGTGGCCCGGCTTGACCGACCGGTACCTCCGCGCGATCAACCCCGCCCTCGTCGAGCTTCGCAGCACCCGCTCGCCACGGTACGACGCGCTCACGGCCAAGCTCGCCGGACTGGCCGCCGATCCCGAGAGCTCGCCGGCGGTGTGCGTGATCCGGCCGGCGTCGGGGTCGCTCGTGATCTCCCAGCTCGAGCATCGGGTGGCGGCTCTGCGTACCGCCGCCGGAGACGGGATGCGCTCGGCGTGGGCGGCGCTCGCCGGCGAGGATCCGGAGCTGATCGGCACGCTCCGCGCGTACCCGTCCGCGTCCGGTGAAGAGGCCGGGGGCGTGATGGGCCGCGGTGGCGCGGAGGCGGCCGGTGACGCAGTCGGTGGCGCTGGGGCGGCCGAGCACGGCACCGCTCGAGCGGCTCGATAACGCCCACCGGACCTGCGTAGCGGGCCAAACGGGCCTCGACCGTCGGGCCCTGGCCGGGCATGCACGTGGGAAGGGTGTCGCGTAAGTAGGTCTGGTCCCGCCGCCGGGCGAACAGGCCTCTGAGTGTCGCTCAGAACTTCCTGTTGGGCGATCAGGATCAGGAGATGTTGTTGCCGGAGGATCTGTCTGAGTTGTGCGGTTCCGGCTGGGCGTGCGCCCGGCGTCTCGGCGCTCGCGGGCCGCGGTCGCTCCACTGATCACCTGCACGACCTGAAAACCGGCGCTCCGCCTCGAGGCCTCGGTAGGGCGCGCATGCCCCACATGCGCGCCATATCGAGGCCCGGCGTCTCGGCGCCAAATGTCAGGCCGCGCATGCCGGGCACCGGCAGAACCGGCCCTGGCCGAGCATGCATGTGGGGCATGCGTCACGGGCCACGGCCTCGCTCAGGCGCACCAAATGTGCCCTGATGCATGCCCTCGCCCGCACGAAGATGCACAACACGGCAGCGGCCCCATCGCGGCCGAGCCTTGCCGTGTTAAGCGCGACTATCGTGCGCGAGTCGGCAAGGCCTCAAGGCCGCGGACGCATTGTCGTGCTGTGCATGTCCGGCGCCGGTCGCCACCGGCGCCCGTCCGCGGCCCCGCTACACCTGCGCCGGCTCCCGCTCCACGGCCTCGTCCGGACCCGCAGGCGGGACGAACCGCTGAGCGCGCGCGCTCGAGCCCTCGATGTTGATGTGCGGAAGGCGGGCGTCGAGCCAGTGCGGCAGCCACCACGTCCTCGGGCCGAGCAGCTCGAGTACGGCGGGCAGCAGTACGCAGCGCACGACCAGGGCGTCGAGCAGCACCGCCACCGCGAGCCCGAACCCGAATTCCTTCAGCACCCGCTCATCGCCGAGCATGAACGACAGGAACACGCAGATCATGATCGCGGCGGCCGCGGTGATCACCCGTCCGGTGAACGCGATCCCGTCCGCGACCGCCTCGGACGCGTCGCGGCGGCGAATCCACTGCTCGCGCACGCGTGAGATCAAGAACACCTCGTAGTCCATCGACAGACCGAACACGACGGCGAACATGAGCACAGGTATCCATGGCTCGACCGGCCCCTTCTCGATGCCGATCACGCTCGCGAACCAGCCGTGCTGGAACACGAGCACGGTGACGCCAAGCGCACCGCCGATGCTGAGCAGGTTCATCAGCGCGGCCTGGATTGGGATCACGATCGACCGGAAGATCACGAACAGCAGCAGCGCCGACAGGACCACGACGATCCCGATGAACAGCGGCAGCTTGTTCGCGAGCACGTGCGAGAAGTCGATCGAGCCCGCGGTGAACCCACCGACCAGGACCGTCGCGCCGGTTTGATGCTCGATCGGCGGGGCCACGTCATCGCGCAGATGGTTCACCAGATCGGTGGTCGCGACCGCCTGCGGCGCCGAGCCCGGATAGGCCTCGAACACCGCGACGTTGCCCGACGGCGAGATCCGCGGCGGCGTCACCGCGACGACGTTCGGCGTCTTGGCGACCGCGGCACTGACCGCCGCCTGGGATGCGGCCTTGTTCTGGCTCGGGAGCTCGGTCACGATCAGCAGCGGGCCGTTGAATCCACCGCCGAAGCCCTGGCCGAGCAGATCGAACGCGTGGCGCGAGGTGGTGCCCGAGGGATCGTTGCCGGCGTCGCTGCTCTCGAGCCGGAGCGCGAACACGGGGAGCAGCAGGACGATCATCAGGCCAGTCGAGATGAGCGCCAGCGGCCACGGTCGCCGCTGGACGGTGCGGCTCCATTCGCGCCAGCGCGAGCGGTGCGGCGCGGTGTCCTCGACGACAGCGGCGCCGGCGGTCGCGGGTTTGGCGCTCCTGCGACCGAACGGCCCACGGCCGGTGCGCGGACGCACAATCCGGTGGCCGTACTTCGACAGCATCGCGGGGAGCACGGTCAGCGACGCGAACATGGTCATCAGCACCGCGAACACCGAAGCGATCGCCAGCCCGTATAGGAAGCTGACGCCGGTGGCGAACATCCCGAGCAGCGCGATCATCACCGTCGTGCCCGCGAGCAGGATCGCCCGTCCGGACGTATCCATCGCCTCCATGACCGACTGCTCCACATCGCCGAACGCGAGGTAGTTCTCGCGGAAGCGCGTGACGATGAACAGCGCGTAGTCGACCCCGACGCCGAGACCGATCATCAACGCGAGATCCGTCGAGACGTTGGGGATGCTGGTGAAGTGTGTGGCCAGCCCGATCAGCGCGACTCCGCTGATCAGGCCGAAGCCGGCGGTGATCAGCGGCATCCCGGCAGCGACGAGCGAGCCGAACGTGAATAGCAAGATGATCAGTGCCGCGATCGCCCCGATCAGGGTCGCCGGACCGACGGTGAAGCCCTCGGCGTTCTCGATCACCTGCCCGCCCGCGGCGACGGTCAGGCCCGGTACGTCCACCGCGCCGACCTGATCGAGCACGGGCTTGCCGGCGTCGTTCGGCACGACGTTGGCCGGCTTGTCGTAGTTGATCGTGGCGAACGCGGTCTTCCGATCGCGCGAGACCTGGACCGACCCGTCCGGGCCGTAAGGACTCCGGACCGAGACGACGTGCGGATCGCCGGACACCTGTCCGAGCAGCTTCGTCATCGCCGCGCGAACCTGCGGGTCGTCGACGGTGCCGTTCGCGTTGTGGAACACGATCGTGTCGACGTCGCCGCTCTGCGCGGGGAATTCCTTCTTGAGCAGGTCGAGGGCCCGCTGGGACTCCGTTCCGGGCAGGCTGAAGTTAGTGGCGTAATCGCGCCCGGCAGCGCCCGCGACGGCGGTCGTGACGATCGCCACGACAAGCCACGCTACGAACACGCGACCGCGATGAGCGATGCACCAGCGTGTGACTTTCAGCACTATGTGACTCCTGGTCAGGTCTCGGCGAGTGGCCACACTGCGCCCCTGCTCTCGCGGAGTGACCCCCCGGGGTCTTGTCTTAACTGTGTAGCACGGACGCTCCGCGGGCTTGTGACCTTCCAGCGGCGCGCGTGAGAACCGTGTTACTTGACGCGCGTAAGCGCTCGCCGCCCGCGCACATCAGCTCGGATCCGCACTCGTCGGCTACGGGCGAGCGCGAGGCGGGCCTTGTTAGGCGAGCGCGTTGGCTGCCGTGCGGCCGACGTCGATGTCGGCGGGTCGTTCGGGTGGTGCGGTGGCGAGGTGGGCGGCTTGTTGGCCGCGTTTGCGGGGGCGCCAGACGCGGAGGTATTGGGCGGCGAGGTAGGAGCCGATTACGAGCGCGAGCGCGAGGAATTGGCCGGCGAACGTTTCCCAGTTGGGGAACAGCGAGAACCAGGTGCCGGTCCAGCCGGGCAGGTTCAGCCCGGGGACGGGGGTGGTGCCGATCCACCCGGCCAACTGCATCTCGTTGACCTCCTCCCCGACCGCGACCAGCAGCACGAACAGCAGCATCACCCCGGTGATGATCAACAACCGCCGGTACGGGAGCCGCTGATGCAACGCGAACGTCAACACGCCCGCGGCCGCGGTGAACAACAGGCCGATCACGACCCCCTCGAGCACCACGCTCGCGCCATACAGCTCGCGGAGGTTCTGCAAGAAGATCACGACCTCAAAACACTCGCGGTACACCGACGTGAACCCCAACAACGCCAGCCCGAGCAGCATCCGCCGCTGATTCGTGTCCGGATCTGAGGACAACAACCCGCGGCGGCGCTTGTGATGCGACGAGATCCACCCCGTCCAATACACCTTGTGAAAGAACCAGTTCATCACCACCAACAGCACGATCAACGACGGGATCCCGGTCGCGGCCTGCACGTCGAACTCGCCGCCATGAAACCGGCCGATCAACCACACCACAAACAGCCACGTCCCGACCCCAGCCGCGACCGCCGCGCCGCTCCCCGCGACCACCGGCCGGCGATAAACCCGATTCGCCCCCAAAAAACTCGCCGTCACCGCCGCCAGCACCAGAATCGTCTCAAGCCCCTCGCGGAACACCAGAATCGCGCTATCGATCACCACCGAGGTATGACTCAACCGATCCCCCGCCGGCAAATCCGTCGGATCCGTCGTCCCCCCACGCGCATGCCAACTAATCACCACAACCACCACCGCCGCCACCAACACCACCGCCGTCCACACATAAAAACCCAACCGCTCACTCGGACGCGCGGCGGGAAGATTCGGCGGTCCCGCTCGGATGGCGGCGGCTAGATTCGGCTGTCCCACTCGGACGGCCGCGCCCGGATGACGCCGTCTCGCCCGGGCCGCGGCGGGAAGATCCGGCCGTCTCGCCCGGGCCGCGGCGGGAAGATCCGGCCGTCTCGCCCGGGCCGCGGCGGGCGGATTCCGCCAGTTTCGCGGGCGCGACTTGGGGCAGTTCGGCAGGTCCGCTGGACATCCGGCGCATTAGGGTAGCCTAATACGACGCGCGGTGTTCCGGACCTCCATCCTGTCCGCAGATCGCCGCCGAACCTCCACATTCCGGCGATCTAAGTTCTGGGGCATCGTATAAGAGTCCAGGTGGAACCGAAACCCACTACAGGTTTCGTCCAAACCTGCCGATAGAGAGACGGGGGCCCTGTGGCCCCGTGTGTATGACACGGATTCCCTCAAGCTTCTTCAGAGCC
This sequence comes from uncultured Solirubrobacterales bacterium, assembly GCA_963746695.1. GTDB lineage: Bacteria > Actinomycetota > Thermoleophilia > Solirubrobacterales > Solirubrobacteraceae > Palsa-465. The sequence continues at coordinate 30,666 of CAVVCP010000025.1, read as the reverse complement.
CCCGCACATCCTCGTCCGGCTGCCGGAGCCGGCCCCCGCCACTTCGCCTGGCTGCTCGGCTGCGCCCTGCTGATCGTCGCCGGCGCGCTCTCGCCGGCGATCAGCGCCGCGGACGCGGACGCGCCCGCGAGCATCATCAACGCGACCACCGGACAGTCGAATGCCGCCTCGGTCGTCCCGATCGCCGCCTGCGCCCCGTCCACCCCGGTTCGCGCGACGTGCGCCGCACAGATCCTCGGCGTGCGCGGGTCGGGCACGTTCGTCCACCCGCGCCTCCGCCGGCCGGCATCTCCGTACCGGCTCCGCCTGCCCCGGACCCGCGGTAGCCGCGCCGCCACAGCGGCGATCGCCGCGGCCGCGGAGCCCCAGCCCGGAACCCCTGCCTACCTTCAGCAGGCCTACGACCTCTCCTACCTGTCCGAGACCGCGGGGACGACGACGACGATCGCGATCGTCGATGCGTTCGACGATCCGACCGCGGAGTCGGATCTTGCCGCATACCGGTCCGAGTTCGGTCTGTCGCCTTGCACCTCGGACAGCGGCTGCTTCAACGAATACAACCAGAATGGCGGGACCGATTACCCGACCGGTTTCCCGACGGGGACACCTAACACGGACTGGGAGCTCGAGACCTCGATCGACCTCGACGCGGTGTCGGCGCTCTGCCCGAACTGCCACATCGACCTCATCGAGGCCAACAGCGATCAGGTCACGGACCTGGCGGCGGCGCAGGCAGAGGCCGGGTCGCTACCCGGCGTCACCGTGATCTCGGACAGCTGGGACGTGGCGCTGAGCGGCTGGAACGCGCGCGAGTTCGCGAGCTCGGGCCAGTACTCCTTCCAGGGCATCACGACGATCGCCGCCTCGGGGGACCTCGGCTATCCCGGCGCCCACTCCAACGACTTCCCAGCGGCGCTGCCCGGCGTCACCGCCGCCGGCGGCACGACGCTGGTCCCGGCGAGCACCAACGGGGTCCAGAGCGTCCGCGAGTTCACCGAGACGGCCTGGTCCGGCGCCGGCTCCGGCTGCAACGCCGCAGTGAGCAGGCCGACGTGGCAGACCACCACCACCGGCTGCAATGGCCGCTCTTACTCCGACGTCTCGGCCGACGCGGACCCCGAGACCGGGATGCAGGTCTACGACTCCGCCAACCCCGGCAACCCGTGGGTCGTCGCCGGCGGGACCAGCCTCGCCTCCCCGCTGATCGCCGCCTACTACGCGGTCATCGGGTCCGCCGGGCAGGGCCCGTCGTGGCCATACCTGAACGCGTCGGCGCTGAACGACCCCTCGACCGGCTCGAACAACAGCTACAACGGCTCGGGCAACTCGTGCACGGCGACGCTGTCCTCCATCTGCAACTCAGGGCCGGGCTACGACGGCCCGACCGGGGTCGGCAGCATCTCCGGCGCGGTCGCCTCCGGCGCGCCCGGAATCGCCGGCCCGGGAACGAACGGCTCCTACACGCAGAGCGTGACCGCCGACACCGCCCAGCTCCAGGGCGGGGTCTATCCAAACGGCTCGGACACGACCTATTGGTGGGAGTACGGCACGACCACGAGCTACGGGCAGCAAACCGCCACGACGGACGCGGGCGCGGGCAGCGCCCCGCAGTCGGTGACCGGCTTCCTCACCGGCCTTCAGCCCGCGACGACATACCACTACCGGCTCGTGGCTCAGAACTCAGCCCTCCAGACCGAGTACGGCTACGACTTCACGTTCACGACCCCTCCGTCTTCGACGAGCTCACCCACGCAGAGCTCTGCGCCGACCCAGCCGCCGGCGACCACCACGACCAGCAGCCCGCCGGTCACCGTGCCGACCGGCCCGGGGAGCACCGCAGGCTCGACGCTCGCCGCGCCGGACATCACGCGGGTTCAGGTCGCCGCAGCCGGGGCCAACAACGCGACGATCAGCGGCACGATCGCGACTCACGGGGCAGAGACGACGTACGGGCTCTCCTACGGACCGACGGCGGCGCTCGGCCGCCGCGTCTCGAGCTCGCTCACCGCGTCCTCCTCGCAGGCCGCGAACGTCAGCTGGAACCTCCGCAACTTGTCACCCGGGAAGACGTACTACCTCCGGGCCGTCGTGAGCAACGCCGCGGGATCGAGCGAGAGCACCGTGATCGCGTTCCGGACCTCGCCGGTGACGATCACCAGGATCGCGATCCACGGCAACCAGCTCCAGGTCCTGCTCCGCTGCTATGGCTCAGCGCCGTGCCGAGTGCGGCTTCAGGGCCGGTCGGGTAACCGGGTGTTCGGCGTCGGCCAGGTGTCGGTCCGAGGCAACCGGAGCCAGACCGTGACGCTCAAGCTGAGCCGCGCCTTCCAGACGCTCTCGCCGCGCGGCAAGCGCGCCGCCAAGCTGGTCGTGCTGAGCAGCTGGAACGGCGTCACCGCCACGGTCAGCAAGACCATCTGAGGCCGGCGCGCCGGCGATCGGCGACGCCATCTCTATCGTCATCCGCAGATGGCGACCCGTCAGGACATCCGGAACCTCGCGATCGTCGCGCACGTCGACCACGGCAAGACGACGCTCGTCGACGCGCTGCTGTGGCAGGCGGGAGCCTTCCGCGAGGGCCAGGACGTGGCCGATCGAGTGATGGACTCGATGGACCTCGAGCGCGAGAAGGGAATCACGATCCTGGCCAAGAACACCGCGGTCAGGTACGACGGCGTCAAGTTGAACATCGTCGACACACCCGGGCACGCGGACTTCGGCGGCGAGGTCGAGCGGGGCCTGACGATGGTCGACGGCGTGCTGCTGCTCGTCGACGCAAGCGAAGGCCCGCTCCCGCAGACCCGCTTCGTCCTGCGCAAGGCGCTCGAGGCGCGCCTGCCGGTAATCCTCGTCGTCAACAAGGTCGACCGCCCCGATGCTCGGATCGACGAGGTCGTCGACGAGGTGTACGAGCTGTTCCTGGACCTCGACGCCGACGAGTCGCAGATCGAGTTCCCGATCGTGTACACGAACGCCAAGGCGGGCTGGGCTTCGCTCGACCCGTCGGTCGAAGGCACCGACCTGGGCCCGCTGGTTGACCTCCTGATAACGCACATCCCGGCGCCCCAGTACGACCCCGACCACCCCTTCCAGGCGCACGTGACCAACCTCGACGCGTCGCCGTACGTGGGACGCATCGCCATCTGCCGCGTCCGCCACGGCACGATCCGCCGGGGCGAGACCGTCGCGTGGTGCCGGGCCGATGGCCAGATCGAGCGCGTCAGGGTCTCCGAGCTGTACGTCACCGATGCGCTCGAGCGCGTCGACGCCGAGGAGGCCGCGGCCGGCGAGATCATCTCGGTGGCGGGGATCCCCGAGATCACGATCGGCGAGACGCTCGCATCGGCGGACGATCCTCGCCCGCTGCCGGTGATCACCGTCGACGAGCCGTCGCTGTCGGTCACGATCGGGATCAACACCTCGCCGCTGGCGGGCCAGGACGGTCAGAGGCTGACCGCGAGCCAGGTCAAGGCCCGGCTCGACCGCGAGCTCGTCGGCAACGTCTCGCTGCGGGTGCTCGACACCGACCGTCCGGACTTGTGGGAGGTCCAGGGTCGCGGCGAGCTCGCGCTTGCGATCCTGGTCGAGCTGATGCGCCGCGAGGGGTACGAGCTCACGGTCGGAAAGCCGGAGGTCGTCACGCGGGACATCGATGGCCGGCGCTGCGAGCCGGTCGAGCGGATGAGCGTCGACGCCCCCGAGGAGTACGTCGGGGTGATCACGCAGCTGCTCGCGATGCGCAAGGGCCGACTCGAGCAGATGGTCAACCACGGGACGGGCTGGGTGCGGATGGAATACCTGGTGCCGGCGCGCGGGCTGATCGGGTTCCGAACCGAGTTCCTGACCGAGACGCGCGGGACCGGCCTCGTGCACCACGTGTTCGACCGCTGGGAGCCATGGCACGGCGAGCTGAGGACCCGACCGACCGGGTCGCTGGTGGCGGACCGGCGCGGCACCGTCGCGGCGTTTGCGCTGTTCAACCTCCAGGAGCGCGGCACGCTGTTCGTGGCGCCCGGCGAGGAGGTGTACGAGGGGATGATCGTGGGCGAGAATTCACGGGCGGAGGACCTCGACGTGAACGCCGTCAAGGAGAAGCATCTGACGAACATCCGGTCCTCCACTGCCGACGAGCTGGTGCGGCTCGTCCCGAAGCGCGAGCTGTCGCTAGACCAGGCGCTCGAGTTCCTGCGCGCCGACGAATGCGTCGAGGTCACCCCGGACGCGGTCCGGCTGCGCAAGGCCGTGCTCGACGCGACCGCGCGCCGCAAGCTGACCCGGGTCGCGAAGCGATGACGCAGGTGCTGGCCCAGCTGTCGGTCCGGCGCGGGCGAGCTGCGGTCGAGTTCTACAAGCAGGCGTTCGGAGCGGTCGAGGTCTACCGCGTGGGGGGCATCGACGCGCACGAGGCGGTCGTGAGTCAGCTCCAGGTCGGGGACGACGCAAGCTTCTGGGTCGCCGACGAGTCGCCCGCGCACTTCAACTTCAGCCCCGAGACCGTCGGCGGGAGCACGACGCGGATGCTGCTGATCGTCGACGACCCCGACGCCGCGATCGCCCGGGCGGTCGCCGCCGGAGCACGAGAGGTCCGGGCGGCACAGGACGAGCACGGCTGGCGGCTCGGACGGATCGAGGACCCGTTCGGCCACCACTGGGAGATCGGGAAGCCACTCCGCCCGTGGCCGCCCGACCGCCCGCGCTAGCCGGATTCCTCGTCTCCGGATTCCAATCCAGCAAGCGCCGCCAGGCCGTTGGCGGCGTCGACGATCTCGTCGATCTCAACCAGCACCGCAGCGCTTTCGGGATCGTCGGGAGCGGCGCGCTCGAGCGCGGCGTAGCTCGCCCGCAGGTCGGGCAGCGGCAGGCGCTGCTGTCGGGCCGTCCGGCCCGGCGCGGAGTGTCGCGTCAACGGTGCCGAGCAGCGCGTCGAGGTCTGAGGCGAGCGGCTCGAGCGCCGGCAACGGCCGCCGGCCGCGCTCCTCCTGCGCGTCAAGCCGCAGCACATGAGCCGCGAGGACCAGCCGGCGCGCCGCCGCCAGCGAGCCCTGACTCTGCTCGGCGTCGATCCGGCGCGTCGCCGGCTCGGACAGCGACCGCGCGACGCTCGCCTCGGTGGTGGTCCGCGTGAGCCTGACACGGCGGCTGAGCGTGCGCATCTCCTGATCCTCAGCGCGGCGACCGGCCGCGATCACCGCCAGGATCGCCTTGACGTACGCCCGCTCCGCCTGCACCAGATCGGCCAGCGACTGGCGCGCGGACACGTAGGACCACGTCGGCCACAGCGCATACGCGAGCAGGCCGAGCGTGCCGCCGACCAGCGTGTCGAGCAGCCGCGCCCACGCGGTCGCGAGCGTGTCCGGGGCGATCGCGTTCAGCAGGAACACGACGACCGCGGTGATGAACGCGAACCCGACCGCGAAGTTCGCGGGGAACACCGCGTAGGCCGCCCACGCGAGCACGCCGACCAACGCGACGGTCGCAGCTCCGGCTGGATGCAGCGCGACCGCGATCGCTCCCGCCAGGCCGACGCCGAGTGCTGTTCCCCCGGCGCGCTCGGCGCCGCGGGTGAACGTGGCGCCGAACTCGGGGCGCAGGGTGGTCGCGGCCGCCACCACCATCCAGTAGCTCCGGCTCAGCGGCAGGTGCCGCGAGATGAGCTCGGCGAGCAGCACGACCACCGCGAGCCGCACCGCGTGGCGCCCCGCCGGCGAGTTGAGGCTGGCGTTGGCACGAAGCAGCGAGAGGTCCGCTTTCAGCCGTTCGATCGGCCGGCTCGTGCGCGCGTGCGGACGGCGATCGCGCAGGCCGCTGCCCTCGCCGGCACTCACCGCCAGCGCAGCGACCGCGCGCAGTTGCCCGGCCAGCGCGGCGAGCCGGCGCGACAGCGCGAGCCCCGACGCGTCGGGCGTCAGCGCGTGCTCGGCGGTGCCCGAGCTCAGCCGCTTCATGTGCGCCGGAAGCTCGGCGGCGGCGTCTCGGTCGCCCTCGATCGCCCGAGCGGCCAGGTCGAGCCCGGTCGCGGTCAGCGCGAGGATGCGCGCCGCCCCGGAATCCGGATCGGCGCCCTCGGTTTGCCGGCGGCTCACCAGTGAGTGGATCGCGCTCAGCTGGATCCGCATCCGGAGCCCCTCGTTGACCAGGCTGCGCAGCGTCATCAGCGCGGGATCTCCGAACAGCGTCGGCGACGACAGCGCGGCCTGAGCGTCGTCGAGCGCGGCCGCCACCGGCAATGTCGACATCTCGGTCGACGCGCTGGCGAGCCCCGACAGCGCCCGGTAGGCGTTGGCGGTCGCCGCGCGCTGTCCCCGCAGCGGCGTCGGCCAGCGGATGACGCTTTGGAACAGAACCTGGGCGAAGCCCCCGGCGAGCACGAGCCCGGCGAGCCCGAACGACGCCGCGGCGGGCTGGCTGAACCGCCCGAACACGACGAACGCGATCATCGCCTGCGTCCCGACGACGCCACCGCGGTTTCCGAGCGCCACCAGCAGCCCGCCCGCCAGCGCCCAAACCGCCAGCAGGCCGAAGTGCAGCCACACGATCGACCCGGTCACGCACCCGACGAACGTCGAGATCGCCATCACGGTGGCGTCGGTGGCGAGCAACGCGATCGGCGGCCGCCCGCCGCCAACCCGCCAGGCGATCCCGACCAGCATCGCGCCGGCTCCCATCGTCACGCCGGCCACCGAGCTCCACACGGCGCTGCCGATGCCGAGGACGGCGACGACCGGAATCGCGGCCAGCAGGCCCGCCTGAACCGAGATGGCGCGGCGGTCGAACTGCACCGCATCGCGAACGACGATGCCCAGCGTCCCGCGCGGCGGCGGGGCTCCGTTGTCCTGGCGCACTGACCGGAAGCGATGCATCAATCTTTGGGACATCATGCCCACGCTCATCGATACCCGCCGCGCCGGGCTCGGCGACATCGAGGCGATCCTGACCGACGTCGCGGCCGGATTCGCCACCTACGCTGAGTTCGCGCAGCCCGGGTGGCATGCGCCCGACACGAGCGCCGGCCGGGACGTGACCGCCGACCTGCTGGCCGCCGACGGGACCTGGGCACTGCTGGCGCTCGCCGACGGAGCGCCGGTAGGGCACGTTGCGTTCCTCCCCGGACGGCAGCGGCGGGCCAGCGAGCGCGGCGGCGACTGGCGGGAGCGCGAGCTGATCCCCGGCCTCGCCCACTTCTGGCAGCTGTTCGTGCTCCCCGAGTGGTGGGGCGCCGGCGTCGCGCCGCTGCTCTATGACGCCGCGACCAGAGAGATGCGGGCCCAGGGCTACGCGTCGGCCCGGCTGTTCACTCCCTCACTCCATGCTCGCGCGCGGCGGTTCTACGAGCGGCGTGGCTGGGAGGTGATCGACGAGCAGTGGAACCAGTGGCTCGACCTGCTGATGGCCGAGTACCGGCTCGAGCTGGGTCAGCCGCCTTCGAGCCAGCCGTCGCGGTAGCGAACCTCGGTATCGGGGCCGATGTCGGCGTAGGCCTCCCGCGCCTCGGCGGTCTCGCGCTCGACGCCGGCGCGGTGGCGGATCGCGAGCTCTGACCGCGGGTAGATCACGTCGCCCCCGCTCCGCGTACCGACGGCGAGGATCGCGCACGGCCCGTCGCCGGCACCGACGAATACGTGCTCGGTCCACGCCGGGCAGTGGACGAAGTCCCACTGCATGAGCGCCCGCTCCTGACCCTCGATCAGCACCAGGCACTGGCCCGAGAGCACGAGGAAGTCCTCCTGCTCGTCCTCACCGTGGTAGTAACACGCGGCCTGCCCCGGTCCGAGCACGCCGATGTTGAACCCCAGACCCGTGAACCGCGGCTCGCCCTCGAAGCGTGTGTAGGCGCCGAAGTCGCCGTCCAGCCACTTGGCGTCGCGGGCGTTCAGGATGAACCATCCCTCACCTTCGGGGACCAGACCGCTATCGGTCGAGTTGAGTCGGGCCTCCGGGACCACGGAGCGCATTATCGCGCCACCGTTAACCTGAACTCGATGAGTAGGGGAAGTGCTCCTGGTGCCGGGTCGTCGACGGCCGCGGTCGAGGTGTCCGAGCTGATCAAGCGCTACCCGAAGTCGCCCGTCAACGCGGTCGATGGGATCTCGTTCACCGTGGCGCCGGGCGAGGTGTTCGGGCTGCTCGGCCCGAACGGCGCCGGCAAGACGACCACGGTCGGGATGCTGACGACGCGGGTCAAGCCCACCAGCGGCCAGGCGATGGTCGGCGGCGTCGACGTCGGCGCGGACCCGGTTCGCGCGAGGAGCATGCTCGCAGTGGTCCCACAGCGAAGCAACCTCGACCGTTCGCTCTCGATCCGCCGGAACCTGACCTTCCACGCCGCGTACCACGGCGTTCCGGCGGCCGCGGCGGCGGCGCGGGCCGACGAGCTGCTCGAGCAGTTCGGACTGCGCGAGCGCGGCAACGTCAAGCCCGATCTGTTCTCGGGCGGGCAGGCGCAGCGCGTGATGATCGCGCGGGCGCTCATGCACCAGCCGCAAGTGCTGTTCCTCGACGAGCCGACCACCGGCCTCGATCCGGCCGCCCGGCTGTTCGTCTGGGACCGCCTGCACGAGCTGCGCCGCGGCGGTGTGACGCTGATTCTGACCACGCACGACATGCACGAGGCGGCGCTGCTCGCGGACCGCGTCGGGATCATGGACCATGGAAAGCTGCTCGCGCTCGACATCCCCGAGGCGCTGATGCGCGACCTGCCGGGAAGCTCGACGCTCGAGCTGAGCGTCCACGCGGGCGCCAACGGCGACACGCCTTCGTCGGTGATCGACGAGTTCGAGCGGCTGCCGGGCGTTGAGCGGGTCGAGCCGCTCCCCGAAGACGAGCAGGAGCCCGACGACCCGCACTGGCGCGTGCGGCTGTACGTGTCGGGCGAGGCGTCGGCGCTGGTGGCGCCGACGGCGACGCTGCTCGCGGAGCGAGGACTGAGCCTCAGCGGGGTCGAGCTTGGTAAGCCCACGCTCGAGGACGTGTTCATCCACCTGACCGGGCGGACCCTGCGATGACCACCGCCAGTGTTACCGCGCCGGTGGTCAAGCAGCGACGCGCGTTCAACGCGGTGCTCCGCCGCGACCTGCTCGTGACGTGGTCGGAGCTGCCGGTGTTCCTGGCGCAGGTGATCCTCCAGCCGCTGTTCCTGCTGTTCGTGTTCGGCAAGGTGCTCGGCTCGCTCGGGTACACGCAGCACGGTTACTCGGACCTGCTGTTCCCGGGCTTGCTCGCGCTGACCTCGGTGATCACCAGCATGCAGACGCTGGCGTTCCCGCTCGTGATCGAGTTCGGCTGGACCAAGGAGATCGAGGATCGGCTGCTCGCCCCGATGTCGACCGCGCTGGTCGCGGCGGAGAAGGTCCTGTTCGCGACGCTGCGCGCGCTCACCGCGACGACCGTGATGATCCCGGTCGGGATCCTCGTGCTCGGATCGATTCCGTGGCGGTGGAGCGGGGTGCCACTGCTGGTGCTGGCGATGGTGCTCGGCAGCATGCTCGGCGCCGGCCTGGGACTCGTGCTCGGCACGCTCGTGGTTCCGCAGCGCATCAACATCGTGTTCTCGCTGGTGTTCACGCCGCTGCTGTTCACCGGGTGCAGTCAGTACCCGTGGCCGTCACTGTCGAGCCTGCGCTGGTTCCAGATCGTCACCGCGTGCAACCCGATGACCTACGTCAGCGAGTCGATGCGTGCGGCGCTCGTGCCGGACGTACCGCACATCACGCCGTGGGTCTGCATCGTCGTGCTGGTGTGCTCGCTGACCGTGCTGATGGTGATCGGCGTCCGCGGTTTCTACCGGCGCGCGATCGACTGATCGATCCTGTGAACGCGCCACATCGGGCGCATGGGGAGCAGCCGGATGGGTATGACCAGTCCCCATGAAGGCATGCGTGACCGGTGCAACCGGGTTTCGTCGGCGCCCACGTCGTCCGTGCGCTGGCGGAACGCGGCGACGACGTGCGGGTCGTCTACCGGAACCCTGAGCGCCTGAAGGCGCTCACCGGGATCAGGTACCGCAGAGCGAAGAGCGACGTGCTCGACTACAAGGCGATGCGCCGCGCGCTGCGCGGGATCGACGTGCTGTTCCACGTCGCCGGGTTTGTCGCCTCGAGCCCGGTGCAGCGCGTGTGGGAGCTGAACGCCGAGGGCCCCGTGATCGCGGTCGAGGCGGCGGCGGCCGAGGGCGTGCGGCGGGTCGTGCTCACGTCCACGATCTCGGCAATCGGGACCGCGAACGGGAACGGGCCCGCGGACGAGTCGACCAGCTACCCCGAGGACTGGCTCGGGCTCGTGTACCCGGACTCCAAGCACGCCGGCGAGCGCGCGGCGCTCGAGGCCGCCGAGCGCCACGGCGTCGAGCTCGTCGTCGTCAACCCCGGCTACGTGCTCGGCGTCCCGGTCGACCGCTCTCAGCCCGGCGAGACCTCGACGCGGACGATCGGCAACTACCTGCGCGGGCGCCTCCCCGGCGTGCTCGACGCGCCGATGAACTTCGTCGACGTCGCGGACGTCGCCACCGGGGAACTGCTCGCCGCCGAGCACGGCAAGCCCGGCGAGCGGTACATCCTCGGCGGCGTCAACCTAGGGTGGGCGGAGCTGATCGACCGCGTCGCCGAGCTCTCGGCCGTCCACTACCCGATCATGGTGCTGCCGATGAGCATCCGGCGGCTGATGCGGATCCGCGAGGCGCTCGGCCTGCCCGGGGCGCTGTCGGCGGAGGCCTCGAAACTGATGGGCCAGGACTGGCGGTTCACCTCCCGCAAGGCGCACGAGGAGCTCGGATACGCGACGCGCCCGCTCGACGAGACGCTGGCGGCGACGATCGAGTGGTACGTCGAGCTGATCGAGGCCGGGGCTTTCGAGGACTCGCGCGTCTCCGGCCTGTCGCGGTGGGCCGACTCGATGCGGATTGCCTCCCGCCTCGGCCTGCTCACTCCGCTGCGGGTCGGGCAGCGCGTCACCGGCCGGCGGATCGTCGCCGGCGGATAGACAAGCGCGCGCTACGGTTGCCGGGAAATGTCCACACCCCGGCCGACGCTACTGCTCAGCGTGGACTTCGAGGACTGGCATCAGCTCGTGCGCCGGCGCGTTGGCGCCACGAACTGGCGGGAGGCCGGCCCGGCGCTCGCGCGCGAGACCGACGCGCTGCTCGCGCTGTTCGATCAGCTCCGGGCGCGCGCGACGTTCTTCGTGCTCGGGATGGCGGCGCGGGCCCACCCAGAGCTTCTCGGTGCAGTTGTCGCCGCCGGCCACGAGATCGGATGCCACGGCGATGCCCATCTGCCGGTGCACACCCAGACGCCACACGAGTTCGCCGCCGACCTCCGCGCTGCCCGGGCCACGATCGAGGAGCTGACCGGACGCACCCCCGTCGGCTACCGCGCACCCGCGTTCTCGATCACCAAGGCCTCGGACTGGGCCTACCGCGTGCTGGCCGATGAGGGGTTTGCATACGACGCGAGCCAGCACGACTCGCCGGCGCTCCGGAACCGGGCCGTGCCGTCGACGGCCGCCCCGCACCGCGTCGACGTCGCCGGCAACGGCCTTTGGGAGTTTCCAGTCGCCGTGTGGCGGGTCGGCCAAGCACGCATCCCGGTCGGGGGCGCCTCGTACTGGCAGACGCTGCCGACCCCGGTGATCCTCCACGGGCTGGACGCAGCCGGTCCGCTCGCCGGCCTCTACCTGCATCCGAACGAGCTCGACCCCGAGCCGCTGCGCGCGCTCCTCCCGGCGACCGCCACCCCCGCGCAACGAGCGCACGGCCGGCTGCGCGAGGCCCAGCGAAACGGCGCGCGCCGGCGCGCGCCCGGAGTCCTCAAGGCGATCGCGCGGCGGTTCGAGCTGATCCCCTATGGTGAGGCCCATGCACGACTCGACGGCAGCGCCTGAGCGGGTTCGAACCCGGTTCCGCGACAAGGCACAGCAGTTCGACGACCTCTACGAGGACGAGCGCTGGCTCGTCCGCACGGTGCGTCCCGGACTGTTCCGCCGGCGGAAGCTCGCGATCGACACGGTCCGCTCCTACGGCGCCCCACGCGTGCTCGACGTCGGGTGCGGATCGGGCCGGATCGGGGAGTTCGCGCTCGAGGCCGGCGCCTCGCACTACGTCGGCGTCGACTTCTCGGAGCCGATGATCGACCTGTCCCGGGCCAGGCTGGACCGGTTCTCCGAGCGAACCGAGCTGATCGTCGACGACTTCCTGACCGCCCCGCTCGAGGGCCCGTTCGAGGTGATCCTCGCGGTCGGGCTGTTCGACTACCTGCCCGACCCGCACCACTTCAGCCGCCGGATGTTCGAGCTGTGCGCGCCGGGGGGCTGCGTGGTCGGCTCGTTCCCGACCTGGTCCGCTGCTCAAGGGCCCGGTCCGCAAGGTCCGCTACGAATGGATCGGCAACTGCCCGATCTTCAACTACAGCCGCCGCGAGCTCGAGCTGATGTTCGGCGCGAGCGGCTTCGCACGGGTCGAGATCGAGAGTCCGGGCCGCAGCGGCTACCTCGTGCGCGCGTACCGGACGTAAGACCGGAACCGCGCCGGCGCAAGACCGATGCCCCCGCTTCACGCCCTGGCCATCTTCGCCGCGGGCATCGCCGCCGGGGGGATCAACACGCTCGTCGGCAGCGGCACGCTGATCACGTTTCCGATCCTGCTTGCCTTCGGATACGCCCCGGTGACCGCGAACGTCTCGAACACCGTCGGGCTGGTCCCTGGCTCGGTCGCCGGCGCCGTCGGTTACCGCCGCGAGCTGGCCGGCCAGCGGGCGCGGCTGCTCCGGTTCGCGACCGCCTCGACCGCCGGCGGGATCGTCGGCGCGGTGCTTCTGCTGAGCCTGCCGGCGTCCGCGTTCAAGGACATCGTGCCCGCGTTCATCGTGGTCGCCCTGGTGCTGATCGTGCTCCAGCCGCGGCTGGGGCGCGCGCTCGAAGCGCGCCGCGCACGCGCCACCGGGCATCCGGGGCCGGTCGCGATGGTCTCGGTGTTCGCCACCGGGATATACGGCGGCTACTTTGGCGCCGCCCAGGGCATCATGCTGCTCGCGATCCTCGGGCTGTCGCTGCCGACCGAGCAGCTTCAGCGGGTCAACGCGCTCAAGGTTGTGCTCGCCGGCCTGGTCAATCTGGTCGCGGGAATCATCTTCATCTTCTCCGCGCACATCGCGTGGCTGCCGGCGCTGCTGATCGCGGTCGGCTCGATCATCGGCGGGATCGCCGCTGCCCGCTGGGGCCGCGAACTGTCCCCGACGGTGCTCCGCGCGGTGATCGTGGTGGTCGGGATCACCGCGATCGTCCGCCTGCTCTAAGCGGGAACGCGGAACTCCTTGCGTGCCCGGGTCGCCTGGGCGCGGGCCGCGCAACCCGTCATGTGGTCGTTGACGACGCCCATCGCCTGCATGAACGCGTACACGGTCGTCGGTCCGACGAACCGCCAGCCGCGCCGCTTGAGGTCCTTGGCGAGCGCGCGCGACTCCGGCGTCTCGGAGGCCACGTCTCCGCGGTCGACCCGCCGCGGCCGGCGGGACGGCTCGAACCGCCACACATATGCCGCCAGCGAACCCTCGGAGTCGACGAGCTCGACTGCACGCCCGGCGTTGTTGATCACCGCCTCGATCTTGCCGCGATGACGGATGATCGACGCGTCGCCGAGCAGCCGGGTGACGTCGCGCTCACCGAACCGCGCCACCGCGTTGAAGTCGAACCCGGCGAACACCCGCCGGAAGTCCTCGCGCTTGCGCAGGATCGTCAGCCACGAGAGGCCGGCCTGGAACCCCTCGAGGCTCAGCTTCTCGAACAGGCGGATGTCGTCGGCGACCGGGAAGCCCCACTCGCGGTCGTGGTAGGCGCGGTACTCGGACCCACCCGCCCCCGCGGAGTCCGCCCAGGAGCAGCGCCGCACGCCGTCCTCGCCGCGGACGATCCCGTCGGTCATGACGCCCGCGCCAGACACAGCCGCGTCACGTACGCCATCCGGAAGCTGCCACCGCGGGCGTCGATCGCCGCGGCGATGGCGCCCAGCAGCGGCTCCCGCTCGCCCGCGTCGAGGATCAGACACGCCGAGTGGGTGCCGAGCAGGTCGAGATACTCGGCGGTCGTGTAATCGCGGTGCCATCGGTAGCGGCGAACCTCTGCCGCGTCGAAGCCAGGAGCGGCCGCGATCTCGTTCACCCAGTTCTCGTCTCCGGGCGCCGCCGCCGGGTTCATCGGGTCGTCTGCGTCGCCTCCGTGGCCGCTCAGGCGGTACGCCTCGCCAATCTGCTCGCGGAGCTCGCACGCGGTCCAATCGGGCCGGTTCCAGAATGCCGCCAGCGCGCCGCCGTCCTCGAGCGCCGCCCGCGCGGCCGCGTACCTCACCTCCCGGGATATCCAGTGCCACGCCTGCCCCGAGAACACGAGCCTGAACTCATGGCCCGGCGGCCGCCACCGCTCGAACTCGGTCTCCTCGATCGTCACGTTCTCGTAGCCCGCGCAGTTGCGCCGCGCGACCTGCGCCATGTCCGCGCTCGGCTCGATCCCGAGGACGTTCAGCCCACGGGCCGCGAACAGGACGGTGGCCTTGCCCGTGCCCGCCCCCACCTCCAGCGCCCGGTCCGCCACGGCTCCGGTGGCGGCGGAGTACTCGACCACGTCGTCGACCAGCGCGCTCGGGTAGGACGGCCGCGCCTGGTCGTACAGATCGGCCACGCCCCCGAAGCTGAGTCTCCGCCGCTCGTCCATGCCCGACAGTCAACCAGCCGAGGTGGCGTGGCAGTATGGAACGGGGTGAAGGAGTACTACGACATCCGCGCGCCCGAGTACGACGAGTGGTACCTCGGCCTCGGCCGGTTCGCCGAGCGCGACCGCCCGGGCTGGGACGAGGCGGTCAGTGCGCTCGAGCAGGCGGTGCGGGGGCTCGAGCCGGGCCGGACGCTCGACGTGGCGTGCGGCACCGGCTTTCTGACCCGCCACCTCCGCGGACGCGTGACCGGCCTTGATCAGAGCGAGAACATGATCGAGATCGCGCGCGAGCGGATCCCGTCAGCCGATTTCGTCCAGGCGGATGCGATCCCGCTGCCGTTCGAAGACGCCGCGTTCGACCGCGTGTTCACCGGCCACTTCTACGGCCACCTCGAGGGCCCGGCACGAGAGGCGTTCTTGGCCGAGGCGCGTCGGGTCGCTCCTGCGCTGGTCGTCGTCGATTCTGCGGTCCGGCCGGACCACGAGCGCGAGGAGCAGCAGGAGCGCATCCTCAACGACGGCTCGCGCTTCCACGTCTACAAGCGCTACTTCGAACCCGACGAGCTCGCGCGAGAGCTCGGTGGCGGGACCGTGCTCCACGCGAGCGACTGGTTCGTGATGGTCGCCACCGATCGTTTGCGTTAGGCGATCGACGCCACCCGGCGAACGAGCCGCTAGCCTCGAATCCGGTATGGGACCACTTTCGAGAGTCGGGGCACTCGTCGTGGCGTGCGCGCTTGCCGTCGCGCTGGCGGCCGCGTCATCGGCCGACGCGGCCGTGCGGCTCGGTGCGGCACCCGCCGCCCCGGCCGGAGCGCGGATCGTCGGGCCGCTGGTGGCGTCGACCCCGATGCACGTCACGGTGACGCTTCAGCCTCACGATCCCGCCGGGCTGGCGGCGTTTGCGACCGCGGTGTCGACCCCGGGATCGCCGCTCTATCGCGACTACATCACCCCGTCCGAGTTTGTCCAGCGGTTCGGCTCCGCACCCGACCAGGTGCAGGCGGTCGAGTCCTCGCTCCGCGCCCACGGCCTGCACCCCGGTCCGGTCAGCGCCAACTCGCTCTCGATTCCGGTGGCGGCCACCGCCGGAGAGCTGTCGCAAGCGTTCTCGACCTCGTTCTCGCGGATCGCGCTCTCGAGCGGCCGGACCGCGATCGTCAACCAGCAGGCGCCGTCGCTCGACACCGGGATCGCGTCCGACGTCCAGACCGTCCTCGGGCTCGACACGTTGACGGCCGCGAAGCCGTTGCTCGCGCGGGCGCACGCCGCGAGCGCGCCGGCGTCGCGGCTGCGGCCCCACGTCGTCACCGGCGGACCGCAACCCTGCCCCGCGGCCACCTCCGCGGCCACGAGCCAGGGCGGCCTCACCGACGACCAGATCGCCTCGGCCTACGGACTGTCCGGGCTCTATGAGTCCGGGGGCGCGAGCGGCGCACCGGACGAGGGCGCGGGGCAGACCGTCGCGATCCTCGAGCTCGAGCCCTACGACCAGGGCGACATCGCCGCCTACGAACAGTGCTACGGGGTCAACGCCCTGGTTGGGAACGTCGCGGTCGACGGCGGGGCGGGCACCGGGGCCGGCTCCGGAGAGGCGGCGCTCGACATCGAGAACGTGATCGGGCTCGCGCCCCAGGCCAAGATCGCCGTGTACGAAGGCCCGAACCAGGGCTCGGGTCCGTACGACACGTTCAGCGCGATCATCAGCGCCCACGCGGCGCAGGTGCTGAGCGCGTCGTGGGGACAGTGCGAGCCGCTCGACGGCTTCAGCCAGGCGTCCGCGGAGAACACCCTGTTCCAGGAGGCGGCGGCTGAGGGGATGACGATCCTGTCCGCGTCGGGCGACGACGGGTCCGAGGACTGCTACCCGGTTCCGCCCACGCTGCAGGTGGACGACCCGGCCAGCGAGCCGTTCGTAACCGGTGTCGGCGGCACCAGCCTCAGCGAGAACAGCGGCGGCGCGCGCCTCAGCGAGACCGTGTGGAACGACGGGCCCGCGGTCGGCGCCAGCGGCGGCGGCGTCTCGACGTTCTGGTCGATGCCGACCTACCAGTCCGGGGCGCCTTCGTTCCTGCACGTGACCAACGCCAACTCGTCGGGCACTCAGTGCGCGGCGGCGGCGGGTGACTGCCGCGAGGTGCCCGATGTGTCGGCCGACGGCGACCCCGCCACCGGCTACATGATCTATTGGAACGGCAGCAACACGGCCGGACCCGGGGAGCCGGTCGGGTGGCAGGCCGTCGGTGGCACGAGCGGAGCGGCGCCGGCGTGGGCGGCGATGATCGCCCTCGCCAACGCCTCGGCCCGGTGCGCCGGGGTGCCGATCGGATTCGCCAACCCGGCGCTCTACCACGCGGCCGCCACCGCCTACTCGACCGACTTCAACGACATCACGTCCGGCAACAACGACATGACCGGACTCAACTCCGACATGTACCCGGCCGGATCGGGCTACGACATGGCGACCGGGCTCGGCTCCCCGAACGCCTCCGCGCTGGCCGGGACGCTGTGCACGGACGCGATCTCCCTCCCGAACCCCGGTGCGCAGCGCTCGACGCTGAACAGCACGGTCAGCCTCAAGATCCAGGCGCTCGACACCCGCGGCGCGTCCGTCGCCTACGCGGCCACGGGATTGCCGCGCGGGCTGTCGATCAACTCCTCGACCGGCAAGATCACCGGCCGCCCGAACCGGCTCGGGACGTCCACCGTCACGATCACGGCCTCGGACCCGGGCGGCACCATCGCCCAGACGACGTTCCACTGGACCGTCCAGACCGCCCCCAAGCTGTCACGCATGTCGCTGTCGAACGTCGGCGCCGCGCGGCCGAAGCTGGCGTTTACCGTGACCGCGGGCAAGGACGCGCCAGCACTGAAGTCGATCAGCATCACTCTCCCCCGGGGCCTTCACTTCACTAAATCGCGCGCGACGGTCACCGTCATCGCGAAGAACGGCCGGCGGCTCAGGTTGACCGTGGGCATCCAGCACGCAGCGCTCGTGCTCAAGCTCGCAGGCACCGCCGAGCAGGTTCGAGTCACTATCTCGTCGCCGCGCCTTGCCGCGAGCGACAGCCTGACCGCCGAGCTCGTGCGCCACCAGGCGACGCGCGTCACGCTGACCGTGCGCATCACCGACGCCGGCAAGCGAACCACGCGCCTGTCGGCGAAGGTCAAGCCAAGCTGATCAGGGTTAGGGGCCGCCTGCGGCGGCGTCCGCCGGATGACTCGCGGCCGGCCCATTTAGGCGAGGCCGGATGCCGAGCGGGCCGTAGCCGCGAGGCCGTGCGACCCCGTCCGGACGGGCCCGCCGGTCCCACGGACGCCGAGCGAAGCGAGGCCCCTAAGCGGCCTGCGCCGGCGCGTCTCTGTACCGCTTGGCCGCGTTGGCCAGGATCTCGATCATCGTGGCCGCCGCCGGCGACACCTCAGCGGCGCCGATCGTCGCCGCGACGACCCGCCGGGTCGGGGGGCGGGGCGCCAGGGCACGGACGACGATGCCCGGATGCACGTGCGTCAGCGCGAGCTGCGGGATCAGCGCCACGCCGACGCCGGCGGCAACGAGGCCCTGCACGGTCTCGTAGTCGTCGGACTCGAACGTGACCTTGGGCTCAAAGCCGGCCGCGAGGCACGAGCGGACCACATGGCGAGCGCACGGGCTCGTGGCCGAGGTCTGGACCCAGTCCTGGTCGCGCAGATCGGCGAGCGACAGCGCGGGCTTGCCCGCGAGGGCATGCTCGGCGGGAAGGGCGACGAGCAGCGGATCCTCGAGCAGGAGCTCGGTGCGCAGGCGAGCGCCGTGGCGCTCCCTCGTCCCCGGGAACTCGAACAGCAGGGCGAGGTCGAACTCGCCGGCGCGCAGCCGCGGCGCGATGTCCTCGGGCTCGCCCTCGGCGAGCGTCAGCGACACGTCGGGGTGACGCTCGCGGAAGGTGGCGATCGCGAGCGGCATCAGCGTGGCCCCCGCGGACGGGAACGACGCCACGCTCAGATGGCCGGCGCGCACCCCGAGCATCGCCGCCAGCTCAGCCTCGGCGGCCTCGATCCGAGCGAAGATCCCCTCGGCGTGCTCGACCAGCTTGGCCCCGGCGGCGGTGGGCCGGACGCCGCTGCGATCGCGCACGATCAGGGTCGCGCCGGTCTCGGCCTCGAGCCGGGCGATCGCCTGCGAGACCGCCGATTGCGTGTACGACAGCGACTCAGCGGCCGCCGAGAACGACCCGCGGCGCACGACCTCGGCCAGGACCCTCACGCGACCGACGTGCAGCATTAGCGGAGCTTATCAACAGCATGATCAACTTCATTAGCGCTGATAGTAGGTAGCTGCGATCCTCGCGCCGAACAGGACGGTTACGACTTCTTCCGAGGACTGGAGGGCCCCCAATGTCACCTCGAGCGATCATCTCCTACGACGACACGCCCGGCGATCACGACGCGCTGATGCTCGGACGCGTCCTGGCCGACGCGGGGGCCTCGCTGACGCTGGCCTACGTGCGCCATTGCGCGCAGAGCAAGCCGGCCCAGGAGCAGTCCGAGGAGCACGAGGCCGAGATGCTGCTCCAGCGCGGCGCCGACTGGTTCTCCGGACTCGACGTCGACACCCGCATCGTCGTGAGCCCGTCGACCCCCGAGGGACTGCGCCGGCTGGCCGAGCAGGAGGAGGCGGACATCGTCGTGTTCGGCTCTGACTACCGGACCGCGCCGGGACACGTCGCCCCGCAGCATTCGACGCAAGCGATGCTCGACGGCGGATCGACCGCGGTGGCGATCGCCCCCGCCGGCTACCACGGCGAGTGGGCGCCCAGGATTCATCGGATCGGCGTGCTGGTCACCGCCGGCGACGACGCGACGCTCGCCACTGCGCGCGCGCTCGCGGACAGCTTCGGCGCCACCCTGACTCGCGACGAGCCGCACGTCGACCTGCTCGTGGTCGGCTCCCGTCCGGAGGCTCCGGCTGGACGGGTGATGATCAGCGCCCACGCTCAGAACGTGATCGAGAGCGCGACCTGCCCGGTGCTGGTCGTCCCCCACGGCGTCACGATCGACTTCCCAGCAGTACTGGCGCACGCCGCTTAGCGCCTCGGTGTCCTCCTGAGCGACCGCGGTATGGGCGCCGCGGTCGCTTCAGCTTCAGGGCAGGATCAGGTGGCTGTCGCCGAACTCGTGCCAGAGATAGCCGGCGTCGAGCGCGGCTTCGTACGAGCGCGCCAGTAGCTCCGGGCCGATCAGCGCCTCGAGGATCTGAAGGTGTGACGCCTCGGGCTCGTGCCAGCCCGTGATCAGCCCGTCGACGATCGCCACGCCGCACTCGGGCGTGACGACCAGGCCGGTCCAGCCCGACCGGGCGCAGCTGCAGCGGTCAGGACCGCCCGCGGATTCGAGCGCGCGAACGACGGTCGTGCCCACCGCGATCACCCGGCCACCGTTGTTCCGGGCCGTCGCGATCACCTGCGCGGTCCGCTCGGGCACCTCGTACCACTCGGGGAACGGCGGCTCGTGACTCTCGGGCGAGGACACGCCGCAGTGGAGCGTGATCGGCGCGACCGCGATCTCGCGCGCCACCAGCCGCGAGATCAGCTCGCGCGTGAGCGGCCGGCCGGCGCTCGGCATCTCGGCGCTGCCGGGACTGATCGCGTACACGTTCTGGTAGTCCTCGAGCGGCCAGGGTTCGGGAACGTGGGAGTAGCGGATCGGCTCGCCGTGGCGCTCGAGATACTCGTCGACGAGCAGGGCGCAGCAGAACCGGGCAAGCATCAGCCGGTCACCGGAGGCGTACGGCGCCACCAGTTCGAGCGTGCCGCCGCCGCGCAGCGTGAGCGACTCGCCGGCAGGGACACGGAGCGGCCGGCTGCCGTCGGCGCTCCGAATCTCGACCACGCGCCAGTCATCCTCGAGGTGCGGCGCTCGCGTCGCGAAGTGCACGCGCACCGCTTCGCCGTCGCGGCGTCGGGCCGGCACGGCCGCCGGGATCGTGGCCGACACGTTGATCACGAGCACGTCGCCTGGCTCCAGCAGGTCAGGCAGGTCACTGAATGTCCGGTGCTCGATGCTGCCGTCCGCCCGGCGTGCGACCAGGAGCCTGACCCCGTCGCGGCCCAGGCCGCGCGCCTCCGGGGGCTCGTGGGCCTCGAGGTCGGGCGCCAGCTCAAAGGCGAGCGCGTTCATCCGGCGACGCTCTCGGTCGCGGCCAGCTCGCGGGCCCGGTAGCGACCGCTCGGCAGATCGTCCTCGATCAGCCTGAGCAGTCCGGGCACGCTCTCCTCGGGCGGCGGGCGATCGGAGATGTCCTCGCCCGGGAACGCGTCCTGATGCATCTGCGTGCGCATGTCGCCGGGGTCGACGGAGTAGATCCGCAGGGCAGGGTGCTCCTCGGCGAGGATCGCTGAGGACTGGTCGAGCGCCGCCTTCGAGGAGCCGTAGCCTCCCCAACCCGCGTACGGCTCGACCGCGGCGTCGGAGCTGACGTTGACGATCGTGCCACCGTCGGGCATGCGCGGGAGGACCAGCTGGGCGAGCGCGATCGGCGCCAGCACGTTGACCCGGTAGACACGTTCGAGCTCGTCCATCGGGTAGCGGCCGAGCGGCGGCTGCGGGCTCGGGCCGAGCATGCTCGCGTTGTTGACCAGCAGGTCGACGTGCTCGCCGGCGGCCTCGACGAGCGCTCCGCGGTGCCAGTCGTCGGCGACGTCTCCGGGCAGAGCGACGACTTCGGTGAGCCGCCCGAGCTCGCGCGCGGCGCGCTCGAGCTCGCCACGGCCACGTGCGTCGATCACGAGCGCCCACTGGCGTTCGGCCAGCGCGCGGGCGAGTGCGAGGCCGAGGCCTCGAGATGTTCCGGTGATGATTGCTAGGGGCATGCCCGCCACGGTAGGACCGCGACGGTCTCGGTTACCAGCGGTAATTGGTCCTAAGACCTGCGGTGGTCGGGCTCGACCAGCCCGGCCTGGACGGCGAGCACCGCGGCCTGCGTGCGGTCGGTGACGCCGAGCTTGGCGAGCAGGTGGCCGACGTGCGTCTTGACCGTCTTCTCCGAGATGCCGAGCTCGAGCGCGATCCGCTTGTTCGACCGGCCGCGCGCGATCAGGGTCAACACGTCGCGTTCGCGCGTCGTCAGGTGGTCGAGCCTGGTCGCGTCGGCGGCCGGGGCCGAGCGTTCTGACAGCGCGTGGACGAGGCGCGCGGCGACCGTCGGGTCGATGATCGCCTCGCCGGCGTGGGCGGCCCGCACGGCTCGCGCCAGCTCTGAGGGCTGGGAGTTCTTGAGCAGGTAGCCGGCGGCGCCGGCCTCGAGCGCCGGCAGCAGCCGGTCGTCCTCGAGGAAGCTCGTGAGCACGATCACCCGGCTTCGCGCCGACCGCTGTTTGAGCTCCTGCATCGCGCTGACCCCGTCGCGGCCCGGCATGACCAGGTCCATCAGGATCACATCCGGGTCCAGTCGCTCGGCTCGTTCGAGCGCCTCGTCGCCGTCCGCGGCCTCCCCGACGATCTCGAACCCGTCCTGGAGCCCGAGGAACGTGCGCAGCCCTTCGCGTACGACCGCGTGGTCATCGACGACCAGGATCGTGATCGGGTCAGCCATCGGGCCTCAGCTCTATCCGGACCGTGGTGCCGGTGCCGGGCGCCGAGCGGATCCGGAGCGTGCCCTGAAGCTCGCGGGCGCGCTCCTCCATCGAGGTCAGACCCAGGTGCCGCGAGCGGAGCTCGGCGCTGTCCGGGTCGAACCCGACGCCGTCATCGGTGACCTCGACGATCACCGAGCCGTTCTCGGCGGCGACGCGTAACCGTCACGTGCTCCGCGTGGGCGTGCCGGACGGCGTTGTGGAGCGCCTCGTGCGCGATCCGCAGCAGGGCCAGCTCGCGCTCGCCGGTTTCGACGGTGAACCCGCTCTGCACCTGAAGCTCGACGTTGGTGCCGTGCATGCGGCCGAGCATCTCGACCTCCTTGCGCAGCGCGCCGGTGAGCCCATCGCGCTCGAGCTCAGGTGGGCGCAGGCCCAGGATCAGCGAGCGCAGCTCCTCGAGCGCCTCGCCGGCGAGCTCGCGCAGCCGCTCGATCTGCGCCCGAGCGGCGACCGGGTCGCGATCCATCTGCGTGGCCGCGGACTCGGCGGTCAGCATCACGCTGAACAGCTTCTGGCTGACCACGTCGTGGAGCTCCAGCGCGAGCCGGTTGCGCTCGGACAGGATCGACAGCTCGCGGCTCTGCTCGTACAGACGCGCGTTGGTGATCGCGATCGACGCGTGCGCGGCGAGCAGCTCGATCAGCTCCTGATCCTCGGCGTCGAACGCGTCGGCGCCGTCCTTCTCGGTCAGGTAGAAGGCGCCGATGATCGTTCCGTCGGGGGAGACGATCGGGACGCCCAGGAACGAGCGCATGTCCGGATGCCGGCGCGGCCACCACCCCCGGAACCGCGGGTCGTCGTGGATGTCGTCGGTCCGGTAAGGCTCGCTCCCGGACAGCATCGCGCCGAGCATGCCGTGGGTGCGCGGCAGCGGACCCATCGAGGCGATCAGCTCGTCGGTCATGCCCGCGACGAGGAAGCGGCGAAAGCCGCCCTCCCCGTCCGGAATGCCGAGCGCGGCATAGCGCGCGCCGGCAAGCTCGCGGGATGCGTCCACCAGCCTTTGCAGCACCTCGTCCACGGACAGGTTGGCGGCCACCGCGAGCACCGCGTCGCTGACCGCCTTCAGCGCCGGATTGAGCCGCTGCGCCATGGTTACGGACGATAGACGGGCGGATCGCTAGCTTTACCGCTGTGCCCCGCCACTGGATCTGGATGCAGGTAGCGATCCTCGTGTTCGTGCTCGCGGGCATGGTGATCGCGATCACGAAGCTCGTGTAGGACTGCTGGCGCCGATGTTCACGTCGATCGTCGTCGGCACCGATGGATCCGAGACCGCGCACACCGCCGTGCTGCGCGCGATCGACCTCGCCGCGGGGCTCGGCGCCCGCCTGCAGATCGTGAGTGCCTACGAGCCCGTCTCCGATCAGCGACTTCGCGACGAGCAGGTGGAGGTGCCGGCGGATCTGCAGTGGGTGATCAACCCCCACAACGACGTGCTCGCGCTGCTCGAGCAGGCCCAGACGGAGGCCCGCGAGGGTGGCGTTCAGGAGGTCGAGACGTTCGCGCGCCAGGGCGACGCGGCCGACGCGATCGTCGACGTCGCCGAGGAGCAGGGCTCGGACCTGATCGTGGTCGGCAATAAGGGGATGACCGGCGCCAAGCGGTTCCTGCTCGGCTCGGTGCCGAACAAGGTCTCGCACCACGCGCCGTGCTCGGTGCTGATTGTGCGGACCACCTGACCGGCGGCCCGGCTACCGCGCCGCCGGCGACGTGGTTGGCAGCCGCTCGGTCGCCTTTCCGGCGTTGATCAGGCCGAACCCGTAGTCGTCGTTCGGCACCGCGCCCCCAAGCGGCGTCGCCGTCTGCTCGAGGTGGGCGAGCATCTGATCCGGCGTCGGGTGTGGCCCGAGCACCCGGCTGGCGATCACGAGCGCCGCGGTCGCGGAGACCTCGGGTGCGGCCATCGATGTGCCGTAGCTCGGGGGGAGGCTGAACCGGGTCGGATTCGAGCCCGGGTCGAACGAGTTGAAGTCGCTGAACGTCATCTGGTGCACGCCCGGCAGGTTGCGGAACGGATGGCAGTTGGGGTCGTTCGCCAGGCTCGCGTCGTCTCCCCCGCCGGGCGCCACCAGGTCGAGCTTCGCCCCGACGTTGGAGTAGGCGGCCAGGCAGCCATCCTTGGTCGTCGCGCCGACTGAGATCACCGCCGGCGCGGCCGCCGGGTAGGCGAGTCGCCGTGCCTCATCGTTGCCGGCGGCGGCGACCACGACGACCCCATGGCGGTGGGCGTAGCCGATCGCGTTGATGATGTCGGGGATCTCCGAGGCGGTGACCGAGATGTCGAACTCGAGGCTGAGGTTGATCACCTGCGCGCCGTGATTGACGGCGTACCGGATCCCCTTCGCGATCGTCTGCGAGTCGCCGTTGCCGTCGGCGTCGAGGACCCGGACCGGCATGATCTTCGCCCCGTAGGCGAGCCCGGTCAGCCCGATCTTGTTGTTGGTCGACTCGGCGATCATCCCGGCGACGAACGTGCCGTGGCCCTCGCGGTCGAGCGGGAACGCGTTTCCGGCGACGAAGTCGTACGGATCGACGAACTGGGTGCCCGCGAAATCGGGCGACTCCTTGAAGCCGTTCCAGTCGCGGTAGGCCACGCCCGTGTCGAGCACCGCGATGACCACGCCGCGGCCGCCCGGCCGGTGGACGGCGAACATGTGCGACCACGCGTCGGGCGCGTCCACGCCCACGCCCGGGAGGAAGTTCCACTGCAAGAGCTCCCAACCCCGAGCGCGATGGGCGATGCCCGGATCGTTGGGAATCCAGCCCGCCGTGTGCGCGATGTAGTTGGGCACGGCGTACAGGACCCCCCGCTGGCGGCGGAGCTTCGCGATTACCTGCCAGACGCTCCGGCCGGCCGGGACGCGGATGATCTGCTCGGACGGGGTCGACGACGACGAGTTGCCCGGCAGCGCGCCCGGAGCCGCACGCACCCCCATCTCTCGCGCATGCGCCACGCTCGACCCCGCCTGGCCCGACGCGTAGCCGACCACGACCTCACCGGGGACGTAATCGGCGGCCCGCGCCGGCGCCACCCAGCGGCTCGCCCCGACGCACAGAACCGCCGCGAAGGCGAGCATCGCGCGGACAGGCCGGCAGTTGAGATTGGCCGAGAACAAAGATGCTGGACGGAGAGAGCGGCCCCAAGCGCTTAGACAACTGTCAACGCGCCAAAGTTTCCCTCCCCACGGTAGCGTCGCCCCAGCGTGAGCACCCACTTTTTCCCCCGAGAGGAGTACTTCATGCGGCTCGCCCTCCGCGAGGCCGCCCTGGCGCCCGAACACGACGACGTGCCGATCGGCGCCGTGATCGTCAACGCCGGCGAGGTGATCGGGTCCGGTCACAACGAACGCGAGGTCCGCGCCGACCCCACCGCGCACGCCGAGATGATCGCCCTGCGCGAGGCCGCCCGCACCCTCGGAAGCTGGCGGGTGCTCGACTCGGTCATGTACGTCACGCTCGAGCCCTGCGCGATGTGCGCCGGCGCGATCGTGCTCGCGCGCCTGCCCCGGGTCGTCTACGGCGCCACCGACCCCAAGGCCGGCGCCGCCGGCAGCGTGCTCAACGTCCTCGACGAGCCACGGCTCAACCACCGGCCTCAGGTCGAGAGCGGGCTGCTTGCCGAGGAGTGCGCGGACCTGCTGCGGGCGTTCTTCGCGCCCCGGCGGCGGTAGCGGTGGTGGCGGCGGGGCGGCGGGGCGGTGGCCGTGGCGGCGCGGCGGCCGTGGCGGCGCGGCGGCGGTGGCGGCGCGACGGCGGTGGCGGCGGCGGCGCGGTGGCGGTGGCGGCGCGGTGGCGGTGGCGGTGGCGGTGGCGGCGCGGCACGGCGGCCCCGGCAGCCCCGGCGGGGGCGCGGCGCCCGCGGCGCATCGGCCCAGCGGCCGCCCCCCGGAAATGCCTCCCCGTGTGCATCATGCGCCACGCCTGTCCCGGAAACCGGGGGTTGGCGCGCTATCCACAGCAGAGGAGCCTGGTACGCCAATCCTCCGCGCCGGCGGGAGGCGTGGCGCGTCATGCACACTCCGGCCCAAGCAGGCCCGCACAGGCCCACGGGCGCGCGAGTTCGTCTAACTTGTTCGACGCCCCACCGGAGAGGTGGCAGAGCGGTTGAATGCGCCGGTCTCGAAAACCGGTATGGGCTTTTCGGTCCATCGGGGGTTCGAATCCCCCCCTCTCCGCTGTGTGATGAGTCGGGACATATGTCTCAGATGAGTCGCGTCATAGGTCTCAGCTTTGGGGGGCTCGGCCAGCGGCCGGGTTCTCGCTCTTGGTTGCGCCAGTAGACCTTGTTGGGATCGATGAGGTGGGTTGAGAGGACCTCGCCGGTGTCGAGCTCGATCACGGTGATCCGGTCCTCGTCGCCGAGCGCGAGGACGCGTTTGCCGGCGTGTTTGGTGCCGATGCCGAGGTGGTGCATGCGGCCGGCGCGGCGGATGCTCATCTTGCCCTTGGTGTCGAGCCGGTCGTAGCGCATCCGGTAGTGAGCCGCGAGCACGGCCGTCGGCCGGGGTGGCCTTTGGTATGGCCCGGTATGCCTGGCCTGGTGTGCGGCGGTCCAGCGCGCGGTGGGGGCGGTGCTCGTTGTAATGCTCGCGGAACTGCTCGAGCTGCTGCTGAAGCTCGGTGGGGCTGCGCGCTGTCGGCCTGGCCGCGAGCCAGCGCTTAAGAGTCTGATGAAAGCGCTCGATCTTTCCCTGCGTCTGGGGATGGCCGGGGGATCCGTTCTTCTGGCGGATGCCGAGCAGCGGGAGGAGGTATTCGAACGCGTTGCGGCCGCCGGTGAACCGGGATGTGTAGACGCTGCCGTTGTCGGTCAGCGTGGATGCGGGCGGGCCGTGCTGATCCACCGCCGCGAGGAACACGGCCACGACCTTGATCGCCGCTCACCGGCTGATGGGCCGTGCAGGACAGCAGATACCGAGAGTGGTCATCGAGCCAGTTCAGGATCTCCACATCGCTGCCGCCGAGAAGCCGCGAGTGGGTGAAGTCCGACTGCCACATCTCGTTGGGCTGGCTGGCTTCGAAGCGGGTGTAGGAACAGCGGGGCCGTTTGCGCGGCTCGGGGACGATCAACCCCGCCCGATGCAGGATCCGCCGGATCGTGGAGCGTCGACGGGACCCGCAGCCCCTCCCGTTCCAGATGCCACGCGATCGTCACCGGCCCCGCATCGAGCCCGTCAGCGGTCAGCTGCGCGCGCAGCGCGATCACCCGCGTCGCAGACCAGCACCGAGGTCCGACGCAGCGTTCGTCCTCGGGCGGCGCGAGCGGGGCTCGAGCGCGTCCAGACCTCCTTCCCGATAGGCAGACCAGAAGACGATGGAGATGCCGGCGGGAGAACCCGTACTCGGCAGCGGCAGCGGTCACCGACAGCCGCTGGGAGACGACCCGGAGAACAGCAACGCGAGCTCGAGACATCCCCGCCAACACCCCACCCGCGGCCGCGCCCGGCGATCGCCGCTTCGGCCTCGCCCTCCGGGCTCCGCCTCCGCGACGACCGCCGGCAACCCGCAAGCCCCTGGGTGAGACCCATGTCCCGACTCATGAGGGACATATCACCTGGGACATATGTCGTGAACCCAGACACCCCCCTCTCCGCTTGTGATGTGTCGGGACATGTGTCTCATATGAGTCGCGTGACTAGGTCTCAGTTTTGAGAGCTCGGCCAGCGGCCGGGCTGTCGTTGTTGGTTGCGCCAGTAGGCCTTCTGGGGTTGGATGAGGTGGGTTGAGAGGACCTCGCCGGTGTCGAGCTCGATGACGGTCACGTGGTGCTCGTCGGTGAGCGCGAGGACGCGTTTGCCGGTGTGTTTGGCGCCGATCCCGAGGTGGTGCATCCGTCCGGCGCGGCGTAGCGTCATGGTGCCTTTGGTGTCGAGCCGGTCGTAGCGCAGGCGATAGTGCGCCTGTGGGAGCGGCCCGGCGGGCAGCGCTTTGGGTGTTGCGCGGTAGGTGTGGCCGGGGGTGGTTCGGTTCAGTGCGCGGTGGGGGCGCTGCTCGTTGTAATGCTCGCGGAACTGCTCGAGTTGGCGCTGCAGGGCGGTGAGGTTGGGTGCCGCGGGGCGGGCGGCGAGCCAGTGTTGCAGGGTCTGGTGGAACCGCTCGATCTTGCCCTGGGTCTGCGGGTGTCCGGGCGATCCGTTCTTTTGGCGGACACCGAGGATCGGTAGGAGGTACTCGAACGCGTTGCGGCCACCGCCGAACCGGGCGGTGTAGACGCGGCCGTTGTCGGTGAGCGTGCTCGCCGGCGGGCCGTGACGGTCGACCGTCTCGAGGAAGGTGGCCACGACGGTGTCGCCGGTCACGGGCTGGTGCGCGGTCAAGGACAGCAGGTAGCGTGAGTGGTCATCCAGCCAGCTCAGGATCTCGACGTCGGCTCCGTCAGCGAGCCGGGTGTGCATGAAGTCCGATTGCCAGGTCTCGTTCGGCTGGTCGGCCTCAAAGCGGGTGTAGGAGGAGCGGGGGCGTTTGCGTGGCTCGGGGACGATCAGCCCTGCGTGGCGGAGGATCCGTCGGATCGTCGAGCTCGACGGGACCTGGAGGGCTTCCGTTCGAGGTGCCAGCCGATCGTGACCGGTCCCGCGTCAAGCCCCTCAGCGCTCAAAAGTTGGCGCGAGTTCGATCACCCGGGTCCGGACGATCTCCGGGGTGGTGTGCGGGCTCGTCTTCGGCGCCCGCGAACATCGCTCGAGCGCGTCTAGGCCACCAGCTCGATAGGCCGACGAGCAAACGATGGAGATGCCGGCGGGAGAACCCATGCTCAACCGCGGCGGCGGTCACGGATAACTGGCCGGAAGCGACTTTGAGACAGCAACGCGGGCTCGGGACATGCCCGCCAACAAACCCCACCCGTCGGCGGCGCCCGGCGATCGCCGCTTCAGGCCTCGCCCTCCGGGCTCCGCCTTCGCGACGACCGCCGGCTAACCCGCAGGCTCCTGGGTGGGACATATGTCCCGACTCAGAGGACATATCACCTGGGACATATGTCGTGAACCCAGACACCCCCCTCTCCGCTGAAATAGTCGTTTTCGGCGCTGAGCGGGTAAAACGCGGCGCGTATGAGCGAAGCGCAGGCGCTCGTAGGTGGGTCAACTCGGGCCAACTCAGGCCCTATCTTGCGGTACGCCGTTCCCCCCGCCGTTCCCCCCAGTTGCCACGCGGGGGACCCGAGCAGCTTCACTGGATTCGCACTGGCGATCCGGTCGGTGAGGTGGTCGAGGCCTGCTTAAGCACCAAGCCGTCGCCGGACATGCCCGCCACGATCGAGGAGGTCGAGCAGGGCTTGCGTGTCGACGATCACGCGGTCGGTCTGCTCTGATCGCGCATTGGCAACTAGAGTCGCGGCCCCACCATCTGGCGGAGCACAATCGCAAAGATGACCAGCCGAACAGTAGGTCCAGACGAGTTCCGGCAGTGGATGGCCCCCATCGTCGACGTGCTGCGGGTTTTGGCGCAGGCGGTCGATGCAATCCAGCGCGAGCGCCAGAACCCATCCGTCGATTCCGTAGGCATGACCGAACTCAGCCGCGAGCAGGAGTTCGCTCGACAAGATGGATGGCAGAACCCGATTACGGACACACACATGCTCGGAGGCGCAACGCTGCGCGCCGCTGCCGATTACGTTCGCACGTTCGCGGAGGCGTTCACGGCGGAACGACCGCCGATGTATGGGCATCTTGTCGTGGCGCGTTCGGCGCTCGAGTCGTCGGCTATCGCCTGGTGGCTTAGCGAGCCAGGCGTCGGAGCCGAGGAGCGCGCGAAGCGCGGCATGAGCGAGTTGCTGTACAGCGCCACAGAGGAAGCATGGCTAGAGATCAGGCCCAACGCGGCGGAGACGGTAAACGAGTGGGTCGATTACGCCGCCAAACTTCAATGGGTTGCCACCGACCGCGACGGAAAAACCTGGTCCGTCAACAGGCGCGGCAAGCCGAGCGTGGGCGGCGTGAGCAGGCCATCGGTCCCCCGAGCTATGACCCGCTTACTCGTCAGCAAATGACGCGAGTCGGATCGGGAACTTGCAGTGGAGCAGATTGTCGGCGGTTTCGCACGTGACGTGGTTCGGGCTGCGATGGGCGCTCATGCTGGACGACCAATCGGCCAACGCCGCCACCGGCCTCACAACCGTGCCCGTTGGCACTGATTCGGACGCCGTCAGCCTCAAGCGCTATGCATCCTGAGGGCGCTTCGGGAGGCAGCTACCGCGCGTTCTCGCTGATGGGCTGGGTCGATGACGATTGGAACGAAGCGTCGCGTCGCGCCGAGGAGTTTGAGAGCGCCGTGCTCCAAGCGCAGCAAGCCCGCCCAGCGACGAGCGGGAGTTCCTAAGCCCTTTGTCGGACTCGAACCGACGACCCCTTCC
>CAVVCP010000024.1:0-61017 GCA_963746695.1 uncultured Solirubrobacterales bacterium | reverse complement strand
GCCAGGTAGGCCATCCAAAGGGCGCCAATGTACTTGGCCTGCCCGAAAGCTAGGTTGAAGTCAGCCTTCTTGTTCTCGGCGAAATAGCAGCCGTCGATGACACACGCGAACTCGTCGCCAGTGTGTGAGACGAACTTTGGCCCCTTCATCCGCAACTTCGGGACCCCTCTGACTGCTTCACTTCCGGCGAGGACCGCAACCTCGCCAAGCCGATTCTCGGCCAGGAGCCCTTCGAGGAGGACGACGTGGCCAAGGACGTTCGTCGCGAACACGGTGGTGACCCCGTCAGCGGTCAAGCCCATCGACTGCGGGCCAATGACGCCGGCGTTCATGACCAGCGCGTCGACGGATCCGCTGATGCTCGCCAGGCCGGTGCGGACCGAGACTGGATCGGCAACGTCCATGAGAACGATGTCGAAGATGCGCCGGCCGGTCTCCGCTTCGAGCTCGGCCTTGGCCGTTGTCGCCTTGTCTCGGTTCCGGCACGCCAGGTAGATGCGGGCGATCTCCGGACGTGACGCCAGTTGCCGGGCCACCTCCTTGCCGATTCCGGCGTTCGCGCCCGTGATCAACACGGTCTTTTCCGGGGTTGTGCTCATCGAGTTCCTCTCATGATTTGTAGGTCCAGGCAGGGTTCGCTGAATGGTGTGCTCAGGCCGCCGGGCAGATATGGCGGCTAGACCCTGCTCGGCGTGGCCCTGCAACAGCGGCTCGCTGCTTTCCCGGCGCTAGCAGCCCCGGGTTCCTTGCCTGACTGGATTGGTTGATCCACTATGTCAGACGTGAACTGGAATGTCAAAGCCATTCTGATCGCTATACTTCTCCTGTGTCCTCAAGGAGTTCTGATCGGCCGCGGTTGACGCGCAAGGGTGAGGCGACGCGCGCGCGGATCGTTGACGCTGCGGCGGAGCTGATCTATCAGCAGGGCGTTGCCCACACGACGGTCGAGGAGGTGCGCGGCGGTGCACAAGTGAGCGCCTCGCAGCTCTACCACTACTTCGAGGACAAGCCGGCGCTGGTCCGCGCAGTCATCGAGCGCCAGGCCGACAGGGCCATCGGCACCCAGGAGCAGTTCGACCTCAGCAGCCTCGACGGCCTACGGGAGTGGCGCGATTTCGTGGTCGATCACGCCCGCGACACGGACGGCCGCTTTGGTTGTCCGGTCGGCTCGCTCGGTTCCGAGCTCGCCGAGACCGAGCCCGAAGCCAGGGCAATCGTTGCGGCGTCATTCAAACGGTGGGAGGCCAGCATCATGGCCGGTCTGCTGCGGATGCACGCGCTTGGCCGACTCGGCCCGGAGGCCGATCCGCGCCGGCTCGCGCTGGCCTTGCTTGCCGCGCTCGAGGGCGGCCTCTTGCTGGCTCAGATCCAGCGCGATCCCGAACCGCTCGCGGCCGCGCTCGACACGATGCTCGCGCACATCGCCACCCTCAGCAGCACCACGAGCACTTCGCTCAACAGCTGAGCCGACGGACCGACGTCAGTCGGTGCGCGGTGCGCACCAGCACGGCCTAGAGGTAAATCAGCGAAGGCGGCCGCGCCGGGGCGTGATCGAGGTTCTGGGTGGGCCTGTATCCCGGTGACCACGGTCGGGGTGGACGCAGCCCGCACCAACTCTTCAGAACACGAGCCTGGCCCAGCCGCCAACCTCGCTGGCCGTACCCGAAAGCGAACGCGGAGCCGGCGATCAGACCGTCGAGGCTGCCCTCTGGGAAGAAGCGCGTACTGACAGACCGCCCAGTATTGGAATACATGAGCCAGTTCTGTTACAGTCGGCGCCAGCAATAATGGATTGCTTGTTCCAACTACCAAAAGGGATGTCGACTATGGATCTGCAAGACAAGAACGCTCTGATCACCGGTGGCACCTCCGGGATGGGTATCGCGACCGCACTGGCGATGGCCGAAAAAGGCGCCACGGTGATCATCACCGGCCGCGATGAGACCCGCGGCGCGAGCACCGTGGAGAAGATCCGGGCGGGGGGACACGATGCGCAGTTCATCGCCGCTGATTTCTCGGAGATGTCCGAGGTGCGGCGCGTCGCCGATGCGGCAGGGGAGATCGATGTTCTGGTCAACCTCGCCGGCTTTGCCGCCCTCGGACCGACGGTTGACACCGACGAGGCGGCGTTCGATGGTCTGTTCCAGATCAACGTCAAGGCGCCGTTCTTCCTCGTCGCCGCACTCGCCCCGAAGATCGCCGCCCGCGGCGGCGGATCGATCATCAACGTCTCCACGATGGTCGCAAGCTACGGCCAGCCTGGCATGGCTGCTTATGGCGCCTCGCGCGCTGCGATCGAGCTGCTCACCAAGGCCTGGGCGGCCGAATTCGGGCCGCAGAACGTCCGCGTCAACGCCGTTGCTCCCGGTCCGACGTTGACCCCGGCACTGGAGCCGAGGTTGGAGATGGCCAAGGAGTTTGCCAAGACGATTCCGCTCGGTCGGGTCGCTGACGTGCACGAGCTGTCCGACGTCATCACGTTCCTTGCGACCCCGGCGGCCGGCTACATCAACGGGGCGACCATCCCCGTCGACGGCGGCCGCCTCGCGATCTGAGAGGAGATGAGACGAGGCTGGTCACTACTCCCGGCGTTCGGACACGAAGCCACTCGGCCGCCCGCTCACGATCCTGCTCGCCCGCAACCCGGACTAGGCCTCCGGGTTGCGGGCCGGTAGCGGAGATCACAGCCCCGATTGACGCCGGCGAACTGCGCTGGGACACCAGCGAGCGCGGGCTTCTCACCGACACCGCGGCGATCCACGACGGCCCCGAAGCCGGCCAGCTTCGCGGCCGCGCCGTCCTGGCCCCCGACGGCTGAGCTATGGCTACGACCACATCAGCCACCGCTGAGCACGAGCACGGGCATCCGAACATCGTTCTCGCAACGCTCGCCCTGGCGAGCGTGATGAGTGTGCTGAACCTATTCATCGTCAACGTCGCGTTGCACACAATCGGTGCGCACCTGCACCATTCCCTTTCCGACGTCGCGTGGGTGCTGAACGCATACGCCCTGTTCTTCGGCGCACTGCTCCTACCCGCCGGACGGTTCAGCGACAAGTACGGGCGCAAGAACGTTTTCATGCTCGGCCTGGCCATCTTCACGATCGCCAGCCTCGCGTGCGCAGTCAGCCCGGACCTGTGGGTATTGATCGCGTTCCGCTGCGTTCAGGGGATCGGCGCGGCGATGCTGATCCCGTCAAGCCTCGGGCTTGTCGTGACCGCCATGCCGCCAGCACGGGTCGGGCGCAGCGTGCGGCTGTGGGCTGTGAGCGGCGCGGCCGACGGAGCGATCGGCCCGGTCCTCGGCGGTCTGCTCACATCGCTGAGCTGGCGTTGGATCTTCCTGATCAACCTGCCGATCGGGATCATCGCGATCGCCGTCACCTGGAGGATGATTCCGAACGTCTAGCACGACCGCTCGACCAAGATGCCGGACCCGATTGGAAGCCTGATGGCGATCCTCACGATCGGCGCCATCTCGTTCGGTCTGCTCAACGGTCAGACCTGGGGCTGGGGCGACAGCCGCATCATCGCCAGCTGGGCCGTCGCTGTCGTCTGCGCGGTCGGATTCGTGGTCAGTACGCGCCGTGCGGCTGTGCCAGTAATTGAGCCGCAGATGTTCCGAAGCCGCGTGTTCAGTGCGGCGAATGTCTCGGTCGTGATCGCCGCGGCGATCTTCGGGATGCAGCTACTCGGGATGAGCCTGTTCCTGCAGCAGGCGTGGCACTGGTCAACGACCGACATCGGCCTGGCGATCGCGCCCGGACCGGCGGCGATTGTGATGGCCTCGTTCGTGGCGCAGAAACTCAACGAGAAGCTGCCCGTGGGGCTGGTCGTGGCGTCGGGCTTCGGGATCGTCGCTGCCGGCCAGATCCTGATGTTGCTGCTCCTCAAGGGCGGCGGACACAGCTACGCCGCGGACATCCTCCCGGCCTGGTTCCTGATCGGCATCGGGTTCGGGTTGTCGCTGCCGACGATCATCGGCTCAGCGACTACCGACCTGCCAGCAAAGCTCAGCGCGACGGGCAGTGCCGGTGATCAACAGCGGCCGCCAGAGCGGCGGCGTGTTCGGCACCGCCATGCTGGTCGTGATCCTCGGCAAGGCAGCCACGACCGGCGACCCGACGCAGTAACTACCACCTGTGGTGGGTAGCGGCCGCCACCTGCGCCGCTGCCGCCGTGACCTCCCTCGGCCTCACGCCCCGTCGTCAGACCGAGGAGGCGCCGGGGACTGTCGCTAGGTCCTTAGCGACAGCCCCCGAGCGGTGAGAGAGACCGTGGCCGGCCGCCTGCCCCCGGCGGCTGGCCAACGGTCCTCCCGCCCGCCAAACGCCCGGGGCGTGCACAACGGCAACATCCTCGGACGAACCCCCGCAGCTCCGAGCAGTTCGCGCGTGACCACGCAAACGCGTTCACACCGGCGGCAACGACTGGAGCCTGACGTGCCCGACGCCGACCCCGTGGATTAGAACCACGGATGAACCCGGAGCCTGTTGAACACTCGCCCGGGGGACCTCGTCCTCACCGCCATGGGGAAAGCGACCCGCCAGCGCATCATCTCGGCCGCCAGCGAGGCATTCTCCGAGCGCGGCGTGACGGCAAGCTCGAACCACGACATCCTCGCCGTGGCCGGCGCGAGTCACTCGCAGCTGTACCACTACTTCGCGGGCAGAGACGATCTCGTCGCAGCAGTCATCGCCGACCGCGTCGAGCAGGTCCTCAGCCACCAAGAATCACTCCTCGCTGACCTCGACAGCATCGAGGGCCTACGACTCTGGCGTGACGCCGTCGTCGCGCTCCAGGAAGAGCGCGAGTGCAGAGACGGATGCCTAATCGGATCACTCGTGGGTGAACTCAGCGACCGCGACCCACGCCGCCGCCAAGCGTTCGCGGCCGCATTCGAACGGTGGCACGAGGCGATCCGCCGCGGACTTGAGCGAATGCGCGAGTCGGCGAGATCAGCGCGGGAGCCGATCCCGACAGCCTCGCGCTCGCCATTCTCGCCGTACTAGAAGGCGGACTGTTACTCACTCAGATCACACGCAGCACAAGCCGCCTGGAACAAGGGCTCGACTCCATAATTGACCTCATCGCGTCCTACCGGGCCTAACCGTCGCGGCGGGGGTACGTGTCGGTGGCGTTGCCGGTTGCAGCGCAATGCGGTCACGCCGTCACGCGACCGGTGTAGGCGTGCAGGAGTCACGGTCGGGCCGGCTCGGCGACGGTCGACGAGACCTGCCGTCGTTGTTGCACGGGGATCTCCTCGGCGACTACACCGGCCCTGCTCTGCGCGGAAACGGCGCCTCTAGACCAACGAAGAACCGCAAGTACCGCACGGTGCGCCTGCTCTCAGCCCTGGCGCAGGATGTGCGCGAGTACAAGCTCGCGATCGGCCGACAATCGAATCGGTCGCTGATCCTGCGCGACGACGACGGCGGCCCGTGGGACAAGAGTGCCTGGCAGATGTGGCGCGCGGACCGTTGGACGCCCGCGTGCCCCGCCGTCGGGCTCGATCCGATCCCGAGGCGTATGACCTGCGCCACAGCTTCGCATCGCTCCTGTTCGCCGAAGGTCGGCAGCCGCTCTACGTCGCGCGCCAGCCCGGCCACTCGGTCGCGGTGCTGTTCTCGACCTACGCGCACCTGATCCACGAATACGCGGAGGCGCCGAACATCGACGTGGATCGCGAGATCGCCAAGGCGCGGCGGCAAGTCGGTGTCCGTCTGGTGTCTATAACGGCCCCGGTAAGCTGCCGACGTGACTGGCCCGCCGAATCTAAAAAGGAGCCTCTTTGCGGGGCTCTTCTGTCAATACCGCTACCGGGATTCGAACCCGGGTTTCCGCCGTGAGAGGGCGGCGTCCTAGTCCCCTAGACGATAGCGGCGAGAGACCGACCTGAACGCGGCTGCCGCGCCTTTCGCTCCGCCTCCGGAGGACCGGAACGGGCGGGATCGCGAACAGCCTGACTCAGCGTAGCGGCAAGGCTACCGTGCGAGAGCGACTCGCGCGGTCCAAGAGCGGTGGCTTGGTGGCTTGGTGGCACGAGATCCTCGTCCGCCACCGAGAGCCGGAGGTGGCGAGGTGAGGCGTGACGGGCGCGGTAACCGTGGGTGCGGTAGCCGTGGGCCCTGATTTCGCGCCAACGCCGCTGATCGGCGGCTTCCGGAATTCGAATCGTTTCCAGGGCTTTCCGTCCGACATCCCGCGTATTCTACGAACATGTGTTCGGTTAATCCTGAACCCCTTCCGGGCTCTCGGCCTGCTAATTTGGGCGCTGCCCGCGGCTGTGGTGAAATTGGTATACACGCGGCGTTCAGGTCGCCGTGCCCTTACGGGCGTGGAGGTTCGAGTCCTCTCAGCCGCATCGGGGTGCTAGATGCATCCGGCGCGTGTCGTGCACGCCGCTCTCGCGCTCGCTCAGGCAGGCGCGACCGCGACCGACGTCTCAACGCTGCTGGGTGTCCCGCGGCGGACGGTGGCTGCCTGGATCATGGGCGACCTACCCCACTCGGCGAGCGCAGATAGCTGCGGGCAATGCCACCAGGTGCACGAATTCGCTGACCTGTCCCCCGGCTACGTCTACCTCCTTGGCTTGTACCTCGGTGACGGCTGCCTCTCGAGACATCCGAAAGACGTCTACAAGCTTCGGATCTTCCTAGATGCCAAATACCCAGGCATCATCGCGTCCGCCGGCGACGCGATCGCAGAGGTGAAAGGCGTAGCCGCTCGGACCCTTGCACGGCCGCGGAACTGCGTCGAGGTCTACTCGTTCTGGAAACGCTGGCCGTGCCTATTCCCGCAACATGGCCCGGGGAAGAAGCACGAGCGGCGCATACAGCTGACCGATTGGCAGATGACGCTGGTGGACTGCTGGCCCAGGCAGTTGCTCCGCGGGCTGATCCACTCAGATGGCTGCCGGTTTCAGAACACGGGCACGAACTGGTCGTGGCCGCGCTACGCCTTCAAACAGGTATCCACAGACATCAGAACGATCTTCTGCGACGCCTGCGACCGGCTCGGGCTGCACTGGACTGAGGCGCGAACCACGATCTACGTCTCGCGCAAGGCCGACGTGGCGATCCTCGACGAGTTCATCGGACCGAAGCGATGACGCCGCGGATCTCGCGCGCGCAGCAAGCCGCGCCGGAGCCACGCACGGTCTCGGCTACAGCCATCCTCTCTCCTCCGCCACGCGCACGGCCTCCGCCCGGTTGCGGGCATCGAGCTTCTGCATCGCCGAGGAGAGGTGGTTGCGGACGGTTCCGGGCGACAGGTAGAGCGCCTGGGCCAGTTCGGCGACGGTCGCGTGCTCGCGTGAGGCGACCAGCACTTCGTGCTCGCGCGGGGTGAGTGGGCTCTGGCCCTGGCTGAGCGCGGCCGCCGCCAGGCCGGGATCGACGACGCGCTCGCCGGCTACCGCGCGGCGGATCGCGGCGGCCAGTTCGCTTGCTGGCGCGTCCTTGAGCAGGAACCCAGCCGCGCCACCTTCCATCGCGCGCCGCAGGTAGCCGGGTCGTCCGAACGTGGTGAGGATGATGATCCGGCAGCCGGGCAGCGCGCGACGGAGCTCGTCGGCGGCGTCGAGGCCGGTGGCTCCCGGCATTTCGATATCGAGCAGGGCAACGTCGGGCGTGGAGGCCACAGCAGCAGCGACGACCTCGTCGCCGCGCGAGGCCTGGGCGACGACCTCGATGTCTGGTTCGAGGTCGAGCAGGCTGGCGAGCGCGCCGCGCACCATCGCCTGGTCCTCGGCCAGGAGTACGCGGATCACGCCGGAATCACTCGCGTCACGCGCGCCGGGCTGGGACCGGGACGGCGACCGCGAGCCGGAACCCGCCCCCGTCGAGCGCGCCCGCTACGACAGTGCCGTTCAGCGGACGAGCACGCTCGGCCAGCCCGGCGAGCCCGTGCCCGCCGACGCCACTGCCGGCGCGGACGACGCCATTGCCGGCGCCACCGCCACCGCCGCCCACGCCATTGCCGGCGCCACCGTCACCGCCGCCCACGCCGTTGCCCACCCCAGCGACACCATGAGCGGCGCCACCGACACCGTGGCCAACGCCACCGCCGCCATTGCCGGCGCCAGCGAAAGCCCCGCCCCCGGCGCGACCAGGACCGCCCCCGCGACCGCCACCGCCGCCGCCACCGCCACCGCGACCGCCCACGCCACCGCCCACGCCACCGCCACCGACACCGCCACCGCCACCGAGACCGTCGTCGATCACCTCGACCCCGGCGTCGGTCAGGCTGGCGGTGATCTTGAAGCTGCAGTGGCGAGCGGCGCTGTGGCGGATCACGTTCGTCGCCCCCTCGCGAACTGCCCAGGCGAGAATCGCCTCGACGGCCGGGTCGAGCTCGACGCGCGACTCCTCGACCTCGGCCTCGATGCCGGCGGCCGACAGCGCCATACGGGCGCCGGCGAGCTCGCCTTCGAGCGTGGGCTGGCGGTAGCCGCTGACCGCGTCGCGGACCTCGCCCAACGCCGTCCGCGCCACCTGCTCGAGCTCGGCGACCTCGTTCGCCGCATCAACCGGTCCGTCGGCGAGCAGCCGGCCGGCGAGCTCGGCCTTGAGCGCGATCACCGACAGCGAATGGCCGAGCAGGTCGTGGAGATCGCGGGCGAACCGCTCGCGCTCCTCGGCGACGGCGTTTGAGGCGAGCTCGGCCCGGGCCTCGTTGAGCTCCATGTTCCGGACGCGCAGATCGCGCATCACCAGCATCAGCATTCCGACCCCCGCCGAGCTCGCCACGAAGCCGATGACGGTGCCGCCGTCCGCGCCCCCGACCGCCGAGCAGACGCCCGCGAGCACGGCGCACGCCACCACGCCCCAGAAGCCGCCCGCCGTCACCAGCGCCGCACACGCGGCGCAGTAGGTGAACAGGAAGCCCCAGCCCGATGCCTGCCAGATCGTCAGCGCCGCTGACACCGCCAGCATCACCCCGAACAGCAGCAGCGGCATCGGGGTTCGGGGGTGGTTGCGCCATTGCAGCACGAGGACCACGTACGCCGCGACGAACACGGCGGCGCCCGCGATCACGAGGACCTCCTCGAGCGGCGTGCCTTTCTTGCCAATCGCGTTGGCGAGCGGGAAGACAATGAACGCCAGCCACACGATCGCGGCTACGGCCCGTACCGCGTGGGGGTTACGGCTCTCCATCGGCGAGCCGGCGAACGGCCGGCGGGAGCGGTCCGCCGCCGACGAGGCGGCGGCGGACCCGCAGTCGCTCCGCTCTGGGTTCATCGCACCTCGCCCAGCGGGTGGCGCAGGAACCTGACCATCAGGAAGACCCCGACGACGGTCCAGATCGCCAGCACGAGCACGTCCTGACCGTTGATCCCAGCGCCCACGGTCCTCGGATCGAACGCGTACTGGAGCCCGTCGGCGAGCGCCCGGATCGGGAAGATCTTGGCGATGTCGATCAGCGCCTTGGGCATCCCATCCGGAGGGAACCAGATGCTCGAGATGAACGTCAACGGCAGGATCACGAGGTTCACGACGACCGGAGCAGCCTCGGCGTTCGGAATGAACCGGGTGATTCCGATCCCGAGCGTGGTGAACACGGCGGTTCCGAGTGCGAGCGTGATCAGCAGGCCGGGGATCGTCGAGGCACGCACATGCACCCCATATGCGGCGACGCCGAGCGCGAGCGTGATCGCGGTCATCAGCAGCACGATCACGAGCGTCGACCCGATCCGCGCCGCAACGTACGCCCAGCGCGGCAGCGGCGTGCCCTGCATGCGCTTGAGCACCCCCTGGTCGCGGAGGATCGCCGTGCTGATCGCCATGTTCACGAACGTGGTCGCGATCACACCATAGGCGAGGATGCCGGGGACGAAGAACGCGTCGTAGGGAATCCCGCCGCGGCTCGAGATGTGCGCCCCCTTGTCGAGCGAGGCGAAGATCACGAGGAACATCAGCGGGAACGCGAACGTGAAGATCCCGCGACCGCGGTTGCGCCAGTAGGCGCGCTGCTCGTACCTGACCTGCCATGCGACCAGGCCGAGGTCACGCTTGAGTGACGGTGTGGCGACCGCGCTCATCGCACGACCTCCTTATCTGAGACTGTCTGAGTTTGACCGCCGCCTTCGCCTTCGCCTGCACCGGCACCGGCACCGGTCAGCTCGAGGTAGATGTCCTCGAGCGTCGGCTGGTTGACGGAGAAGTGACCCAGGTCGACGTCGTGGTCGAGTGCCCAGGTGGTGATCCGCTGCGCGGCCACCACCGGCTGCTTGGTGAGCACGATCACCCGATCCCCGTCGAGCGAACGCTGCTCGCACGGAATGTCGGGGAGATCACCGAGTGACCACTGCGCCGGCAACGAGAAGCGAATCTCGGCCGGGCGCAGATCGCGTCCGCCGAGCTCCTCGGGCTGGCCGATCGCGATGATCTGGCCGGCGTTCATGACCGCCACCCGGTTGGCGAGATGCTGTGCCTCGTCCATGTAGTGGGTCGTCAGGAACACCGTCTTGCCGAGGTCGCACAGCGAGCGGATCGTCGACCACGCCTGACGGCGCGCGCCCGGATCAAACCCCGTCGTCGGCTCGTCGAGGAAGATGAGATCCGGGTCTCCGACGAGCGCGAGCGCCAGATCGAGTCGCCGCTTCTGACCGCCCGAGAGCTGGCGGGCGCGGACGTCGGCCTTCTCGCCCAGCTCCACCAGCTCGATCACCTCGCCGACCGGGACGCCGCCGCAGGTGATAGCGGCCGTACATCTCGATCAGCTCCCTGACGGTCAGATCGCTCTGCACGCCGGATTCCTGAAGCACGATCCCGACGCGTTCGTGGAGCTCTCGCTCGCCACGCGCCGGATTCATTCCGAGCACTCTCACCTCACCATGAGTGCGCGTTCGGTAGCCCTCGAGTATCTCGACGATCGATGTCTTGCCCGCCCCGTTTGGTCCCAGCAAACAGAACACCTCACCCCGCGCAACTTCGAAGCTAACCCCGCGCACAGCCTCCACCTCGCCGTACGACTTGCGCAGTTCGCGCACCTCGATGGCGAGACCATCCGTCTGTGTATGGGTTGTTGTCATGCCTGGCAGCGTAGGTCGCGACGGCGTCGCGCGTAAGTGGCGAGCGACCGAAATCAGGGATGACAAAAGTCACGGGCTGCAACCGGGTGTCACCCGGTAGGACGCCCTATGGTTCGAGGTTCCAGAGCTGCAGAACTTCGGTCTCGCGCTCGTACCCGAGCGTCGAGATCGCGCCGGGCTTGAGCTGGAACCGAGCTCCGGCGGAAGGCTCCATCTGCAACCACCGCGCGGTCAGCACCCGGAAGATGTGACCGTGCGCGAACGCCAGCGCATCGCGGTCGCCGGCCCCGGAGCGCAGCCGCTCGATCGCCCGGTCCGCTCGAGCGCCGACCTCGGCCGGCTGCTCCCCACCCGGGCATCCGTCTCGCCACAGGTTCCAGTCGGGCCGGTTCTCGCGGATCTGCGGCGTAGTCAGGCCCTCGTACTCGCCGTAGTCCCACTCGCGCAGGTCCTCGCAGATCTCCGCCCGATCGGCGTACCCCGCGATCTCACACGTCTCGCGGGCCCGCCTCAGAGGGCTGGTCAGCACGAGCGCGAAGTCCCACTTTGCGAGCGCCGGCCCGAGCCCGGCAGCCCGCTCTCGCCCCTTCTCGGTCAACGGCAGATCGGTGCTGCTCGTGTGCTGGCCGCTGAGACTCCATTCGGTCTCGCCGTGGCGCACCAGAAATATCGGCATTCCCCAGAACCCCCCGGTCCCGCCGGCGCTTCAGGAGTCGCCGGCGTCGTAGGCCTCGCGCGCGATCGTCTCGCGCGCCTGATCTTCGCTGAGCGGCGCCTCGTCGCCGTGCTCTGATTCGTGGTGCTCCTGGACCTGCCGGAGCAGCTCATCGTCGGTGGCCGCGGCCAGCGGCTCGCCGCAGACGTTGCACTCGATCACTCGCTTGGACATGACCCGTCACTTCCTCTGGACTTCAAAAGGTTGTCTGTTCACGCGCGCGCCTCCCGCGCCGGCGCCGCACCGGACGTGGAGTTCGACCTGCCGGAAGCCGACTCGACCTCGACCTCCTGCGCGGCAAGCAGAGCCGCTCCCAGCACCCCGGCGCGCACGCCGTGCCAGGCGAGGCGGATGCTCGTGCGCCTTCCGAGCCCCGGCACGACGTACCCGAGCGCCACCCGCTTCGCGGTCTCGAGCATCCGATCGCCGGCGC
The DNA here is from genome assembly GCA_963746695.1 of uncultured Solirubrobacterales bacterium. Classification (GTDB taxonomy): domain Bacteria; phylum Actinomycetota; class Thermoleophilia; order Solirubrobacterales; family Solirubrobacteraceae; genus Palsa-465. The sequence goes on along the minus strand of CAVVCP010000024.1, from coordinate 48,834 downwards.
GCGCGGCGCCGCCGCCAATCACGACCTCCTCGGGGTCGAACGTGTTGATCGCGTTGGCGATACCGATCCCGACCCGCTCGGCCCAGACCTCGATGATCCGCCGGGCTGCCTCGTCGCCATCCTCAGCGGCCTGGACGGCCTCCGGGCCCAAAGCCGGCTTCCCCTGCGCCTTGAGCTCCCCCAGCGCCGACTCGGGATCCGCGGCCGCGGCCTCGGCGACAAGCCGATCGAGCGCGTGGCCCGCCGCCACATACTCGAGCGAGCCGGGCTGCGGAAACCCGGTCGGAGCCGGAACGGCGGACTCAGACAGATCGACCCCGACGAGCGTGTGCCCGAGCTCGCCGGCGCCGCCGGTGGCCCCGCGATAGATCCGGCCTCCGAGCACGATCCCGCCCCCCACGCCGGTTCCGATCGTGATCATCACCAGGTTGTGCGCGACCAACCGGAGCTCGGAGTCGTGCGCCTCGGCCAGTGCCGCCACGGTGGCGTCGTTGTCGACATACACGGGAACTCCGAGTCGTTCCCCCAACACCGAACGGAGCGCCACGTCCTTCAACGGGATGTTGACCGACGACACGACGCGCCCGGTGTCGAACTCGACGATCGACGGGACGCCGATGCCGACGGCCGCAAGGTCGTCGCTCCGGACCTTGTTCACCGTCGCGACGAGTTGATCGATCAGCGCGCCGCTCCCGGACCGGTCGGTCGGCAGCACCACCGACTCTCCGAAATGGCGACCGACAAGCGGCGCCACCGCCACCTTCGTCCCGCCGAGATCGATACCGATGACCGAGCTCACACCGCCCCCGAAGCGGCCGACCCGAGCCCGGAGGCAGCGGCCGGATCCAGCAGCACCTTGACCTCCCGCGCCAGCGGCGGCAGCAGCGACGAAGGAACGTGTGGATCGGGCTTGGCCGCCGGACCGAACGCAGCGGCCACCGGCCCGGCCTTGGACTCCCCGGTGGCGAGGAACACGACCTGCCGGGCCCGGGTCAGCGCGGGCAGCGTCATCGACACCCGCGGCACGAACGGCTCCAACCCCGCCTCATGGACGCCCACGACCAGACGCGACCGCTCCGACAGCGACGCCTGATCGGGGAACAGCGACGCGCAATGGCCGTCGGGCCCGATTCCGAGCAGCACCAGGTCAAACCGCGGCGAGCCCGCGTCACGCAGGGCCTGCTCGTAGTCGAGCGCGCCTTCATCCGGGCCGAGCTCCCCCTTGATCCGGTGGATCGTCGGAAGCGCGCCGTCGCCGAGCCGGTCGAACATCGCCGCCTTGGCCATGCCGTAGTTGGATCGCTCGTCGTCGGGCGCAACGCATCGCTCGTCCCCGAACCACATCGTGCTCCCCGAGACGTCGACGCCGACCGCCTGGACGGCCTCCACGAACTCCCCGTACGCCGCGCGCGGCGTCGATCCTCCGGTCAGGACGATGTGACCGCCGCCCGCGGCCACGCCGACGAGCATCGCCGCGCAGGCCCGACCGGGATCGTCGACGACGTCGATCTCAACCCGCATGCAGGAAGTCCCTGGCCGCCCCGAGCGCGGGTCCGTAGGTCGGGTCGCGCAGCAGCGCCTGGCGGACACCCTCGCCGAGAATCCCGCCCTCCCCGCGCGACGCGCCGAGCACGAGCCAGCTCTGCTCGCCCGAGTCGGGCGAGCTCTCCTGGGCGCGCAGCCCACCGTCGGAGCGGTCGAGCGAGAGCGTGAATTCATCGCAGCCTACGGTGATCCCGGCCAGTCCGGGCACCTCCTGCTCGAACGTCTCGAGCCTGATGTCGATGTACCGCGACCCGCTGGTGTAGGCCCGTCCCCGCATGCCCAAGCCGTCCATCGACTGAAGCGGCCGGATGTCCCAGTGCAGGCGGGACGCGAGCCAGCCGGCCAGCAGCAACGCGCTCGCGGTCGAGCTCGACTGGTGACGGACGGTGAAACCGTCGATCGACGCCAGCGAGATCCGGCGCGAGGGCGGGTCGAACGCAGCTGCCAAGCGCTCCCGCCAGGGCGTCGTCCGCAACCACGCGAGGTCGACCACGTACGCGGAGTCGAGCTCGTGCTGCGCGCGGGCGAGGCCATCATCGGCGTCCGGCAGGTCGTCGGAGTCGAGCAGCATCACGTCGGTCAACCCCCGCAGCTGGGTCACCGCCTCCTCGTGTCCGTGCGGGCACCACAGCACGGTCGGGAGCTCGGAGATCACGATCGGGTCGACGATCGTCTCGAGCCCGCTCAGGTGTTCGGGGCCCATGTCGACCTCGACGGTCTCGCGCATCACGCCGATGCGGCCGCTGCCGGCGTCCTCGTAGCTCATCACCGCGACCGCGTCGAGCGTGTCCCGGTTTTCCTCGACCGCGCACAGGATCGTGCGCGAGGCGTGGTAGCGGCCGACTCGCTCGAGCCGGTTCGCGATCTCGCCCTTCCAGGAGCGGTCGACGACCACAACCAGGTTGAGGACGCGCGCCGGGGCGAGCGCCTGGTTCGCGGCGTGGCGCTCGCGCAACATCTCGCGGAGCGCCGCCTCGATCGCGTCCGGATTCGTGTCGCGCTCAGACCAGACGTCCTCGCTCACAGCCGGCGCCACTTCTGGTCACCGTCGAGCAAGGCGTCCGCCTCGGCGGGCCCCGCCGACCCGGCCGGGTACTGGGGCACGGGCGAGGTGGTGTCCTCGTGCCACGCGGTCAGGATCGGGTCGATGATCCCCCACAGCGCCTCGATCTCGTCGCCCCGGGTGAACAGCGTCGCGTCACCGCGCATCGCGTCGAGGATCAGCCGCTCGTACGCCTCGGGCGACTCCGACAAGAAGGACGTGCCGTAGCGGAACTCCATGTTGACCGGCCGGATGCGCATCCGCGCGCCGGGAATCTTCGCCCCGAGCGACACCGACACGCCCTCATCGGGCTGCAGGGTCAGGATGATCTGGTTGGCCTGGACGCCGACCGAGCCGCTGCTCTGGAACGCCAGGTGCGGAACCGGCTTGAGCGTGACCGCGATTTCGGTGACCTTGCGCGCCAGCTGCTTGCCCGTGCGCATGTAGAAGGGCACGCCCGCCCAGCGCCAGTTCGAGACGTGCAGGCGCAGGGCCACGTACGTCTCGGTGCGGGAGTCCGCAGCCACGCCTTCCTCGTCGTGGTAGCCGACCACGCGCTTGCCGCCGACCGTTCCCGGGCCGTACTGCGCGCGCACCGCCATCGACGACACCTCCGAGACATCCGGCGGGACGATCGCCTCGAGCACCTTCAGCTTCTCGTCGCGCACGCGGTCAGCGGTCGAACGCAGTCGGCGGCTCCATCGTCAGCAGCGCGAGCAGCTGCATCATGTGGTTCTGGACCAGGTCGCGCAGCGCACCGGCGCCCTCGTAGTAGCCGGCGCGGCTGCCGATCCCGATGTCCTCGGCCGCGGTGATCTGCACGTAGTCGATGAAGTTCCGGTTCCACACCGGCTCGAACAACGCGTTGGCGAATCGGAGCGCCATCAGGTTCTGGACGGTCTCCTTGCCGAGGTAGTGGTCGATCCGGAACACCTGCTCCTCGTCGAACACGTCGAGCACCTCGGCGTTGAGCGCGCGCGCCGACGCGAGGTCGTATCCGAACGGCTTCTCGATCACGATCCTCGTCTCGGCGCCCTCGCCGGCGCGGTTCAGGCCGGCGGCGCCGAGCTTGCCAGCGATCACCGGGAAGAATTGCGGCGCGGTCGACAGGTAGAAGACGTGGTTCAGGTCGTGCCCCGCGCGCTGGTCAAAGTCGCGCAGAACCTTGTGGAGCTGCGCGTAGACATCGTCGTCGTCGAACGCTCCGGGGACGTAGCGCATGTCCTCGAGCAGACCGGTGAGGACCTTCGCGTCCGCGGGCCGGCGCGAGAACCGCTCGATCGACTCCTTGGCCATCACCCGGAAGTCATCGTGCTCCTGGTCACGCCGCGCCACGCCCACCAGCTCGAACCGCTCCGGGAGCGCGCCTTCGTGCGCAAGGTTGTAGAGCGCCGGCAGCAGCTTGCGGTGAGCGAGATCACCGGTGCCGCCGAAGATCACCAGCGCGGTCGGGCGGACCGGGAGGCGCTCGAGGCCCTCGATCAGCGGATTGTCCTGCTCCACTTCGGTGGCCACGGCTGCACTCTGCATCAATCAGCTCCCTTGAAGGATCGAAGTGATCCGGTCGGTCAATGCACGGACGGCTGCGGCCGGGTCACCTTCGACCTCAACCCGCTCGGCCGGAAGCCCCCGGGAACGCAAGGTCTCGAGGTCGCCGGCCGCCTGCGCCGCGATCAACGTCCCGAATGAGTAGCCGGAACCGGGGATGTCCGCGTCACGCTCCGGACGGGAAACCAGCTGCAGAAAGCGGCCCACCGGCGCCCCGCCCTTGTGCAGCTGGCCGGTCGAGTGCAGGATACCTCGGCCCGTAGCCGAACGTGGTCGCCGCGCCGGTGGCTGCCCGGATCGCCGTCCGCAAGCCCGGCCGATCGCCGCGTCGAGCTCTCCAGACGGCGGAAGGTACCCGAGGATCGCCACGTAGTGCGGCGGCCTCGCGTCGGCCAGCAAGCGCCCGCAGCTCGGCGTCGTCCGCGGCCTCCACCGCAGGGATCGCGCCGGACCCGAGACACGCGTCGCCGTGTTGTCCTTCGCCTCCTGGACGTTCGGCTGGTCGAACGGGTTGATCTCGAGCGCCCACCCCGCCACCGCGACGGCGAACTCGGTCAGGAAGAAGATCCGGCCGAGGTCGGCGGGACCGTGGGCCGGGAGCGTGATCGTGGGATGGCCGGCGGCGGCGATCTGCTCGATCGCCGCGTCGAGGCGCTCGGCGGGCTCCTCGAGGTTTCGCCGGTACACGAACACGCGATCGTCCCCGTAGACGTCGGCCGAGTCGCTCAGCGGCTCGTCGACGACGGGCAGGATCCCGCGCCCGTGCTTGCCGGTCGACTCGGCCACGAGCTGCTCGGCCCACAGGCCGAAGCTCTCGATCGGCGGCGAGATCAGGAACGTCAGCTTGTCGCGGCCCTGGCGCGCGAGCTCTCCGATCGTGGCGCCGAACCACAGGCCGGAGTTCGACTCGCTCGAGTCGTAGTGCGCGCACATCTGCTCGGCGACCTGGCAGCGGTGCAGGAGCGCCTCGATGCTGACGCCCATCAGCGCCGCGGGGACGAGGCCGAACAGCGACAGCACCGAGTAGCGGCCGCCGATGTCGGGCGGGTTCAGGAAACATCGCCGGAGCGCATCTTCGGACGCCAACCGCTCGAGCGGGCTACCGGGATCGGTGACCACGACGAACTGATCGGGCCGGGCCAGCGCCTTGAAGTAGCGGTAGTGCGACAGCGTCTCGATCGTCGACCCGGACTTGGACGAGACGATGAACAGTGTCTTCTCGAGGTCGATCGAGTCCTGCACGCCGAGCACCACATCCGGATGGGTCGAGTCGAGCACGGTCAGCCGCAAGCCGCCCGGGACTTCGCCGAACGACCTGCGGATCACCTCCGGGCCGAGCGACGACCCTCCCATTCCAAGCAGGACCGCGTCCGTGAAGCCCTCATCACGGCACTCCGAAGCGAACGCGTGCAGGTCCGGCGCGTGCTCGAGCATCGGCTCGGACACGGTCAGCCACCCGAGCCGGTTCTCGATCTCCGGCACGCCGGGTCCGCCCCACAGCGCGGCGTCGCGACGCCAGACCCGCTGGGCGACGTTGTCGGCCACCGCGCGCTTGACGCGTTCGGCGACCGGTCCCTGGAGGAGCAGCGGAAGCCGGGCCTGGATCCGGCTGGGCTGACCCGTGACGACGGCCGCGCGCCGCTCCTCGATTCCGGCGAGCAGCCGCTTCATCGCCTCCTCGAACTGCTCGACGCCGTCGACGAGCAGCTCCTCGGTGACCTGGTCGAGGTCGATCCCCGCCGCGGCCAGGGCCTCCAGCTCGGCGGACGGGTCCTGCTCGGCCGTCGCCCCGCTCACCGAACCGTGGTCGGCGGCGGCCAGCAGCGTCTGCAGCGGCATCGTGTTGACGGTGTGCGGCGCGATCAGCCCGTCGACGTACATCGTGTCTGAGTAGTGCGGGTTCTTGGCGCCGGTCGACGCCCACAGCGGCCGTTGGACCGCCGCGCCCGCGCCCTCCAGCGGCTCCCACCGAGGACCCGAGAACAGCTCCGTGAACCGGCGGTACGCGGCGCGCGCATTGGCGAGCGCCGCTGTCCCGGCCAAATCAGACCGGCCGAGCTGCTCGAGCTTGCGATCGGCGTTCGTGTCCACCCGGGAGACGAAGAACGACGCCACCGAGTTGACGTCAAGTGCGAGGCCCTCCGCGTGGCGCCGCTCGAGCGCGCGGATGTACGCGTGCGCGACCGCCTCATACGCGGTCACCGAGAACAGCAGTGTGACGTTGACGTTGATCCCCTCGTACAACGCCTCCTCGATCGCCGGCACGCCCTCGGGCGTCCCCGGGATCTTGATCATCACGTTGGCCCGGTCGACCCGCTTCCAGAACGAGCGGACCTGCTCGAGCGTGCCCTCGGTGTCGTGCGCCAGGTCCGGTGAGACCTCCAGGGATACGAACCCGTCGCGACCGCCAGACCCGCGATGAACCTCGCCGAGCACGTCGGCGGCGAGCTGCACGTCGCGGATCGCGATTCGCTCGTAGATCGCGACCGAATCGAGGTTCTCGCGCGCCAGCGCCTTCAGGTCCTCGTCGTAGTCGGACGACCCCAGGATCGCCTTCTCGAAGATTGCCGGGTTCGAGGTCACGCCGCGCAGTGACTCCACATCCACCATCCGCGCGAGCTCTCCCCCCTCCACCATCGACCGGCGGATCTGATCCAGCCAAACGCTCACGCCCGCCTCCGTGATCGCTAACAACCGGGGATTGAGCTCGGTGATCGTGCTCACGGTCGGACCCTTCGTTTAGCCGGCCTCGCTCGAACGCGCCCGCTTGACGACGTCTCGTCCGGCGTCGGCGACGCGCTCCGGCGTTAGGCCGAAGTGCTTGTACAGCGCGCCCGCGGGAGCGGAGGCGCCGAACCCCTCCATGCCGATCGCCTCTCCGAGCTCGCCGACCCAGCGGTGCCAGCCGAACGTGGCCGCCGCCTCGAGCGACACCCGGGCACGGACCTTGGGTGGGAGCACGCTGTCGCGGTACTCCGCGTCCTGAGCGGCGAAGTTCTCCATGCACGGCATGCTCACGAGCCGCGTGGCGATGCCCTCGGCCTCGAGCGTGTCGGCGGCGCGCGCGCAGATGTGCAGCTCGGTGCCGGTCGCGATCAGGATCAGGTCCGGCGGGTCGGGCTCGTTGTAGGAGTAGCGCAGCACGTAGGCGCCACGGTCGATCGCGTCGGCGGGGATCGCCGAGGGGTTCCAGGTCGGGATGCCCTGCCGCGACAGGACGAGCGCCGTCGGGTGGTCCTGCGACTTGATCGCGTAGTGCCACGCGAGCGCGGTCTCGTTAGCGCCGGCGGGCCTGACCACCCGGAGCACCGGCATCGCCCGCAGCCCGGCGAGGTGCTCGATCGGCTGATGCGTGGGGCCGTCCTCGCCGAGCCCGATCGAATCGTGCGTGTACAGGAAGATCGACGGCAGATGCATCAGCGCGGCCAACCGGACCGAGCCGCGCATGTAGTCGCTGAACGTGAAGAACGTGGCCCCGTAGGCCCGCAGGTAGTGGAGCGTCATGCCGTTGACGATCGCTCCCATCGCGTGCTCGCGGATCCCGAAGTGGAGATTCCGCCCCTCGAAGGCGCCGGCCTCGACGCTGCCGCCGTCGGCGATCAGCGAGAGCGTCGACGGGGCGAGGTCGGCCGAGCCGCCGACGAGCTCGGGGACGTTGGCCGCCGCCCACTGGAGCACGGTCTCCGAGGACTTGCGGGTGGCGGTCATCGAGCCCGACGCGTGGAACCGTGGGACCTCGCGGTCCCAGCCCTCGGGCAGCTGACGAGAGATCATCCGCGAAAGCTCGTCCGCGAGCTCCGGATGCGCCTGGCCGTAGGCGTCGAACCGCTCGCGCCACTCGGCCTCGAGCTCGGTGCCGCGGTCGACGCAGCGGCGGAAGTGCTCGAGCGCCTCCGGAGGCACGAAGAACGGCTCCAGCGAGGGCCAGCCCATGTGCTCCTTGGTCAGCCGCACCTCCTCCTCCCCGAGCGGAGACCCGTGGGCGCCGGCGGTGTCGTGCTTGTTCGGGCTGCCCTGCGCGATGTGCGTCCGGACGATGATCAGCGAGGGCCTGTCCGCGACGGCGATCGCGTTCTCGAGCGCCTGCTCGAGGTTGTCGAGCCCGATGTTCTCCTCGAGGTCCTGTACGTGCCAGCCGTACGCCTCGTAGCGCTTGCCGACGTCCTCGGAGAACGACAGCTTGGTGTCGCCCTCGATCGAGATGTGGTTCTGGTCGTAGAACGAGATCAGCCGGCCGAGGCCGAGGTGGCCGGCCAGCGAGGACGCCTCGCCCGAGATCCCCTCCTCGAGGTCGCCGTCGGAGGCGATCGCGAACGTCCGGTGATCGACTATCTCATGGCCCGGGCGGTTGAAGCGGGCCGCGAGCATCCGCTCGGCCAGCGCCATCCCCACCGCGTGGGAGATCCCCTGCCCGAGCGGGCCGGTGGTGACCTCGATCCCGGGCAGGTCGCCGTACTCGGGATGACCCGCGGCCATCGAGCCGAGCTGACGGAACCGCTCGAGGTCGTTCTCCAGGCTGACGTCGTAGCCGGCCAGGTACAGGGTCGAATACAGCAGCATCGACGCGTGCCCGCACGAGAGCACGAACCGATCGCGGTCGGGCCAGTCCGGTTGATGCGGGCTGTGGCGCATGACCCGCGCGTACAGGACGTACGCGACCGGCGCGAGGGCCATCGGGGTTCCAGGGTGCCCTGAGTTCGCCTTCTGAACGCCGTCCATCGACAGCGTGCGGATCGTGTCCACGCACAGTTTGTCCAGCGTGGTGGCGGTGTCGGTCGCAGTCACCGGGGCAGCATAACCCGATCGTCGCTGCGGAAAGAAACGCGGCGTGAATTCAACCGAACAGCACGTCGAAGTGCCGGTACTCCTCGACAGGCACGTGGCGCACCTCGGCGACCGCGTCCGCGAGGGCCACCATCTCGACCTTGGTGGAGCGCAGCGCCGCCATCGAGCCCCACAGGCCCTCGTGCGCCGCGTCGATCGCAGCCAGCCCGAGCCTCGTGGCGAGGACCCGGTCGAATGCGGTCGGAGTGCCCCCGCGTTGGACGTGACCGAGCACCGTGGCGCGGGTCTCGTAGCCGGTCCGGTTCTCGATCTCGCGCTCGAGCGCGTACCCGATCCCGCCCAGGCGGGGATGGCCGAACTCGTCCGCCCCGCCGGTCTGGACGACCGGCATCGTCCCCTCCTTGGGCATCGCTCCCTCGGCCGCGACGACGATCGAGAAGTACCGGCCGCGCGCGTGACGGCGCCGGATCAGCCCGCAGACCTCCTCGATATCGAACGGGATCTCGGGGATCAGGATCACGTCGGCGCCGCCGGCGACGCCCGAGTGCAGCGCGATCCAGCCCGCGGTGCGGCCCATCACCTCGACCACCAGGATCCGGTTGTGGCTCTCCGCGGTGGTGTGGAGCCGGTCGATCGCCTCGGTGGCGATGTGCAGCGCGGTGTCGAATCCGAACGTCACGTCGGTCCCGCCGAGATCGTTGTCGATCGTCTTGGGGACGCCGACCACGTTGACGCCGTCCTGGTGTAGCCGGTTCGCGACGCCCAGCGTGTCCTCGCCGCCGATCGCGATCAGTCCGTCCAGCCGCAGCTTCTCGAGCGTCTCGCGGACCCGCTGCACCCCGTCGTCGCGCTTGTAGGGATTCGTCCGCGAGCTTCCGAGGATCGTCCCGCCGCGGGGCAGGATTCCCCGGGTCGACTCGATCGTCAGCTCGCCGTGCGAGTCATCGAGCACCCCGCGCCAGCCGTCGCGGAACCCGACGAGCTCGTCCCCGTAGCCGTCGATCCCCTTGCGCACGACCGCGCGGATGACCGCGTTGAGCCCTGGACAGTCGCCGCCGCCGGTGAGCATGCCGATCCGCATCGGCCGGAATCCTAAGGGTCCGGCCCCGGCGGCCGCAGTCGCGTGCAGAACTCCAGGAAAACACGAGGTATCGCTCCCGCGTCGATGCGGGTAGCTTGAAGGCCAGGCATGAAGATCTCCTCGCTCACGCGCCATGTCCAGGACCGCGATCGCTGGCTATGGGCCGGCCTCGGCCTCGGCACGGTCGCCGCCGCCGGCGTCCTGCAGGCGGTGCACACCCGCCGGATCTCCCACGACCCAGAGCGCGACCCGCTCGGCACGCCGCCCGAGGGCCGTGTACAGATCGTCCGCTCCGCCGACGGGACGCTGCTGCACGCGGAGGTGTTCGGCCCCGACGACGGCGCGACCGTTGTGCTCGCGCACGGCTGGACCGAAGCGCTGCAGTACTGGATCTACGTGATCAGGGCGTTGTCCGAGCGAGGGTTCCGCGTCGTCGCCTACGACCAGCGCGGCCACGGCAAGAGCGAAGCCGCCAACCAGGACGACTACGCGCTCGAGCGCTTCGGCGAGGACCTCGAAGCGGTGCTGACCGACTGCGTCCCGCGGGGACGGCGTGCGATCGTCGCCGGCCACTCGCTCGGCGCGATGTCGATCGTCGCCTGGGCCGGGCACCACGACGTCGAGCCGCACGTCGTCGCGGCGGCGCTGCTGAACACGGGCGTAGCGGACCTGATCGCCGAGCAGTTGCTGTTCCCGCTCCCGCAGATCGCGCAGGCGCTCAACCGGACGGTCGCGACTCGGGGAATCCTCGGCAACAGGGCGCCGCTCCCGCGCTTCTCGACGCCGCTCAGCTCGGCGCTGATCCGCTACGTCGCGTTCGGCCCCGACGCGTCCCCCGCGCAGGTGGCGTTCTACGAGCGGATGCTGGTCACGTCCCCGCCGGACGCCCGCGCCAAGACCGGGATCGCGATGTCCGACATGGATCTCCAGCACGCGCTGCCGCACCTGACCGTCCCGACGATCGTGATCGCCGGCGCCAACGACCGGCTGACCCCGCCGTCGCACGCCAGACGGATCGCGGAGATGCTGCCGGACCTGCGCCGGCTGACGGTGCTGCCCAACACCGGTCACATGGCGCCGCTCGAGCGACCCGACGAGGTGATCGCGGCCCTGATCGAGCTCGCGACGCTTACGGTCGAGCGCGTTGCCGCCTAGACCTCTGGCACAGTGTGCGCGTGGGAGTAAGCGCCGTGCCCGTTACGTCGTCGCGATGTCACGTGCTGAAAGAGGATCCCGAGCTTGCTGAGGCGATCCCGCCCGAGCGCCGCCGGCAGGCGATCCGCGACTGCACCGGACCGGAGATGTGGATCCAACCGGGTCCGCTCGGGAGCCGGGGGACGCTCGGCTTTCGCGGCGGCCTCGGCGTGCTCGTGCTCAGCGGGTTGATGGTCCGCCGGGTCGGGATCGAGGGCCGGTTCGGCGCCGAATTGATCGGCGAGGGCGACCTGCTCCGCCCGAGCGACGAGAGCGTCTCGCCGCTGCTGCCGCTGACGACCGACTGGACGGTCGTCGTCCCGACCCGAGTCGTCGCGCTCGACGAGAGCTTCGAGCAGTGGCTGGCGCAATACCCCGAGTTGGCCCGCGGGCTGATCGCCCGCGCGATCCAGCGCTCCAAGAACCTGGCCGTCAACATGGCGATCGTCCACCAGGCGCGCGTGGACGTCCGGCTCCACATGCTGCTGTGGCATCTCGCCGCACGCTGGGGGAGGGTTCGCAGCGACGGGACCGTGCTGCGGCTGCGCCTTACCCACGCCGTGCTTGCCGACCTTGTCGCCGCGCGCCGCCCGACCGTCACCACCGCGCTGTCGGAGCTCTCGCGCCGTGGACTCGTCCGGACCGACGGTGAGACGTGGGTACTTCCAGGCGACGTTCCCGCCGACCTCTTAGCCTTTGCGCATGCAGCCGCCGGCCAGACCGGCGGGACTGTGGCCGACGGCGACTGACTCTGACCCGATGCACATCGATCCGTACATCGTTCTCGGGAGCGCGATCATCGGCCTGCTCGTCGGCATGACCGGCGCCGGCGGGGGCGCGCTGATGACCCCGATGCTGATCCTGCTGTTCGGGGTCACGCCGGCGGCGGCGATCTCGAGCGACCTGGTCGCGGCGGTCGTGATGCGCCCGTTCGGCGCCGGAGTCCATCTGCGGGCCGGGACGGTGAACCTCCGGCTGGTCCGCTGGATGGTGATCGGCTCGGTCCCGGCGGCGTTCCTCGGCGCCTACCTCCTCCATGCGTTGGGGAACTCCAAATCCGCGCAGACGCACATCGAAACCGTGCTCGGAATCGCTCTGCTGATCGGCGCGAGCGCGATGGTGTTGCGGTTCGTGCTCGACCGGCGCAGCGGCCAAAACCGCCTGGGCGTCGTCCACGACATCACGGCACGGCCGCTTCCGACGATCGCGATCGGGATCGTCGGCGGCGTGATCGTCGGCATGACCTCGGTCGGGTCGGGCTCGCTGATGATCGTGCTGCTGCTGTTCGTGTATCCGACGATCGGCGCCAACCAGCTTGTCGGAACCGACCTGACCCAAGCGGTCCCGCTGACCCTGGCAGCGGCGCTCGGCGCGTTGATCTTCGGCCACATCGTGCTCGACGTGACCGCGTCGCTGATCATCGGGAGCGTGCCGGCCGTGCTCGTCGGCTCGACGCTGTCCTCGACGATCCCCGACCGCTACGTCCGGCCCGCGATTGCGTTCGTGATCTTCGCGTCCGGGCTCAAGTACGTGGGACTGCAGACCACCGCGCTCGGGTGGACGCTGTGCGCGCTCCTGTTCGCCGCCGGCGGGACCTGGCTGTACTTCGCCCGGCCATGGCAGACGAAGGTCCCGGTGGCGCCGACCAACGGAGCGCACCCACCGGCGCTGGTCGGCAGCGTCGACGGAGAGCAGCTTGTCAGCGATCGATAGAACTGACGTCGCGGTCAGCGGCGGGGCGCTGGCGACGTTCCGTCTCGGGCACGGGCCGGAACGGGCCGACCCGGTGGTCGCGGTCCACGGCATCACCGCCAACAGCCATTGCTGGCTCGCGGTCGCCCGGGCGCTTGACGGCCGAGCGGAGCTCGTCGCGGTCGACCTCCGGGGGCGCGCCGCGAGCAACGCGCTGCCGCCGCCGTACGGCATGGAGGCGTACTCCCGCGACCTGCTCGCGGTGCTCGACCACTACGGACTCGAGCGGGCGGTGCTCGTCGGCCACTCGCTCGGCGCCTACGCGGTGGCGCGGTTCGCGACCGACCACCGCGACCGGGTCTCGGCGGTCCTGCTGGTCGACGGCGGCCTGGCCGCCCCTTTGCCCGACGACGTCGACCCGCAGGCGGTGGTCGCCGCCGTGCTCGGGCCCGCGCTCGCCCGGCTGAAGCAGCGATTCGCGACCCGCGAGGCGTATTTCGACTGGTGGCGCGCCCATCCGGCGTTTGCGCACGCCGACGTGTCCGATCCCGACCTGGTCGCCTACGCGGATCACGACCTCGCCGGCGAACCGCCGGAGTTGCGGTCCTCGGTCGGCGAGGATGTGGTGAGCGCCGACGCCGCCGAGATGCTCGACCTCGGCAAGCCGGCACAACGCCTCGAGGTCCCGGCCGAGCTGGTGTGCGCCGAGCGCGGGATGATCGACGATCCGAACCCCATCCAGCCCGAAGCGCTCGCGCAGCCGTGGGCCGCGGCCGCGCCGGAGTTGCGACGGACGGCTCGTGTCGCCGGCGTCAACCACTACTCGCTCGTGATGGGCGCGACCGGCGCCGGCGTGCTCGCCGAAGCAATCGTGCGCGCATTGCAAAGTCGGGTCGGCGATCGTGACCTACGATCGGCCCGATGAGCACGCCCGAGCGCGCCGGCACGGGGCTCGCACCGCCTGATCCGGGTCTGAGCCGGGAGGAGATGATCGCTCGCGCGGTCGCGCTGCGGCCGCGGCTCGTGGCCGACCAGGAGGCGACCGAGCAGCGCACCTACTACTCGGAGGAGATGCACGAGGCGTTCCTCGCCGCCGGCTTCTACCACCTGTACGTCCCGCGCCGATACGGCGGCTACGAGTTCGACGTCCCGACCTACGTCCGGGTCGTGCAGGAGATCGCGCGGGGCTGCGTGTCGACCGCGTGGTGCATGGGTCTGGCGATGAATCACGCGCTGATGGTCGGCTCGTGGTGGCCCCAGGAGGCGCAGGACGAGATCTTCGCCGGCGGCGACTTCCGCTGCTCGTCGGTCGCGGCGCCGGTCGGGAAGGCCGGCAGGACTGATGACGGCTGGGAGATAAACGGCCAGGTCGCGTTCGCGTCGGGCACGCCCTATGCGACGTTCTACATGGGCCAGGCACTGCTTCCGCCCGGGCCCGACGGCGCTCCCGGCGAGCCGCCCCCGCAGCTGTTGTTCGTCGCCCCGCGCGAGGGGTGGGAGATGCTCGACGACTGGGGCGACATGCTCGGGCTCAAGGGGTCGGGCTCGCACAGCATCCGCTTCGACCACACGCGGATTCCGGCGAGCTGGGGCTTCGAGGGCAGCATGCTCGACGTCGAGGTCGGTGACGGCACGCCCGGGTCGCGCCTGCACGGCAACCCGATGTACTCGGGGCGGGCGATCGCCGTGTTCACGATCTCGCTCGCCGCCGTGAGCGTCGGGGCCGCCTACAACGCGCTCGATGAGTACGAGCGGTTGATGCGCGAGAAGGCCACCCCATTGCCTCCGTTCATCCCGCGGGTCAAGGATCGCGACTTCCAGCGCTGGTACGGCCGCGCCCTCACCCATATCGCCACCGCGGAGGCCGCGCTGTATGACGTCGCCGACCGTCACATGGAGGCGTGCCGGCGCAACGTCGAAGACGGGATTCCGTACACGTTCGGCGAGGACATGCTGCTCGGCGGGATCGCGCGCGAGGTGATGCTGATGTGCTGGCGCGTGATCGACGACGACCTGTGGCAGACCGTCGGGGCGTCGGTGGCGCGCGACGGTGAGCGCACCGCGCGCGTGTTCCGCGACATGGCGGTGGCGGCCGCCCACCGCAACCTCCAGCTGCGCGACATGTTCTACGGCGACATCGGGCGCGCCGCGCTCGGCGAGCCGCGGGTCATGCCCGGAGGCTGACCGCCGCCCGGGTCACGCCGCCCGACTCACGCCGCCAGCCGCGCCGCGACCCAGCGCGTGATCACCGCGAGCGTGTCCTCGTTATTGCGCTCGATCATGATCCCGTGGCCGTTGCCGTGCACCCCGTTGTCGGCCAGCCGCACGAGCTCGACGTCGCACCCGGCCTGCTCGAGGAACGCCACCAGGTCGCGGTCGAACAGGAGGAACATCGACGCCTCGGCGGTGACCACCGCGATCGGGAACCGGCTCAGGTTGGGCAGCCGGCGTGCCCGCCCGTCCTGCAGCTCGGCCGGATCCGCCACCGGTGGGTCGTACGTGAGCGGGGCGCTCGCGAGCCCCCAGGCAAGGTCGAGGCCCATCTCGGGACGCCTGACGAACGGCGGCCCGAGCGTCTCGATCGCGATCAGCGCGGCGATCTGGTCCGGACGGGCGTCGGCGGCCAGGAACGTCCCGGGCCCGGCCGCGGAATGGGTGACGAGCACCGCCGGCCCGACTCGGTCCAGTAACTCGGCCAGCCGGACCTGCTCGAGCGCGTGCATGTCGGCCCAGCTCGCGAGCATCGGCCCCGCCGCCGACAGCCACTGGTCATAGATCGGCTCCCCGGGCTCGCGGCCGCCGACCCACTGGGTGTGAAGGTGGGCGGTCGGGTTCGAGTCTGGGCCTTCGGTCGGCGGCACGAAGATCGGCCGGAGCGCCTCCGCGCCCATCTGCGGGCCCATCGGCCCGAGCACGTCCGGGTGGTGGGGCGAGCGCCCATGCCCGGGGCGATCGACGACGTACACGGTGTGACCCTGCTGGACGAGCAGCCGCGACCAGCCGAGCCGTCCGTCCGGCGTCGTCAGATAGTCGGTGCCCTGTCCCCCGCCACCATGGACCAACACCCATGGCGGGCCGGGACCCGGCTCGGCCGGCGACTCCCACTCGACGTACATCGGGCCGCGCATGACCGTCCCGAGCGGTCCGGGGGCGCGCTCGCCGGTGATCCAGAACGAGCCGCGCCGCGACGTGGTGACCGGCCCGCTCGGCTCGTGACGGCTCATGGTCAGCCCTACGCCCGCTCGCTCGCGCGGCGGGCGCCCTCCGCGAGCGACCCGAACTTCGCCCAGCAGATGTCGGGATCGATCGCGCCGAACCCCGACCACGTGCCGAAGCCGCAGTCGGTGCCCGCCATCACGCGCTCGGGGCCGACGATCTGCGTGTAGTTCAGGATCCGCTGGGCCACGAGCTCCGGATGCTCGATGTAGTTGCAGGTCGTGTCGAGCACGCCCGGGACGAGCGTCTTGTCCTCGGGGATACTCGCCTCGCGCCACACCGCCCACTCGTGCTCGTGGCGCGGGTTGGCCGCCTCGAACAGGATCGTCGAGGGCTTGGCCCCGAGCACAACGTCGATGATCTTCTCGACGTCGATGTCGAGGTGGTGCGGGCCCTCGTAGTTGCCCCAGCACAGGTGCAGACGGACCCTGTCGGCGGGAACGTCCCGCAGCGCGTGGTTGATCGCCTCGACGTGCCGCGCGGTGGCGGCGACGAACTCCTCGTCGGAGCGGTCGCGGTACATGATGTGTCGGCCCATCGCGAGGTCCGGAGCGTCGATCTGCAGCAGGAACCCGGCGGCCACGATCGCCTCGTACTCGCTCTTCATCGCCTCGCCGATCGCCTCCAGGTACTCGTCGAGCGTTTCGTAGTACTCGTTGGGCTGGAACAGCGCGATGATTCCGGGCGACGGCGCGTTCATGAAGGCGCCGGTTATCGGTTGGCCCTCGATCGCGTTCGCCAGACGTTCCAGGTCGTGCTGCAACGGCTCCGGGTGCTCGTAGGTGATCGGGCCGCGGCAGATCGGCCGCAGGTAGCGCGCGCTCCCGCCCTCGTCCGCGAGCCGCTTCATGTACCGCGGGAACGCGTCGAGGTCGGCCGGCGTCGCCCGCGGCACGTCGCCGATCTCGAACCCGCTGAGACGATGGCGGATGTAGGTGGCGTAGCCGATCTTGCTCATCTCGCCGTCGCTGACAAGATCGACCCCGGCGTCGACCTGGTGCTGGACGCGGTCGCGAACCGCCGCGTCGAGCAGGCGGTCGTACTGCTCGCGGTCGACCTCCTCGCCGCGGTCCTCGGCAAACACGAACTCGACGAGCTCGGGCGGGCGCGGCAGGCTGCCGACGTGGGTGGTCAGGATGCGGCTCATCTACCAGATCTCCTCGAGCAGCTCTATGGATCGCTTCCGGCGGCGCCGGACGCGGATTGGCCTTCGCCGGCGCCCGCTCGGCGATCGCCTCCGACAGGCTTTCGAGATCCTCGCGCGGTACGCCGTACTCGCGCAGGTGGGTCGGGCCGGCGAGCGCGCCCAACTCGCTCGCGCGCTCGATCGCGTCGCCGTGGTCCATCGCCTCGCCGAACCGCGCGATCCCGACCGCCGCCACCTCACGGTTGTAGCGAAGCGCCGGCGGCAGGCAGACCGCGTTCATCGTCCCGTGCGCGAGCCCGTAACGGCCGCCAAGCGCCTGCGCCATCGCGTGCCCGAGGCCCATCCCGGCACACAGCGCCGCGCCGGCGTGCATCGCGCCCTCGAGCAGCTGCCGGCGGGCCTCGAGGTCGCCACCGGACTCGATCACGACCGGCAGCCAGTCCGAGATCAGCTTCGCGCCGGCAAGCGCCTCCCGGTCGCTCTCCTCGGTGCGGCCCGGCGTGTACAGCGCCTCGGCGCAGTGCGCGAGCGCGTTCATCGCCGAGCCCGCGCTCTCGGCTTGCGGGAGGTCGAGCGTCAGCTCCGGGGCATAGACGATCGCCACCGTGCGCGCGCCCCCGCCGCCCCGCTTGATCCCGGCCTCGGGGTCACGCATCCCGAAGCCCTGCGTCCACTCCGCGCCCGAGTAGGTGGTCGGGATCGAGACGATCTCAAGGCCGCTCTCGCTCGACACCGCCTTGGCCGTGTCGATCGCACTGCCGCCACCGAGCGCGACGATCCCGTCCGCGCCGGCGCTCGCCTCGATCGCGGCTCGGACGCCGCCGATCTCCGCGTGCGGCCGGGCGCCATAGAACCTCCGCGCCACCGGGAGCTCGACCTCCCGCCACCGCTCGGTGCTGATCAGCAGCGGATCGCGAACCGACAGCTCCTCGAGCACGCCGGGCAGCGCCTCGAGGCCCCAGCGCACGATCAACGACCACTCTCCCTCATCGCATCGGCGATCAAATCACAAGTTCGGCTTCGGCCGCGCGCGCCGCCCGCGCACCCCGCGCGGCGACCTGCACGACATGACATTCGACGCCGGCGAGCCCAGCCGTGTCATGTCGCGCACGCCCCACATGCACGCCATGTCAAGGCTCGCGGTCGCTGCGCGAAATGGCAGGTCATGCATGCTCGGAGCCCGCGGGGTCCGGCATCGAGCGGCGGTGGCCGGGAACCTGCACAGCACGACAATCGGCTCGAGCGTGACGTGCCTTGCCGAGTCAGGCGCGATAGTCGTGCACGACTCGGCAAGGCCTCCGCCGTGCGTACGGATTGTCGAACTGTGCATCTGGGGCCGCCTCCGGCGGCGTCCATGGGGCCGGGTACCCCGTCCGGACAAAAACCGTGGACCCTCGACCGAGCTGTGAGCGAGGCCGCGGCGCCCGGCCCGCGGCCCTCGCGCCCGATCAGTCACGCACGACCACACGGACGGAAGCGCGCGGGGCCGCGGACGGGTGGGCGGCCTACGCGTTTGCCTGCAACCGCCGCATCCCGGCGAGCCAGCGGTCGTAGTCCATCCCCTTGCGCTGGAAGAACGTCAGCACCTCGGGATGGGGCAGGATCAGGAACCGCTCCTCGTCGATCGCCTCGAGGACCACGCCGGCGACGTCCTCGGGCTCGAGCACCGCCCCGGCGGCCTTGACCACCCGGTGGCTGAGCTCCCCGCCCTGGAGCATCGCGGTGCGGACGCCCATCGGGCACAGGCAGCTGACGCGGATCCCGCGATCGCCGTAGGTCACCGACAGCCACTCGGCGAAGGCGACCGCGGCGTGCTTGGTCACCGCGTACGGCGCCGACCCGATTTGAGTGAGCAGGCCCGCGGCGGAGGCGGTCGTGATGAAGTAGCCCTCGCCGCGTTCCAGCCAACCCGGCAGCAGCTTCCGCGCCGCCCGGATGTGCGCGCGCACGTTGACCTCGAACGCGAGGTCCCACACGTCTTCGGGCGTGTCGACCGGGTCCTCGCCGATCGCCACGCCGGCGTTGGCGAAGAACACCTCGACCGGGCCGAGCTCTGACTCCACCCGCTCGAGCAACGCGGCGATCGCCGACTCGTCGGTGACGTCACCCGCCACCGCCACGTGACCCGCGCCGAGTTCCTCGCCCACGCGCGCCAGCGGCTCCTCTGCGATGTCGGTCACCGCGACCCGCGCGCCCTCGGCGGCGCACCGCAGCGCCAGCGCGCGACCGATCCCTCCCGCCCCGCCCGTGACCACGACAGTCCGCCCACTTAGCTTCATGTCACCTCAAATGTTTTGGCAAATGAATTCAAAGCGTGTCTCTCCAAGTGAATTGATTATGCGGTTTCCGCCCCTGGGCCCGTGGGTACGAAATATCACGAGAGCAGAGGAAAGCGAGGGATTTAGGGATGAGTTCTACCTCTATTGGCGGAGGAAGGTTGCGTGCGGTCGCGGCGCCGGCATCGGGCGCCCCGACGGCGAAGTCGATCCTGGCTCGGCTCGATCGGATCAGCGTGTGGTCGATGCCGTTCATGTTCGTCGGGATCATCGGGACCGGCTTCCTGTTCGCGTTCTATGACGTGTTCGACATCAACGTGTCGTTCATCCAGAGTTGCGTGGCGCTGAAGCACGGGTGCACCCCGGCCAACGCGGTCACGACGCTGCGCGTGCCCGTCGTCCTGAACCTCGCGGGATATGTGATCGGCGCCCTCGCGCTGGCTCCGATCTCCGACCGGATCGGCCGGCGCAACATGCTGCTGTTCACGATGCTGCTCACCGGCCTGGGGTCGCTGTACAACGCGCTCGCGCCCGACTACACGCAGTTCGTGCTGGCGCGGGTCATCACCGGCATCGGCGTCGGCGCGGACCTGGCAATCGTCAACACCTACATCGGCGAGGTCGCGCCGCGCCGCAACCGGGCGCGGTGGATCTCGGTGATCTTCATCATGTCCTCGCTCGGAGCGTTGCTCGGCATCTGGCTCGGGCTGTTCCTGACCACGGCCTCGGCGCCTTGGCCGCACGGCCTGCCGTTCGCGCAGGCCGGCCCGGGCTTCGACAACGGCTGGCGCTGGATGTACGCGGTCGGCGCGCTGCTGGCGGCGATCGGCGTCTTGCTCCGCCTGGAACTGCCCGAGTCCGCCCGCTGGCTGGTCGGCCGGGGACGGCTGGACGAGGCCGATGCAGTGGTCAGCGACATGGAGGTCGTCGCCGCCAAGCACGGGCCGCTGGCGCCGGTACCCGACGAGGTGCCGATGGACGACGCGACCCCCGAGAGCAGCGTGGCGTTCGGGGCGCTGTTCGGCAACCGCGTCTACGCCAGGCGCGTGATTCAGCTGCTCGCGGTCTGGTTCCTGGCCTATGTGACCGTGTTCGGGTTCTCGGCCGGCTTCACCGCGATGCTGGCCTCACTCAAGTACCCGCCACCCGAGGCGGGCTTGATCACGGCCGTCGGCGCATTCGGGTTCCTGGCCTGCGCGTTATTCGCGGTCGCGTTCGCGGACCGGCTCGAGCGCAAGCGGTGGATCCTGATCGGCGCGGCGATCACGGTGATCGGTGGCGTGATCGTGGCCGAGGCCGGCACGACCAGCCTGGCGATCGCGTTCATCGGCGCGGCGATTGTGTTCTTCGGCTTCAACATCTGGGTACCGATGACCTACACGCTTTCGACCGAGAGCTTCCCCACCCGCGCCCGCGTCACCGGGTTCGGAATGGTGGACGGCGTCGGGCACCTCGGCGGCGGGATCGGCGTGCTCTTGATCGCCCCGCAGATCCCCCACATGACCGTGCTCGAGGCGATGCTGGTCATCTCCGGGTTCCTGGTCGTGGCCGCGATCGTCGCCCAGTTCAGCCCGAACACGCGCGGCCGATACTACGAAGAGATTTCGCCCTGACCGACATCGGGGTAAAGCTGCGCGGTGCGGTTGGCCCACCCCGGTCCCGGGTCGCCGCACCGCGCGACACTCACCCGTGCCGCGCGACACTCAGCAGTCGACGTCGACGCTCCGCAGCACGGTGGCCATGTACTCGATGTGCTTTCGCATCGCACGCTCGGCCGCGGACCGCTGGCGGCGCCGGATCGCCCGCAGGATCGACTGGTGCTGCTCGATGATCAGCTCTCCGTCGATCGCAGCGCCGAGGTGCTCGATCAGCGAGGGCTGGAGCACGTCGAGGATCCAGCTGGTGAACGTGACCAGCAGGTCATTGCCGGCGGTGACGGCGATCGCCTGGTGAAAGCGCGCGTCGGCCAGGCGGAACTCGTCGCCGGCCGGATCGCGTCCGACGGCATCCTCGATCGCGCCGGCGAGTGCCGCGAACGTCCCCTCGTCTGCGCGCTCGGCCGCCATTCCGGCCAGCGGGACCTCGAGGAACATCCGCGCCTCGAGCAGCTCGTACAGCGTGACGCTCTCGGACTCGAGCATCGCGGCGATCGATTCGCTCACGTGGCGGCCGATTCCGGCCTCCGGCGTGTTCTCCACGAACACCCCGCCCGCTCGGCCCTTCCGGACCCGGATCAGGTGAGACCCGGCCAGCCTGCGCAACCCCTCGCGCAGCGTGGGGCGGCTGACGCCGAACTCGCGCGCGAGCTCGTGCTCGGTGCCGATCCGGTCGCCAGGCTGGAGACCGCCGCGCTCGATGTACATCCGGATCTCGTGAGCGATCTGTTCGCTGGCGTCCAAGTGGACGGCTTCGAACCGGGGGGCCTCGCTTGCGCTGGTCGCAGCTGCCATTGACCCGAGTTTATGACCGCTGGCCCCGGACGTTCGCGGATTGGTATCCACGCCAACTAAGTAAATATGGGCACCGACCGATAAAGACGACCATGCGGAGGACCAATTCGCGCGCCAGCCGAGCGCCATCTCCCGTTCCGGCGGCCTCGCCGGGCGGCCCCGGCGACCCGACGGCCCCTCCCGCGCCCAGTCTCGACGCCTCGGGCGAGCGGTTCCGCACGCTGTTCGAGCGAGCCTCGGTCGGCATCATCAGCGTCGGAGCCGACGGCCGGGCCATCGAGGCCAACCCTACGGTCGAGCGGATGCTCGGCTACGACCCGGGTGAGCTCGTCGGCCTGAGCTTCACCGAGTTCACGCACCCGGACGACGTGGAGGTCTCGAAGGGCCTGTACCAGGAGCTGCTCGACGACCACCGCTCCTCCTACCAGTACGAGAAGCGGTACGTCCGCAAGAACGGAGAGGTCATCTGGGTCCGGGTCACCGTCTGGAGCGACGCCAGCGTGGCCGAGTCCTCGCAGGTCGCGATCGCGATGATCGAGGACATCACCGAGACCAAGCTCGCCAACCAAGAATTGATCGAGAAGGCCAACCGGCTCGAGCGCATCATCGCCACCCAGCGCGACATCTCGGCCGCATCCTCGGGCGATCTCGACCATGTCATGCAGGTGATCGTCGAGCGGGCCCAGGCGCTGACGCGCGCCGAGGGCGCGATGATCCACCTGATCGAGGGCGACGACGTGATCACGCGCGCCGCGTGCGGGATCGGGGCGCGCTTCCTGGGCAACCGCCGTCCGCTCCGCGAGAGCGTGTCGCGCTTCGCCATCGAGGCACGTGGGCCGCTGCTGATCGAGTACGCCGAGGACGACCCTCGACTCAATGCGGCGATCCGGGCGCGAATGGGCGACCGCTCTCACATCTGCGTGCCGCTGTTCGCCGGCGACGAGCCCGTCGGCGCGCTGAGCGTGATGAGCACGCACGAGATCGAGCGGCTGAACGAGGAGGATCGCCAGACGCTCGAGCTGCTCGCCGGCGTTCTCTCCGAGGGCGTCAGCCGCGCCGAAGAGTTCGAGGCCAAGCGCCGGCAGCTGCACGCGCTGGCCCGCTTCGAGGCCATTTATCACGGCGCGCTCACCGGGGTGATGGTGCTGAGCGACGACGGCCAGATCGTCGAGGCCAATCCGGCGATGCTCGAGTTGCTCGGGCTGAAGACATCCGAGGAGGTACGCACTCACATCGCCGAGTACCTCGATCCCGACGAGCACCAGCGGGTGTCGGAGGCGGTCGAGGAGCTGTTCGCCGGCAACGCCAACTCGCTGCGAATCGACACCCGCCTGAACCGCCGCGACGGCTCGGTCGTGTGGGTGTGCGCCTCGTTCTCGATCGTCCGCGATCCCGACGGGCGTCCCTCGTTCGGGATCGTGATGGTCCAGGACGACACCGAGCGCAAGGCGGCCGAGGACGCGCTCGTGCGCCAGTCCGAGCTCAACGAGCACCAGGCCCTGCACGACGCGCTCACCGGGCTCCCGAACCGGACGCTGTTCCGCGACCGGATCGAGCAGGCAATCGCGGTCGCGGACCGCGAGAGCTCCCAGGTGGCGGTCGCGATGATGGACCTCGATCGGTTCAAGGACGTCAACGACTCGCTCGGCCACCACGCCGGCGACGCGCTGCTGGTCGAGATCGGCAAGCGCCTGCGCGGGATCCTGCGCTCGTCCGACACCGTCGCGCGCCTTGGCGGTGACGAGTTCGGGGTGCTGATCTCCAAACCGCGGACCGAGCGCGATGTGGTCATCGTGATCGAGAAGATCCGGGCCGCGCTCGAGAAGCCGGTGACGATCGACGGCCTCGCGCTGCCCGCCGAGGCATCGATCGGCATCGCGATGTTCCCGCAGCACGGCGAGGATGTCGACACGCTGCTCAGGCACGCTGACGTCGCGATGTACGGCGCCAAAGAGGAGAAGGGCGGCTTCGCCTTCTACGAGAGCTCTCGCAACGAGGCCGCGGACCCAGCGCGGCTCACGCTCGTCTCGGAGTTGCGGCGCGCGATCGAGCAGCGCGAGCTCGTGCTCTACTACCAGCCGAAGGCAGCGCTGGCCAACGGATCCGTGCAGTCCGTCGAGGCACTGCTGCGCTGGAACCACCCGACTCGCGGCCTGGTCGGACCGGACGAGTTCATCCCGCTGGCGCAGCAGACCGGGCTGATCAAGCCGCTCACCCTGTACGTGCTCGACGAGGCGCTTCGCCAGTGTCGCGCCTGGAAGCGCGCCGGGATGACGCTCGGCGTGGCCGTGAACCTGAGCGTCCGGAACCTGCTCGACGCCGAGTTCCCCGACCAGGTTCGGGATCTCCTCAAGAAGCGACGGGTCGACCCCTCGCTGCTCGAGCTCGAGATCACAGAGTCCACGATGCTGTCCGACCCCGTCCGCACCAAGCGCGTGCTCGACAAGCTCGCCGGGATGGGAGTCGCGCTCTCGATCGACGACTTCGGCACCGGCTATTCCTCGCTTTCCTACCTCAGTCAGCTGCCCGTCAACGAGATCAAGATCGACCGCTCGTTCGTCATGAATATGGCCGAGTCGGACAACGACGCGGTGATCGTGCGCTCGACGATCGATCTCGCGCGCAACCTGGGTCTCCAGGTCGTCGCCGAGGGCGTCGAGACCGAGCAGGCGTGGGACCACCTGTCACAGCTCGGCTGCACGCTCGCCCAGGGCTACTACCTCAGCCGGCCCGTCCCGGCCGCCGAGCTCACCGATTGGCTCAGGCGCCGGCCGGCCGCGCCCGCGAAGGACGCAGCCGGCCGGATCAAGCGCGTCGCGTAGCCAGCCCGCCGGCTAGCCGACCGCGCCCGCTGGGGCCGCCTCGCCGGCGGCCGACTCCTTGACCTCGTCGGGGATCATCGGGCCGGTTCCCGACGGATCGATGATCCCGTCCTCGAGCCACAGGTAGCGACCATCCAGCAAGCGGGCCGCCGCCTCCCGGTTCGCGTCGTCCTCGTTGTCCCACAGCTCGGCGAACAACGCCTCGATCCGCCGCTTGGCCTGCCGGCAGAACAGCTCCGCCAGCTCCTGCGCCTCGGTGCGTCGCTCCGGCTGCTCGCGCCCGATCGTGTCCGCGTACGCCGCCGCCGCGGCCATCGCGAACAGCTCAGCGCCGATGTCCACGAGCCGGCCCAGGAACGCCTGCCGGTACTCGAGCTTGGCCTGCCAACGGGTCATGCCGTAGAAGATCGAACGGGCCAGCCGGCGCGAGGCTCGCTCGGCGAACCGCATGTACGGCGCCAGCGCGCCGAGCTCGTCGAAGGACCCGGGCAGCTGTCCCTTCCCGACCGCGAGTTGCGGCAGCCACTTCGAGTAGAACGCCCCGGCCCGTCCCGCGGCGGCGATCCGGTCCTTGACCTCGCCACCGGGTTCGAGCAGGTCGCCCGCGACCTGGAGATGCTGATCGACCGCCTCGCGCGCGATCAGCAGGTGCATGATCTCGGTCGAGCCCTCGAAGATCCGGTTGATCCGCATGTCGCGCAGCGCCTGCTCCGCGGGCACCGGCTTCTCCCCGCGCGCCTTCAGCGACGCCGCCGTCTCGTAGCCGCGTCCGCCGCGGACCTGGATCAGCTCATCGAGCACCTTCCACCCCATCTCGGACCCGTACAGCTTGGCGATCGCGGCCTCGATCCGGATGTCGCTGGACTTGCTGTCGGCCAGGCGGCTGGCGACATCCAGCATCGCCTCGAGCCCGAATGCGCTCGCGGCGATGAACGCGAGCTTCTGGGCCACCGCGTCGTGCTTGCCGATCGGCCGGCCCCACTGGACCCGCTCGGTCGACCATTCGCGCCCGACCTTCGTCGCCCATTTGGCCATCCCGACGCAGATCGCGGGGAGCGCCAGGCGCCCGGTGTTGAGCGTGGTCAGCGCGATCTTCAGACCCTCCCCTTCACGTCCGATCCGGTTCTCCTCGGGCACGAACACGTGATCGAGCCGGGTCACGGAGTTCTCGATCCCCCGCAACCCCATGAACTGGTTGCGGTGCTCGACCGTGACCCCGTCGCTGTCGTAGGGCAGGACGAATGCGCTGATCCCACCGCGATGGCCGTCGCCCTTGGGCACCTGCGCCATCACCACGACGATGTCGGCGATCGCGCCGTTCGTCGCCCACAGCTTCTGCCCGGTCAGCTCGTAACCGCCGTCGACCGGAGTGGCAGTGCTCGCCATGCGCGCCGGGTCAGAGCCGACGTCGGCCTCGGTCAGCAGGAACGCGCTGATGTGGTCCTTGGCGACCAGCGGCAGCCACTTGCGCTTCTGCTCCTCGGTCCCGAACAGCCGCAGCGGCTCGGCGACGCCGATCGACTGGTGCGCGCTCAGTAGCGCCGACAGCGCTCCGTGCCAGACGCCGACCAGCGCCAGCGCGCGGTTGTAGTAGACCTGCGAGAGGCCAAGGCCGCCGTACTCCTCCGACACCTTCATCCCGAACGCACCGAGACGCTTGAAGCCGTCGATCACATGGTCGGGGATCTTCGCGTCGCGCTCGATCTGGAGGGGGTCGACGTCTGCCTCGAGGAACTCGCGCAGCTGGGCCAGGAAGCGATCGCCCTTCTCGACCGCGTCGGGATCGGTGGGGGGCTGCGGGTAGATCAGATCCAGGCGGAAGTTGCCGAGGAATAGCTCCTTGCCGAAGCTCGGCAGTTCCCACTTTGACTCGCGCGCGGCCTCGGCGACCTCGCGAGCTTGCCTCTCTGACACGTTGCTGGACACGAATGTTCTCCTCTGCGACGGTTCAACTTCAGTCGTTTATTGAAGCTACCCAATATCAGGAGGATCAGGTGAAGCTCAGCGCGCGGAACCAGTTGGCAGGCACCGTGACCGCGGTCAACAAGGGCGAGGCGATCGCCAACGTCGTCCTCGACGTCGCCGGTCAGCGGCTCGTCGCGTCGATCACGGTCGAGGCGGTCGCCGAGCTCGGGCTCGCCGAGGGCAGCCAGGTGACTGCGGTCATCAAGGCCTCCGACGTCATGATCGCCACAGAGGCGTGATGACTGAGCGATCGTCAAGGCCTCGGACGTGATGATCGCCATCGACGCCTGACCCAGGTCTTGCTCGCGTCCGGCCTCTAAGGGCTCTCTCAGAATGGCGCGCCTGTAGACCGGCCCTCCCCTGCCGATAACTCGGGTAATCGGAGTAATGGGTACGGAGGGCTGCACGGATGGCGCATGTAGACACGACGGTTTCTGACACCCGGGCCAGACGGGACGGCCGCCCCTCCGCGGCGCGCCCGTCCACGCATCCCGCGCGGGCCCAGGCCGTGCGGCGCGGCCGTGGGCGCCGATCGCCTCGGCGCCGGAATGGTTTCGCTGTACGCGCTGCTCGGCGTCCTCCTGGCCGGCTATGCCGTGCTGCTGATCGTCCGCGCCAACGGGGCCAGCACGACGTGGCTCGACGGCTGGGGCACCGCCGGATACGAGCTCGTGGCCAGCCTCCTGGTGCTGCTCCGAGCGGCCGTCAGCCCGAAGGATCGAGGCTTCTGCCTCGCGCTCGGGACCGCGATGTGCCTGTGGGCGCTCGGCGACTTCGCGGAAACGTACGCGGGCCTCCACAACCCCAACCTCCCCACCCCGATCCTGGCCAACTACCTGTGGGCCGCCTTCTTCCCGCTGGCGTACGTCGGCGTGATGATGCTGATGCGCCAGGAAGTCCGCAAATTCACCGCGGCCAACTACCTCGACGGCGTGGTGGCGACGCTCATGTGCGCCGCCGCGTTCGCCGCGTTCGCGTTCGGCGCGATTCAGAGCGCTGCCGGCGATGACGCCGTGACGGTGGCCTGGAACCTGATCTATCCCGTCGGCGACATCCTGCTCCTGATCCTTACGGTCGGCGCCGCCGCGCTGGTGCCCGCCGGCCGGCGCACGCGGTGGTACCTGATGGCGGCCGCCAGTCTCTTCAACGCGATCGGCGACGTCTGCGCGCTGTTCGACAACGGGATCGGCGCCACCCATTTCGGCTATTTCTGGAATTCGATCGCGTGGCCGGCCTCGCTGTTCCTGTTCTCGCTGTCGGTGTGGGTCGGATCAGCCGCGACCGGCCGAGGACGAGCTCAAGGAGACGAGCTCGGGCTTCGTGATTCCGGGGGTCGCCGCCGGCCTGGCGCTGCTGATCCTGTTCGTCGGGTCGCTTGACCACATCAACCAGATCGCGCTCGGCCTGGCCACGGCCACGCTCGTCGCCGCCGGCGCCCGGTTTGGCCTGGCGCTGCTGCGGCTGCGGGCACTCACCGACGAGCGCCACCGCCAGCTCGCGGACTCGGCGAAGACGGAGCGAGACTCGCGCGAGGCGCTGCAGGCGGCGGTCCGCGACTACTCGGCGTTCGCCGCCAGGGTCGCCGACGGCGACCTGCGGGCGACGGTCAGCGCAGACGGCAGCGAGGACCTCCGCGGTCTGACCGAGAGCCTCAACAGCATGGTGTCGGGCCTCGCCGAGATCTCGAGCCACATCCAGCTCGGCGTCCAGGACATCGGCGTCTCAACCGAGGAGATTCTGGCCTCGGTCAGCCGGCACACCGAGAGCGCGAGCCTCCAGTCGATCGCGATCAGTGAGACCTCATCCACCGTGAACGAGCTCCGGCTGGCGGCCGACGACACGGCCAAGCTGGCCAGCGAGGTCGCCGACCGCGCGAACGACTCGCTTCAGGTCTCGGGCGAGGCGACGACCGCGGTGAGCGCGATCGCCAGCGCGATGGAGGAGATCCGCGAGCGGGTCGACGGGATCGCGCGCGACATCGTGACGCTGTCCGAGCGGACCCAGCAGATCGGCGAGATCACCGCCACGGTCAACGGCCTGGCCGACAAGTCGAACCTGCTGGCGCTCAACGCGAGCATCGAGGCGGCGCGCGCCGGCGAGCACGGCCGGGGATTCGCGGTCGTGGCCGAGGAGGTTCGCAAGCTCGCCGAGCAGTCCAAGGCGGCGACGGCGCAGGTCGAGTCGATCCTCGGCGACGTCCAGACCGCCACCTCCGCGGCGGTGATCGCCAGCCAGGAGGGCACGAAGGTCGTCGAGCAGGGCCTCGAGCTCACCGGCCGCGCCGGCGACGGGATCCGCAGCCTGTCGGAAACGATCCAGGAAGCGTTCGCCGCGGCTCAGCAGATCGCCGCCTCCTCCCAGCAGCAGAGCGTCGGCGTCGAGCAGATCGCGCAGGCGATGAACGACGTCAACGAGGGCACCGCGCAGTTCCTCGAGGGCGCGCATCAGTCCCAGCACGCGGCCGAGAACCTCACCGCGCTCTCAGGCCAGCTCGTGGCGGTCACCGAGCGCTACCGGGTCTAAGACGCGGCACGGCGGGTCCGGATGTCCGGATGCCCCCGCTGGTCTCACGGCTACGCCGAGTCGAGGTAGGTGACGACCGCCAGCACCCGCCGATGGTCGTCGGGCGAGAGCGGCAGCTGCAGCGTGCCGAAGATGTTCTTGATGTGCTTCTCGACGGTGTGCTCGGACACGAACAGCCGCTCCGCGATCGCCCGGTTCGAGCGGCCCTCGGCCATCAGGGCCAGCACCTCGCGCTCGCGGTCGGTCAGCTGCTCGAGCGGGTTGTCGGCCTCACGGCGGCGGCCGACGAGCTGGCTGACCACCGCCGGGTCGAGCACCGAGCCGCCCTGGCCGACGCGACGGACGCTCGCTGACAGCTCGTCGAGGTCGGCCACGCGTTCCTTGAGCAGGTAGCCGACGCCGTCGGTCCCACCCGACAGGAGCTCGATCGCATAGCGCGCGTGCACGTGCTGGGAGAGCACGAGGATGCCCGTCGCCGGATGGCTCTCGCGGATCGCCTTAGCCGCGCGCAGCCCCTCATCGGTATGCGTCGGCGGCATCCGGATGTCGACGATCGCCACGTCCGGCTCCGACCGGTCGACGAGCTCGAGCAGCTCCTCGGCGTCGGCGGCCACCCCGACGACCTCGAACCCGGCCTCCTCGAGCAGCCGCGCCAGCCCCTCGCGGAGGATCACCGCGTCGTCGGCGACCGCTACGCGCATGGAATCTGCGCCACCAGGCGCGTGCCCCGGCCGGGAGGGCTCGACACCGTGAACCGGCCGCCGAGCGCCTCGACGCGATCGGCCAGACCGCGCAGCCCGGACCCAGGACCCACGGCCGCCCCGCCGATCCCGTCGTCGGCGATCTCGACGGTCAGCGTGCGCCCGTCGTAGGCGACGCCGACCCTGACCTCGTTCCCGTGCGAGTGCTTGGCCGCGTTGCTCAGCGCCTCGCTCGCGAAGTAGTAGGCGGCGGTCTCGACCTGGTCGGGGAGCCGGACGTCCAGGTCGACCTTGAGGTGAGCGGGCAGCCCGGCGCGCCGGCAGAGCTCCTCGAGCGCCACCGGAAGCCCGCGCTCGACCAGCAGCGTCGGGTGGATCCCCTGCGTCAGCTCGCGCAGCTCCTCGAGCGCCAGCGCCAGCGCCGAGCGCGCCTCACGGACGATCGGGGCCGCGCCTTCCTGATCCGGGGCCAGCCTCGACTCGAGCAGCCCGAGCGACATCGCGATCGAGACGAGCCGCTGCTGCGTCCCGTCGTGCAGATTTCGCTCGATCCGGCGGCGCTCGGAGTCGGTGGCCTCGACCAGCCGTCCGCGCGAGGCGTTGAGCTCGACCAGCCGCGCGCGCAGCTCCGCTTGGAGGCGCTCGTTCTCGAGCGCGAGGCCGGCCGCGGCACACACGGACTGGACGAGGCCCGAGTTGTGCTCGAGCGCCGGGTCGTGGAGCAGCATCGCGATCGGGGTGCCGTCGCGCTCCACGACCGTCGAGCACCGCCCGCTGTCGTCACCGGGCGCCTGCACCGGGCGCCCGTCGCCGGTCACGTAGCGGGCCTCCGCGGGGAACCAGTACGCAAGGTCGAGCGAGGGGTCGCCGAGCGCCCTGGCCAAGGCCCCGCGAAGGTCCGCGGACTCAGTCGGCGCGCCCAACTGGACGACGAGCCCGGCCACGCTCCCGCGCGCGAGCCGCCGCCTCACGAACGTTGCCAGCACCGCGATCGGCACGAGCGCGAGCGTGAGGAACCAGACCTTTGCCGGACCCGACCCGAGCGGGTTCCCGAGCAGGTCGTCGACGACCGTGACCGTGAGTGCGAGCAGGGTCGCG
Organism: uncultured Solirubrobacterales bacterium; assembly: GCA_963746695.1. Lineage (GTDB taxonomy): Bacteria > Actinomycetota > Thermoleophilia > Solirubrobacterales > Solirubrobacteraceae > Palsa-465. The sequence continues at coordinate 17,749 of CAVVCP010000024.1, read as the reverse complement.
TTGCCGGCCAGCAGCACCCATGTGACCTCGCGGCGCTGCGGAGCGCTCGCGCGCGCCCAGCGATACGTCAGCAGAGCCACCGCGGTCAGCGTGAGGATCGCGCCGAGCGCCCGCTGGAGGTTGAGCAGGGCGAGCGCGAAGCCGTTGTCGTGGAAGACCTGGATCAGGTTGTCCCCGCAGCCTCCCCCGCAGCGCAGCCCTGATCCGCTCCCGAACAGCATCGCAACCACCTGCAGGCCAGTGCCGGCGATCGCGAGCGCGACGATCGCTTTGTCGAGCGCCGTGCGCAGCTGTCCCGACGGGAACGACAGCACGATGTAGATGAAGCCGCACAGGAACACGTACTCGATCGCAACTCCGAGCGTGTACAGCGGCGCGCTCGTCGCCTCGCTCAGCAGTCCCGCGAACCAGAGGAAGCCGGTCAGGACCATCACCGGGCCGAGCCGGTTCTCCGGCCTCGCCCGCCACGACGCGAGTCCGCAGCCGATCAGCGACGCGCCGACGAGGGCGGTCAGCACCGGCCCCGGCTCGGTCGGCCGATCGGCGCCGGCGTGAGCCGCCAGCCAAGTGGCGCCAACTCCGGCTGCGAACGCGGCCGGAACCAGGAGGTAGAACTTCGCCCTCATGCTTGACGGGATTGTCGCGTCATTCCGCCACCGAGACCAGGACCGGTTGCGCGTCGGGACCGACTGCGTGCGCATCCGCGGCCCCGCCTTCGAGGGTCTCCCCTTCGAGGCTCGCCCGCGGGAGCCACGCAAGCCAACCCGGCAGGTACCAGTTGCGCTCGCCGAGCAGCTGCATCGTCGCCGGCAGCAGCACGCCGCGGACCACGGTCGCGTCGAGCAGGACCGCCACGGCCAGCCCGACGCCCGCCTCCTTGAGGTCGAGCGCGCTCGCGGTCCCGAACAGGGAGAACACGCCGACCATCACCAGCGCGGCGGCGCTGACCACACCGGCGGTGCGCCCGATCCCGTAGCGCAGCGCCGCCTCAGTGCTCATCCCGGAGTCGACGCCCTCCCGCACCCGGCTCAGGATGAACACGTGGTAGTCCATCGACAGGCCGAACAGCACCACGAACAGGAACAACGGCAGCCACGAGATGATCGCGCCGTCGGAGCGGAAGTCGAGCGCGCCCTGGGCCCAATGGTGTTGGAACACGAGCACGAGCACCCCATACGACGCGCCGACCGACAGCAGGTTCAGCACGATCGCCTTGATCGGCACCACGATCGACCTGAACGCGACCAGCAGCAGCACGAACGCGAGCGCCAGCACGAACACGACCACGTACGGCACGCCGTGCCGCATCTGATTGGTGAAGTCGATGTCCTCCGCGGTGTCGCCGGTCACCGCGGTGTGGACGCCGGGGACGCGCCCGAGCGTCGCGGGGACCAGCACCTCGCGTAGCTCACGCACCGCTTCCCGACTCGGGGCGTTGTCGCCGAACCCGGTCAGCGGCAGCCCCAGGACAAGCGCGTTGCCGTGTTGATCGAGCCCGACGCTGAACGGTGGGTGGGCGATTCCTTGGCTTGCGGCACGGGCCTCGAGGCGGCCGACCGCTTGACGTACGGCGCCGCGCTCGGCGACCGGCCAGCTCGCCACCACGAGCGCCGGCGAGGACATGCTCGGGAACTCGCCCGTGATCTGCGCCGCGAGATCGGACTGACTCGCCGAGGAGAGCGCAGCCGAGCTCGGCTTCGCCACCTGCATCCCGAGCGCCGGGACCGCGAGTGCGACGAGCAGCCCGGCCGACAGGCACGCGGCCAGCACCGGCCGGCGCAGAACCCGGTCGACCAGCGCCGACCAGAAGCGCGACTCGCCGGCGGTCGCCAGTCGCGGCAGGAACGCGATACGTCCGCGGTCGATGCGCGGCCCCAGCAGCTGGAGGAGCGCGGGCAGGACCGTCACCGACCCGGCGACGGCGCACGCCACCACGACGATCGTTCCGGCCGCGATCCCGTTGAAGATGTCCGAGCCGACCACGAACTGGCCGGCCATCGCGATCGCCACGGTCGTGCCGGCGATCAGCACCGAGCGCCCGGAGGTGCGCGACGTGCGCTCGAGCGCCTCGCGCGTCGAGGCCCCTCGGAGCCGTTCTTCGCGGGAGCGGACGACGTAGAACAGCGCGTAGTCGACGCCGACGGCCATCCCGATCAGCAGGACCACGGTCTTGACGCTGTCGTCGAGCGGGAACAAGTGGCTGATCGGGCCGAGCAGCCCGAACGCCGCGATCACCGCCGTCGCGGCGAGCGCCACCGGCACGAGCGCGGCCACCAGCGCGCCGAACGAGATCAGCAGCACGAGCAGGGTGACCGGAATCGACAGTTGCTCGGCTCGGTGCAGGTCGTTGCCGGAACCCGAGGTCGGGTCGACGAGCGTCGCGCTCACGCCCGGATGACTCGCGGCCACGGTCGCCACCGACGTTTCCAGTCGTGGCGTGTCGAACGGCCTCGTGACCTGGGCTGTCAGGAGCGCGGCGTGGTTGTCGCGAGACACGCTGATCCGGGGCCGGCCGTCGAGTACGGCGCCCATCCGTGTCGCGACCTCGCCGATAGCGCTCCGAAACTCCGGCGCGGAAGCGATCAGGGCATCGCTGTGCAGGTAGGCGTACTGCTGCGAAGGAAGGCCGAGCTGGTGCGAGTCCATCAGCGCATACCCGCGCGCGGACTCACCGACGGCGCCGTTGTCGAGCGGCTTGGAGCCGGTCAGCGAAAGGGCAAGCACGGCCACGAGGACGAACGTCAACCAGGCGGCGATCGCAAGCACGGGCCGGCGCGTGCTCCAGCGACCAATGGCGGTCGGTGAGAGGCGCTTGATCATGGACCCCAGCCTGAACCCGTCGGCCCGCGCTGACCAGCCGGAGGGCCGGAGTCTTGAGGGGTAGGGCTAGCCGGTAGGGACCGATACAGGCCGTGAGGGTCTGAGCCGAGCCGTCACGGTCTGAGCGGATGGATCTTCAAGCCCAGCTCGCTCGCGCGGGCTTGCACCGTGCGCACCTGCTCGAGCTTTCTCGCCTTCGCCTCCGCGCGAGGGTCCGATTCGCTGACGATCGGCGTCCCGCGTCCGAGGCCGCGCCAGTTGTAGTCCATGCCGCGCCCGCGCCGGACGATTCGTGGCACGAGCTCGCGGTCGATCCGCCCCGAGCAATGGGACAGCCGCGGCGTGAGAATCGAGCACGCCAGATCGCCGTGGACGAGTAGGCGATATGGACACCCGGTCAAGTGCCGCTCGAGCACCACGTCGGTGTCGGCCGGCTCATCGCCGTCGTCGCTGCATACCAGCACACGGACGTTGCCCTCGTTGACATCGGTGATCAGCACGAGCAGCCCCCGACCGTCGTCGGGCTGAGCGATCCCGCGATCCGGCTCCGAGCACTGCCGCTCCTGCCGAACTCGCGACCGTCGGGATCGCCTCGCGCAACGACGCTTTTCGTCCGCCGTTGCACACGGAGCAGGTCCCGACGCCCCGCGACACTGGCGCCCGCCAGCGCAAATACGCTGACGACCAATAGAACAATGGCTTTACGATCGAACTCTTTCGCGTGGCGGCCGGCGCTTGTCCGCGATCATCCGTCTCACCCGGATCGCCGTCTTCGGCTTGTACTTCGGGATCTCGAGCAGGTACGCGAGATACGTGCTCGCCGCCAGCGCGATCAGCACGATCGCCCCGATGACCAGCGACCAGCCGAGCCGGTAATGGCCGTGGTGATCCGAGTATGGGACGAAGCGCAACGCGAGTGCGACACCGGCGAACATCAGCGCCCAGCCGTAGAGATAGGCGACGATCTTCGGCTGGCTGTAGCCGATCCGCGCCATCCGGTTGTGAAAGTGCTCCGAGCCGGACGCCCACGGCATCTGACCCGACTTGACCCGCTTGGTGACGACGAACCCGATATTCAGGAACGGCACCGCAAGGATGCACAGCGGTAGTAACAAGGCGAGCAACGTGTTGGTCTTCAGTGACCCGATGATCGACACCACGCCGAGTAGGTAACCGAGGAGGTTGGCGCCGGTGTCACCCATGAAGCTCGAGGCGGGATACCGGTTGTGGAACAGGAAGCCGAGCGACGCGCCGGCGGTGAGCGCGGCGAGCACGGCGGCCGAGCTTGCCCCGAGATCGAACGCGATGATCGCGAACGCGACGCCGTCGATCGCGCACAACCCCGCGGCCAGGCCGTCGACACCGTCTGAGAAGTTCACCACGTTCATCATCCCGACCAGCCAGATCAGCGACAGCACCCAGCCCTCATGGGGGAAACTCAGCGAGCCGACGAACGGCAACGTCAGGTCCGTCACCACGACGCCGCCGGCGACCGCGATCCCGGCGGCCGCGAGTTGCCCGAGGAACTTCCAGGGCACGGCGAGTTCGAGCGCGTCGTCGACGGCCCCGACGAGCGTGATCACACACGCGCCGGCGACGATCGCCCAAGTGTGGGTGGTCCCGTGCGAGCCGGGACGGGCGCCCGCCGCGTGCGCCAGCCGGATCGTCCCGGGCAAGAACACGAACGCGGCCACCACCACGCCGGCGAGGATCGCGAGGCCGCCGAGCTGTGGCGTGTCCGGGATGCCGAGATCCCGGTCCCGCGCCGGCGAGAGGGCCCCGACCTTCCTCGCGAACCTCGCGGCCGCGGGCGTGAGCGCCACCGTGATCGCCATCGCGATGAGGAACGCGAGTGCCGCGTCGAGGTAATCCATGCTCAGCTCAGGATGCCAGCTTCGGGGGACAGCGGCTCGGGGGCGCGTTTGTCATCTATCTTTCATGATCACCAATGCAGCTGCTTCGACCCTTAGATAGATGGCTATAACTGTCACGCAGCTGACCGCGTTCCTGGCGGTGGTCGAGGGCGGCTCGGTGACCGCCGCGGCGGAAGCGTTGATGGTCACACAGCCATCGGTCTCCTCGGCGATCGCCGCGCTCGGGCGGGAGCTCGGCTGCGATCTGTTCGAGCGCTCGGGACGGGGGGTGCGGCTGACCGGCGCCGGAACCGCGTTCGTCCCCTATGCCAGCGATGTGGTGGGCCTGCTCGACTCCGGACGCCAGGCGGTACGCGAGGCGGTCGAGCTCGCCGCGAGCCGTCTGCACATCATCGCGGTGACGACCGCCGCGGAGTCGTTCGTGCCCCCGCTGATGCGCGCGTTCTCAGACGAGCATCCGCGAATCGAGCTCACGCTCGACGTCGGCAACCGGGAGCGGGTGCTCGACCGGATCCGCTCCCGTCGGGCCGACGTCGCGATCCTCGGCAAGCCGCCCGCCGACGACCGGATTGTCGCCGCGCCGCTGTTCGAGAACGAGATCGTCTGCATCGCCGCTCCCGATGACCCCGCGGTCGGCCCCGCGAGCGTGCCGGCGGCCAGCCTCGGCGATCGGGCCTGGCTGCTCCGCGAGCCTGGGTCAGGCACGCGCGCGCTGAACGAGCAGTTCCTCGCCGACCGGGGGATGGCGCCGAGGCAGCTGACGCTCGCCTCGAACGGAGCGATCAAGCAGGCCGCCCGCGCCGGCCTGGGCGTGTCGCTGATCTCCCGCGACGCCGTCGAAGGCGAGCTCGCGTCAGGCCGGCTCGGCGAGATCCGGCTCGACGACGGCCCTCCCGGGAGCAGGTGGTTCGTGCTGCGCGCCGCGGTCGGACCGGTGCGGCCCGCGGTGAGCTCGTTCCTGGCGTTCGCCCGCGACGCGGCCGCGGCTACGGAGAGGCAGTCGACGAGGCCGCGGCCGGGTGCGCGGCGCGGAAGCCGTTCAGGCTCCGCACCGACTCGCCGCCGACCGCGACCGTCGCCTTCGCCGTGACGAGGTGGTACATGATCAGCAGCTGCACGAGCGCGAGCGACTCGGAGCGGTGGAGCGCGGTCCCGATCGTGAATTCCCCGAGGCGGCGGGCCCGCAGGTGGGTGGCGAAGTGCATCCGCTCCCAGATCGCCTCCTCGATCGCCGCCGCACGCTCGGGATCGATGCGGCCTGGGATCCGGAGCGTCCAGTGTCCCTCGTGCTCGTCGAGCGTCAGACCGTCCGGGTCGCCGTCGACGAGCGGCTTCAGATCGGGGTGCGGAAGTCCGTCGTGCAAGGTCAGCTCGGCGTCGAGCTGGGTCTGATCGCCGTCGACATCGCCATCGGGCGCCAGGAACGACACGACAATGTCGGCAGAGCGGCACTGGGGCCGGATGAACTCCGCCGAGTCGAACTCGCGCCGGTCGAGCTCGGCCAGTACCTGGTCGGTCGTGTAGCCACGCCGTGAGCAGTCGCGCTGGACCTTCCAGCGGCGCCGTAGCTCCTCGGGTGGGTTCAGGAACACCCGCACGTCGTAGACCTCGCGCATCTTCGGGCAGGTGGTAGCCGAGCAGCCCCTCGATCACCGTGAACCGCTCGGCCTGGACGTAGACCGGCGGTCCGAACGTGCCGTCCTGGTGGCGGTACACCGGCTTGAGGATCGGCTCGCCGCGCCGGAGGTGCTCGAGGTCCTGGGCGAGGACGTCGAGGTAGTTGCAATCGGGGTGCAGCGGCGTGATGCCGTTCTCGGCGCGCTGGCGACGGTCGTAGCGGTGATAGTCGTCGGTGCAGACGTGGGTGACGTGCTCCTCGCCGAGCACGCGGACGAGGCCACGGGTGATCGTCGTCTTGCCCGACGCGCTGTCGCCGACGACCCCGAGGATGATCGGGCGCGGCTTCACGCGGCCTGCGTTCCCGAGTCGAACACCCGGCTGGTCCGGATGTCCTGCGGTTCGATCCGCACTAGCTCCTCGAGCGTCGGCGTGTGGCCGTCCCGGGCCGCCTCGTACACCCGGTTGGCGTGCCGCAGCCGAGCGCGCTCGAGCGCGTTGCGGACGCTGCGAGCGTGGGCGAATCGGGGTTGGCGCATCCGCCGTTCGAGGTAGTCGCGCAGCGCCTGGCCGGCCTCCGGGGACACCGAGTAGGACTCGGCCGCGAGCATCAGCTCGGCGATCCCGAGCAGCTCATCGAGCGTGTAGTCAGGGAAGTCGATGTGGTGGGCGACGCGCGAGGACATCCCCGGGTTCAGCGCGAAGAACTGGTCCATCCGGTCCTGGTATCCGGCCAGGATCACCACCAGCCGCTCGCGTTCGTTCTCCATCGCCTGGAGCAGGATCTCGATTGCCTCCACCCCATAGTCGCGTTCGTTCTCGGGACGGTACAGGTAGTACGCCTCGTCGATGAACAGCACGCCGCCGTACGCGCGCTTGAGCACCTCCTTGGTCTTCGGCGCGGTGTGGCCGACGTACTGGCCGACGAGGTCGTCGCGGGTCACCGAGACGACGTGGTTGCGCGCGATGTAGCCGAGCCGGTACAGGATGTCGGCCATCCGCAGCGCGACCGTCGTCTTCCCGGTGCCCGGATTGCCGGTGAAGCACATGTGCAGCGTCGGTCGCGCCGCGGTCAGCCCGGCCTCGCGGCGCAGACGATCGATGACCAGCAGCGCCGAGATCTCGCGGATGCGGGTCTTCACCGGCGCCAGCGCGACCAGGTCACGATCGAGTTCTGCCAGCACGGTTTCGATGTCGGCGTCGCGCAGGATCCCCTGGACGTCGATCCCCGCGGGCGGGACCGCTTCGAGCACCGTCACGGGTGGGCTCCGTTCGTGTTCGTGTTCGTGTTCGTGTTCACGTAGCGACGACCGGACGGCCTGTCGGCCGCGTACGGGCGCAGCCGGTAGCGGACGACCCGATCGTGGGCGTCGGTGCGATCGCAGTGAAAGCCGGGCTCATCCGTGGGACGGTTCACGAGGAAGCTCAGCGCGGTCGTCTGACGGCCGCGGCTGGAGTCGTACGCGAGCAGCTTGATGTAGTGGCTCGGGTGGGCCTCGCGGCAGGCCCGGACTTCCCGCAGCACGATCTCGTGGTCATGCGGCGCCACGTCGAACATCGGCAGGCCCCACATCTCCCAGTACGAGTTGCGTGGATGCGGGTCGTCGGTGTATTCGACCGACATCGCCCAGCCGTGCGTCAGCGCGTACTGGATCTGGGCCGCGATCTGCTCATCGGTGAGGTCGGGCAGGAACGAGAACGTCCCCTGGGTGATCCGCATGTTCGGTCTCCTTGTGGCCGGGTTGGTCGGCTCAGGCGGGGGTCGGGGTGAGCACGCAATCGGGCGTGTCCGTGGACTGGAACTCGAACGTGACGTCCTTCCAGACCTGCAGCGCCGCGTCGAGCTCAGGGCACCCCTTGGCGGCGTGCGCGAGGATGTCGGGGCCCTCCTGGTAGTAGTCGCGGCCCTCGTTTCGCGCCTGGATCATCGCCTCGACCGCGACCCGGTTGGCGGTCGCGCCGGCGGCGATCCCCATCGGATGACCGATCGTCCCACCGCCGAACTGGAGGATCACATCCTCGCCGAGGTACCGCAGCAGCTGGTGCATCTGGCCGGCGTGGATCCCGCCCGAGGCGACCGGCATGACCGCCGGCAGCCAGGCCCAGTCCTGGTCGAAGTAGATCCCGTGCTCGGGGTTCTCGGGGATGAAGTTCTCCCGCAGCGTGTCGTAGTAGCCCTTGATCATCGAAGGGTCGCCCTCGAGCTTGCCGACGACCGTCCCCGCGTGCAGGTGGTCGACGCCGAGCAGCCGGCACCACTTGGCGATCACCCGGAAGGAGACGCCGTGGTTCTTCTGGCGCGTGTACGTCCCGTGCCCGGCGCGGTGCAGGTGCAGCAGCATCCCATTCCGCCGCGCCCACTTCGACATCGATTGCATCGCGGTGTAGCCGACGGTCAGGTCCATCATGATGATCACGCTGCCCAGTTCCTTGGCGAACTCGGCGCGCTCGTACATGTCCTCCATCGTCGCGGCGGTGACGTTCATGTAGTGGCCCTTGACCTCACCGCTCGCCGCCATCGCCCGGTTGACGGCCTCGATCGAGTACAGGTACCGGTCGCGCCACCGCATGAACGGCTGCGAGTTGATGTTCTCGTCGTCCTTGGTGAAGTCCAGGCCACCCCGCAGCGCCTCGTACACGACGCGGCCGTAGTTCCTCGCCGACAACCCCAGCTTCGGCTTGACCGTCGCGCCGAGCAGCGGCCGCCCGAACTTGTCCAGGTACTCGCGCTCCATCACGATCCCATGCGGCGGACCCTGGAACGTCTTGACGTACTGAGGCGGGATTCGCAGATCCTCGAGCCGCAGCGCCTGCAGCGCCTTGAACCCGAACACGTTGCCGATGATCGACGACGTCAGGTTCGCGATCGACCCCTCCTCGAACAGGTCTATGTCGTACGCGATCCTGGCGATGTACTCGCCCTCGCGTCCGGGCACCGGGCTGACCTCATAGGCCTTGGCCTGGTAGCTCGAGTGGTCGGTGAGCCGGTCCGTCCACACCACCGTCCACGTCGCGGTCGAAGACTCCCCGGCCACCGCGGCCGCCGCCTCGATCGCGTCCACCCCGGGCTGGGGCGTGATCCGAAACGCGGCCAGGATGTCGGTGTCCTTCGGCTCGTAGTCGCTGTCGTAATAGCCCATCTCGGCGTACGGAGTGACGCCGGAGGCCCAGCGATCCTTCGGTCGCGCAGTGGTGGGAAGAGTGGTCGTGATAGCCATTGGCGCCTTTCCGGGACGGGAAGCTCGGCCCGCACCTTAGGCGCCGCTGGCATAGACGTCAAAGACTGATTCTCCGTGTAGTCGATTGAGGTTCTTCTATGCGTTGCCGATCCGCGGTGACCCGGCCCTGGAGGTGGCATCATCGGCCGATGGCCAAAGCGAAGCCAGACATCCCGGACACCACGCCGGCGGAGACGATCAGATGGCTCGACGACGTCGCGCCCCACGACTACGACTCCGCCGAGGCGTATCTGTCGCTGAAGCTCGACAGCGACTCGGTGGCCAAGCTCGTCAAGCGTCTGCGCAAGGCGCCGATCACGCGACGGCGCGCGAACGACATCCTCCGCGCCGCCGGACTGAGCCCTGCGCCCCTGGATGATCCCGGCGTCATGAAAGACCTGATCAAGGCCATCGAGGGCAAGCGTCTCAGCCCTGTGCTTGTGGTCAGCAGCGAAGGCAGCGCTGACATCGCCGACGGCTATCACCGCGTGTCACTGGTGTACCGGATCGACCCGTACGGTCAGGTCCCGCTGAAGCTGGCGTAGAACGAGTGACGCAGGGACTCGGCGACTGAGGCTGCGGCGATGGCTTACACCGAATCCCTCTGGCCGCGGCTGGCGGAGCTGCCGCTCGTCGTCGAGTCGTGCGAGTACGACCGGCTGCACGCCGTCCTCGCCCACGAGTTCGAGCGCGTCACGACCCACGTCCGGCTCGTCGGTGCCGGCGCCTCCGGGCTCGGGGAGGACGTCTCGGTCCACGTCGAGGACGGCACCTCGCTGCACGAGGCGCAGCTCACGCTGCCGCTCGCGGGCGAGTGGACGCTTGCCGGCTTCTGCGACCACCTCTCGACGCTCGATCCGTGGCCCAAGCCGCCGGCGTGGGAGGCGGCCCGGCGCTATCGCAACTGGGCGTTCGAGTCAGCGGCGCTGGACCTCGCGCTGCGCCAAGCCGGCCGTGCCCTACACGACGTGCTCGGCCTCGAGCCGCGGCCGGTGCGCTTCGTCAACTCGCTGGGCCTTGGCGAGCAGCCCTCGATCGAACACGTGCGCCGGCGGCTCGCCCGCTCGCCGGGCGTGCACTTCAAGCTCGACGCGGAGGCGACCTGGTCGCCCGCGCTCATCGACGAGGTCGCGGCGACCGGCGCGGTCGACACGATCGACTTCAAAGGCCAGTACGGCTTGGAGGTGAAGGATCCGCAGGCGCTGGACTCGCTGTACGACCGCGTGATCGCGGCGTTCCCGGACGCCTACCTGGAGGATCCGCACGACCTCCCCGAGACCGCGCGGCGGCTCACCGATCACGTCGAGCGCGTCGCTTACGACGCGCCGATCCACAGCGCCGAGGACATCGGCGCGACGCCGCTTCCCGCGCGCGTCGTGAACGTCAAGCCGTCGCGCATCGGCAGCCTGCGTGCGCTGTTCGAGGTGTACGCGCGCTGCGCGCGGGAGCGGCGACCGATGTACGGCGGCGGGATGGGCGAGCTGGGCGTCGGCCGCGGGCAGATCGAGCTGCTGGCCGCGCTGTTCCACGCCGACGCGCCCAACGACGTGGCGCCGAGCGCCTACAACGAGGACGACCCCCCGGGCGGCCTGCCGGCCAGCCCGCTGGCGCCGCGCCCCGAGGCCACCGGCTTTCGCTGGGCGGCGTAGACGCGCACACCGGCGAATGGCGGTGCTGCTGGTCTGTTGGGGCCAGCAGCACCGTCGGCGTCGCCGACCGCAGGCTGCCTCAGCCGAAGTAGTGGCCCGACTCCACGTCCTCGACCCAGCCCGGATGGTTCGGCTCCCAGCCGAGCACCTCGCGGGTCTTGTCGTTTGAGGTCGGGTTGTCAAAGCCGGCAAAGACCGAGAGAAACCCGAGGTACTGCGGCGCCTCCGCATCGGTGACGCTCCTGGTCTCGACTCCGAGCTTGCCAGCGATCGTCTCGGCGATCACCTTGCGGGTGATGCCCGTATCACCGACGCCGTGGAACGTCGAGCCGGCGGGGGCCTTCTCCAACGCCAGTCGGTAGAGCACGCCGATGTCGTGTGTGTTCGCCGCCGGCCAGCGGTTGCTGCCGTCGCCGGTGTAGGCGGCAACGCCGTTCTCACGGGCAAAGCCGATCAGCGCGGGCGTGAAGCCGTGATGGTCGAGTTCGCTGTGGACCATCGGCGCGAGCCGGACGACCGAGGAGCGCACTCCCTGCCCCCCCAGACTGATCGTGTAGTTCGCCGCGTCGGTCCGGGGCCCGCCGTCGGACTGGTCGTCCTCGGTGCCGGGGCGTCCGGTGATCCCGGCCATGGCGAGCATCAGCGTGCCACCGGTTTGCACGAAAGGCTTGTCGGTGCCGACGAGGGTCTCGCCGATCGCCTGGGTGGCGGCCATATCGGCGGCGACCGCGCTCATGTAGTCGCCCGTGCGCATCGCCTCGTGCTTGAACGCGAGGTGGATCACGCCGTCGGCCTCACCCGCGGCGGCCCTCAGACCGTCGAGGTCGTCGAGATCGCCGCGGCGCACCTCGGCGCCGAGTGCGGCGACTGCCTCAGCGGATGCATCAGAGCGCGCCAGGCCGACGACCTGGTGGCCGTTGTCGAGAAGTTCGGGGATGACGGCGGAGGCGATGTGGCCTGAGGCACCGGTTACGAATACGCGCATGGAAATCTCCAGTCGGTGGGAGTATGTCACCTGGTGTCATCACCATAGCACCCGATGTCATCTGGTGTCATCAACTACGCTCTGTTCAGATGTCACGCTGGAAACCAGACGCCCAGGGCCGCCTGATGAGTGCCGCGATCGAACTGTTCGACGAGCAGGGATATGAGGCGACGACCGTCGCCGAGATCGCCGAGCGCGCGGGGCTGACGAAGCGCACCTTCTTCCGCTACTTCTCGGACAAGCGCGAGGTGCTGTTCAGCGGCAGCCACGAGCTCCAGCGCCTCTGGCTCGAGGGCGTTGCCGCTGCCCCAGCGGACGCGACTCCGCTCGCGGTCGTGGCGGCCGGACTCGATCCGGTCGCGGAGATGTTCACCGAGCGCCACGACTTCGCCCGGATCCGCGCGGCGATCATCGAGGCCAATCCCGAACTGCAGGAGCGTGAGCTGATCAAGCTGCAGAACCTCGCCGGCGCCATCAAGGCTGCCCTGGTCGAGCGGGGCGTTTCAGCGAACGCGGCGATCCTCGCCGCCCAAGCGGGCGTGACCGTCTTTCACGTGGCCTTCGCCCACTGGGTGGAGCAGGATGACCCGACCGTCTTCCGGCGACTGATGGACGAGGCGCTCGAGGAGCTGCGGTCGGTGACCGCGGCCTAGTAGCCGGGCTCAGCGGTCGTTCCAGCCGGCGCCAGTCGCTGCGTACTCCTCGACCCGTGCTTTCAGCAGCTCCTTCAGCAGCTCGCTCGGCAGGTCGCGGTCGTAGGGGAGCTTGATGAAGCCCTCACCGGCCTCATAGCCGGCGGCCTCAACCGCGTCCTTCTGGGTGGCGAAGAACGGTGGCGGGAACCGCAGGGAGCAGTGGTTCTTGAAGTTCTGGAGCATCCACAGGCTCGTGTTCTCGCCGCGGACGTACGCCGGCAGGTTCCACTTCAGTTCCTCCCGCGCCTCCGGGTCGGCATCTCGGCTCAGCTTCCTGAGCGCCTCGAGGTGCGGCCGCTGGACGTCACTGAGTTGAGCGAAGAAGTCATCGACGCTAGACCGCTTGGGCATCGGCATCCGATGAGCGTACCCCGCGCAGATCGCGCTGCTGGCGTTTACGTCCTCGGCCCAGTCCTACCAGCCGCCGACCTCGCCGGCTGCCCCGGCGAGCAGCTCGATGGCGGCCAGCGGCTCGGGGTTGCGGGCGAATACATACGTGGCGGCGAAGCCGAGCTCGTGGCCGGCGCGGAGCATGTCGAGCAGCTCACCGTGGGAGGTGGAGGCGTCGATGTTGATCATCGTCGTCTTCTCGATCTCGTCGTAATCGCGTCCCACCGTCTCGCAATGCGAGCGCAGGACGTCGAGCTTGCGACGGGCGTCATCGCCGCCGCCAAAGATGTTGCAGGCGTCGGCGTACTGAGCCACCAGGCGCAGGGTCTTGCGCTCCCCGCCACCGCCGACGAGGACGAACGGATGGGGTCGACTGAGCGGTGCCGGCGAGTTGAGCGTGCGCCCCAGCCGATAGTGCCGCCCCTCGAAAGGACCCTCGTTCTCGCTCCACATCTGCAAGCAGATCTGCAGCGTCTCCTCCAGCCGCTCGAACCGTTCGCCCAGCGGCGGGAAGGCGAAGCCCAGTCCTTCCGCCTCCTCCTGAAACCACGCCGCGCCGATACCCAGACCGGCGCGCCCGCCCGACAGCACGTCGAGCGTGGAGATGACCTTCGCCAGAAATCCCGGGTCGCGGTAAACCACTCCGGTCACGAGCGTGTGCAGCAACACCCGCTCGGTAGCGGCGGCAAGATAGCCAAGGGTCGTGTACGCCTCGAGCATGCTCTCCTCGCGCGCGCCGACCGGCCCGATCTGCCAGTAGTGGTCCATAACGGTCAGGCGGGCAATCCCGCCGGCCTCGGCCTCACGGGCGAGGCGGCCGAGCGTCGGAGCCAACTCGGGCGGGCCTCCGTTCCACGTGAAGTCCGCGATGTGAAATCCGAGGTCCATCGGCGCCGACGATCCTATCCGCCCGGCTAACCGGGGACGCCGGCGTCGCAGTAGACCAGGACCCGCTCCCGAGCCAGCTCTCGCCTCCTGAGTGGTCAGGCTGAGGTCGGCGCCACGGCGACGACGGGTTCTACGACGGCTTCTGGACTCGGTCTGAGTCGGCCCGCGACGATCCGATCGATGATCGCCCACGCGGCGTAGCAAATGGAGCCAACGATGCCGGTCACTGTCAGCAGCACCCCGGCGGCGGCGGTCGCGGCGACGCCGAAGGCGCCGAGGATCAGCACTGCGGCAGCAGGCCCGATACTCGGTCCGATCGGAAGCTGGCCGAGGGTGAACATCGCGATCAGCAGGGCCATCGCGTCAAAGACCGAGACATTTACGCCGATCGCGCGAAGCATCAGCCAGTTGCGCGCGACTTGGGCGCACACCGCCAACAACGTGAACGCGATCACGCGACCGAGACCTTTGTTACGCACCACCGCCAGGCCCGCCCACAGTCCGGTTCGATGGCGCTTGGAAACCCGGCGCAGAGCAGCGACCGCACCGCCCATGATCGCGACTGCGATCACGGGCACCCACCAGGGAACGCCGAGCGGAGCTATCAGCGTGAACGAGAAGATCGCCGCCAGCGCGACTTCGACGGTAATGATCGGAACCTCGGCTGTCAGCAAAGCCGGCACGCGAGGAGTGCTCTCGGGGGCGGCACGGCGCAGGGAAGCGATCCGCGCAGCCATCCCGACCGATCCGTTCACCAAGCTCGCGAGGTAGCCCACGCCTGCAGCGCGGAACAGCAATCGGCGAGTAACGGTTCCCCCAGCGGCACGAACACAGATGTTCCAGGCCTCGCTTCGAGCCACCAGCGCGAGTATCTGAAGCAGCACCGCGAGCAGCAGAAGCGCGATTGGAGCGCTATGAAGCGCGGTGCTGAATTGCCCTCCCCGCCGGGCGAGGACGAATCCGAGCACGCCGGTGACCGCCAGAGCACCGAGAACGCTCAGCGCGGCTCTTCGCCGAAACGACGACAGGCGCAAATTACATTCATCAGCCTCAACCAGGCCGATGGTCAGCGGGTGACGCTCGAGCGACAAATCGGACTCCGCGCGATAGCGGTTCCGGAGAATCAGATTGGCGCTGTCACTCGCTAGGCGCCCGCGTCAGGC
This sequence comes from uncultured Solirubrobacterales bacterium, assembly GCA_963746695.1. Lineage (GTDB taxonomy): Bacteria > Actinomycetota > Thermoleophilia > Solirubrobacterales > Solirubrobacteraceae > Palsa-465. Next base: position 2,450 of record CAVVCP010000024.1, on the reverse strand, counting down.
TGGTGCTCCCGACCCCAAGCCTACCAGCGGCCGCGAAATCCGTTAGACGCCTCGCGTGGTGGCTGCGTCCGCAGCGCTCTTGACGGCGCGTTCGGCGCGGCGCTCCGCGGCTTCTCGCTTGAGATCGGCCTGCTGGGTGGAGAGCCACGCAATCTCCGCCGCGTGTCGCTCCGCGCTGCTAGGGCGGCTGCTCATCGATTGTGTGGACACGGTCACTTTGTGCTTGGCTGCCATCACTGTCTCCCTCGAGTCACTCAGTTGCTCGTCAGGCGCGTTCGCGCGCTACAGGCCTACTGGCTCCTCCGACACACGGGCCTCGACTGTGATCCGAACGTCTGGGCCACGTGTGCCGGTTGGAATCCAATCGACGCGCTCTGGCTACATCATCCCGCTCATGTCAGGCATGCCACCGCCACCGCCACCGCCGTTCGTGTCCTCGATCTCGGCGACGATCGCCTCGGTCGTGAGGATGTTCTTGGCTATCGACGCGGCGTTCTGGAGCGCCGAGCGCGTGACCATCGCCGGATCGATGATGCCCTCCTTGACCAGGTCGACGATCTCGCCGGTGGCCGCGTTCAGGCCCTGGCCCTTCTTCGCGCGGCGGACGTCGCTGACGACGACCGAGCCCTCGAGCCCGGCGTTCTGCGCGATCTGGCGAAGCGGCTCTTCGAGCGCGCGACGCACGATCTTCGCGCCGGTCTTCTCGTCCTCGTCCTCGAACAGGTCGAGGTGGATGGCCTTCTGCGCGTGCAACAGCGCGATCCCGCCACCGGGGACGATGCCCTCCTCGAGCGCGGCCCGCGTGGCCTGCAGCGCGTCCTCGACGCGATGCTTCTTCTCCTTCATCTCGGTCTCGGTCGCGGCACCGACCTTGACCACCGCAACGCCGCCGGACAGCTTCGCGAGACGCTCCTGGAGCTTCTCCTTGTCGAAGTCCGAATCGGTGTTCTCGATCTCGATCTTGATCTGGTTGATCCGACCCTTGATCGCATCCGATCGAACCGGCGCCATCGACGATCGTCGTGGTGTCCTTCGCCACGACCACGCGACGAGCGCGGCCGAGCTGGGAGATCTGCGTGTTCTCGAGCTTGAGGCCCAACTCCTCGGTGATCACCTCGCCGCCCGTAAGGATCGCGATGTCCTCGAGCATGCGCTTACGGCGATCGCCGAAGCCCGGCGCCTTGACCGCAACACCGGTGAACGTGCCGCGCAGCTTGTTGACCACCAGCGTCGCGAGCGACTCGCCCTCGACATCCTCTGAGAGGATCAAAAACGGCCTGCCCGACTGAATCGTCTGCTCGAGCACGGGCAGCAGATCGCGGACCGAGCCGATCTTCTGGTTGGCGATCAGGATGTATGGATCCTCGAGGACCGCTTCCATCCGATCCTGGTCGGTGACCATGTACGGCGAGATGTAGCCCTTGTCGAACTGCATGCCCTCGGTGAACTCGAGATCCATGCCGAACGTCTGACCCTCCTCGACGTTGACCACACCGTCCTTGCCGACCTTCTCGATCGCATCGGCGATCACATCGCCGATCTCCTCATCACCGGCCGAGATCGTCGCGACACGCGCGATCTGATCCTTGCCGGAGATCTCGGTCGACTGTGACTTGATGTTCTTGACGACGTCCTCGACAGCCTTCTCGATCCCGCGCTTGAGACCAAGCGGGTTCGCGCCGGCCGCGACGTTCTTCATGCCGGCATGGACCATCGCCTGCGCGAGCACGGTCGCTGTCGTCGTGCCGTCGCCGGCCACGTCGTTGGTCGCCGTGGCGACCTCGCGCACGAGCTGTGCGCCCTGATTCTGGAAGACGTCCTCGACCTCGATCTCCCGCGCGATCGTCACACCGTCGTTGGTGATCGTCGGCGCGCCGTACTTCTTGTCGAGCACGACGTACCGGCCGCGCGGGCCGAGCGTGACCTTCACCGCGTTGGCGACTGCGTCGACTCCGCCCTCGAGCGCCTTGCGAGCGTCGGCGGCGTACTTGAGTTCCTTGTGAGCCATGTGTCCCTGATTTCCTTAGGACTGGACCTTGGCGAGTACATCGGACTCGCGCAGGACCAGCAGTTCCTCACCGTCGACCTTGATCTCGGTGCCGCCGTACTTGCTGTAGAGGACCTCGTCGCCCTCGGCTATGTCCGGCGTGATGCGCTTGCCGGTGTCCTCGCTGATCTTGCCGTCGCCGACGGCTATGACCTTGCCCTTCTGAGGCTTTTCCTTCGCTGTGTCAGGCAGAACTATCCCGCCGACGGTCGTTTCTTCCTCCTCGATCGCGCGCACGATCACGCGGTCGCCAAGGGGCTTGAGCTTCATGAGATGCGGCCTCCAGTGGGGGCTCGATTGAGGAGGTTTTGGCACTCTCGGCCCGAGAGTGCCAACCACGCTCGACTATAGCGCAACGGCGGGAACCTTCCGCACCGCTCACATGGCTCGCACGGCCTCGTCC
>CAVVCP010000023.1:0-182353 GCA_963746695.1 uncultured Solirubrobacterales bacterium | reverse complement strand
CGGGAACAACCCCGCCTCGGACTGCACATCCTGGGGCAGCGCGATCGTTACGGCGCCGGTCTCGGCCGGATCGGTCAGGACCCGCATCGCCTCCAGCAGCGACTCGGTCAGCTGCTCGGGCCGGCTCACCCGGTCGAGGAATCGACTGACCGGCCGGAAGCAGTCGTTTACGCTCTCGTCGAACGCGACGGGGTGCTCGAGCTGCTGAAATACCGGCCTTGGCGCCGGGTCGCGTAGTAATCCGACGGAAGCAGCAAGACCGGCAACCGGTTGATCGTCGCGAGCGCCGCCCCGGTGACCATGTTGGTGGCGCCGGGACCAATCGAAGAGGTACACGCGAGCGTCGCGCGTCGGTTCGAGGCCTTCGCGAAGCCGACCGCACTGTGAACCATGCTCTGCTCGTTGAACGGCTGGTAGTACGGCAGCTCGGATCCGTACTCGAACAGGGCCTGGCTCAGACTGGCTACGTTCCCGTGGCCAAAGATCCCGAACATCGCCGGGATCAGACGCTGCTCCTGACCGTCCCGACGGGAATACTGGGCCCGCAGGAAGCTGACAACCGCCTGCGCGACCGTCAAGCGCCGATCGCTCGTTGCGCCACGCCCGCCGTTTGCTCGTAGTGCGTGTGTGGCTGCTCAATGCTGGTTGAAGACAACCGTCCTCACCTCCGTCATCTCCTGGACCGCGTAACGCGGACCCTCGGTGCCGATGCCGCTCTGCTTGATGCCGCCGTATGGCATCAAGTCCGCCCTCCACGGCGGAGCGGCGTTGATATAGACAACGCCCGCCTCCAACATGCTGGCGTGCTTCAGTGCCGTGTCCAAGTCCTTCGTGAACACACCCGCCGTCAACCCGTACGAAGTCTGGTTGGCGAGCCGCAGCGCATCGTCGGGGTCGGCGACCGCGGTGACCGCGACGGCGGGGCCGAACAGCTCTTCTCGGAAGATCCGCATCGATGGGTCCACATCGGTGACCAGCGTCGCCGCATGAACTGCCCCGTCGCACTCGCCACCGGCGACGACCCGGGCGCCGTCGGCAACGGCCTCGGCAATCCAGCGCTGCACGCGCTCAGCCTCGTCCTCGGTGATCATCGCGGACAGCCGAGTCCCGTCTTTCATCGGATCACCGGGCCGGATCGCCCCGACCTGCGGGGTCAGGGCGTCGAGGAAGTCGGCGTAGATCTCTCGCTCGACGATCACGCGTTGGGTAGAGATGCACACCTGTCCGGCGTTCACGTAGCCGCCGAGGCGGTCTGAGCGGCAGCCGCCTCGACGTCGCCGTCGCGCAGCAGTACGACCGGGGCGTTCCCCCGAGCTCGAGCGACAGGCGCTTGATGCCCGCTACACGCGTGATCTGCTCGCCGACGCCGGTTGACCCCGTGAACGTGATCTTCCGTACGCGCGGATCGGAGCAGAGCAGCTCGCCGAGCATCGATCCGCTGCCGGTGACGCACTGCAACGCCAGCGGCGGGAATCCCGCCTCGATCATGAGCTCGGTCAACTTCAGCGCCACCAGCGGCGTCGCGCTCGCCGGCTTCAGGATCACCGCGTTGCCTGCTGCCAGCGCCTGGGCCAGTTTGTGCAGCACCAGAGGAAGCGGCAAGTTGAACGGAGTGATCGCAACCACCACTCCGCACGGGACCCGCATCGCCAGACCGAGCTTGCCGGCGCCGTTGAAGGCCGCGTCGAGCGGGAGCACCTCGCCGCGCAGCTGTGACCCCTCGAAGGCGGCCAGCCGCAGCAGGTCGGGGCACCGCCCGACCTCGCCGCGCGACTCAGACAGCGGCTTGCCTTCCTCGCGGGAGATCGTCTCGGCGAATTCCTCGACCCGGGACCGCGCAGTTCGGCGGCACGGTTGAGCGCCTCTGCGCGCTCATAGGCCGTGAGCCCGCGCATCGCGCGTGCTCCTTCGACAGCCGCCTCGAGCGCCTGCTCGACCTGCTCGGCGGTGGCCCTGGGCACGGTGTCGATCGGCTCGCCCGACCAGGGACTCGCGATCGTCGACTCGCCGTCGCCGGCGGTCCATTCACCCGCCACGTACATCTTCATGCCGGTGTCACCTCCTTCTGTCACCACGCGGTCGGCGATGTCGGCGTCACCCGCCCCGCCAACTCGAGTAGCTGTCTTGCGGTCTCCTGGGCGCTTACCGCCAGCAGGCTGCCGTCGGAACCGCACCCGAGAAAAGTAAACCCGAGGTCGCGATACGCGCGTGCCTGCGCGATCGTCCCGACCAGCATGCCGGCCGCCTTGCCGTGCTCGCGGGCGGCCTCAGCCACGGCCGCGACGCGCTCCAGCAGGCCGCGGATCATCCGGCGGGGCAGCGAAGCCCGAGCGACTGCGAAAGGTCCGAGGGCCCGACGAACAGCACGTCGACGCCGTCCACCGCCGCGATGGCACGCGACCGTCGGCGAGTGCCTCGGCGGTCTCGATCTGGACGGCGCACACGACCTCGGCGTCCGCATCGTCGTTAGTCCGCGATGCGAGCCCCCAATGCCAGGAGCGGTTGTACCGCGCCGCGCCCCGAGCGGCCGAGTAGCGGCAGAACTCGACGCACGCGCTGGCCTCCTCGGCGGAGCGAAGACGTGGCACGAGCACCCCGTCCGCGCCGAGATCGAGCGCGTGGAGCACGCGAGCTGAGTCGTCGCCCTCGACGCGCACGAGCGCGGCCACTCCTGTATGAGCGACGGCCTGCAGCTGCGAGAGCAGTGCCGGCTCGTCGCCGGCACCGTGCTCGAGGTCGAACACCAACCAGTCGTATCCGGCGATCGCCGATGATCTCCGCGGTCAGCGCCGACCCGAGATTGCGAACGCCCCGACCACGGCTCGCCCGCCTTGAGGCCAGCGCGGAAGCGCGACGGAATCGCGCCGCTCACGTTCAGAGACCGCGATCGGCGAGCATTGCTACAGTTGACAAAATGTGGCCGTCCGACGCAATCCGACTACGCGCGCGCGCTCGGGTCCATCAGAGCCTCGAGGACATGGATCGTCGGTGGCTCGGGGAGATGCTCCCGATCGAGCTCGAGCGTGCTGCCGCGATGGCGGATGACCGGGGTTCTCGCGTGGCGCTCGAGGAATGCGTCGACCGGAGCCACCGGATACCGGACCGTTGGCGTCCGATAGTGCATCGGGATCACGACTCGGGGTCCGATCCGCTCGATCGCTACGTCAAGGTCGGGCAGCGGGATCGTCCGCCCGCCGGCGGCCAGCGCCAGCAGCACGTCGACTCGGCCCCGAAGGGTCTTGATCTGCGGATCGGACACGCGGTCCCGATGTCGCCCATGTGACAAATCGCGATCCCCTCTGACTTTGAAGCGATAGAGCGCGTTCGCCTTCGGATCGTCGGGGCGGTCCTACTCCTCCATCGCGGCCAACGCCTCGACGAACACCCCGCCCAGGTCGTAGGGATGATCGACTGCATCGAGCGCGTTGAGTACGTGCGGCGACCCGGGGACCATCGCCGCGTTCGAGTGAGACTCGTCAACTGCGGAGCTCATCACGACCGCGTCGGCGGGTTCCGGCACCGCCCCGAGACCCGCATTCTCCGGGGTGTAAGGGTCGGTGACGATCGCCATGCCCCCGCCCTCGAGGCGAAAGCAGGCATGCGCGTACCACGTGATTCGCACCGACATTGCTAACAATTTACAATATCCCGGGCGCTCGCTCGCGCGAGCGCCGAGCGCGACACCCAGCGCCGAAAACCGGGACCCAGGAGGTTGTGATGTCGACAGATGCGCTCCCACACATCCTCGCCGAGCACAAGCGCTCACCGACGCTCGAAAACACCTTCGTCGACGACTTCGACGTCCACATCAACGAGCGGCCGTCGGACCTCGGCCCTTCTGCGAGCTGCCGTGGCGTAAGGCGCTCGAGGAGCTCGAGAAGGTCCCCCATCGATACCTCGACATCCCTGCGTTCGCTCCGAACATCTCGGTGTGGGCGGGAGCCGCGTTCTCGACGCTGGAACGGCGAACGATCGTCAGCGATCCCAGGCAACTGCGGGATGACCTCGACCTGCTGGGGGTCGACATGGGCGTTCTGTTCCCTGACAGCTTCCTGATGCATGCGCTGCTGAAGCCCCCCGACTACGCGGTCGCGCTCGCCCGGGCATACAACCGCTGGCTGGTACGTGTGGCTGAGCGAGGACCGGGGACTCATCGGTGCGCTGCTTGCGCCCAACCAGGACCCGGTCGCGGCCGCTGACGAAATACGCCAGTACGGTGACCATCCGCGCGTCGGTTGCGTGTTCCTGCCGACGTGCTGTGTCGACCCGCTCTACGGGCATCGCTCCTAGACCCGCTGTACGACGCGGCACAGGAGTTCGGGCTGCCCGTCGTGCTCCACTCAGTGCAGGCCCTCAACCCGATCTTCCCCTTCAACCTCCAGGCGTTCGAGACGACGTTCGCGGTCCACGTCATCTGCCATACGGTCTCGATGGCGGCGAACGCGATCAGCATGCTCGAAACCGGCGTGCCCGTCCGGTTCCCCGATCTCAAGATCGTGTTCACGGAGTCGGGCGTGACCTGGGTACCGTGGCTCGGCATGCGGCTGGACAAGGAGTACAGCGAGCGCCGCCGCGAGGTGCCGCTGCTAATCGAACGGCCGAGCCACTATCTGTACGGCATGTACTTCGCGACGCAGCCGATCGAGGAGCCCGAGCGGATGCGCGACATGGCCCTCATGATGGAGTTGTTCGATGGCGAGAACTCCGTCGTGTTCGCCTCGGACTGGCCCCATCACGACTTCGATCACCCCGACAAGGTGCTCCAGATCCCAATCTCGGACGACGCCAAGCGCAAGGTGATGGGTGGCACCGAGCCCGCCTGCTTGGGCTCGACGTGCCGGTGCGATGAGCACTGAGTACGAGGTCGGGCCGGCCGAATCGCTTCCGCCGGGCCAGCATCGAGTCGTCTCGGTCGGCGATCGCCAGATTGGGATCTTCAACGTCGCCGGGGACTTCTACGCGCTGCCGAACGCGTGCTTCCACCAGAACGGTCCGCTCTGCCGTGGCCGCGTCACCGGCACGATATTCGCCGACGTCGCGTCAGGCCACAAGCCGGAATGGCGCCTGGACGGGGAGATCGTGATCTGCCCCTGGCACTCGCTCGAATTCCACATCAAGACCGGGCGGTGCCTGGCCTACTCCAACCGCAAGCTGCCCGTCTATCCGGTCCGCGTGCGCGACGGGATGCTGACCGTGACGCTCTGAGTCCGGGACCGGCGGATCAGCCCGCGCCGGCCGCAATCAGCCCCACCCCCACCGCGACGATCACGAGCCCCGCCACCTGACTCCGGTTCAGCCGCTCTCCGAATACGAAATACGCCCCGACGGTCGTGAGCGCCGCGAACTGCGACGCCAGCACAGCGGCGATCGCGAGTCGTGCCGGGCGCCGATCTGTAGCTGACGATTCCGAGGACCTCGGCAGCGCCGGCAAGGGCAAGCAGCACGAGCACACCGCCCCTCGGCCACGTGGCACCAGGCACCGCCGTACGCCACGACCGCCGTTCCCACCAGACGGGCCGGCAGCAGCACCCACACAAGCGACACCTCGGCGCCCACGTGTCCGGTCACGTATAGGTTGACACCGAACAGGACTGCTGCGATCAGTGCGAGCACGCTGGAGCGCAAGCCCGGACTCGCGTCGACGGCGTCGGGTGGATCGGGCGAGGCGGCCGCCAGTACCACTCCCACGCTGACGACGGCCAGTAGCACCGCCGTGTCGGCCCCCAGCTGGAGGCCCACCAGCACCGCGATCACGGCCGCGATCGCGCCATCCGTCGATACGATCGGGACGACGACCCCGACCTTTCCCCGGCGAAGCGCCCGGTACTCGATCCGCAGACCGATCACGTTCGTCGCGCCGATGACCCCCATCAGAGCGATCGTGCCCACCGATAGCTGGCCGGCGTCACCAAGGAGCACCGTCGGCGGCAGTACCAGGATCAGGCCGAACGCCATCACGCCCGCCAGCGTCGTGGCGGGACCGACTTCGCGGGTCGCGACCGACGCGCACAGCGACGAGACCGCGAAACACACCGAGGCGACGATCCCGCCGACGATCGCCGTCATCCGACGGCCGGTCTCGCCGCATTTTCACCTTGCGCGCGCAACTTCCAGCGATCTCTGCGACCGTCAAACGCCTGACCCGCCCGTAGCACCAAGAGCCTCGCTCGCGCGACCATCGCCATCATGACCTTGGCGGGTCCGTCACCGCGGGTATCCCAGTTCCACCTCGTCGACGCTCGTCTGTGGTCTCGAATCCACCCCATCACTTCCCGAAACGGCTCGAGGCAGCCACCCGGGCCGATGAGAGCAAGCCAGCGTCCCGTTGGCGCGCCGTAAGGCCTCGAGCTCCGGAACCGCGGCGGTCGCCTGGCGATTGGTAACAATCTACAACACTTGCGACCAACCAGAGGCGAAGCGATCGTCGGCGACTAGCAAACCGTGAAGATCTGTCTCTCGGCCCGCAAGTCTTGGGCGCCGCGTCGCAACCGCCGTCGCGGAGCAACCTCTTGTCCGCACTCGCCCGGGACGGAATCGACCGGCATCGGTTTCGCAGTCCAGAGGGTGACGGGTCCCGACTATTCCTCGCCCGGGGACGCGACATGGACGCGCCGCGTCCGCCGCGAGCGTTCACGCCAGAAACCAATAAATGGCTCTGAGCAGCGAAAAACGGAAAGCCCTCTGTCGGACTCGAACCGACGACCCCTTCCTCGAACCGACGACCCCTTCCTTACCATGGAAGTGCTCTACCAGCTGAGCTAAGAGGGCGAGGACGCCAGGGTACCGCGTCCGGGCCGGCGGGAACGACAGCTATCCGCCATAGGCGGATCGCAGGAGGGAGAGCATCGTGCCCGCGGTCTGGTCGCCGATCGGCGAGCCGCTCGAGTCCGCGAAGCCGAGCTCGAGATGGGGGCCGGACGAGAGCCCGACGATTCCGGGCCCGATCGAGCTCATTACCTGGCCGGCGCTGACGTGGGTGCCGATCGGCAGCTGGTACAGGGGTCCGGCGTGGCCGTAGTAGACGTAGCTGTAGCCGGCGAGCGTCCCGTCGCAGTGGATCACCGGCGCCCATGGCCCGAAGCCGCCGATGCCGTGCAAGACGATCGTGCCCGAGCACACCGCGTACTCGGGCGTGTTGCCGGGAGCGGAGATGTCGACGCCCTGGTCGGGTGACCATTCGCTCGGCGGCGCGGCGGCGCTCTTGGGCAGCGGGAAGGTGAAGCCGCTGGCGGACACCGGGCCGGAGCTGACCCTCGGCGCCGGCGACGGCGACGAGCCCGACGACGCCGGGGCTGATCGCGCCGCCAACGCGGCCTGTGCCGCCTCGACCCGCGCGAGCTGATGCTGGAGATGACCCACCTCGGCCCGCGCGCTCGCGAGCTGGCCGGCCTTGGCGTTGCGGAACCGGGCGACGGCCGCCCGCTGGGTCGCGAGGCTGGTGCTCGTCTGCGCGAGCTGATTTCGCTGCGCAACGACCTCCTGGGTGATCGTTTGCTGGCGAATCTCGAGGCGCCCGAGGCCGGTGGCCTGCACGGCGACGGCGCGGCGTGCGGAGCGGACCTGGCTGACGACGTTGAGGTCCTGGTTGCTGACCCGCTGCATGAAGGCCAGCCGGTTGAGCAGATCCTGGAAGCCGGTGGCGCTGAGCACGACGGTGACGATGTCCGGAGGGGCGGACTCGTAGCTCCCGACGAGCTGCTTTGCGAGCACCTGCTCAGCGTGCGACTCGAACGCCTCGAGATGGCCGAGACGGGTGCGGGCGGCGCTCAGCTCGAGGCGCAACTTGTCCAGCTCGGCGCTCTTTGCGTTGATGTCGGCCTGGATGCTGCCAAGCCGCCGCGCCAGGACCGCGATGCTGGCATCGAGCCGGGCAACGCGGCCGGAGGCGGCGCGCACCGTCCCCTGGAGCGAGGAGATGTGTCCCTGGCCGGAGGTGATCCGCTGTTGAAGCTGACTGGTGCCTGCGGCCCGAGCGGCGGGCAAGCTCGAACTCAGGCCGACGATCGCCGCGCAGATCGCCAGCGCCGCCAAGGTGGCGCGTGCGACGTCTGTGAATGGTCTCCGTCGACTGAACATCGGTGATGCGCGCGGCCACGCTACACCACGACCAGTCCCACGTCCGCTCGCGGCTCGGAGTGCAAGAAAACCTGCAACGAGCAGGAATTTGAGCGGGGCGGCGAACCCTGCGGCGGTCCGCTACGGGCGCGTCACCCGGACGACCCGAAGATCCGACGGCGCACCGTCGGCCCGCAGCCGCTTGGCTCTGCCCGTACGCACGCCATCCCGATCGATTCGGGCCAGGAGCGCGTCCGAGATCAGGACCTGGTCGGCCTTCGCCGCGGCGGCGACTCGCGCCGCGACATTCACGTCAACCCCGAGGTAGTCGCCCCCGAGCTTTCGGGGCCGGCCCCAGTGCACGCCCGCGCGCATCCGCGGCGTGTAGCCGTCTACTTCGATATCCCGAATCGCGTCCTGAGCATCGAGCGCGGCATCGACGGCCGCCTCCGGGATGAGGAACGTGGCCATCAACCCATCGCCGAGGCGCTTGACGATCCGGCCCTCGTGCGAGGTGATCACGACTTCGACCGCGGATCCGACATCGCGCAGCAGCTCGAGCACGGCGGCGTCGCCGGCGCCGAGGGCCCAGGAGGAGAACCCGACGAGATCGGTGAACAGCAGCGCCATCTCGAGCTCTCCGCGACCCCGGCCCGTCGCCTCCGACAGCGACTGCCAGATCTGAAGCGCGGACAGTCCGAGCTCCTTGGTGACGCTCTCGCGCCCAGGCTGGAGCGCCGAGACCCCGCGCGCGATCACCTCGACGGGAGCGCGCCCCGCGGTCGAGAGAGGATCGCCGAACTTCTCGTCTCCGGGCAGCCGCTTGCGGAACCGGCGAGCCGCCGAGATCAGCGACGGCTCGCTGTCGAGCCGGGTCGCCGCACCGCGCAACCGCGAGAGTCGCTCGGCGGGCTCCTCGACGTCTTCCGCGTCGCCCTGGATCAGCTCGGCGCTCGTGGCCTGGTCCACGTCCATCCCGATCGAGGATAGACAGCCGGTTACGCAGATTCGCCCGACCGATGAGTTTCGGCGCGCCGGCCGGTCGAAGAGGACAGACGTTGACCGGGTTGGTGTCTAACGTCGTCGACGATCATGCTTGGCACGACTTCCTACGAATCAGAAGACATGACAGCGGCACCGGGGCGAACCGGCGATGCCGCGATCGCCGCCCGGTCGCTCCGGCGCACGTTCAAGGGCGGAATCGAGGCGGTGCGAGACATCGACCTGACCGTCTCCGCGGGCGAGGTGTTCGGCTTCCTCGGCCCCAACGGCGCCGGCAAGACGACCACGGTCCGCATGCTCTGCACGCTGCTGCCGCCGACCGCTGGCAGCGCCACCGTCGCCGGGCTGGACGTGGTCGAGCACGGGGCCGAGGTCCGGCGGCGGATCGGCGTCGCGCTCCAGGAGATCGGGCTCGACCCGGTACAGACCGGACGGGAGCTGCTCGAGCTCCAATGCGGCCTGTACGGGATCACCGGCCAGGCGGGGCGGAACCGCGCCGAGGAGCTGCTCGAGCTCGTGGGCCTCACGGACGCGGCCGAGCGGCGCACCAAGACCTATTCCGGCGGAATGAAGCGCCGGCTCGACCTCGCGAGCGCGCTCGTCCACTCGCCCGAGGTCCTGTTCCTCGACGAGCCGACGACCGGTCTCGACCCGGCCTCGCGCCTGACGATCTGGGAAGAGGTCCGGCGGATCAACGCCGGCGGCGCCACCGTGTTCCTCACGACCCAGTACCTCGAGGAGGCCGACCAGCTGTGCGATCGCCTCGCGATCATCGACGACGGCCAGATCGTCGCCGAGGGCACGCCAGAGCAGCTCAAGGCCGAGATGGGGCACGACGTCGTGTCGGTCTCGGTCGAGGGCGCGAACGTGGCGGCGACCGAAGCCGCACTGTCCGGGCTACCGGGCCTCGAGCGCGTGGTGCTCGAGCGCGACGGTCTCGCCCTGTACGTCGAGAACGGCGCCGGCTCGATCGCCGAGATCGTGCGCAGGCTTGAACGCGACCAGATCCGCGCGGGCGCGATCTCGGTCGCCAGCCCGTCGCTCGACGACGTGTTCCTGAAGGCGACCGGCCGCCGGCTCGAAGGGCAGGAACGGCCTCAGCACACACCAGAGACGTCCAAGGTGAGCAAATGACCGAAGTCCTTCTACTAGGCCGCCGCGCCACCCGCGAGATCGTCCGCTATCCCGAGGCGACGATCCCGACGCTGTTCATCCCGCTGTTCTTCCTCGTGGTGAACATCGGGCAGGTGTCGAAGACGTTCCCGAGCACCACCCCGTTCCTGAATGGACAGGGCTACGTCGCCTTCCAGCTCCCGGTGTCGCTGATGTTCGCGGTGGCGACGGCGACGTCGGGCCTCGCGCTCGTAACCGAGATCGACCTCGGCTACTTCGACAAGCTGCTGGTCGCGCCGATCCGGCGCTCGTCGATCATCTTCGGCCGGCTGACCGCAGACCTCGTTCGCGGGATCGCAGCCTCCAGCCTCGTCCTGCTCGTCGGGATCGCGCTCGGCGCTCGAATCGAGACCGGCGTACCCGGCGCGATCGTGATCGTGCTACTGGCGGCTGGGTTCGGCGTGGCCTACGCCGGCTTCGGGCTGCTGGTCGCGCTGAAGACGCGCAACGTGCAGGCCACGCAGTCGAGCTTCCTCTTGTTCTTCCCGCTGCTGTTCCTGACGCCGAACTTCGTGCCGTTCGATCGCCTGTCGCCGCTGATGGAGACGCTCGCGCGAATCAACCCGGTCAGCTATGTGATCGTCGGCATGCGCGGGCTCGTGATCGACGGCTGGAACCTCGGTCAGATCGCGGTTGCGGTGCTGGTGATCGTGGGGCTGGGCGCGGTCCTCACCGGGCTGTCGCTCCGCGTCATCGCGAACTACGACCGTTAGACAGCGAGGCTCATCCTCCGGACACCGGCAGCACCGGTGTGCACGCCGGATGTTGCGGCTGCGCCGGGTCAAGCGCGGTCAGCACGTCGGCGTCGGCGATGTGGTCGTACGGCATCGACAGATGCTCGCCCTGGTCAAGCGAGCACTGGCTCTGCAGCAGGATGTTCGTGACATTCGGGCCCGCCGCCAGGAACGCCGAGGTGTAGGGCGTAACGACCTCGTCGTTGTCGGACTCGATCACCGTGTAATTCACGCCGGGCGCGGTCTCACCACCGGCGTTCAGGTTCGTGATGAAGCTCGACCCCGCCTCCTGCTGCTCGCAGGCCGGGCAGTCGGCGCCGGCGACCGAGCTCCCACCCGGGAACTCGCCCGCGAGCGTGAAGAGACCTTCGAGCGTCGTGCCGTGGTTGGACGGCGCGAGGCCGACGAGCGTGTTCACCTTCGAGGCCCCGCCGAGGTTCTTGATGTAGTAGCGCGGCATCATGCCGCCCTGCGAGTGACCGACGAGGTCAACCTTCTTGGCCCCGGTCGCTGCCAGGACCTTGTTCACGAAGCTCGAGAGCTGCCCGGCGGACTGCGCGATGTCGCCGGTGGCGTAGACGCCGAGTGAGTCGCTGCCGTCGTACGACCCGTAGTTGAGCGCGAACACGCAGTAACCCTTGTCGTAGAGCAGTGGCGACAGCGCCTGCCAGCTGTCGGACATGTCCGCGAACGTCCCGTGGACGAGGACCACCGGCACCGGATGCGCGGCCGTCGGCTTGCAGGACCAGTTGTTGGCGCCGGGCGGGCTGGCCGTGGGACTGGCGTGGGCGTAGCCGAGGGCACCGTTGTAGACGACCGGCAGCTGCGCCGCGGCCGCCGGCGATGCGGTCATGGCAAACGTGATCACGGCAAACGCGATCGCGACGGCACGGTGATGCATATCTGACTTCCTCCCGCGAGTCCGAACGTCCTGGATGAGCTGCTTATACCCGCGAGTGAGCTGTTCACAATCCAAGTGCGACCTGTGCCAGATCGACGCTTTATGGTTCGCGAGCATGGGCGCCGCGCGCGGGAGCATGGGCGATATCCGGGACCCTGCCGAGGCCGATCGCCTGCAGGCGATCGCGCCCGATGCCTACCACACGCGCCGCGAGTTCCTCCAGCGGACCGCGGTGACCGCGGGACTTGCGGCCGGCCTCGGGCTCGCGCTCGATCCCGACACGGTCGTGGCCGAGGCCGCCCGGCGCCAGCGGGCGCACCAGATCCCTTCTCCGCGCAACCTGCCGATCGACACGTTCGTCGTGCTGATGATGGAAAACCGCTCGTTCGATCACTACCTCGGGTGGCTGCCGGGCGCCGACGGGCGCCAGGCCGGGCTCACGTTCACCGACACCCAGGGTCAGGCGCACTCCACCTACCGGCTACGCGACAACTACCAGGGCTGCGGGTTCCTCGACCCAGACCACTCGTGGCAGGGCGGCCGGACCGAGCTCGATGGCGGTCGGATGGACGGGTTCCTCCGCGCTCAGAGCGACGTGTTCTCGATCGGGTACTACGCCGAGCCCGACCTGCCGTTCACCCCGCACCTGGCCAAGGCGTTCACGGTGTTCGACCGCTTTTTCTGCTCGCTATTGGCCTCGACGTACCCCAACCGGGAGTACATGCACGCGGGCCAGTCCTACGGAATGATGGACAACTCGCTGCCGTTCTCCCCGAGCGGCCAGCTCGGGTTTCCAGACAGCACGATCTTCCACGCGCTGTCGCAGGCGGGCGTCTCGAACCGTTACTTCTACACCGACATTCCGGTGTCGGCGCTGTGGGGCGTGCCGGGCGTGGCGCGTTCGAGCCAGGTGCAGACGTACTACGAGCAGGCGGCGACCGGGACGCTGCCCGCGCTGTCGTTCGTCGATCCGGCATTCAACGGCGAGGACCAGGGAACGTCGGGGGACGAGCACCCGCATGGCGACGTCCGCGTCGGCCAGGCATTCATCGCGGACGTCGTTCACGCGTTCCTCGAGTCGCCTCAGTACAAGCGCGGCGCGCTGTTCATCGTGTACGACGAATGGGGCGGGTTCTTCGACCACGTGGTCCCGCCGCGGGTCCCCGATTTGCGCGCGAGCTCTGACCTCAACAGCGACTTCGGTCAGATGGGGTTCCGGATCCCGGCAGTCGTCGTCTCCCCCTACGCGCGCCGGAGCCACGTCGACCACACGATCTACGGCTTCGAGTCGATCCTGAAGATGATCCGCTACCGCTACGGGCTCCCGCCGCTGACCCCCCGCGACCTGTACGCGAACAACATCGCCGCGGCGTTCGACTTCGAGTCCAAGCCCGACTACACACCGCCGCCGCTGCCACAGCCACCCGAGGTGATGTCCGCCGAATGCAGCGGCGCCGCGCCGATCGACACGAGCGGCAACGTCGGGCTCGACGACGGCACGCTACTCGGCTCGCCGATCACCGGGTTGCCAACGCTGCAGCCACCCCCGCCACTCGAGCGTCCCAAGCCCCACGACCTCGACACGCTGCTGACGAGCGGCTACCTCGAGCGTCTGCGCTTCCGATATCGCAAGGCCACGCCGGCGACGATGTTCCGCCACCCGTCGAAGCTCGGGTTGCATGGCTAGGGAAACGGCCCGGTCGGTCCGCCGCCACCCGGCGACAGGCGCGATCGCGGCACTCGCTGCGATCGCCACGCTCGCCGGCGCCGTGCTCTTGCTCGGCACCGAGCTTGCCGGCGCCGACAGCTTCAACCCGGTCCGGCTCGCGATCACGATCGCACCGACCGCGCGCCTGGCCAAGCCGCTTGCGATCGTGGTCAACGTGTCGGCCGACGCCGGCGCGCTCGACTCGGCGACCGCGCCGATCCGGATTCGCGCGAAGCTCGCGGGCGAGTGCGGTGGCACATTCGACACGACTCCCGGTCCGGTGCTGATCGATGCCCAGCTGAGCCCACAGCCCGCGACCGGTCAGCCATACACCGCGACCGCGCGCGGCGCCGGCAGGCCAACCGGGTACGGCGAGAAGACTGTGTGCGCGTTCCTCGAGGAGGAGGGCGACAACCGGCAGTTCGCCAACGACACGGTCGACCCGCCGATGGTCGACGTCTCGAAGCCGTGTAGCGCCGCCGCGGGCCGCTATGACGCGGCCGTCAAGTCGCTCGCGCGCGCGAAGCGACAACTCCGCCACGCCAAGAAGCGCGCGAACCGCGTCAGGTTGAAGAAGCTCGTGGCGAAGCGGAGCAAGACCGTCGCGCGCGACCGCCACGCCGCGCGTGCCGCGTGTGGCTCGGGGGTGCCGCTGTGACGCGCCGGCCTTCACTCGTCGCGGCGCTCGCTGCGATCGCCGCGGTCGCGACTGCGGTCCTCGCCGGCGCCGCGCCGGCCGGCGCCGCCGCGCTCCCGCCGATCGGTCACGTGTTCGTGATCGTGCTCGAGAACGAATCGGCGTCGACCACGTTCGGGGCCGGCTCGCCCGCGCCCTACCTGTCGACGACGCTGCGTGGGCAGGGTGCCTACCTGCCCAACTACTACGCGGTCGGGCACGAGAGCAACGACAACTACATCGCAATGATCAGCGGCCAGGCGCCGAACGCCCAGAACCAGGCCGACTGCCAGTTCTTCGACAACCTGGTGCCGGGCACGATCGGATCGAACGGGCAGGCGATCGGCAGCGGCTGCGTCTATCCATCCGACGTGCCGACGATCGCCGATCAGCTGTCGGCGGCCGGTCTGACCTGGCGCGACTACAACGAGGACATGGGCGCGGACCCGAGCCGGGAGGCCTCCGAGTGCGGCCATCCCGGGATCAACTCGGTCGACAGCACCCAGAAGGCGACGGCGACCGACGAGTACGCGACCCGCCACAACCCGTTCGTCTACTTCCACTCGATCATCGACGACACGGCGCTGTGCGACTCGCACGTGGTCAACCTCAGCCTGCTCCCCCACGACCTCGCGTCGGCCGCGGACACGCCCAACTACGTGTTCATCACGCCCGACCTGTGCGACGACGGCCACGACTCGCCGTGCGCGAACGGCCAGCCGGGCGGTCTCGCCCAGGCCGACGCGTTCCTGCGCCAGTGGGTTCCGCAGATCACGAGCTCGCCGGCGTTCGTCGAGCAGCGCGGCCTGCTGATCATCACCTTCGACGAGGCCGCCACCAGCGACACCACCGCCTGCTGCGGCGAGATCCCCGGACCCGGTAGCCCCGAGCCCGGCGTCAACGGACCCGGCGGCGGTGACGTCGGCGCGGTGCTGCTGTCACCCTGCATCGCGCCGGGGACCGTCTCGACCGTCCCCTACAACCACTACACGATGCTCCGCAGCGTCGAGGACGTGTTCGGCCTGCCTCACCTCGGCTACGCCGGCCTCTCCGGCGAGACCTCGTTCGGTTCGGACATCTTCACCCACCCGTGCACGGGAACCGCCGCCTCGTCGTCGCCACCGCCCCCGACGACGAAGGTGCATGCGCCGGCGATCGCCTCGACCGCTGTCGCCCGCCCCCGTATCCCGGTGAGCTGGAGCTCGGATCAGAGCGGAGCCCGGTACACGGTGCAGGTCCGGCAGACGAGCGGCAGCTCCACGGCGTGGCGCACGCTCGTGACCTCGACGACGAAGACCTCGCTGAAGTTCGCCGGCCGCGTCGGCCGCACGTATGAGTTCCAGGCCCGCGCGGTCGGCGCCGACGGCGCGCCCGGCGCCTGGTCTACGGCGACGACCATCGTGCCGACCGGCCTGCATCCGTCCGGCGGCCGCTACGTCGGCTCGTGGCACGTCCGTCGCCTGCGCGGCGCCTGGCAGGGACGCGCGATCGTCAGCTCAACGCCGGGTTCCGCGTTCACACTCCGCTACACCGGTGGCGAGCTCGCGCTCGTCGGCGAACGCTCTCCCCGCGGCGGCCACCTCACCGTGACGCTCGACGGCCACAGCCGCACGATCGACCTCCACTCGGCACGCACGCGCTCCCGGCAACTGCTGTTCCTGACCCGCCCGCGGTTCGGTCGCCACCGGCTCACGATCCGCGTCCTCAGCGGCACGGTCGCGCTCGAAGGACTCGCGCTCGGATCGCGCCGCGGCTAAGCGCAGCGCTCGAAACTGGCCGATGGCGGGACCAGGATTCGAACCTGGGAAGGCAGAGCCAATGCGTTTACAGCGCATCCCCTTTGACCGCTCGGGAATCCCGCCAGGGGCCGTGAGTCTAACGTTGGCTGGCCGACGCAGCAGCGTTCAGCCGGGGGCGGTCGGGCCTGCAACGACTCGCCCGGCTCGACCTCGTATTCCGAATACTTGGGCCCGCCGAGCACGATCCCGCTGCCGCCTCCCAACGCGGACGCGGGGATATACCACCGGCGCCCGTCGCCTACATGAACGAACACGGCATCGCATCGCGTCGCGTCTAGCCGCTTCACGATTCCGTTCCAGCTCTGGTTACCACCTCGCGTGCACAGCGCCACGACGAAGCGATTCCGTATGCCAGCACGTGGATGTCTTCACTTGCACGCGGACCAGCTTGTCGCCGAAGTCCGCTATCAGGTCGTAATCCGGGGCGGCGAACACCGGCATCCACACGGTCGCGCCGACGCTGACAAGCCACTGCATAGCCGACAGCTCACCGAGATCGCCTTGTCTTCGCGGCGTCCACCGGTCTTCCATCGGTGCATCATACGTCCCGCCCCGGACGGAAAAGCCCTGGAAACTGCAACAATTCTGCTACAAAATCACAGGGCCGGCGCGGCGCGCCCGCGCCGACCTACGACGCGTCACGCAGGCGCTGCGCCTCGGGCAGCGCCTCGAGCTTCTTGAGCGTGTGGTTCTCGATCTGCCGGATTCGCTCGCGAGTGACGTTGAACGCCCGCCCGACCTCCTCGAGCGTGAACGGCCGCTCGCCGGTGAGGCCGAAGCGCATCTCGATCACCTCGCGCTCGCGCTCGGGCAACGCTGCCAAAGCACGCCGCAGGTTCTCGCGTCGAAGCCTCTCGCTCGCCAACTCGAACGGCGATTCCGCGGTCTGATCCTCGACGAAGTCGCCGAGCTCGGACTCCTCCTCCTCGCCGATCGGCTTCTCGAGCGACACCGGCTGCTGGGCCATGCGGAGCACGTCGCGGACCTCGCGCACATTGGTCTCGAGCTCGGCGGCGATCTCCTCCGAGGTGGGCTCGCGGCCGAGCTGCTGGACCAGCTGACGCTCGACGTGAACCACCTTGTTGAGCTTCTCGACCATGTGAACCGGGATGCGGATCGTCCGCCCCTTGTCCGCGATCGCGCGCGTGACCGCCTGTCGGATCCACCAGGTCGCGTACGTCGAGAACTTGTACCCGCGCCGGTAGTCGAACTTCTCGACCGCGCGGATCAGGCCCATCGACCCCTCCTGGATCAGATCCAGGAACGTCAGGCCGCGCCCCAGGTACGACTTCGCGATCGACACCACCAACCGCAGGTTGGCCTCGATCATGCGCTGCTTGGCCATCATGTCGCCGCGCTCGATCCGGCGGGCCAGCGCGACCTCCTGCTCGGCGGTCAGCAGCTGGACGCGACCGATAGAGCGCAGATACAGGCGCAGCGAGTCGAGGCTCGGCTCGACCGTGAGGTCGATCTCGACCTTCTTCGCCTGGTCGGGTTGCGGCTCGGCGGCGCGAGCCGCGCTCGCCTCGACGCTCGAGCCCTCCGACTTCGCCGGGCGGCCATCGCCGTCGACGACGTCGATGCCCTGATCGTCGAGATAGGCGTGGAACTCCTGAAGCTGCTCCTTGGTGACCTCAGATTCCTCTAGCCACGACTGGATCTCCTCGATGGTCAGGTAGCCGCGCTCCTGGCCCTCTGCGATCAAAGGTCGCAGCTCTTCAAGCTCCACTATCGGAGCGTCATCACCTAAAAGGACCGTCGACTTATCGCTCACTCGCCCCGGAGCTCCTCCCTAGGACCACGCCTCGAGACGCCCCCGGCCTGGGGCTTCTGTCAGCCCACTCTCTCTCGATGTCTCCCAAATGCGCCGAGGACGAGTGATACCACAAACCCCGCCGATGTCCAGGGGATCCGTGGCCGGCGAGCCGCTCTGACTACTCTGTAAGGGAGTAGATGAACACGCAGCCCTCCCCGAGCGTTTCCGTCACGGACGTCCAGGCGCGCCTCCCGTCGGTGCAGCTGAGCCTCTCGCGCGTTGGCGTGACCGACGTCGAGAAGGTGATCCGGATCCAGCAGAACGGCACCGAGCAGCTGTTCTCCGCGCGCTTCGAGTGCGTCGTCGAGCTCGGCCCCAACCAGAAGGGCGCGCACATGTCGCGCTTCGAGGAAGTGGTCAATGACGCGATCGGCGAGGTCGTCCTCGGCGAGTCGACGTTCAAGGCCGAGACGCTCGCCGAGCACATCGCCCAGCTGGTCCGGTCCAGGCAAAACGCACGACGCGCCGAGGTGAGCATCGAGGCCCGCTTCCCCGAGCACAAGCCCGCACCGGTGTCGGGAATCCAGACGCAGGAGCTGTACACGCTGCACGGCTCGGCGGCCTGCACCGAGCTCGGCACCCGCCGGCTGATTGGTGTCACCGCGCAGGGCATGACCGCGTGCCCGTGCGCCCAGGAGCTGGTCGCGGGCGCAGCCCGCACCCGTCTCCAAGACGAGGGCTTCGACGACCAAGACATCGACAAGATCCTGGACGCCGTGCCTGTGGCGACCCACAACCAGCGCGGGCTCGGAACGCTCCACATCGGATGCACCGAGCTGTGCGACGACGAGATCGACGCGGCCACGCTGCTCGGGATCGTCGAGCAGGCGATGTCTTCGGAGATCTACGAGCTGATGAAGCGCTCGGACGAGGGACACGTGGTCGAGAAGGCTCACCGCCGGCCGCGCTTCGTCGAGGACTGCGTGCGCGAGATGATCCGCGGCGTTGTCGAGGCGTTCCCGCAGCTGAACGACGCGGCGTTCGTCTCGGCCCGTCAGGTGAACCTCGAGACCATCCATCAGCACAACGTCGTGGCCGAGCGCTACGGCACGCTCGCCGAGATCCGGAGCGAGCTGCGCGACGGCGAGCCGCCCGCCGTTCACACCACGCGCCAAGCCTGGCTCGACGCGGTCGTCATCTGAGGCCCGGCACGCGAGGACTGATGCGCGCCGTCATCCTCGAGCGCCAGGGCGAGCCCCTCACACCGACCACGCTCCCGGACCCAGAGCCCGGCCCCGGGCAGCTGCTCCTGAACATCAAGGCCTGCGGCGTTTGCCGCACCGATCTTCACCTGCGCGACCACGAGATCGAGGCAACGAAGCTGCCGGTCGTGCTCGGCCACCAGATCGTCGCCACCACTGAGGACGGCCGCCGGGTCGGCGTCCCATGGCTCGGATGGACCGACGGCACCTGCCATTACTGTCAGACCGAGAGAGAGAATCTGTGCGTCAACGGCCGCTTCACCGGGCGCGACATCGACGGGGGCTACGCGGAGCTGACCGTTGCTGACGAGCGCTACTGCCTGCCACTCCCGGACAGCCTGCCCGACCAGGACGCAGCCCCCCTTCTTTGCGGCGGCCTGATCGGCTACCGCGCCCTGAGATTCACCGGGGACGCGACCAGGATCGGGCTGTACGGGTTCGGCTCGGCCGCGCACATGATCTCCCAGGTCGCCGTGTACCAGGGCCGCGAGGTCTACGCGTTCACGCGCGCAGGAGACGAGCGCACCCAGGCGTTCGCGAAGACCGTCGGCGCCACATGGGCCGGCGGCAGCGACGAGCAGCCGCCCGAGCCCCTCGACGCCGCGATCATCTTCGCCTCCGCCGGGGAGCTCGTCCCCCAGGCACTGAAGGCGCTCGCGCCGGGCGGCACGGTCGTGTGCGCCGGCATCCACATGAGCGACATCCCGACCTTCCCGTACGACGATCTGTGGGGGGAGCGCAGCATCCGATCGGTCGCGAACCTCACTCGCCGCGACGGCGAGGAGTTCCTCGCGCTCGCGCCCAAGGTGCCGGTCCGCACGACCGTAACCACCTACCCGCTCGACCAAGCCGAACAAGCCCTCTCCGACCTGCGTGCCGGCCGGTTCGAGGGCAGCGCCGTGATCCTCCCGTAGACCGACTACGCTGCATTCCATGCCCCTGATCCCGATGGTGATTGAACGGACCGCGCGTGGCGAGCGCGAATTCGACATCTACAGCCGCCTGCTCAACGAGCGCATCGTCTTCCTCGGCACGCCGATCGACGACACGATCGCGAACCTGACCGTCGCGCAGCTCCTCCATCTGGAGTCGCAGGACCCCGACAAGGACATCTCGATCTACATCAACTGCCCCGGCGGCTCGATCTATTCCGGCCTGGCGATCTACGACACGATGCAGTTCATCAAGCCCGACATCCAGACGATCTGCGTCGGGATCGCGATGTCGATGGGCTCGCTGCTGCTGGCCGGGGGAGCGAAGGGCAAGCGCTTCTCGCTGCCGAACAGCCGGATCCTGATCCACCAGCCTTCAGCCGGCTTCGAGGGTCAGTCGACCGACATCGAGATCCACGCACGCGAGATCCTCAACATCCGCCGGCGGATCGACGAGATCTACGCGCTCCACACCGGTCAGTCCGTGGAGCAGGTGAACCACGACATGGAGCGCGACCGGTTCTTCAAGGCCGACGAGGCCGTCGCCTACGGGCTGATCGACCGCGTCATCGACCACCACTAGCCGAAACCCCCGCTCCCGCCCCGCACGAGCAGCTAAGTCGCGGGGGCCAGACGAATACCGCCCCCGCACGAGCAACTAAGTCGCGGGGGCCCGACGAATTTGCCCCGAGCCCTGTCCACGGGTCTCGGATGGCTCTGGCACGGTGGGCCGACTCAGCGCCCAGAAGATCATCAGCCCGCCGAACACGAGCATCGCGAGGCCGGTCCACAGGTCGACGTTGACGCCGGCCGCCTTGTTCTTGACCTCGTGCGAGCCGAACAGGCCGAGCGCGATCAGGATCAGCGCGTAGAGGCAGAACAGGCCGCCGATCAGACGGCGGATGTCGAACCGGTTCGCCGCCCGCGCCGCCGCGGCCTCGTCCTGATCGCTCTCGCCGGTCGGCTGCATCGGCTCCGTACGGTTGGGCGTTGATGACACGAGCGGCTCCTAGATGAAGATGATGTTCAGCGCGATCACAATCGCCATCGCGACGCCACCGAGCAGCGCCGGTGAGCGCCACCACAGCCGGTCGCGCGGATCGGCGTTGACCTCGCGCTCCTCCTTGCGGGTGAGCCCCCACACCAGCCCGCGCAACTCCTCGGTGGGCTTGGGCTTGGTCACCAGCGAGACCGCTACCAGCACCACCGCGCCGACGACGAACGCCCAGATCGACTGCCAGAAGCTCGCGCTGAGCGCCGAGCCGAAGTGGAAGATCACGTGGTACGCGGCCAGGCGGTTGACCGCGTACGCGGTGGCGGTACCGGCGACGAGGCTCCAGAAGCCGCCCCATGCCGACGCCCGCTTCCAGAACAGCGCGATGATGAACGTCGTGAACAGCGGCACGTTGAAGATCGAGAACAGCGTCTGGATGTAATTCATGATGTTCGAGTAGCCCTTGGCGATGAACGCCGTGGCGATCGAGATGAGAATCCCGCCGATCGTCATCAGGCGGCCCCAGCGCAGGTAGAACGCCGGGTCGCGGTCCTTCCAGAGGTAGTCCTGGAGCAGGTCGTACGTGACTACCGTGTTGAACGCGGTGACGTTCGCGGCCACGCCGGCCATGAATGCCGCCATCAGCGCGACAATCGCGATCCCGAGCATCCCCTCCGGGAAGTACTGGGCGATCAGGTGCGGGATCGCGGTGTTGTACTGGACGGAAAGATCCTTGCCGACGCCGAGGCCGTGGACGGTGGCGACCGCGATCAGGCCCGGCACGATGATGATCGCCGGCAGGAAGATCTTCGGGTAAGCGGCGATCAGCGGCGTCCGCCGCGCGGCCGACAGGTTCTTGGCCGACAGGGCGCGCTGTACCTCCGCGAAGTTCGTCGTCCAGTAGCCGAAGCTCACGACGAAGCCGAGACCGAACACCACCCCGATCCAGTTCGCCTTCAGCGGGTTGGTCTCGTGATGGACGCCGAGGCCTTTCCAGGCGTGCAGCCCGGCGTTACCGAGCGCGGGGAGCGCCTTGATCCGGTGCTCGAGACCGGACCAGCCGCCCACCGAGTGCAGCGCCACCAGCGTCAGCGGTATCAGCGCGGCGCAGATCACGAAGAACTGGAGCACCTCGTTGTAGATCGCGGAGGTGAGCCCGCCGAGCGTGATGTAGATGAGCACGATCGCCGCGGCGGCCAGGATCGAGCCGCCGACCGGCCAACCGAGCAGGAGGTGGATGATCAGCGCCAGCGCGAACAGGTTGACGCCGCCGATCAGCACGGTGGCGACCGCGAACGTGAGGGCGTTGAAGATGTGCGCGGCGTCACCGAAGCGCAGCCGCAGGTACTCGGGCACCGAGCGGACCTTGGCCCCGTAGTAGAACGGCATCAGCACCAGCCCCAGGAACACCATCGCGGGCACCGCGCCGATCCAGTAGTAGTGGACGGCAGAGACGCCGTATTGCGCGCCGTTGGCGGACTGGCCCAGGATCTCGAGCGCGCCCAGGTTGGCGGAGATGAACGCCAGGCCCGTGATCCACGCCGGCAGCGAGCGCCCGGACAGGAAGAAGTCGAGATCGGTCTTGATCGACAGCCGGGCGACGAACCCGATGCCGAGCACCATCGCGAAGTAGATCGCGATGATCACGTAGTCGATCGTGCTGGGATGCAGTCGCAGCATAGGTCTCTCCTTCCCGTCCCGGAGACCCTTTACCCAACCCGATGCTCGATAACCCCCAGGGTCGAGATCTCGATCCGGATGACGTCTCCGGACTTCAGGAACTGCGGCGGATCGAGCGCCATGCCGACGCCGCTCGGGGTGCCGGTCAGGATCAGGTCGCCGGGTACGAGCGTGCACGTTTGCCCGATGAACTCGACGAGCTCGTCGCAGCCGAACACGAGGTCGGCCGTACTCGAGTCCTGTCGCAGCTCGCCGTTGACCCAGGTGCGAAGCCGCAGGTCACCCGGATCGGGCACCTCGTCCGCGGTGGTGATCCATGGCCCGTACGGGCAGAACGTGTCCGCTCCCTTGGCACGGGTCCACTGGGGCTCTCGGCCCTGGAGGTCCCTGGCGCTGACATCGTCGGCGATGCAGTAGCCGGCGATCCGCCCTCCGGCGCCGATCACGATGACCAGCTCGCCCTCGTAGTCGAGGCGGCGGACCACCTCTGGACAGCGGACCGGGCCGCCGGGCGGCGCCACCGACCCCCTGACCTTGACGAACACGACCGGCGCCGGCGGCGGGTCACCGCCCATCTCGGCGACGTGGGCGGCGTAGTTCATTCCGATCGCGTACACGGTCGGCGGCGCGGGCACCGGCGCCAGCAGCGTCACATCGGACAGCGGCCACGATTCCTCGCCGAGCGCCGGCGACTCGCCCGCGCCCAGAACGTCGATGACCGACGGCTCGCCGGCAATTGCCACCACGCGGTCGCCTTCGACGGCGCCGCCGACGGGCTCCGAGCGCCCGGCAACCAGAAACGTGGCGAGCTTCACGAGCGCGGCAGCCTACACCGCCGCGCCCGGGTCACACCCCTACGCCGGCCTCAACCTTGCTCGGCGCCTCGACATGCGTTACCGGAAGGCCGAGGCCCTTTGCCTTGCTCACCAGATCTAGCTTCAACCAGCGCGAGATCCCGAGCGGCAGCGTCGAGATGATGATCTCGTCGTAGTTCCCGAGGTTGATCGCGTCATGGATCGCCATCAACGGCTCGGCGTCTCCGATGCTGCCCGTGACCTCGCGGCCGGCGGCCTCCGACAGCTTGGGCAGCGCCACCGTTAGCACGTTGCTGGCCTCATCCGCACTCGCATCCTGCGGATCGACCACCTTGTGCATGCCGTGGGCCTGGCGCGGAACCACCAAGTGGAACCGGGCCGGGCTGCGCCGCGCGCGCTCGGAGACCGCGTCCAGCAAACCACTCGTCGCCGCAGTCTGATGCGCAACGACGAGGACGTTGGCCGGTTCTGACATACGTCACCTCCAGAGAGATGGACCGGTCGTCCGAGTATTCCACCGCCGCCGGTATGGACAAGGGGCTGCGGAATTCGGTTCCGGAACGTCTGAGCGACATCAACGGGCGGAGCCGAATTCCGCATGGCCCCATGGACGCCGCCGTAGGCGGCCCCTAGTCGAGACGGTATTCGCCGCGCGCCACGATCACCGCCGAGCCGCCGACGAACACGCCCTCGATCCCGGCCGCGCCGCCCTCGACGCGCGCGTGCAGCACCGACCGCCGCCCGATCTCGACGCCCTGCACGATCTCGATGTCGGTCCCGAACTCGATCCGGCCGTGACGGACGAGGTGCACCGCAAGCGGGCCCGCGGCCGAGCCGGTGGCGGGATCCTCGGCCACCCCGAGCGCCGGCCCGAACATCCGGGTCTTGTACCGATCGCCCGAGCCCGCGAAGCAGCTGATCCCATACGTGCCGAGCCGCTCGATCGCCCCGATGTCCGGCCGCAACGCCGCGACCGCTTCGGGACTCGGAAACTCCACATACACGTGCACGGGGCCGTTGCGATACGCCTCGATCGGGAGCGCGCCGTCGTCCGGAGCCGCCCCGAGCGCCGCCACCAGTGCGTCGACCGCCTCGAACTTCTCGACCGGCGGCACGAACTGCTCCATCTCGCCGTAGTACGGCGCGCCACCGTTCGGCGCGCTCCAGAGTCACCGGCACCACCCCGAGACCGGTCTCCAGCCGGACCACGTTCGATCCCATCGCCCGGCCGACCACGAACGCCGTCCCGAGGATCGGATGACCGGCGAACGGAAGCTCGGTCGTTGGGGTGAAGATCCGGACGCGCAGGTGCGCCTGGGGGTCCTCAGGCCGGAACACGAACACGGTCTCGGACAGGTTCATCTCGCGCGCGGCGCGCTGCATCGTCTCCGCGCTCAGGCCCGAGGCATCGGTGAACACCGCCACCTGGTTGCCCTGGAGGGGCTCGTCGGTGAATACGTCCGCGATCGTGTAGCGACGCATGGCCACTCCTTAGTCAGCCGCCCTTGCCCGAGCCCGAGCCCGAGGCCATCTCGAGCAGGGTGGTCACGGTCGTCCAGTTTCGAGCGGTGGCACGGACCCCCAACCCGGTGCCGGCAAGCTTGGTCCACAGCTTCGAGCGGCCGACCCCGTCCGGATGCCACGCGTACAACTCACGGCCGATCGTCACGAGCTTCTCCGAGGGAGCCGCGGCGGCGGCGATCTTCGCGACCGCGTCGGAGTCGGGCTCAGCGTCGCAGAAGCTGACCTGGTAGCGCTTGGGGTCCTCAGCTACGTCCGCGAGCGGATTCGCACGCACGACCTCGGCCAGCTCGTCGGCCGACCGGACGATCACGTCGACGTCGAACCCGAACCGCTCCGCGATCAGCTTCTCGGCCTGGGCCCCGAGCTTGTTCGCGCTCACGCCCGTCCTCAGCACAACGTTGCCGCTCTGCACGTACGTGCGGACGTCCTTGAACCCTGCGCCGGCGAGCAGTTCACGCAGCTCCGGCATCGCGATCCGCTTGCGCGGACCGATGTTGATGCCACGTAACAGGAGGATTTGTGAGCTTTGGCGCGGCATGTTGCGGGGAACTACGGACCGGGGTTGCGGGCCGGCGCGGATGTATACAGGCGCGCTTTGGTCGATGTCATTCACGGCAGCCGGAACTTGAGTCCGGCCCCAATTTCCCTCGAGAATACGGAGTCCTCTAAATGCGGAAGGCCAAGGACAAGTCGGGTCGCATGTCGGCGCAGGAGACGCTCGAACTGTGGCAGGCAGTACAAGCAGAGCGGCGATGCGCGGGTTCGTGACCGCCTGGTCCTCACGTTCGCGCCGATGGTGAAGTACATCGTCTACAAGAAGGCGCGCGAGATCCCGGCCCGCTGCGAGGTCGAGGACTTCATCTCGTGCGGCCTGGAGGCTCTGATCCGGTCGATCGACCGCTACGACCCGGCCAAGGGCGCCACGCTCGAGCAGTTCGCGTGGACCCGGATCCACGGCGCGGTGCTCGACGAGCTCCGCCGCAACGACTGGGCTCCCCGCTCACTCCGCCGCTGGGACCGCGACATCAACAAGGCTTCGGAGCAGTTCGTCGGCCTGTACGGCCGCAAGCCCTCCCGGCAAGAGCTGAGCGAGTCGCTCGGCATCTCGCCCAAGGACCTGATCACCCGCCAGGACGAGATCGCCCGCTCCCACGTCGGCTCGCTCAACACCGTGGTCCTCGCCGAGGACGACACCACGATCGAGCGCATCGACACCCTGCACTCGGACGACCTCGGCTCCAACCCCGAGCATGCGGCGATGTGCTCGGACGCCAAGGCGCGCTTCCGCAAGGCGTTCGAGCGTCTCCCCGAGCGCGAGCGCAAGGTGGCCGTCCTCCTATACGTCTACAACCTGACGCTGCGCGAGATCGGCGAGATCCTCGGTGTCACCGAGAGCCGCGTCTGCCAGATCCACGGGCAGATCACCAAGAAGCTCCGCGTCGAGCTCGAGGCCGACGAGCAGCTGTTCAGCGAAGTCGCGTAGGGCCCGACCGGCTCTACGCGCTCGCGCTCGCCCGCGCTAGCTCTCGTCCGCCGCAGGGCGCGACGAGAGCTGAGCTGAGAGGTCCGGCATCGCGCCGGCAGCTGCCGCCTCGGCGGCCGCCTGATTCTCCTTCTTGACCTCGATCCAGATCTCCTCGCGGTAGACGGGGATCGCCCGCGGGGCGTCGATCCCGATCCGGACGGTCTGGCCGCGGACCTCGAGGACCTCGATGATCACGTTGTCGCCGAGCATGATCCGCTCGCCGGCGCGGCGGCTGATCCTCAGCATGCGGCGTCGGCGTCCGGCGCACGCTCGCCGTCGGGGCGTGCGAACAGGGGCGCGCGAAGGTCAGAGCCGGGTGCCTGGTTGATCACCTGATACGCCTGGCCGGAACGGACCAGGATCGGCGCCTTCAGGTTGGCGGTGAAATCTTCCGGCTTGGGCGCGGCGCGCACGGTCACGTACACATCCATCGCGCTCGACTCCTCGAAGCCGAGCCGCTCGGCGTCCTCGTCGATCACCTCGACCGCGAACCCCGCGAAGAACTGGTGCGGGTTGGTCACCGGCAGCGCCAGCGACGGGTCCTCGAGCGACTGGAGCCACAGGAACGGCGTGTCCGGGTCGTTCGCCAGCAGGGCATAGCGCGACCCGCTCAGGCCGATCAGGCCCTCGGGAAACTCGATGACCGCGTTCTGGTCGATCTGCACGCTGCCGAAGCGCGAGCTTTCGATCGTGAGCGACAAAGCGGCGCTTACTCTAGTGGTTAGCCCGGAGCGGCTAGCCGTTGCCCAGGAAGTTCATCAGCGACTGCTGCACGATCTGGGCGCCGGCCTGAAGAGCCGCGGTCAGCGCCGCCTGCTGGGTCGAGTAGCTGATTTCGGTGGACGCCATGTCGGCGCCCTGGGTGTTGGAGAGGACCTGCGTGTCGCTGGTCTGGAGCGTCTGGATCCGGGTGGCAGCCATCTGAAGACGGTCCTGAACCGCCCCGGTCTGCGCCGCGAGCCCGGTCAGCGAGTTGAAGTTCGTATCGAGCGAGGACAGGTCGCTGTTGAGCGAGCTGCTGTTGCCCGACTGCATGGCGTCGGAGATGTTGCGCAGGGTGTTCAGGAGCAGGCCGTCACCGGCGGGCTGGCCGGGTGTCGTCTGGCCGGTGCCGAGCACCGATCCCAGGTTCGCGTTGACCGTGAGCGACGTGCCGGGGCCGATCTGGCGGCTGATCGTGCCGGTGTTGCCGGCATAGGCGTCGTTCGAGCCCGACTGGTACGGCGCGGTCGCTCGTGGCCGAGCCCGAGAACACGTACTGGCCGTTGTACTGGGTGTTCGCGTCCTGCTTGATCTCGTCGATCAGCTGGTTGACCTCCTGGGCCGAGGCCTGCATGTCCGCGGTGCTCTGCGTGCCATTGGAGGCCTCGAGCGTGAGCTCGCGGATCCGCTGAACCGCGTTGGTGACGTCGGTCATCGCGGAGCTGCTCGCCTGCGCCCAGCCGGTGCCGTCCGTCACGTTGTTCGAGTACGTGTTCAGGTTCGACAGCTGGGTGTTGAGCTGCAGCGTGAGGCTGGTGCCGGACGGGTCGTCCGAGGGCTGGTTGATCCGCTTGCCAGTCGAGAGCTCTTGCTGAGTCGTGTCGAGCCGGTCGAGCGCCGACTCGATGCCGGCCAGCGTCATCGACGACGACATCTGGTTGGTGATGCGACCGATCATCTAGATCACCCGAGCATGTTGAGTAGGGAGGTGAACGTGTCGTTGATCGTGCTCATGACACGCGCCGACGCCTGATAGGACTGCTGGTACTGGATCAGGTTGGTCATCTCCTCGTCGAGGGAGACGCCGGAGATGCTCTGGCGCTGGTTGCCGATCGCGGTCAACAGGGAATTTGAGGTCTGCTGGGCGTTCTGGGCCGTCTGGACGTCGCTCCCGACCCCGGTGACGAACGCGTTGTAGGCCTGCTGGGCCGAGCCGCCGGTGAGGGCCGCGGCGGCGGTCGCCTCGGCTTGCGTGTAGGGCGGGGTCGTGCCGTTCGAGGTCAGGCTCGGGTTCACCGCGATCGTGGCCGCGGTCGTGCCCGAGGGATCGAAGAATGGGGTCGCGGTCGCGCCACTGGGGTCAGCGGTGGCGATCGCGTTGTTGACGGTCGTCACGAGCTTGTTGGCGACGTCGTTCAGCGAGCTCACGTAGTCGGCGATCTGCCCGGTGCCGGTCGTCGAGTCGTACAGCCCCAGCAGCGAGCCGAGCGTGCCGCCCGAGCCGCTGATGTTCGCGTCGGTCAGGTTGTCAGTCAGGTCGACGCTGGTTCCGTTGACCAGCGGCGTGGCGTCGGCGGTGCCGCCCTGCGCGGCGGTCGCCGCGTTGCCGAAGCTCACGTTCACCATGCCGTTGGACTGCGTGGTGACGTTCACGTTCGAGTACTGCGACAGGTCGTCGATCACGTTGTCGCGCTGATCCATCAGGCTGTTGGCGTTGATGCCGGCGGCCTGCGCCTGAGCGATCTGCCCGTTCAGCTGAGCGATCTGGTTGGCGTCGTTCGCGACCGCCCCGGTCGTGGGGTCGGTGAGCGTGTTGTACTGCGTCGTGACCTGGGACTCGAGCGTGCTCATCTGCTGCGACAGCGTGTTGAGGCTGTCCGCGACGGCGGCGCCGTCGCCCATCACCGCCTGCTGCGCGCCCTGGCTCGAGGGGGTGGCGGCGAGCTGGCTCCAGTCCGAGAAGAACTGGTCGAGCTGGCTCGAGAGGCCGGTCGAGGAGGGCTCGTCTAGACCTGCCTGGACCTGGCTCAGGATCGTCGACGACGTGTTGTTGCCGTTCTCGTTCGTGTTCTGCGCCCGGTACTGGCTGTCGAGGAACTGATCGCGGATCCGCGTGATCGAGGTGATGTCGACACCGGTGCCGAACTGCGAGCCGTCGCCGGTGACGCTCGACAGCGCCGGGATCGTCAGCTGGGCACGCTCGGTCAGATTCACTGTCTGGCGTGAGTAGCCGGGCGTGCTCGCGTTGGCGATGTTCTGGCCGGTGGTGTTGATCGCCGCCTGCGCGGCCTCGAGCCCGCTGAGCGCGGTTTGCAGTCCCATGTATGAGGGGATCGTCATCGCTCAGACCTCCAGATCGAAGACGCGGTGGCCGGTGGTCTGCGCGGCGGTCGTCGCCAGGCGGTCGCCACCGGCGTTGTAGCTCTCGTCACCGGCAACGCCGGCAAGCTTCAGCAGGTGGTCGAGGAACGCGAGCTCCTGGCTCATCAGCGCCCGGTTGACGTGGTGCTCGCGCTGGATGACCTCGAGCAGGCCGCGGAGCTCGGCGCTCCTCGCGCCGGCCACCAGGGCCGAGTCGGTGTCCATCAGCGTCTCGAGCAGCGCCACCGTGACCGACCCGCCGGCTACGCCGAGCCGTGCGCCGGCACGCTCGAGCAGCGCGATGCGCTGGTGCTCGAGCATCTGGCGGTGCTGGAGCTCGACCTGGAGGACGCCGGTCAGCTGCACCACACCGCGGACGTCCTGGTTGCGGATCGCGGCGCCCTGCTCGAGCACCACCTGGAGCAGCCGCCGGGCGGCGACCAGTTGAGCTTCGAGGTGAGCGATCACCTCGGTGGTCAGGGCGGCGTCGGCCCGGGCCTGAAGCTCGGCCGTCGCCATCACTGCGCCCCCACAGTCTTATCGTTGGTGCTCGACGCCGCACCCTGCGGCGTGCCGATCGACGGATCGATCGCCTGCGCGAGCTGATCGGCGATCCCGAGGCCCCCGCTGGACATGATGCTCTGGCTGAGCGCGGTCGGGATCAGGCTCGCGAACGCACTCGTGCTCGGGTCCGAGCCGAGGATGCCGCCGCTCGAGCCGCTCGAGCTGTCGCCCGAGCCGTCGTCGCTCGAGCCGTCGTCGCTGGGGCTGGTCACGGTCGAGGCGAGCTGCTGCGTGAGCTGCTGGACAAGGATGTCCTCGAACCCGAGCGCCTCCTGGTAGGCCTGCTTCGCGGTCGCGTTGCCGTTGCGGATGTTCGCGGGCTCGTTCGCCGGGTCGATCGGCGGGACGCTGCTGGTGCCTATTGCCCCAAAGCTCATGGCTTGATCTCGTTCGCGATCTGGAGCATCTGGGCCTGGTACTGGATGGCCTGGCTGCCCATCGCGTACTGCTGCTGAGCCGCCATCATCTTGCTCATCTCGTCGCCCATGTTGACGTTCGAGCCCTCGAGCGCGCCCTGCTGAAGCGTCGCACCCTTGGCCGCCTTGAGCGCGCCGCTGGCGGCCGTCGCGCTGAACACGCTGTCGCCGTCGGCGACGAGGCCGTCGGGAGCGGGAACGTCGACGAGCGAAAGCTTGCCGAGGGTCTGCTTGCCGACCGAGACGGTCCCGTTCGATGCGATCGACACCTGGCTGGGGTCGACGCCGGCCGGGATCGTGATCGGCGGCTGCATCAGCATCCCCGACTGGGTGGTCAGCTGACGCTTGTCGTTGAGCTGGAGCGCGCCGTTGCGGGTGAGGCCGATCGTCCCGTCGGGCCGGCGCACCTCGAGGTACCCCTCGCCGCCGATCGCGACATCGAGCGGCTGCCCGGTCTGCTGGATCGCGCCCTGCGTCTGGTCACGGCCCACGACCTCGGCGGCCGCGCCGGCGCCGGTGGCAACGTTCGAGCCGTAGTTGCCGTTGCTGTACAGCAGGTCGTGGAAGCCGAGGATCGTCGACTGGTAACCGGGCGTGTCCAGGTTCGCCATGTCGTTCGAGATGGAGTCGAACTGCTGCTGCTGGGCCTCCATCCCGGAGGCGGCGGAGTAAAGACCTTCGAGCATCTATCAGCCTCCCAGCGAGCCCACCGACTGCGAGCTCTCCTGCATCGTTGAGTCGATCGTCTGAATCGCGTTCTCGCCGGCCTGGTAAGTCTGTGTCGCGGTGATCATGTGAACCATCGTGTTGACCGGGTCGACCGCGGAGTTCTCGAGCTCGCCCTGCCTGACGACTCCGGTGGCGCGCCCGGCGGCGGTGCCGGCGTAGTAGTTCTCGCCCTGCTTGGTCGGGTTGGTGACGTTGAACGCGCCGACCGACGAAGCGGGCACGGTCCCCTGGGCGCTGACCTGGATCGGGGCGCCGTTCTGCGAGAGCACATCGTTGCCCTGGCCGTCGACCAGTAGGCCCTGGGCCGACTCTTCGAACTGCCCGTCGCGCGTGTACTGCACGCCCTGCGGCGTGCGAACCGCGAAGAAGCCCGCGCCGGCGATGCCGAAGTCAAGCGGCTGCCCGGTCGAGTGCAGCGCCTCCGGGGTCAAGTCCGTGACCGGGGTGCCGAGCTTCACACCGGTGTTGAGCGAGCCGATCGGCTGGCCGGTCGCCGTGTTGGCAAGCAGCAGCGAGCCGAAGCTCTGCTGGACCGACGCGTCGGTCTTGTACCCCGGTGTGGAGGCGTTCGAAAGGTCGTTGGCCAGCTGATCCTCCCTGACCTGCTGGGCCAGCATCCCGGACGCTGCAATGTAGAGGCCGGTATCCATCGGCCTGGATATTCGCCCGTCCTGCATCATCCTTGAGCGATGGATCCGATCAACGTGGACATTCGTCTGATCAAGGCCGTGCTCGGCGCCGAGCTGCGGATCGCCCCGGGCCGCGCGCTGATGGCTCGCGTGGTCACGGCCGACGGGCTTGGCCGGGGGTCGCTGAACATTGCCGGCGCGGTCATCGACGCCAAGCTGCCCGCGGACATCCAGGCCGGGCAGGAGCTCCGGTTGACCGTCCGCAACGTCAGCGCCGAGCGGGTCGAGCTGAGCCTGTCCGACCAGAACGTCCCGCCGCCGTCCTCGGTGGCGGTGCCGTTGCCCGGCGGCGGGTTTGTGCGGGTCGCCGAGCGCGACGCGGATGGCGGCGGCGGTGGTGGCGGTGGCGGTGGCGGTTCGGGCGAGGACCGGCATTCCCTGAGCCTCCGCTACGACGCGCCGGCACTCGGCGCGGTCGACCTGCGCTTCGACCTCGACTCCCAGTCGCTCCGCCTGTCCGCGACGCTCCGCGCCGGTGAGCCGTTCGAGAGCGCGCTCGGCCGCGCCGGCGAGCTCCGTGACGCCCTGGCCGAAGCCGTCGGGCTCCCCGTCACCGTTGACGTCGCGCCCCGGCGCGAGCCGTTGGACGTCTATGCCTGAGTCTGAGCCGCCGCCACCCGCACGCCGCCGCGCCACCGCGCTCCGGTACGAGCAGGGCGAGCACGCGCCGCGCGTGACCGCCACCGGGGTCGGGCTCGTGGCCGACCGCATCCTCGCGGCCGCGCGCGAGGCCGGCATTCCGGTGCGCCACGACCCCGCCCTCGCCGAGGCGCTCGGCGCGCTCGAGCTCGGCGACGACGTGCCGCAGGCGCTCTGGACCGCGGTGGCGGAGACGCTGGCGTGGGCGTACCGCCTGGACGCCAACGCCTCCGGCGGTCGGCGCTAGGGCGGCTAACGTGGCACTCGAGGTCGCCTCGGCCCCGAGCGTCGCCTTCCCCGCTGTGATGGCGGTCTAAGTGGACCTCGGCCCTGCGCCCGGGTCGAGTGCCACGTTGTCCGCCCTTCGACCGCGCAACCGCCCCGCCGGCCAGGCGAGAAAAGCGACACTCGACGCCCCGCGCTCGCCGATTGCGACGTAACTCGTGTCATGGCCGACCGAATCGCCGTTCGGCCGGGGCCGCGTGCCGAGTGGCGAGTTTTTCGGCCTCACGAACGGAATCCGGCTCCGTCAGGTGATACTCGGCAGACGGCTCAGAGCCGAATTCCGCGCGCTCAGCGTCCGTGGGGCCACGCTGGCCCGTCCGGACCAGGACGCGGAGCGACCACGCCCGGTCGCCCGGCCACACGCCGCCGTCCCCGACCACCACGCCACCGCGCACGCGCGCCCGCCACGCCGCCGCGCACCGCCAGCCGGCCTCAACCTTTCGCGCAGCCTGCCGATGTACCCGGAAGCCTCCCCCTCCTCGGAAGGTGGTTCCCTCGTATGGCTCTTCGCCTGACTGGCATATCCACGCCTGCAGACTCGACCGGCGCCGCCGGTGGCGTTCCCCTGCCCGCACCCAGCCAACCGCAGTCCGGTGGCGCGTTCGGCAACCAGCTCGCCACCCAGGCCCGCACGTACCTCGCGACCAACAACCTCAAGGGCTACCAGTCTCTCTTCCAGACGGCCACCGAGCACGACGACCCCCACGCGCGCTACTTCGCTCAGGTCCGCCTGGTCGAGGAAGGGATCGCCGCCGCCGGCCAGACCGAGCTCGTCCACCCAGGCCACGCAGGTATTCGTCGCCGCCGCCACCGGCGCGATCGGCGCCCTCGAGCAGGAGCCCCGCGAGCCGATCCTCCTCAACTACGCCGCCGTCGCCCTGTACGAGCTGTGGAGCCTCGACGCCGCCCACGCGATCTTCAAGGCAGCGCACGCCCTCGATCCGGCGCTGCCGCACCTCAAGCGCAACCTGGGCGAGCTGGCCCGTCGCCGGCGCGAGGCCAGCCAGAGCGGCCGCTCGCTCAAGCCCCTCCACGCCGCGGTGCCCGCGCTCGCAAGCAGGGCCCGCAAGATCGCCAAGCAGGCCCGCCCGGCAAGCAACCTGAAGCTCAGCCTGTGCATGATCGTCAAGGACGAGGAAGAGATGCTCCCCCGCTGCCTGGCCGCGGTGGCGCCCGCCGTCGACGAAATCGTGATCGTCGACACGGGCTCGAGCGACCGCACGATCGAGATCGCCCACGCACACGGGGCAACGGTCATCGAGAAGGAATGGACCGGCTCGTTCGCCGACGCCCGCAACGCCTCGTTCGAAGCCGCCACCGGCGACTGGATCATCTATCTCGACGCCGATGAGGTCCTCCTCGCCGACGACATCAGCCGCCTGAGGGCCCTCACCAGCCGCACCTGGAGCGAGGCGTTCTACCTCGTCGAGACCAGTTACACCGGCGAGCTCGGGGACGGTGGCGCGATCACCCACAATGCGCTGCGCGTCTTCCGCAACCGCCCCAACTACCGCTTCGAGGGCCGGCTGCACGAGCAGATCGCCCACCACCTGCCGGTGTACGCCACCGGACGGGTCGGGCAGAGCTCGGTCCGGATCGACCACTACGGCTACCTCGGCGCCGTCCGTGACGCCAAGGACAAGTCGCGGCGCAACCTAGACCTGCTCAAGGCTCAGCAGGCGGAGAGCCCGTCCGACGCCTTCCTGCACTTCAACCTCGGCACCGAGTACGCGGTCATCGGCGACCACGCCTCGGCGCTCACCGAGTTCGAGGCCTCCTGGAACCTGGTCCAGAAGCAGGGCCAGCAGGACCGCGACTTCGTGCCGGCGCTCATCCAGCGCCTGATCACCTCGCTCCGCCACACCGGCCGTGCCAACGAGGCGATCTCCCGGGCGAACCAGGCCCTGACGACCTTCCCCGGTTTCACCGACCTGGTGTTCTCCCAGGCGCTCGCCGCGCTCGCGCTCGGTCGCGAGGGCGAAGCGATCTCCTACTGGCAGCAATGCATCGAGATGGGCGACGCCCCCGCACAGTTCGGCGCGTCGGTCGGCAGTGGCACCTACCTCCCCCGGATCGCGCTCGCGGAGCTCCATATGCGCGGCGGCGAGCTCGACGAGGCGCGCGAGCTGCTCGACTGGTGCATCGCCGAGCACCCCGACGTCATCGGCGTGATCGCTCCCTACGCGTTGGTGCTGCTGAGCACCGGCACCCCGGCCGACGCCCTCACGGACGAGATCGAGGTTCGCGTACCCGACCTGACCCCGGCCGCGCGGTTCATGCTCGCGACGATCCTGTTCAAGCACGGGGAGATGGCCGCGGCCGCCAACCAGTACCGCGCGATTCTGACCGCCCGCCCGACCAGCTCGCAGATTCGCGTCCAGCTGGCCGAGGCGCTCCTCAACGAGGGCAACTACGCCGAGGCCGCCACCGAGGCGAGCCAAATCGCCGAGGACGACCCGTACGCGGGGCTGGCCTGCCGGATCGAGCTGTGGAGCCTGATCGCCTCTCACGACCTCCCCCAGGCGCAGGCGGCCACCGCTCGCGCCGAGAAAGCCGGCGTCCCGCGGGCCGAGCTCGAGACCTTCGCGGGCTGGCTCGACATCGCAAACGGCACGCCGGATTCGGAGCTCCGCAGCCTGCCGGTCGCGGCCACGCCGCTGCTCGGCGTGATCCTCGAGACGCTCCTGAAAGGCCACGACTTCGACACGTTCGAGCAGCTGACCAAACTGCTGGGCCGCTCAGCCCTGGCCCAGCGCGAGCAGCACGAGCTGCTCGGCTCGATGTACCTCGAGCACGGCTTCCTCCAGTCGGCTGCGCGCGAGTGGATGGCGGTCTGCGAATCCCGCCCCGATGCGCGCGCGCTGCTCGGGCTGGCGCGCGTCGCCCAGGCGCACGGGCAGCTCGACGATGCCGCGGTGTTCGCCGCAGAGGCGCTCAAGCACGACCCGACCAGCTCCGGCGCGAAGGCAATCCTCGCGAACAGCCCGGCGCCCGGAAACGCCCAGCTCGTGGGGGCGCAGTAACCAAGCACCCCCGCCGGACCACCCGAACTCGCCACCGCAAGACCGCGGCCGCGACCCGGACAACTCGACAAGTACGCAAAGGAGGCGCTCAAGTTCTCAGCGATGCGCTCGATTACCCCACCTAAGTGGGACGGATTCCCACGTAATAGGTAGGAACCGACGCATCCAAGGAGGAATGCAATGAGCTTCGACATCGGTTCGGTGGGCAGGACGCCCGCCGCAGCGCCAGCGGCCAACAGCTCGCGCCCGACTGCCGCGCCGTCACCGGCCGTGCACGACGCGGACACGGTGACCGTCGACACGATCCCCGCGAGCCCTCCGGACGAGGTGCATGACGCGATCGGCGTCGCCAATCAGGCGTATCAGAACCTGAAGGCGTCCGGCAGCGAGCTGCGCTTCAAGGTCAACGAGGAGACCGGCAAGCTGTCCGTCGAGGTCCACGACGTCCACGGGAACCTGATGTTCACGGTCCCGGCGAGCACGGTACTGGACGTCGCCTCGGGCGCATCACTTCCCTTGAGCTAACAACGCCATGTCAACCCAATCCGTCGGCTCGAGCGCGAGCCCAGCCACCAGCTCCACTCAGTACCAGTCCGGCAACCAGCTGAGCTCGCTCGGATCCGGCTCGCCGCTGCAGGTCACCGGCCTGGCCTCCGGCCTGGACACGAACGCGATCGTGACCGCGCTGATGGCCACCCAGCAGCAGCAGGTGACGAACCTGACCAACCAGCAGACCGGCCTGACTGCGATGAATACGCAGTTGACGAGCATCCAGGCGGCGCTGTCGAAGGTCGCCACTGACGCGCAGGCGCTCGGAAGCCCCTCGCTGTTCTCGTTCACGCAGACGATCAGCTCGACCAACTCCACGCTCGTCGGCGCCACCGCGACCTCCAACAACGGCGCGGTCGTCGGCGGCTACTCGGTGTCGGTCCAGAACCTGGCGAGCGCGTCCCAGCGCACGTTCAGCTTCTCCAGCCCCTCCTCGGCCGACACGATCACGATCGACGGCCAGCAGGTCTCACTGGCGGCCGGCGCCTCCGCCCAGGACCTCGTCAACGCAATCAACAACAACCAGAACGCCACCGTCTGGGCGACGGTCACAGCTTCGCCGAACAATGGCCCCGCCACCGTGGTCCTGTCCGACCGCGCCACCGGCGCGCCCGACGCCACGGGCGACTTCATCAACGTCAGCGATCCGGGCGGCGCGCTCACCGAGCAGACTCAGTTCGCCCAGGCGGGCGTCAACGCGCAGTACACGATCAACGGCGTCGCCGGGCAGGCCTCGTCGAACACGATCACCGGCGCCGCCGTCAGCGGCACCCCGAACTCGACCACCGGCCAGGGCGCGACGCAGACGATCCCGGGCGTGTCGCTCAGTCTGAACGGCGTCACCGGGTCGACGCCGGTGTCCGTGACCGTCGGGTCGCCGGCGCCGAGCACGCAGAACATCCAGACCGCGATCCAGCAGTTCGTGACCGACTACAACTCCGCGATCTCGACGATCCAGACACAGCTCACGCAGTCGCCCTCGAGCAGCGACCCCACCCAGGGGACCCTGTTCGGCGATTCGGACCTCCAGCAGCTGCTCTCGAACATGCGCGAGCAGATGGACGCGACCCTCGGCGGTCTGACCGGCAACGTCACGAGCATGCTCGACATCGGCGTCAGCACGGGCGCGGCGTCCGGATCCGGGGCCCCGTCCCAGAGCTCGATCAGCGGGAACCTGACGCTCGACACCAGCGCGTTGACGCAGGCGCTGACGAGCAACTCGACCGCCGTCCATCAGATGCTTCAGAGCTGGTCGATCAACTTCTCGTTCATGGTCAACAACGAGGCGGCGCCCGGCGGCGTGATCTCTCAGCGGATCCAGGGCGACGACACGCAGATCAGCTACCTCGGTAACCAGATCGACAACCTGAACGCGGCCAATTCCGCCAAGCAGGCCGAACTGGTCCAGCAGTTCGCGCAGATGGAGGCGATGCTGTCCTCCAATCAGTCGACGAGCAGCTGGCTCACGAGCCAGATCGCGGCCCTGCCGACGCCATAGTCACCAAACGGCCAGACCGGCTCAAGAGCCCGCGACGGCTGCCGAGCATCTGAAGAGAACGGACGCGCAGTTCTCACCCCGCCCAGGAGACCTCCCACGATGACGCCATCCCTCGCCACGCCCAACGCCTACCGCGAGAGCGCGGTGCTGAGCGCCCCGCCGGAGATGCTTGTCGTGATGCTGTACGACGGCGCCCGGAGGTTCTTGTTCCAGGCGTCGGTGGCGATGCAGAACCAGCAGATCGAACTGTCCCACCGCAAGCTTCGTCGCGCCGAGGACATCATCCAGCACCTGCGCGACACGCTCGACATGGAGCAGGGCGAGATCTCCCAGCGCCTCGAGGCGATCTATCTGTTCTGCCTCCGCCATCTTCAGCGGGCCCGGTTCGATCGCGACGTGACCAAGCTCGAGCAGGTCAGCGGGCTCCTCGGGGAGCTGCGCGAGGCCTGGGCCACGATCTCCGGGCAATGAGCTCCGCGGACGCCGCGCCGTACGAGGCGCTCGCCCGGACCATCGAGCGCGAGCTCGAGCTCATCTGCGCCGATGACCCCGAGCAGCTCGCCGCGCTGAAAGCAGAGCGCGAGGAGCTGATCGCCGGCCTCCCCGCGACCCCGCCCGCGTGCGCCCGCCCGGCGCTGCAGCGCGCCGCGCTGATGAACAAGCGTCTTGAGATCGAGATCCTGCGCCTGCGCGAAGCGCTCGTGCTGGAGTCCGCCAACGTCGAGCGTGTCGATCGCACCGCGCGCGGATACTCGCCGCCGCGCGAATGGCGCTCGCACGTCGAAGCCACCGCTTGAGCGCAAATCATCCGAACGCATTAAAGGTTCGGGCTTTGCGGCCGATTTGCGGGCCATGAGGCTTGTTGCCACTTCAGATCTCAAAGAGGACACCGCGCTCGCGCGTGACATCCTGACCGGGCGCGACGGCGCTCCCCTGCTCCGCGCCGGCGTGAGGCTCAACGCTCGCTTCATCGAGCACCTGCACAAGGCCGGGGTCCAGGGCGTCTACGTCGAGGACCAGTTCAGCCAGGGGATCGATCCGCACCCGGTCATCAGCGCCCAGACCCGCGGGCTCGCGACGCGCGCGATCGCCGCCGTCCACGACGAGGCCAGGCAAGCCGTTGCCGCGGGCCGAACGCTCGACCCGGAAGCGACCGACGACCTCTCAGACGCCGTGGATCAGATCCTGATGGAGATCGAGGAGTGCGACGGGAAGTCCGTCGTGCTCGCCGATCTGTGCGGCGCTGACGCCTACGCGCTTCAGCATCCGATCGACGTCACTGCACTCGGCCTGCTGGTCGGGCGGCGGCTGATCATCGAGCACGGGTGGCTCGACTACAGGGGCGAGCGCCAGGACGACCGTCACGAGGAGCGGCTGTTCCGCCTCGGGATGGG
Source organism: uncultured Solirubrobacterales bacterium (assembly GCA_963746695.1). GTDB lineage: Bacteria > Actinomycetota > Thermoleophilia > Solirubrobacterales > Solirubrobacteraceae > Palsa-465. Next base: position 142,968 of record CAVVCP010000023.1, on the reverse strand, counting down.
ACTGCTGCTGTCCGACATCGGCAAGCTGGCCATCCCCGAATCGATCTTGAACAAGCCGGGCAAGCTGTCCGAAGAGGAGTGGGAGATCATCAAGACCCACCCGAAGGCGGGCGTGAAGCTGGTGCGCGACACCGGCGCGTGGTGCCCGCTGGTCCAGGCCTGCGTCCTGCGCCACCACGAGCGCTGGGACGGCGCCGGCTATCCCGAGGGCAAGGTCTCGACCGAAGTCCACGAGATGGCTCGGATCGCCGCCGTCGCCGACGTCTACGACGCGGTCACCTCCGAGCGCCTCCACGCACCGGCGAAGCCCGCTCACATGGGCGTCCAGGCCATCCTCGCCGGCGCCGGCACGCAGTTCGACCCGACGATCACCGATGTGTTCTCGCGGCTGGTGGCGCCGTTCCCGCCCGGCGTCGAGGTCGACCTCGCCGACGGCCGCCGCGCGGTCGTGGTCAGCGTCTCCGACGTCGCCTTCGACCGCCCCGTGGTCCGCGTGATCAGCGGGCCCGACGCTCCGGTCGACATCGCGCTGACCGCCGATCCGAGCATCCAGATCTCAGGCTGGAACCCCGCTCCGGCAGCGCTCGCCGCTCAGGCCGCCTAGGTCCGCGTCCGGCCCCGCCGGCGGCCTCAAGCTTTCCGCCGCCCTGGCCGATTCAACTGAGCGTTCTGCACCCCCGAAAGGACCAAGCCCCAGTGTCATTCGTGATCTCATCCGTCCGCCGCCAGCTCCTCGCAGCGTTCGCGGCCGTCAGCCTGCTCTTCGTGGTCGCGATCGTGCTCGGCTGGACGAGCATCGGCTCGGTCAACTCCAAGGTCCAGGCGGGGGCCAAGCAGCTGCCGATGCTCGAGCAGGCCACCGGCCACGCCCGTGACATGGTCGCGTCAGAGGCTGACGTGGTACTCGACCCGCGCGTCGCGCAGGATCACCTCGGCGACGTGCAGACATTCCGTCAGACCGCGGCGACGCTCGCCGGTTACGCGACGACGCCGCAGGGCCGCGCGGCCGTCAAGACGCTCAACGCCGCGCTCGCAAAGTGGGTCGCGCTCGACGACCAGGTCGTTGCGCTCGCTCGCGCGCACCGCACCGCCAAGGCGACCGAGCTTGTCAACGGTGCGGCCAACGACGCCGCCGACAAGCTCACCACAGCCGTCCAGAACGTGAGCGCGGAGATCTCGAACGCGAACGCTAAGGCCGCCGCCGCGAAGGCCTCGAGCTCCAGGACGCTGATGCTGGTGATCGCCCTGATCGCCCTCTTGATCGCAGGAACCATCAGCTTCACGCTTGCCCGTGACCTCAGCCGCCGGATCAAGCAGCTGCTTGACGGGATCACGAGCCTCGACGCTGATTGCCTGGCCGACCTCGAGCACGGTCTCGAGGCGATCGCCCACGGCGATCTCACGCGCGAGGTCACGCCGTCGACCGACGTGATCCCGACCACCCGCGTGGACGAGGTCGGCGAGCTGACCCGCACCTTCAACGCGATGGTCGAGAAGACGCAGAGCAGCGTCACCGCTTACAACACGACCCGCGCCAAGGTGGCCGGGATGCTGCGCGAGATCTCGTCCAACGCCGAGCAGCTGTCGCTCGCGTCTCAGCAGATGGCGACCACCTCCGAGGAGGCCGGACGTGCCGTCGGCGAGATCGCCGAGGCGGTCAGCGCAGTGGCCGCCGGCGCCGAGGACCAGGTCCGCTCGATCGCCGAGGCCAAGATCCTGACCGACGAGGTCGCGATCGCCTCCCAGGCGTCGGCCGACGGTGCCCAGCAGACCGCCGAGGCGGCCGCGCAGGCGCGCAACCTCGCCGAGGAGGGCGCCCAGGCCGTCTCGCAGGCGACCGATGCGATGCGGGCCGTCCGCGACTCGAGCGCCCAGGCAAGCACCGCGATCCGCTCGCTCGACGCCAAGAGCGAGCAGATCGGGGAGATCGTCGACACGATCACCGGCATCGCCGAGCAGACCAACCTGCTGGCGCTGAACGCGGCGATCGAAGCGGCGCGCGTCGGCGAACAGGGCCGCGGCTTCGCGGTCGTCGCCGAGGAGGTCCGCAAGCTGGCCGAGGAGTCGCAGTCGGCCGCCTCGTCGATCGCGACCCTGATCCAGGAGATCCAGCACGAGACGCGCAAGGTCGTCGACGTCGTCGAGGATGGCTCTCGGCAGACCGAGGACGGCGCCGCGACCGTCGAGCAGGCTCGCGACGCGTTCACGCGCATCTCGAGCGCCGTCCAGGACGTCGGCAGCCGCGTCGAGCAGATCGCCGGCTCGATCCAGGAGATCGCCGCCGCCGGCAGCCGCGTACAGGACAGCATGACCTCGGTGGCGGCTGTCGCCGAGGAGTCGAGCGCCTCGTCTGAGCAAGTGAGCGCCTCGACGCAGCAGACGAGCGCATCGACCGAGGAGATCGCTGCCTCGGCCACTGAGCTGGCCAAGACCGCCGAGGAGCTCGAGCGGCTCGTCGGGCAGTTCACGCTCGCCTAATCGGCATTCCGATCCAGGCATTCCGCGCCGGGCGCGGACCCTCGTGGTCCCGCCCGGCGCGATTCGTTTAAAGCCCTGGCAAGACCTCACAAACACACGCCGAGAACCGCTAAAGGATCCCGCTCAGACGCCGATTCATGGGAGGACTCGATGGATCGGGTTGCAACCGAGCCCAAGGAGGGCGCGCCTTCACAGGACCTTTCATGTCTCTCCTTGACACCACCCAGCAAGCCCTCGAGTCAGCGATGAGCGGCTCGATGCTGCGTCAGACGCTTCTGACGAACAACCTTGCGAACGTCGACACGCCCGGCTACCAGCCCGAGGACGTGAACTTCCAGAGCACGCTTCAGTCGGCGATCCAGTCCGGGCAGCCGCTCGGCTCGGTCAGCTACCAGCCTTACAGCGTGGCGCAGTCCGTCGGTCCCGACGGCAACGGCGTCAGCCCCGAGCAGCAGGAGGCCGCGCTCTCGTCGAACGGCCTGCTGTACGAGACGCTCACCCAGGTCGCGGCTCAGCGCGAGTCGATCCTCGAGAACGCGATGGGCGTCGGTCAGAGCTGATGAGCTTCTTCGACGCGATCAGCATCGCCGCGAGCGGCCTCACCGCCGAGCGCACCCGCATGGACGTGACGTCCGAGAACCTCGCCAACGCCGACACCACCCAGGGCGCGAACGGCCAGCCGTACCAGCGCCAGGAGGTCGTCCTCCAGCAGGTCGGCGGCGGCTTCAGCGCGGCCCTGTCGGGCGCGATGGGCACCCTGCCCGGCACCTCGTCGACCACCGGCAGCGCCGCCGGCGGCGTCCAGGTGGCAGGGATCGTCAACGACCCCACGCCCGACCAGTCGGTTTACGACCCCGGTAATCCGGCGGCCAACGCCCAGGGCTACGTGAAGATGCCCAACGTCAACCCGGTGAACGAGATGGTCGACATGATCGACGAGTCTCGGTCGTACGAGTCCGATGTGACCGCGATGAGCACCGCGAAGACGATGTACGAGAAGACCCTGGATCTCCTGAAATGATTCCGGCGATCTCAGGAGCGATCGGGCCGATCGGCCCGAGCGAGTGGAGCGTGGGCGGGGTCGGCGGCGTCGGCCAGAGCCCAGCGGCCGGCACGAACGCCACCGGCGGCGCCGACGGCAGCTTCGGGAGCGCTCTCACCGGGGCGATCAACTCGCTCGAGGCGAGCCAGGCGAACGCCACCACCGCCTCCCAGCAGCTCGCCACCGGTCAGCTGACCGACCCGACGCAGGCGATTACCTCGGTCGAGAACGCGTCGCTGGCGATGGACCTCGCCTCGCAGGTCCGCACCAAGCTCGTCGATGCCGTCGACCAGATCTTCCAGACCCAGGTCTAGGTTCCCGCCCACCCCCGGCCACCCAGGTAAATGGACATTCGTCAATTCATCACCAAGCTCACGCCCAAGGGTTGGGCCATGGTCGGCGGCTCGGCGGCGGCCGCGATCGTTTTCCTGATGCTGATCATGCACTTCGCCTCCGCGCCGAGCTACTCGACGCTGCTCACCGGGCTCGATCCGGCGCAGACGGGCAAGATCGAGAGCACGCTATCCGCGAAGGGCGTCGGCTACCAGATCCAGAACGGCGGCACCGCACTCGCCGTCGACGCGAGCCAGACGAGCCAGGCGCGGATCGCGCTGGCATCGGCGGGCCTGCTCGGCGTCGGCAGCCAGCAGCCCGGCTTCGAGCTCCTGAACAGCTCTCAGCTCGGCGCCTCGAACTTCCAGCAGCAGGTCACATACCAGCGTGCGCTCGAGGGTCAGCTCGACCAGACGATCGAGCAGATCCAGGGCATCGACTCCGCCACCGTGAACCTCGTCCTGCCCAACCAGCAGGACCAGCTGTTCGGCGACAACAGCCAGAATTCCAGCGCCTCGGTGCTGCTGTCCGACTCCGGCAGCCTCGAACCGAGCGCGGTCAAGGGCATCGCCGAGCTGGTCGCCTCGAGCGTCCAGGGCCTGTCCGACCAGAAAGTCACGATCACCGACTCGAGCGGGTCCCTGCTGTGGCCGACCTCGGGCGCGAACGCGGCCGGCGGCGGGACATCCCAGCAGAGCGCCGACCAGCAGTACGACTCGACGACCGCCGCGGCGGCCACGGCCCTGCTGGCGCAGACGCTCGGCCCGGGCAAGGCCCAGGTCGTCGTCAACGCCAACGTGAACGCCAACCAGGCGACGTCGGACACGCTGACCTACGGCAAGAAGGGCGTGCCGCTCACCTCGCAGACCCAGGCCGAGACGCTCAAGGGCGGCAGCCCCACCGCCTCGGGCACGACCGGGACGATCCCCGCCTACGCGGCGACCACCGGCAGCAGCAACTCCAACTACTCGAACAAGAGCGCCAACACGACCTACGGCGTCGACAAGACCGTCACCCACGCGGTGATCGCCCCCGGCGCGGTCAACAGCCAGACCGTGTCCGTGCTCGTCGACAAGTCGGTGCCGGCAGCGTCGATCCCGGCGATCAAGAGCGCGGTGGCCGGCGCCGTCGGCCTGAACGCCAAGCGCGGCGACACGCTGTCGGTCTCGCAGATCGCGTTCGCCAAGCCCGCCACCCCCGCGCCCCCGGCGTCGACGACGAAGATGATCGGCTACGCCAAGTACGCGGTGATCGGGCTCGGCGCTCTGATGTTCCTGTTCTTCATGCGGCGGAGCATCCGGCGGCGCGAGAAGGAGACGTTCACCGGCCAGCCCACGTGGCTGCGTGAGCTCGAGACCCCGCGTCCGCTCGCCGCGCTCGTCTCCGGCGATGATCCGCAGACCGAGGTCAAGCGGCTGCGCTCCCCGGTCAACGTGCCCAAGCGCCAGGTCGAGGAGCTGGTCGAGCGCGATCCCGATCGCGTCGCCCAGCAGGTCCGCGCCTGGATGAGCGAGGACTAAGCCGCTCACCGCGATGGCCGCCGAACTCGAAAAGGCTCCCACCCAAGCGCCCGCAACCCAGGCCCCCGCTGGGCCGCCGGCGGCTCCCAAGCGCAAACTCGAGATCAAGGGGCGCAAGAAGGCCGCCGTGCTGCTCGTGTCGCTCGGCCCCGATCGCGCCGCCGAGGTGTTCAAGCACCTGCGCGACGAGGAGATCGAGACGCTGTCGCTCGAGATGGCGAAACTGCAGCGCATCGACGCATTCACCCAGGCCACCGTGCTCGAGGAGCTCGCGGCCACGGTCGAGGCCTACGACTCGCTGCTCGCCGGCGGCGTCGACTACGCGCGTGAGGTGCTCGAGCGCGCGCTCGGGCCCGAGCGGGCGCTCGAGATCATCGGGCGGCTGTCGAGCGTGATCGAGATGCGGCCGTTCGAGTTCCTGCGCCGCACGCCCGCCGAGCAGCTCGTGACCTTCCTGCGCAACGAGTCGCCGCAGACGGTGGCGCTCGTGATCGCCAACCTGCACACCACGCTCGCCTCGCAGGTCCTCGCGAACCTGCCGACCAACGACCAGGCGGAGATCGCGATCCGCATCGCGCGGATGGGCGAGACCGCGCCGGACGTGGTCAAGCAGGTCGAGAGCGTGATGAAGAAGAAGCTCGACAGTGTCGTCCAGCAGGAGTACTCGGTCGCCGGCGGCATCAAGTCGCTCGCCGAGATCCTCAACCACACTGACCGGTCGACCGAGCGCAACGTGCTCGACTCGCTGACCGAGGCCGACGAGGAGCTGGCCGCCGAGGTCAGGCGCCTGCTGTTCGTGTTCGAGGACGTCGTCAAGCTCGACGACCGCTCGATCCAGCTCGTGCTCCGCGAGGCCGACCAGAAGGATCTGGCGCTCGCGCTCCGCGGCGTCAACGACGACGTCAAGGAGCGGATCCTCTCGAACATGTCCGAGCGCGGCGCCCAGATGCTCGTCGAGGAGATGGCCTATCAGCCGCCGCAGCGCAAGCGCGTCGTCGAAGAGGCCCAGGGGCGGATCGTGGCGATCGTGCGCAAGCTGGAAGAGGCCGGCGCCCTGGTGCTCTCGCGCGGCGAGGAAGACGCCGTTGTCTGAGTCAGGGGCGGGCGAGCGCCCAATCAATGGCTACGCCTTCCGGCAGCTCGACGCGCCGCCGCCCGGTACGAGCAACGGTATCGCCGACGTCCTGTCGGCCGTCCGCGCGGAGGCCGAGCAGATTCGTGCCCAGGCGTGGGCCGCGGGAGAGGCCGAGGGCCGTGCCGCCGGCATGGCGGCGGCCCGCGACGACGCCCAGCCCTCGGTCGCCGCGATGGCGGCCGCGCTCGAGTCGATCGGGCAGCTGAAGGCCCAGGTCCTGGCCGACCTCGAGCAGGACGCCGTCGAGATGGCGCTCCGCCTCGCCGAGCAGATCCTCGCCGGCGTTCTCGACGTGCAGCCCGAGCGGGTGCTCGAAGTCGGACGCAACGCCCTTCGCCACCTGATCGACCGCCGGCGCGTGACGCTCGTGGTCAACCCCGGCGACCTCGAGCTGGTCAGCGAGTGCGTCGACCAGCTCCAGTCCGAGCTTGGCGGGATCGAGCACCTCGGCGTCCAGTCCGACCGGCGCATCAGCCGGGGCGGCGCGATCGCGCGGACCGAGTCCGGCGACATCGACGCCGGCATCGACACGCAACTCGCCCGCGCCCGGGAGATCGTCGCCGCCGCCCTGGCGCGGGATCCGTCCGCGCTCGAGGGCGAGGCGTCAGATGACTGAGACCTTGACCCAGTGCAGCGGCGTGACGCGCGCGGCGCGGGCCCTGTCGGACTCCGACCTGTCCCGGCGTGTCGGCCGCGTCAGCGACCTGATCGGGCTGATCATCGAGGCCACCGGGGTCCAGGTCGAGATCGGCGAGGTCTGCATGGTCGGCGAGGGCCGCGACCGGCCGCAGGTCGCCACCGAGGTCGTCGGCTTCCGCGGCGGTCGGACCCTGCTGATGCCGCTCGGCGAGCTTCACGGGATCGGTCCCGGCACCAGCGTTCACCCGACCGGCAGCCCGTTCCGCGTCGCGGTCGGCGAGCCGCTGCTCGGCCGGGTTATCGATGGCCTTGGGAATCCTCTCGACGGATTCGACCCACCATCGGGCGTGTCGTGGCGGGATACGACTGGCGCGCCACCCGATCCGCTGACGCGGCCCCGGATCACCGACCGCGTCAGCCTCGGGGTCCGCGCGCTCGACACGCTTGTCCCGTGCGGCCGGGGCCAGCGCCTCGGCATCTTCGCCGGCTCGGGCGTCGGCAAGTCCTCCTTGATGGGAATGATCGCCCGGTCGACTTCTGCCCAGGTCAACGTGATCGCACTGGTGGGCGAGCGAGGCCGCGAGGTCCGCGAGTTCATTGAGCGCGACCTCGGAGACGCCCTCGCGCACTCGGTCGTGGTCGTGGCCACCTCAGATCAGCCTGCTCTGGTGCGGATCCGGGCGGCGTTCACCGCCACCGCGATCGCCGAGCACTTCCGGGATGCCGGGCGCGACGTCATGCTGATGATGGATTCCGTGACGCGGTTTGCGATGGCCCAGCGCGAGGTCGGGCTGGCGATCGGCGAGCCCCCCGCCACCCGCGGCTACACGCCGTCGGTGTTCGCGCTGCTGCCCCGGCTGCTCGAGCGCGCGGGGACCAGCGCCACCGGTTCGATCACCGGCCTGTACACCGTGCTCGTCGACGGGGACGACATGAACGAGCCGATCGCCGATGCCGTGCGGTCGATCTTGGACGGGCATGTGGTCCTGACCCGGTCGCTTGCCCACTCCGGTCACTACCCGGCGATCGACGTGCTTCAGAGCGTGTCGCGACTCGTCTCCGAGATCATCACTCCCGAGGTGCGCGAGGCCGGCGAGCGGCTTCGCTCCGCGCTGGCGGCGTACCGCGAGAAGGAGGACCTGATCTCGATCGGCGCCTACCAGCCCGGCACCGACCCGATCCTCGACGCCGCGATCGGCCTGCGGCCGGCGATCGACGCCTTCCTCAAGCAGCGGGTCGACGAGCCCTGCGCGGTCGACGAGGCCGACGCCCACCTGCTCGGTCTCGCCCACGAGCTCGTGCGCCGGCTCCCCATCGCCGGCGAGGTCCTCGACGGCCCGCCCGCGGCGCCGCCGGCGCTCGCCGGACGGCAGGTTCCGGCCGGCGGCGCGCTCCCCGGCGCGCCCGCGATCCCGGGCCTCCAGCTCCGCGCCTGAGATCCGTGCGCCACCGCGTTGCCCCTCCCGGCCGAGGGCGCGTGGCGGATAACTCGGAAATAGTCCGGGTTATCCGCCAAGCCCACTCGGACAAGCGTCCACCCGGGCTTAGGCCGGCCACAGGGCGGCCGAGTACAGGGCCATGAACGGATCCTCGTTCCGCTTCCGCCTCGAGCGAGTGCGCGCCCTGCGCGAGCGTCGTGAAGACGCCGCCAAGCAGGAGCTCGCCGGCGCCATGATGCGCCATCGCCGCTCCGAGGACGAGGTCGACGCCGCCACGGCCCGACTGGCCGGCGCTCGCGCCGCGCAGGTCGACGCCACGCGCGTGATGAGCAGCGCCACCGACATGCTGGCGCGCCAGGCCTACCTGGAGCGTGCGGAGCGCGCCCATCAGGCCACTCGCCAGGATCTTCAGCGGCACGAGCTCGAGCTTGCGCAAAGGCGCGAGGCCCTGACGCTGGCCGCCAGGGAGCGTCAGGCGCTCGAGCGTCTGAAGGACAGCCGCCGCGCGGAGCACGAGCGGGAAGCCGCTCGCCGCGAAGGGCTGATGCTCGACGAGATCGCCATCAACGGCTTCAGGAGGAAGGCAGCATGACCCCAGGCATCAGCACGGCGCTACCGCCCGCGAGTACGGACTCGCCGGCGCAGAGCGCAGGGGTGGGCGGGCCCGCCGATCAGAGCTCGGGACCGCCCTTCACCAGCGTCCTCGACAACCACGTGGCCCGGACCGCCGTTGCGGAAGGCCAGACCAAGAGCTCCGGAGGATCCGGCGCTCAAACCGACCAGCCGACCTCGGCCGCGACCGACGCCGCGAGCCTTGTCGCCGCCGCCGCCGCCCAGACGGCAGCCGGCGCACAGCCCGCGACCGCCGCACAGCCGGCGACCGCCGCGCAGTCGGCGAGCGGAACCCAGGCGCAGCCGCAGGCCGCCGCCTCCCAGACGTCGTCCTCGACTCAGACCGACGTCGCGGATCAGCTGACCGCGGCCGCCGCCGCGATCGCGGCGCCGCTCTCGGCGGCGACACCGACCGCACCGTCGACCACGACCGCACCGTCGACCCCGGCTCAGGCGACCCCGGCCGCCGCAACGGTCACCGCCGCGACTAACGCCGCCACGCTGGCCACGGCCGCGGCGCCCCAGCCGCGCGCAGGCAGCGCCGGCGCCGCGCCGACACGCCCACGACGGCCGCCCCGGCACCGCAGGCCACCGCGCCTGTGCAGTCCTCGGCCCAGGCCCAGGCCCAGGCCCAGAACCAGGCCGCCCCAGACCCAGACCCAGACCCAGACCGCCACCGTCGCGAACGCCGGCCCCGGGACCGCGCAGGCCGCGCAGACCCCGCAGTCCACCCCCGCGCCGGCCGCCGGCGGGCAGCAGGCGACGGACCCGAGCGCCACGACGGCCACCGCGACAGCCGCCCCCGCCGCCGCGCAGCCGGCGCCCGGGACGTCGAACACTTCCCAGGGCGACACCAGCGACCAGCCGGCCGCCGGCTCGGCCCCGGTGCAGCAGCACCAGGCGCAGCCGCAGGCGTCGAGCCACTCGACCTCGACTGCCGACCAGGCACCGGCGACGCAGACCGCGTCCGCCACGTCCGCCGTCGACCTCACGAACGCGCAGCAGCCCGCCCCGACCGCTCAGGCGGCGGCGCCGGCCGCACCGGCGACCGAGCTTCCCCCCGCTACGGCGTCTCGCTCGAGCATGCGGTCGAGACGGTCCGCCAGACCGTCGAGCTCGGTGCGCGTGTGGGTGGCACGACCACGGCCCACATCGAGCTCTCACCGCCTTCGCTCGGCACGATCCGGATCCAGCTGCAGCACACCGATGACGGCGTGACCGCCAAGGTGCTGACCGACCACGCTGCGACCGCGGACACGCTGTCCCAGGGCGGCGACGACCTGCGCCGGGCGTTCCAGTCCGCCGGGGTGAACCTGCTGAGCCTCGACATCGAAGCCCGCGGCGACCGCGGCGCGCAGACCCAGGATCCGGCTCAGAGCTCGGGATCGAGCCGCACGTCCAGCGGCGACGACGCTGACATCGTCGGCGACCTCGGCGCGGTGGAGCCGACCACGAGCTCGGCTCTCGCCGGCAGCGCGCTCGTGAACGTACTCGCCTGAATCACATTTACGAGACAAGGACTACATCGATGAGCCTCCCCACGACCAGCGTTCCCGCCACCGGCACCACGAGCACCCCGGCGACCACCGCCGCGAGCAGCACGAACTCGAGCTCGAGCAGCATGCCGATCAACCAGACCCAGTTTCTGCAGATGCTGATGGCCGAGCTCCAGAACCAGAACCCGATGAACCCGAACAGCAGCGACCCGATGTCGTTCGTCACCGAGCTCGCGCAGTTCACCTCGGTCGAGCAGGAGACCAACACCGCCGAGTCGACCTCGACGATCGCGTCCGGGCAGAACACGGCCTCGGCGGTCTCACTGCTCGGTTACAACGTCAACTACACCGACCCGACCACCGGCGCCACCGACACCGGCACGGTGCAGAGCGTCGACATCACCTCTTCGGGGCCGACTCTGACGATCAACGGAACGTCTGGGATCAGTCCCACGAGCGTCACCGAGGTCTCGTGAGCTCAGTTCTTCCCAATCCCGCGCTGGTCGCGCCGGGCCCTGTCGCTCCGGTTCAGACGCCTGGCACGGCGTCGAGGACCGCCGGTGCGCAGGCGCCTGCCGGGCCGTCGTTCGCGGAGCTGCTGTCCAAGCAGACGAGCGCGCCGCAATTCTCGCGGCACGCGCTCGAACGCCTCCAGCAGCGCGGGATCACAGTTGACCAGCCGACCCTGGGTCGGCTTACAGACGGAGTCCAGCGCGCAGCGGGAAAAGGCTCGCGGGATTCCGTCGTGTTCGTCGACAACACCGCCTATGTGGTGTCCGTGACGAACAACACCGTCATCACGGCGGTGCCAAGCGAGCACATGCAACAGCAGGTGTTCACCAACATCGACAGTGCCGTGATCGCATGAGTGACACGGTGACAATCAACAGTGGCTGGACCTCTTCGAGGAGGCCGCGGAAGGCAGGGATGTTCCAATGATGTCAGGCATGTATGCCGCGATCAGCGGCCTCGATGCGCACCAGACGATGCTCGACGTGACCGCCAACAACCTGGCCAACGTCGACACCGTCGGATACAAGGCCCAGAGCGCCCAGTTCTCGGACGAGTTGTCGCAGCTGATCGCCGCCGGCACCTCCGCCAATGGCTTCAGCGCCGGCACGAACCCGCTGCAGGTCGGTCTCGGGACGCAGGTCGGCTCGATCGACAACGTGATGACCGCCGGCGGCGTGGAGTCGACCGGTGACGCGACCAACGTCGCGATTCAGGGCAGCGGGTGGCTGCGCGTCGCCAACGGCAACGTGGCCACGACCCCGCCGACGTTCGACGCCACCCAGTACACCCGGGCCGGTGACCTGACGTTCAACGCCAGCGGCTACCTGACCACCCAGACCGGCCAGTACGTGCAGGGTTATGCGGCGCAGTCCAACGGCAGCGGCGGCTACCAGCCGAACACTGCCGGTGGTGCGAACAACGCGATCGTGGTCCCGCCGGGATCGACGAACGTGACGATCGGCCCGGACGGCAGCGTCAACTACCAGACCCCGACGAACACCACCGTGACCGCCGGGTACATCTCGCTGGCCACGTTCCCCAACCAGGCCGGCCTCCAGCGTGACGGCGGATCGCTGTGGAGCGCCAACGCCGCTTCCGGCACCGAGAGCGCCGGTCAGCCCGGCACCGGCACGTTCGGGCAGACGATCAGCGGCGAGCTCGAGCAGTCGAACGTCGACATGGGCACCGAGTTCACGAACATGATCGAGGCCGAGCGTGGCTACCAGGCCAACGCGAGCACGATCACCACCGCCGATCAGATGATGCAGACAGTCGTGCAGATGAAGCAGTAATTGCGGCAGAGGGCTCGGCGGAGGGGCGGCAATCGAGGGATGCCGCCCCTCCGTTCCCGAGGCCGCCGCCACCTTCTTACAGACCGGAGAACTGACAATGATCACCTTGCACCGTCTCGGGCACAAGCTCGAGCTGTTTCATTTGAACCCCGACTTGATCGTCACCGTCGAGGGTCACCCCGACACCGTGATCACGCTCGCGACCGGCGCCAAGATCGTCGTCGCCGAGACGCCGCAGCGCGTCTGCCAGGCGGTGCGGGCGTACCGCATCGAGATCATGGCCGGCGCCATGAAGTCCCGCCAGGATCAGCGCGAGTCGTCCGGTGGAACCGTGTCGCAGCTGCGTCCGGCCGCCGCGGCCGGCGACCAGTCCGATCTCATCTGAGCGGCCATGTATGACCGTCCCTACTCACCGGCGCGTGAGCGCCTCGTCCTGCCCGGGCACGCGCTGGCCGAGCGCATCGCCCTGCTCGGACACTCCCCGTCTGGACTCCTGTCCAGCGGGGTGAAGGTTTCCATAGCTCGGCCGATCAAGAGGACATGAAGGCCGCAACCGGCATAGGAATCGCTGTCGCGACCGTGGGGATCCTGATGGGCGCGATGATGGACGGGACCAGCCCGGCCGCGTTCATGAACCCGACGGCGCTCGTGCTCATCATCGCCGGCACCGCCGGCGTGACGATGGCCAGCGTCGGCATGGACGGGATGAAGAAGATCCCCGCGCTGTTCAAGCGGGTGATCAGCGCCGACCCGCTCGACGTGCAGGGGCGCGTCAACCTCCTCGTCTCGCTCGCCGAGCAGGCGCGACGCGAGGGCCTGCTGGCGCTCGACGCCCAGATCTCCGAGATCGACGACGCGTTCACCAAGAAGGGCCTCCAGCTGGTCGTCGACGGCACCGACCCCGACCTCGTCCGTGACATCCTCGAGGCCGAGATCGACGGTATGGCCGCCCGGCACCACTCGGGCGTGCTCCCGTTCGAGAAGGCCGGCGGGTTCGCGCCGACGATCGGGATCATCGGCACAGTCATGGGGCTCGTCCACGTGCTCCAGAACCTGTCGGCGCCGGCGACGCTGGGCCCCTCGATCTCCTCGGCGTTCATCGCCACCCTGATGGGCGTCGGCTCGGCCAACGTGATCTATCTCCCGGTGGCCAACCGCCTGAAGGCGCTCTCGTCCGAAGAGGTCGAGCTGCGGACGCTGACCGTTGAGGGCATCCTGTCGGTCCAGGCCGGCGACAACCCGCGCGTGGTGGCCGACAAGCTCACCTCGTACGTGCCGCCCGCCGAGCGCGACGGCGCGGGTGACGGCGACAACGTCACGCCGATGCCCGAGCGCGAAGCAGAAGCGGCCTAACCATGGCCGCCCACGGCAAGCGCGGGCGTCGCGGCGGAGCGGTCGAGCCCGAGAACGAGGAGCGCTGGCTGCTGACCTACGCGGACATGCTCACGCTGCTGTTCGCGCTGTTCATGGTGCTGTTCTCGATCTCGTCGGTCAACATCTCCAAGTACCAGGTCCTCCAGCAGTCGCTGAAGTCGGCGTTCTCGGGCTCGATCCTGCCGGGCGGCCGGGCGATCCTCCAGTCCGGCTCGGAGTCGACCGCCGCCCACACGCCGGCCACGGCTGAGGTCCCCTCGATCGTGCCGCTGACCCCGACCCCCTCGTCGACGTCGAGCAGCAGCACCGGCGCGGCCAACGGCGCGGCTGCCAAGCCGATGACGTCGGCCCAGTTGCAGGCGGCGTTGAACAGCATGAGCGCCTCGGTCTCCGAGCAGGACACGTTCGTCAAGCTCAAGGAGAAGCTCGACGCCTACGCCAAGGCGCACGGCTTCGGGAACAGGGTCCAGACGGTGATCGAGCGGCGGGGCCTCGTCGTCCGCGTGCTCACCGACAACCTCCTGTTCGCGTCCGGCTCGGCCACGCTCCAGCCTGGGGCGGACAACCTGCTCGCCGAAGTGGCCCAGCTACTCAACCTTGACAGCAGTCATCCGATCACCGTGGAAGGACACACGGACAATCAGCCGATCTCGAACGCACAGTTCCCGAGCAACTGGGAGCTGTCGACCACGAGAGCGACGAATGTCGTGCGCTTCCTCATAAGCCAGGGCGTCAACCGCTACCGGCTCGGAGCAGTCGGCTATGCCGACCTCCACCCGATCGCCAGCAACGCAACGGCCGCCGGGCGCGCGCGCAACCGCCGCGTCGAGATCGTGCTGATGCGCCTGAACCCCGTCCCCCCATCCTGAACCCGTCCCCCATCCCCGGATCCTGAACTAGCCCATGAAAAAGAAGATCCTGATCATCCTGCCGATCATCCTGCTCGGCGGTGGCTACGTCGCCAAGGGCAAGCTCATGCCCCCGAAGGTCGTCAAGCCCAAGATCGCCGGCGAGATCTACATCCTCCCGCATCAGTTCACGCTCAACCTGAAGGACGGGCGTTACGCGACGCTAACCGTCGCACTCGAGCTCGCGCCCGGGCAGAGCGACGGCGCCAGCGCTGAAAACACCCCCGCAGCCGGTGCCACGGTCGGGACGCTTCCCGAGGAGGCCGTGATCCGGTCGATCATCACCAACGAAGTCACCAACGACCCGTCGACGACGCTGATCGATCAGTCCGGACGCGCCGGCCTCGAGAAGCAGATCCTCGCGGACATCAAGACCGAGACCGACGTGAAGGTCGACCAGGTCTTCTTCACCGACGTCGCCGTGCAATAGGAGCAGTGATGAGCGAGAAACTCGAACTCGAGCAGCTTCCGGCCGCCGGCGGCGAACTGTCGCGCCTGAGCGGAGTCGGTGACCTGCGGCGGCTCAGCGCCGTGCCCGTCGACCTCAGCGTCGAGATGGGCCGCACCCGGATGACCGTCGGCGAGACGCTCGAGCTCCGTCAGGGCTCGATCATCACGCTGAACCGGATGGCCGG
Source organism: uncultured Solirubrobacterales bacterium (assembly GCA_963746695.1). GTDB lineage: Bacteria > Actinomycetota > Thermoleophilia > Solirubrobacterales > Solirubrobacteraceae > Palsa-465. The sequence goes on along the minus strand of CAVVCP010000023.1, from coordinate 127,552 downwards.
CGAGCCCGTCGACCTCCTTGTCAACGGCACCGCGATCGCGCGGGGTGAAGTCGTCGTCATCGACGAGCAGTTCGGGCTGCGCGTGACCGAGGTCCTCGGCCAGGCGCCGGCCGGCGCTGACCCACTCCCGTCCGACGCCGCCGAGCCCGCCGAGGGCTAGCTGAAGCCCGGGCGCGGAAGCTAAAGCTCCGCGCCGCTGGTGACGAGTACCCGAGTACCGAACCCACTGATGGGAACGGCGTCGCCACCCCCGGCTCGTCAGAACTGCAAGGAGCAACCAGTCATGCCAGACGCAAACAACCCCCGCCAGCTTGTGGTGTTCACGCTCGGCACCGAGCACTATGCGCTCCCGATCCAGCAGGTCCACGAGATCATCCGCTACTCCGAGCCGCGCTCGGTCGCCTCGCGCGCTGACTGGGTTCGTGGCGTGATCAGCCTCCGGGGCCGGATCGTTCCCGTCTACGACCTCGCGGCCCGGCTCGGCGTGCCGTCGGAGCTCACCGAGCACACCAAGATCGTGATCGTCGAGGCCGGCGCTGAAACCGCCGGCGTGATCGTCGACGGCGTCGAGGAGGTCCTGACCGTCGAGGACGAGCAGATGCAGGACGCGCCCGGCGCGGACACGACGTTGATCGAGTCGATCGCGAAGATCGGCACACGGCTGGTCGTGCTGCTGAAGGTCAGCGCGATCTTCGGCGAGCCTGAGGTAGCGCTCGCTGCCTGAACATCCTGAGGCCACAGAACGCTAAATGTCCGCCACCTCGCCCGCGCGGGTCGTCGTCGTTGACGACAGCGCACTGATGCGCAACATCGTCACGCGATCCCTGACCAAAGCCGGGGTCGAGGTGGTTGGCAGCGCCGGCAACGGCGATGAGGCGCTCGCCCTCTGCGAGCGCGAGCGTCCCGACGCGATGACGCTCGATCTCACGATGCCGGGCCTGGACGGGCTTGGCGTGCTCAGGGCCCTGCGCGAGCGGTCCGACCACCACATCTCGGTGGTCGTGGTGTCCGCGTTCTCGGCCGCCCACGGCGCCCGCGCCGTCGACGCGCTCGCCGAGGGCGCGTTCGACCTGGTCTCCAAACCCACGGCGACCGAGAGCCTCGACGCGTTCATCGAGAACCTGGGCGCCAAGGTCAAGCTCGCCGCCGCCTCACGCCGCCGGCGTCGCTCAGCCCAAAATGGAGTAGTAAATAACGGCGCGTCGCTGCCCCCGAGGCGCCCCGCCCCGGCCAAGAGCGCCAAGCTGGTCCTGATCGCGACCTCGACGGGAGGCCCGCGCGCGCTGGCGGCGCTCGTGCCCAAGCTTCCCTCGCCGCTCGGCGTCGGCACGCTCATCGTCCAGCACATGCCCGCAGGCTTCACCGGGTCGCTAGCCACGCGCCTGAACGCCAGCAGCGCACTGAACGTTCGTGAGGCCACCGGCGGCGAGCAGCTCGACCCGGGGGTCGCGCTGCTCGCGCCCGGCGGGCGCCACCTGCGCCTCACTCGCGACGGGCGCACGACGCTGACCGACGAGCCGGCCGTTGGCGGCCTTCGCCCCCGCGCAGATCTCCTGATCGAGGATGCCGCCCGCGCCTACGGCGACCGGATGCTGCTGGTCGTGCTGACCGGGATGGGCAACGACGGCCTTCGCGGCGCGCGCGAGGTGCACCGCCGCGGCGGACGCATCCTCGTGGAATCCGAGGAGAGCTGCACGGTGTTCGGGATGCCGCGCGCGATCGTCGACGGCGGCCTCGCCGACGACGTGCTCGACCTCGGCCGCCTGGCTCAGGCCATCGCGAACGAGGCCCGGGCATGAGCGAGCGCGAGACCCGAAGCTTCCAGCGCACCGCACACCCCAGACACCGCGGCCACGACGCGGCGATCGGCGCCCCGAAGAGCGACCTCGCCGCCGCCGATGACTACATCGGGTTCTGCGAAGGGCTGCGCAAGCTGTGTGGCATCGACCTGACCCAGTACAAGCGGCCGCAGATGGAACGCCGGCTGCGCTCGTACTTCCAGCGCCAGGGATATACGAAGCTGACCGACGCGCTCGAGCCTCTGCGCGCTGAAAAGCGGCAGCTCGACGAGCTGCTCGACCGGGTCACGATCAACGTCTCGCAGCTCTGGCGCCACCCGGACCAGTGGGTCCGGCTCGAGCGCGATTTGCTGCAGAGCGTGGCCACGACCGGCCGCGTGCGCGCGTGGAGCGCCGGCTGCTCCTACGGCGCCGAGGCGTACACGCTCGCGGCGGTCTGCGCCGAGGCGATCCCCGGGATTCAGGTGCGGATCGTCGGGACCGACATAGACCAGCGCATGGTGGCCCGGGCCAAGACCGGAACGTTCACCGTCGAGGACGCGCGCAGCGCTCCCACCGCCGCGATGGAGAAGTGGTTCGAAAGGACCGAAACTGGGTGGCAAGCCAAGCAGGTATTGCGAGCAATGACGCAGTTCGAGGTTGGGGACCTGCTCAAGCTCCGGACTCCCGCGTCGAGCTATGAACTGATCATGTGTCGCAACACGGTCATCTACTTCGCCGATCAGATCCGGGATGAGCTGCACGCCAGGTTCGCCCATGCGCTGCGACCGGGGGGATTGTTGGTGATCGGTGGAACCGAGCGGATCACCGACGCCGCCTCGCTCGGTCTGGCGTCGATTCATCCCTTCATCTACCGAAAGTCGTGATGGACACCTCCGAGTACATGCCGATGTTCATCGCGGAGACGCGCGAGCACCTCGAACAGCTGAATCTTGCGATCGTCCGGCTCGAAGAGGACCCCAAGGACCGCGCGACCGTCGAGGAGATCTTCCGCATCGCCCACTCGCTCAAGGGGATGAGCGCGACGATGGGGTTCAGCGCCGTCGCGGAGCTCACCCACGAGATGGAGGACGTGTTCGAGCTTCTGCGCCAGCGCACCAACGGACTTCCGGTCGAAGCCATCGACACGGTCTTCGCTTGCCTGGACGCCCTGTCGGCGGCGACGGAGGCGATCGAGACCGACGGCGACGAGGCGCTCGACCCGGCGCCGCTCGTGGCGCGGCTGCGGTCGCTGGTCCGGCCGCGCACTCCCGAGCAGGAGATGGCCCGCGCCGGCGCGATCGACCCGCTCGACCATGCCGCGATCAAGGCGGCGCAGGACGCCGGCGCTCGCGTGCTCCACGTACGCGTCACCCTCGCCGACGAAGTTCTGATGCCCGCAGTCCGCGCCCACATGGTCCTGGTCGCGCTGACCGATCATGGCGAGGTGCTCGTCAGCGCGCCGGCGCCGGACGTCGTCGAGCAGTTCCAGGGGCGGGAGATCGAGGCCTGGGTCGCGAGCGACCACGAGGACGAGACGATCGCGGAGAACGTCCGCCAGGTCTCCGAGGTGTTCACGGTGGAGGTCAACGAGACGCCGACGCCGGGCTCGGAGCCGACCGAGACGGTGGTTGTGCCGGCAGCCGAAATCGAGGCGCCCGCCCCGGAGGTTCACGCCGCCGTGGAGCCCACCGCCGTGGAGCCCACCGCCGTGGAGCCCGTGGCCGTGCAGCCCGCCGCGGAGCCGGTAGCCGCCGCGGAGCCGGCGGCCGCCGCGCCGAAGCCCGCCGCGCCCGCCAAGGCCGCCGAGGCTCCGACCAAGGCGACGCAGACTCGAACCGTGCGTGTTGACGCCGAGCGGCTCGACGCGCTCATGCACTCGATGGGCGAGCTCGTCATCCACCGCACCGCGGTCGAGGCGCTTACCGCGAAGCTCGAGATCGAGGGCCTCCAGCACGCCGTCCAGGAGCTCACGCGCAGCTCCCAGGCGCTGCAGGCGATGGTCATGCAGGTCCGGATGATTCCGGTCGACGTCGTCTTCCTGCGCTTTCCGCGTCTGATCCGCGACCTGTCGACGAAGCTCGGCAAGGAGGTCAAGCTCGAGCTGGTCGGCAGCGAGACCGAGCTCGACCGCACGGTCGTCGACGCGCTCGGCGATCCGCTCGTCCACCTCGTGCGCAACGCCGTCGACCACGGGCTCGAGCGGCCTGAGGACCGCGTCGATGCGGGCAAGCCGCGCCAGGGCACGATCGAGATCACCGCCCGCCACGCCGGCGGCAGCGTCGTGATCGAGGTCCGCGACGACGGCAACGGGATCGACCCGCACGCGGTCGCCCGCAAGGCCCTGTCACTCGGCATGATCGACGAGGAGGCCGCCGCCGCGATCGACATGCGCGGCGCCGTCGAGCTCCTGTTCACCTCGGGCTTCTCGACCGCTGAGACCACGAGCGACATCTCCGGCCGCGGCGTCGGCATGGATGCGGTCCGCGCGAAGATCCGCCAGCTCGGCGGTGAGGTCGTGATCGATTCGACGCAGGGCGCCGGCACACTCGCCCAGATCCGCCTGCCGCTGACGCTCGCGATCGTCTCGGCCCTTCAGGTCGACGTCTCCGGCGTGCCGTTCGCGATCCCGCTCGACCGGATCGAGCGGACGCTGCGGCTGGCCGAGCAGATGGTGCGCTCGGTGGCCGGCAAGCCGATGCTGGTCCTCGAGGACGGCGTGCTGCCGCTGCTAGACGGCGCTGAGGTGTTCCGCCGCGAGGTCGTCTCCGAGCACGAGTTCGTCGTGATCATTCGCACCCAGGACCGCCGCCTCGCGCTGGCCGTCGACGATCTGGTCGGTCAGCGAGAGCTGGTCACCCGGCCGCTCCCGGCGATCGTCTCCGACGGCGAGCCCGTCTCCGGCGGCGCCGCGCTGGCCGACGGCCGGATCGCGCTGATCGTGGATTGCGATGCGCTCGCCGCCGGATTCAGCGCCGCGCCCGCCATAACTCTCGCCGCCTGAAACCACACATCACACCGAACACAGGAGCTTGATCAGTGACCCCTCGCTACACCGAATTGCAGCTGGATGCTTTGCGGGAGCTGGCGAACATCGCCTCTGGAAACGCCGCGACAGCGCTGTCGCAGATGCTGGGCCGCGAGATCGGCCTGAGCGTGCCTCGCGTCCTCGCCCTGCCGCTGGTCGACGCGATCGACGCGTGCGGTAGCCCCGACGAGTCCATCACGAGCGTCGTCATTCCGCTCGAGGGCGACATCCAGGGGATCGTGCTCCTGCTGATCTCCACCGAGGGCGCGGACGCCCTGTGCCAGCTGCTCGGCGTCGATGCCGGCAGCGAGATCGGCGACTCGGCGCTGCGCGAGATCGGCAACATCCTCGGGACGGCGTGCCTCAATGCGCTGTCGTCGATGACCGGGCTGTATCTCGGCCCGTGCCCGCCGCACCTGACGACCGACATGCTCGGCGCGATCGTCTCCTCGCTCGCGCTGTCCCAGACCGAGAGCGCCGACCTGGTGCTCGTGCTCGACTCCGAGCTCGACGTCTCCGACGAGCCGTGCTCGATCTCCTTCGTCCTGCTGCCGACCGACGGCGGCGTAACCGACCTGCTTGCCCCGCTCGGCCTCGCCGCGTAGCGATGGGCTCGGTACGAATGGGGGAGATCGAAGTGTCCAAGCGTTCCGGTGACGAGCTCGTCGCCCGCGGTCTGGGGTCCTGCATCGGTCTGGCGTTGATCGACCGCTTCGCCGGGATCGCGGGCCTCGCCCATATCGTGCTGCCCGAAGCCACTGCCAGCGATCGCGAGCCCGGCAAGTTCGCCGATCTCGCCGTTCCCGAGCTGATCGACCGCGTCTGCCGCGCGGGCGCGAGCCGGCGCCGCCTCGAGGCGGTGCTCGCCGGCGGCGCGCGGATGTTCGACCTCGGCGAGCTCGACATCGGCGCTCGCAACGAGGAGGCGGTTCGCGCCGGTCTTGCCGCGTCGGGAGTGTCCGTGCGCGCCGCCGAGACCGGCGGCAATCGAGGACGCACGTTGCGGGTGGAGGTCGGCGACTGCACGGTCACCGTCAAGGAGGCCGGCGGCGCGCCCACCACTTTGCTCGACGGTTCAGCCGACGCCGCCCGCCGCCAGCGGTCCGCCCACGCCCTGACAGGAGCCCCGAAATGAGCGAGATGCTTGATCGCGACCGAGTCGCCGCGCTGGTGGAGGCGGCCAAGCAGGGCCACCTTCCCGAGCAGAGCCACACCCTCCAGCGCCGCGGGCAGCGGCTGCGCACCGTCGACTTCTCGCGCCCGACGAAGTTCACCAGCGACCATCAGCGACGGATCTCCCGGGCGGTCGACACGTTCTGCCAGACGTCGGTCACCAAGCTCTCGACCGAGCTGCGGACCCCGATCGAGCTCGAGGCGATCAACAGCGCCCAGGCCACGTGGTCCGGGGCACAGTCGCAGCTGCCGGCCGGGTCGTTGTTCGTGACGCTCGACGTCCAGCCGCTCGGGACCCGGATGCTGTTCACGGTCGAGCAGTCGTTCGTGTTGATGTGCCTCGACCTGCTGCTCGGCGGCTCCCCGGACAAGCCGCCCCGGGAGCGGAGGTTCAGCGAGATCGACACCGTGCTGACCCAGCGCCTGTTCGAGTCGCTCGTCCACCAGATGTCGCTGGTGTGGCAGGACCTGGCCGGGATCTCGCTGTCGATCATCGACATCGAGACCCACAACGACACGAGCCAGATCGCGGCGGTCTCAGAGCCGACCTTCGTGGTCGTGATCGAGAGCCGCATCAACAAGCACTCGGCGTCGATGGCGATGCTGATTCCGTGGCTGGCGATCGACTCCGTCGCCGAGCGCCTGTCGGGCAAGGAGACTCGCGAGGCGGAGGCCGAGTCGGCCGGCGCCGCCGAGATCGGCCGGGCCATGGCCGGCGTGCCGGTCACGCTCCGCGCCGAGGTCGCCGCGGTTGAGCTGCCGATCGACGAGATCCTCTCGCTCGGGCCGGGCAGCGTGATCCGGCTCGGCGCGCAGGCCGATCAGGGCGTCACCGTGTTCGCCGAGAACGTCAAGCTCGCCAGGGCGCAGCCCGGATCCAACGGCCCCCGTCGGGCCATCCAGGTGTCCGGCACCGAAAGGAAGTTCGGATGACCGACCAGCAGGACATCACCCCGCGCGAAGCGCTGATGCGGCTCGGAGCCTCGACCGCCGAGGCGATCGCCCAGGTGCTCGAGATGTTCACCCCGGGCGCCGTCGAGCGCGGTGACGTCACCGTGCTCGATGACGGGACATCGCCGTTCGCGAACGTCGCCCGCGGCTCGATCGCCACGAGCGTCTCCTATGTCGACGGCGTGACCGGCGCCAATATCTTCGTGCTCACCCCCGCCGGGGCGCGCAGCCTCGCCACCGCGATGGGGGCGCCGCCGGAGGAGGCCGAGGAGGGCGCCGAGACACCGCCGGTGTCCGAGCTCGAGATGTCCGCGCTGGCCGAGGCCGCCAACCAGATGATGGCCGCGGCCGCAGCCGCGATCGGCGTCGTGCTCGGCCAGGAGATCGAGATCTCGACGCCGGACACGCGCGTGCTCGACGATCCCGCCTCGGCGGCCGACGTCTACGGCACCGCGCCGCATGCGATCTCGACCACGTTTGTGATCGCCGGCGAATCCTGCCGGCTGATCCAGCTCGTGCCGCGCGCGTTCGTCGTGCGGATGGTCCGCGCGATCGACGAGGAGAGCGCCGAGCGCACCGGCAGCCCGGGCTCGTCGTCGGGCGGCGCCGCCTCGGTCGTCGATGCGAGCCCGCACAGCCTGGCGCTCGAGGACGCGATCGGAGGGATCAGCCTCCGCGTGTGGGCCGAGCTCGGACGCTCGCACATGCCCCTCGGGACGGCCCTCGGGCTCCCTGTCGGCGCAGTCGTCGATCTCGACCGGACCGCCGAAGCGCCGGTCGATCTATACGTGAACGGGATGCGGTTCGCCCGCGGTCAGCTGCTCGTGACCGACGAGGGCGAGTGGGCCGTGTCCATTGACGAGCTCGAGAGCGAGGGACTCCGCGTGCTCGACATGGCCCGCGCGGCCCGGTCCGAAGCTCGCGAAGGCGGCGAGCCCGAGCCTCAATCCCTCGATACCGGGTCCGATCACCAGATCGCGGACCCCGCTTCCGAAGCCCCCGCAGCCCCCCAAACCCCCCAAACCCCAGAAGTGACGCAAACCGAAGTGGAAGGAGCCGTGACCTGATGGCCCGTGTACTCGTAGTCGACGATGCCGCGTTCATGCGCAAGGTGGTGAGCGACGCTCTCGCTTCCGGCGGCCACGAGGTGGTCGGCGAGGCGGGCAACGGCACCGAAGCCGTAGCGCAGTTCCAGGCGCTCGCCCCCGAGCTGATCACGCTCGATATCACCATGCCCGAGAAGGACGGCCTCCAGGCGCTGGCCGAGATCATCGCGATCGACCCAGGCGCCCGCGTGCTGATGTGCTCGGCGCTCGGCCAGGAGAGCAAGGTGATCGAGTCGATCAAGAAGGGCGCGAAGGACTTCGTCGTCAAGCCGTTCCAGCCCGCGCAGCTGCTCGAGGCGGTCGGCAAGGCGCTCGCCTAGAGCGTTCGTTCGAACCAGAGGGACCGGGAGCTAGACGGACCGGAAGCGCCGGGTCATCTCGGCGTCCGGACCTTCGTCCTCGTCGGTGGCCCCGGGCCCGGATGCGTCCACGTCCGGGGCCTCGTCGTCCTCAGAGTTATCGGGCTCGTGGTCGGCGTTGGCCTGCGTGACCACGGCCTCGAGATGGTGGCGGAGCTTGTCCTCGTTCCCCGGCTCGACGTCGCGGACCTGGACCTTGCTCTTCTTGACCTGAACCTCGCCCCACTCTCCGGAGCCGAGCAGCCTGACGGTGGTCTCGAAGCTCCGGCGCCAGCCCTTCGGAATGTCGCCGTCGAGGGCCACCGTGAGCGTGGCTTTCTTGACCTCCGCGGTCGACCAATCCAGCGTAACCGGGTCCATACCTCACCTTCCTACCCACTGCCGTGGGGCGCGACTCAAGGCCCCGGGGGTTCTGGCCGATTACCGGGAGGACTCTTCCCTCGGAGTCCTTTTCCTCGATGAAGTCGCTCACGTTCACACGTGGCGTCGGGCTTGCCGGCGCCCTGACACTCACGCATGCCGCGGTTGCGTTCGGCGCAACCTCACCTGCGACGACGACGTCTACCCAACCGGTGGAGAGCGCCAAGGCTCTCGCCCAGTCAACCGGCGAGAACACGCAGCTGCACCTGAGCGGAGGCTCGCTGGCCACCCACGCTGCCTCGAGCAGCGGCGGCGGCGCCAGCATCATCCGCACGATCGTCGGCCTGTTCATCGTGATCGCGGTGATCTACGGGATCGCGTGGATCATGAAGCACGCCAAGAAGAGCAAGACTCGCCCGTCCGGCCACGGCCTCTCGCAGGTCGCGAGCCTGCCGCTGGGCGGGGGGCGCTCCGTCGCTGTGGTAAGGGCAGGTCGCGAGGTGCTGGTCGTCGGAGTCGCCGAGAACGGCGTCACCCCGATCCGCAGCTACTCCGAGGCAGAGGCGATCGCACTCGGCATCGAGGTTCCGCCTGAGAAGCCCGAGGGCTTCGACCAGGCCGAGAAGGCCTCGGACCGCGTGCTCGACGTCCTGCGTCGGATTACGGCTCGCTCGTGAAGGTCGACTCGAGCAACGCACTCCAGATCCTGCTGCTCATGGGCGGGATCTCGATCCTGCCCGCGATCCTGTTCACGGTCACCGGGTTCACACGGATCCTGATCGTCCTCAGCTTCGTCCGCAGCGCGCTCGGGACTCAGAACACGCCGCCCAACCAGGCGCTGGTCGGCATCGCCCTGTTCCTGACCCTGTTCGTGATGATGCCCACGATCTCCGCGATCAAGAAGGACGCCTGGGACCCCTATTCCAAGCACCAGATCTCCACGGCCCAGGCGATCTCACGCGGCGAGCAGCCCCTGCGCGAGTTCATGTTCAAGCAGACGCGAACGCAGGACCTGACGCTGTTCGTGAACCTCGCACACATCAAGCAGCCGCAGACGCGCGCTGACGTCCCGACCTACGTCCTGATCCCCGCGTTCATCATGAGCGAGCTCAAGACGGCGTTCGAGATCGGATTTCTCGTCTTCCTGCCGTTCCTGCTGATCGACCTGATCGTCTCTTCGACGCTGATGAGTATGGGGATGATCATGTTGCCTCCCAGCTTCATATCCCTGCCATTCAAGATCCTGCTGTTCGTCCTGGTCGACGGCTGGGACCTGATCACGAACTCGCTCGTCAAGAGCTTCCACTGACATGGATCAGGACACAGTCGTCAATCTCGCTACCCAGGCGATGATCCTCTCGCTGAAGATCGCCGGCCCGATCCTGCTGCTCGGCCTGATCATCGGGCTGCTCGTAAGCATCTTCCAGGCGGTCACGTCGATCCAGGAGCAGAGCCTCTCTTTCATCCCGAAGGTCGTCGGCGTGGCGGTGCTGATCGTCGTGCTCGGACCGTGGATGCTCGACCAGCTGGTCGGCTACGCCCAGAGCCTTTACATGTCGATCCCGTCGCTGATCGGATGAACCAGCTGACGCTCAACCACGTGCTTACGGCGCTGGGCGGCGGCCAGGCGGTCACCGCGTTCTTCCTGGTGCTCGCGCGCGTCAGCCCGCTGTTCGCGATCGCGCCGATCTTCTCGGCCAAGCAGGTGCCGCTCCGCGTCAAGGGAGTCGTCGCCGCCGCGCTGGCGATCGGACTGACCGGCTTGGCCATGCAAGGCCAGCACATACCGACCGATCCGATGCAGGTCGCCGCGCTGATCGTCATCAACCTGCTCGTCGGGATCCTGTTTTCGTTCGCCGTCTCTGCGCTGCTGGCCGCGGTGCAGACCGCCGGCGGGCTGGCCGACATCGTCTCCGGATTCTCATTCGGCGCCACCGTCGACCCGATCAACGGCAACCCCGGCGGGGTGTTCTCCGAGTGGTACGGGATGCTCGGAGTGATGATCTTCCTCGCGATCGGCGGTGACGCCTGGGAGATGCGGGGCATCGCGCGCACGTTCACGCTCGTTCCACTGACCAAGTCGCCCCACATCGCCTCGCTCGCGAACGCCGCCGAGATGTCGTTCGCCTCGATCTTCACCTCGGCGCTCGAGGTGGCGGCGCCCGTGGTGCTCGCGCTGCTGATCACCGACGTCGCGTTCGGGATGGTCTCGAAGGTCGTTCCGCAGATGAACGTGTTCTCGGTCGCCTTCCCGTTGAAGATCGGCGTCTCGCTGCTCGCGGTCACCGCCACGCTGCCGTTCCTCGGCGGCTGGATGCAGGACCAGATCTACACCTCGGTCGCCACCGCGCTCCACGCCCTCTAGCCGGACGGAACCTCGATGGCCAATCACGACAAGACAGAGAAGCCGACAGCCAAGAAAAGGAACGAGGCCCGCAAGCAGGGCCAGGTCGCCAAGAGCATCGACCTCAACGGCTCGGTCGTGCTCGCGGCCGGGCTGGTCGGTCTGCTCGCCATCGGCCCGTCGATCGTCTCCGGCGTGACCGGCTCGATGCGCTCGACGTTCGCGCAGATCTCCAACCCGGGCGACGCCACCAGCGCCGCCGGACTCCATGCGCTGTTCTCGGCGTTCCTGCACACGATCCTCGGCACGGTCGCGCCGCTCGCCGCCATGTGCGCCGCCGCCGGCCTGCTCGTGAACGTCGCCCAGGTGTCGCTCAAGCCGTCGCTCAGCGCGATCAAGCCCGACTTCAAGAAGATCAACCCGATCACGGGGGCCAAGAACATCTTTGGCGTGCGGATGGCGTCCGAGGGGATCAAGTCGCTCGCGAAGGTCGGCGCCGTCGGCGCGGTCGTCGCGCTGGCGCTGATCCCGGACCTGACGAAGCTCGGCGCCAGCATCGACACGCCGCCGGCCGCGCTCGGGATGTTGATCAACAGCAGCATCATGGGTATCGCCGAGCGCGCGGCGATCGCCTACCTGCTGATCGGGATCGGCGACTTCATCTACCAGAAGCGCCGCCACACCAAGCAGCTCAAGATGAGCAAGCAGGAGGTCAAGGAGGAGACTCGCCAGCAGTCGGCGCCCCCCGAGGTCCGCTCGGCGATCCGCCGGCGCCAGATCCAGGCCGCGCGCGCCCGGATGATGGCCGCGATCCCCCAGGCCGACGTGGTCGTCACGAACCCGACCCACTTCGCCGTCGTGCTCAGCTACGACGGCAGCCACCCCGCCCCGATCGTCGTCGCCAAGGGGCAGGACCTGGTGGCCAAGCAGATTCGGCGCATCGCCGAGGAGAACAACGTCCCGATCGTGCCCGACCCGCCGCTGGCGCGTTCCCTGCACAAGTCGGTGGAGATCGGCCAGATGATCCCGGCCGAGCTGTACGCCGCCGTGGCGCAGGTGCTCGCGTTCGTCTACCGGATGGCAGGGCGTAGGAAGGCCTCATGAACGAGAACACGATTCGCAAGCTCCTGAAGCACACCGACCTCGTGGCGGCGGTGGCCGTCGTGGTGGTCGTGACGATGCTGATCGTGCCGCTTCCGTCGATGCTGCTCGACCTGTTCATCACGATCAACATCTCGGTGGCGCTCGCGGTCGTGGTCGCGACGATGTACCTGCAGAAGCCGCTCGAGTTTTCGGCGTTTCCAAGCCTCCTGCTGTTGACCACGATGTTCCGTCTGGCGATCAACGTGTCGGTCACCCGTCTGATCCTGACCAAGGGCAGCGCCGGCAGCGTCGTCCACGACTTCGGCCAGTTCGTCGTCGGCGGCGACGTCGTGATCGGCCTCGTGATCTTCCTGATCCTCGTCGTGATCCAGTTCGTGGTCGTCACCAACGGCGCGGGACGCGTCGCCGAGGTCGCCGCGCGATTCACCCTCGACGCGATGCCCGGTAAGCAGATGGCGATCGACGCCGACCTCAACGCCGGGCTGATCACCGACCAGGACGCGCGCCACCGTCGTCAGGAGATCGCCCGCGAGGCCGACTTCTACGGAGCCATGGACGGTGCCTCGAAGTTCGTCAAGGGCGACGCGATGGCCGCGGTGATCATCACCTCGATCAACCTGCTCGGCGGAATCGTCGTCGGCGTGGTCCAGCACCACATCGGCTTCGGAGAGGCCACCCACACCTATTCGATGCTGACGGTCGGAGACGGCCTCGCCGCCCAGATCCCGGCGCTGCTGATCTCGGTCGCGACCGGCATCCTGGTCACCCGCTCGGCATCCGAGAAGGACCTCGGCTCGGACCTCGCCAACCAGATCCTGCGTCAGAAGAAGGCGCCGCTGGTAGCCGGTTGCGTGGTCTGCGCGTTCGCCGCCGTCCCGGGGCTGCCGAAGCTCCCGTTCCTGTTCATCGGCGGGATCATGGTCGCGATCGGCTGGTCGGTCCGCAACGGCATGCCCGACGAGATCGCCGCAGCCGCCGCGATCGCTGCGCTCCCGGCCCCCACCGAGGGCGACAAGCCCGCCGCCCCCCGCGAGGAGGTGCTCAAGGAGCTTCCGATCGATCCGCTCGAGCTCGGCATCGGCTTCGGCCTGGTGCCGCTCGTCGACCGCCGCACCGGCGGCTCGCTGGTCCGCCGGGTGTCGATGATCCGCCGCCAGATCGCGTCCGAGCTCGGCATGGTGATCCCGCCGGTCCGGATCCACGACGAGGTCGATCTCGATTCGCACGAGTACGTGGTCAAGGTCCGCGGCACGGTCGTCGCCCGCGGGACGATCATGGCCGGCCATCACCTGGCGATGGATCCGGGCGACGCAGTCGGCACCGTGCCCGGAATCCCGACCACCGAGCCGGCGTTCGGGCTGCCCGCGATCTGGATCCCGGAGACCCAGCACGCCGAGGCCGAGGCCCTCGGATACACCGTCGTCGACGGCGAATCGGTGATCGTGACGCACCTCACCGAGACGATCCGCAACCACGCCGCCCACCTGCTCACGCGGCAAGACGTACGCCAGCTCCTCGATCAGCTAAAGGAAATCAACGAAGCTGTCGTTACGGAGGTTGTGCCCGATGTTCTCTCGCTTGGCGAGATCCAGCGTGTGTTGCAGTCCCTCCTCTCGGAGGGTGTGTCGATCCGCGACCTCGGCGCTATCGTCGAGTCCGTCGGCGACAAGGCACGGATCACCCGCGACCCCAGCCTGCTGGCCGAATACGCGCGTCAGGCGCTCGGCCGGGCGATCACGGCTCCCCATCTGGACCCGATGCACACCTTGCGCGTGATCACGCTCGACCCGACGATCGAGCAGGAGCTGGCGACATCGATCACCCAGACCAGCGACGGCGAGTACCTGGCGATGGAGCCGATGCGGGCCCAGGCCGTGCTCACCGCCGTCAAGGGCCAGTCCGACCAGGCTTCCGCGCGTGGCGGGATCCGACCGGTGCTGCTCTGCTCGGCGCGCGTACGCCGCCATGTCCGCCGCCTCGTCGAATCCTCAGTGCCCCACCTCCCCGTCTGTTCTTACAACGAAGTCGCCCCAGGCATCAGCGTCGAAACCATAGGAGTAGTTAGCGCATGAGCACCTTGACCGAGCCCCATACCAACGGCCATGACCGCGAGCTCACCGGCGTGCGCACCTACCGCGGACGCAAGCTCGAGGACCTGATTCCCCAGATCCGTGCCGAGCTTGGCCCCGACGCGATCATCCTGCGCCAGCGCGAGGGCCTGATGGGCGGCGTCGGCGGCTTCTTCGCCCAGAAGTGCGTCGAGGTCGACGCCCAGGCCGCCCCGCGGATCGACATCTACGACGACGACCAGCCCGTCAGCGGCTGGGAGCTGCCCGGTGAGGAGGATCTCGCCCTTCCCGCGCTTCCCGCCCTCCCGGCCCTTCCGGCCGGCGACGAGCCCGAGGCGTTCACCGCACCGGAGCCCGTCGCTCCGACCCCCGTGCCCGCGCCCGAAGCCTTCATCCCGCAGGTCCCCGAGCCTCCGGCCGCCCCGGCCCCGGCCCCCGTCGAGGGCGCCGCGGAGTCGTTCGTCAGCCGCCTCGAGCAGGCCGCCGCGCACGTCGACATCGAGGAGCTGGTCAAGCTCGTGACCACCGGCGGGCTGCCGGCTTCCGCGGACGACACCGAGACCCCCGAGCCGGTCGTCCCCGAGCCGGTCGTTCCCCAGCCGCCTGCCCCGGTTGCCGCTGAGCCGATCGCTCCTCCCGCGCCAGAGCCGGTCGCCGCCGAGGCCCCCGCGCCGGTCGTCGAGGTCCCGACCGCTCCGGTCGTCGAGGCCCAGCCTGCCCCCGTATTCCCGCCGGTCGCCCCCGCGCCCGCCCCGGTTCCCCCGGCGGCCAACCCGTGGGTCGCCAAGCAGCCCGGTGGGCTTGATCCGAACGAGGCCGACGCGGTCGCGCAGGAGCTGACCTCGCAAGGCATCAGCGATTCCTGGGCGCAGCAACTGATCGTCGCCGCGGCGGCGCACCGCTCGCCGCTCGCGAAGGGCAGCCTGCGTGACGCCGTCCGGGCGATGCTCGCCGCGATCATCCCCGCGCCGGCTCCGCTGCCCGCCACCGGTGCCGCAGTCGCCTTCGTCGGCGCCGGCGGCGCCGGCAAGACCCGCTGCTCCGCGGCGCTGGCCTCGGCCTACGCCAAGGGGTCGACGCTCGCCGCGAGCGTCGTCTCGCTCGGCAGCGACGACTGGGGCGGCGACCTCAAGGAGCTCCTCAAGGGCCAGAACGTCTGGGTCATGGGCGCCGCTCAGGGCACCGAGGCCATCCCGGCCGTCCAGCACGGCCGCGACGGCGGCCTCGTCGTGATCGACACCGCCGGGGTCACCCCGCGCGATCCGGCCGGCGTCGAGACGCTCGCCACCGAGCTTCGCTCGCTGTCGCTCGACGCGGTCTACATCGCGGTGCCGGCGACGTTCAGCGTCCACGCGGCCCGCAAGCTGATCGAGGGCTTCGCCGCTCTCGGCGCGGACGGGATCGCGGTCACGCACGCCGACGAGGCCGACCAGCTCGGTATCGCCGCGGAGCTCGCGCACATCAGCGGCATGCCGGTCGCCTACATCCACGAGGGTCTCGAGCTCGACGGCGCGCTGTCGGCGGCTGATCCTGTCTCGCTGGCGGCCCGCCTGCTCCCATGAGCCCCGAGCCCGAGCCCACCGACAACGTCGTCCGCCTCAACGTGGGCGGTAAGGAGGGCAAGCTGACCACGCCGGTGGGCAGCCACATCCCCGTGCGGGTGTACGAGCGGGGCGGCGACTACCTGATGCTCGTGCTGATGCTCGACGCCGGCGATGAGCTGTCCCAGGACGTGGTCGAGCCGCTGCTGCTCGAGTACGTCTCGCCTCGAGGCCTGGTCCGCTTCCACGGGCAGGCCGTCGTCCGCGAGCGCGACCTCGTGCGATTCGACGTTTCCGCCGCGCCCGAGGTCACCCAGCGCCGCGACTTCGTGCGCGTCGCCACCGCCCAGAAGGTGGAGCTGGCCGGCGACCACGGCGCCGGCGCAGGCGGGACCAAGCTCGACACGCACGCGATCGACATCAGCGGCGGCGGCATGCTGCTGAGCGG
This sequence comes from uncultured Solirubrobacterales bacterium, assembly GCA_963746695.1. GTDB lineage: Bacteria > Actinomycetota > Thermoleophilia > Solirubrobacterales > Solirubrobacteraceae > Palsa-465. The sequence continues at coordinate 111,291 of CAVVCP010000023.1, read as the reverse complement.
AGCCGACGAGCTCGCGCTCGGCTCGCGCGTGCGGTTCAGCCTCAACCTCGGTGCCGGCGTAGAGCCGGTCGACGGACGCGCGCAGGTTGTCCGCGCCGGTGACGAGGGCAAGCGTGCGCTCGTGTTCGACCAGATCTCGACGTCGGACCGCCAGCGCCTCATCCACTTCGTGTTCGAGCGCCAGCGCGAGGCGCTGGCCAAGGTCGGACGCGTGATCACCCACAGGAGCGCCGGATGAGCAAGAGCCCGAAGGACGAGAAGAAAAAGAAGAAAAAGAAGGGCGAGGACGACGCTTCCAGCGTCCCGAGCGGGGGCGGCCCCAGCGTCGCCAACCACCCGCGCGCCCGCTATCAGGTCCGTCGCGCCAAGGGCTGGGGCGGCATCGTCGGCTTCGGCATCGCGGCGTATCTCGGCTACCAGGCCGGCATCCCGACCTTCGACATCGGCGAACGGGCGCTCGCGGCCGGGATCGTCGGCTACATGCTCGCGTGGGCGTGCGCCGTCAGCGTCTGGCGCCACCTCGTCCTCGCCGAACTCAGGGCAGCGGTCGACCGGACCCAAGCCGCGCCGGACCCCGACCTCATTCCGGCGCGCGGCAACGCGCCCGCCGCGGACCCCGCGACGGCACAGATGGCCGGAGTAGCCGGCCCGTAAGCGCTCGCTGACCCTGCTCCCGACCCAGCGCCATGGATCCGATCCATCCGATCGTCCCGCTCTCGCCAAGCCTCCCGCCGGTTGCCCCGGCGCCGAGCGCCGGCCGCGTCGATCGGGACGGCGCGCGCGGCGACGCCTACGGGGACAAGCGCCGGCGCCGGCGTCCCGACGCGGGACCCGCGGCCCGCGCCGACGTGGACGGGATCGAATACGTCCTCGAGGACGGCGATGACGACGATCAGTCGGGCCTCCACATCAGCGTAACCGCCTGATCTGACGGGCTTTTCACGGAAGCGTCCAGACGGCTCTGGACGCACCTCAAGTGCAGGCACTCCAGGGCGATAACCGGAGAGACCGGCAGCAAGGAGCAGCCGGGGGACTACCCCAAACGACCACACCACGGAGGTGTAAATATGTCCCTTTCGATTCTCACCAACACGTCTGCGATGCAGACGCAGATCAGCCTGAACAACTCGAGCAATGCTGTCTCGACCGCGATGCAGCGTCTGTCCTCGGGTCTTCGGATCAACTCGGCGGCCGATGACGCCGCCGGCTACGCGATCAGCCAGGGCCTGACCTCCCAGGTCAACGGCCTGACCCAGGCTGGCCAGAACGTCAGCGACGCGACCTCGATGGTCCAGACCGCCGATAGCGCGCTGAACAACGTCCAGAGCATGCTCCAGCGTGTCAGCGAGCTGGCCGTGCAGTACGGCAACGGCGACCTGTCCTCGACCGACAAGTCGGACATCCAGGACGAGGTCAACCAGCTCACGCAGGAGATCGACCGTCAGCGCAGCTCGGTGCAGTTCAACGGCATCAATCTGCTCGACGGCTCGGCTGGCTCGAGTGGCGCGGTGACCTTCCAGGTCGGCGCAGCCGCTAATGACACGCTCACGGTTTCCTTCCAGGACATCGAGAGCTCGTCGAACCTGGGCACCAGCGCGTTCAGCTGGTCCAACGCCTCCAGCGGTGGCCAGGTGTTCGATCTGAGCCAGAGTGGTGCGGTGAGCGCCATCAGCACGGCGATCAACAACGTTTCGTCGCTCGCGGCGACGCTGGGTGCGGTCCAGAACCGTCTCCAGTACACCGCGACGTCGATCTCGACGACGCAGGAGAACATGTCCTCGTCGCTGAGCAGCATCCAGGATGTCAACATGGCGTCTGAGATGACGACGTTGACCCAGCAGCAGGTGCTGCAGCAGGCCGGCACGGCGATGCTCGCGCAGGCCAACTCGCAGCCTCAGCTGGTGCTGAAGCTGATCACGGGCTAATCCCATTTCGCAGGGCCGGGCGGCGCTTGATGCGTCGCCCGCGCCCGGCGAACCAAGCTTTCGCAGGGCCGAGCGGCGCTCTTCCAGTGCGACGCCCGCGCCCGGCGACCCAAGCTCGATCGAGGCAGCTCCGCTGCCACGAATCCGAGAAAACAATCCGCCCAGGGCCTCTCCTATATACCGCCCGGGCCACATAACCACGTCCGATTCATCGAGGGAACCGGAAAACGGAGGCGGGCTGCCTTGGCGGCCCGCCTCCGTGTGGATTAAGGATTCATCGAACCGGCCGATGACCCGGGGAGAATGTCCTCGAAGGCCTCGATCATCGTGCCGCTGGCCGGCGGCCCCGCGCAGGCCCTGCGTTGCTTTGAGGGCATCGCGGTGCAGCCCGAGGACCCGAGCCACGAGATCGTCATCGTCGACGACGCCTCCGTCGGCCTCGAGAGCCTGCTCGCGCCGACTCGCGGGCGACGTCGAGATCGTCCGCAACGACCGCCGGGTCGGTTTCGCACTCGCCGCCACACGCGGCGCTCAGCGCGCCGACGGCGAGATATTCGTGTTCCTACGCGACGCGGCTGTTCCGGCGCCCGGGTGGCTCGCGCCGCTCGTCGCCGCGCTCGACGATCCGGCCGTCGGGGTCGCCGCCAGCGCGACCGGCGACGGGGACGGCGCAGGCAGTCCTGTCGCTGCGTGGTCGTTCGCCGTGCGCGCCGCCGACTTCCGCGGCGTCGAGCTCCTCGACCTCCCCGGCCAGCTCGTCGCCGGCGCCCTTTGTCTGTCTCTGGCCGAGCGCGGTCTGCGCGCGGTCACCGTCCCAAGCAGCCGCGTGTCCGCGCCGGGTGCCCGCACCGGCGGCGCCCGCCGCCCCGCCGGCGAGCCGCCCGAGCTGACCGTCGTGATCCCGACGCTCGACGCCGCATCGGACCGGGTCCGCTCCTGCATCGCCGCCGTGCAGGCCACGACCGATGTGGCCCACGAGATCGTGATCATCGACAACGGCTGCCCGCCCCAGGGGTTCGCCTCCCCGGTCAACGCCGGCGTGCGCGCCGCTCAGACGCCGTACGTCGTGATCATGAACGACGACGTCGAGCCGCTCGCCGGCTGGTGGCCGCCGCTCCGCGCCGCGCTCGACGCCGGCGCCTCGGTCTCGTTTCCGCTCACGATCGACGGCCCGATGCGATTCGACTTCCCCGCCTGGTGCTTCGCGATGACCCGCGAGAGCATCGCCGAGTTCTCACACGGCCCTGGCGAGTTCTTCGACCCGTCGCTCGTCTTGTGGTACCAGGACACCGACCTGCTCCACCGCCTGCGCCAGGCGGGCCGCCCGCCCGTCCACGCCGAGCGCTCGCGCATCCGCCACGGACTGTCCGAGAGCGTCGGCAGCGAGGACCCCGAGCTGAGCGCCTGGATCCGGGTCCAGGTGGCGGCCGACCGCGAGCGGTTCCTGGGCAAGTACCCGAACGTCGCGATGAACGGGCACGCACTTGCGAGCTAAACCAAGAGCCCTCGACGCGCTGGTCGTCGGCGCCGGATTCGCCGGCTCGGTCTGTGCACGCCGCATGGCCGAGGAGTTCGGCATGCGCGTGCTCGTGATCGACCGCCGACCCCACGTGGCCGGCAACGCCCACGACGCGCTCGACGAGCACGGCGTCCTGATCCACACCTACGGCCCCCACATCTTCCACACGAACGCGGCCAAGGTGACCGACTTCCTGTCGCGGTTCACGGACTGGCGCCCGTACGAGCACCGCGTGATCGCGGAGGTCGACGGCCGGTTCGTCCCGATGCCGATCAACCGAACCACGGTTCAGCTCCTGCACGGCGTTGAACTCGCGGACGAGGACGCGATGGCAGCCCATCTCGGCACGCTCGCCGAGCCCCGGGCCGAGCTCAAGAACTCCGAGGACGCGGTCGTCTCGAAGGTCGGCCGCGACATCTACGAGCGCGTGTTCCGCGGCTACACCCGTAAGCAGTGGTCACTCGACCCGAGCGAGCTCCACGCGTCGGTGTGCGCACGCATCCCGGTCCGGCTCAACGAGGACGACCGCTACTTCGGCGACTCGTTCCAGCAGATGCCCGCCGACGGCTTCACCGCGATGTTCGAGCGGATGCTCGACCACCCGAATATCGAGCTCGCGCTCGGGACCGACTTCAACGATGTCCGCAACGAGATCAACGCCGGCCAGCTCGTATGGACTGGCCCGATCGACGAGTTCTTCGACTACCGGCTTGGCACGCTCCCGTACCGGAGCCTGCGCTTCGAGCGCGAGACCCGCGCCACGCCCGGCGGCCGGCTCGTCCAGCCCGTCGCGGTCGTCAACTACCCGAACGCGCTGATCCCGTACACGCGCGTCACCGAGTTCCGCCACCTGACCGGCCAGGTCCACGATTTCAGCACGCTCACCTACGAGTTCCCGACCGCGGACGGCGACCCGTACTACCCGATCCCCCGCCCCGAGAACCGGGAGCTGTACCACCGCTACGAAGCGCTCGCCCGCGAGCGGCCGGACGTCCTGTTCGTCGGGCGGCTCGCGCGCTACCAGTATCTGAACATGGACCAGGTCGTCGCGGCGGCGATGGTCGCCGTCGACCGGTGGGCGGCCGACCGCGAGCTGGCCACGCTCCCCGAGGCCGCCTGACCGTGAGCGCTCCCGACGTCATCGTCGCCTGGCTCCAGAACGACTACGGCAAGCTCGGCCGCGCCGGCGAGGCGATCGCCCACGCGCTCGTGAGCTCCTCCGCCGCGGGGCGCGTCGCCTACGTAGAGCCGTTCCTGCCCGCTCCGGGCGAGCCCCAGCTCGGCGCTCGCAACGACCGCGGCCTGCTCGTGTTCAGCGGCAGCGGCAGCCCGCCGAGCGGTGCCCAGGAGGTCGCGCGCGGCGTGGTACAGCTTGCCGAGTTGAACGATCCGGTGCTGCTGAACTTCGGGGTCTCGCACGCGAACTGGTGGCTGCACTACGAGTTCGCGCCGGTGTGCTCGCGAACCGTGCTTGTGACCTACGACAAGCTCGCGGAGTGGGACGTGATGGCGCCGCACAAGCGCGTGCTCGAGCAGGTGCGCCGTCAGCTGATTGCGGCCAGCGACGTCGTCTGTGGCCTGTCGGAAGGGTCGATCGACGACGTGCCGCACGCCGGCTACGTCGGCCACGGCGTCGATCATCACTGGCACCACCCCGCCGTCGATCGCTGCCCGAGCCGGCCGACCTCGCCGCGATTCCCGGCCCCCGGGCGGTGTACGTCGGAGCGCTTTCGATGCGCTTCGACGTGGAAGCGGTCCGCACGCTGGCCGCCTCCGGAGTCGAAGTCGTGCTGATCGGGATGGGACCCACGCCGCAGCTGCTCGACCTCGTGGCCACGAACCCGCACATCCACCTCCTGGGCGAGCGCCTGCCTGAGGAGACCGCCGCCTACCTGCTCCACTGCGACGTCGGCATCGTGCCCCACACCGACGAGCCGTTCACCTATTCGATGGAGCCACATAAGGCGTACAACTACGCCGCCGCCGGGCTTCCGACGGTCACGCTCAATACCGCCCATGCGCCCGCTCTCGGGCCGTTCCTGAACGCCACCCGGGAGACGGATGCGTTCGTCGAGGGCGTCGGGGCGGCGATCGCCGGCGGACGGCTGTCGGCCGACCAGATCGCGACCGCGCGCTCATTCAGCTGGGACCGCGTCGCCACCGCGCTGCTGGCGGCCGCATGACGAGCTCGCTGCCGGTCGTGTCCGCGGTCGTGACCGCGTACAACTACGAGCGCTACCTGGGCGATGCGCTCGACAGCGCGCTCGCACAGGACTACCCGGCCGACCGCTTGGAGATCATCGTCGTCGACGACGGCTCGACCGACGGGACCCCGGACCTGGCCCGGCGATACGCGGCCGAGCATCCGGGACGCATCCGCTACATCCGCCAGGACAACTCGGGGCTCGCCGCCGCCACCACGCGCGGCCTGCAGGAGGCGCGCGGTGAGCTGATCACGCTGCTCGACGCCGACGATGCTTGGGTGACCTCACGAACGCGCCTGTTGGTCGACGCGCTGGAGCGCAACCCAGGCGCTGGCCTCGTGTACGGCGACATGGAGGTGATCGACGGCGACGGACGGACGCTCGCCCGATCGTGGCTGACCGAAGCGGCGCAGACCCCGTTCCGGGGACGGGTGGTCGCACATCTGCTGCGCTCCAACTTCGTGATCGCGCCTTCGCTGATGTTCAGAGCGGCGTTCCGAGACCGCGTCTGCCCCATCCCCTCGTTCTTCCCGGCCCAGGACTGGTACATCGCCGCGCGAGTTGCCGATGTCGCGGAGGTCGACTTCGTGCCTGCGGTCGTCGCCCGGTACCGGAGGCACGGCGGGAACATGAGCAACGGCAAGGACACGCAGACCGACATCGCGAGGCTGTTTCGCCGCGATGTCGGCATGCGGCGCTGGATGCTGGCCAACCTGCGCTCGAGCGAGCTGACCGTCGAGGATCTCGCCGACGCCTACGAGTATTTCTGGCAGACGCTGCTGTTCGTGGCCCATACGGAAGACGTGCGCATCGAGAGTGTCGTCGAGGTAACCGCAGCCGACCGCGAGCGCGCGGTTCACGAGCTGACCGCCGGCGGCACTGCGCTCGCGCGGGCCGACTTCGTGACCGCGGCCGGACATTTCCTCGCCGCGCTGGCGGCCCATCCGTTCAACGCCCGCGCCCGCGACGGCCTGGATCACGCCCGGCGCCGGCTGATCGTCCCGACGCCCCGCGCCGTCGAGGCGCCAGGCAGGTCCGACTACCACCTGAAGCCCGGCTATGCCGCTCGCTGCGTCGCCGAGTACGTCGTCGACGCCGCGCAGGAGGGCGACGGGATCGTCCGCCACCACGATGTCTACGCGCGGGCAGCGGACGTCGCGACCCAACTCGGGGCCACGAGGATCATCGACCTCGGCGCCGGCGCGGGCGGCAAGCTCGCGGCGCTCGCGCCGGACTTCGAGATCCTCGGCGTCGACTACGGCCCGAACGTCGAGATCGCCCGCCGAGCATTCCCGGCAGCCACCTGGCGCGAGCACGACCTCGACGCCGCCGGCGGGCTACCGCTCACGCCCGAACAGCTCCGCGGGTCGGTGGTGGTGTGCGCGAACGTGATCGAGCACCTGCTCAGACCCGAGCTCCTGCTCGAGAAGCTGCGCGAGATCCTCCCTTCGATCGAGGCGCTCGTGATCTCGACGCCGAACCGCGACACGACCTCGGGACCTGAGGACTTCGGTCCCCCGGCCGACCCCTCGCGCGTCCGCGAGTGGAACGTCGAGGAGTTCGCGGCGCTGCTCGAGGCGTGGGGATTCGAGCACGGCGAGCTCGCGCTCACGGGCTCGCACATCCTGGCCACGCTGTACCCGGTCGCCGCGCGCGCCGCCGGGCCGCTCGCCGCCGCGGCCTGAGCTCGCCTCGCGCGAGGCTAGGCGGCGTCGGCCAGACGGCGCAGCTCGTGAATCCGCGCGTCGTCGACGCGCGGCAGTGGGACCGGCAGCCGCAACGGCCGGCCCGTGAGCAGAGCATCGACCCGCGCCGCCACGGGAACGAGACCCGCCGGACCCTCGTCCACCGCCAGGCCGACGAGGTCGGCCGCGTCGGCGCCGTCCAGACCGAGCCGCTCGACAAGCGGACCGAGCGACGCGAGATGTTCGTGAGTTCCGGCGATCACGAGCGTCGCGTCGTCGTGGCCGCCGAACACGTCGCCGTACCCCGCCAGCAGCTCTGGCCGCTCGAGCATTTCGTCGGCCGTCGCGAGCGTCGCGAATCGACGCGCTCCGTCGATCGCCCCACCCGAGCGCCGCGGCCGTGTGGCCATCTCGCCGAGCCCCGGAATGATGTGCAGGTGCCGGTCGGCTCCAATCGACACCGGGTCGCCGGCGAGCACTCCCTGCGCCCACACTGCCTGCTCGGGCGAGAACAGCAGCGGATGGTTGAGGACGATCTGCGCCTTGAGCTGCGTGTCGCGCGCCCGCGCGTCGGCCAGCATGCTGCCGATGCGCTTGCGGTAGCAGAACACCGCGTGCGGAACGAACAGCCCGAAGTGGCCGCGCTCACCGCAACCGAGCCAGAAGTCCCAGTCCTCGTACGAGGTCAGCCGCTCGTCGTAGCCGCCGACCTCGTCGAACGCCCGGCGCCGGTAGAGCGCGGTGCACGGGAACAGATTCCTCTGCGTCAGCTGAACGAAGTCGTATTCGGGCATCGGCGTGAACTGGTTCTCCTCGCCGAAGTACCGTTGCTGGCCATACGCGATCGAGATGTCCGGCCGGGCGTCGAGCACGGCCACGCAGTCTTGGATGAACGTCGGCGCGATCAGATCGTCGGAGTCGAGCACGAGCACATACTCGCCCGAGGCCGCGGCGATGCCGTTGTTGCGACTCGCCGACAGGCCCTGGTTGTGCTGCCGCACGAGGCGGATCGGACGCTCGGCGTGGCCGCTCGCTAGCCGCTCGGCCACCGCAGCTGTGTCGTCCGGCGAGCCGTCGTCGACGATGACGATCTCGAGCTCGCCGTAGGTCTGCGCGCACACGCTCGCCACCGTGGCCGGCAGGAACTCGGCTTGGCCGTAGCAGGGAATCACGACCGCAACCCGCGGCGTCGAGGGCATACCCGGGTGATCGGCGCGCGCGGCGCGGAGTTGAGGCGCTCAAGGCGCTTCGGCTTGCGCCGATCACCAGGGGGTGACTGGGATTCCCGTCTCTGCGCGTCCGCACGAGACCACCCTCGAGCCCCTGGAGCAGGCCGAGCAGCTCTTCGCCGACGGCGACGTCGCGTCGGCCCGCCGGATGCTGTCAGAGTGCCTGGCCGATCCCGCCACCCCGGTCGAGCACCAGGTGCAGGCGCTCAACGACCTCGGCGTGATCGCGAACGCCGAGGGTCGTCCCGACGAGGCCGAGCGATTCCTGCTCGGCGCTGTGAGCCGCGACGCCGGCTACGTCCCGGCACTCGAGAACCTCGCCGCGCTCTGCGCCCGCGACGACCCCGTTCAGGCCGCCTACTGGGCCCGCCGCGCCGCCGAGGCCCAACCCGGTGCCGTCGAGACGGTGGCCGACGAGCTGGCCGAACTTGCACGGCGCGAGGAAGCGGGCGTTCCGGGCTCCCCCGCCGCGCCGCGGGCCCTGTCGCGCGTGCTGATCGTGGTCGACTACTTCCATCCCTCGCTCGGCGGCTCCGAGCGCCTGGCCGAGGCGGCCGGCGCCACTTTGCAGGCGCAGGGCCTCACGGTCGAGGTGGCCACGCGCCGTCTCCCGCAGCGAACCGCCCGCGAGCACCGAGGCATGCTCGTCCACGAGATCGACCCGGAGCGCCCCGACGAGCTCCAGGCCGTCGTCGCCAACGGGGCCTACGACGGGATGCTGATCTTCTCCGCCCCCACCTCGTGGCCGATCTTCGCCTCGCTGCGCCTGCCGGCGCCGCGGCCCCGGATCGTGGCCGTCCCATGCATCAACGCCGAGAACTCGGCCGCCCTGCGGTCCAACCCCGCGATGCTCCATGCCTACGCCAATCTGATCGCCACCGCGGACGTCATCGGCTACAGCTCTCACAGCGGCTGCGACGCCCAGCTGTGCGAGGACCTGGGGCTGGGCGGCGTGTACGTCCCCAACGCCGTCGAGCGAGTGTCGCCGCGCGGTGCGCTGCCCCTTGTCGGCAGCGACGCCCCGCTGCTCCTCGTCGTGGCCAACATGTGGCCCGAGAAGAACCACGCCGGCCTGCTCCGTGCGCTGCGCGACCACCCAGGGCGCTGGCGGCTGGCCGTCATCGGCGAGGCCTCGCCCGAGGCCCCGCACGTCGCCGAGGAGGTGCGCCAGCTGGCGATCGCCGATCCGCGTGTCCACCTCCTGGGACCCGCGGACCCGGGGACCGTCGCGGCCGCTATGACGCACGCGACCGCGCTCCTGCTTCCTTCGCTGGCCGAGGCGACGCCGCTGGTCGTACTCGAGGCGATGAGCCACCGCCTTCCGTGGATCGCCACCCCCACCTGTGGCGCCGTGCACGACCACGCCGGCGGCCTGATCCTCCCGCTGCGGATGTTCGGCGACGGCATCGACTTCCTGCTCGACGCCCCGGCCGCGGCCCGCGAGCTGGGCGCCGCCGGGCTCGCCCACTGGCAGGCTTCCTACACGTGGGACGTGATGGGTCCGCGCTACGCGGACATCCTGCGCGGCGCACAGGTAGACGCCCTGGCGCCGCCCGCGGACGCGCTGGCCGCCACCGAGGCCGTCCGCGCCCGGTTCTACGAGCGCCGGGCCCGGAGCGAGGCGGCGTGAGCTCGCTGCTGTGCATCGGCATACCGACGTTCGAGCGCGCGGACGACCTCGAGCGCCTGCTCGCCTGCCTCGAGCGGCAGCTGAGCCACGCCGGCGAGGACGTCACCGTGTTCGTGTCCGACAACGCCTCCGCGGATCGAACGCCCGAGCTGCTGCGAGAAGCGGCGGAGCGCCTGCCCTGGCTGCGTGTTCACCGCCAGCCAACCAACCTCGGTGCACCGCCCAACATCCAATGGCTCATCGATCATGCCGGCGACAGCGAGTACCTGTGGCTGATCGGCGACGACGACATCCCCCACGACGGCGCCCTGGCCACGGTCGTGGGTCTGCTCCGCGCGGAGCGGCCGGCGTGGCTTCACCTGCCCCACCGGTGGGTCGACCCCTCCGGGCGGGTGGTCGGAACGTCGCCCGCGCGAGGCCACGTCGAGCGCTACGCCGACGCCGCCGACATGTACCGCGCCCACCATCACTGGTTGACGTTCATGTCGGCCTCGATCGTTCGCACCCGCGGCTTGCAGCAGTCGATCCGCGAGGTCCACACCGACAACGCCTACATCCCGCTCCTGTGGTTCTTCCGCGCCGGCCTGGATGGCCCGTGCGTCGCGGCCGCCGAGCCCCTGCTCGACGGGGGCACCGAGATCACCTGGGCCGACCGCCGGCATACGATCATGACGCTCGACTTCACCGCTCTCTACGACGACGGTCTACACGCCGGCCTGTCGGAGGCCGAGTTCGGAGCGACCCTGGACGGGTTCTACGTGAACGGCTGGGCCTTCGACCTCTGGGAACGCCTGCCCATCGAGCGGCTCGCCGAGGCCGTCGCCCGCTTCCCCCAGTCTCAGGGCCTGCGCGACTATCTGTGGAGGCTGGCCCGCGCCCAGGGCCGCCGTGATCTCCTCGTGGTGCTCGACGACGCGGCTCGCGCCGTGGGCGACGATCGAATCGCCCGCGAGCTGGTGGCCGCGGGCGAGGAGGCGTTCGCGGGCGGGGACGCACAGGCCGCAGCGCAGCGGTTTGCCGAGGCCGCGGCACGCCTGCCCGGCTTGTCCGCCGCCTGGAACGACCTCGCGGTCACCGCGCACCACCTCGGTCTCGCGGATGCCGCGCGCCTACGTCGAGCACGCGCTGTTCGTCGCCCCGCACGACCGGGATGCGCTGCTCAACCGGGGCGCCATCCGCCTCGCCGGCGGCGATCGTGTTGGCGCCCATGCCGACGCCGCCAGTGTGATCGAGCGCGATCCCGAGGATGCCGAGGCGAGGCAGCTGCTGACGCTGGCCGGCTGACCGGGCCGTAATCTTCGCGTCGATGGCGCACCCTCCGTCCAGCCCCGGCACGCTGCGCGGCCGCTCGGTGTTCGTCACCGGGGCGTACGGCCTCCTCGGCAGCTGGATGGTCAAGCGGCTGATCGCGGAGGGCGCCCGGACCACCGTGCTCAAGCGCGACTCGGTGCCCGGCTCGGCACTCGAGCTCGAGGGCACCGAGCGTCACGTCAACGTCGTCCACGGCGACATCTGCGACGGCCCGCTGATCGAGCGCGCGCTCGGCGAGTACGAGGTGGACACGGTCTTCCACCTGGCCGCCCAGACGATCGTGGGAATCGCCAACACCGCGCCGCTGTCGACGTTCGAGACGAACATCCGCGGGACCTGGACGCTGCTCGAGGCCTGCCGGCATCTCCGAGTCGCGCGCGTCGTCGTGGCCGCGTCGGACAAGGCGTACGGGATCCACGACCAGCTGCCCTACCGAGAGGACTTCGCGCTCACGCCGCGCTACCCCTATGACGTCTCCAAGGCGGCCACCGACATGATCGCCCGCAGCTACTGGCACACGTTCGAGCTGCCGGTAGCCGTCACCCGCTTCGCCAACCTGTACGGCGGCGGCGACTTGAACCTGTCCCGTCTCGTGCCCGAGGCGGCGATGGCGGCGATCGAGGGACGGCGGCCGGTGATCCGCTCCGACGGCACGCTGCAGCGCGACTTCTTGTACGTCGAGGACGCGGTCGACGCCTACCTGGCGATCGCCCAACTGCTCGAGGAGCGCCGGGGCGGCGGCGAGGCATTCAACGCCGGCGGCGATCAGCCTCATTCGGTGCTCGAGGTGGTGGCGCTGATGTGCCAGGTCGCCGAGACGGGCGTCGAGCCCGACGTCCGCGGCACCGGCACCCCCGCGGGCGAGATCAGCCGGCAATGGGTCGACTCGACCAAGCTGCGCACGATGTCCGGCTGGGCCCCCCGGGTGAGCTTGGAGGAAGGGCTACGCCGAACGATCGACTGGTACCGCCGCTACGTCTACGACCGGGCGTGACCGGGCGTCCACCAGCCGAGGCGATTGCCGGCGCCGCGTGCCGGCTGTGCCACTCCACCGAGCTCTTGCCAAGCCTCCGCCTCGACCGCGCGCCCCGCAACATCTCCTACCTCCTCACCCCGTCCGAGGCCGCGCACGACGAGCCGATCAGCCTGGAGGTCTACCGCTGTGAGCGCTGCGGCCACGTCCAGCTTCTTGTCGACCCGGACAGCAGCTACTACGACGAGTACGTGATGACGGTCAGCCACTCGCCGCAGATGCGCGAGTTCCAGCGCGAGCAGGCCCGCGGCTTCGTCGAGCGGTTCGAGCTGCCGGGACGGCGCGTTATCGAGGTCGGGTGCGGTGACGGTCACTACCTCGGGGTGCTGCGCGAGCTCGGGGTCGACGCCACCGGCCTCGAGCCCTCCGCGCCGTTCCGCGAGCTGGCGTTGGCCGCCGGCCACGACGTGCTGGGCGGCTATGTGACCGCCGCTGATCCGATCCCCGGCGGCCCCTACGACGCCTTCGCCACCCGCGAGGTGCTCGAGCACATCCCGGACCCGAACGACTTCCTCCAGGGCATCCGCCGGTCACTCACCGACGACGGCGTCGGGCTGGTCGAGGTTCCCAGCCTCGAGCAGGCGCTCGAGCACCATCGCTTCTACGACTTCTTCCGCGATCACGTCAACTACTTCAGCGCCGGGACGCTGGCCCGGGCGCTCGAGACCAACGGCTTCCTGGTGCTCGAGGTGACCCGCGGCATGGGTGGAGAGTTCCTGCAGGCTCTGGTCCGGGTCGACTCCGGGCGGGACTTCGCCGGGCTGCAGCAGTCGGTCACCGACGTGGCGGACGAGCTGCGCGCGCTCGTGCGCTCCCACGTCGCGGCGGGGCGCCGCGTGGCCGCCTGGGGATCGGGGGCCAAGGGCCTGGCCAGCCTCGCCGCCGCCGGAGCCGAGGGCTTCGCCTACGTGATCGACTCGGACCCCCACAAGCAGGGACGGCTGACGCCGATCACCCACCTACCGGTGGTGGCGCCCGAGCGGTTGCGCGAGCAGCCCGTCGACCTCGTGGTCCTGACCGCGCTCGCCTACCGCGACGAGATCATCGCCGAGCTCCGCGGCCCGCTGGGCTTCCGCGGGACGATCGCCGTGCTCGGCACGCCGCTCGAGCTGCTGCCGCCGCCGCGCTCTATCTGACTGCGAGCAGGTCGAGGACCGAGGTGAGCCGGGGCACGACCGGCAGCTCGCGCTCGAGCTGCTCGCGGATCTCGTCCATGTAGCCGTAAGAGAACACGATCAGCTCATCGACCGGGTCCTCGGCCAGCCGGCTGGGGGGGCAGATGGGCACGTGCGACTTCGGGGCAAACAGTCCGTGCGCGTGCGGGCTGCGATCGCACAGGTATGCGACGTCGCCGGAGTGCAGGCCGGACACGGCGAGCGTCATCACCCCGCGCCCGCCGGCACCGTAGCCGGCCACGCGCACGCCCTCGGCGCGGCGCGCGCGCACGTACTCGCGCAGAGCGCTGTGGCTGGCCGCGACGGCGTCGCCAAAGCCGGCATAGGTCTCCCACCGCTCCAGCTCGGGGATATCGGGCGCGCCCGCGTCGGGCACGTGCCGGGTGGCGCGTGGCGCGGCGACGACCAGGAGTGAGTTGCCGCGGCGCTCGCGCGCGGGCAGGAGCTCGGTGCTGAGCAGCACGAAGCCCGCCCGCTCCAGAAGCCGGCGGAACGACTGCCGGCTCAGGTAGACGGAGTGCTCGTGCTCGAACAGGCACGTCTCGCGCCGGCGCATGATCTCCTCAAGGTCGTGCACCTCGATCACCAGCACGCCATGCGAGGGGTCGAGCACCGTGCCGACCGCCTCCAGGAACGACAGTGGATCGGGGAGGTGATCGAACGTGTAGGTGAGCAGGACCACGTCAGCCGGACGCATGTCGGCGGGAATCGCCCCGACCGTGCCGGCTTCGAACAGGCACTCCGCCACGGGGACGCCGGCCGCCCGCGAGGTGGCGCACAGCTCGGCGGAGGGCTCGAAGCCGAGCACCCGCGCCCCCAGCGCCTGGAACTGCTCGAGTTGGGCGCCATCGCCGGAGCCCACCTCGAGCACGCGCGCTTCGGGTCCGGAGGCGTATCGACCGAGCGTCTCCTGCGCCAGTCTGGCCATGAACCGCTGGGCGAAGGGGGATGCCGCCACGCTGTAGTTGTAATCGCGGTAGTACTCGTCGACCTCCACATCGTGCTGGGTCTGGGCCGTCCAGCACTCGCGGCAGATCGCCACCTTCAACGGGGCGACGAACTCCTCGCCGCGGCTCTCGGGGGTGACAAAGTCGTCGGTGAAAGGTGCCGCGCCCAGGTCGAGGAACTCGGGCACGTTGGGCGAACCGCACACCCGGCAGCCGCCGCGCGGATGAACTGCCCAACTCATCCCGCCACCTTCTCCCCGAGCGCGACCCGTACCCGGGCGGCGACGCCGGCAGCGTCCAGGCCGTAGTGCGCCAGCAGGTACTCGCGCCCACCCACCTCGTGCACGAAGCAGTCGGGGAAGCCGATACGCAGCACCCGCCCGGCTCCGGACGCTGCCGCGACCTCGGCGACCGCGCTCCCGAAGCCGCCGAGCACCGAGTGCTCCTCAAGCGCAAGGATCAGCCCGGTGTCGGCGAGAGCGCTCAGCACCGCGTCCTCGTCGAGTGGCTTGACCGTCCCGAAATGGAGTACGGCAGCGTCGATTCCGTCGCGGGCGAGAAGCTCGGCGGCGCCGATCGCGCTACCCAGGATCGTGCCCGTGGAGGCGATCGTGACGTCCTTACCAGCGCGTACGCGCGTTGCACGCCCGAGCGTGAATTCCGCCCCGTCGGGCAGCAACCCCGGCTCGCCGTTCTTGCCGAGTCGAAGGTAGGCCGGTCCGTCCAGGGCGAGCGCCGCGTGCACGGCACCGGTGGTGTCCTGGGGATCGCAGGGACTCAGCACGGTCATGTTCGGCAGCGCCCGCATCGCGGCCAGATCGTCGATCGCGTGATGGGTCAGCCCGAGGTATCCGTAGGCGACGCCACCGCCCACGCCGACCAGCAGGACGTTGGCGTTGCCGGCGGCGACGTCGACGCGAACCTGGTCGTGCGCGCGAGAGGTGATGAACGGCGCGATCGTGTACGCGACCGCGCGCTTGCCGGCCTGGGCAAGACCGGCAGCCACCCCGACCATCGTCTGCTCGGCGATCCCGACGTTGAGGATCCGGCCGGGCGCCGTGCGCTCGAACTCGTCGAACACGCCGACGCCGAGGTCAGCCAGCACAAGGCAGACGCGCTCATTCTCGGCCGCACCATGCGTCAGCGCAGCGGCGAAAGCGTCCCTCATGCCGCGGCCCTCCCCTGGGCGAGCGCGGTCAGCACCATGTCCCGCTGCTCCGGCTTGAACGACTTGTAGTGGGAGTCGAAGCGGCCCTCCATGAACGGGATGCCCTTGCCCTTGATGGTGTGGGCGAGAACACAGCGCGGCCGACTACCGGCGGCCACGCCGAGCGCGCGCCGCAGGGCATCGTGGTCGTGCCCGTCCACGTTGGCGACGTCCCAGCCGGCGGACTCAAAGCGCCCGGCGAGGCGCTCCCAGTGACCGGACGTCAGCTCGCGGTCGAGGCCCTGGTGGCCGTTGGCGTCGATGATCGCCACGAGCTGTCCAAGCCCCAGTCGCCCGGCCAGCGCGGCGGCCTCCGACACCGAGCCCTCGTCGGTCTCGCCGTCGCCCATCAGGCAGTAGGTCCGGCGCAGCCGGCCGTCGAGACGATCGGCAATCGCTCGCCCGATCGCGATCGGCAGCCCGTGCCCGAGCGACCCGCCCGAGATCTCCACGCCCGGCGTGCCGCGCTCGGCGTGACCGCCGTACGCCCCGCCGTCGCGGCAGTACTCGCGCCGCAACTCGTCGCGATCGATCGTGCCGCGCACCGCCAACACGGACAGCAGCGCCGAGCCCGCGTGGGCCTTGCTCAGGATGAACGTGTCCTTCAGCGGCGACGACGGGATGGACGGATCGACCGGCATCAGCTCGAAGAAGAGGACGGTCAGGACGTCGGCGATTCCGAGCGCCGAGCCGATGTGGCAGGTGCCGGCTTCCAGCGCGAGCTCGACCGTCAGCCGTCGCACCTCGTGGGCGGTGGTCTCGCTGCTCATGCCGCGATCCGATCTCCCGCGCGGCCCCGGGCCGCTTCGATCGTGCGGGCGATGCCTTCCGGCAATGCGGTGCGCGCGCGCCATCCCAGGATCCGCGCGGCCAGCTCGGTGGACGCTCGCCAGCTGAAACGCTCGTCGGGGCGATAGGGCAGCTGCCCGAAGCGGAGCAGGTGCTCGCCGCCGAGTTGACCGGCCACGATCGCACCCAGCTCGCGAACGCTCGTCTGCACGCCTGTGCCCACATTCAGCGTGTGGCCGCCCAGGTCCGGGCGCCGCACTGCCTCGAGCAGCGCGTCGGCCACGTCGTCGACGTACACGAAGTCGCGCACTTGCCCGCCCGGCGTGAGCGCGAGCGGCCGTCCGGTCAGCAGCGCATCGATCAGCGACGGGACCAGCCGGCGCGGGTCCTCACCCGGACCGTAGACCGAGAACAGTCGCATGTGCACGGTCTCGAGTCCGTGCCGGGCGCCGGCGATCCGGGCCAGCAGCCCGCCCGCCAGCTTGGCGACGCCGTAGAAGTCGTCCGGACGAGCGGCTGAGGCCTCGTCCATCGCCCCCGGCGGGGTCCCGTACTCGGAGCTCGAGCCGGCGGTCACAAGCCTGCGGGCGCCGGCGTCGGCCAGCGCCTCGGCCAGCACCGCGGGAGCGGTGGCGTTCGCGGCGATCAGCGTGGCGAGATCATCCTCGCGTACGACGGCGCCGCTCGCGGCCAGATGCACGCAGGCCACGGGGCGGGCCACCGCGACGACCCCGGCCAAAGCCTGGCCATCGGTGATGTCGACCCGGGCAATCTCGACCTCGCGCCTGACCGTCTCGAGCCGCGCCAGATCCGACCGGGGCCCGACCAACGCGGTCACCGCGTATCCGCGCTCCAGCGCCAGACGCACCACCGCCGCCCCCACAAAGCCGGACGCGCCGGTGACGAGCAGTCGCCCGCTGGTGCCCGCGGACCCGCTCACCGCAGTCCCGCGGCGTACAGAAGCGAGTCGACGCGATCGCTCGCTCGCCGGCCCGGGTGTGATTCCGCTTGCGCCCGCCGATCGTCCCACACCCGCCACGGGGCCTGGCCGCGATCCCACATTCCGCGTAGGGAGTCGACGTCACGCACCGTGTCGGCGCACTGCCAGAAGCCGTCGTGGTGGTACATGCGCAGCTCGCCGTCCCGCGCCAGGCACTCCAGCGGCTCGCGCTCGAGCACGCACGATGGGTCGACCGACAGGCGGTCGAGCACCTCGCGGTTGAATACGAAGAATCCTCCCGAGATCAGCGACCCGCTCACGGCAGGCTTCTCGACAAAGCTCGTCACCTCGCTGCCGGCGAGCGCAAGCTCCCCGAATGCCGACGGCGGCCGGACGCCGGTGACCGTGGCCAGTCGACCGTGGGAGCGATGGAACTCGATCAACGCCGAGATGTCGATGTCGGCGACGCCGTCGCCGTACGTGCAGAGGAACAGCTCGTCGTCCTCGAGATGATGCTGGACCCGCTTGACCCGGGCGCCGGTCATCGTGCTCTCCCCCGTGTCGACCAGCGTGACCTTCCAGTCCTCGACCTCCTGGCGGGCGTACTCCACCGTGCCCGTGGCGAGCGACACGGTCATGTCGGTGCTGAGCGCCCGGTAGTCGAGGAAGTACTCCTTGATCATCGCGCCGCGATAGCCCAGGCAGCAAATGAACTCAGTGCACCCGTGGGCGGAGAAGAGCTTCATGATGTGCCACAGCAGCGGCTTTCCGCCGACGGTGACGAGCGGCTTGGGCCGGTATTCGGTCTCCTCGCGCATACGGGTGCCGAGACCACCGCACAGCAGCACGACTTTCGGAGCGCCGGATCGAGGGAACGCCATCACACACGTGATCGGCGCCGTCGCGGATTCCTGTAGCGCGGAAAACGCTCAGCTTGCCCCGGCGCGTCAGCGGGCGCCGGCGCGTCAGCGGGCGCGTCAGCGCGCGCGTCTGCCAGGGTCCGCGCGTTCAAGCGAATCCGCGAGCCGCCGATCACTTGGTTGTCGATGAGCTACACCGATGCCGTAACCCGCGTCTCGCAGATCCAAGCGCAGATCGCCTCACTTCAGACCGCGTTTGACCCCTCGGTCGCGGCCGCGACCAGTCAGAGCGCGGCCGGTACCGCCACCGGGACCGCGTCCACGGGGACGGGCTCGTCGTCGACCTTCGCGAGCGCGCTGGCCCAGGCGCAGGACACGGGATCGACCGCCGGCACCGGCGGCGCGCTTCCGTCGAGCGCCCAGAGCATGCTGACCTCGAACCAGCAGCAGTTCGCCTCGCGCCTCGCCGCCGACACCGGGATGGACCCGAGCGTCGTCTCGGCCTGGCTGCTGGCCGAGGAGTCGGGTGGCGCCGCCCAGTCGCGGCAGAGCCAGGGCAACAACGACTGGCTCAACATCGGCTATACCGACAGCGCCACCTACGGCTCGAGCGACTCGATCTGGAGCGACCCGACCACCGCCGCCGACGCCACCGCGGGCTGGCTCAAGGGCCAGAACACGATCCCCGGCTACGGCACCGCCAGCTCAGGGATCCAGGCGATCCTCAACACCGCCGGCCAACCGGCGGCGACGCAGATCTCGGCGCTTCAGAACTCAGGCTGGGCCTCGAGCGGCTACCCGAGCCTGCCCTCGCTGTACCAGCAGGTCGCCGGCTAGCGCGCTGACGCCAGCGGGATCACCGCGGCGGCGGGACGGCCCGGCCCGAGGTACCGCGTACATTCGTTGGCGACCGCCGGCCGCCCCACGTGGAACCCCTGCGCGAAGTCGCAGCCGAGCTCCGCGAGCACGTCCTTGACGTTCTGCGTCTCGACGCCCTCCGCGGTCACCCGCAGCCCCAGATTCCGGCCGAGATCGATGATCGAATGGACGAGCACCGCGTCCTGGCGGTCGGTCTCCATCCGCGTCACGAACGAGCGGTCGATCTTGATCTCGTCGACCGGCAGCTGCTGGAGTTGGGACAGCGACGAGTAGCCCGTCCCGAAGTCGTCGATCGCGATCATCACGCCCATCGCCCGCAGCTCCTCGAGCGCGGCCCGCGCCCGCGGCAGGTCCGCGACGATCCGGCTCTCGGTGATCTCGAGCTGGAGCGCCGAGGCATCTAGGTCGAGCCGCGCCAGCAGCATCCCGATCACCGTCAGCAGATCGTGGTCGAGCAGGCTGCGCGTCGAGACGTTGACCGACACCGTCACCTCTAGGCCATCGCGGCGCCAGCGCTTGCACTGCTCGAG
The DNA here is from genome assembly GCA_963746695.1 of uncultured Solirubrobacterales bacterium. GTDB lineage: Bacteria > Actinomycetota > Thermoleophilia > Solirubrobacterales > Solirubrobacteraceae > Palsa-465. The sequence continues at coordinate 91,428 of CAVVCP010000023.1, read as the reverse complement.
CGCGGCCTCCAGCACCTTCTCGGTGAGCGGCTTGATGATTCCGGTCTGCTCGGCGAGCGGGATGAACCCATCCGGGCCGATGCAGCCCAGCTGCGGATGGTTCCACCGCACGAGCGCCTCGAGCGCAAGCGTCGCGCCGCCGTCGAGCGGCACCTTCGGCTGGTAGTGGACGACCAGCTCGCCCCGCTCGATCCCTCGGCGGAGCTGAGCCGCAAGCGCCAGGCGGTCGATGCTGTACTCGTCGTCCTCTTCGGCGTAGGTCTGGAACGCGGCGTCCGACCCCTTGGCGCAGTACATGGCCACGTCCGCGTGGCGGATCAGCTCGGGCGCGGTCCGGCCGTGCTGCGGGAAGCACGCGATCCCGATGCTGGCGCAGATGTGAAGCGCGACCGAGTCAACCTCGAGCGGGTGGTCGAGCGCCTCGAGCAGCCGCTCGGCGATCGCCTCGGCCTCGGCCTGCGGCCCCTCGATCAGCACCGCGAACTCATCGCCGCCGATCCGCGCGAGGACCGTCGACTCACCGACCGCCTGACGCAGCCGCCGCGCGACCCGCTGAAGGGTCAGGTCGCCGAGCTCGTGGCCGAGCGTGTCGTTGATCGACTTGAAGTCGTCGAGGTCGAGCAACATCACGGCCAGCGGCCGGCCGGCGCGCTCGGCGCCGTTCAGCGCCTCATGGAGCGTCTCCGACATCGACGAGCGGTTGGGCAGACCGGTGAGCGCGTCATGGTGTGCCCGGTGGCTCGAGAGCGCGGCCTGCCGGCCGCCGAAGTACACCGCGAGCATCGGTATGAAGCACACCGGTACGAGCGCCACGCTCGCGTCGGCGGACGCCACCAGCGCGGGCGCGAACGCCAGCACGCAGCCGGCGGTCCAGGCCTGGAACGCCAGGTCGTCGCGCAGGTAGGCGCGGATCGGAAGCCGCGCCAGCAGTGCGCCCGCGACGCACGCGAGCACGTGGTTGGTGATGAAGAACGCGGTCGCCGCGGCGAGCACGATCGGCAGCTCGGAGCCCGTCATCGTCCCGAGCGGGAGCGAGTGAGCGAGCAGCAGGACGCCGGCGGCCGCGACGATCGCGAGCAGGTACTGGGCGGCGTTGAAGAGGATCTTGAGCGGGGCCACGCGCCCGACCACGTCCGCGAACACCGAGCTCGAGACATAGACAAGCGCGGCCGGGCCGGGACCGAATCGCAGCAGGATCGCGAACGCGAACGCGGCCGAGATCGTGACCCGCGCCAGCCCTCGCCGGCGCGGGACCGGGATCGGCAGCAGTTCCCCCGCGAGCACGAACGCCGACAGCATGAGGAACAGCGCCGGCTGGTCGATCTGCCATTCCCTGACCCAGGGCAGGGCGATAAGAACGGTGGCCGCCAGCAGAGCGACCAGTGCTACGTACAGAACAAACTCGCTGATCCGGGGCGTGCGCGAGATCGTTGCCATCCGAGCGCTCAAGCGATCTTGTGTCCCGCGGCGTGCGCGACCGGCGGCGGAACCTTCAAAACCACGACCGGCGGCGGTGGCGTGTGTACCGCAACCGGCGGCGGGGTGGGCGCGTGAACCGCCGCAACCGGCGGCGGCGTGGGCGCGTGTACCGCGACGACCGGCGGCGGCGTGGGCGCGTGAACAGCCGCAACCGGCGGCGGCGTGGGCGCATGAACGGCCGCGACCGGCGGCGGGGTGGGCGCGTGGACGGCGGCGACCGGCGGCGGCGGGGCGCTGTGGACCACGGGTGCCGGGGATTGCACGGGCGCGACTGCGAGGCTCTTCGCCATCGCCGACGAGACCGATGTCAGCAAGATCGCCAGCGCGACGGCCGCCCCGGCGACTACGGCCAGCAGGAACGAACCTGTCCGCCGCCTCCCATGACGGTAGACATTTCCACGCATTCTCTACCTCTCGTTGTGTCGGCGTCAGCCCCCAGGCGACACTGACTGTTTCGGACTCGCTGCTCGCTACTCGCTGAGGTATCGGCGCGGCCGCGAGGACGCCAAATAGAACATTCGTCCAAAGCGGTTTAGAACCCTCAAGATCAGAAAAGCGCCTCTTGGCCGGGCAGCTCCAGGCCGTCCCGCAGCCGGCCCGCGCCTCGTCCAAGCGCGGCGGCAACATCGCGCGCGATCGCCCCCTCCGAGCGCGAAGCGATGATCGGCTCCTCGATCCCGTCCACGTAGACAAACGTCCGCCGGCCGTCGCCGCGGTCTGGCCCCTCGAGCGGGACCAGGGCGAACACTCGGTCCGCGCGAACGAACTTGCCATATCCAAGCGGGATCAGCATTGGGGGTCGCCTGGCCATGATCGTGGGCGGGATCGTACGCCTGCGGGATGCCGGTAACCTCGCGCGCGATGACTGACACCGACACCTTCCTCCTCGGCGGCGATCTCGAGGTCGGCCGCCTCGGCTTCGGCGCGATGCGCATCACCGGCGCCGGAATCTGGGGCGAGCCCGCGGATCCAGCGGGCTGCCGCGACCTCCTCCGCCGGGTCGTCCAGGACGGCGTGAACCTGATCGACACCGCCGACTCCTACGGTCCCGAGGTCTCCGAGCTGCTGATCGCCGAGGCGCTCCGCCCCTATCCCGACGACCTCGTGATCGCCACCAAGGGCGGGCTCGAACGCCCAGGCCCCAACCGCTGGGTGGCAAACTGCCGCCCGGACCGGCTGCGACGCTGCTGCGAGGCCTCGCTCAAGCGGCTGGGGCTCGAGCGGATCGACCTCTACCAGCTCCACACCGTCGACCCGAAGGTGCCGATCGAGGACTCGATCGGCGCGCTCGCCGAGCTTCAGGAGGAGGGGAAGATCCGCCATATCGGCGTGTCCAACGTCGGCCTCGATGACCTCGAGCGAGCCCAGCAGATCGTGCCGATTGTCTCGGTCCAGAACCGCTACAACGTCGTCGATCGCGCCTCCGAGGACGTCCTGCAGGAGTGCGCGCAACAGCAGCTCGCGTTCTTCCCCTGGGCGCCGATCGCGAGCGGGAACGACATCGCCCGCCACGGCCCCGCGGTGCAGGAGAGCGCCCGACGTCACGGCGCCACGGCCCGACAGGTCGCGGTCGCGTGGCTGCTCGCCCATTCGCCGGTGATCCTGCCGATCCCGGGTACGAGCTCGATCTCGCACTTCAAGGAGAACCTCGAGGCCGCCCAGCTCGAGCTCGAGGAAGACGAGCTCGAGGCCCTCGACGAGCTCGTCTAGGCCGCCGAGGAGCTCGTCTAGCCGCCGAGGATCAGCGCGAGCCGGCGCTCGAGCACGTCGCTCAGCACCTCGCGCACGGGGCCTGCCTCGAACCGCTCGACCAACGTCGCCAGGAAGCCTTCGATCACCAGCCGCTTGGCCACCTCGAGCGGCAGCCCGCGCGAGCGCAGGTAGAACAGCTGCTCGGGATCGACCTGCGCCACCGCTGCGGCGTGCGTGCACCGCACATCGTTGGCCTGGATCTCGAGCCCGGGGATGGCGTCAGCGTGAGCACGCTTTGACAGCAGCAGGTTCCGCGACTCCTGGAACGCGTCGGTCTTCTGCGCGCCCGGATCGACGATGATGTTGCCCTTCCAGACCGCGGTCGAGCGGTCCTGGAGAACGCCGCGGAACGCGAGATCCGATGTGGTGTTCGCCGCAGCGTGCTCCTGCGTCGTGTCGAAGTCGATGTGCTGGCGGGCATGGGTCGCGTACGCGCCGGTCACGCGGGCCTCGGATCCCTCGCCGGCGAGCCGCGTCTCCATTCGCACGTGGCCGCGAGCCGAGCCGAACCCGAGCGCGACCCAGTCCAGTGAGGCATCGCGTCCGACCTCCGCCCGCTGGGCCCCGAAGATCCAACTCTTCTCGGACAGTCCCTGGCCGCACACGTAGCGAAGCCGCGCGGCCTGGCCAACCACGAGCTCGGTGACGGTGTTGAACACGCCGTCGAGGTCGTCCGACCCGGACAGGAACTGCTCCCACACCTCGGCCTCCGCGCCCTCGTCGAGCACTACCAGCGTGCGCTGGTTGAGCAGGGTTCCGGTGCGGGCCTGCACGCTGGTCAGTGAGATCGGCTCGGTCAACACCACGCCGCGCGGGACGTACACGAACGCGCTCGCACGGGCGCCGGCGTCGTTGAGCGCCACGAACGCGTCGTCATCGGGCGACACCAGCGAGCCCAGGTGGCGTTCGATCAGCTCCCGGTGTTCGGGCGCGTCGAGCGTCGAGACGATCACGCCGTCGGGCAGTTCGGCCGCGGCCGGCAACACCCACAGCGGCTGCGCGCCCGCGGCCTCGGCCTCGGCACCGCCCACCCGCTCGTACGCGGCCAGGTCCAGGCTCGAGATGTCCGTGAACTCCCACCCGGGGCGGCCCTTGAACGTGGGCAGCTCCACGGCGGGAGCGGAGGCGCTAGCCAATCGAGCCCTCCATCTGCAGCTCGATCAGGCGGTTCATCTCGACCGCGTACTCCATCGGGAGCTCCTTGGTGATCGGCTCGATGAACCCGTTGACGATCAGCTTCGACGCCTCATCCTCGGGGATGCCGTGCGACATCAGGTAGAACAGCTGGTCGTCGCCGACCTTCGAAACCGTCGCCTCGTGGCCGACGTTCACGTCGTCCTCGCCGATCCTGATCGTCGGGTACGTGTCCGAGCGCGAATGCTCGTCGAGCAGCAGCGCGTCGCAGACCACCTTCGAGCGCGCGCCGTGGGCGCCCTTGGCGATCTCGAGCAGCCCGCGATACGAGCCCCGTCCGCCGTCCTTGGAGATCGACTTGGCGAAGATGTTCGAGGTCGTGTTCGGCGCCGCGTGGATGATCTTCCCGCCGGCGTCCTGATGCTGGCCCTTGCCCGCAAACGCGATCGACAGGATCTCACCGTGGGCCCGCTCGCCCATCAGGTACACGCTCGGATACTTCATCGTCAGGCGCGAGCCGAGGTTGCAGTCGACCCACTCGACCGTCGCGTCCTCCTGCGCCACCGCGCGCTTGGTCACCAGGTTGAACACGTTCGTCGACCAGTTCTGCACCGTCGTATAACGGATCCGCGCGCCCGGCTTGGCCAGCAGTTCGACCACGGCCGAGTGCAGCGAATTCGACGAGTACGTCGGCGCGGTACAACCCTCGACGTAGTGCACGTACGAGCCGGGCTCGGCGATGATCAGCGTCCGCTCGAACTGGCCCATGTTCTCGGTGTTGATCCGGAAGTACGCCTGGAGCGGCATCTCCACGTGCACGCCCTCGGGCACGTAGACGAACGAGCCGCCCGACCACACGGCCGAGTTCAGCGCCGCCAGCTTGTTGTCGTTCGGCGGGATTATCGTGGCGAAGTACTCGCGCACGATGTCCTCGTGCTCGCGCAGCGCCGTGTCCATGTCCGTGAAGATCACGCCCTGCTTCTCGAGATCCTCGTGCACCTGGTGGTAGACGACCTCTGACTCGTACTGGGCGCCCACGCCTGAAAGGAACTTGCGCTCGGCCTCGGGAATCCCGAGCCGGTCGAACGTCTTCTTGACGTCGTCGGGCACATCGTCCCACGAGCGCTCGGAGCGCTCGGATGCCCGGACGAAGTAGTGGATGTTGTTGTAGTCGATTTCCTGCAGCATCGGCGAGCCCCACGTCGGCTGCGGACGCGACAGGAAATGGTCGAGCGCCTTCAGCCGGAAGTCGCGCATCCACTGCGGCTCGGACTTGAACTCGGAGATCTTCTCCACGATCTCCCGGTTCAACCCCTTCGGCGCCTTGTACAGGTAGTGCTCAGCGTCCTTGAAGCCGTATCGCTGCTCGTAATCGGCGTTGATGGCCGCGAGCTGCTGGTTCTCCGTGAGTTCGACAGCCATTACTCCACCTCCAGCTTGATCGTCTCGTCTTCGATGATCACCGGGTACGTGTCCACCGGAACGTACGCGGGCAAAGTCATCGGCTTCCCGGTCTTCAGATCGAACAGCGACCCATGTCGCGGACATTCGATCGTGCAAGCCTCCTGGTCGAGCTCTCCCTCGACCAGCGTGCCGTTGTCGTGCGAGCACCGATCCTCGATCGCGTAGACCGTCCCGGCGCAGTTGAACACGCCGATCTCGAGGTCCTCCCACTCAACCAGGCGCATCTCGCCGGGTCCGAGCTCGGCCAGGTTGCAGACTTCGATCACTTGCGGCACAAACTAAATCCTAGCGCGAAACTAGGATTTGCTACGCCGCCGACTCCCAGTCGGCCGCGTGCCCAAGAGACGCGCCCTTCAGCACCTTCAGCGACAGCAGCGCGCACTTGATCCGGGTCGCCGAGATGTCGATCCCGAGCAGGTCGAGCACGAACGACCGGTCCAGCCGCAACAGCTGCTCCACGTGCATCCCCTTGACCTCGTCCGACGCCATCGACGCCGCCGCCTGCGAGATCGCGCATCCATGCCCCGAGAACCGCACGTCCACGATCCGCCCGTCGCCGTCCAGCGCCAACTGCACCGTCAGCTCATCCCCACACAGCGGGTTCAGATCGTGAAACTCCAGGTCCGGGCTCTCGATCGCCTCCCCCGGCGGGCTCCAGTTGTGCGGCCGCTTGTAATGGTCGAGGATGTTCTCGCGGTAGAGATCGTCCATCTCTGACTAGCGTAGCGGGCGAGGTCCCGATCACCCCCCAGCGAGCGCCCGCGGCAACAGCGCATCGAGCGCCAGTCCGTAATCCAGTCGATCACCGGCGGATAGCGGCCGGCACGTGTTCGCATCCACCGCGATCCCCCGCGCCCGGTGCTGCTCGCCCAGCGCCGCTCCTCGCGCCGGCCTGCTTCCCGGCGCTGCCGGCACCGCCCGCCCGTCCGGCCGCCGGAACCGCACCCCGCCACGACCCTCTCGCTCGACCCGGAACCCGCCCTCGTGCACCAGCCGATGGTGGTACGAGCACAGCTGGACCAGGTTCTCCAGTGCCGTCGCACCGCCCCGCGCCCAGTGCTGGATGTGGTGCGCGTGCAGGAACCGCTCGTGAGTACACCCGGGGAACCGGCACGCGCCGTCCCGGCTTCGCAGCGCCCGCCGCAGCGCCGGCGGGATCGTCCGCGTTCGCCGGCCGACCGAAAGCGGCTCCCCGTCGCGCTCGATGATCCGGACGACTGCCGCATCACACCCCAGCCGGCGCACAGTCTCGGGAGCCACCGCCGGGCCATCCGCCAGCTCCGCCCGCTCGACCACCTCGTCGGCCGCGAGCGTCGCGGCGTCGACGTGGACCACGAGCTCGCACGGATCCGGCCTCCCGCCACCGCCGCCACCGGCACCATCCGCGTTAGCGGCCATCGCCGTCCTCGCCAGCGCCACCAGCGCATCTGCGCGACACGCCGCGACCGGGGAGGGCAACGATGCCTCGTGCTCTCCGGGCTCGGCCTGCACGGCCTGCAACGCGTTGATCACGAGCCCGCCGTCATCCGCTGGAAGCCGGCCCTCGAGATGCACCGAACCGTCGTCGTTCCAGCTCCATCTGAGGTACCGGAGCTCCTGCGCCCGTTGGGCGGCGCCGAGCGTCGCCGACAGCGCGCTCGAGTAGCACCGGATCAGCTTCTCGAGCTGCGCCCCGGTCGCGTGTCGCGCGATCTCGAGGAGCCCGGCCTCGGTCGCCGGCGTCGCCGCCCGCGTGAGCGCGCGAACTTTGCAGTACGACAGCTCCCCTCGCGAGAACGCCTCCCGCACCAGCGGCAGTTCCTGCAGCCGATGCGCGACCCGGACCCGCTCGCGGGCCGCTCCCAGCGCGACCGAACATCGCCACGAAAGCCAGTGCGCGCACGATTTCACGCCCCACTCGGCCCAGCCGCGCCGGTCGTCGAATTCGGCCACCAGCCCGAGCCACCGGCACGTCGCCACCGCGATGTGCGCAGCCAGCTCGCAGATCTCCCGCTCGAGCGTCTCGAGCGACGCCGGCCCCGGCCCCGGCCCCGGCCCCGGCGACGGTTCGTTGTCCCGCCTATTTGATCTACCCGAACACATGTTCGATAGACTACGCCCCCGGTCGGACGGAAAAGGCCGCGTTTGCGGGCGGAACGTGCCGGTCCGGCCCCGAAGGCGAACGAGCAGCCGCACACAACCTGCAACCCAAAAGTTGCGTTCCCGCGGGAACGCAAACCCACGGGGACACGCAGGCCCGCGCGCTAGTCCTCAGCCGGATCGCGGCGCTGCGCCAGCATCGCCACCGCCACCACCATTGCGGCCACCGCCACCGCCACGACCGCGGCAACCGCCCCCGGACGCACACCCAAAGCCACGGCCTTGATCGGCACAAAAACGACCGCCGCCGCCACCGCCGGCCACAGCAACAGCCAGCCGAGGAGCACGAGCCCACCGCCCGAGGGGTCGCTCACGATCGCTGTCGCCAGCAGCTCCTGCGGTAGCTGGCCGCGCCGGCGCGCGGACATGCCGGCGCAGCAGACCACCGCCGGACTTACGCAAACGAGCGCGAGCGCGGCCGCCGGCTCACCCCTGGCAAGCACTCCGCCGCCCGCAACCACGTCGGCCAGGGCGAGCCCGACCGCGCACACCGCCACGCAAAAGCAAACGACCACGGAAGGAACGAGCATGTGAGCCATCAGCGCCCGCCCGGTCCGGATGCCGAGGAACACCGAGCCCCGGCTGGGGGCGTCGAGCTCGATCCGCATCGGCTCGAGTAGCCGCGCTGCGCCCGCGTAGATCAGCACGGCACCCACGATCACGCCCGCAGACCGCCCCACATCCACGAGCACGAACGCCGCGCCCCCCGCCGCCAGCGCGGCGGACTGCACGACCCGCTGCGGGAGCTCAGTCAACACGAGGGCATCGCGCCACACGACAGCCAACTCCCCCGCGCGGCGCCCTCCGAGCCACCGCACATCCACCGAAGACAGCCGCCGGCGCAACCGCCGCAGACCGCCGCCGCGACCGCTCACACCCGCGCGCAGCGCGACCGAAGCCAACGCCCGCCGGCTGGTCCGCGCGTCGAACGACATCAGCGAGGCCTGTAGCTGTGTCCGCCCTTCGGCCCGCCGCGCGAACCGCTCCGACTCGCCCAAGCCCCGCCGCCTCCACGCAAACGCCACGGCCACAACTGCGAAAACCGCAAGCCCGGCCAACGCGACAACCCACTCCACCCCAGACGAGACACCCGCGCCGGCCTGGACCGCCCACCCCCACGGCCCCGACCACAGCGCCACCGTCCGCCCGACGCTCCCGCCCACTCCCGCCACGATCGCCAGCCCGCCGGCAAGAGCCACCACGGGCCACGAAAGGCGGCGCAGCACGGACTCGAAGCGCGCAGAGCTCGACACCATCCACGCGAGCGCCACCGCGATCACGCCCGACAGCCCGAGCCCACCCGCGACGCCCACCATCCGCGCCACCGCGACGTGACGATGATCCCCGGTCAGGCCGACCAGCAGCACGACCGCGATCAGAACGCCACCGGAAAAGCCGAAAGCGAACGCGCGTCGCAAGGGCCGCGCCACCAGCGGTGCCCGCGGCAACGGCGCCCCCAGCAGGTGCGCGACATCGGCCATCGAGAACACGACCGGACCCTGCACGGTCCCCCAGTGGGCCGCGCCGAGCAGCGCGAGCAGCATCAGCGACGGACCCCACCGCGCGACCGCGTCCGCGCTCACGACCTGCGCCAGCGCCGAGCTGGCCGTGCCGTACACGACCACGCCACCGATCGCGAGCACCAGCACCGCCGTGTAGATCGTCGACAGCCGCTGCCGCAGCGAAGGCGAGCGATGCGCGGCCGCGAGCCACCGCTGGATCGCCGAGACATCGGGCCCGCGGGGCGAGGCGGACGCCGCCACGACCGAGCTCAATACGACTGCCACCCGCGCGCGGCCGAGCGCGCGTAGAGCTCCGGCCACGGTCCCTCGTCGGCGACGCGACCCTCCTCGAGCACCACGCCCCGGTCGGCGACCCCGTCCGCGAAGCGGAGCTGATGGGTGGTCATCAGGACCGCCACCCCCTCGACCTTCGCCGCCACCAGCAAGTCGCGCAGGAGCACCTGCGACGGCGGATCGAGGCCGACGACCGGCTCGTCGAGCACGAGCAGCGCCGCCGGCCGGATCAGCGCGCAAGCGAGCTGCGTCTTCTGTCGCATCCCGCGCGAGAGCGCGCGCGGGAGGTACGTAGCGCGCGCGGCCAAATCCAAGCGGTCCAGCAGCCCGTCTATCCGCGCATCGACCGCGCTGTCGTCGACGCCGTGCGCCATCGCCACCAGCTCGAGATGCTGATGCACCGACAAGTCCTCGTACAGCAAAGGCATGTCGGGAACCACGGCCACGGCGGCCCGGGCGCCCTCGGCCTCGGGCTCAGCGTAAGGGTCCCACCCGCAGATCCGCACGGTTCCGCGGCTCGGCGTGAGCAGCCCGGTGATCAGCCTGACCGCGGTCGACTTGCCACTGCCGTTGGCGCCGATCAGCGCGACGCACTCACCAGGCTCGAGCGTGAGGCTGAGTCCCTCGAGCGCGTCCAGCTGACCGTACGAGCGCCCCAGTCCCTCGGTCACGAGCGGCGCGGCGCGCCGGCTCACCCCGGCTCCCGCGCCGCCGACCCCAGCTCCGAAGCGAATGCGGCCAGCGCGAGTTCGATGTCCGCGCGCGACACGTCCATGTGCGTCACCGCCCGGATCTGAGTCGGCCCGGACGCCTGGATGTCGATGCGATCTGCAACCCGCCGGACGAGCGCGGGGGCGTCGTCGACCTCGAAGAAGACGATGTTCGTCTCGACCGCCGCTGGGTCCAACCCCCGCACGCCGGGAAGCGCCGCCAACCCGCGAGCGAGCAACTGGGCGTTCGAGTGATCCTCGGCCAGCCGATCCACGTGGTGGTCGAGCGCGTACAGGCAGCCGGCGGCGACGATCCCCGACTGCCGGAACGCTCCGCCGAGCATCTGCTTCCACCGCCACGCCTCATCGATCAGCGACCGCGAGCCGGCCAGGACCGCGCCCACGGGCGCGCCCAACCCCTTCGTGAAATCGAGCCACGCCGTATCGAACCCGCTCGCATACGAAGCCGCCGATACCCCCGACGCCACCACCGCATTCATCAGACGCGCGCCGTCCATATGCGCCCGCAGCCCATGCCGGCGCGCGACCTCCAAAACCTCGGAGACCACCGAAACCGGCCACACCCGGCCGCCGCCGCGGTTGCTCGTCTGCTCGACCGACACCACCCGCGATCGCGGCCATATAGCGATTGTCAGCCGGCCGCAGAGCCGCCTCCAACTGCGCGCCGGTGAACACCCCGCGGTCTCCGTCCAACGCGCGGATCATCAGCCCTGAGACCTGCGCCGCGCCGCCGGCCTCGGAAGTGATCGGGTGCGCCGCCCGGTCGAGCAGCAGTTCATCCCCGCCCGGCCGCGCGTGCAGCCGCAACGCGATCTGGTTGCACATCGTCCCGCTCGGCAGGAACACCGCGGCCTCGAAGCCCAACAACGAGGCCACCCGCTCCTCCAAGGCCGAGGTCGTGGGGTCGAGCCCTCTCTGCTCATCGCCAACGACAGCGGATGCGATCGCCGCCCTCATCCCTTCGGTCGGGCGCGTCTGCGTGTCGCTGTAGAGGTTGACCGGCGGCACCTCGGCTCCGCAGCCTACCGCCGGCCGCCGCGCCGTAGCCGCGCCGCGGTTCAGAGTTGCAGGGTGCTGCGAACGCGCCCGAGGCCCTCGATCAGCCGATCGATGTCGGACGTCGAGTTGTGGACCGCAAACGACGCGCGAGTGGTCGCGTGCACACCCAGCCGGCGCATGAGCGGTTGCGCGCAATGGTGCCCGGCACGCACGCACACGCCCTGACTCCCGAGGATGTCCGCGATGTCGTGTGGGTGAGCGCCGTCCAAGGTGAACGACACGAGCGCACCCCGGTCCGCGGCCGAGGCCGGGCCTTGAATCGTCAAGCCCGGCACCTCGGAGCCCAGACGCTCAAGGGCCGATCCCACAAGAACCTGCTCATGGGCGCGGATCGAATCGATCCCAAGCGCGCCGATCCAATCCACGGCGGCGCCGAGCCCGATCGCCTCGGCGATCTGCGACGTCCCCGCCTCGAACTTCCACGGCAGGTCCGTCCACGTCGACTCGTTCGCGGCGACAGTGCGGATCATGTGACCGCCACCGATGAACGGCGGCATCTCCTCGAGCAGCGCGCGCCGCCCGTGCAGGACCCCGATCCCCGTCGGGCCGTACGCCTTGTGGCCGGTCCACGCGTAGAAGTCGACGTCCAGATCGGGCAGCCATACCGGCATCTGCGGCACCGCCTGCGTCCCGTCCACCATTACGACCGCCCCCGCAGCATGAGCCCGCTGCGCGATCGCGGCCACTGGATTCACGGTCCCGAGCACGTTCGAGACGTGCACGACGGCAACCAACCGAGGCCCTCGCGCCAGCAGCGAATCGAAAGCCTCCAAGTCCAGCAGCCCGTCAGACAAAACAGGCACGTACGCGAGCTCGGCCTCGCGGTCCTGACACAGCAGCTGCCACGGAACGATGTTCGAGTGGTGCTCCATCTCGGTCAGCACCACGAGGTCGCCGCGCTGGACGTTCTGGCGCCCCCACGTGTACGCGACCATGTTGATCGCGGCGGTGGCGTTCGCCGTGAAGATCGTCTCCTCCGGAGTCGATCCGAGCCACGAAGCGATCCGGCCGCGGGCGCCCTCATACAGATCGGTGGCCTCGGCCGCGAGCGGGTACACGCCTCGATGGATCGACGCGCGGTGCTGCGTGTAGTACGACGTCATCGCGTCGATCACGGCGTCCGGGGTCTGCGACGTCGCCGCCGAGTCGAGGTACGCGACCGGTTGCCCGTCGAACAGCCGGTTCCGCAGCACCGGGAACTGGGCGGCGACCTCAGCGAGGGGAGTGGACGCCGTGGCCGTCATCAGGCGGCCTTGTCGATGTCGTCGGTGATCCAGCCGTAGCCCTTGGCCTCGAGCGCGTCGACCAGCTCAGGGCCGCCCTCGCGGACGATCCGCCCCTGGTACATGACGTGCACGTGGCTGGGCTGGACGAGGTGCAGGATCCGCTGGTAGTGGGTGATGATCAGCACGCCCATGTCCGGGCCCGCGACCGCGTTCACCCCGTTCGCGACCACCCGCAACGCGTCGATGTCCAACCCGGAGTCGGTCTCGTCCAGGATCGCCATCAGCGGCTTCTGCAAGGCCAGCTGGAGGATCTCCATCCGCTTCTTCTCGCCGCCCGAGAACCCCTCGTTCAGATACCGCGTCGAGAAGTCCCGAGGAATGTTGGTCAGCTTCATCGCGGCCTCGACCGTCTCGCGGAACTCGCGCAGCGGGACCGGCTCCTCCCCGTTTGCGTCGCGATGGGCGTTCATCACCGTGCGCAGGTACTTGGTGACGGTCACCCCGGGCACCGCGACCGGGTACTGGAAGGCCATGAACAGACCCATCCGAGCGCGCTCGTCGGGGTCGGCCTCGGTGATGTCCTGACCCTTGAAGATGATCTGGCCCTCGGTCACCTCGAGCCCCGGATGGCCCATGACCGCGTTGGCGAGGGTCGACTTGCCCGAGCCGTTCGGGCCCATCAGCGCATGGATCTCACCCTTGCCGACGGCCAGATCCAGGCCCCGCAGGATCTGCTTGTCCCCGGCGCGGACGTGAAGGTTGCGAATCTCTAGATCAGCCATTTCCAACTTTCGTTTCGAAGTCTTCAGGCGGTCGGGGCGGCCGCCACGCGGAGTCCCTCCGCGTTCACGGGAATGCGCTCGGTGCGCCGAGAGAACTCGACGAGCTCGGCGAGCGTGGTCGTCTGCAGCGAGCGGATGATGCCGCCCTGCACGCGGGTCCACAGCAGCTTGGTGGCGCAGCCGCGGCCGGCGTCGGGCTCGTGTGAGCACAGCACGCGCTCGGTGTGGTCGTGGACGAAGCACTCCATCGGGGCGATCGCCCCCTCGAGCGCCTGGACCACGTCCACCATCGCGATCTCCTCCGCCGGCCGCGCGAGCCAGTAGCCGCCGTGAGCGCCGCGAGCGCTCATCACGAGGCCCGCCTTGCGCAGCCGCGCGACCACCTGCTCGAGGTACGCCAGCGGCAGTCCCTCCGCGTCGGCGATCGCCTTCAGCGAGGTGGGCTGCTCCGGGGACTGGCGCCCGAGCTCAACCATCAGGCGCACGCCGTACTCGGCCTTCGACGAGAAGATCATCGGGTCCATATCCTACCAGGGAGGTCGGATTGGGGCCGCGCTTCGCTTGGCGTCCGTGGGGCCACGCGGGCCCGTCCGGACCGAATCTCGCGCACGCGTGCCTCGGTAGTCTCCGTTGATGGGCATGCAGACGATCCGCGAAACCTCCGCGCCGATAGCGAACTCGGAGGAGGTGGCGTCGGCGGCGGCCGTCGCGCGCGCCAGCGGGCGGATCGGGATCGACACCGAGTTCATGTCCGAGGGCCGCTACCGGGCGCTGCTGTGCCTGGTGCAGATCGCCGTCGACGACAACGGTGGCGAGGGCCCGCGCATCTCGCTGATCGATCCCCTCGAAGGCGGGGTCGACGCGACGCCGATCGCGCAGCTGCTCGCCGACCCGGAGGTCGAGGTAGTGCTCCACGCCGGCCGCCAGGACGTCGCGATCCTCCGCCGGGCGTGGGGAACCGAGGTCACGAACATCTTCGACACCCAGCTCGCGGCCGGATTCGCGGGCGCGAGCGCGCAGACCGGGTACGGCAACCTGCTCGGGACGATGCTCGGCCGGCGGGTCGGCAAGACCGCGAGCTACACGCGATGGGATGCCCGGCCGCTGACCGCCGAGCAGCTGAGCTACGCCGCCGAGGACGTCGCGCACCTGCTCGAGCTCGCGGATGAGGTTCAGCGCCGCCTCACCCAGACCGGCCGGCTCGGCTGGGCGCGCGAGGAGTGCCGCCGGCTCGAGTCGGCCAGCGACGAGCGCGACCCGTACTCGGCCTGGGAGCGACTGCCGCGCGTCGGGCAGCTCGACCCGCGCGCCCGCGCGGTCGCGCGCGAGCTCGCGGCGTGGCGTGAGAAGACCGCGTCCGAGGAGGACCGGCCGGTCGGCTCGGTGCTCGGCGATCCGGCCCTCGTGGAGCTCGCCAAGCGCCACCCGTCGAACGTCGGCGCGCTCGAGCAGATCCGCGGCATTCACCCGTCGGGGATCCGCCGGCGCGGCGCCGCGATGCTCGAGGCGATCGCCGCCGGCATGGAGGCGGAGCCGATCCCCCGCGACGAGCCTCGCGGCCGCTCGGAGCCCGAGGACGCGCCGCTGATCGTGCTCGCCGAGGCGCTGCTGCGGGCGCGCTCGCTCGAGGCCGGCCTCGCCTATGAGCTGATCGCTTCACGCAACGAGCTCGAGCTGATCGTCGCCGCCTCGCGCCGGCGCGAGTCCGAGCCCGACGTGCGGACGCTCGAGGGGTGGCGCTCGGAGCTCGTCGGCGCCGATTTGCGCGACCTGCTGGCGGGGCGCAAGGCGATCTCGGTCGGCCCCGACCGCCGTCTCGTGCTCGCCGACGCCTGAGCGCTACGAAGCCCCGACCTCGAGCATCATCGACATCGCCGGCGTCCGGTCGAAGATCGAGCTCGACAGCGCGAGAGTGATCGGGCGGGCCCGGTTGATCTGGCCGAGGTCGATCTGCCGGAGGTCGCCGATCGCGGTCGAGAATGTGAGCCGCAGCTTGTGGCCCGGCGAGTTGGCGGCGGTCTCCTCGCCGGTGTCGCCGTCGGCCAGCGACCACCCGGACTTGCGGAGCTTATGGCTTTCGTCGAGCGCGAGCACGTCGGAGGATTGGTAGCCGTGGTCGAGCACGACGAGCTGGATCGTGCAGAACGCCCGCGCGCCCTGGTCGCAGGTCCGGACCTGGGTTGCGATCTTGGCGCCCGGAACCAGCGGCAGATCGCTGACCGTCGGCGTCCGATCCGACTGGCTCGAGCCGCAGCCGCCGAGCATCACAACCATTAGCAGCGCGCAGATAAGCGCTGTCGGGACGCCTAGTCTTCGCGCGGTCATGGCAACGAGCGGAGCGTAGCGGGCGTGAATACGAGCTTCGGGCGCTACGTGCTCGGCGCGGCGGCGCTGGTGGTCGTGATCGGCTCGCTCGCGCTGGCGGCGGTCATCATGCGCCGGCGCTGGCTCGGCGACTGGGCCGGGGCGCCGGCGCGACTGGCCGAGACCGTGATCGGGGTCGCGCTGCTGGTCGGGATCCTCGAGCTACTCGGCGCGGTCGGGCTGTTCGAGCTCGGTCCGGTGCTCGGCGCGTGCGTGCTCGCCGCGCTGGCCACGATCCGGTGGCTCGGCCCGCCGCGCGCGGTCCACCCGCACAACTCCCCGGACGTCGGATGGGAGGTCGCGGTGGCGACCGGGGTCGCGATCCTCGCGGGGGCGGCCGTGATCGCCGAGTGGGGCGCGCTCACGGTCCAGTCCTACGACGTCGGCATCCGCGGGTTCGATTCGCTCTGGTACCACCTGCCGTGGGCGGCGAGCTTCGCACAGACCGGGAGCATCACCGGGCTGCGGTTCACCGATGTCGAGTACCTGACGCCGTTCTATCCCGCCACCGCTGAGCTGCTGCACGGGCTCGGGATTGTGCTGCTCGGGCGCGACACGCTGTCGCCGGGGCTGAACCTGCTGTGGCTCTCGCTCACGCTCCTCGCGGCCTATTGCATCGGGCGGCCGCGTGGCGTCGGCGGTGCCACCACGATCGGCGCGGCGCTCGCGATGGGCACGACGATGATGGACTACTCCCAGGCGGGCAGCGCGGCCAACGACGTCGTCGCGGTGTTCTTCCTGCTCGCGGCCGCGGCGCTACTCATCACCGAGCCCGAGCGCCCGGCCGCGCGGACGCTGGCGGCAATCGCCGCGGGCCTCGCGGTCGGAACCAAGCTCACGGTGCTCGCCCCGGTGCTAGCGCTCACGGTCGGCGTGGTCGTGATCGCCCCCCGTGGCCGGCGCGCTGGCACCGCGCTCCTGTGGCTCGGCCCGCTGATCCTGGCCGGCGGCTTCTGGTACGCCCGAAACCTGTTCGCGGTCGGCAACCCGCTGCCGTGGACCAGCCTGGGCGGCGCGCTCTCGACGCCCGCGCCGCCCCTGCAGCAGCACACCGGCTACAGCGTCGCCCACTACCTGACGAGCACGCACTTCTGGAGCGCGTTCGCAAAGCCGGCGCTCGCCGCCGGCCTCGGCCGTTGGTGGTGGGCCGTGCTGGCGGTGGCGGTCATCGGCCCGATCCTGTGCCTGCTCCCCGGGCGCTTGGGAAGTAAGTCGGACTATTCCCGACTTTCTTCCCAAGCCCTGGTCGTCCGGATGCTGGGATGCGTGGCGCTGTTCTCGCTCGCGGCCTTCCTGATCACGCCCGAGACCGCCGCGGGCCCCGCCGGCGACCCGCTCGGGTTCGCGTTCAACCTGCGCTACCTCGCGCCCGCGCTGGCGCTGTCACTGGCGGTCGCCCCGCTCGCGCCCGCGCTGTCGGGCCGCGCCCGGCCGGCCGTCGCGGCAAGCCTCGCGATCCTGCTCGCGGGCACGATCGCGCAGAGCCGGCTGTGGCCGTCGAGCCACGCGCTCGGCGCGGTGGCGATCGCCGCCGGCGTGGTGCTCCTCATCGGCATCGCGCTCACCGTGCGGCGCGCGTCGAGAACCCCGCGCACCGTCGCGGCGCTCACCGCGATCGCGATCGCCCTCGTCGTCCTCGCGACCGGTGCGGCCGGCTACAGCCTCCAGGGGCACTACCTGCGCGGCCGGTACGCGTATCAGCCGAACGTCTCCTACCTGGCGAAGGTGTGGGCCCTGTTCCGGACCGTGCACGACCAGCACGTCGGCGTCGTCGGCACGTTCGGCGGCTTCTTCGCATATCCGCTGGACGGCCTCGACGACTCGAACCGGGTCGTCTACGTCGCGAACCGCGGGGCGCACGGATCGTTCACGCCGATCGCCAGCTGCCCGGAGTGGCGAACCGCGGTCAACGCCGAGCACCTGACGTACCTGGTCACGACGCCGGCCCGCGACCCGTGGCACCCGGCGGTACTCAGCCCCTCGCCCGAAACCCGGTGGACGGCTTCGGACAAGAACGCCACCCGGGTGTTCAGCGAATCCGCCGAAGGCCAGCCGGTCGTCGTGTTCCGCCTCCGCGGTCCGCTCGACGTCGCGAAGTGCCCACAAAGCTGAAGGTAAGCTCCGTTTACATGACTACTGCTGCCGATCCGCTCACCGACCCGGAACTGCTCGACACCGCGTGGGACCTCGACCCGCTCGTAGACGGCGAGGGTCGCGCCGGCGCCGAGCGCATGCTCGAGGAGAGCCGCGAGCGCGCCTCGAAGTTCGCCGAGACCTACGCCGGCAAGGTCGCACAGCTCGACGCCGCCGCGCTGCAGGCCGCGATGGCCGAGCTCGAAGCGATCAACGAGCTGATCGGGCGCGCCGGCTCGTACGCGAGCCTCCAGTTCGCCACCGACACGGCCGACCCAGCGCGCGGAGCGCTGCTGCAGCTCGTCCAGGAGCGCGCCACCGAGGTCGAGACGCTGCTGCTGTTCTTCGAGCTCGAGTGGGCCGCACTCGACGACGCCCGCGTCGAGGAGCTGCTCGCCTCCGACGCGCTCGACCGCTACCGCCATCACCTGCGCAGCGTGCGGCGCTACCGTCCCCACCTGCTCTCGGAGAGCGAGGAGAAGATCCTCGCCGAGAAGTCGATCTCGAGCCAGGCCGCGTGGGGCCGCCTGTTCGGCGAGCTGCTCGCCGCGCTGCGGGTCGACCTCGACGACGAGGAGCTGACGCTCGAGATCGCGCTCAGCCGCCTCCAGTCGCCCGACCGCGATGTTCGCCGCGCCGCCGCGGACGCGGTGTCGGCCGCGCTCGAGCCCGGCCTGCGCACGCGCGGCTTCATCTACAACACGCTCGTGTACGACAAGTCGGTCGAGGACCGGCTCCGCCACTACCCGAACTGGCTCGCCAGCCGCAACCTGTCCAATGAGGCCTCAGACGAGTCGGTGATGGCGCTGATCGAGGCGGTCCGCAGTCGCTTCGACATCCCTCAGCGGTGGTACGCGCTCAAGGCCAAGCTGCTCGGCATCGACCGGCTCGCCGACTACGACCGGGCCGCACCCGTACTCGCTGAGGACCTCCCGTACTCGTTCGGCGATGCGCGTGACCTCGTACTCGACACCTACCAGTCGTTCTCGCCCGTGGCCGGCAAGATCGCGCGGCGGTTCTTCGACGAGCGCTGGATCGACGCCCCGACCCGCCCCCACAAGCGGGGCGGCGCGTTCTGCGCCTACACCGTGCCGAGCGTCCACCCGTACGTGATGCTCAACTTCACCGCGACGCGCCGCGACGTGCTGACGATGGCGCACGAGCTCGGGCACGGGCTGCACGCCGCGCTCGCCCAGGATCAGGGCGTGTTCCACCAATCGACGCCGCTGACGCTGGCCGAGACCGCGTCGGTGTTCGGCGAGGAGCTCGTGTTCGGCCGGATGCTCGACGACGTCACCGACGACGAGCAGCGTCTCGGCCTGCTCGCCGAGCGGGTCGACGGCGCGATCGCCACCGTGTTCCGCCAGATGGCGATGAACCGGTTCGAGCACCTCGTCCACACCCGCCGGCGATCCGAGGGCGAGCTGGCGGCCGACCGGATCTCCGACGCCTGGGTCGAGACCCAGGAAGAGCTGTTCGGCGACTCGCTCGAGATCACCGGGGGCTACCGGATGTGGTGGTCCTACGTGCCGCACTTCATCAACACGCCGGGCTATGTGTACGCCTACGCGTACGGGCTGCTGCTCGCGCTGTCGGTCTACAGCCGTTACCTCCGCGAGGGCGATCCGTTCGTCCCGCGCTACCTCGAGCTGTTGTCGGCCGGCGGATCGCGCAGCCCCGAGGAGCTGGCGGGGATCGTCGGGATCGACCTCACCGACCCGGGGTTCTGGGACGCCGGCCTCGCGCTCGTCGAGGAGCAGCTGTCAGAGGCCGAGGAGCTCGCGGCCCGTCGCTGACCCGGCCGGGCTAGTGGTGCGCCTTCCGTAGCCGCGAGCGCTCCTCGTGGCGCTCGACCACGTTGACGATCAGCTTCATCACCTGCTCGATACCGGTCGCCTGCGCGTCGCCGTGTTCGAACGCCTCGCGCCAGTCGCGGATGTGACCCTTGGTGGCGAGCTCGTTGAAGTGCGAGCGCGACACCGAGATGTTCACCTTGGCATCGGCGGCGAAGCCCTTGGTCACCTTCGGCCCGGGCACCTCGACGCGGTAGAGCTGGGGCTCGCCGCGTGCGCGCAGCTCGAGGCCCGCCACGAGCTTGAGGTTGGCGAGCGCCGGCACCTCGTCGAGGAACCGCGTCACCGCGGTTTCGATCAGGGATTTGGTGTCGCCGGCCATCAGATCTTGTTGCGCTGGAGCAGCTTTCGGCCGATCACCATGCGCTGGATCTCGGAGGTCCCCTCGCCGATCAACAGCAGCGGTGCGTCCCGGTAGATGCGTTCGATCTCGTACTCCTTGGAGTAGCCGTAGCCGCCGTGGATGCGCAGGCACTCCTCGGCGCAGAAGCGGCCCGCCTCGGACGCGAACAGCTTGGCCATGCCCGCCTCGATGTCGGAGCGCTCGCCGGCGTCCTTCATCCGCGCCGCCCGGTGGGTCAGCAGGCGCGCGGCCTCGACCTGGGTCGCCATGTCGGCGAGCTTGAACTGGATCGCCTGGTGCTCGGCGATCGGCTTGCCGAACGCCCGCCGCTCCTGGGAGTACCGGAGCGCGAGCTCCAGCGCTCTCTGCGCCAGCCCGACCCCCCGAGCGGCGACGTTGACCCGGCCCAGCTCGAGCGCGTCCATCATCTGCCCGAAGCCCTTGTTGAGGCCGGCCTCCTCGCCGCCGAGGATGTTCTCGGCCGGGCACCGGTAGCCGTCGAACACGAGCTCGGTCGACTCGACGCCCTTGTAGCCCATCTTCTTGATCTGGGGCGGGACGTTGAAGCCGGCGTAGTCGCCGGTGTTCTCGGCGACGCCCGGCTCCTTCTCGGCGATGAAGCAGGTGAGGCCCCGGTGCTTGGGGTCGGCGTTCGGATCGGTGCGGACCAGGACGAACACGAGCGAGGACCGCAGGCCGTTCGTGACCCACATCTTCGTGCCGTTGATCTCATATACCGCCGGGTCGCCCGTGTCGTCGGAAAGCCTCTTCGCGGCAGTCTTGATCGCGGCCACGTCGGACCCGAGCTCGGGCTCCGACAGCGAGAACGCCGCGCGCATCTCGCCGGTGGCCATCTTCGGCAGGTACTTCTGCTTCTGCGCGTCGGTCCCGAACTTCATCAGCAGGTAGGACCCGATGAAATGGGTGTTGACGATGCCCGAGATCGAGATCCAGCCCCGCGACAGCTCCTCGACGATCATCGCGTACGTCGTGAGGTCGAGCCCCATCCCGTCGAACTCCTCGGGAATCGTGACCCCGAACAGCCCGAGCTCCTTCATCTGCTCGACGATCGGTTCGGGGAACTCGTCCTCGTGGTCGTAGTGCTCGGCGTTCGGGAGGATCTGCTCGTCGGCGAACTGGCGCACCATCTCGCAGATCGCCTTCTGTTCGTCGGTCTTGTCGGTAAACGGGGTCGCGATAGCCATGCGGGCGAGCATACCCAGCCGGCGCGGGGCGGGGTTCAGCTGAAGGTGGCCGCGGGGTTCAGCTGCGGGCGGCCGCCGGGGCCTCTGACTTGACCCCGTGCTTCCAGGTGGTGTCGGGCCGGCCCTCGAGCTTCCCGTCAACCTCGACGTCGCAGCGCTCGTTGAAGAAGCACAGTCGCCCGGCAATCTGGTCGACCGCCCGGAGCGGATCGTCGTAGTACCAGATCAGGTCCTTGACGGCCTCGCCGTTCTCGCGCTTGACCGCGTAGTAGCTGGCTGTGCCCTTGTACGGGCACCGTGTGAGCGTGTCGGTTGACTCGACCTCGACGGAGACGTCCTCGCGCGGGAGATACCAGCGCGTCGGCAGGTTCGACTCGAACAGCGCCATCGCCTGCGTGCTCTCGGCCAGCACCTCGCCGTCGAGTGAGACCTTGATGTGGCGTGAGGTCGGGATCACATCGACCCGGTGGTACGGGTCGCGCGGGTGGACGAACACCTCCTCGTCCTCCTCGAACCACTGATCCATCCGGTCCCAGTAGAACGCGATCATGTCCCTGAGCGGCTCTGCGCCCGCTAGCGGCGCCGGGTAGTACCACGCGCCGGCCTCGACGACCTTGTCGCCGACCCGGATCGTGTGGTAGGACGCCTCGCCCTTCTTGGGGCAGCGCGTGTGCCGGTCGGAGGGCTCGAGCACGTCCGCGCGGACGTCCTCAGGCGGGAAGTAGTAGCCCGGCTGGTGCCCGGATTCGGACAGCAGCAGCGTGCGGTGGCTGTCGGCGATCGTCTCGCCGCCGACCACGACGCGGACCCGCTTGTAGCAGGGCTCCATGTACAGCGCGCGGCCCGGCTCCGGCGCCTCGAAGTTGAACATTCCCGCTGGATCGCGGCTCAGCGGCCCGGTTCCGGTCATCAGCCCCATGCCGCGAGCTTACCAACGGGCCATTACGGCCAGGGAAAACCTCGGGTCGTTAAAAATAATCGCCGCCGGCCGCAACCAAACCGATCGCCAGCTCCGCTGACGAGCTCCAATGGAGCCGAACCCGCATGTTGTCGGTCTAGGCCCCCTTGCGCCGGCGGCCGATGCGCCGATTGTGACGGAAACTTCATCAAAGTTCCCAAATTTGGACGAATGTTTGAGTTTGGGATGCAGGCGCAACCACAGGACCCCGCGCCAGAACGTCACCGCACCCGATCCTGGCAGACTGGCCGCCGGGATGAATTTCGCGCGAGACGTCGTCGACGGCGCCCCCGCTGACCGCACGGCGCTGATCGAGCTCGCCCGCGACGGCCGCCGGCGCGAGTGGAGCTTCGCCGAGGTCGCCGACCGCAGCGCTCGCCTCGCGGGCACGTTCGCCGCACACGGGGTCGAACGCGGCGACGTCGTGATGACCGTGATCGGCAACCGCCCCGAGTGGGTGCTGACGATGGTCGCGTGCTTCCGGATCGGCGCGGTTTCGCTTCCGTGCAACGAGCAGCTCCGGGCCAAGGACCTCGCGCAGCGGATCGCGGCCGCGCGGCCGATGCTGATAGTCGCCGACGAGCGGAACGCCGGCGAGCTCGAGCGCGCGGCCCCGCCGTGCACGGTCCTGACCGTGCCCGACGAGTCTCTCTACCGGGCCGACCCGGCCCCGGCCGCCGAGCTCGATCCGGATGACCCGGGCCTGATCGTGTTCACCAGCGGCACCACCGGCGAGCCGACGGGCGTCGTCCACGGCCAGCGCTACCTGCCCGGCCAGCGGCTCCAGGCCGAGCACTGGCTCGACGCGCGGCCCGGCGATGTCGTCTGGTGCACGGCCGCGAGCGGCTGGTCGAAGTCGGCGCGGAACGTGTTCATCGCGCCATGGATCCGTGGCGCCACCGCACTGCTCCACGACGAGCGGTTCGACCCGGCGCAGCGGCTCGAGCTGCTCGCCTCCGAGCGGGTCAACGTGCTCTGCATGGCGCCGACCGAATACCGCGTGATCGCCAAGCGGACCGAGCTCCGCCCGCTGCCCGCGATGCGGTCGCTGGTCGCCGCCGGCGAGGCGCTCAACCCCGACGTCCTCCGCACGTTCACCGAGGGGATCGGGCTCGCGATCCGCGACGGCTACGGGCAGACCGAGACCGGGCAGCTGACCGGCAACCCCGCCGGCGAGCCGGTCCGTCCCGGGTCGATGGGACGGCCGCTGCCCGGCGTCCAGCTCCGCGTCGACGACGGCGAGCTCGTGCTCGCTGACCCGGCCAGCGACCCGACGTTCTTCGTCGCTTATCTCGACGGGACGCGCTCGCCGGCCGAGCGGCCGTGGCGAACCGGCGACCGGGTCAGCGCCGACGAGGACGGCTACCTGTACTTCGAGGGGCGGTCCGACGACCTGATCATCTCCTCGGGCTATCGGATCGGGCCGTTTGAGGTGGAGTCGGCGCTGGTCTCGCACGATGCCGTGGCCGAGGCGGCGGTTGTCGCCGCCCCGGACGAGGAGCGGGGCGCGGTCGTGCGCGCGGTGGTCGTGCTCCGCGACGGGTTCGCCCCCGGCGAGGCGCTCGCGACCGAGCTGCAGGAGCACGTCAAGCGCCAGACCGCGCCGTACAAGTACCCGCGGATCGTCGACTTCACCGACGAGCTGCCCAAGACGACGTCGGGGAAGATCCAGCGGGCTAGCCTGAGAGGGCGATGAGCGATTCGGCAATGAGCGATTCGCGGCCCGTGATCGGAATCTGCACGGCGCTGGCCCGCGCGAAGTGGGGAGTGTGGGAGCGCGACGCCGCGCTGCTCGCGGTCACCTACATCGATGCGATCCAGCGGGCCGGCGGGATGGCGGTGATGATCCCGCCCGACGGGGAGTTCGAGGAGGACCCCGATCAGATGCTCGACCTGCTCGACGGGCTGATCCTGGCCGGCGGAAATGACATCGACCCGGCCTGCTACGGCGCCGATCGCCATCCCGAGACCCACCACCTCGTGCCCGAGCGCGACCGCGCGGAGCTCGCGCTCGCCACCCGGGCGGTGCAGCGCGACCTCCCGGTACTCGGCATCTGCCGGGGCATGCAGCTGATCAACGTGGCCTACGGCGGGACGCTCCGCCAGCACCTGCCCGAGGAGCTCGGCCACGAGGAGCACCGCCGCACCCCGGGCAGCTTCGTCGGCTCAGATCACGACGTGCGCCTGACCCCGGGCTCGCTCGTCGCGCGCGCCGCCGGCGAGGAGCTCCACGCCACCAAGTCCCATCATCACCAGGGCGTCGCCATCGTCGGCGACGGGCTCGAGATCACCGGCCGCTCGACGATCGACGACCTGCCCGAGGCGATCGAGGCGCCCGGCCGGAGGTTCGTGCTCGGCGTCCAATGGCATCCCGAGGCCGACGAGCAGAGCCGCGTGGTGGCCGCGATCGTCGAGCAGGCCCGCGACTACCGCAGCGCGCGCGGCGCGTCGTACCCGGCGGCGCGGACGGCCTCGGCCACGCGCTCGGCGTGGGCCTGACCGCGCGTCTCGAGCACGAGCTGCACCGCGGTCTCGCGGACGTGGAGGTCGAATCCCTCGCGGATGTGCTCGACGTCGAGCAGGTTCGCGCGCTGCTCGCCGACGAGCGCGAGCAGTCGCGCCAGTGATCCCGGCCGGTCGGGAAGCGACGCGAGCAGCACGAGCCGCCGGCCGGACTGACTCTCGTGACGCCGGGCCACCTCGGCCAGCAGCCCGGCGTCGACGTTGCCGCCTGACAGCACGACGACCGTCGTCCCCGACGGCGCCGCCGGGATCCGGCCCGAGAGCAGCGCGGCCACCCCGACGGCGCCCGCGCCCTCGACCACGAGCTTGGCGCGCTCGAGCAGGAACACCATCGCCTCGGCGACCTCGTCCTCCTCGACCGTGACCACGTCGTCGACCCACCGGTCGATCAGCGACAGCGTCAGCTCGCCGGGCCGCTTGACCGCGATCCCGTCGGCGATCGTCAGCGCCGAGCGGACCGGCACCGGCTTGCCGGCGGCGAGCGATGCCTGTACCGGAGCGCAGCTCGCGACCTGGACGCCGACGACCTCGATCGCTTCGCGGGCGGACTTGAGCGCGATCGCGACGCCGCTGATGAGGCCGCCGCCGCCGATCGGCACGACCACGCGGGCCAGATCGGGGACCTGCTCGAGCAGCTCGAGCCCGAGCGTGCCCTGGCCGGCGATCACGTCCGGATCCTCGAACGGATGGACGAATGCGATCCGCTCGTCCCGGGCGACAAGCTCGTGTGCGGCGTCGAGCGCCTCGTCGACGGTCGCGCCGGCCATCGACACCGTCGCGCCGAGCGACGTCGCGGCTTCGACCTTGGCGATCGGAGCGCCCTCGGGCATGAACACGAAGCACGGCACCCCGCGGGCCTTGGCCGCGTAAGCGACGGCCTGGGCGTGGTTGCCGGCGCTGCCGCAGACCACGCCGGCGGCGCACCCGTCGCCGAGCGCGCTCAGCTTCGACAGCGCCCCCCGCAGCTTGAACGAGCCCGTCCGCTGGAGGTTCTCGGCCTTGAGCGCGACGGTCCCGCCCGCCCGCTCGCTCAGCGTGGCCGAGCTGAGCACGGGCGTCTCACGGACGACGCCGGCGATCGTCCGGGCGGCGCGGCGGATGTCGTCGGCGGTGACCGGTGCGCTGACACCGGCGGATCGGGCCGTGTCAGCCAGGGATCGCCACCACCGCGTCGATCTCGACCAGCGCGCCCCGAGGAAGTCCCGCCACGGCGATCGCCACCCGCGCCGGCGGGTCGGACTCGAAGAACGACGCGTACACCTCGTTGACCGAGGCGAACGACGCCATGTCGGTCAGGTACACGGTCAGGCGCACCGCGTCTCCGAGCGTAGCCCCCGCGGCGTCGCAGACCGCGGCCAGGTTCTCCAGACAGCGGCCGGCCTGGTCGGCAGCGGTCGCGCCGACGAGGTCCCCGGTCTTCGGGTCGAGCGGGATCTGGCCAGAGCAGAACAACAGGTCGCCCGCACGCACGGCGTGGACGTACGGGCCTACTGCCTCGGGAGCGCCTGGCGCCCTTATCGACTCGCGGTGTGCTGGCAAGTGGTTTCCTCCTCGGTGGCGCGGTCCTCGTAACCGGTGCTCGTAGCGTATTGCGCCCGTCTGCGCTCGGGTAGCCTGACCTACGTGCCGAACCGCCTCGGGGGCGAGAGCTCGCCTTACCTGCTGCAGCACAAGGACAACCCCGTCGACTGGGAGCCGTGGGGCGATCAGGCGCTGTCCCGAGCCCGCGACCAGGACCGCCCGCTGCTCGTCTCGATCGGCTATTCGGCCTGCCATTGGTGCCATGTGATGGCCCACGAATCGTTCGAGGACGAGGAGATCGCCGCAGTCATGAACGAGCGGTTCGTGTGCGTGAAGGTCGACCGCGAGGAGCGCCCGGACATCGACGCGATCTGCATGGAGGCCTGCCAGGCGCTCACCGGGCACGGCGGCTGGCCGCTGAACGCGTTCCTCACTCCCGACGGCGTCCCGTTCTACGCCGGCACGTATTTCCCGCCCGAATCCCGCCACGGACTGCCGAGCTGGCGGATGGTGCTCGACGGAGTGACGGAGGCCTGGTCGGCGCGCCGGGATCAGATCCAGCGCCAGGGCGCGCAGATGGTGGAGGCGCTGAGCGCGACCGCGAAGCTCGAGCCGTCGCTCGAGCCGATCACCGACGAGCTCGTGCGGGCGGCGCTGGTGTCGCTGTGGAGCACGTACGACCGCGCGAACGGCGGCTTCGGCCGCGCCCCGAAGTTCCCGCAGGCGTCGGTGATCGAGCTGCTGCTGGCGCGCGGCGAGCGCGAGATGTCGCTCGAGACGCTGGCGGCGATGGCCCGCGGCGGTATCTACGACCAGGTCGGCGGCGGCTTTGCTCGCTACTCGGTCGACGCGACCTGGACCGTCCCCCACTTCGAGAAGATGCTCTACGACAACGCGCTGCTGACCCGCGCGTACTTGCACGGCTGGCAGGTGTCGGGAAACGAGCGCTTCCGAGCGGTCTGCTGCGAGACGCTCGACTGGGCGATCCGCGAGATGCAAGGCCCCGAAGGCGGCTTCTGCTCGGCGCTCGACGCCGACTCCGAGGGCGTCGAGGGCAAGTTCTACGTGTGGAGCGTCGATGAGCTGCGCGACGTGCTCGGCCCGGCGGGCCTCGCCGACGAGGCGATCGCCTACTTCGGCGCCACCGAGCGCGGGAATTTCGAGCACTCCGGGCGCAACGTCCTCGAGGCTCGCGGGCCCGAGCCGGCGGAGTTGCCCGAGATCCGCCGCCTGCTGCTCCAGGCACGCGCTGACCGCGTCCGCCCGGGGCTCGACGACAAGCGCCTGACCTCGTGGAACGCGCTGATGATTTCCGCGCTGGCCGAGACCGGCGCCGCGCTCGGGCGCGAGGATTACCTCGACGCAGCCGTCCGCTGCGCGTCGTTCGTGCTGTCGGACCTTCGCGATGGCGACGGGCACCTGTTGCGGAGCTGGAAGGACGGTGCCGCGCATCTCGACGCCTACCTCGAGGATCATGCGTTCCTGCTCGAGGCGCTGATCTCGCTGTACGAGGGCACCGGTGACGTGCGCTGGTACCGCGAGGCGACCGCGCTCGCCGACGCGATGATCGAGTCGTTCTCAGACCCCGAGCGCGGCGGCTTCTTCACGACCGGCTCAGGACACGAGCAGCTCGCGGCCCGGCGCAAGGATCTCGAGGACTCCCCGATCCCGTCGGGCAACTCGGCGGCCACGTTCGGGCTGCTCCGGCTCGCGCTGCTGTCGGGCGAGGGCCGCTACGAGCGCCACGCGCTCGGCGTGCTGCGACTGCTGTTCCCGCTCGCCGCGCGCCACCCGCTGGCGTTCGGCCACCTGCTCACTGCCGCGGACTTCTACCTGGCGCCGGTCAGGGAGGTGGCGATCGTCGGCCCCGAGCCCGAGGCCGGCGAGCTGCTCCGTGTCGTCCGCGATCACTACCGGCCGCACGTGGTACTCGCTTGTGGGGAGGCCGACGCGGTGCCGCTGCTCGAAGGCCGCGAGCCGGTCCAGGGCCACGCCGCCGCGTACGTGTGCGAGCGGTTCGTGTGCCAGGCGCCGGTCACCACGGCCGACGAGCTCGCGGCGGCCTTGTCAGGTAGCTAGAGCACCGGCAGGTACCGCTCGAGCTCCCACGGGGTCACCTGGACCCGGTAGTCCTCCCACTCCTGGCGCTTGATCTCGATGTAGCGGTTGAACATGTGCTCGCCGAGCGAGCGCAGGACGAGCTCCGACTGGGCGGTGAGCTCGATTGCGTCGCCCAGCGTCGCCGGGAGCTGCTCGATCCCGAGCCGCCGGCGCTCCTCTGAGGAGAGGTGATAGAGGTTCGTCTCCATCGGGTCGGGCAGCTCGTAGCCGTGCTCGATCCCCTCGAGCCCGGCCTGGAGCAGCACCGCGAACGTCAGGTACGGGTTGCACGCCGGGTCCGGACACCGCAACTCCATGCGCGTGGTGCGCTCCCGGCCCGGGTGGTACATAGGCACGCGCACGAGTGCCGAGCGGTTCCGCCGCGACCACGCCAGGTATACCGGCGCCTCGTAGCCGGGAACCAGCCGCTTGTAGGAGTTGACCCACTGGGCGAAGATCGAGCAGGTCTCGCGGGCGTGGCGGAGCTGCCCGGCGATGAACGCCTTGCCGACGTCCGAGAGGTAGTACGGATCGTCGGCGTCGAAGAACGCGTTCTGCTCGCCCCGGAACAGCGACTGGTGCGTGTGCATCCCGGAGCCGTTCTTGCCGAACAGCGGCTTGGGCATGAACGTCGCGTGCAGGCCGTACTTCATGGCGTATTCCTTGACCGTGATCCGGTAGGTCATGCAGTCGTCGGCCATCTTCATCGCGTCCGCGTAGCGCATGTCGATCTCGTGCTGGCTCGGCCCGACCTCGTGGTGGGCGTACTCGGTGTGGATCCCGAGCTGGTCGAGCGCGAGTACGGTCTCCCGGCGGAGGTCCGATCCCGCGTCGAGCGTCGTCAGGTCGAAGTAGCCGCCCTCGTCGAGGACCTCGGTCGACTTCGGGCTCTTGAAGTAGAAGTACTCGAGCTCGGGCCCGACGTAGAAGTGGTCGAACCCCATCGCCCTGGCCCGGTCGACCGCTCGGCGCAGCACGTGCCGCGGGTCCCCCTCGTACGGCGTGCGCTCGGGCGTCTGGATGTCGCAGAACATCCGCGCCACCCCCTGCTCGGCGGGGCGCCACGGCAACGCACGGAACGTTGTCGGGTCGGGCACCGCGATCATGTCCGATTCCTCGATCGGGTTGAAGCCGGTGATCGAGGAGCCGTCGAAGCCCATCCCGCCCTCGAACGCGTCGGTCAGCTCGGTGGCGTTGATCGAGAACGCCTTCAGCTGGCCGAGGATGTCGGTGAACCAGAGCCGGATGAATCTGATGTCCTGCTCCCCGACCAGCGCGACGACGTCGGCTTGGGTGAGTGGATCGGCGGTCGCAGCCATCGAGCTGCGAACGTTACTTGCTTGCTTAAAGCCGGGTGGAGAGGCTGCGCCCGCTGAGCCAGCGGGTGGCCCAGCGCTGGAGCTCGCCGATCGCCGGCTCGAGCTCGCGACCCATCTGCGAGAGCGAGTACTCGACGCGGAGCGGCGGCCCGGAGATCACGTTGCGCTCGACCATGCCACGGCCCTCGAGCTCCTTCATCCGCTCGGACAGCAGGCGGTCGGACAGCTCCGGCACGGCCTGCGCGATCTCGGAGAAGCGCAGTGTGCCCTCCATCAGCACCGCGAGGATCGCGCCCGTCCAGCGGCGGCCGACCAGCTCAACCGCCTCGTGGTACAGGGGACAACACGCTGTCCCGCGCGTGTCGCCGCGATCAGACTCGGCCGTGTCCTCGGGCGCTGCCATCTCTGGATTGTGGAGCTTACGCTGCTTGCAGGGCCCGCGACGCCTCGCTCGAGCCGTCGACGGGCACCTCGCCGGCGACGTTCACCATCGCGGTGAACCCCTCCAGCGAGACGGTCGCGATCGCCTCCAGGATCTGCTCGTCGTCCCAGCCGGCCTCGCGCGCCTCCTCGTGGAGGTGCATCGGGGCGCGGCCGCGTTCCTCGAGCATCGCCTGGAGGTAGCGCAGGAGTGCTGCCTCCCGTTGGTCCTTGGAGTTGAACTGCCGCGCCAGCGCCACCTCGTCGAGGGCCAGCCCGGCCGCCCGAGCGGTTCGCGAGTGCATCGCGATCCCCGGCTCGGACTGGTAGTACTCGGCCACGGCGAGCGCAATGCGCTCGAGCGTCGGCAGCGTCAGCTTGCCGTGCCGGAGCTCTGAGCGGAAGCGGGCGTATGCCCGCAACGCCGCCGGCGAGCCCGCCAGCACACCGAGGAAGTTCGGCAGCTGACCGCCCGTCGCGAGTGCCCCTCGCAGAACCGGAACCGAGCCCTCGGGGGCGGTCAGGTCGTCGTGGATTTGGAATCTGCTCATCGAAGTCTTCATGGTGACCACCAGGAGGTCAGGGGGGCTGAAGGGCCTGAAGCCCTTCACTTTCGAGACCTGCTTACGCTAGATAAGTTTAGTTGGGCGGGGACAGCCGCACAAGTGATGGACGCACTACTTTTGGGCGACTTAGCATCGGCCCAACACTTGTATATACGTCCGCCCGTAAAGCCTGGATCAGCGGCGGACGCGAGGTCCGTAAGGGTGAGGGGACTTCAGTGGGGCAGCTGGTGCGCGAGCACCGCCGCGTGGGCGCTCGTGGCGGCGACCACGATCAGCAACATCCCGAGCAGCACCGCCCACAACGCCGCCCGGTCGGGCCTGAAGCCCTCGCGCTCGTGGCGCCGCAGCGTGGGACGGGTGACCGGCAGGTTGCGCTCGGCCCCGCGGCCGGTGATGTGCACCGTCCGTCGGCCGTTGCCGTCGTACGTGTAAGAAGCGGTCGACGTCAGCTCGAGCTGCTCACGCTCGGTGATCTCGGGAGCTGGTGATGATGCCTCCGTGGCAGCTCGAAACTCGCGAAACGCTTCGCTGTCGAGTTCCTCCCACCACGGCACGACGTTCCGGCGCGTAGAACGCGCAGGGGCGCCTGCATTGGGCATGTAAGACCGTCCTCTTTCTCGTGCTTACGGGGTTAGCTGACGGGCTCGCACCGAAAGAGCGGCGCTACGCATTCAAGGCGATTCGCCCCAACAACTTGGGTCCCCCGCTCCCTCCGCTCTCGAGTCAAGCGGCGCGGGAATTCAGCTTTTCGCGCGGCGATCCTAACAGCGCGGACGGACGGAACGCTGTCTCATTCCTGACCATTTCCGCGCAATATGCGGCCTGGCCGTCCAGCCAGCCCGTATGCAGAGGGCGGCTACTCCTGGCCCGCGACCTTGCTGACGAACTTCGCCACGTCGGCCGCGTCGACGCCCTGCACGACGTCGGCGGGCATCGTCCCCTCGCCCAGGCACGCCTCCTGGCTCCCCGACGGCGGGTTCTGCAGACAGCCGTATGCGATTGTGTGCAGCACGAGCGCCTCGGTCGGTTGGATCATGTCGAGGTTCGGGCCCACCTTGCCGACGGCGTTGGCCGCGGCGAGCGTGTGGCACAGCCCGCACTTCTCACCGAAGATCTCGCGTCCCCGCTTCTCGGCGGCGGTCAGGTGGATCCCGCCCACCTGTCCGTTGGCGCTGTTGCGATTGCCGACCAGGAACACGACCGGGAGCACGACTCCGAACGCCACGTAGACGACCGCCAGCGTAATGCCCATCGCCCGCCGCCCTCGCCATCCCGGCTCCGACGCACCACCGGGGCCACTGCGAACGCCGAACACGAGCACGCCGAGGCCCAGCACGACCCAGAACGCCGCGAAGAACAGGACGGGTAGCACGGTGCGGGACCTTACCGCGCTGACCTCGGGAACGGAGCACCGGGTGCGTCATCGCCGCCGCGCCCAGGGTCATCGCCGCCGCCCCGAGGCAAAGCTCATCACCGGCGGAGCGACCGCGCGGAAATCCTCCGCATCCGTCTCGCGGGACGTTCGCTGTTCGGCCAGCCCCCGCCGCACCTGCTCGTCGAGCATCGAGAAGTCCTTGACCTCGGCGACCAGATGGTCGGGCGCCGCAATCGGCTGGACCCGATCGACCAGCACGTTGATCGCGCCGCCGGCCGCCGGCAGGCACTCGAGCTTGCCCTCGGCCAGCATCAACGGCTCGGTTCTCACCGTCAGCCGGTGGCGCTCATAGACCGGCGCGGGGACGATCAGGTTGATCGTCCCGTACTCGTCCTCGAGCAGCACGAACACGATCCCGTTCGCCGTGCCCGGGCGCTGCCGCGCCACCACCAACCCGCCCACCCTCACGCGCGTGCCGTGGCGCAACGTCCCCAGAGCGCGGCTCGCCACAGTGTGGTCGGGTAGCCGGTCTCGCAGCAGCGCGATCGGATGCGCGTGCGCGGTCAGCCCGGTCGTGCCGTAGTCGGCCAGCATCGACTCCCACGGCGTGAGCGCTCGCAGCTCGGGCGGCGCCGGCAGGTCCAGCGGCAGCGCCAGCTGCACCCCGCCGGGCACCCTTCGCCCCGGCGTCGCCACGCCGAGTTGCCATAGCGCGATCCGGCGCGCCGAGCCGGCCATCGCCTCGGGTACGAGCGAGTCGCAGGCCCCCGACCAGGCGAGCATCTCCAGCGAGGCGGCGCTCGAGCTCGCGCGCGAGGCGAGATCGGCGAGCGTGCGAAACCGCCCGCCGGCCTCGCGGACCGCGACCAGTTCGGTCACCTCCTGCTCGGTGACGCCCCGGACGTAGCCGAGCCCGATCCGGACGACCCCGGAGTCCTCGATCCCGCAACTCGCGCCACTCTCGTTGACGTCGGGCGCCAGCACCCCGATTCCCCGCCGCTGGGCCTCGTGGACGAGCGCGTCGGGCGGGTAGAAGCCCATCGGCTGCTCGTTCAGCAGCGAGCACAGGAACTCGGGGCCGTAGTGGACGCGCAGCCAGGTCGATTGGTAGGCGAGCAGGCCGAACGCGGCGCCATGCGCCTTCGGGAAGCCGAACCCCGAGAAGCCACGGACCATCGAGAACACGCGCTCGGCCGTCTCCTCGTCGACCCCGTGCCGCCGTCGGGCGCCCGCGACGAACCGCCGGTGGTACGCCTCGATCGCGGCATCCGAGCGCTTGCGGCTCATCGCCCGCCGCAGCCCCTCGGCCTCACCCGGCGAGAACCCGGCGAACGCGATCGCGACCTCGATCACCTGATCCTGGAAGATGATCGAGCCGAGCGTCTCGCGCAGCGCGGGCTCGAGCGACGGATGCTCGTACGGGACCTCGTAGTCGGGATCGACGCGCAGCCGCTGGCGGCGCTCGATGTACGGGTTGACCGCGCCTCCCTGGATCGGCCCCGGCCGGACGATCGCGACCTGGATCGTGATGTCCTTGAGGTTCTCGGGCCGGGTCCGGTACAGCGACTGCATCTGCGCCCGGCTCTCGATCTGGAACACCCCAGTCGTGTCCGCGTTCTGGATGCATTCGTATGTGGCCGGATCGTCATACGCGATCCGGCTCAGGTCGATCTGCTCGCCCCGGGTGCGAGAGATCATCTCCACCGACCGCTCGACCGCCGACAGCATCCCGAGCCCGAGCAGGTCGATCTTCAGGAACCCCGCGTCCGAGCACGAGTCCTTGTCCCACTGGACGATCTGGCGGCCCTCCATCGCCGCGGGCACGATCGGGCAACAGTCGATCAGCGGCCGGGTCGCGACGATCATCCCGCCCGAGTGCTGGCTCAGGTGGCGCGGAAGCCCGTGGGCCTCGGCCGCCAGCCGCGCGAGCCATGCCCATCGACCCGTCGCCTCGCGCCGGCCGCTGAACACGTTTTCGATGTCACTGCCGACATCGCGCGCGTCCCACCCCTCGCTGCCCCGGGCCACCCGTTCGATCTCCCCCGGCGGCAGCCCCAGCGCCTTGCCGAGCTCGCGGATCGCGCCGCGGGCGCGGTAGGTCGGGAACGCCGCCACCAGCGCCGAGCGGTCGTGGCCGTAGCGCTCGTGAACCCGCGGGATCAGCTTCTCCCTGATGTCGCGCGGGAAGTCGAGGTCGATATCCGGCAGCGCGGTCAGCTCCTCGTTCAGGAAGCGGCCGATCAGCAGGTCGTTCTCGATCGGATCGACGTGCGAGAGACCGGTGAGGAAGCAGACGATCGAGGAGACGCTCGAGCCGCGACCCCGCCCCGGCGGCAGCAGCCCCCGGACGCTGCCGGCGCCGCGCACCTCGAGCGCGACCTCCCGGGCCAGCTCGAGCATGTCGTGATGGAGCAGGAAGAACCCGGGCAGGCCGAGCCTCTCGATGATCCTCAGCTCCTGCTCGAGCCGGGCGGCGGCGCCCGCGCGCACCTCCTCTCCGCCCTGGTATCGCTCCTCGAGTCGCGACTGACACAGCTCCGAGAGGTTGCGCATCGCCGCCGCGTCCTCCGCCCCCGGATACCTGTAGCCGAGGTCGCTGCTCAGATCGAACCGCAGCCGCTCCGCGAGCGCCACCGTCTCCGCGACCGCCTCCGGATGCTCGGAAAAGCGACTCGCCATCGCCGCCGGCGCGGCGAGCACATGGCTGAAGTTGCCTCGCCGCTCCGGCTCTGAGGCATCGAGCGTGGTGTGCAGGCGAACCGCCACCAGCGCGTCCTGCAACGGCGCGCGAACGCGCGTGTGCGCATGCACGTTCCCGGTCGCGACGCACCGGACGCCGAGACGCTGCGCGACGCGCTCGAGGCTGCGGTTGCGGGCGCGATCGTCACGCAGGAATGGCCGTTGCAACTCGACGCGGAGACGGTCTGCCCCAAACGCATCGAGCAGCCGCCTGAGCGTGAACTCGTCGTGCACCCCGCGCAGCGCGCAACCGCTCAGGCAGATCAGCCCCTGCGCGTTGTCCAGAACATCCGCGAGCTCGACGAACGCCTGCGAGGGAGGTCCCGGCTTCTCACGCGTGTGGGCATGCGCGCGGGTCAGGATCCGGCACAAGTTGGACCAGCCGCCCGCGTCCTGCACGAGCAGCGTCAGGTGGCGGCCCCCGGGAGAGTCACCCGGCGCGAGGTCGATTTCGGCGCCGTGGATCGGACTCAGCCCGAGCGCCCGCGCGGAGACCGCGAACTCCATCGACCCCGAGACCGTGTTGTGGTCGGTCAGGGCAACCGCTTCGTACCCGAGCTCGAGCGCGGCGGGAACGATCTCGTCGGGCAGCGAGGCGCCATCGAGGAACGAGAAGGCCGAGTGGCAATGAAGTTCAACGTATGGCGGCGACACTCGAACACATGTTCGCATCCGCCGCGGACAATGTCATTCTCCGCGCATGACCAACTCGGACGGCACCGATGAGCTCCGCGAGCTCGTTGCCCTCGGGTGCCGCATCCTCGGCGCGAACGGTCACGACGACTACATCTGGGGACACGTCTCG
Organism: uncultured Solirubrobacterales bacterium; assembly: GCA_963746695.1. Classification (GTDB taxonomy): domain Bacteria; phylum Actinomycetota; class Thermoleophilia; order Solirubrobacterales; family Solirubrobacteraceae; genus Palsa-465. Next base: position 55,642 of record CAVVCP010000023.1, on the reverse strand, counting down.
GCCCGCGACCCCGATGGTCGCGGCGTGTGGATGAAGGCCGCCGGCTTCGGCTTCGAGGAGATCACCGCGGACCAGATCATCCTCGTCGGCTTCGACGGCGAGGTGCTCGCCGGCGATCGCCCGCGCCACGTCGAATGGCCGATCCACACCGAGGTCATGCGGGCGCGGCCCGAGGTCGGCGGCGTCGTCCACTCCCACCCGCCGCACTCGATCGCGCTCGGCGCCAGCGGACAGCCGTTGCGGCCGGTGTCGCACGCCGGCACCCTGTTCGTGCCGCCCGGAGTGCCCCGTTACACCAAGACGGCCGAGCTGATCGTGACCTCCAAGATGGGCGCCGACGTCGCGGCCACGATCGGCGAGCGGCCAGCGCTGCTGCTCGTCAACCACGGGATCGTGACCGCGGGCAAGGACGTCCGTGACGCCGTGATCAACGCCGTGCTGCTCGAGAAGGCCGCCCACCAGCAGGTGCTCACCCACGGGTTCGGGGGACCGCGCCGCTGGTCCTCAGACGCGGAGGCGCTCCGAAAACGCGAGACCGTGTGGGCCGAGCGGCAGCGCGAGATGCTGTGGGACTATCTCGCGCGACGCCGCCAGGGCGGGGACGGGCGGCACGGTCCGTAGTTAGCCCGCGGCCAGGAGCTTCGCGAGGTCGATCGCCGCCGCCATCGCCTTGTAGCCGCGAGCGTTCGGATGCAGGTGATCGCCGCTGTCGTCGGCGGGGTTGAGCCTTTCGGGGTCACCCGGATCTGCGACCGCGGCGGCGAAATCGATCACGCCGTCGAACGCCCCGCTGGTGCGGATCCAGTTGTTGACCGCCTCGCGCTTGGCCTCGCCGCCCGGCGTCCAGTAGCGCGCGCCCTCGAACGGCGTCAGCGTCGCGCCGAAGATCTTCAGGCCGGCCGTGTGCGCGAGCGCGATGATCCGCTCGTAGCCCTCGACGATCTGCAGCGCGGAGACCCGGGTGTGCGGCGCGGTCAGCGGACCGTGGTTCTGGCTGTAGCCGATGTCGTTGATCCCCTCGAGCAGGATCACGTCCCGGGCGCCGGTCTGGTCGCGCACGTCGCGCTCGAACCGGGCGATCGCGTTGACCCCGCAGCACAGCGCGTTGTTCAGCACTCGGTTGCCGCCGATGCCCTCGTCGACGACGGCCAGCGTCGCTCCCGACAGGTCGTTCAGCCGGGTGGCGAGGTCGTTCGGCCACCGCTCGTTCTTGTCGAGCGGCGAGCCGACCCCGTCGGTGATCGAGTCACCGAGCGCCACAACCGATCCGAGCGCCCGCCGGGCACCGAGCACATCGACGCCGTCGAGGAAATACCAGGATCGCGTTTCGGTCCGGAACGCCCGGCTCGAACCGGTGGCGTGAGCGCCGGTCGCGACATAGCTGACCTGCTGGGCGTCGGCGTGCTGGGTCGCGGGACCCGTCGCGTCCGGCAAGAACAGGCTGATCGCCAGGTGCGTCGCTGCGGGCACCCTGAGCGTCGCCGGCTCGCTCGTCGCCTCGGCCCCGGGCGGGATCACCACGGACCGGCGGCCGCCGAAGTACAGCGCGCGCGAGGTCCCGCCGACGATCCTCGGCCCGCTTCCCGCGAGCGCGATCGTCGCCCGCCCGATCCGCAGCGGCGCGCTTCCGAACGCGTTCGTCAGCCGCACCCTGACCCGGACCCCGCCCGCGCTCGTGAACACGATCTCCCGGATCGTGGCGTCGCGGAACCCGGCGCGCGACAGGTTGCCGCCGGTGGCGGCCTGCGGCGCCGCCCCCCAGGTGGCGATCCAGTGGCTGCCCGCCGGGACCGGAACCGGTGTCGCCGAGGCCGGGCTGTCGGGGTCGAGCAACCCGCCACCGAGCCTCAGCAGCAGGAGCAGGAACAGCGCCAGGGGTGCCCACAGGTAGCGACGCACTTCGGGGAAAGTAACGGCGCGGTCAGCCGATCACCTTAGGGATCCGTTAGCTGACTATGTTGCCGACCGGTCAGCCGAGCGTCTTGCGGACCTCGCCGAGCACCTGCGGCTCGACGAGCTCGGCGCAGTACAGGCTGAAGTGGACGCCGTCGAACCGGCAGCGCTGGCCGTTGACGGTCGCGTTGTAGTGGTCGCCCGGCGAGACGGTCTGGTCGAGGTCGAGCACCTGGACGTTCGAGGGGTGCTCGCGCGCGGCCTCCTGCAGCATCTGGTTGATCAGCTGATGCCGCGCTGGGTCGGCGGCGGGCGCCGGCGAACCGTCAGGATTGTTCGGCGGGCTCGTGTAGGGGACAGACAGGAACAGGATCTTGGTCCCGCCGGCGCCGAGGACCCGGACGAACTGGTCGATCTGCTTGCGGACGTACGCGTCGAATGCCGGCTGGCCGAGATGGACGACCTTGCCGTTGATCTTCCAGTCGAACTGATCGCGGTAGCCGAGCTCGACCACGACCGCCTTGGCGTGCAGCTGCTGTTTCTCCCTCTCCCACAGCGCCACCTCGTTCATGCAGTCGGTCGACTGGGCCGTCCAGGTGCCGTCGACGTCGAGCTCGCCCTCGGCCGTCGTGAACGCGCAGCCGAGCAGCGCGGCGTCCGCGAGCTGGATCCCGTACTTCTGCTCGTCCTCGAGCCACGGCAGGCCGAGTGTGAACGCCATCGAGTCGCCGACCATCAGCACGCTCTTGGGCGGGCAGGTCTGGAACGTCTTCTGCGCGGTGCCGCTCCAGCGCAGCTGGTGGTAGCCGAGCGCGTTGTACTCGAATGTCGTCTCCTTGCTCGTCGGCGGCGGCGCCAGCCCGTACTGCGGAGCGTCCTTCAGCGTGATCGTGCACGCTGGATCCTTGCCGGCGAGCCCCGGAGGGGGCTTGGGCAGCGTCGCCGCCGCGGGCACGCCGACCGGCAGCTGATCCGCTGCCGACGCCAGAAGCAGCGCGGCCACGGCGCCGCCCGCCGCCAGCGGCGTGAGCGCCCGGATCAGCCAGGTCGGCCGCCTGCGCTGGCGGATCGGCTGCTCGATCAGGAAGAACGACGCGACGCTGATCGCGACGGTGGCCGTGAGTCGGACGAGCAGCAACTCGGTCCCGCCGACCCCGACCGACGAGACGGTCAGCCACAGGAACAGCGGGAAGTGCCAGAGATACAGCCCATAGGAGATCTTCCCGAGCGCACGCAGCGGCCGGACCGCGATCACCCGCGCCGCGAGCGAGGCCGGGAACGCGACCGCGGCCACGATCAGCGTGACGACGGCGAGGTCGAGGCCGAGCAGCCCGTACGGGTACAGCCATCCGTCAGAGCCGTTGACGAACGCGGTCGCCGCGAGCACGCCGGCAAGCGCGACCGCGGCGCCCAGGCCAAACGCCCGAGCCCGCGGCGAGCCCGGCGCCGGCCGCCACCAGCGTGCCGCGCCCGCCCCCGCGCCACCGGCCGCTCCCGCCCGCAAGACCGCGAGGCCAATCGCAAGCGAGGCGCCGACGAGCAGGCTGGCCGCGCGCGTGTCGGTCCCGTAGTAGACCCGGTCGAGGTTCTTGCCACCGTCGAACAGCAGGGCGGTGTCGATTGCCGACGCGACCACACCGGCCACGCTCAGGCCGAGCAGCACCAGCAGCGGGCGCCGGTCAGAGCGCGACCTGCCGCGGCTCGCGAGCCACAGCACGCCGCCGACCAGGATCGGCCAGCACAGGTAGAACTGCTCCTCGATCGCCAGCGACCATGTGTGCTCGAGCGGCGACACCGGCCCGCTGGCCGCGAAGTAGCTCGTGCCGGCGGCGATCTGGTGCCAGTTGCTGTAGTAGGTCAGCGCCGAGATCCCGTCGCCCTTGAGACCGGGGATGGCCTGCGAGGACCCGGCCGCGGCGTAGTAGAGGCCGATCACCGCGACCAGGCAGAACAGCGCCGGCAGCAGCCGCCGCGCGCGCCTCATCCAGAAGGCACCGAGCGAGATCGCCGCCGATCGGCTCCACTCGGCGAGCAGCAGCGAGGTGATCAAGAAGCCGGAGAGGACGAAGAACACCTCGACCCCGAGGAACCCGCCCGGCGCCCATGTGACGCCGCCGTGGTACAGCAGAACCGCGGCCACCGCGATCCCGCGGAGGCCGTCGAGTCCGCCCCAATGCGTCAGCTCGACCCGGCGGGTCGCCCTGGGCGCACGGTCCCGTGCCGCGGTCGAGCGGTCGGGCGACGGTCGTGATTGTTTGGCTGGTTCCCTGCTCACCAACCCACACGGATACCCCGCTGGCCGTAGAACGAGCATAAAGCGCCCGAATTCGGTTCGGGTCTTGACAAGTTATTAGTCGCTGCTAATCTTCTGTCTAGTTAGCACTCACTAAGCAGTAGGAGGCGGGTATGTCAGGACTAACGAGTAGGACGCACCGGGGTTGGACCCTGGCGATCGTGTCGATCGGGCTGTTCATGATGGTTCTCGACAACCTGGTCGTGAACGTCGCGCTGCCGAGCATCCGCCGGGATCTTGGAGCCTCGATCCAGACCCTCGAGTGGACCGTGAACGCGTACGTGCTCGCCTACGCGGTCCTACTGCTGACCGGCGCGGCGCTCGGCGACCGACTCGGGCGCAAGCGCATGTTCATCGCCGGCATCGCGGTGTTCACCGCGGGCTCGGCGGCGGCGGCGCTGTCCCCCTCGATCGCCTTCCTGATTGCGGCGCGGGCCGTGCAGGGCGCCGGCGCGGCGATCGTCACCCCGCTGACGCTGACGCTGCTCGCCGAGGCGTACCCGGCCGAGCAGCGCGGACTCGCGCTCGGAGTGTGGTCGGGGATCAGCGGCATCGGCGTCGCGCTCGGCCCGCTCGTCGGCGGCGCCCTGACCGAGGTCGCCTCGTGGCACTGGATTTTCTGGGTCAACGTCCCGATCGGGCTGGCGCTGATCCCGCTCGCCGCCTCGCGCCTGACCGAGAGCCGCGGAGAGGTCAAACGGCTCGATCTCGCCGGCCTCGGACTCGCCTCGACCGGTCTGTTCGGAATCGTGTTCGGGCTCGTGCGCTCGCAGTCGGTCGGCTGGGGCAGCCCGGAGGTCGTGATCAGCCTGGCCGCGGGCGCACTGCTGGTGCTGGCCTTCATCCGGCACGAGTTGCGCACAGCCGAGCCGATGCTGCCGATGGAGTTCTTCTCCAACCGCGGGTTCGCCGTGACCAACGCGGTGTCGCTCGCGATGTACTTCGGGATGTTCGGGTCGATCTTCTTCCTGGCCCAGTTCATGCAGAACGTGCTCCACAACTCGCCGCTGCAGGCCGGGGTCAAGCTCCTGGCCTGGACCGGGGCGGTGCTCGTCGTCTCGCCGCTCGCCGGATTCATGTCCGAGCGGTACGGCAGCCGGCCGTTCATGGTCGCCGGGCTCGGCCTGCAGGCGATCGCGCTCGGGTGGATGGCCACGCTGGCCGCCGTCGACACCACGTACGCCAGCCTGGTGATCCCGTTCGTGCTCGCCGGCACCGGCATGGCGCTCGTATTCGCGCCGTCCGCGAACGCGGTGCTGGCGTCGGTCCGCACCTCGCAGACCGGGCAGGCATCGGGAGCCACGAACGCGATCCGCGAGCTCGGCGGCGTGCTCGGAATCGCCCTGCTTTCGACGGTGTTCACGAGCCACGGCAGCTACGCCTCCCCCGCGGCCTACGTGAGCGGCATGGCGCCGGCACTGTGGGTGGGCGCGGCAGTGGTCGCGGCCGGCGCCCTGATCGCCGCGGCGTTCCCGTTCAGCACGCGTGCGTCGGCTGGCGCGCAAGCTGCGGAGACCGCGAATACGGCCGCCGACGGATACCCGGGCGAGCTCGCCGAGCTGACAGCCTGACGCTGCCCTATCTTGACGGTCATGGCAACCACTCCGGCGACACCAGACAAGTCACCCCGTCAGCGCGTCCCGGCTGCAGAGCGCCGGGACGCGCTGATTCAGGCGGCGGTTCACGAGTTCGCCCGCGGCGGCCTCCACGGCACCCCGGTGGACCGGATCGCGCGGCGCGTCGGGGTCGCTCAGCCGTACGTGTTCAGCCTGTTCGCCAACAAGCGCGAGCTGTTCATCGCCGCCGTCGAGCGGTGCTTCGACAGGGTGGCCGGCCTGTTCACCCAAGTGGCGTCGGAGTTTGACCCGGCCACGGCCCCGCCTGACGTCGACGTGCTGAAGGCGATGGGCAACGCTTATGTCGAACTGCTGTCCACCGATCACGACTACCTCATGCTCCAGCTCCAGGCCTACGCCGCGTGCGACGACGAGGTCATCCGCGATCGCGTACGAGCGTGTTACGCGCGACTCGTCGTCCACGTGCAGGGGCTGGCCGACGCCGATTCCGAGCAAATCGACGAGTTCTTCCGGTACGGCATGTGGCTGAACGTCGCCGCCGCGATGGGAGTCGAGGACCTGTCGGTCGGCTGCGAGTGGGTGCGCGCCGAGCAGCCGGACGCTGGCTAGCAGCTATCGCTCAGTCAGCGACGCGGCGCTCGGGGTAGCGCGGCAGGCCGTCCTCGGGGATCGGTTCCCACACCGCCGCGTAGGCCACGAACTGGTGCGCGGCCGGCCGGACGCCCGGGTCCTCGTCGAACGCGCCGAGGCGGACGCCGACGCCGCCCTCGGAATTGCGGCTGAACAGCGCCGACCCGCAGTCGCCGCAGAACCACTTCTCCGCGCCGCCCTCGGGCTTCCACGCCCGCAGCCGCTCCTCACCGGTGAGGATCTGGAACGAGCCGGCCTCGAGGCTCGCGCTCGCCGACGCGCCGGTGCCGGTCCGGCGCTGGCAGCGCGTGCAGTGGCAGTACTGGGCTGAGACCGGCGGAGCGGTGACCTCGAAGCGGACCGCACCGCAACCACATGCGCCCGTGAGCCGGAAGTTCGTCGCCATCTATTCCAGCCTACGGCACCTTGACCAGCTGGCGCTCCGGCGCGATCCCCCACCGCTGGGCGACCGCCGCCAGGCGATCGTCGAGGTCCCAGCGATCCGGGCGCTCGTCGCCGGAGTGCTCGGGGCTCGCGCCCTTGAGCGCCATGCAGCCGGTGTTGTCGCCGATCGACCGGATCTCGTCGACGTCCGCGGCGGTCAGCCGCACTTGCGCCGGCAACGCGGCGAGCTCGGCCCGCTTGCTCTCGACCGGCCGCGCGCCGGGACCCCTCTCCTGGATCAGCGTCGGCACCACGCACGCGACCGGCGCGTGCGCCATGTTCCACTGACACGCGAGCTGGATCATCGTCAGACCGGTCCGCTCGGCCACCGGGCGCATCCGCTCGAGCCGCTCCCGCCCCAGCTCGATCCATCCCGCGGGCCGGAAGCTCCGGTGGTCCTGGCGCGCCAGCTCCTGACCCGGGACGAGGTCGTCGAAGAACAGGCCGCCGTAGTCGACCACGCGGGTGATCACCTTCACCCCGGCGGCCGCGGCGGCGTCGAGGCACAGCTCTCCCGGCCACGGCTCGAGCGGGTTGAGGATGATCATCGCCCAGTCGAGCAGCGCGCCGAACCGCTCCAGGCAGTCGATCAGGTCGAGCGTGAAGCCGTTGGCCGGCCCGGGCGCCACCCCGATCAGCCGCGTCAGCCCGGCCTCGCGCAGCCCTGCCATCCCTTCCCACACGACCTCGCTCGTGTAGCCGGTGCGGTCGGGGTTGTGCAGCAGCAGCAGGTCGAAGCTGTCGATCCCGCACCGCTCGAGGCTGCGTTCGGTCGCCATCCGCAGGTAGTCCGCGTAACCCGACGCGTCGCGCAGGCCGGGATCGGTGAACCGCGGGAATCCCCTGGGGCCGTCTCGCTCGCCCTCGTAGAAATCGTGGCCCACGGCTCCGACGACGCACATCTCGCTCCGCGTCCGGCCCTCGATCGCGCGGCCGAGCATCCGGTCCGCCTCGCCGGCGCCGTACACGTCAGCCGTCATCACCGTTCGGATCGACTCATCCGGGGTGATCAGCGCGATGAAGCGCTCGTCGTCGAGCGGCTCGCCGAAGTGCATGAACCGCCCGCCGCTCCACGTGCCCACGGCCGCGGGACCAGGGTCGAGCGCCCCGGAACCGGGATCGAACGGGGTGCCGGCCAGATCAGCCATGAAGTTTTGAGTTTAGGCTCAGCGCTGCCGCCACCACCTCCCCTTCTCGAGGTCGCAGAACACGACCTCATCCCGGCCGCAAGTCGTGACCACCTCCCAGTAGTGCCGGCGAACCGGCCGATCGGTCCACCAGCGGTCTTCCACCAGCCACGACTCCCGCACCGAGTCGACCTCCCGGCCGTCGACGATCAGCGGCCGACCCTCCTCGGCGCTGACCGCCACCCGGCGGGGAACGGACAGCCGGCGCGGCCCGCTCATCGAAGGATTATCACAATTTGTGTAAAAATTACACATAAACTGTGTAAGAATGATATGATCCGCGAATGCGGCAAGCCAGTGGTGACCTGTTTCCATCCGACGTTCCGATTCCAGCGAGTCAACTGATCGGTCGAGCCGACGATGTCCGGGAGGTTGCAACAGCGCTCGCGAACGGGACAAACCTGATCCTCGCGGGACCTCGGCGGACCGGCAAGACGAGCGTGTGCGACGCTGCGCTCGGCCGCGTCGAGCGCAGCGGCTGCTACACAGCTCGGCTGGACCTGTTCCGGATCTCGGACGCCGCCGAGTTGGCAGAGGCGCTGGCCGTCGCGGTGATCGCCAATCGCTCTCCGATTCGGCGCATCGTGCGCCGAGCCAGGGACCTGGGTCGTGCCGCCCTGAGCGCGACACAAGCCGCCGCCATACTCAAGCTCAAGGGCGAGCTCGGCGACGGAGTGGAGCTCGCGATCACCCCGGGTTGGGCCGCCCAGGATCCTGCCCGCGCACTCGACCTGGCCCTGGACCTGCCCGAACGAGCCGCCCGCGCGGACGGACGCCGGCTCGTCCTGTTTTTTGATGAGTTTCAGGAGCTCGGGAGCGAGCGCCGCCCCTATGGTGATCCCGACCTCGTCACCAAGCGGATGCGAGCCGCGTTCCAGCGAAGTCCCAGTGTCAGCTTCCTGTTCGCTGGCAGCCTCGAGCACGTGATGCGCGATCTGTTTGCACCGGGACATCGAGCGTTCAGCGGCTTTGGGAGCTTCCACCGGCTGCATCCGATCGCACCCGATGACTGGTCTCGAGGATTGTTCGAGCGCTTCTCGGCAGACGACTGCACGATCGACCCGCCGGCGCTTGCGCGAATCGTGGAGCTCGGAGCACAACATCCACGCGCGACGATGCGGATTGCACAGCAAACCCATCTCGTCTCCGTCCAACTCGATCGCCGCGATATCGATCTCGACGTGGTGCAGCTGGGCTACGACGCCGCGCTCGACAGCGACCTTCCGACCATGGAGCAGACTGTCGAGCACATCAGGAGGCTTCACAAGAACGCACTCCAGATCGCTCGCGCCCTGGCCAAAGGCGATCCCGTCCCGAGGCGACTGCCCCCGGCGATCCGGGACCGAGTGCTGAAGCTGCTGCTGCGCGCCGGCATCCTCGAGCATGTGGCAAGGGCCGACTGGCGGATAGTTGACCCTCTGTTCCAGGCATACCTTCGGGATCTGGACCCGCTCGGGTGACCGACAACCAAAACGTTTCCGCGGAAACGCTAATCACAGAATCTGTGTAAATCATCCACGATAAGTGTGTAAGCCCACGCCGTGGGTTGGCGACCCGATGGGCCAGCGACCGCGGGCGGGGAGAGCTCATCCCTCGAATGGGGTCAGCACCGCGCGCCGCTCGGGGACGCGCGATTGGGGATCGACCTCGAGCACGCGCAGGGCGGCATCGGGACCCGCGGCGGCACGGGCCTGACGGATCGCCTCGCGCAGGCGTGCCGTTCGGGCTGCGACCGGATCATCCAGCAGGCCCCCTTGATCGCTCGCGTGCGGTCCGAACCGCTCGACCGCGAGCCGCAGCTGCTGCGCCGGCGCCGGCATCAGCGCCAGCCGCGGGACGAGCGCGAGCCGCATCCTCGCCGGATCGGCCAGCGCCTCGCGAAACACGACCTGCTCGCGCCACGTGCCGCCGTGCTCCACGAGCGCCGCGGACAGCACCACCGCCCGCAGCGTCCGGCCGCGTCGCTCTCGCCGCGCCAGCAGGCGATCGATCAGCAGCCCGAGCGCGCGCTCGAGCTGCATGCCCGACGCTGCCTCCGGCAACTCGAGCGCCTCGCGCAGGTACTCGCTCGCCGGCCGGGGCCGCAGGGCGCCGTCGCCGCCGCTCGCCAGCTCGTGGGCGTGGAGACCGGCCGTACCGAACCGATCGGCCAGCGCCGCCGGCTCCAGCGCCGCCAGCTCGCCCAGGGTGCCGATGCCCAGGCGCTCGAGCGCATCGGGCAGCTCGGCCAGCGCCGGCCTGGCCCGCAACAGCGTCACCGGCAGCGGCGCGAGGAACTCGCCCGCCTGCTTGCGCCCCCCGGAGACGATCACCGGCCGGCGCACCCGGGCGCGAGTCGCCGCCGCCACCGCCGCGAACCGTGACGGCGCCACTCCGTAGCGAGCCGGCACCCGCAGGCTCCGGCGGGCCGCCGCCAGCACCCCCTCGATCCCGCCATACAACCGCAGCAGCCCGCGCGCGTCGAAGCAGACAAGCCCCGGCCGCTCGGGCTCGACTGCCGCGCCCATCGATTCCAGGCGGACGAGCAGGCGCTCCCAGGAGTCGGCGACGCCGACGGGATCCGGAGGTATGAGCGTGAGACGGGGGCAGCGCGCCAGCGCCTCCCCCAGGCGCATCCCAGGATGGACGCCGAATGCCTCGGCCGACAGCGAGACCTCGCCGACCTGCTGCAATCCCCCCGGCTCCGGGGCGAGCGCCGTGGGCGCCTGCAACAGCTCAGCACGACCCTCGGAGGCGACGGTGAGCTGGAAGCGAGGGAGGAGGACGCAGGCGACCATGAGCGAACACATGTTCGCATGCGGCTCGGATGGATTGCTTGACACCCCTGGCCCGCGGCGATGGTACGGTCACATCCGCGATGGCACCTCCGAATCCACTCGACCTCGCCGCCGACGGCATCCGCACGCTACGCGCGTTCGGCCAGCGCATCCCTGGCGCCGGCGATGTGCTCGCCCGCTCGCTCCCGGACGCGGTCAGCGGCCGCACGGTGATGATCACCGGTGCGTCGTCGGGGATCGGCAAGGCGGCCGCGCTCGAGATCGGCGAGGCGGGTGGGACGATGCTGCTGGTCGCCCGCCGACACGACCAGCTTCAGGAGGTCGCCGACGAGATCGAGGGCCTCGGTGGCGTCGCCTACGTACACACTTGCGATCTCAGCGACACCGACGACATCGACCGGATGTGCGCGGAGGTGCTCGAGCAGCACCAGGCCGTCGACGTCCTCGTCAACAACGCCGGCAAGTCGATTCGCCGCTCCGTCGACCGGGCCTATGACCGGTTCCACGACTACCAGCGGACCATGCAGCTCAACTACTTCGCCGCGGTCAAGCTGATCCTCAACCTGCTGCCGACGATGCGCGAGCGGGGGTCGGGCCACATCGTGAACATCTCCACGATCGGCCTGCAGATGAACACGCCGCGGTTCAGCGCGTACGTGGCGTCGAAGGCCGCGCTCGACGCGTTCTCGCGGTCGATCGGGCCGGAGATCATCAACGACGGCGTGCACATCACCACCGTCTACATGCCGCTCGTCCGCACCCCGATGATCGCCCCGACCAAGATCTACGACCGCTTCCCAACCCTCAGCCCGAAGGATGCCGGCCACATCATCGCCGAGGCGATCCGCAAGCGCCCCAAGCGGATCGCGACCACGCTCGGCACGATCGGCCAGCTGACGTACGCGGTCGCGCCGGGCGCACAGGACCTCGTCGTCAACCGCGCCTACCACCTGATCCCCGAGGGCGACACGAAGGAGCCCGACCACCAGCCGACGCCCGAGGAGCGGGCGTTCGTGCGGGCCACTCGCGGCGTGCACTGGTAACCGGTAAGTGCATCCACACGCCGCGGTCACCGGTCCGGCAACGTCTCGGTAACACGACCGACGCATCGCGGTAACACAGTGCCTCCGGGCCCGACCTAGGATCCGGCCGCCGGTCCAGTCACGAATCCCCGCGCCGCGGCGTCGCGTCGCGTCACGCGGGCCGTGGGTAACGAAATTCCCCGTGTCGCTCCGCGCGCTCGTGGGTAACGAATCCATGTCGTCACGTCAGCCCGAAGGGGGGCTTTTCCATGCCCGAGGTAACCCGCCGCCGTTTGCTGAGCTCCGCCGCCGCCGGTGCCGGCGGAATACTCGCCTCCTCGATGCTGCCGCCGGCGCTTGCCCGTGCCGCGGCCGAGGGAACACGACGCGGCTCGCTCAGAGACGTCAAGCACGTGGTCATCCACATGCAGGAGAACCGCTCGTTCGACCACTACTTCGGCACGCTCGGCGGGGTGGCCGGCTTCGGCGACCCGAACGCGCTGATCCAGTCCGACCCGACTCCGCCGTTCAATTCGGTGCAGGGCAAGTCGATCTTCTACCAGTACGAGCCCACCGGAACGGGACCGGGTCAGAACCCCGACGGCTACCTGCTCCCCTGGCACCTGGACACGAAGTCCACCAGCGCGCAGGCGATCCCGTCCACGTCTCACGCCTGGTATTACCAGCACTTCGCGCTGAACATCACGGTGCCGCCCACGGCCGGGCAGCCGACCACCGCTTACAACAACAACTGGCTGCCGGCTCACATCATGGCCGACGGCACCAGCCACGGCCCATACACGATGGGTTACTACGAGCGCCAGGACATCCCGTTCCACTTCGCGCTGGCCGAGACGTTCACGCTGTGCGACCACTACTTCTGCTCGCTGCTCGGCCCGACCTGGCCGAACCGCATGTACCTGATGACCGGGATGATCGATCCAGAGGGCAAAGATGGCGGCCCGGTCATCTCGAACGTGGTCCCCAGTCCTGCCACCGGAACCCCGTACACGTGGACGACATACCCGGAGCGCCTAACCAAGGCCGGGATCAGCTGGCGCATCTACCAGGAAGAGGACGACTACGGCACCAACGTGCTGGAGTTCTTCGAGGCCTACCAGGCCGCGAAGCCCGGCTCACCGCTGTATGAGGGCGCCCTGACGATCTACCCGCCCGATCGGTTCGAATGGGACGCCCGGCACGACAAGCTTCCGACCGTTTCGTGGATCGTCCCGACCTCGGGCCAGAGCGAGCACCCGTCCTACCTCCCGGCTTCGGGGGCGAATTACCTCGCGTCGAAGCTGAACGCGGTCGCAGAAAACCGCGACCTGTGGTCGAAGACCGTGTTCATCGTCAACTACGACGAGAACGACGGGCTGTTCGACCACGTCGTACCGCCGCTGCCGCCGGCCGGGACGAAGGATGAGTTCGTCCAGGCGAACACCACGCCGGCGTCCCCGAACTGGCCGATCGGCGGAGGAATCCGGGTGCCGGCGTTCATCGTCTCGCCGTGGACGGTCGGCGGCTTCGTCGCCACCGAGCAGTTCGACCACACCTCGGTGCTCCAGTTCCTCGAGAGCTTCACCGGCGTCCGTGAGACCAACATCACCGACTGGCGCCGTCAGACCTTCGGCGATCTCACCTCGGCGCTCGGATTCTCGGGCGGCAAGTCGACGACGTTCCCGCCGACGTTCCCGAACACGATCGGCGAGTTCTGGCAGGCCGAGAACGAGGTCGAGACGCTCCCGGCGCCGACGATCCCGGGAGCGGCCCAGACCCCGCCGGTGCAGGAGAAGCGCCGTCCGCGGCTGCCGTGGAACCCACAGCCGCGTCCGTGGGAGCGCTCGGGCTCGCGCAAAGCGCTGCCCGCGACCGCGAGCCGCCTGGAAGAGAACCGCACAAGCCACCGCGCCGACTTCGCGCGCGATGGCGGTGACCAGGTCTACCTGGCCAAGATCCAGGCGGTGGCCGGCAAGCCGCTGATCGCAGGCACCGCGTATGCCTACGTGCCGGCGATCGTCGGCGGGGCCGTCGGGATCTTCAACACCTCGACGTTCATGCTCGCCTCGGCGATCAGCAGCGGAACGACCAATCCCTACGGCGTCGCTGCGACGCCGGACGGGAGCGAGGTGTGGGTCACCGAGTCCGGCACGAACACCGTGTCGGTGATCAGTACGCAAACGAACAAGATCACGACCACGGTCGTGGTCGGGATATATCCCCACGGGATCGCGATCACGCCGGACGGCAAGACGGCCTACGTGGCCAACACCGGCCCGAACACCGGCCGGGGAGGCTCGGACACCGTGTCGGTCGTAGACGTATCCAGTCAGGCCGTGACCGGCACGGTCGACGTCGGTGAGGCGCCGCAGATCGTGACGGTGTCCCCCGACGGCTCGCTGGTGTTCGTGACCTGCGCCGACGGCGTGTACGTCATCAAGACCTCGAACGGCAGGGTGAGCAAGGTATCCGAGTCGCTCCACCAACCGCACGGTGTGGCGGTCACACCGGACGGCAAGCATGCCTGGGTGACCGACTCCGAGCGTGACCAGGTCGTAGTCCTGGCTACGTCGTCGCTCCGCACCGTTGGTCGGATCGGGGTCGGCAGCACTCCATGGAGCACCGCGTTCAAGTCGGACGGCTCGAGCGCGTACGTGACCAACGCCAACGAGAACACTGTGTCGGTGATCAACACCGCCACCCAGAGGGTGACGAACAAGATCCCACTTGGTTCGTTCACGTACACCGACACGGTGACGACGTTCACCCAGCCCAACCAGATCCCAACCGCGATCGCGCTCGCCCCCGACAACCGCTACATGTGGGTGGCGTGCAACGTGTCGGGGTCGCTCGCGATCATCGACACGACGACGAACGCAGTGACGAATACGGCCCAGGCGGGCCTTGCCACCGAGCCGACCGGCATCGCGTTCACCTGACCCGAAGACGGCCCGGGCGCGGCGTGAGCGCGCCGCGCCCGTGGACCCCCGTGCCTAGACGCCTATACGGTCGAGCCGGCGTCGCGAATCAGCTGGCCGACCGGCACCGCGCGCAGGTGATAGGTGTCGAGCCCCTGGTTGAGCTTGGCGACCAGCATCGTCACCTGGGTCGGGTTCGAGCACTTGAGTTCGACCACCTCGCCCGCGCGCATATGCCCGACGCTGTCGTCCTTGTCCTGCAGCCGGATCGCGCCGGCGACGAGCCGGCCTCCGGTGGCGTGCGCCATCCACCACTGTCCGACGCTCGGCCCGCTCGAGGCGTACAGGAAGTGGTGGCTCGAGATCAGGTCGTGGAGCTCGTCGCGCGTCCCTAGCCAGCGGACGAGACCGCCGTGGGGGAGCCGCGGCACCGCCTGATCCCCGTAGGCCATGACGAGCGGCGCCTGCAGATACGAGGACTGGCTGATTGTGAACGAGGCACGGATGCCGCGCTCGGACAGGTACGTGGCGATCGCCGGGATCTGGCTCGCCGGGGCGTCGACGAGCACCCCGACCTCGGGCCGGGTGGTGTCGACCGCGGTCACCGGACGGATGTGCACGAAGTGGGAGACGAGGCTGTACGAGGCGCCGGTCGTGAGCGTCCAGCCAAGGATCGTCAGCGCCGCCGCGCCCGTGATGGCCCACCGCGCGGTGCGCACGCGCCACACCGGGAGCGCCACGACCCGCCGGTCGTTCGAGAGGATCAGCGACGCCGTCGACGGCCGCCGGGCGAACGAGGGGTCGGGCTCGGGTCGGTGCACGAGCGCGCGGTCGAGCGCGGGGCCGATGTCCGCCGTCGTCCGCGCGACCTGCGCCAGCCCGAACCGCTCGAGCGCCTGGTTCGAGACGCGGACGTGACCGTAGCCGAAGCCGTACGAGATCACCGGGCAACCGCGGATGATCGCCTCGAGCACGGTCAGCCCGGCGCTCGAGTGCACGAGCGCGTCGCTCGCCGCGAGCACGTCGCCCATCCGGTCGGTGAAGCCCATCACGCGCAGGCGCGGTTCGGTCCCGAGCTCGTTCGAGATCCGAGCCCGCAGCTTGTCGTTGCGGCCGCACAGACATAGGACGAGCGCGCCGGGGACCTCGAGCGCAACGCGGGTGGCGCCGAGCAGGTCGCCTACGCCCCAGCCGCCGCCGGACACCGCGATCACCTTCGTGTCGTCGCCGGGCAAGCCAAGCGCGCGGCGGGCGTCCTCGCGGGAGCGCGCGGCCAGGAACGCCGGCGAGGTCGGCGGCTTGGCCCAGCGGACGCTCCCGGGGCCGGCGATGCTCTCGACCTCCTCGATCGTCTCCGGATGGGTGACGAAGTGCAGGTCGACCCCGGGGTGGGCCCAGAACTGCATGCCCGCGAGATCGGTGATCGAGGAGTACACCGGCACCTTCAAGCGCCCTGTCCGCCGTAGCTCGCCCAACACGGCCGTCACACCGGGGTAGGTGGACACGATCACGTCCGGGTTGTGAGCACGGATCAACCGCATCAGCCCGCGGCGGCCGAGCATCGTGAGCATCTTCATCGAGAACCACCGGGTCGGCGCGAACCCCATGAACAGGCGGTACTGGAGGTCGAACAGCCACGGCACCCAGCGGAACATGAACTCGGAGTTCTCGCGCAGGAGCTTGGTCAGGAACCAGCCCATCGCGGGAAGTCCGTTTACGATCGCCACCAGCGCGTCGGGATCCTCGTCGTGGAACTCGCGCGCCACCGCCCGCGCGGGCAGGTCGTGGCCCTCGCCGATGTCGGCCGAGATGATGAGCACCTTGCGGGGCCCGGACTCGAAGTCGGGCTCGCCCGCCGGGATCACCGCGGCCGCCTCGCGCTCGGCCGACCTCGCGGTCTGCTCCTGGCGCCACTCGACATAGCGCCGGACGCCTTCCGAGAACGGCGTTCGCGCGGTCCAGCCGAGCTCGCGCTCGGCACGGTCAGACAGGACGACCTTCCCGCCGAAATCGCCCGGCCGCGCCGGCGTGTAGACGATCTCGACGTCGCCGAGCAACCGCTGAACGTTCACCGCGATCTGCTTGATCGTCACGTTCTCGTCGCTGGCGAGGTTGTAGACCCGGTTTTGGGCGACGTCGCCGACCCCGAGCGCGACGCCCTCGGCGAGGTCCTCGACGTACACGAACCGGCGCGACTGGCCGCCGTCGCCGGCGAGCGTCAGCGGCTCCCCGCGCAGCGCCTTGTTCACGAACGCGGGGATCACGGCGGCCTCGCGCGCGCGTGGCCCGTACGGGATCCCGAACCGCAGGATCGTGTAGTCGATCCCGTACAGCTCCTGATAGGCCTTGCAGTACAGCTCTCCCGCCAGCTTCGTGCTGGTGTAGAGATGGGAAGGCGGCGGCAGCAGCGTGTCCTCGTCGACGACCTCCTGCTCGCAGTCCGAGTAGACCCAGATCGTGCTCGCGTAGACGATCCGCTTGACGCCGGCCCGCCGCGCGGCCTCGAGCACGGTCACCGTCCCGCGAGCGTTGACGCGCTCGGCGTCCTCGGGCTCGGCGTGGACATCGTTGACGTCGGCGACGGCCGCGAGGTGGGCGACCGCGTCGCAGCTGTGGAGCGCCCGCTCGAGCGCCTCGCGGTCGGTGATCGACCCGAGGACGGTCTCGACGCTGCCAGGCTCGTGCCAGGGGGACGGCCGCAGGTCGTAGATCACGGGCTCATGGCCCTGCACGCGGAGCTTGTCGACCACGTGCGAGCCGATGAAGCCCGAGCCGCCGGTAACCAGGACTCTCATGCGCCTTCGCTCACCGGTCGGTAATACAGCGGAACGCACGAATGGTTGCGCGCCACCCAGTCGCTGTTGGGCAGCTTCACGTCGTGTCCCATGATCCGGTGGCAGGGCTCGTCGTACACGCGACCGGTCGAGCGCTCGAGCCACTCGAACACGATGTACTTGTAGAAGCCTGAGGTCATTCCGCGGGGGAGTTCGAGCCGGCTGGGGTTGACCGGGTCGAGATGTTGCGTGGCGATCTCGTTCTTCCACGCCACGATCTCCGGCAATCGTTCGATCTGCGCGAGACCGAGCGCCGCGGTGAACTCGCTCATCCGGAAGTTGAGGCCGGGCACCTCGTAGCTCGGCTTGCCGTAGTTGCGGAACGCGCGCGCGTACTCGACGACCTCGGGCCTCGTGGAGACGAGCACGCCACCCTCGCCGGTCGTGATCGTCTTGGTCGCGTACAGCGAGAACACGCCGGCGTCGCCGTACGTGCCCGGCAGCCGGCCGTTCCACTCCGCGCCGTGAGCGTGGGCGCAGTCCTCGATCAGGAAGATGCCGTTCTCCGAGCAGTAGTGGGCGATCTCCTCGACCTCGAACGCGAGGTGGCCGCCGATGTGCACGAGGAACGCGGCTTTCGGCTTGTGCTTGTCCGCCTTTGCCTCGAAGTCCTTGAACGACATGCAGAGGTCCTCGCGGTTGCAGTCCACGAACTTGACGCTCGCGCCCGCGTTGATCGCCGCGAGCGGCGTCGCCATGAACGTGTTCGACGGGCACAGCACGGTCTCCCCCTCGACGCCGGCGAAGTGCAGCGCCGCCAGCGCGCCGCCGGCCCAACTCGACACGGCGACCGCCGGGACCGTGTTGTAGAGCTCCCAGGCGGCCTCGAGCCGCGCCACCATGTCGCCCTCGGACCACTGGCCCGAGTCGAAGATCTCGTCCACCAGCGCGTGGAAGCGGACACGATCGCGCGCGTCGAAACCGATCGCGAACCGCATGAAGTCGGGGTCGCTGTCGTGCGAGGAAACAGTTGTCATCTTTGTGTCGCGCGCCCGGGGCGTCGGGATCGCTCACTGCTCCGCCGGCCGAAGCGACAATCCCTGCGCTTAGCTGGCCATCTTCTCAGGTCCTAGTGCGCGCGGGCAAGCCTGTCAGACAGGGAGGACGGTACCGATTTTCTGACGTTTGAGTTCTCTCACGATCAGCGCCAGGGCCTGAACGGTCCGCTCGTGGGAGCCTCGGGATGAGTAGAAGTCCGCATCGTGCAGGAGGATCACGTCGCCGCCGGCGACGTTGGCGGTGGCGCGGGCTGCGATCCGCTCCGGCGTGGTGAAGCGGCGCCAGTCCTTGCCCCAGCGCGACCACAGCAGCGGATAGAGACCTCGCGAGCGAACCTCGTTCAGCCCGGCAGCGCTGTAGAGGCCATACGGAGGCCGGTGCCACGTCACTGCTGCGCGCGTCGCGTTCTCGATCGCCTCCACACCCCGTTCGACGTCTTCGTGCACCGCCTTCTGGCTCATCGCCGGCTGCGGACGGTGACGGTAGCCGTGGAGCGCGATCAGGTGGCCCTGGCCCGCGATCTCGGCCGCGAGCGCCGGCCGGCGCTCGACCTGCTCGCCGACGAGGAAGAACGTCGCCTTGATGTCGGCTTCGGCCAGGACCTGCAGGACCGCGGGCGTGCCCTCTGGATGCGGACCGTCGTCGAACGTAAGCGCCACGCCCGGCGCGCCCGGCAGCCTCCGCTGGATGCGAAGGGCCGCCGCGGCCTGGGGGACGTGCGGGGCGATCAGGTGGCGGATCACGCTGGGGATGATGATGGGGTTTCGGCGGTCGGAGGCGTTCTGGGTCGCCATCGAGCGCACTCGCTGCGGGCAAGTCTCCGTGCAGCATGGACGCAGTTTCTCCGGCCAAACGCCACGGGGGGAACGAGTCAGCCCGGCCGGGAGCGTCTGACCCATTCGTAACGTGTTGCAGACGACGATGCCCAACCTCGACCACTGGCTCCCCAAGCCGTCGATACGCGTCGCGCTACAGTCGCGAAACCCAGGCGTCCCCCGAGCGGCTATGGGAGGCCGCGCGCACGATCCGCCTCTCCGACGCCCGCCGGCTCGGCCGGATCGTCCGGTGGCGCATCCCGGGCCTCGCGGCCGACATGTCGTTCGACGAGATGTTCCGCGCGCCACCGTTCATCGTGCTCGACGAGGACGAGGGGCAAGCGCTCGTGTCCGGCCTGGTCGGGCGGATCTGGACCCTGCGCCGGGACTATCCGCGGCTCACTGACCCCGAGGAGTTCCTCGAGTGGTCGACATCGGGCACCGCGCGGGTGGTGTTCGCGAACTGGATCGAGCAGACGGCGTCAGGAGGCGCCGCGTTGCGGTCTGAGGTCCGGGTCGAGGCGATCGGGGCCCAGGGCCGCGTCGGGGTGGCGGCGGTCCGCCCGCTGGTGGGCGCGTTCGGGAACCTGATCGGGAGCGACGGGATCGAGGCGGCGGTGAGGCTGGCCGAGCAGAGGTAGGCTCGCGCCCGTGAGGACCGAAGAAGCTTCCGGCCTGGCCGGCCTGCGCCGGTTTCATGTGGTGCCGCACACGCACTGGGACCGCGAGTGGTACGCGCCGTTCGAGGCGTTCCAGCTCCGGCTCGCGGCGGTCGTAGACGAGGTGATCGACGTGCTCGAGTCCGATCCGACCTTCACCTCGTTCACGCTGGACGGTCAGGCGATCGTGCTCGAGGACTACGTCGAGGCACGGCCGGAGAACGAGTCGCGGCTGCGGGCGCTGCTGCGAGCAGGCCGGCTCGAGGTCGGGCCGAGCTACATCCTCCCTGACGAGCTGCTCGTCGGGGCCGAGCCGCTCGTCCGCAACCTGCTCATCGGGCGCGCGGTGTGCGAGCGGTTCGGCGCCCGGCCGGCGCCGGTCGGCTACATGCCCGACAGCTTCGGGCACCCGCTCCAGCTCCCCCAGATCCTCGCCGGCTTCGGGATCGACAGCTTCATCTTCTCGCGCGGCCTCGGCGACGAGCTCGACGATCTCGGGGTCGTGTTCCGGTGGCGCTCGCCCGACGGCAGCGAGGTGCGGGCCTTCCAGCAGCTGCCCCACTACGGCAACTTCGTCGTCGGCGACGCCGACGACGCCCAGGCCCGGACCGAGGAGATCGCGGACCGGTTCGGGGCGGCGCTCCGCCGCGCCGGCGTCAGCGACGTCCTGCTCTGCAACGGCGAGGACCACCGCCGGATCAGGACCGACCTGCCGGCTCTGTGCGCCGAGCTCGAGCGCCGGCTCCCGGGAACGCGATTCACGATCGCCCGCTTCGGCGACTACGTCGCCGAAACCACCACCGGCGAACTGCCGGCGTGGACGGGAGAGCTGCTCGGAAGCCGTCTCCAGAACGTCCTGCGCGGGGTCAACTCCGCCCGGCTCTACATCAAGCAGGCCAACGAGCGCGCGGAGCGACGGCTGCTCGAGGTCGAAACCCTCGGTGCGCTGCGCACCCTGCATACGCGCGAGCGGTTTCCGGCCGCCGACTTCCGGCTCGCGTGGCGCCAGCTGCTCAAGTGCCAGCCGCACGACTCGATCTGCGGCTGCTCGTGCGACGAGGTGCACGACGACATGCTCGTCCGGTACGCCCAGCTCGACCGCACCCTCTCACAGCTCGAGCGGCGCGCGCTCGACGGTTTCGCCACTGACGGCGCTACCGCCGGCGCGATCAACCTCCTCCCCTATCGCCGGCGCGGCCTGATCGAGCTCCCGGGGATGGAGCCGGCGATCGTCGAGCTCGATGGCTTCAGCGCCCACGCCATCGGGCCGACCCCGGCCCTGGCGGCCCAGGACGCACCCAAACCGGGCAACGCGATCGAGAGCGACTGCCTCCGCGTCGAGGCCGCCCCCGACGGCACCCTCACGCTGCTCGACAAGCGGACCGGTCGCCCGTACGAGCAGCTCCACCGGCTCGAGGACGAGCCCGACGTCGGCGACCTCTACAACTTCTGCCCGGTCGAGGGCACGGCCCCCTGGCGCAGCGAGTCGGCGACTACTCGCGTGCTACAAGACGGCCCGCTCGTCCATGAGCTCGAACTCCAGCTCACCGAGGCGATCACCACGGTCGTACGGCTGATCGACGGCATCCGGCGGGTCGAGTTCCGCACGACGATCGACAACCGCACCGAGGACCACCGGCTTCGCGCCACGTTCGCGGTCGGCGCGCACGACGAAGTCCGCGCCGAAGGCCAGTTCGCGGTCGTCCACCGTCCGCGCACACCCCCATCCCCGAGGACCGACTGGGCCGAACCTCCCGACCCGACTCACCACACGCTCGGCGCGGTTGCGATCGGGCCGCTCGCGCTCCTGACCAAGGGCCTCCCGGAATACGAGGCCCGCGGCCCGGAGCTGTGCCTGACGCTGCTCCGCTCAGTCGGCACGATCTCGCGTCCGGCCGGCGCGATCGCCACCCGCCCGATCTGCGCCGGTCCGCCGACCCAGACGCCCGGCGGCCAGTGCCTCGGCCGCCACGAGCTCGAGTACGCCCTGCTCCCCGGAGCCGACGAGCTCGACGACACCGAGCTGCTGCGCGCGGCCCAGGACTACCGGCACGGGTTCATCGTCGTCGAGCCGCCGACGCGGTTCGATCCGCCGCTCGCGATCGACGGCGACGTCGTGTTCTCGTGCCTGAAGGGCGCCGAGGACGGCGACGGGCTGATCCTCCGGTGCTTCAACCCCAAGTCCACCCCCACCCGCATCGAGATCGCCGGCGATCTCGACGTCAGGCGCACCCGCTTGGACGAGACCGAGGCCGCGGCCGGCAGCGACCGAAGCCTCGATCTCGGTCCGAGCGAGGTCGCAACCTTCCGGCTGCGACCTCGCCCGGGCGGGTCAGGCTAGGAGTTCGACGAACTGGGCGCTACCCGCACCGGCCCAGGCCCGAACGCGACCCGCGCCCCGCTTTGTGACGATTGTGCAACAACCGCCCGCTTCCGCCCGCGCTAGGTCTAATGTCGGATCCGTGACCGCCTTCGAGTCCGAGGTGACCGTTCGCCGCATCCGTTTTGCGAGCGCGGACAGCGGATGGGCGGTGGTCGAGGCGGCGGGCGACGACGGGACGCCGATCGTGCTCGTCGGCCCCCTCGTCCATCTCGAGGAGCGCGAGCACGCGCACGTGGTCGGGACATGGGTGCAGGACAGCCGTTACGGCCCGCAGGTGAAGGTCACCGAAGCGAGGCCGCTGCCTCCGTCGGACGCCCCGGCGGTGATCGCGTATCTCTGTCGGGTCAAGCATGTCGGCGTGAAGCGCGCCGCCTGGCTGATCGAGCGCTACGGCACCCCGACCGTGTTCGATGCGATCGACGAGGACCCGCACACGGCGTTCACCGCCGCCGGGATCCGGCGTGGAGCGGTCGCGGAGGCGACCCGCTCGTGGGAGCAGCTGCGGGTCACGCGCCGCCTTCATCTGCTGCTCGCGCCACACGGTCTCGCCTACCTCGCGAGCCGGCTTCGCGAGACCTACGGAGACTCCGCTCATCGGGTCGTGTCCGAGCGTCCGTACGAGCTGACGAGCGTGTTCGGCGTGGGCTTCCGGATCGCCGACCAGATCGCCCAGCGCCTCGGCGTGAGCCCGGACAGCCCCGACCGCACGCGCGCGGCGATGTTGCACGTGCTGTCCGAGGCCGAGCGGGGCGGCAGCACCTGCCTGCCGGCGGACGTGCTGCTGTCCAGCGCCGGCGAGCTCCTAGGCCCGCCCGGGCCGGGCGAACCCGTGATCGATCGGCTCGTCGAGACCTCAGACCTCGTCCGCGAGGGGCAGTGGGTCTACCGCACCGAGACCGCTGAGCTCGAGGCCGAGCTGGCCGAGCGCGTCGAGGATCTGATCGCGGGCCCCGGCGGCGACCGCCTGAGCGATCCGGTCCTCGACGAAGACACGACCCTCACCGACGAACAGGGGGACGGCGTCCGCAACGCGTTCGCTTACCGCCTGTCGCTGATCACCGGCGGTCCCGGCACCGGCAAGACCGCATCGATCAAGACGATCGCGTCGCTCGCCGCCGGTCAGGGCGCTCGTGTGCTGCTCGTCGCTCCGACCGGCCGGGCGGCGATCCGGATGCACGAGGCCAGCGGGATGCGCGCCACCACCGTCCACTCGGCGCTCGGCTGGATTCCCGGAGAGGGACCGACCCATGACGAGCACGACCCGCTGAGCTGCGATTTGCTGATCGTCGACGAGACCTCGATGGCGAACCTCGAGCTGCTCGTCGCGCTGCTGCGCGCGGTCGGGTCCAAGGCGCACGTGGTCCTCGTCGGCGATGCCGATCAGCTCGCCCCGGTCGGCGCCGGCAAGCCGTTCGCGGAGCTGGTCGCGTCCGACGCGGTCCCGGCGACGCGGTTGACCCACATCTTCCGCCAGGCCGCGGGGAGCATGATCGTGCAGGGCGCGCACGCGATCCGCCGCGGGGAGCTCCCGAGCTTCGCGCCGTCGGAGCGGATGCGCCGGGACCTGTTCCTGATCGAGCGCCGCGACCCGCGCGCCGCGCTCGAGGAGATCGTCTCGCTCGTGAGCGAGCGGCTGCCCGCGCACTACGCCGTCGACCCCGTGCGCGACATCCAGGTGTTCGCCCCCGTCTACCGCGGCGACGTCGGGATCGACGCGCTGAACGTCGCGCTCCGCAACCAGCTCAACCCCGACGGGCAGCCGGTCCGGGGCGGCCGGCTCCGAATCGGGGACAAGCTGATGATGACCGGTCGCAACCTGCACGACCTCGGGCTTATGAACGGAACGCTGTTGCGGCTGCTCGACGAGACCGGAGGCGCGCGCGACGACCGCGACGACCGCGACGAGCCCGCGGACGAGGCCGCGCTGATCCTCGGCGCCGACGACGGCGCGATCTTCCGCCTCCCGCCCGAGCAGGCGGACCGGCTCCAGCTCGCCTACGCCTGCTCGGTCCACCGCGGCCAGGGGATCGAGCTGCCGGTGGCGGTGATCGTCGCCCACCCGGCCGGCGGAGCGTTCTTCCTGCGCCGTGAGATGCTCTACACGGCGATCACCCGCGCGAAGCTCGCAACGGTGATCGTCGGTACCCGCGACGTCGTCGCCCGCGCCGCCCGGACGCCCGACACCGGCAGGCGTCACAGCCGGCTCGGTGAGCGGTTGCTAGGTGCGACCGCCGCGAGCACCTAATCTTGACGGCAGTGCCCCAGCAGTCCCCACGCAAGCGCCATGCGCTCGAGCTGTTCACCGGCCTGCCGCGCAACTACGACCGGATGGGAGCCGTACTCAGCTTCGGCCAGGATCCACGGTGGCGCGCCACGCTCGTCGACGCGATCAACCCCCTCCCCGGGCAGCGCGTGCTCGACGTCGCCAGCGGCACCGGGCTAGTCGCGTTCGCACTGGCGCGGCGCGGGTGCCAGGTCGTCGGACTCGACCAGAGCGAGGACATGCTTGCGGTCGCCCGCCGCCACCTGCACGAACAGCCCGAGCTCGAACCCCACGTCACGTTCGTCCAGGGCGAGGCCGAAAAGCTCCCGTTCGACGACGGCGAATTCGACGCGCTCACGTTCACCTATCTACTCCGCTACGTCGACGACCGGGCGGCGACGATGCGCGAGCTAGCCCGCGTGGTCAAACCTCACGCGAAGATCGGAATGGTCGAGTTCGCCGTCCCCGACTCTCCGCCGCTACGCGCCGCGTGGCGGGTCCACACGCGGGCCGGGCTCCCACTGATCGGCCGCGCGGTGTCGCCGGCGTGGTACGAGGTCGGTCGCTTCCTCGGTCCGAACATCGAGGAGCTGTACGCGCAGGAGCCCGACATGGCCGGGCTGTGGAGACGATCGGGGATCGAGGCCGTACAGGAACGCAGGCTCAGCTTCGGAGCGGGCCTGGTCATGTGGGGAGTCAGGAATGGTCATGGCGAGCGCGCCCCGTGAGCTCGACCGCCCGGCCTTCTACGCACTCCGCTCGGGCGGCTGGCGCGACCTGGTCACGCTTCTGCACCCGCCGTACACGCTCTGGCACCTGAGCTATGTCGCCATCGGCGCGGCGGTCGCGCCGCACATTTACGCCGACCGGCTCGGGGCGACGCTGGTCGCGTTTTTCCTGGCGGTCGGGATCAGCGCGCACGCGCTCGACGAGCTGCACGGGCGGCCGCTCGCGACGAACCTGAAACGGTCGACGCTGATCGCGCTCGCGATCGGGTCGTTCCTCGGCGCAATCGCGATCGGCATCGCCGGGATCTTCATCGTCTCCCCGCTGCTCATCCCGCTCGTGATCGCCGGTGGCCTGCTCGTGCCGGCCTACAACCTCGAGCTCGCCGGCGGGAGGTTCCACAGCGACACCTGGTTCGCGGTCGCGTGGGGCGGCTTTCCCGCGTTCACCGGCTACTTCGTTAACTCGCTCACGATCCGGCCGGCCGGGCTGCTCGTGGCCGCGGCGTGCTGCCTGCTGAGCGCGGCGCAACGGCAGCTGAGCACGCCCGTGCGGCGGCTGCGCCGGAACACCACCGACGTCACCGGCCAGCAGCATCTGCGCGACGGTCGCGTCATCGAACTCACACGGGCCGGGCTGTCCGCCCCCCTCGAAGGCGCGCTCAAGGCCCTGTGGATTGCATTAGTGCTGCTTGCCGCCGCTCTGGTAGCGGTGCACGCGTAGTAGTTAAATAGCCCCAACACAATGAGATTGGGGGTCGGGCGACGTGCCAGGGCGGGCGCGGCGACGCTGGACAGAGGGTCGGGCCGGCATCGGGTCGAGGTGTCGAGGACGACACCAGGGTGGTCCCAAGGCCCATGGCGCAAGGATGAGAATCGCGCCATGTGGCTGGTGGATGACGACGTGACGCTCGAAGGTCTCGGGACCGGGGTCGCACCGGCGCGCACGCGTCGCCGTCGGCGCACCGGCGCAGGCGCCGCACTGGCGTGGGTGCGGGACCGGCTGGCCACCACTCCGGGGCGTCTCGTCCTGGTCTCGATCATGGTCGTCGCCGGCGCCGTGGTGTTCGGTGCGATCGCCACCGGCGCCGAGCAGTCGCGCGAGCGGGCGGCCAAGGCCGCCCGGAGCCAGACCGAGCCGCTCCTCGCCCACGCCGCGAATCTCTACAGCGCGCTATCCGACGCCAACGCGACGGAGGCGACGGCGCTCCTATCTGGTGGACTCGAACCGCCGGCCAAACGGGCTCGGTACCTCGCCGACCTCCGCGTTGCGAGCAACGCGCTGTCGACGCTCGCCCGCGAGTCAGGGACGTCCGCTACCGGGGCGCTCAACACGATCGCCGATCAACTGCCCGTGTACAGCGGGCTGGTCGAGTCCGCGCGCGCGAACAGCCGCCAGGGGTTCCCGGTCGGCGCCGCCTACCTGCGCGCGGCGGTGCTGGTGTCGACGACCAAAATGCTTCCCGCCGCGGATCTCATCTACAGAACCGAGGCGCGGCAGCTTGGCGACGACTACGTCTCGGGCACCTCGAACACCTCGCTGACGACGTTCATCGTCGCCGGCACCGTGGCGCTGATCCTGCTCCTGTTGGCGCAGTGGTACGTGACGCGGATCAGCCGCCGGATCCTCAACGTGGGGATGCTGGTGGCGACCGTCGGCGTCGCGGCGGTTTCGGTTTGGGGGGTCGTCGCCCTCATAAACGAGCAGAACTCACTCTCGGGCGCCCAGCAGCATGGCTCCGACTCGGTCGAGGTGCTATCGGCGGCCAGCGTGCTGCTGTCACGCGCACAGGGGGACCTCAGCCTCACGCTGGTCAATCGCGGCACCGACGAGACCGATCCGCTCGATTTCACCGCAGTCGGGCACGCGCTTCTACCGCTCACCCGCGAAATCTCGGTCCTGGCGCGGCGTACGGGGACCACCGCCGCTGCCAACCGGTTCGGCGCCGATTACGCCTCCTACCAGGCGCAGGCCACCCGGATCAAGGACCTTCAGAACATCGGCCAGCTCCCGGCTGCGCTCGCTCTCGAGCCGGCCACGGCTGCGATCTCCGACCGGTTGAGCAGCGACCTGGACGGTGAGATCCACGCCGCCCAGGGGCGTTTCGCGCACGCGGCGGCGGACGCCACCTCCGCGCTCGACGGACTGTCGATCGCGATTCCGGTGATCACCGTGCTGGCCGCCGTCGCCGCTCTCTTCGGGCTTCGGCAGAGGATCAACGAGTACCGATGAGATCGCGCCTGCGCCACCTCGCCGGACTTGTGCTCGTCGCCGCGACCGTGGCGGGCTGCGGGACGGCCTCCGACCAAGCGTCGAAGATCGCCCTCATGGCGCTGGCGACGCCGCTGCCCCACCAACAGACCTCGCCACCCGGCTCGGCGTCGCTTTGCACCGCCAGCCTGCGCCCGCCGGCGACGCTGCCCGTGCCGGGGAATATGCCCGGCCGGCAGCTTCATGGCCAAGATCCAGCGACGGGGCTACCTGATCGCCGGCGTCAACGCGGGCCTGCTCAACTTCGGCTACTACAACCCGAGCACCGGGAAGATCGAGGGGTTCGAGATCGATCTCGTGAACGAGATCGCAAAGTCGATCTTCGGCACCGCGAAGGGCCACGTGCAACTAGTCGCGCTGACCGTGGGGCAGCGGGAGCAGTTCGTCGAGCAAGGCAAGGTCGACATCGTCGTCGACGCGGTCACGATGACCTGCGCGCGGAGCCAGAAGGTCGACTTCTCGACGGTCTACTACGACGCCAAACAGCGGGTGCTCGTGCCGTCGAACTCGCCGGCGCAGAGCATCGGCGATCTCGTCGGCAAGAGGGTCTGCGCCACCGCCGGGTCCACGCCGGTCTACGTGATGGAGCACATGTCGCTTCCCCCGGACATCTTCCCCGCGCCCCAGGCGATCGATTGCCTGGTGTATATGCAGCAGGGTCGGATCGCCGGGATCTCCACCGACTCGTCGATCCTGCTCGGCTTCGAGACACAGGATCCGAACACCAAGATCGTCGGACCGCCCATCGCCGACGTGCCCTACGGGATGGAGATCAGCAAGACACACCGGGATTTCGTGCGCTTCGTCAACGGAGTTCTTGCCAAAGTCAGGAGCGACGGCACGTGGCAGCGGCTCTACACGCACTGGCTCGGCGACATCACCCGCGGGTCGACCCCGGCCCCTCCCCCGGCTGAGTACGACGGTTGAGATGAGCCGCGACGACCCCACCCACGAACTGGCGCGCCTCCACGCGGCGAGCGACCGCATCGCCGCGAACCTGGTCGAGCTCGAGATCGACTCGAGCCGGCAGCTGCTCGAGGTGAGCACGCTCACTGGCCGATCGGCCGACTGCTGGTCGCAGGCGAGCGCCGCGCTGACCGACCTGTGGCGGTGGCAGGGCCAGCTGCGGCAACTGCTCGAGCGCGCGGACAAGCTGCGGAGTCCGTGGCGGGCGAACGAGCTCAGGTCCCTGCTCGAGGGGGAATCGATCGAGCTGTCCCGATCGGATGTCCCGCTGGCCGAGCGCGATCTTCTCGGCAGCTCGGAGGTCACGGTCCGCTGCACCGCTCCGGAGCTGCTTGAGCGCATGTCCGTGGCGTTCGACGAGGTCAAGACGGCCGTCGCACGGTTCGGAGACTCTTGGAGCGCCCTCGCGCCGCGCGTCACCGCCGCGCAGACGGCCCTGCACGAGGCGCAAGAGCTCGCGGCGGGCCTCGGCGAACGTCATCGGCGCGACCTCGACGAGACAGCGCGGGCAGTGGCGGAGCTCGCTACGGCGGCGAGCGCCGATCCGCTCTCGACCGCGCCCGGCGATCTCGACCGGGCGATCGACTCGCTGCGGGAGATCGGCCGCGACCTCGACGCGACGGCCGCGCTCCGGCGCGAGTTCGACGCGCGGATCGCCGACGCGCGGGCCCTGCTGGCGAGCCTCGAGACGACGACCGGAGAGGCCCGGGCAGCACACGATGACGCGCTGGTCAAGATCTCGGTCCCGACGGTCGGGGCACCGCCCGCGCTGCCGGACCATCTCGCAGCCGAGCTCGACGAGATCGGGTCGGTGGCCCGCGGCGGAGGGTGGCGAGACGCCCGGCACAGACTCGACGCGTGGACGTCGCGCGCCGAAGCGCTGCTCGACCAGGCGCGCGCCGCTCTGCGCGCCGGCCGGGCCCCGATCGAGGCGCGCAACCAGTTCAGAGCCCTGCTCGAGGCCTATCAGGTGAAGGCGCAGCGGTTGGGGGTCGTCGAGGATCCGGAGCTCGAGCAGATCTTCGCCCGCGCGCACGAGGCCCTTTACACGGCACCCGCCGACCTGGCGCTCGTCGCCCAGCTCGTCCGCCGCTACCAGGAGCTGATCAGCTCGGTGGGCGTCGTTCAGGAGACGCCCAGATGAACTGCGCGCGCGAGGGTTGCGCCGGGACGATCGTCGACGGCTACTGCGACGTCTGCGGGATGGCGCCCGCCCGCCCGGCGGCGACCCCGCCCCCGTCGGCGCCACCGCCGGCGGCCCCGCCCTCGTCAGCGCCGGTCAGCAGCTCAGCCCTCACACAGCAGCCCATGCGGCCGAGCACGCTGACCGGGTCGACGCTCGGGTCCTCACGACGAGCCACGACCGGCCGGACGCGCACCAGCGCGCGGGCACATCTCGGGGCGGGGCTGGTCGAGATCGAGCCGGTGCCGTCTCGCGATCCGGCCGACGCGGTCCTCGGGGACGCCGCGGTCGTGCCCGAGAGCCGCCGTTTCTGCTCTCGCTGCGATGAGCCGGTCGGCCGTGGCCGCGAGGGGGCGCCGGGACGCACGTCGGGCTTCTGCCGCAAGTGCGGACTGGAGTTCTCGTTCGAGCCCCAGCTCAGCGCCGGCGACGTCGTCGCGGGCCAGTACGAGGTAGTCGGCGCCATCGCCCACGGCGGCATGGGGTGGGTGTACCTCGCGCGGGACCGCAACGTGTCGGACCGGTGGGTTGTCCTCAAGGGCCTGCTCAACTCGGGCGACGACGATGCGATGGCCGCCGCGCTCGCCGAGCGCCGCTTCCTGGCCGAGGTCGAGCACCCGAACATCGTGAAGATCTTCAACTTCGTCCAGCATGAGAGCTCCGGCTACATCGTCATGGAGTATGTCGGCGGGCAGAGCCTCAAGCAGATCCTGACCGCCCGTCTTAAGGCGAACGGCGGCGAATCGGACCCGCTCCCGCCGGCGATGGCGATCGCCTACATGCTCGAGGTCCTGCCCGCCCTCGGCTACCTCCATCAGCTCGGGCTGGTGTTCTGCGATTTCAAGATCGACAACGTGATTCAGACCCAGCACTCGCTGAAGCTGATCGACCTCGGCGGCGTCTACCGGATGGACGACGCGTCGGGCGCCGTGTTTGGCACCGTCGGCTACCAGGCGCCCGAGATCTCCTCCTCCGGCCCGTCGGTCGCCTCAGACCTGTTCACGGTCGCCCGCACGCTCGCGGTGCTGTGCTTCGACTTCCGCGGATACCAGAGCAACTTCCGCTTCACGCTGCCCGAGCAGGAAACGGTCCCGGTGCTCGAGCGCTACGACTCCCTCTACCAGCTGCTGCTCACCGGCACCGCGCCGGATCCCGACGACCGGTTCCAGTCGGCCGCGGAGATGGCCGACCAGCTCTACGGCGTTCTGCGTGAGGTGGTCAGCGCCGAGGAGGGGCGCACGGTCCCGGCCGCGAGCAAGCTGTTCACCGGCCCCGTACGGGGCGGGAACGAGCGCCCCGAATGGCGCGCGCTGCCCCGGCCACAGGTCGACCGCGACGATCCCGCCGCCGGTTACCTGGCCACGATCACCGCGGGCGATCCTCAGCAGATGATCGCCGACCTACGTGCGGCCCCTGAGCGGACCATCGAGGTCGTGCTGCGACTCGCGGCGGAGTTGATCGAGACCGCCGACTGGCCGGCGGCCGAAGAGGCGCTGGCCGAGGTCGAGGCGGTCGATCGATGGGACTGGCGAACGAGCTGGTACCGCGGCGTGATGGACCTGGCCCGGGAACGATTCGCCGATTCGCGGGCGAGCTTCACCGTGGTGTATCGCGCGCTGCCGGGTGAGCTGGCGCCCAAGCTCGCGCTCGGGATGGCGTGCGAGTCCGGCGGGACCGAGGTCGCCGAGGCCGCCGGCTGGTACGAGATCGTGTCGCGCACCGACCCCGGGTTCACGGCCGCCGCGTTCGGCCTCGCGCGCTGCCGGCTCGCGGCGGGCGAGCGGGCCGGCGCGCTCGCGGCGTACGACCGGATTCCCGACTCCTCGAGCGCCTACGTCGAGGCCCAGACCGCTCGTATCCGCTGCCTCACCGATACGAACGGCGCGGGACCGGGGAGCGCCGACGATCTGCTGGTGGCGGGCTCGATTCTCGAGTCACTCGCGGTCCGAGGCGAGCAGCGGGTGCGGCTGCAGGCCGAGGTGCTCGAGTCGGCGCTCGGCCTCGTCGAGCGCGGAGGAGCGTACGACGACGGGCGCGCCAGCCTGCTCGGCCACCGGTTCTCCGAGCGCGACCTGCGGTTTGGGGTGGAGCGCTCCTACCGGGAGCTCGCCCGCTGGGCGGCGGACAATTCCGAGCGCATCGAGCTGGTCGATCGTGCCAACCAGGTTCGACCGAGGACATGGACATGACCATCGAGGAGTGGATGTGAGCACTGAGGACGTGGACGTGAGCACTCAGCCCGGACTTTTTTGCACTTCGTGTGGGGCGCCGCTCCATGCCGAAGACCGGTTCTGCGAGCGATGCGGGGCCCAGGTGGACGACGAGCGCAGGACCGACGCCACCGCGACCCGAGTCGAGCTCGATCTCTCGATCGCAGCCGCGGTAAGCGATCAGGGCCTCCACCACCACCGCAACGAAGACTCGTTTCACCTCGAGGTGACCGGCGAGCGGAACGTCGCCGTGGTCGTCTGCGACGGGATCTCGTCCGCGAGCGCCGGCAACGTCGCGGCGCGGAACGCCGCCGAAGCCGCCGGGGTCGTCCTCGGCCACGCCGTCGCGGATCCCGACCAGGACGCGAGCCAGGCGCTCCTCGATGCGATCCAGTCTGCCGTGGACGCCGTGATCCAGGTCGAGTGGACGACGCGAGTCAAGCGCGTGGACCCGTCGTGCACGCTCGTCGCAGCGGTGTGCCGGGGCAGCGAGATCACGGTCGGCTGGGTCGGCGACAGCCGCGCCTACTGGTTCGATCGCGATGAGTCACGCCAGCTCACGGTCGACGACTCGTTCGCCGAGGAGGGGATCGCCAAGGGGTTGCTGACGCCCGAGCAGGCGGCCAAGAGCCCGTTTCTGCACTCGATCACGAACTGGGTCGGTCCCGACGCACCCGAGCGGCCGCCGCGGACCGTCTCCCTGCGCCCGGAGCGTCCAGGTCGCCTCGTGCTCTGCACCGACGGATTGTGGAACTACGCGCCGAGCGCCGACGAGCTCGCCGCGCTGATCGACGCCCTGCCCGACGGCGCGGCGCCGGCCGCGGTCGCGCGCTCTCTCGCCGACATGGCGAACGACCGTGGGGGCCACGACAACATCACCGTGGCGGTCGTAGACATCGATCGATAAGGGGACTGAAAGGGGCATCTGATGAGCACGTTCACCACCGAGTGCTTCCAGAACGAGTACCTCCAGCTCGGCGCATCGGAGGTCAACGCGGTCGTCACCGTCACTTCCGACGGCGTCGCGGGCCAGGCCACCCAACCCGAGGCCGCCGAGATCGTGATCATCGACACGTCCGGCTCGATGGGCGCACCCCGCCAGAAGATGGCGTCGGCCCGGGACGCCACGAGCATCGCCATCGACTGCATTCGGGACGGTGTCGCGTTCGGGATCATCGCCGGCACTGAGGTCGCGCGCGCCGCCTATCCGACCGACGGGACGCTCGTGCTCGCCTCATCGCAGACGCGGTCCGAGGCCAAGCAGGCGCTCCGCCGCCTGAAGGCCGCGGGCGGCACGGCGATCGGATCGTGGCTCACACTCGCCGGGACGCTGTTCGCAACCGTGCCGGACCGCAACTGCCACGCGATCCTGCTGACCGACGGCGAGAACCAGCACGAGACCGACGAGCAGCTGGACGCGGTGCTCGCTCAGCTCGACGGGCGCTTCCAATGTGACTGTCGCGGCGTCGGCACCGATTGGAAGGTCAGCGAGCTGCGCCGGATCGCATCGGCGCTGCTCGGCACCGCCGGCATCATCGCCGAGCCCGAGGGCATGGCCGACGATTTCCGCGCGCTGATGGAGACCGCCATGGGCAAGGCGACCGGGAACGTCTCGCTTCGGCTGTGGGCGCCGCAAGGAGCCAGCGTCGCCTTCGTCCGCCAGGTGGCGCCGGCGATCGCGGAACTGACCGACCGAGCCGTCCGCGTCGATCCGCAAACCGCCGACTATCCGACCTCGACCTGGGGCGCAGAGTCACGGGACTACCACGTCTGCATCAACGTCCCACCGGGCGAGGTGGGCGACGAAATGCTCGCCGCCCGGGTCCGACTCGTCGAGGGGACCGAGATTCGGGCGCAGGCGCTCGTCAAGGCGATCTGGACCGACGACGAGCAACTTTCGACGCACATCAACTCCCACGTCGCGCACTTCACCGGCCAGGCCGAGCTCGCGGATTGCATCCAGGAGGGGCTCGAGGCTCGCAAGGAGGGCGACCTCGCGACCGCGACGTTCAAGCTCGGCCGGGCCGTCCAGCTGGCCGCCGAGAGCGGCAACGACGGCACGATGAAGCTGCTCCAGGGCGTGGTCGAGGTCGACGATCCGGCGACCGGAACGATTCGGCTCCGCGGCGACGTGGCGACGCTCGACGAGATGTCGCTCGACACGCGCTCGACGATCACCGTGCGGGTGGGCCCAGGCGCGACATGACGGTCGTGTGCCCGCGCGGTCATCAGTCGGAGACGACCGACTACTGCGATCAGTGCGGTGCGCCAATCGTCGGCGGCGAGGAGGCCGACACCTCGCCCGCGGTGCGCCGGGAGCCGTGCCCCGTCTGCGGGGCCCCGCGCTCGGGCAACGACCGTTACTGCGAGGGCTGCGGCTTCGACTTCCTCGGCCCGCCGCCGGCGGCCGCCGGATGGGAGGCGATCGTGACCGCCGACCGTGCCCAGTTCGAACGCCTCGCAGTCGACGGCGTGTCGTTCCCGGCCGACTACCGCGAGCGGCGTTTCGCCCTCGCCGACGGCGAGAACCGGATCGGGCGGAGCCGCGGCCAGCCGGACGAGAACGCTCCGGAGATCGACCTCGCCGGGCCTCCCGCAGACCCGGGGATATCCCGGCTGCACGCCGTGCTCGAACGCCGGAGCGACGGCCTGTACGTGCTACGCGACCTGGGATCTACGAACGGCACGATGGTGAACGACAACTTGGTGCCGATCGCCCCGCAGACCGCGATTCCGCTCGCCGACGGCGATCGCGTCCACGTCGGCGCGTGGACCACGATCACCGTGCGCAAGCGCTAGACGCCGACCCCGCCTAGAAGTCGTGCCGGCCGAGCAGGCCGTCGCCGAGCACGATCGCGACCAGGCGCTGTCGCTTCTCGTTCTGGGCCAGGTCGGCGAGCCCGAACCGTTCGAACAGGTCGTGCATGTGAGCCTTGACCGAGTCAACGCTCAGGTACACCTCGGCGGCGATCTGAGGATTGGTCGCCGGCGTAGTCGAGTTCGACACGACGATCGGACGGCAGAGCGCGATCAGCAGCTTCCGCTCCCTTTCGGTGAGCGGGATCGACTGCGGCGCGCCCGGCCTTCGAGCCGTGGATTCACTGCCGCCGTCGGCGCTCGGCTCGCAGAAGACGACGTATGTGTTGCCGAAGCACATGCGGTCGCGATTGCTGAGTCGCTGGCGACCGACCACCCGGCTTCCGTTCACGAACGACCCGTTCCGCGACAGTCCGTCGTCGATCAGCGTCCATTTCTCTCCGATCGGCTCGAGCAGGGCGTGGGCGCGCGAGACCTCCCCATCCCAGGTGAGCGGAACGTCGGACTGCTCTCGACGGCCGACCGTGACTCGGGTGCGGTCCGGCGGCAGCATCACGACGTGCTGCTCGCCGTCATCGTCAAGCCAGTACAGGAACGGGATGCCCGTCGCTTCGGCCTCGAGTCGCTCCTTCAGATGCCGGGGCCTGACCAGCCGCGTTTCGTTCGGGTCGGGCACTGCGATGCGCAGCATCTCACGAACGATGGCCCGGATTCCATCGGAACCCGGGCCACCTTAATGCTCGACTACTGCGATGCGGCTAGTCGATGTCGGTGAACCGCACCGGTCCCGAGTCGCACTGGTCGGTCTGGCCGGTCGACGAGATGTACGTCTGCACTAGCCGCCAGGTTCCGGTCAGCATCGTGTGTCGCCGGTTGAGCGTGGCGTCGAGCGTGTCGGTCCCGCCGACGGTCACGCCGCTCGAAACGAGCGTCGGTGGCTGCGCGAAGTGCGCCCTCAGCTTGCCGGTCCGCGAGATCGGCACCTTGACGTCCCGGTCCGACCACACGAACTCGTCGCCGGACGTGCACGTCATGCCGAAGGCGATCGCGCCGAGCTTCAACATCCGTCCGTTGTTCGTGATCTCGAAGAACGATGGGAGCTGCTGCGAGCTGAGTCCCGCGAACACCGTGTTCGGAGCCGAGGGCGCAGCCTCAGCCGGCACGCTCTGGAGCCCGAGCGCCCCGATTGCCAGCCCGCTCGCGAGCGCGAGCCGGAGCCACCGTCCGGAGTGGCCCGATCGGTTGGATGCGTTCATGGTGACCCTCCTCTCTGTGGGCCGCCGGCAGTTGGCCGCGCCCGGTTCGTTTGACCAGGCGCACTCTCTCGTGCGGACGCCAGCCCGCCCAGCCCCCCATGGGGTCGCTGTCAGCTCCCTCGGTGTCGCCGAGGACACCTTGGTTTGGGCCGCCAGGCTAGGCCAGCCGGTCGGGAGTCCGTGTCTCCACGAACGCCGCCTCGAGCTCGGACGGCAGCCGCCTTACGTCGGCGCCGTCGGCGAGCCAGCGCGACAGCCGGCGCCGCATGGCCGCCGCGGTCGCGTCGTCCCTGGCGAGCAGGTCGGCGAGCTCGCGGGTGCGCCACCGGCCGCGCGGCGCGCACCGCCGCCACACCGACTCGTACTGCTCTCCGAGCACACGTCGCCACAGGTCCTCGTCGGCGCGCCGCAGATCGGCGGTCAGGAGCGCGGCCCACCGATCCGCCGACAGCCGCAGCAGCCGCGGTCCGAGCCACTTGACCACCTGCTCGTCGAGCGGTGCGCATGCGCAGGCGACGAGCAGCCTCGCCCGTGAGCGCTCCCCCTCGTTCCAGGTCGGGGCCGTGCTTTCGAGGCCGAACCACTCCCACAGCCGGGCCCCCGCCGCCTCCACCGACCGCTCAGTTTCACCGACCGCGATGTTCACCAGCCGCTCGTAGTCGGGCACCTCGTCGAACAACCGCTCGAGCTCGGTCACCTCGGGCGGCTCATTGGCCCGCTCGCCTCGGCGCTCGGCGACCGCTCGCGCCGCGGCGGCGAAGGCCACGTCGAGCGCCGCGGGGGAACCGGCCCGCTCGTACCGGTCGAGCGCGGTTTGCAGCGCCAGCGCCGCGGGGACGGGGCTGCGGGCCTCGGGCGGCCCTGAGCTGTCGTTGTCCGCGGCGCCGGTCATCAATCGAACAATCTATTCGGGCGACTTGGTCGCAACTCGCAGGATCCGATCGGGTTAGCACGTAAAAGCAGGTATCGCCCCCACGGGAGGATCGCTGCTGCGCCGTTCATTTGCTCTGGTCGTGTTGATTGTCGTGATTGCCCTGGCCGGGGGCGCGGTGGCGCTTACGCCGCCGTCGAGCGGCCAGGCACCGGGAGCGCCGTCGCCCGCCTGCAAGCAGGCCAAGCAGCATCGCCATGGCGCGCTCGCCCGGGCGCTGTCCCTGTACGCCGCGCCCAACCCCGTGACCGCCGTGGCGCAGGTCCGCGTGTTCGGATCGCTCATCGGAGTCCACCGCGGGGTCAAGCGCTGCGGCGAGGCGATCGTGCTGTGGCGCCGGTACCCGAACCAGCTCCGGTTCAGCCCCATCGCGCGCACGCTCACCACCGCGTCGGGGTCGTACAGCTTCGTGATGCCCGCGGGCACGGTGACGACCAACCGAGACTGGCGCGTGACCGCGACCGGGTTGAAGAGCCGGACGGTCACCCAGGACGTCCGCCCGGTGGTGACGCTGACGAGCACCGCGACGTTCGCGGTGGCGGGCGACAGCGAGACGCTCAGCGGTGAGCTCGAGCCGGCGCAGGCCGGACAGGTCATCTCGCTCCAGCGCCGCAAGGGCGCTCGCTGGACGACGGTCGCGCGGCCGCGGCTGACCCGGAGCGGGAGCTTCTCGACCTCGCACACGTTCACCACCGGCCGCACCGAGCAATGGCGAGCGCTTGCGCCGGCCACGATCCACAACCTCGCGGCCGACTCGACCACGTTGAAGATCAAGATCGCGCCGCTGTCCGGGATCCACAAGATCCGCCACGTCGTGATCATCATGCAGGAGAACCGCTCGTTCGACAGCTACTTCGGCACGTTCCCCGGCGCCGACGGGATCCCCCCTGGGGTGTGCGTCCCCGATCCGGCCAACCTCAATTGCGTGCCCCCGTTCCACGACCCGGCCGACCTCAACTACGGCGGCCCGCATTCGCTGAACAACGCGCTCGCCGACATCGACAACGGCCGGATGGACGGGTACGTCGCCCAGGCCGAGCAGGGGATGGGCTGTAACTCGCAGGACCCGAACTGCAGCCCGTGCACCGATATCAGCCACACCACGAGCAACCTGCCGCAGTGCGTCGACGTGATGGGCTACCACGACGCGCGCGAGATCCCCAACTACTGGACCTACGCCGAGGACTACGTGCTCCAGGACCACATGTTCGAGCCCAACGACTCGTGGAGTCTCCCCGCCCACCTGTACATGGTCTCCGAGTGGTCGGCGTTCTGCAGCAACCCGTTGGACCCGTCGTCCTGTCACGGCGACGTGCAGAACCCCAACCCCGACTCCACCCTGAACGGGACCTTCTCGAGCCCGAACGACGGCCAGCTCCATTACGCGTGGACCGACATCACCTATCTCCTGCACAAGCAGAACGTGAGCTGGGGCTACTACGTGTTCCAGGGCACCGAGCCCGACTGCGAGAACGACGCATCGATGACCTGCGCACCCGTTCAGCAGGGACCGCAGACGCCCGGGATCTGGAATCCGCTGCCCTCGTTCACCGACGTCACGCAGGACGATCAGCTCGGGAACATCCAGACGCTCTCGAACTTCTTCACCGCGGCCAAGAACGGAACCCTGCCGGCGGTCTCGTGGATCGACCCGAACGGCACCGTCTCAGAGCACCCGCCCGCGCTCGTCAGCGCCGGCCAGACCTACGTCACCGGCCTGATCAACGCGCTGATGCAGAGCCCCGACTGGGACAGCACCGCGATCTTCCTGGCCTGGGACGACTGGGGCGGGTTCTACGACCACGTCGTGCCGCCCGTCGTCGATCGCGCCGGCTTCGGCCTGCGCGTGCCGGGAATTGTGATCAGCCCGTACGCGAAGCGGGGCTACATCGATCACCAGATCCTCAGCTTCGACGCGTACACCAAGTTCATCGAGGACGACTTCATCAACAACGCCCGCCTCGATCCCGCCACCGACGGCCGGCCCGACCCTCGCCCCGACGTGCGCGAGGACAACCCGATCCTCGGCAACCTGGCCGCCGACTTCGACTTCAGCCAGACGCCCCGCCCGCCGACAATCCTCCCGGTCCACCCGGCCCCCGGACCGGCGTCGACCCCACCCGGCAGCTGAGCGCTTGGCGGATAACTCGCGGATAGCGCGAGTTATCCGCCAAGCGGGTCCGTTTGGCCGTGCAGGTCAGCGGCACGCCGCCCCAGCCGCGGCCCTGCGACCAAGCTGAGAGCGAGGCTGCGCCGCCCGGCCCGCGGCCCTCGCGTTCCGCGCAGAACGCTGGCAGCAGCGCGTCAAAACGCACCGGGGCCGCGGGGCGGGTGGGCAGCCGAAGCCGGTTCTACATGTCTTGGCCGCCGTTGACGCCCCAGACCTGGCCGGTGATGAACGAGCTGTAGTCGGAGGCGAGGAAGTGGACCACACGCGCCACGTCATCGGGACGCCCGAACCGCCCGATTGGGATCTGAGCCTTGATCCGGTCGAGCACCTTCTCGGGGATCGACTCGAGCATCTCGGTGGCGATGAAGCCGGGCGCCACCGTGTTCACGGTGACCGCAAT
Source organism: uncultured Solirubrobacterales bacterium (assembly GCA_963746695.1). GTDB lineage: Bacteria > Actinomycetota > Thermoleophilia > Solirubrobacterales > Solirubrobacteraceae > Palsa-465. Next base: position 16,018 of record CAVVCP010000023.1, on the reverse strand, counting down.
CGAGTCTTCGGACAGCTTGCCTGCGCGGGCGAGCTGGAAGGCCGCCTCCTTCGCCATCGTCTTGGTCAGCCCGAACAGCCCCGACTTCGACGCCGCGTAATTGGCCTGGCCGATGTTCCCGGTCTCGCCGATGATCGATGAGATGTTGATGATCCGCCCCGACCCCCGCTCGAGCATGTGCGGTAGCGCCGCCTGGCTCATGAAGAACGCGCCCGACAGGTTGACCGCGAGCACCTTGTACCAGTCCTCGTCCTCCATCTTCGCCACGCTCTTGTCGCTGGTGATGCCGGCGTTGTTGACCAGCACGTCGAGCCGGCCGTGGCGCTCGATCACCTCGTTCACGGTCCGCCGGCAATCGTCGGCCGAGCCGACGTTGCCCTGATGGATGCTCGCGGTGACGTCGTTGTCCTCGAGCTGTTTCAGCAGGGCTTCCGCGTTCTCCTGGTCACGGCCGTAGCCGGCGGCGATGACCGCCCCCTGCTCGGCGAAGCTGCGGCTGATCGCCGCGCCGATCCCGCGCGTGCCGCCGGTTACGAACACGACGCGCCCGGTCATACGAGCCCGGCGATACCCGGCCGGGAACGACTCGTCGGTCGGCACTACGCCGTCCGCCGATGTCGCCCGTTCAGTGCCAGTTTCAGTGCTCATCAATACCTCTCCTCGTTCGATTTCGTTATTCAGCCGTCGGAGCGCTCGGCCAGCCACTCGGCCATGCTCGGCCACAGCTCCTTGCGCGCCGCCGACCCGGCAACCAGCCCGATGTGTCCGCCGGGACGGTCGAAGTGCTCGACGTCCTCGCTCGAGATCAGGTCGAAGAACGGCATCGTTCCCGGGCGCGGCGCGATGTGGTCCGCGCCGGCCGTGATCACGAGCACGCTCTGGTCGATCCGGCCGAGGTCCACGGACCGGTCCCGCAGCCGTACGGTTCCGCGCAGCAATCCGGCGTCGCGGTACATCAATCGGATCCACTGCGACCAAGCGCGGCCGGCGAACGGCGGGTTGTCCGCGACCCACTTGGCCATCGTCTGGTACGCGTCGCGCCGGGCGGTCCCCTCCTGGACCCCCTCCCATAGGCGGCGGTAAGTGGTCCAGTAGTTCGTGACCGGCTTCATCATCTTGTTGGCGAAGTCGATCGCCCCGCCGGGGACCGACCCCCACAGCTCGCTCACGCTCTCGACATCGAAGCTGTCGTCTCCGACCCACTTGGCGTAGGTCGAGGCGCGTCCGTCGATCGGCATCGTCAGCAGCGCCAGATTGCGGACCGGCGGCTTTGCGCCACCGCGATCCAGGCCGCAGTACATCGCGCACAGGGTCGCGCCGATGCACCAGCCCATCAACGACACGTCTTCGGCGCCACTGGCTCGCACGGTCTCGCGGATCGCCCACTCGAGCTCGTCGCACACGTACTCGTCGAGCCCCATGTCGGAGTCCTCCTCGTCGGGGTACCCCCAGTCGACGAGGAACACGTCGAATCCCTCATCGATCAGGTACTCCACGAGCGAGGAGCCCGGACGTAGGTCGAAGATCTGCGGACGGTTGATCAGCGCGAACACCAGCAACAGCGGCACGCCGTAGCGGCGCTGCGAGGAGCGATACCGGTACAGCGTCGTGTTCCGGTGGGTCCACACGACGTCGCGCGGCGTGGCGCCGATGACCGCGTCGTCGGTCGTCAGCAGGATGTTCGTGAACTCGAGCGCGTTGACCGGGAACTGCACCGCCCGCTCGACGGCGCCCACGAACGGATCGGCGACGCTCACGACCGCGCCTCCTCGGGAGCTCGCTCGCGCGCCACCTCGTCCCGCAGGCTTTCGACCTCCTGGAGCACGCGCTCGAGCTTGTCCTCGTTGCGGTTCAGCTGTCGCGAGAGCCTCACGATGTCGGCCCGGCCAGCCAGACGGAGGTTGCGCCAGAGCAGGTCGATCGCGTCGAAGCTCATCCGCGTCAGCGCCGCCGTGTTCTCCGCGCTCAGCGCGAGCAGCCGGCCGAAGCTCGGCTTGTTCACGAGGGCCTCGAACACCTTGGCCGTGTTCGACTCGGCTTCCTCGTACAACGCGCGCACCTGCTCGTCCGGCGACTGTGCGCCGTTTTGCCGGTCTGCCATCGCCTTCCCTCCTTCGGTGGCTCCGCGCGACCGTGGCTTTCTAGCTCCGCCACGACCCCGGCTCGGAGCGTTGTTACGTGGTTCGAGCCTACCCCATAGTCTGTGGGGCGCAAAAGTCGCTTTGCCTCGCCGCCCCCCTCGCTGGGGGGGTCCACAATTGCGCCCGAGACGACAATCCGCGGTGATCCCCTGTGAGCGCTGACGCCGACATCGCGGTGGTCGGAGCCGGAATCGTCGGGCTCGCCACGGCGTTGGCGCTAACCGACCAAGGCGCCGCGGTGACCGTGTACGAGCGCGGCGTGCCCGGCAACGGCCAATCCGGCGGCGAGTCGCGGATCTTTCGCCATGCCCACGACGATCGCCGCCTGGTCGACTTCGCGTGCGAGGCGCGGCGGGTCTGGCGCGACTGGGAGGAGCGGTTCGGGACCGAGCTGCTGTCACGCGACGGGGTCGTCGCGCTCGGCCCGGCCGGCCTGCGCCGGCTTGACGCGATGCGAGGCGCCGGCGTACGAGCGGGTCAGATCGACCACGCCGAGCTCGCCGATCGGATGCCGCTGCTGACGACACCGGAGGCGCGCGCCGTGCTCGACGAGGACGGCGGCGTGATTCGGGCCCGCGCGAGCATCGAGGCGCTCACGGACGCGCTGCGCCAGCGGTTCGTGTTCGACGAGGTGCTGTCGGTCCGGGTCACCGCCGGCGGGACCGTCGAGGTCCGCGCCGGCGGGATCACCGCCGAGCACGATCGGGTCGTGGTGTGCGCCGGCCGCGGCACCGCCGCGCTTGCCCGCGGCGCGGGGGTCCCGCTCCCGCTCCGCCACGCCGCGCACGTACGGCTGACGTTTGCGGTCAAGGGCGACCCGCCGCCCCAGCTCGCGTGCCTGCTCGACTCGAGCGGGGCGTTCGGCGAGGTCGGCGCCTACGGGGACGCGCTGCCGGGCAACTCGTCCTACGCCGTCGGGCTCGACGACACCCCCCTCCACGATGACGGCAGCCTGATCGACGCCGCTGGCCTGCCCGCGATCGCCGAGCGGACCGCCGCGTATGTAGCCCGCGCGCTACCGGGACTCGACCCGCAGCCGGTCGACGCGCGCCACTGCTGGGTCACCGAGCTGCCGTGGCATCCGGACGGCTTCGCCGTCTGGGAGCGCGGCGGGTTGCTGATCCTCGCCGGCAACCACCTGTTCAAGCACGCGCCGGCGCTCGGGCGGGCGCTCGCCCGAGCGGCGCTCGGCGACGGCCTCGCGCCGATCTTGCACCCCGAGGCCAGGCTCGGGGCCGAGTTGTTCGAGCCTAGCCGCCCGTAAACGCGCCCGGGACGTCCGGCGCGGAGTCCTCGCCGTCGTCCTCGTCCTCAACCGGCTGCTGCGCCGGCACGGGCTTCGGTACCGCCATCGCGGCCGGCGTGGCAGGAGCATGCGGCGCCGGCGGGGTCGACGCCTTCGGCGCCGGCATGACCGGTGCCTCGGCCATGGTCGCGCCGCCCCGATGATCGCCGTCCTCGGGGAACCGGTCCGACGCGTCCTCGGCCAGCGAGAACAGCGACGTCGCGACGTTGCGGACGTCGTCGATCAGCCGGACGCGCTCGGCCCACACGGCATCAGTCTCCGTGTCGAGCTGGCGAAGCCTGCGGTTCGCGTCCTCGGTCATCGACACCGCGTTGGCGGCGGCGTCGGAGATGCAGCGGTCGGCCTGAACCTGGGCGCGGCGAGTGATCTCCGCGGCCTGCTCGTGGGCGACCTTGAGGATCGCGCTGGTTTCGGCGCCGACGCGCTCGAGCTCGGCGTCGATCGCTGAGGAGGGTGACCGTTTGGCCGCCGAGAGCTGCGCGGCGAGCTGGGCGATCTCCTGCTCGAGCCCGTCCACGTGCTCGTCGACGGCTTCGCGGTCGTAGCCGTGCCGGCTCGTCGGGAACCTGCTCCGCGAGGCCTCGATGTGCGGAACCACGTCGGCGGCTTCCGTCGGCTGCTCGACGTCATCCTCGTACGGCTCCCACTCCGGCTCGTCGGGCTGCGGCCGATCGAAGTTGTTGAAACCGCGGGCGAGCCGATCCCCAAGATCGGCGAACCACGTCCCGGCGTTCCGGCGCCGGGCCGGCTCGTCGTAGGTCACGCCTGGTCGTCGTGCCGGCTCGTCGTAACTCACGCCGGCTCTCTCACCGTTTCTCTCGAAGTCGCTCATCCATAACTCCTCTGCGCGTCGCATGGGTAGAGGCGATTTCGGCGGTCCCGCGGCTATCCCTCCGCCGACGAGACGCTTGCAAACCGGCCTGCAAGTCGAGGTCGTGTCAGGAGCTGGCGGCGGGCCAGAGCTGCTGGCCGATCCCCATCATGTCGATCAGCCGCTCAACCGTCGAGCTGACATGCCGGTCGACCTCGAGCTCGCGTCCGGCTTTCCTGGCGTGCTTGAGGCCGAGCACGACGGTCTGCACTCCCGAGCTGTCGATGAAGTCAAGCTGCGACAGATCGATCCGGGCGCGGCGACCGTCGTCCCGGAGCTGCCGCAGCCGCTCCTCGACCGCGTCCGCGACCGCGATATCGAGCTCTCCGATCAGGGCCACGCGGACCGCTCCGTCGCCGTCGATGCTCTCGCGTATCTCAAACGATGGCCCGGCGAGTGCCACAGGTGCAGACGGTTTCGATTCCAAACGAAGAGGGGCGAAGGGGCGGGGCAATCCTAACCGAAGGCTTGGGAAGAAAACCGCTCAGGCGGCGTCTTTATTCGCACAGGCGCGAAGCCCCCCTCGTGCCCGGCATCGGCGGCGGCTCGCCACAGCCGCCGCCGGCTTGCCGGCACGCGACTTGCGCGAGCCGCCCGCTCGCCACCGATCCAGCCGGCCGTCAGCTTCCGACTGGGGTCGGGTCCGGTCGCACGATAACCGTGTCGGCTACCTGGATGATCTCGGATATCGGCAGGTCCGCGGCACCGGCGTGACGACGGATCGCCTCAGGACTACTCGCCTGGTAGATGCAGACCGTGCCCACCGAGCCGCTCTGCTCCTCGAGCACGTAGCTGCGGATCCAGCGGACGTCCTCGGACATCTCCTCGCCGGCCGCGGTCGATCGCTCGGCCGCTAGCTGCAGCTCATCGCCGTCTCGCCAGCCGTCGCGGCGCAGGATCACGTACGTGTTCATATGAGGCCCTCCTGTGGTTGGTGGTTGCTGTGGCCACCCCCGCAAAGATGGGGGCGACGACACGTGGCTACGGGCAGGGGTTGCGGACCGGCTCGAGCGCCCGCCTGCGGCGCCCGGTGAGCCTAGCCCGGATCGGCAGCCAGGACCGGGCCGCCTCTCGATGGAGCTCGTCGTTCGTCGTCCGCGCCGGTGGTGCGCCGCCGGCAGCGCGCCGGAGATCGTCGGTGTGGGCTTCGATCAGGAGCTTTGCGATGTAGGGATTCGTGACCATGCGAGGACCGTACGGTCGCGCCTGAGCGACCGCATCGGCAGCGGACGCCCATGTTTGAGCACGCGGGTGCCTATCTTGCGGGCACACCGAGCCGGTTCGCCTCGACCGCCGCCTGCCGGCGCGACTGCACGCCGAGCTTTCCGAGCACCGCCGACACGTGGTGCGCGACTGTCTTCGGCGTGATGTACAGCCGCGCCGCGATCTCCGCGTTGGTCAGCCCACCTGCGACGAGCTGGAGGATCTCGACCTGACGCGAGGTGAGCTGACCGGGGTTGTTGATCGTCGAGCGACGGGGTCCGCGGGCGATGCTGTGCACGCCCTGGTTGCGCAGGCGCTGGGCCGTGACCCGCGTCGCCGGGACCGCTCCGAGCCGCTGAAACGCCTCGAGCGCCTGGCGGAGCACGGCTTCGTCGCCGCTTTCGGCACGGGCGAGGGCGGCCTCGTACGGGCAGCCGAGCTCGTCCCAGCACCGCGCGGCCCCCGCCCAGTCGCCGCCCAGTTCGAGCGCGAACGGCGCCATGACCGCCTCGAGGTCGGCGTGGTCCTCGATACCCGCTCGCCGCCGCCACGCGCACAGCTCGCTGATCGCCCAGGCATCGTCGAGCCGGCGCGCCAGCGCGAGCGTCTCGTCGGTTTCATCGGCGACGGAGGCGCCGCTTCCGTCGAGCCAGTGGGCCTCGGCGCGGGCCGCCGCCACCGGGGCCAGACGCTGGAGCTCGGCGCTCTGGCGGGCGAGCTCGAGTGCCTCGTCGAGCAGCTCCCATGGGTGCGGATCGCCCCGCCTGGCGCGCAACCGCCCGAGTACCACCAGCGGCATGATCCGGCTCTGTACGGGAACGTTCGGCTCCCGCAGCACCGCGCCGGCGCAGTCGGCGGCCTCGTCCCACCGCCCCTGGCCGAACCGCACGCTGGCGAGCCAACCGCTCATGTACACGCGCCACGGATCGAGGTCGTGCTGCTCGCAGTACGCGATCCCGGTCGACAGGTGCCGGTCGGCGTTCGCGTAGTCGTACTGCCGCACCGCGCCGCTGCCGAGGTTCGTGTACCCGCGCGCGGCGTGCTCCTCGTGGCCTTCCGCGAGCGCCAGCGCGAGGGAGCGCTCGAGCTTGGCAACGCCACCGGGCAGACGACCGTGCACCTCGGCCGCGCCGACGTTGTTGAGCGCGTGCACGAGGATCTCGGTCTCGCCGAGCCGCTCGGCGAGCTCGATCGCGAGGCCGCCGCACTCGAGCGCCTCGTCGACGTCGCCCGCCAGCATGCTCAGCTGTGAGGCGTTGCTGTAGGCCATCGCGAGCTCGCGCCCGGGACGCTCGGCCTCGAGCAGCTCGACCGCGGCCCGCGCCTCCCGCTCGGCGGTAGCGCGATCGGCGGAGAACCACGCCAGGCGCGACAGCCACCTGCGGTTGTCGCCCTCGCGCACGCGGTCACCGCGCTCCTGGTGGAGCGCGAGCGCCGCCCGGCGGGCCTCGACGGCTTCTTCGAGCTGCTGGCTCAGGTAACACTCGTACGACCGGCGCTCCCACAGCTGCGCTCGGCGGTCGGAGTCGAGTGCGGCGCCATGGCGGAGCGCGCGCCCGAACTGCTCGGCGGCCTCGCGGTGGACGCACAGCCCGGCGGCCCGTTCCCCCGCCTCGGGCGCATGGCGAAGCACCGCGTCGACGTCGCCGGCGGCATCGGCGTGATGGGACAGGCGCGCGGGGTCGATCGGCCCGTGCGGTGTGCTCGACAGCTCCCGCAGCACGTCGCGATGGAGCTGGACGCGCCGGTGGGGGGCGATCGCGTCCTCGACCGCCAGACGGGCGAGCTCATGGCGGAACGCGACCGTGCCGTCGGCGTGCACGAGCATCCCCGAGCCCAGGCAGGCGTCGAGGTGCACGAAATCCACGCCGCCGACCGCCTCGAGCAGCCACAGCTCGATCCGCGAGGGCACGACCGCCGCCGCCTCGAGCAGCCGGCGCGGCGCCGGCTCGAGCTGCGCGGTCCGCGCCAGCACCGCGTCGCGCACGGTCTCCGGCAGTTCGACGTCGGCCGCGGCCAGCGCCTCGGTGACGAAGAACGGATTGCCACCGGTTTTTTCAAACAGTGTTTCGGCATCCGCGCCCGACGGTTCGGCCATCGAGCGGACGGCATCGAGAGACAGCGGCGCGATGTGCCGGCGCTCGACAGCGCGCGCGCCGGCCAGCTCTCCGAGCACGATCTGGAGCGGAGCGGCCGGGGTCAGCTCGTCGTCGCGGAAGGAAACCAGCGCGAGCACCGGCAGCGCCTCGATCCGCCGGCCCAGGAGCTTGACCACGTCGAGCGTTCCCTCGTCGGCCCAGTGGACGTCCTCGACGACGAGCACGGTCGGGAACTCCCGCCGGAGCTCGGTGACGAGCGCGCTCATGAACTCGTGCGGGACGCGGCGGTTTGGTGCAAAGCCGGTGAGCTCAACGCCGGCGGTCTCGGCGATGTCCAGAAACGGCCCGAGCGCGCGTGGCGTGAACAGCCGCTCGCACGCCCCCCACAGCACGCGGGCGCGCGGGTCTCGGGCGCTGAGCTCGCGCAGGAGCGCGGTCTTGCCGACCCCGGCCTCGCCGCCGAGCAGCACCATCCGTCCCCGGCCGGCGGCCGCCTCGGCGAGCGCCTGGCCGAGCGCGTCGACGAGCTCCGAGCGCTCGAGCAGCTCGATGCGGCCCAGGTCCATTTCAGCTTGTCGGCTCAGCGGGGTCATCGCTCCCCACCCGCCGCTCCGCGGGTGGCGCCGGATTTACGTTAGGTCCCGACTGAACGGATTATCCACCCGCGTGACGTCGGGCTGTGTGAGGTTGGTCCGCCGGGGCGGGCTTAGGCCTGCGCGGCGGCGTCGAGCTCGGACTCGGAGTCCGGCTCGGAATCGTGCTCGGGCTCCGGCTCGGAGGCCGGCTCGCTCTCATCCACGAGCTCGTCCCAGAACGCGCGTACGACCGTGGGGTCGAACTGCGACCCGGCGCCGCGCTCGAGCTGCGCCAGCGCATCCGCCGGCTCGAGTGCCGCGTGGTGCGGGCGGTCCGAGGTCATGTCTCCGAACGCGCTGCAGACGAATACGATCCGTGACCCGAGCGGGATGGACTCGCCAACCAGGCCGTGCGGGTATCCCGAGCCGTCCCAGCGTTCGTGGCTGTGGCGCACGAGGCGGCCCACCGACTCCATCCCGAGCGGCCCCGCGAGCAGGCGCTCGCCGACGAGTGTGTGCAGCAGGATGAACTGCCACTCGGGGCCGTTGATCTTGCCCGGATAGCCGAGCACCGCGCGCGGCACCGCGACGTTTCCGACGTCGCACAGGTGGATCGCGGCCTCGACCTCCTCGATCTCGATCTCGGAGAGCCCGAGCCTGCGGGCGATCCCGATCGCCAGCGTGGCCACGTCGTCGCGCGAGCGGACCAGCCGCAGCGCCTCGATCGCGTCGGCCGGCGCCCGCCGGCCGGACTTCACGTGACGCTCGGAGCCGTGCTTGCTCGCGCGGCGCGCCGCGAGCTCGAGCGCCGCCGACGGCGACGGGGCCTCGGCCGGAACCGCGGCCTTGCCGACGTCGCAATAGATCTGAAATCCGTCTCCGGACTCGCTGAGCGCGCTCGCGGCCGACGCACACAGCGCGCTCGTGAATCGCTCGGAGCCGACCGCGAGCAGCGCGAAGCTACCGCCCCGCATCCGGTACGTGCTCCCGTAGGAGCCGACGGCGTCGCGCAGCTTGCGGGCCAGCCACTCGAGCAGCGCGTCGCCGCACGCGCCGCCGTAGGCGTCGTTGTAGTCCTTGAAGCCGTCGAGCGCGAACAGGTACAGCGTGAGCTCGCGCTCCTCGCCCGCGGCCAGCGCCTCCTGCAGATCCGTGATCAGCCTGTCGTGCGTGGGCAGCCCCGTGACCGGGTCGACCTGCGCCTCGGGCTTTGGCTCGGCGGCGGCGCGAGCGTCATCGGAGCCGCCACTGAGGACCGTGAGCGTGGACACGACGCCCAGCGCCAGGCCGACGAGCATCGCCACGATCAGCGAACCCCCGCCGATCGCGGCCGCAGCCGCGATCGACGCGAGTCCGATGATGACCACGGCGGCGATGGACGTTCGTCGGGCGACTGTCGTTTGTCGCGTCGACCAGGAGGAGCTGGACATGGGAAGCTAGTCGGCCTCGAGCCGGCTCGGGGCCGGCTCTCAGCCGCGAAGGATGGGGCGAACCGCCTCGGCGATGCGACGGCCGAGCTCGAGCACCTGCTCGTCCGACCAATGCGCGAGGTTGACGCCGGCCTGCTGGAACTCGCGACGGATGTTGACCGTGGCCTGGGCCGTGTCGACCGCCCGGGCCAGCTTCGCCAGCGCGGAGTTGACGACCGGGGTGTCGGCGGCGGACACGCCGTTCAGCTCGGTCTCCAGCAGCCACGCGCGGAGCGCCTGGGCCTCGACGAGGTCGAGGTCGAGCACGAGCCGAGGCTCGTTGTTGTTCCCGTCCACGCGGGAATCGTTCAACTGATCGGTGACGCTCATTGCAGCGGGCCCTCCGTAGCGAAGTTCGGTCCGAGCACGGGGAGCACTCGGGAGAAGATTGATTGCACCCTGTATCGACAACGGCCGCGCCTCGCTTGAGCACAGTCGGCGACTAACCTGGACCGCATGGCCTTTCGCGCAATCACCCCCGACGAGTTCGAATGGATCACCCGTCCCCACGAGGCCGGAGAGCCGGCCCGCCATGTGGCGGAGCTCTCAGACCGGGCCGAGTTCGCACACACGCGAGCGAACGTGTGGCGCTACGAGCCCGGCGCCAGGGGCCGTCGCCACCGGCACCCGTATCAGGAGGAAACGTTCGTCGTGCTCGCGGGCACGCTGACGATGTACCTCGGCGACCCACCCGAGCGCGTCGACGTCCCGGTGGGCGGGCTCATCCACGTGGAGCCGCGCACGCCGCTGCAGACCGCGAACCACGGCGAAGTCGACCTGCTCCTGTACGCCTACGGCACGCCGCCCGAGAGCGAGCACGCCGAGATTCTCGAGCCTGTGGTTTAGGTTCCACACCGGGTCCGCGGGTTACGATCTGCCCAATGGCCAAGTCTCGTGTGGTGACCGCGGAGCTGTCTCCGAAGGAGGCGCAGGCGGTGCTGACCTGCATTCGCGAGCACTTCGCGCTGCTGCTCGAACGCGGCGGCCTGGGCGACCCGAACCTGTCGTCGGCGGCGTCGCATCTGTACGCCGCGATGATCGACGCCGGCGTATCGCCCGACAGGCTCGAGTAGGCGTTCCGCTCGCTTGCGCTCGCTACACGTTCGCGCAGCTTGCTTGCGCTCGCTGCGCGGCGCTCTTTAGTGCCGGGCGCGCATCTCGGCGAGCCGATCGGGATCGAACTCGTCCGAGCGCACCCACCGGAGCAGCGTCTGCTCGGTCTCGATCACGCGGTCGGCGGCCGCCGGCAATTCCGCGGCGATCTCCGGCGGGATCTTGAGCACGCCGTGCTGGTCGGCGTGGAGCAGATCGCCGGGCGCGATCGTCAGGCCGCCGATTTCGACCGTGTCGCCGATCGACTCCACCCGCACGTACGCGTGCGACACCGATGGGCCGGCGGCGAAGAAGTGAAAGCCCATCCCGCGCACTTCGTCGAAGTCGCGCACCGAGCCGTCGGTGACGCAGCCGACGCACTCGAGCGCCCCGAAGATCGTCGCGTGGACCTCGCCCCACAGCGACCCGTGGGCCGGCGGGACGTCGAGGTCCTTGACCACGACTACGCGCGGCGCCGGGATCGTGCGCACGTAGTCGTAGAGGGCGAAGTTGCCCACGCCGGCCCAGTCCGGGCCCGGAGCCCCGCGCGCGGCGATCGTCGTCGTGGCCGCGTAGCCGACCATCCGCCCCAGCTCGGGGAACATGCACCGGACGCTGTTGTCGGCGAAACCGACGTCTCGCGACTGGATGTCGAACGTCTCGATCGCATTGGCCAGCGTCGGCGAGTCATAGCGGGCCAGCGCCTTCAGCAGCTCGTCGCTCACGCCACGACCTTACCGGGATTGAAGATCCCGTCCGGATCGAGCGCGCGCTTGATCGCGCGCATCATCTCGACGGCCGCCTCCCCGTGCTCGGCCACGAGAAACCGGGACTTGCCGTAACCGACGCCGTGCTCCCCGGTGCAGGTTCCGTCGTGCGCGAGCGCGCGCTCGACCAGCCGCTCGTGGAACTCCTCCGCGCGGGCGACGTCGTCGGGGTCGTCGGGGTCCACCAGCACGCACGTGTGGAAGTTGCCGTCGCCGACGTGCCCGACGATCGGCGCGGTCAGGCCGAACTCGGCGATGTCGGCCTGGGCTGCGGCGATGCAGTCCGCGAGCGCCGAGATCGGCACGCACACGTCGGTCGTCATGCCCGCCTTCCCCGGTACGAGCGCTCGCGCGGCATCGTAGGCGCGGTGGCGCGCGTGCCACAGGCGCCGGCTCTCTCGTTCATCCGAGGCCCACGCGAAGTCGCTGCCGCCGAATTCGGCCGCGACCTCGCCGGTCTCGCGCGCCTGCGCGGCGACGTCTTCCTCCGAGGCGCCGTGGAACTCCAGGAACAGCGTCGGCGCGACCGCGAACGCCATCTGGTCGTGGCGGTTGATCGCCTCGATCTGAAGCTCATCGGCGAGCTCGATCCGAGCCACCGGGATCCCGTATTGAGCGACGCGGGTGACGCACTGGACGGCGTCGCGCACCGTCGGGAACGTGCACGACGCCGCCGCCGTCGCCGGCGGGATTGGGTGGAGCCGGAGCGTGATCTCGCAGATCAGCCCGAGCGTGCCCTCCGACCCGATCATCAGGCGCGTGAGGTCATAGCCCGCCGAAGACTTGCGCGCTCGCGAGTGGGTCCGGATCACCTCGCCGCGGCCGCCCACGATGGTCAACGCGAGCACGTTCTCGCGCATCGCCCCGTAGCGCACGGTCATCGTCCCGGACGCGCCGGTGGCGACCATCCCGCCGATCGTCGCGTCGGATCCCGGATCGACCGCGAAGAACACTCCCTCGGGACGGATGCGGGCGTCGAGCGCGCGGCGCGTGACGCCCGCCCCCACCACCACATCGAGATCCTCCAGCGACGGCCTGCCGATCGTGTCCATCTCGCGCATGTCGACGCTGATCCCGCCGGCCAGCGCCGCGACGTGGCCCTCGAGCGAGGTGCCCGCCCCGAACGGCACCAGCGGGAGGCGATGCTCGGCGGCGATCCGCACGATCGCGGCGGCCTCGTCGATCCCCCGCGGCCACACCACCATGTCGGGCCGGGCCTCGGGGTGGAATGACTCGTCGTGTCCGTGTTGGGCGAGGATGTCAGCGCCGGTGCCGACACGGTCGGAGCCGAGCAGGTCAGCCAGCGCCTGACGACCCGCGTCGATCCTCGCGACCGGAGGCCGGGCTGGGCTGGGCACGTCGACCACCGCCATCGCACAAAGGTTTACACACCGCCGGCCGGGTAGTACGTGGGCATGCTGATCGGCCTGGTAATCGCTGTGTGCATCGTCCTGCTGATCCTTGGCTTCGTCGCGCCGCGGCTGTCGGCGAAACCCCAGCACGGCGTCGACCGCACGTTCGGTACCGGTGGCCGGATGGCCGGGAAAGCCCCCGGCCCGCTCGGACGGTGGCTGCGCAAGCCGTTCAGCACCTCGCAGCGCGCCGCGGACAAGAGCGCGTCGGCGGGCCGGCGCGGCCGCCGCAAGATGCCGCTGTAGCGGTCATCTGCAATAGGCTCGCGCGTCCGGGCGGCGATCCAGCCGTGGAGTTCGAGCGAGGAAAGGTGACCATGGCCCGTTTGCAGGACAAGGTCGCCCTCATCACCGGGGGCGAGAGTGGGATCGGACTGGCGACGGCGCGGCTGTTCGTCTCCGAAGGCGCGAGCGTCCATCTGGTCGGCATCGACGAATCCAAGCTCGCCGCCGCCGTCGCCGAGCTCGGGGACGAAAGGGCGATCTGGTCAGTTGCCGACGTCACCGACGAGACGGCCGTCGAGCGCGCCGTCACGACCGGCGTGGATCGCTACGGGCGATTCGACGTGGTCGTCAGCAACGCCGGCATCAGCGGTGATGTCGCGCCGATCGTCGACTACTCCTCGGAGGTGTTCTCGCGCACGCTCGCGGTGCACATCCTCGGCGCGTTCCACGTCCTCAAGCACACGATCCCGCACGTCCCCGACGGTGGCAGCATCATCATCACCTCGAGCGTGGTCGGACTGATCGGGCCTCCGGGCGTGTCGGCGTACGTCGCCGCCAAGCACGGCCAGGTGGGCCTGATGCGCACCGCGGCCAAGGAGCTCGCGTCGCGGCGCATCCGTGTCAACACGATGCACCCCGGGCCGACCTCGACCCCGTTCCAGGATCACATCGAGATGCGTGCGACCGACCTCCCGCAGGAGGAGGCCGCGAAGGCGTTCGACGCGATGATCCCGCTCGGCCGCCACACGACGGTCGAGGAGATCGCGCAGGGGATGCTCTACCTGGCGTCCGACGAGAGCGCGATGGTCAGCTCGCACCGGTTCTCGATCGACGGCGGCATGAGCGGCAGCTGACCGGGCCTGGTCAGCGAACGGTGAACGTGGCCGAGCCGAACGGCGGGTACGGCTGGTTGCGGCTGTTCAGGACCGACACGCTCAGGCGGTAGGTCCCGGTGCAGCCGATGGCTCCGATCGGCACGGTCTGTCCGAACGTGTCCCCGCGCACCGTCGGCTCTGCAAACGACGAGAACGTCTGGCCGTAGCCCTGGCCAGCGCGGAGGCTCGGATAGGACTGCACGCAACCCGGCCGTGGACCACCGGTCAGGCGCTCGAAGTAGCCGCGGTGGTTGAGCAGGACCTTGAAGAAGAACTGGGGACCGGTGCCGATCTTGGCTGACCTCAGCGTGGTGATGGCGGGGACGATCACGACCCGGTTGGGCGCCGACGGATCGCGTTCGGCCCGCCGCGACGCTGGGGTCTCGGGTCCGGGACTCTGGCTGTAGTTCGTCGGGATCACGTCGGTGGCGGCGGGCGTGCCCGGGGCGGTGAAGCGGGCGAGGACGCCGCCGTCGGCGGCGTAGCGCACGACGGTCTCGGGCGGTGCGTTGACGGACGATGACGCGAACCGCTCCGGCGCGGCCGCGACCGCAACGTTGTCCTGAACCTTGGCGGACACCGTCACCGGCGGCACGTAGCTGAGCGCACCGGAGTCGAATTGCCGTGGCCAGCCCCAGCTCACCCGAGCCACGGCGTCGGGCACCACCGCGACGATCTTGCCGCCTCGGACCGGCCAGCGACTCGGTGTCGACCCTGTGGAGCGGGATCGGCACCAACTCTCCTCCGACCCTGGCGAGCAGAACATGCTCCGGCTGCGCATTGGCCGCGCGCTGCATCTGCTCGAGTCGCGCCCGCGTGACCAGCTTCGCGGCCCCCTTCCGGTCGTTGCCGCTCACGGTCGCCCTCGGCAGCGTGTGTATGTGCACGAGCTGCTCGACGAACAGCGACACCTGAACCCCGTCGACGTTCACGACGCGAGTCAGCTCAGGCATGTTGCGATAGTGCGCGAGTCCGGTGATCCGGACCGAGTACTCGAGCGTCGCGCGTCCACGGGACGAGCCCTGTGCCGCGCTGAAGCCCTGGGCCCCGCCGTAGCTCGGCGCGGCGCCGGCCTCGTGCGATCCGCGGCGTCTGGGGCCGGCGCAGCACCGCATATTGCGAGAGCAACTGCCTGAGGCCGGACCCGCTCGCCGACGCGGGGCCGTTGTGTCCGGCCGGGCGCACGAACAGCACCGCGCCGAGCACGATCGCGACGACTACGAGCACCCCCAGCGCGGGTGCCACCGCTCTCGGCGCACCGAGCGCCACCCGGTCGATCCAGCCACGCGCTCGGTCGCGCCGCTGCGGCCGCGGATCCGCCGGCGCATCGCGCACCATGCGCT
This sequence comes from uncultured Solirubrobacterales bacterium, assembly GCA_963746695.1. Lineage (GTDB taxonomy): Bacteria > Actinomycetota > Thermoleophilia > Solirubrobacterales > Solirubrobacteraceae > Palsa-465. The sequence goes on along the minus strand of CAVVCP010000023.1, from coordinate 640 downwards.
CGAACTCCTCGCCAAGCTCCCGCAGGACCCGAATCCGCTGACTCATCGTGCACCTCGCTCGTGGGGCAGGACCGGCTCGAGCGCGACCGCCAGCGCGCGGAGGCCGCGAGAGACGCGAGCGCGAGCTGTGGTTTCCGTCGTCCCGAGCCGGCGCGCAACCTCCGGGTAGGGAAGTTCGTCGACGATCCGCAGCTGGAGCGCCTCGCGCTGGTTCTCGCTCAGCTTCTTGAGCTCGGCGCCGAGCGCCGAGCGCATCGACTCGAGGTCCGCCGCACGCTCGATCTCGGCGATGTCGTCATCGTGAAGGGCCGGCACCGACATCCCGATGTGGCCGAGCGCCCGCCGCTCGACATACCCGCGGCGCAGGTAGCGCCCCAGCTGCCGGCGCGCGATCGTGAACACCCACCCCCGCACCTCCGGTCCGCTCCCGACCCGCACACCGGGCCAGCCCCGCCACGCCTGCGCGAACGTCTCCGCGGTCAGATCGAGCGCGACCTCGGCGTCCAGCGTCCGGCGCATGAAGAACACGAGGACCGACTCTGCCTCCCGCTCGTACATGGCGATGAACGTGCTCGAGGGCGCCATTCACCGATAAATTGTCACGAGCTCCGATCTTGTGACACTGCGCGTCCGCGCGGCG
>CAVVCP010000022.1:0-147849 GCA_963746695.1 uncultured Solirubrobacterales bacterium | reverse complement strand
GATGGGCGGTACTGGGCTCGAACCAGTGACCTCCTGCTTGTAAGGCAGGCGCTCTACCAGCTGAGCTAACCGCCCGAGCGGCCCGATGGTACTGATGGCGGACCGCCGGGCCGCGGCAGCCTAAGCGGTGCGTAGGCAATCCGGGCGGCCCGGAAAGCGCCACGGCCAGGTTGTACCCTCAGGCGCAATCAGGCCAATGTTGTTTGCCAACAGGCCGGCTTGTCGGTCGCTCGAGGCGATCATAATTTTTGTCCTGGGTACCGGGATTTGTCGCGACGGGCTAGGAGCGAGAGTAGGACAGGATGAGAGCTGACGAGGACAACTCACTGAGCTTCGGTGGGCCCAACCCCTCCGGCGCCACGGCGACCGCCGACCGGAGCCCGATGCTCGAGATCTCGAACGAGATGGTGCGCCTCTACAAGGAGGCGTTCGGGCGTGGTCCGACCAAGGCGCGCGCGCAATTTGCCGGACCGGACACGCTCGTGGTCATCCTCGAGGCGAGCTTGACCGTGGCCGAGCGCAACCTGGTGGCGATGGGCGAGCATCAGCGGCTGCGCGAGGCGCGGCTGTTCTTCCAGTACGCGCTCGAGGATCAATTGCGCGCGATCGTCGAGGAAGCGCTCGGACGGCGCACGCTGGCATTCGTCAGCGGCATCGATACCACCCGTGACGTCGCGGTTGAGTTGTTCACGCTGGAGCCGGAAGGGACGCCCGGCTCGACGCTCGACGAGCCGGCCGCGGACGAGTCGGAGTCGTAACCGACCCTAAGCGCGCGCGAGCCGCGAGCGCCTCGGTTGCAATCCAACGGAACCGGTCCAACTATCGGCCGGACCGTGGTAATTGTTGTTCCCGCTGGATGGATGCACCACACAAGCAGCCCTGGCGGATGGTCAAGGTGGCAGCAAGAGGCTGGAAGCCTGACCGTCCGCCAGGCGGTCGACCTGCGGCCGTGCCCGCAGGGTCCGTCGCGCCGGTATCCGGTGAAGACTCGTGCTCCAATGACGGCTCGTGCGCCAGTGCGTGGCGCACCTGAAGCTCGATCGCCTGGCGATGGAGGCTCGCCGCGCGGCCGTACAACTCCGCCTCCCGCAGGTCCCTCGCAGTCGACTCGGGGTGTCGCGCCTTCTCCGCCGCCGCGCGTCGATGCGCCAGCGCCCGAGCCTCCCGCTCGCGCGCGCGCTCTGCTCGCGCCCGGGCGCGAGCGGCCAGCTGGCGATCGTTCATACTTGTCCTGTTCCCAACAGCTCGGGCCGCAAATCCCAGGATTGTTGGTTTGAGGACGATGGCCTCACCGGACCGAGTCTCACTGCTCGACATGAAGCTCGAGCTCACCCGGCGCCTGACGCCGGAGCAGCGAGCTGAGCTGTCCGCCATCTCGCTGCCGGTGGTCCGCATCGGTCGCGGGTCGTTCCGGCTCGACTCCGTGCTCGGATCGCAGAACGCTTTCGCCGCGACGGTGCTCGATGGGATCGTGGTGTACGCGGTCACGATTGGCGACCAGTCCGGCATCCAGCTGCTCGGCCCCGGGGACCTCCTTGTCCTACCAGGCGACGATGTTCCGCCCCCGTGGCTGGACAATTGCGCGTATCGGGCGGTCGCACCGACGCGCCTCGCGCTGCTTGGCAATGAGTTCCTGTGGGTGTCCCGTCGCGTACCGGAAGTCGCTCGAGCGCTCCACGAGTCCACCGGCGACCAGATCCAAAGGCTCAGCGGACAGCTGGTGATCTGCCAGCTCCCACGCGTGGAGCAGCGGGTGCTCGCGATGATGTGGCTGCTGGCGCAATCGTGGGGTCAGGTCACCGCCGGCGGCATCCGGTTGCCGCTGGCGCTGACGCACGAAACCATCGGTGCGCTTGTCGGCGCCCGCCGCCCGACCGTGACGTTGGCGTTGCGCAAGCTCACCGAGGAGGGTTCGATCATCCACCAGGACACAGGCTGGCTGCTATTGGAGGCTCCCCCTGAGTCCGAAGCCGGCTCGAGCTCGATCAAGGCATCCAAGCTCGAGCTTCGTGAGTTGTCGCTCTCCCGGTGGGGGCAGGCGTCGCCACCGCCCGACCCAGGTGTGTCCTACTCGGAGCTCCGCGAAACGGTCAAGCGACTGCGGGAGCAGCACGTGATCGGCAAGCAGCAAACGCGCGAGCAGCTGACCCGGATCAAGGCGTCCCGTGTCCGGTGGACGATGGTCCGAGACCGGATCGCCCGGGACGCCCTCAGTCGGAGATCGCCTCCATCATCATGATCACGCCGGAGATGTTGCTGTCGCCTCCGCTCACCAACGGCAGGCACGTGACGCGACATTTGAAGGGCTTCCCCCGGCGGTTGGTCGCATCGAGCACCACGACTTCACGCTCGGACCGTCCGCTGAGCGTGTCGCGGATCTGCTGACGGAGTTGCTCAACAGGCAGACCGACATCGAGCGCCATCACGTGCTCGTCCTCGGCCTCCTCCGGCGTCAGGCCCCAGAGCTCTCGCGCATTTCCGTTCCAGATCTGAACACGCTGATCGCGATCGAGCGCGGCGACCGCCATGCCGATCGTGCTGAGGATCGTTTCGAGGAACCCGTTGACGTCGTTGACCTCCCGGGTCCTGTGCCGGAGCTCCTCGTTCATCGTCTCGAGCTCCGCATTGGAGGATTGGAGCTCCTCGTTCATCGTCTCGAGCTCCTCGTTGGTCGACTGGAGCTCCTCGTTCATCGTCTCGAGCTCCTCGTTGCTCGACTGGAGCTCCTCGTTGGTGGTCTCGAGCTCCTCCACCGTCGACTGCAGCTCCTCATAGGCGTTCTCGAGCTCCCGCTTTGACCCGGTGAGCTGGTCTTGCAGCCGGTGGGTCTCGGTCACGTCGACGTACGCGACGCTCGTCCCCATCAGCGTTCCGTCGCTGGTGAGCGGCGTGAGCCGAACGTCGAGGACTCGGTCGACGTCATCGGAGCGCCAGTTGACCCCCTTGATCTCGGCCGGGCGCAGGTCATGATCCAATGCATCGAGGTGACTGCGGAGCTCGATCGGACGGTAAGAAAGCTCTAGATCCTGAATCGGCTTGCCGAGGTCAGTCGGCGCCAAGCCGAACATCCTGCGTGCGGCGGCGTTGCCCATGATCAGCGAGCGGTCGTGATCGAGCACGAACTGCGCCGCACCGGCGATGTCGAACGCCGCGTCGCGCAGGTTGTCTATCTCGGTCGGTTCGCGGCCCGGGGAACCGTCGCTACTCATCACGCGCAGGCGATCACGCAGAGACGGCTTGACCACCTTCCGGAACACACGTCGCTTGAGCTCGGCCGGCGTGAACAGGTCGGTATGCGTGACCAGCATCTCCGACTTGCCGAGGACCATGTAGCCGTCGTCGCCGAGCCCGAAATGAAAGCGGCGGAGCACCTGTGCCTGCGTCTCCGCCGTGAAGTACATCAGCGTGTTGCGACAGACGAGCAGATCGATGCGCGACATCGGCGCGTCGTGGACCAGGTCGTTGCGGCCGAAGATCACGCACCGCCGTAGGTCCTTACGGAACACGTACCGCTGATCACTGCGCTCGAAGAAGTGCTCGAGCGCCTCATGGGGCACGTCCTCGATCTGGCGCGGCTGATAGGCACCGTGACGTGCCTGGTTCAGCGCCTCCTCGTCGATGTCCGTCGCATAGATCTTGACCCGGTCCCGAAATACGGCATCGCCCATCACGCGCGCGAGAACCATCGCGACGGTGTACGGCTCCTCGCCCGAGGCGCAGCCCGCGCACCAGACGCGGAGCGGCGACTCGGGCCCACGTGCCTCGATCAGCAGCGGCACGATCTGGGTAGCGAGATACTCCCACGCCTGGGGGTCGCGGAAGAAGCCCGTGGTGTTGATCAACAGCGCGTTGAACAGCTCGGCGAACTCTTCGCTCTGGAGTTCGAGGTAGTCGACGTAGTCCTCGTAACGGTCAGCTCCGACCGCGGCCATCCGCTTGGCGACGCGACGCTCGATCGTCGGGCGCTTGTATCCCGTGAAGTCGAAGCCGCGCGTGTCCCTGACGAAGGCGAGCAGCGACTCGAGCGTCGTGTCCGCGCGTTGGTCGCTCATGCGGTGCCCTCGGCCTCAGCCAGGTTATGGTCGCTCTCGGTTGCAACCAACCGGCCCAGGGTCATCCCAGCCACCCCCGGCGGGTCATCTCCGTTGACCATCGCCGCGATCGTACTCGCCACCAGCGCCGACGGCACGATCGCATCGACGGCTACCTGCGCGATCGCATTGGTCGGCATGCCGGCGTACATCGCCTCATTCGGGTCCTGCACGATCGTGGCGCCGCCGCTCGCCTTGATCACCGCCAGACCAGCCGATCCGTCGTCGCGGTTCCCGGTGAGCACCACGCCTATCACCCGGCTCTCGAGCGCCGCCGCCGAGCGGAACAGGACGTCGATCGCGGGCCGGTGGCCGTTCTCGCGGGGGCCGACGGTCAACCGCACGTGGCCGTCCTCGATCGCGAGGTGGCGGTCGGGTGGCGCGACCAGGATGACCCCCTCACGCAGCTGGTCACCATCGCGCGCGGTCAGGCACGGGAGCGGCCCGGCTCGGTCAAGGATGTGCCCGAGCATGCTCGGACTGCTCGGCGCGATGTGGAGCACGATGCACACCGCTGCGCGTAGGTCCGCCGGCAGGCCCTTGACGACCCGAATGAGGACTTCGACGCCACCGGCGGACGCGCCGATGACAACAAGATCGCGATGCGCGTCAGACCGCCCGTGGTGGCGGGCTGCTTCCACAAGGACAGCGTACGCTGAGTCGAGACTCCGCACCAGCGGCCGGCGCCCCTGGCCGTAGCGGCCGGGTACGCCGCTGGAACCGGGCGGGAGCGCGGGACCGATGACTCTTGCCCGCGGGCGCCGTCTAACCCTCCGTGAACACCGACGCCGACCGGCCGAAAGGAACACGGACATGACCTCCGATTATCGACACCGCTGGATCGCGCTCGTTCTGCTCTGCATGGGCTCGCTGATGATCGTGCTCGACACGACGATCGTGAACGTGGCGCTGCCGTCGATCCGGCAGGACCTGCACTTCTCGCAGACCTCGCTGGCCTGGGTGGTGAACGCGTACATGCTCACGTTCGGCGGCTTCCTGCTGCTCGGCGGCCGGCTCGGCGACCACTTCGGCCACCGCCGCCTGTTCATGGCCGGGATCGCGCTGTTCACGGCGGCGTCGCTGGCCTGCGGGCTGTCGACATCGGAGGGGATGCTCGTCGCGGCACGCGCGGTACAGGGGTTCGGTGGCGCGATCGTCTCCGCGGTCTCGCTGTCGCTGATCGTCTCGTTGTTCGTCGAGCCGTCTGACCGCGCGAAGGCGATGGGCGTGTTCGGGTTCGTCGCAGCCGGCGGCGGCACGCTCGGCGTGCTGCTCGGCGGCGTGCTGACGGATCTGCTCAGCTGGCACTGGATCTTCCTCGTCAACGTCCCCATCGGGATCGCCGTCTGCGTCGCGACGCCGCGCGTGCTCCCCGCCGGCCGCGGACCTGCGGCAACCGGCCGTCTCGACATCGCGGGCGCCGTGGTCGTGACCTCCGGGCTGATGCTCGCTGTGTACGCGATCGTCAACGGCAACCAGGCCGGCTGGGTGTCGGCGCAGACAATCGGCCTGCTGGCGGCCTCAGCCGCGCTGTTCGTCGCGTTCCTCGCCGTCGAGTCGCGGGTCGAGTCCCCGCTGGTCCCGCTCGGACTGTTCAGGCGGCGCAACCTCGCGACCGCGAACTCCGTCGGCGTCCTGTGGGCGGCAGCGATGTTCGCCTGGTTCTTCCTATCGGCGCTGTACCTGCAACTGGTGCTCGGGTACACCCCGCTTCAGGTTGGGCTCGCGTTCCTGCCGGCGAACCTGATCATGGCCACGATGTCGCTCGGCGTGTCGGCGAAGCTCGTGATGCGGTTCGGGATCAAGCGCCCGCTGGTCGGCGGTCTGTCGGTCGCGGCCGCCGGGCTTGCGCTGCTGGCTCGCGCGTCCGTCCACGGCCATTACCTCGAGGACGTGCTCCCGAGCATGATCCTGCTCGGCTTCGGCGCCGGGGCGGCCTTCAACCCGCTGCTGCTGGCGGCGATGGGTGACGTCGAGCCGAGCGAGGCCGGCCTGGCCTCCGGGATCGTCAACACCTCGTTCATGATGGGTGGAGCGCTCGGGCTGGCGATCCTGGCGAGCGTCGCCGCGTCCCGGACGAATCATCTGCTCGCGGCCGGCACCCCCCACCTCGCCGCGCTCGTCGGCGGCTACCGCGTGTCGTTCATCATCGGCGCGGCGTTCGCGGTCCTGGCCGCCGCCGTCAGCGCGAAGATGCTCCGGGGCGAGGCGATCGCCGTCGCCGCGCACGCCACAGAGGACGCTCACCGGCGCCGCCCGGCGCTCGCCGACGCGAGCGTGTGAAGTGTCAAATTGTACCGCCTATTAGGTACAGATTAGTACCGGAGACCCGGTACAATCCAGCCCGCGCCCGGACTCGTCAGGCGCCCCGATGCCCTATTCCTCGCCGGCCGGCTCGAGCAACTCGGGCCGGTCGGCGAGCGGCGACGCGCGCCGCAGCCATTCGCTGAACAGAGGGTCGACGACGTACCAAGTGCCGTCTCGGCGATCGACGAGCCCGCGGCGCTGGAGCCGGTCGAGCGCCGGGACCACGCGCGAATGGCTCGAAAAGCCGTAACGCATCGCCGCGGGGCGGCTCGTGACGTTGTCGCCGCCGAGATCGGCGAGGAGCGCAAGCGCGCGGACCTCATTGAACTCGGCCTCGTCGCCGTTCATCAGGACGTTCAGCACCGCCGAGAACTCGGACCGCTCGATCGTCTGCACCAGCCGGTCGTGCGAGCGGATCACCGTGTCAAGCGTCACCGGCTCTCCCGCTGGGGTGGCCATCCAGCACTCCCAGGCGAGCTGTTGCGTGCTGCGGGGATGGGCGCGGGTCGCCCCGAGCAGATAGTTGAGCGCATCGTCGTCGGCCGGCTTGCCCGTCGCCTCGAACTGGAACTCCAGATACTCGATGAACTCGATCCGGCTGATCTCGGGCAACTGCATCTGCACCGCCTCTCCGAAGATCGGCTGCTCGGAGTTCTCGAGCATCATCTGGAGCGCGTTCCGGATCGACCCGGTGAACAGCAGCGAGACGTGATTGGCGCCGGTGCTCATCAGCGCCGAGCGGATCACCGACAGCGGGTCCCCAGGACAGTGGCGGAGCCGCTGGAACTCGTCGAAGATCACGACGAGGTGATCGGAGATCGCGCGCACGGCGACCAGCTGGGCGTGCAGCATCTCGGCGTCCTCGGCGGGCCCGAGCTTCGAGCTCTTGACCCTGCCTTTGACGACCTTGATGTCGAAGCCGATCTCTTTCTCGAGCACGCCGATCTGGCGCTGGGCCGCGCGACGCACGTGCTTGACGGGGTGGCCGAGCATCGCGTCGTGGACGCATCCGATGAACCCGGGAATGCTGACGACGCGCTGGAGGTTGACGGTGATTACGTCGAACGGCGGCGCGTCGTCGCCATGCGGCCGGCCCAGTTCGAGCGCGAGCTGGTTGGTGAACGTGGTCTTGCCGGTGTCGCGGGGCCCGAACAGCGCGACGTTGGTCTGCCCCTTCAGCGTTAGCGCGACCTGATTGGCGAACGCGTCCATCCCGATGATCTTCGATGGGTCATCGAGCGGGCGGTCCCAGACGAACGGATTCAGCGCGCCGGCCACGGATCTGATTGTACCGCTCAGCAGGTACAGAATCGTACCGCTACTCCGGTACAAACCCCGGATCTTGAAGCACTGCCCACGACAGTGGACGGGTGTCGGACCGCATCCGCCCCACCTCAAGGAGGGGGTCTCGCCTCCGATACCACGGGGATGAGCCAGATTCGTCCCCGTCTACCGGTCGTGGGTCTGCTCGCGCGGGCCGCGGTCATCCCGACGGTGCTCCTGATCGCCGGCGGCATGAACATGATGATGTTCCCCGGGGTCGTCCACATGACGGTCGTGGGCTTCGCCGGCGCTCTCGCCGCAACTGCCGGGGTCACGATGTCGGTGATCGCCACGCGCCGCAACGACGCCCACGCGGTGTGGATCGGAATGGCGTTCTCGGTGATCGCGACGATGCTCGTCATCCACGCGCTCGCCACCCCTGGAGTGATCCTGCCCGCCAACGGCGTCGTGCAGATCGCGGGCGCGCTCAACCTGCCGGTCTGCGGCGCGATCCTCGCCGTCGCCGGCCTACCGGTGCTCCGCCGCCCGCGCCGGGTCAAGCCGCTGCTCGTGATCCAGCTCGCGGTGGTGGGCGCGGTGGCGATCGCCGGCGCGGCAGCGCTCGTGTTCTCGAACCTGATCCCGGTCGTGCCGGACCCCTCGACGCCCGCTGCCGAGCTGATCTTCGCCGCCGGCGCGACCCCGCTCGCGATCCTGGCCTGGCGCGCCGCCCGAACCTACCTCCTCACCCGTCGCATCTCGGACCTGATCGTGGCCGAGGGCGTCGTGTGGCTGATTGGCGCCCAGTTCGGACTGCTCAACTTCTCGATGATGGACGCCGGCTTCTGGGCAGCGCACGTGCTCGAGGTCGGCGGCATCGCGATGGTCGGCATCCCGGTCGCACTCGACCTCCGGCACGCCGTCGCTTCCCGGCCGCTGGTCGGGGACTTGCGCGCGGCCGACCTCGTCGAGCACGAGGAGGCGTTCCTCGGTGGCCGCGTCCGCGCGCTGCTCGTCCGCCTCGGCGAGAAGGACCCGTCGACCGAAGGACACACGCGCCGCGTCGCCACGCTGGCGGTTGCGATCGGTGAGTACCTCGGCCTCCCGGAGGGCCGGCTCCGGCAGCTCGCGCTCGGCGGCCTCCTGCACGATGTCGGCAAGCTGTCGGTGCCGACCGAGATCCTGAAGAAGCCGGGTCGGCTGACCGACGAGGAGTTCGACGAGATCCGCCGCCACCCGGGCGCCGGACGCGAGCTCCTCACCGAGCTCGGAGGGTTCCCGCCGCTCGTGCTCGACCTGGTGGAGAGCCACCACGAGCGACTCGACGGCGGCGGCTACCCCAACCGCGTCCCGGCCGGCGAGCTCGATGTCGCGGTTCGCATCCTCACGGTTGCCGACGTTTACGACGCGCTGACCGCGGACCGCGTGTACCGCGAGGCGTGGCCGGCCGAACGCGCGCTTGCGCTGCTCGAGGACGACAGCGGCCAGGCATTCGACCCGGCCTGCGTGGGCGCCCTTCGCTCGATCGTCGACGCCGAGGAGCGCGCGCTCAGCCCGGTCTCGCTCCGCGGCCGCCGCACCACACCGGCGCCCGAGCTGCCGGCGCCTCGATTCGGCGAAGCCGCCGCGTAGACCAGTAGCGCTGCTGGTACGGTCCAGCGGATGGCACGGACCAATGTCGACGCCGCCGGGGACATGGCCGCGGCGGACGTCATCCACAAACGCTTCACGGCGCTCCCGGCGAGCGCGACGATCGGCGAGGTCCGCGACTGGTTCGACGCGAGCTCTCACCGCAAGATGGCGTTCCTGGCCGCCGACGGACACTACGCCGGCTCGTTGACGCGATCCGACCTGGCGGGCGCCGGCGACGCCGCGCGGCCGGCCACGGACATCGCGCACGACGGCCCGATGGTCGCGCCCGATACGCCCGCGAGTGACGCGTACGAGGTCGCGGTGGCGACCGATGCGCTGCGCGTACCGGTCGTCGATCCTGACGGCAGACTGCTCGGCGTCGTCGCCGTCACCGACGACCGCGCCGGGTTCTGCGGCACGTCGTAGCGGCGCGAGCGCCTACGGGCAGACCCCGAGCTCGGCCTGCACGGTGCGCGGTAGCGACGCGACCGGACACGTGTAGCTGAGCTCCAACAGCGCCGGGCGCCAGCCACCACCGGCGCGGTGGAAGATCGCCGTCGCGTACCCGCTGAAACGGCCGCACGCGTTGGCGTGGTCGAAGTCGGCTCGCGCATAGCTCGGGTCGCTCCTGGCGAACGAGATGGCCAGGCAACCGGGTGGATAGCCGTAGGCCGCAGCGACCGTCGGCGCGCCGCGCTTCGGAGCCGCGTGCGAGCCGGCCAGGACCATCGCGAGGACCGCGCCGGCCACCGCGAGCCCGACCAGCCCCACGATCCCGCGGGTCGCACGCGCGCGCTTGAACCTGTGCGCAGCCGGGCCGGCGACGATGGTGATCCGGACATCCGACGGCGGCGTCCCCTCAGACATCGATCAGGAGTATCACGGAGCCCAACCCGATAGGCTCAGCCGCCGCGAAACCGAGGAGGAGGAACAGAGATGGTCAAGCTGGTGGTCGCGTACGGAACGCCCGAGGACCCGGACGCATTCGATCGGTACTACGCCGACACGCACATTCCGCTCGTCAACAAGATCCCGAACCTTCGTCGCTTTGAGTCGGGGAAGGTGGTCGGGACCCCCGACGGCTCCGCGCCGCCGTACTACTACCTCGCCGAGCTGTCGTTCGAGGACGCCGATGAGCTTCAGGCGTCGCTCGGCAGTCCCGAGGGTGCAGCGGCCGCGGCCGACGTCGGGAACTTCGCCACCGGCGGCGCGACCGTGATGATCGCCCAGGCGGCGTGATCAGAGTCGCTACGACGTTGGCCGACGCCTAGGCCCGGATAGTCAGGCCCGAGCGCGCCCGATCCGATCCCCAGGACATGAGTATCGGAGCAGTCAACGGCGCGCTCAACGGGCTCGCCACCGCGCAGGCAATGTTCGGCGCGGCTACGCAGGCGGGTGCGCAGGGCGACGCTTCCGCCGGCGGTGCGGCATCGGCCGCGCAAGCCCAAGAGGACGCGAGCATCGCGGTCCTGCGGATGGCGCTCTCCAACGAGCGCTCGATGGTCAACATCCTCGCCTGATGATCGGCGATACGGTGGGGGAATGGCTGAGACGCCAACCCCCACCGAGCCGATCGTCCGTGACGGCAGCGTCCTCGAGGGTTCGGTGATCTTCGAGGTCGAGGGCGAGGCGCAGTCGGTTCTGAAGCCTGGTGAGGTCTTCTACGAGCCGGAGGGTACGCGCATCGCTCATTTCGATGCCGGACCGGATGGCGCAACGTTTCTCGCCTACTTCCTCCTGCGCGCAGGGCAGGAGCCGACGCTGGAGTTCCCGGATCAGTAACCGGCGCGCGGGGGCACGGTGGCGATCGCCGCGCCTGACGGCGCCACCAGCCACGCACCCCGTTGCGAGCCAGCCTCCTAGGATCAGGCGGCAATGAATCACCAGGGCCACGACGACGAACTCGACGCGCTGCTCGCCGAGCAGGTCGCCTACTACCGCGCCCGCGCGCCGGAGTACGCCGAGGGCGGAATCCCGGAGCTCGGCGAGGAGGAGCTGACAGCGGGCTGGCACGCGCTGAACGCGAAGATCGACACGTTCGCCCCGACCGGCGATGTGCTCGAGCTCGCGTGCGGCCCGGGGACCTGGACCGAGCTCCTGCTGCGCCACGCGAGCACGCTGACCGCGGTCGATGCATCGCCCGAGATGCTCGCGCTCGCGGCCGAGAAGGTGCGTGACGACCGCGTGCGCTTCATCGAGGCCGACCTGTTCGACTGGCGCCCGGACCGCACATACGACGTCGTGTTCTTCGGCTTCTGGCTGTCCCATGTCCCGCTCGAGCGATTCGAGTCGTTCTGGGCGACGGTCGGCACCTGTCTCGGGGCCGGCGGGCGCGTGCTGTTCGTCGATGACGCCTTCCGCACCGACGACGAGCTCATCGAGGGCCCGGAGTCGGCGACGATCCGCCGGCATCTCAACGACGGCACCGCGTACCGGGCGGTGAAGGTTCCGCACACGCCCGCGACCCTCGAACGCCGGATCGCCGGTCTCGGCTGGCGGGTGTCCGTGGAGCAGATGCCCGGCCCGTTCTTCTGCGGGACGGCCACCCTACCGTGAGCGTCTACGTCGACAACGCGTTCGCCGCCGGCGACTGGGGGCGTTGGACCGGTGGCGGTCACCTTCAGGCCGACACGCTCGATGAGCTGCACGACTTCGCCGAGCGCCTCGGCCTGCGCCGCGAGTGGTTCCAGTCGAGCCCCGGGCGCCCCGAGCACGACCACTACGACCTCGGCCGTAGGGGCCGAGAGCGCGCGCTCGAGCTCGGGGCGGTGGACGAGGACCGGGCCTCCGGGGTGCGGCGCCGACGAGAGGCCCGGCAAGCGCGTCGGGTCAGCTAGACCGCCGGCTCGAACTCGATCGCCGCTCAGAGAAAGTGCCCGCTCGCCAGATACGGCGCCGGATCCTTGAGGCCCCGAACCGCCAGGTAGCCCTCCTGAGCGATGTCGAGGTTTGCCGCCAGGCCGACGTCCACCGCCCAGTGATTGTCGGTCGTGATGCAGTTGACAAGCGTCTCTCCGCGTGACGCGGCGAACGCCTCCCACAGGAGGCTCCGCGCGGTCTCCTCGTGCGCGGCGGCGAGCAGCGCCGGCTGGCCCCGCTCGTCGATGTACACATACCCCGGCCGGTTGTTGGCACTCGACACCACCAGGCGGAGCGTCTTCACCATGTACTCGTGGTCGGGTCCGTGGCCGGCGCCCCGAAGCTGTACGTCGAGTCGATCCATCCAGTCGAGGTCACTCACCGCACCCTCCCTGAGTCCAGTCACCACCGGGAGCGTGGATCGGTCGACGGTCCCGACCATTCGCATCAACGGATACAGCAGAAACCCCGCCAGCCGGTACCGGCGGGTCGCAGCCGGATGCACGGTCGAGATGAACATCCCCGGGCGGCCTGCGGCGTGCGCGAGCACGGCGTCCATCAGCCCCCTGCCGATGCCCAGTCCCTGACGGTCGGGAAGAACGCTGTAAGTCGCGAGGTACCAGAGGCGGTCGCGGTTCTGCGAGATCGCGACGCCGATCACGCTGTCCCCGTCCACCGCCACCCAGCAGCCGCCCGGATCGACCGAGAGGAAGAACCCCATCCGGTCGATCCACCGTTCGGAGTCCGCTTCCGATCTCGGTTGGATCTCCGGCTCGCTGACCCTCCGGGTCAGCCGATCCCCCTGAAAGAACGTCTGCGCCGACGCGCGCTCGGCGGACTCGAGGTCGGCCTCGCGCATCGGCCTGACCTCCACGCCTAGTGGCTCGATCGCGAGCCTCCTTGGCAGGGCTCTCGAGCAGGCACTGCGCGGTCAGTCGTCTTCGTGAGGCTCGTGCACGACGATCACCGGGCACGACGCGTTCTTCAACAGCCCCTTCGTCGTGCTCCCCTCGATCCTCGCCCGGAGCCCGGTCAAGCCGCGCGATCCGACGACGATCGCGGCCGCCCGGTTTTCGCGGGCGAGATGCAGGATCGTCTCCGGAACGTTGCGCTCCTCCGTAACCGCCACGGCCTCCGCCTGGAGTCCGAGCGAGTTTGCGAGCTCGGCTCCCTCGTGCGCGACGCTCTCGGCCCGCGAGTAGACGCCTTCGTCGACCTGGCGCGCAACCTCTGGATCGATCGGGATCGCGGCCAGCCCGTCCCCGCGCATCTCCGGGACCGCGTATGCGAGCCCGGCCTCCCACACGGTGACCACGAGCACCCGCCTCGTTCCGAGCAGCGCGGCCGCGTCCGCGATCGCTCGGCGCGATGCATCGGAGCCGTCAAACGCGATCAGTATCGGTCCGTCGGCAACGTTCACGCGAATCAGCATATCCCCGGTCCGACCCCGACCGGCGCGACGATCGCGGTCGACGCGATCACGATCCTCCGCTTCGCGAACGGCAAGATCGCCGACGAGTGGACGGTGTGGGACGCGCTCGGCCTGCTGCAGCAGGTCGGGGCTGTCCCGACGCCGGCATGAAGCCGGACGCGTGAGCACGCCGCTCACGGCTGGCCCTACTGGCGTGCATCATCGCCACCGCATACGGTTCGTCTCACTTCCTATGGAGCGGATTGACGTGCGACTGCTTGGCCGCTTTGAAGTGCGGGTCGATTCACGGCCGGTGCTCGATTCAGCCTGGCCGCAGAAGCGAGCGGCGGACCTCGTCAAAGTGCTCGCGCTCGCCCACGGGCATCGCCTGACACGCGACCAGGTGGTCGAGATGCTGTGGCCGAGGCTGGCCGCCGATGCCGGGGTTGCGAACCTGCATAAGGCAGCGAGTTACGCGCGCCGGGCGCTGGGGGAACGCGACGCGATCGTTGTGCACGGCGGCGTGGTCGCGCTCGCGCCGGGTGCCGAGGTGATCACGGATGTCGAACGCTTCGAGCGCGGCGACGACACCGCTTACGGCGGCGATCTGCTCCCCGACGACGCTTATGAACAGTGGACTCAAGGCCCGCGAGCGAGGCTGCGCGAACGCCGCCTCGCGGTGCTGCGCTCGCGAGGCCTCTGGGAGGAGGTTCTGCAGGAGGACTCCGCCGACGAGGAGGCCCATCGCGCGCTCATGCGTCGCTGCGTGGAGAGGGGCGACCGGCCGGCGGCCGCGCGCCAGTTCCGGCGGCTGCGCGAAGAGCTGTCACGCCTCGGCGCGGAACCGTCAGAGGAGACGCGGGCGCTCGAGCGCGAGCTCATGCGCGGCCCGGCGATCCACGCGCCGCGTCTCCTGCCGGGCCCGCTCCACGGGCGCGAGCGAGAGCTTGCGGCCGCGCAGGGCGCGCTCCGGCGCGCCGCAGGCGGTGACGGCGGCGCGCTGCTCGTCACCGGCTCGGTCGGGATCGGCAAGACGCGCATGATCGAGGCCGTGCTCGCCGAGGCCGAGCGGCTCGGCTTCCACACGCTCCGTGGCGCCGGTCACGAAGCGGAGGGCCGCACGCCGTACGCGCCCCTCGTGGAGGCGCTCGACCCGCTCGCCGCCGGGCGCCCGGAGCTGATCGGCGCGCTCCCGGAAAGCGCGCAGCTCGCGCTTTCCCGCTTGTTGCCCTCGGTGCGGCGGCCGGCGAGGTTGGCCGAGGAGTCCGTCGACCGCCGTCTCGTCTTCCGCGCGGTCGCGGGGTTCGTGGCCGGGGCCGCCGTAGGACGTGGGGTGGTGCTGGCGATCGATGACCTGAGCAGCGCCGACGAAGCGACGATGGCGCTCGTGCACCACCTCACACGAAGCGCCGCCGGCCAGCGTCTCCTCGTGGTCGCCGGAATGTGTGACGAGCCGCTCCTTGAGACCGCGGCGCTCGTGCGATCGAGGATGATCGGACACGGCGCCGCCACAGAGCTGGCGCTCGGTCCGCTCGACGCCGGCGCGCTCGGCGCGATCGCGCTGCGCGCGGCGGGCCGGCCGTTGCCGCCTCGTACGCTCGACGCAATCAGGCGCTCGGCGGCCGGCAACCCGTTCTTCGCCGAGCAGCTTTCGGCGTCGGTGGACGCCTCCGGCGAGGCCACCGTGTCGGCTCACCTGCGCGAGGTGGTCGGGGAGCGGCTCGAGCCGCTCGAGCCGTTCGGCGAGCCGCTGCTCGCCGCGCTCGCGGTGATCGAAGACGGATTCACCGCAGACTCGCTGATCGCGCTCGCGGGCACTGATCACGCCGAGGAGGCGCTCGCCGTGGCCCAGACCGCCGGCGTACTCGAGTGCGCGCGTGGCCGCTATCGATTCCGGCATGCGCTCGTGCGCGAACAGCTGGCCGCCCGGCTGCCCGAGGAGACCCTCCGCCGTACCCACGCCGACGCCGCGGAGCTCCTCGCCGACGAGGGCGCGCCTCCCGAGCGCGTCGCACATCACCTGCTGGGCGCGGGCCGCGCGGCCGAGGCGGTCCCGCTGCTCGCCGAGGCGGCGGAATGGGCCGTGGAGGTTGGCGCGTACCGCGACGGCGCCGAGTGGGCCGGGCTGGCGCTGGAACACGCCGACCTCGAGGATCGACCCGGATTGCTCGCACTGCGCGCACAGCTGCTTTACGGGGCCGGCGATGCCGGCGCAGCCGTCGCCTACGCCAGGGCGGTCGAGGTCGCGCCTGCCGAGCGCATGCCCGCGCTGCTCGTGGGGCAGGCACGCGCGTCTATGACGGCGGGTGACATCGCGGGTGCCGGCAATGCGCTCGAGCGGTTCGAGGCCGAGCGACTCGAAGACCTCGGTGAGTCGACGCTCGTGCGCGGCATGGTGGCGTGGCACACCGGCGATTGGGATCGGGCGCGCCGGGTGGCCTCCGAGGCGGTCGGTCTCGCCGCCGATCCCGGCGACTTGGCCCTCCTGAACGGCATGCTCGCCCACGTCGACGGCGGCTGGGAGCAGCATGCCCGGCTCGAGCTGACGCATATCTGGGATTCGCCGGAGGTCGCGGGAAAGGTGTTCGACTCCTATCTTTGCGTGACCGAGTACGTGCTCACGGCCGGCGATCCGTACGAGCGTCTGGCGGGCTTTGCCAAGCGTCTGCGCGTACAGGCGCAGCAGGCGGGCGCCCGTCGCGGCGAGGCGTTCGCCGCCACCGTGCTCGGCGAGACTGAGCTTTACACCGGCAACCTCGAGGCCGCGCGCGCGCATCTCCTCGACGCGGCGCGGCTCAGCCGCGAGGTGGGGGCGGTCGCGGGCGAGTCGCTCGCACGCACACGGCTGGGCGAGGCGCTGCTGCATCTCGGCGACCGCGCGGGGGCGCGGGCCCAGCTCGAGGAGGCACTCGAGCTGGCCCACGTCTCATCCGTCGCCGAGCATCTGGTGTTCCTCGTCTGCGGTGTGCTCGTGCGCGTGCCCGAGGACAACGCCGAGGCGCTCGCGCTGATCGAGCGCGTCGAGACGCTGTTCGACCCGCGCTGGGTCTGCCCGTTCTGCCCGACCGGCTACCACGTCGCCGCCGCGGTGGTGTGCGCCCGCGCGGGCCAGCTCACGCGCGCCCGCGGATTCCTCGAGCGCGCCGAGTTTGGCGCGGCGCGCTGGCCGGGCGGTCCGTGGCCGGCAGCGCTGGCGGAGGCGCGGGCATTGCTGCTTCTTGCCGGCGACGACCAGCGCGGCGCCGCGGACGCTCTGCGCAGGGCCGTCGAGGGCTACGCCGCGGCCGGGCAACTGCTCAACGAGCAGCGGGCGCGCGAGGCGCTCGAACGGCTGCTTAGGCCGACGATCAAGGCCTAGGAAGGTTTGAGGAAGGCGTGCCGGCGACGCTGCCGGCATGCAAACGAAACTCACACATACAGGCGAGTCGCGCCGTGGCCGCGTGCTTGCGCTGCTCTGCCTGGTCTATTTCCTGGTAATCCTCGATGCGGCGATCGTGCGGCTCGCGCTTCCGTCGATCCACCTCGCGCTGGCCCTGTCGCCTGCGTCGCAAACATGGGTTGCGAACGCCTACATGCTGTCGTTCGGCACGCTGCTGTTGCTCGGTGGGCGGTTGGCAGATCTGCTGGGGCGCAGGCGGGTCCTGCTCGCCGGCGTCGCCATCTTCACGCTCGCTTCCTTGGCGTGCGGACTCGCGTCCTCGGGCGCGACGTTGATCGCCGCGCGGGCGGTGCAGGGCCTCGGCGCCGCCGCGATGACGCCGGCCGCTTTGTCGATCCTGATGCGCAGCTTCCCGGAGGGCGCGGAGCGCAACCGGGCGATCGGCGCGTGGGGCGCGACCGGCGGAATCGCTGCGACCGCGGCCTGGATCATCGGCGGCCCGCTGATCGATGGCCCCGGCTGGCAATGGGTGTTCTGGATCAACATTCCCGTAGGTCTCGCGATCGCCGCCCTGGCCGTCGGACTGTTGCCCGAGAGTCGCGACGCGCGGGCAACGCGCAACTTCGACGTTCCTGGCGTGGTGGCGGTGACCGCCGCTCTGGTCGCGCTCGTGTACGCGCTAGTCGAAGCGCCCAGCGCCGGCTGGACCTCCACGCAGACGGTGGCGCTGTTTGGGCTATCGCTCGCCCTGTTCGCCGCTTTCGCCGCGATCGAGCGGCGCGCCAAGGCGCCGCTCGTACCCCGCCGGATCGCCGGCTCACGGATGCTGCTTGCGGCGAACCTCGGATTGGGTCTGACCGCCGCCTCGATCTACGGGATGGCGTTCATCATCTCGCTCTACGGCCAGGAGGTACTGGGCTACTCGGCGCTGAAGTTCGGCGTCGCCGCGGTGATCCTGCCTATCGGCGTGGCGATCGGGGCCGGGATCGGGCAAGCGCTCGTGACCCGGCGTGGCGCGCGGGCGGTCTCAGCCGTCGGGATCGCCGGACTGGCGGTCGGCTTCGTGCTCCTCGCCCGCCTTCCCGTCCACGGCAGCTACGTCACCGACCTACTCCCCGCATTCGTGCTGTTCGGCGTCCCACTCGGTCTCGCATTCACAGCGTTCTCGGTCGCGACCCTGACCGGGGTCGCCAGCCGCGACGCGGGATTGGCGTCGGGGCTGAACAACACCTTCGAGCAGGTCGGCGGTGCGATCGGCACCGCGCTCATGGCGACCATCGCGACCGCGCGTACCGGGGATCTTCTCCACGCCGGCGCGAGCCACCTGTTCGCGCTCGACCGCGGCATTCAGCTCGCGTTCGCGACCGCGATCGCATTTCCCGTCCTTGGCCTGCTCGTCTCGCTGTTCCTGCTGCGGGAATCCCGCCCAGCAGTCGGGATCGAACCGCTCAGGGCCACCGCAGCAACCGCGACGGGCGCCGAATGAAAACGTCTAGGAAGGTTTCAGGAAGGCGCGCCGGTGAAGCTGCCCGCATGCATACAAACACCACATATCTCGAGCCCGCGAGCGTGGATCTCGAGGAGCTCGACCGCGAGATCGCGGCCATGTACCGCGACGTCGCGAACGAGACCGCCGGCGATCTGCACTTCCCCACCGGGCGCCGGCTCGCCGAGTCCCTCGGCTATCCCGCCGACCTGCTCGACCGGTTGCCCGACGGGGCCGTGAACTCGTTCGCGGGCGTCGGTTACCACTTCGGGCTGGCTCGGCTGCGCCTCGGAGAGCGCGTTCTCGATCTCGGCAGCGGCTCGGGAATGGACGTATTCGCGGCCGCGCTGCAGGTCGGTCCCATCGGCTCGGTCACCGGCGTCGACGTCACGCCCGAACAGCTCGCGAAGGCGGAGCGGCTCAATGGCTACGAGCGAGTGACGTTCCGGAGCGGGCGGATCGAGGCGCTGCCGTTCGAGGATCGCTCGTTCGACGTCGTTATCTCGAATGGCGTGATCAATCTCGCGTCCGACAAGCGGGCGGTGTTTTCGGAGGCCGCCCGCGTGCTCC
This sequence comes from uncultured Solirubrobacterales bacterium, assembly GCA_963746695.1. Classification (GTDB taxonomy): domain Bacteria; phylum Actinomycetota; class Thermoleophilia; order Solirubrobacterales; family Solirubrobacteraceae; genus Palsa-465. The sequence goes on along the minus strand of CAVVCP010000022.1, from coordinate 128,851 downwards.
GCCCCGGCGGACGCCTCGCGCTGGCAGACATCCTCACCGCACGGCCGATCGCTCCGAACACCGTGGGCCAGGCCGATCTGTGGGCCGCATGTATCGCCGGCGCCAGTCAGGTGGACGACTACCTCGCGGACATCGCGGCCGCCCGATTGGAGCTGCAAGTCGTCCAAGACAACCCCGGCTATTCGTTTACGAGCGAGCGGGCGAAGCGCACGAGCAGCAAGTACGGGGCTCGCAGCGTGTCGCTGCTCGCACTCAAGTCAGTTCTCACCCACACAGGCAATACCAAGGAGGCATCGCAATGACACTCGTAACAGACACGGTCCGCAACGGCGTGGATACCGAGAAGATGTTCGCCACGCTCGATCTGATCAAGGCGCAGCCGGAGCTCGCGCAGTTCCAGTTCCGCGCGAGCAACCGGTGGATCGACGGTGGGCACAACCGCTCGACGATCAAGGGCTTCTATGCCGCGGGCGGGGAGGACACGACCCGCAGCGAGGAGTTCGTGATCGACGCGGGCGAGCCCGCGATCCTGCTGGGCACCGATACCGGCGCCAATCCGGCGGAGTACCTCTTGCACGCGCTCGCCGCCTGCCTGACGACGTCGATCGTGTACGTCGCGGCGGCGCGCAAGGTTCCTCTCACGTCGGTCGAGTCCATTCTGACCGGCGATATGGACGTGCGCGGCGCGCTCGGCGTCGACGAGGAGCCCCGCAACGGGTTCGAGCGCATCAGCGTGTCGTTCCGCGTCGCCGGCGACGCAACCGAGGAGAAGCTCCGCGAGGTCGTCGAGCGCGCCCAGCAGCGTTCGGCCGTCTACGACATGGTGACCAACGGCGTGCCCGTCACGGTTGCGGTCACCACCCACTAGGACTCGGCCCGTGGCCCGTGGCCGACGTCGTAGTCGGCCTCGGGCTGTGGGACGAGCGGATAGGAGATCCCGATGCCCATCGAACTTGAAGCTCACACCGCCGCCGGCATAGGGCTGGTGAGCACCGCCGAGGAGCTCTCGGCGCAGTTCGCCGCCCGCGCCGCCGAGCACGACCGCGACCGCACGTATCCGTTCGAGGCGATCGACGCGCTGCAGGCCGTCCGCTATTTCGCCGCGCCGATCCCGATCGAGCTCGGTGGACTGGGCGTGTCATCGGCGCACGATCTCGTCGTCGCCTCGAGCCGCCTGGCCCGCGGCGACGCGTCGGTGGCGATCGGCGTGAACATGCACCTGGTCGCCGTGCTCAACATGGTGCGCCGCCACGAGGTGGCACTGGCGGCCGGGGCGGATCGCCGGGCTCGCGCGTTTGCCTCCTCGCTCGAGCAGATCGTCGACGACGGAGTGGTGCTGGCAGCGGCCATCAGCGAGCGTGGGCAAGACCTCACGCGACCGGGCACGATCGCGACCCGCACCGAGTCGGGCTGGCGGATCGACGGGCGCAAGCTGTTCTGCACGATGTCTCCCGCCGCCACCGATCTGTACGTCGCCGTCAGCTATGCCGACGGCGAGGGCACCGAGCGCTACGCGTACGCGATGGTGCCGACCGACGCACCGGGAGTCGTCGTCCACGACGATTGGGACGCGCTCGGAATGCGCGCGTCCGGGAGCAACTCGGTCTCGCTCGAGGGCGTCGAGCTGCCCGAGACCGCTGTCCGCGGTGGCTTCCAAACGGGTGACCCGCTCCCGTACATGGAGCGCAACCTCCACTCCGGCCTGTTCCACGCCGCGGCGTCACTAGGGATCGCCGAATCGGCCGACGCGATCGCCCGCGACGGCCTCGCCGGGCGGATCAACGGCGACGCGCGTCCCCGCACCCAAGTCGCCGACAACTCGGTCGAGCTCGCCGCCGCCCGCGCCATCCTCGCCCGTGCCTCCGATCTGATCGACGAGCACCGTGCCGCCAACCCGGCCTCGGACGGCACCGCCGACGAGCTCAGGGCCCTGTTCGCCGAGTCACAGGCCGCCAAGGCGTTCGTCAACGCCGCGGCGGCGGGCATCGTCGACCGGGCCCTTGCCCTGTCCGGAGGCGCCGGCTATCGCAACGGCAGTCCCCTCGCTCGGGCCTACCGGGACGTCAAGGCTGGCTCGTTCATGCACCCGCTCGGCGCCAACCGTGCCTACGACTACCTCGCCGCCGTCGCCCTCGGCGAGGACCCCGACCTCCACTGACGCCGATGACAGTCGCAGCTTCACCCAATCAATCTCCCTCTCACCTCGGTCACTCGTTCCGCGAGGCGCTTTCCCGGTTCGCGACCGGCGTCGCCTTCGTCACGGCGGCACCGGACGGCCAGCCTCTTGGCCTGATCGTCAACTCGTTCAGCTCGGTCTCGCTGGAGCCGCCACTGATCTCGGTCTGCCCGTCGCGGATCTCCCATACGTGGGCACGTATGCGGCGCGCGGGCCGGTTGGCGGTCAACGTCCTGGGCGCTGCCCACGAGGGCTTCGTCGCACGCGCGACCGACCCCAAGGCGGACCGATTCGCCGGCCTGAACTGGAAGCCCGGTAACGGCGGCGCGCCGGTGATCGCCGATGCGCTCGCGTCCTTTGAGTGCGAGATCGTCGCCGAGTACCCGGCCGGCGATCACTGGATCGTGGTGGCGCAGGTCGAGGACCTGCGCCTCGGACCCCGCGAGGATCCGCTGATCTTTTTTGGCGGCGACTTTTGTTCGATTGCCACCTGCGCGACCCGGAACCAGAAGCCGTAGAACGACGATACTGTCGGCATGGAGCGCAACGTGCTCGGCGGCCCGCTCGAGAGCTGCGGCACCGAGCCGCTCACGGGGTTCTACCGCGACGGTTGCTGCCGCACGGGTCCCGGCGACCTCGGCAGCCACACGATCTGCGCCGTCGTCAGCGCCGAGTTCCTCTCCTACCAGCAGAGCATCGGCAACGATCTGAGCTCGCCGGCGCCCGAGTACGACTTCCCCGGCCTGGAGCCCGGCGACCGCTGGTGCGTGACCACCCAGGCGTGGATGAGGGCGCACCGGGACGGCGTCGCCGCGTTCGTCGTCCTGGCCGCCACCCACGAGCGGGCGCTCGATCTCGTCCCGCTCGATCTGCTCGAGGAGTACGCGGTCGACGTGCCGCCCGATCCCGGCTCGATCGACGCCTGAGCATCCTCGCGCGCTGCACGGTCGAGCCGGGGCGCTACCCCGACATATCGACCGCGTAGACGTTCGTCGGCTCGATCGTCACCACCACGCGTGTGTCTCCGGGCTGGTCGTGCTCGCTGACATCCGCGCCGCCGTACTTGGCGCCAAGCCTCTTCGCGAATGCGTAGTCGTCGTCGGGCTCGATCCTCGCGTTGCCCTTGACCACGAGGTACCGATACGGATTTTCGAGGTCGAGCAGTTGCAGGCTGCACTTCGGGCGCTTCTCGAGGTTGCGAGTCTTGAGCCGGGCGGTGTTGAGCGAGAGCTTGAGCTCGTCGTCGGCGTGCAGGAACCAGATTTCGGTCACCTGAGGGAAGCCATCGCCTCCGACCGTCGCCAGCGACGCGACCTGACCGTCCAGCAGGTCGGTATGAGAATCAGGAAAGGTTGTCATGGCGACATTCTTACCGGACTGCGACCCCGGTTCATAGGTCCCGGAGGACGCGGTCGACATCCTCGCGGTTGAACTGGGTCGGAACTGCGGTTGCGGGCTCGGTGCTCGGCGGCGCCGGGATGTCCTCGGGCACCCACCACCGCTTCCGGCCCAGGCCTTCCACGAGCCGGCTTATCTCGCGTGCGCTGTGCGCTCCCCAGGCGAGATCGGGGATCAGCGCCTCGATGCGAGCGAGCACGCTCTCCGACAGCGGGCGCAGCTCCTCGTCCACCGAGGCGCGGGTCAGGGCGACGATCAGGTGCTCGAGCAGGTCACGATCGCGGCCGAAGAAGCCGAAAGCCTCGAGTGCCGCGGGGTCGTAGCGCTGGAGCGTCTGCGCGAGCTCGAGCCATTCCTCCGCGCGGGCGAGCTCGGCGGGGTCCGGCCGCTCGACGAGGAGCCCGCCCGGGTGGAGCTCGACCCAGGTCGGCGCGAGCCCCGGCCCCGCCACCGGCTCCGTGATGCGGGCGTTCACCGCGTACCACGCCTCGAGCACGAACACCGGAATCGGTTCGTGTTGCTCGTCCCACTCTCGGCGAACCGTGGCGAGGATGTTCGCCGCCAAACAGTCGGCCTCGCCGGCCTGGGGCCGGTCGGTGACCGTGTCGAGCATGCCGCCGAGCGCAAGCAGGACCTGGGCCAGCTCCCGCTCCTCGAGCTCGCGCAGCAGTTCGTATAGGCGATCGCCGAGCGCGTCCCAGTCGGCATCGGTGACCAGCAGCGGAAGCGTCCGCGCGCCGGCGGCCCCGCCCGCGCGGGAGACGGCAAGGGCGACTCCGTCGACGCCGCATGCGGACAGGAACCGCTGCCTCGCGGCCGGTTGCTCCTGCAGTTCGTCGATTACGAGGTCGCGCCAGCTCGGATGGACCCAGCCGATCCCGAGCGGCGTCACCCGTAGGAAGTGGTCGCTGAGGCGATCGATCAGCTCGTTCGGAGGGCAGCTGAGACCGCCGACGTGGTGACGGCGAACGACGGCCGCAAGCTCGCGCTCGTCGATCAGCCCGGCCGGCGCGTCGAGCAGCGAGATCAGCAGCTCGCGGTGCTCTGAGGAAAGCGCTCGGAAAGATGTCCGCATCGCCTCGGTCGGGGACGCCAGCTCGCGCTCGACCATCTCGAGCACGAGCGCCTGATCGTCGGCGGCCAGACGCGGAAGCTCGCCGAGCCGGTCGGCGACGAACCGCCGGATCCGCTCGGGCGTGAAGTGTGGGTGCTCGACGATCGACAATCCGGCCGAGCGGAGCATTCTGCGGACCGTGCCGCTGGCGTGCCGGCTCTTGGCGTGACGGAACAGGATCAGCGTCTTGTCGGCCAGGTCCAGGTCGCTGGCATCGACCAGCACCTCCCCCGGCGCCGGGAACCGCTCCGAGCCGCTCTCGCGCTGGACGCGCCGGAGCCCTGCCTTCAACGGCGCCGGTCGCGAGGTCCAGATCAGCCAGTGCCCGGAATCGAGCATCGTCAGCAGCCGGCCCAGCCCTCGGGCCCAACGATCGGCCGCGTCGGGTCGGTACTCCGTCGACCCGAACGCGTCGTCGGCGATGAACAGCTGGCGCCGGCTACGGTCGAACCGCTGCCAGACCTGGTCGGGATCGTTGCACTCGTGCGCCTCCCAGCCGTCGGTCAGCTGCGCCAGCGCGATCATCTCCGCGATCGCGGTCTTGCCCATCTCCGGGGGGCCGGTCAGCACCACGAAGCCATGCGCGGCGAGCACCGCCCGCGCCCGGTCATACGCGTGCGTCGGCCAGAACACCCGCGCCAGCTCCTGCGCGCCGTCGACGTCGAGCGAGGACCGGCCACGGACCTCGGGCTCGATCAGCGCGCCGAGGTCCCGCAACCCGAGCACCGACGGCATCGCCAGGCGCAGCCCCGCATCGCGATCCAGCGCGTCCGAGATCTCGCCCGCCCCGAGTACGACCGCGTGCTCGCCCCGCGAGCCCGCGTGCGTGCGCAGGGCCGCGAGCGAATCGGCGCCGTCGAGGTTCGTGAGCACGAGCAGCCGGTCCCCCGGCCCGAGCCCGTTGTCAGCCGACAGCAATACGACCCGATCGCTGAGCTCCGCGAACCGACCCTCGAGGGGCCCGCCCCTGACCCAGACGACCGCCACCGTGACCGGCCCGTCCAGCTTGATTCCCCGGTCCCGAAGGGCCACCGTGCCGTCGACGACGGCAACCCGCGCGCTGTCGCCGCGGCCCCGCCAGCGCAAGCCGCGAAGCCCGGCCTCCGCCTCCAGCAGCAATGAGCACAGCCGATCGAACTGCAACCAGCCAAGCTCATCTAATCGGTAAGGCGACACACCAAAATCGTCCCATGACGGGCAAGCCCGTCCGCGCTCTTGCCCGTAATTGCGTCGATTCCGCTACGGACAGTTCGAACGCGGCCTCGCCAACGCCTCGAGCAGCTGCGCCAGCACGCTCTTGTTGCTGGGCAGCGAGAAGTGGTTCACGCCCGGATGGTCGGTCAGGCTGAACCGGAAGCACGGCATCGCCTTCCACACGCGGATCGCGGTGTTAGTCGTGTCCTCCTGGTTCACGTCGCCGTCACGCGTCAGCAGCTTGGTCTTGGACGTCACGAGCTGTCCCACGTTCAGGTTGGGCAGCACGGCGCCGACGACGGTGGCGATGCCGGAGCCTCGCTCGGCCGACACGTCGACGTCCGGGAAATCAGCTGGATCTCGGAACTTGACGAACCCGATGTAGTAGTTGGCGATCTGGAGCGCGTCGGGAAGGTGCGCGTCGGTGAACAGTTGCCGGTAGTCGGCAGGGGTGTACTGCACGCCGGTCGCGGCGTCCTTGACGACGACCTCGCTGCGACCGAACACGGCCGGGTCGCCGGAGCTCATGTAGCTCGCCGGCGAGCTCAGGAACATGCGGGCGCTCGAGATCGCGTTGGCGCGCGTCTTCGGGTAGGCGAAGTTCTCGATGTTCAGCCCCGTGAACATGATCGAGTAGACACTGCCCTGCCCGGGGAAGTTACCCGCGATCGGGGTGAACCCATGGATGTACTTGTGTCGCCACGCGCGCGTCGTGTGGGTCAGGAGGTACTGCGCGTACAGCGGTCCGTTCGAGTGTCCGACGAGCTGCACGGGGGTGTCACCGTTGGCGCGATACGTCTCCTCGATCAGCGCCACCGTCCGCGGCAGGAAGCCACCGAGATCCGGCGTGAGCCGTGCGTCGTAGCCGGCGACCCGGATGTTCTTGTCGGCGGTGTAGCCGGCCGCCTCGAGCGTCTTGTACATCGTCGCGTAGAACGGTGCACTCGCGGTCTGCCCATAATCGATGATCTTGACGGTCACGCCGCGCTGATTCGAGAACCGCTTCGGCATCGGGAGCTTGGGGTTCGCGTCGTACCGCAGAGTCAGCAGCTCATCGCGGCACACCTGCGAGAACGCCTTGCCCGGATGGGGATTGGAGTACCAGTCCTGGAAGCTGCCTGAGCGCGGACACGCCGGCGCCGCTGTCTGGTTGTGAACAGTCACCTCGAGCTTGGTGAAGTGGAACGCCGGGAACAGAACCACCGGCGTCAGTTGCTTCTGCGCTCCGGTGCTCGCCGCCGCCGACCCCGCGACCGCGGTGGCGACCGCAGCGCAGCTCGCCAGCAACGCCACCACGGCGAAATAACTCCTGCGTCTGGTCATCTGAAACCCCCCGTGATCAATGGAAGAACGCGAACGAACGGACTTCGATGCTGTGGCGCGGAACGTCCGTGTCCACGGTCGGGTCCCGGAACGCCGAGTGCAGCACGCGCCACGCGCGGCTGTGGTCGGAGTCGTGGAACACGAAGAACAGAATCTCGTCCCGGGTCATCTCCGGGAAGTACCACCAAGCGTGGTCCGGGCTGAACCGGAACTCCGATCCGCTGGTGATCATCTTCGACTCGTCAACCTCGGCGAACGGGTCGTCGGGAACCTTGTCGACGAAGTACAGCTGGTTCGGCACGCCCTCGTCGTCGCGGAGGCTGCGAAAGTCGCACACCGCCAGCGGCCAGTCCTGGGGCGGTGGGCTGAACACCCGCCAGAAGCTGGTCGCGACCGCCCGCCGATAGCCGGGACCGTCGGGGAACTGTTCGGCGTAGACGCGAGCCGCGGTCCTCGCGGCGCCCTCGGGTCCGTAGTCGATGTGGACGAGGGCCGCCTGCGGCTGTGAGGCGTTCTCGGCAGGCGCGGCCGAGCGGCGTAGGACCCAGCCGCGCGGGGCCACCTCGTCGGCGCCGGTGCGCTCCTTGACGAAGTCGACGACCTCGTCGAGGTAGACGGCGTCCACCTCGGCCTTGTTCGTGAAGTCGCTCACCGTGCTCTTGTGCGCCAGGATCTCGAACCCGTGGACGTCGGTCCGGAACGTGTCCTGCAACGGCCGGCCGTTGTGGATCGGCACGACGTGGGATTCGTAGGTGCCGGTGTTGATGCTCGCGCCGGGTGCGGTGAACCGTCGCAACACCGTCGAGCCAGGGGCCAGGTACTGCAGCTCCCCCGGGACGCTCGTCACCTGTTCGGTAGTGCTCGTCTCCAATTGCTGACCTCTCCCGCCGGTCATCCTACCGGCGGGTGGCCCTCGCGCGCTCGAGCGGTCGCTACTTGATCAGCTCGAGCGTGATCGACGAGGGAGCGCGCGCCGAGCGCTCGATCGTGTACACGCCGCCGGCCAGCTGGGGGAGCTCCCCGGGCAGCGGCGTGAGGTGCGGAGCGTCAGCGGTCGACAGCGTGAGCCGCAGGCGGTTGCCGGCGGCGATCGTGGCGAGCGTCGGGAAGACCTGGATCTGGTACTCGGTCACCGCACCGGTACTGACGGGCTTCGCGGACGCCTGCGTGTACGGGTGATAGGGCAGCACGGTCATGCCGCCGGCGGTCCAGGACCTGCTCTTGTCGACGGCTCGGAGCGAGCCCAGCAGCGCCCCTTCGCTGAGCGGGTATGAGGCACCGCTCGGGGTGACGTCCTCGAGTTCGGCCACGAGCTCTGTCTCCGGTGTGGTCGAGCTCGCGTACACCGTGGCCGTGATCGGTCCGGCGACCGTCTCGGAGTGAGCAAACGGCGACGAGGTGTAGGTGATCGCCCACGGCCCGGATTGCGAGAGCTGGTCGTCGCTGACGCACGGCGCCAGCAGCCCGGCGGTGCCGGACGGAACCGAGATGCCGCCCATCGACCACTGGTCGAGCGGCCGTCCACATGGGGTGCCGGTCGGGCTCCAAACGATCGTGTCGCCGGTGGCGACCGGGACCGGGACCGGCGCTGAGCCGGTGACCGTCCCGGAGCCGCCGGTGACCGCTCCGAGGCCACCGGTGACAGTTCCCAGGACGCCGGTGACGGTTCCGGGCAGACCGCTGATCGGTGCCGAGCCGGCGACCGTCCCGAGCCCGCCCGCGGCCGACGGCGCCGAGCTGGTGAGGGTCCCACCCGTACCGAAGTACAGCCGTGTCGGGGTCGCCCCGGTGAACGGGTACGTCGACGTCTCGTCGAACTGGCCGCTGCCGAGGTCGTAGTAGTGCAGTGGGGTGGACGTGCGGCCCATGCCGGTGTGCTCGTGCTTGAGCCAGGTGTCGAACCATTCGAGCTCGAGTGGGTCGACGTCGACCGACGAGCCGTTCAGGTGCTCCCACGGGCCGTCGATCAGCTGATAGCGCCCGGTCGTTCGCTGCCCGGCCTGCATCGGCGCGGTCACGCTCCGGCCGTCCCAGGCGTTCTGCAGCTCGGCGTAGTTGAGCGGCTCGCCATTCTGGAAGATGTCGAACTCGCCGCCGATCAGGTAGGCGGGGATGTGGTTGGCAATGACCCGCCGGAGCACGTTCTGCGGGTTGCGGGCCTGCCAATAGGCGCCGTCGTAGGCCTCGGCGCCGCCGGTGAGGATGTTCTCGGTCTGCGCGGCGTGATACGTGGCCAGGCCGTTCGCGTGGTCGGCCTCGATGCCGCCGAGGTCCGACAGCATCGCCGGGTCGCTCGCCGCGTCGGTGATCGGGTTGCTCGTGTTCAGGACGCCGGTCAACCCGAGGTAGGTCTCGGCGAATTCGAAGTCGAGCAGGCCGCCCATGAACGACGTGTCGCGGTAGATGTCGTTGGCGCTGACCATCGGGAAGATCGCCTTGAGCGGCGAGTTGCGGCCAACCGCGCCGGCAAGCAGCAGCTGGTCGATCCCGAGGTACGACGGTCCGTACGTGCCCACGCGCCCGTCGGAATGCGGCAGGTGAGCCGCCCAGTGCAGAACCTTGATCGCGTCCCGCTGCTGAACCGGATCGAACAGGCCCCAGCTGCCGTTCGAGTCACCGGTGCCTCGGACGTCCTCGACGACCTCGATGTAGCCGCGCTCGACCAGGTAGTCGTCCGCGCCGCCCGTCGGGCTCGCGCCGCCGGGCGAGGCCGCCGAGCCGGGGCTGCTCGACCCGCCCTGACCCTTGCCGTACGGCGTCATCGTCATCAGCACGGGGAACGGGCCCTTGGCCGGCGCGCCCGAGGCCGTAGTCGGGTAGATCTCGTTGACCCTGATCGTGGTACCGCCGGCGCCGTTGATCGCGATGTCGTTCGTCGACGCAGTCCCGTACACGGCCTGCTCGGGCGCCCAGTTGCTGCCCGGCGCGGCGCTGGCGGCGACGACGCTCGCCGGCAGCTCGGGATCGAGGCCGACGAGGCTCGACGGCGCCGACTCGACCGCGGGCGCACCCGGCGGGGGCGACGGCGTGACCGCTAGCGCCGGGGCGGCGCCCAGGCCGCCACATGCGAGGCACACGCTCGCGACGGCACCGAGCGCGAGCACGCTCCTCAGGTTCTCGGACAAACGAATTCGATGCATCGGCGATGCCTCCCGGGGCAGTCAATACCCGAAGCACCGGATTTCTACTCGTCGGCTCCGAGGCCGAGGACGCTCACGGGGGTCGTTAGCCTCCGGGCGTGGACGTCTATCGCGATCGAGAGGAGGTGCGGCGCGAGTATGCGAGCGAGGAGCGGCTGCTGGCCCGGGCCTCGATCTACGCCGGAACCGGACTCGATGCCAACGACGCGCTGATCGACACGATCGCGGAGCGGAACCCGGATGACGTCCTCGAGGTCGGCTGTGGACCGGGCCGTCTGGCCGAGCGCCTGCGCGACGAACGCGGCATCCGCGTGACCGCCGTGGACACCTCCGAGCGAATGGTCGCGCTCGCACGAGCGCGCGGCATCGATGCGCGGCTCGGCGACGTCCAGGCGCTGGCGTTCGGCGATGCGAGCTTCGACGTCGTGATCGCGGCGTGGATGCTCTACCACGTAGCCGACCTGGACCACGGGCTGCGCGAGATGGCGCGCGTGCTACGGCCCGGCGGCGCGCTGATCGCGACCACGAACAGCGAGCAGCACCTCGGAGAGATGTGGAGGCTCGTGGGGCTCGACGGCTACCCGCTGCCGTTCAATGCCGAGAACGGCGCCGCGATCCTCGGGCGTCATTTCGCGCACGTCGATCAGCAGGACGTCTCGGGGACGGTGAGCTTCCCCGACCGGGAGGCGATCCGGAACTACGTCGCCTCCTCGATCAAGGGACGCCACCTGGTCGACCAGGTCCCGGACTCCGCCGGGCCGCTCGCCGCGACCTGGCGCTGCTGCATCCTCACGGCCTCGTGAACTTCACGGGCCGGGCGATGTTCGTCCCGCCCAACCGAACGGTGACGCGAAGCGGGTGACGGTCTGCATCACGTACTTGCCTGAGCCCGGGGTTGTTTAGGGGGATTCTGGTTCGGCCCGGGTTGGCCGGCGCGGTCGCCATCGAGCGTTGTGCTTGTGTGCATGACGCGCCAACCCTCACCCAGGCACGGGGTGCTGGTGCGCTAGGCACACCAGAGGAGCCTGTAACGCCAAACCTCCGGGGTGCGGCGGGCTGTGGCGCGCTATGCACACGGACGCGCGGTGTGGCGGAGATACTCAGGTGAGGATCGCGGCGAGCGCCTGTCCGACTGGGACGTCACCGCCGTTCACATAGAACGTCCGGCCCGCCGACCGCTCGTCCTGCAACACGGCGTCGAGCACCGCGGCGACGTCGTCCCGGGGTACGCGGCCGCGGAACGGCTCGAGGTCGATCCGGACTTGCCCGGTGCCGGGCTCGTCGGTCAGGCCGCCCGGCCTTACGATCGTCCACTCGCGATCGCTGGCCTGCACGGCTGCGTCGGCCGCGGCCTTCGCTTGCAGGTAGACGCTGAACACGTCGTCGGTGTCGGGAGGCGCCTCGGCGCCGATCGAACTGATCATCACGTACCGCGTCGCGCCCGCGGCGACGGCGGCGTCCAACAGCTTGATCGCGCCGTCACGGTCCATCGTCAGCTTCCGCTCGGCCCCGCTGCCGGCTCCGGCGCCGGCGGCGAACACCACCGCGGTGGCGCCTTCGATCGCCGCCGCGACCTCGGACACCTCGGCGTGCTCGAGATCGCAGACCACGGGTCGTCCGCCTCGCGCGACGACATCGTCGGCATGGTCCGGGTTGCGGATCAGGCTGATGACCTCCTCACCGCGGGCGCTGAGCAGCGCCGCCAGACGGAGCGCGATCTGACCGTGGCCTCCGGCGATCGCGACGATCATGCCGTCCACGGCATGCCGCCGTCCCACGCATGCCAGGACTCGACCTCGATCCACGCACTCACCCGGGGCCGTTCTCGATACCCGAACGGCTCCCCCATGTAGTGGCGGCACAGCCGGTCGATCCCCTCGAAACTCGGGATCGGGCTCGAGCGCGGCCACGCGGCCGGCGAGCGTCACATGCCGATACCAGGCGTCGGCCCCCAGCACCGTCAGCGAGACCCGCGGCTCCCGGCGCATGTTCTCGAGCCGCTTGCGGCCCTCATCCATGTTCACGAGCACGCGCCCGTCCTCCCAGATGTACCAGGTGGCAACGGTGTGCGGGCTTCCGTCCGGCCGAAGCGTGGCGATCACCGACGGGTTGGGGTGGGTCAGGAACTCGGACAGCGCGGGTGGGAGCGGTGGATTGGGCATCCCCCACAGCTTACGATGGGAGCGGCTGGCGGGTGGCTCAACGAGAGAGGAGATCGACCATGTTCCGTGCCGAGGTGGTGGGCTCGATGCTGCGACCGTCGTATCTGATGGAGGCGCGTGCCGCATTCGAGTCCGGCCAGATGCCGACCGCGCGCTTCAAGCGGATCGAGGATCGGGCCGTCGATCAGGTGATCGCCACGCAGGAGGGCTCCGGCGTCGAGGTCGTCACCGACGGCGAGATGCGGCGGTTCCTGTTCATGGGCCCGATCACCGAGACCGTGAGCGGGATCGAGCCGGTCGAGAACGGCACCGCGATGCCGTGGGCGTCGCCGGACGGCGAGACCGAGTGGGTGGCGCCGGCGGCGGTCACACAGAAGCTCCAGAAGAAGCGCTCGATGGTCTGCGAGGAGTACAGCTACGCGCGCGCCCGCGCGAGGCTGCCGCTGAAGGTGACCGTTCCCAGCCCGCTCGTCCTCTACGGCTTCTGGCACACCGAGCACTCAACCGGCGCGTACTCGGACCCGTTCGCGATGTTCGCCGACGCCGCCGAGGTCGGCCGGTCCGAGATCGAGGAACTGGTCGCGCTCGGGTGTGAGTACATCCAGGTCGATGCGCCCGAGCTGGCGACGCTCGTCGACCCGCGGATCCGCGATTGGGCCGAGGCCCAGGGCATGCCGGCGGACCGGATGCTGACCGAGGGGATCGACCTGATCAACACCATGGTCGCCGGCATCTCCGGCGTCCGCCTGGCGATCCACCTGTGCCGCGGCAACAACGCGGGGATGTGGATGGCGAGCGGCGGCTACGACTACATCGCGAGCGCGCTATTCGATCGCGCCACCGCGTTCGACGCGTACCTGCTCGAGTACGACGACGCGCGGTCGGGGTCGTTCGAGCCGCTGTCGCAGGCGCCCCAGGACAAGCAGGTGGTGCTCGGACTGGTGTCGACCAAGAGCGCCGGGCACGAGACGGTGGCGGATATCTCGAGCCGGATCGACGACGCCGCGCGCTCGTTCCCGCGTGAGCAGCTCGGCGTCTCGACCCAGTGCGGCTTCGCCTCGGTGGCTTTCGGCAACCCGATCAGCGAGCAGGACGAGGAGCAGAAGCTCCGGCTCGTCGCCCAGGTCGCCGAGTCCGTCTGGGGGTGACCAGGCGGCTGCCGGCGCCCGGTGGCTCGCTATGCAGGTTGCCCGCGCGGAGGGAAGGGCGACGGTCGCGCGCGCCAGCATGCACTGCCTGACATTCGGCGCCAAGACGCCTGGCCTCGGTAGCGCGCATGTGGGGCATGCGCCCCCTACCGAGGCCTCGAGGCCGAGCGCCGGTTGTCAGGTCGTGCAGGTGATCGGTGGCGCGACCCGCGACCCGCGGCCCGCCGGACGGGTGAGTATCTAGGTCGCGCTCGCGGGCGACAACTCCGGGATCGCGGTCTGGGCCGCTCCCTTGAGCCCGAGCATCTCGCGCGCCTCGCCCGCGGAGGCGACCTCCAGAGACAGCTCGCCGAGGATCCGGCAGATCTTCGCGACCTGGTCGGCGTTGGACTTGGCCAGCTCGCCCTTGGCGAGATAGATGCTGTCCTCGAGCCCGACGCGGACGCTGCCGCCCATGATCGCGGACATCGTCACCAGTGAGGTCTGGTGGCGACCGGCGCCCAGCACCGACCAGTAGTAGTCGTCGCCGAACAGACGATCGGCGGTCGTCTTCATGTGCATCAGGTTCTCGGGCTCCGGCCCGATCCCGCCGAGGATCCCGAAGATCGTCTGGACGAACAGCGGCGGCTTCACCAGCCCGCGGTCCACGAAGTGGGCGAGGTTATAGAGGTGACCGACGTCGTAGCACTCGAACTCGAACCTGGTGCCGTTCTCACCGAGCTCGGTGACCAGCCGCTCGATGTCCTTGTAGGTGTTCCGGAAGATGAAGTCGCGGGAGCCCTCGAGATATTCGCGCTCCCACGGGTGCTTGAACTCCGCAACGCGATCGATCACGGGAAACAGGCCGAAGTTCATGCTCCCCATGTTCATCGAGCACAACTCGGGCTTGAACACGCGCGCCGCGGCCGACCGCTCCTCGAGCGTCATCCCGTGGCCGCCGCCGGTGGTGATGTTGATCACGGCATCGCAGCCGTGCCGGATCTTGGGGAGGAACTCGGCGAAGATCTCCGGATCCGGGGTCGGCCGTCCGTTCGAAGGGTCACGCGCGTGCAGATGGACGATCGCCGCGCCGGCGTCTGCTGCGCCGATCGCGCCCTCGGCGATCTCGTCCGGCGTGATCGGGAGGTAGTCCGTAACCGAGGGAACGTGGATCGAGCCGGTGATCGCGCAGCTCACTATTACTTTTCCGCGACGTGCCATTCACAACCTCCCGTAGGTACTCATCAGTTAAGACCCAAACAGGTCAATCGCGCAGCGGCACCGCCAGCGGCCGCATCGGTGAGCCGGTGGCGCCCGTGAGCTTCAACGGACAGCCGATGAACGCGAACTCGTACACGCGCTCGGCGGCAAGCTCGTTGAGCTGCACGACCTCCATGATCTGAGCGCCGGCCGTCGAGAACATGTAGCTGTGCACCGGCAGGAACGCGTCGGTCTCGGCCGACGGGACCGGCTCGAAGCTCAGCGTGTCGGTGCCCATGAACATCGCGCCGACCTCCTCGCACATGTACTTCGCGGCGCCGAGCCCCACCCCCGGCTGGTTCTGGGTGTAGCCGTCGAAGTCCGGCCAGACGTTCATCCGCCCCGTGCGCACCATCACGATGTCGCCGCGGCGCAGCTCGGTTCCCTGCTCGCGGGCGGCGTTCCGAAGGTCATCGGCCGTCACCTCGTACACGTCGGGAACGACGTCCACCCCGTGCAGACCGGCCACGTCGAGCAGCACCCCGCGCCCGATCAACGGCGGGAACTTCTCGGCGCCCCCCTTCATCCAATGGCGGCTACCCAGATGCTCCTCCGGAGTCCAGCCGTTCCAGAAGCACCCGAAGTGACCGAGGTGGTTGAGCGTGTCGATGTGGGTCCCGCAGTGCGTGTACATCTCGACGGCGTCACCGCAGTAGGAGTACTTCTCGTGGACCCGAGCGTTCGCCCCGGAAAGGCCGTCGTGGATCGACCCCTGGGGCGTGTGCGTCATGTAGATCGTGTACTTCGGGTCACCGGCCTCGACCCACGACGGCATGCCGATGAAGTAGTCGACCGAGAGATCGAAGATCGTGCTCGCGTCCATCGCCTCGAGGACCAGCTTGCGGCTGTCGCCGGTGATCCAGTTGAGGCGACCGATTTCGTCGTCCGGACCCCACGGGCTCTTGGACACCCGTACTCCGTCGCGCTCGAGGATGCTCTCGTATACCAGTGGCTCAGTTTCGGTTGGCATCGCCATGTTCCTCAGGTAGTGATTTGCGGGGTGATTACCGTGGCCGCGGCGAGAGGGCTCACGCCGGGGGCATCATCGATGCGACCTACGGCTTCTATCACGCGTTCGATCGCGAGCCGATGCCCCTCTGAGAGCTCGCGGCCCAGCGTCGACGCCCACGAGACGATCTCGGGCCACGACCACGCGTACGACGCGGCGTCGCCGCGCCACTGGCTGACGAGAACATCGCCGCCGACAGTCGAGATCTCGACCCTGGCGTCGAGGCGGGCAAGCCCGTCGTCCGGCTCGACCTCGATCAAGCCGGCCAGGTCGGTGAGCTCGTCCGAAGAGGCGCTGCCAGCGTCGAGCGCGTCAAGCGGAAGGCCGCGCCGCACGATCGCCACCGCGATGCAGAACGGCACGCTCATCAGCGGCCCGCCGGTGCCGGCGAACGGCGCCGCGCCGAGCGTGCCGGGGTACGCCCAGTCGTCAGGATTCAGCCCGCACCGCACCGAACGCACATCCGAAACCGCCAGATCGTGGCGCGCGACCAGCTCAATAACAGCCGCCACCGGCGCCTGCACGATGTTGCACGCCGGGTAGCGCTTGTGGATGACCTCCGCCATCCGCCACCGGCCGCCTGGGTCCCAGGGCCACGCGAGGGTCAGCGGCGCGCCGGCGAACGCCGCGGCGAATCCGTCCCCGCCCTCGAGCGCCCGGCCCGCGGCGCGCACACCCGCCTGCGCCAGCAGCGTGGCCGTGACGCCGGAGCGCGCGGCGGCGCCGAGCTGGTAGCTCCACTCCTCGGCGCCGTCGGTCCACGTCTGCGCCAGGCCGCTCGCGAAGCTGGCGGCGAGCGCGATCGCGTTCGCGGTACGCGCCTCGTCGAGCCCGGCCGCGACCGCGCCCGCCGTGGCCGCGCCCAGCACCCCGAACAGCGACGCGGCCCGAAAGCCGCGGGCGATAACCAGGTCGGCCAGCTCCTCGCCGACGGTCGCCGCCACCTCGTAGCCGGCGATCACTGCCGCCAGAAAGCGCGCGCCGCTGGCTTGGAACCGTTCGCTCACCGCCAGCGCGGCCGGGATCACCACCGCGCCGGGGTGAGTCTGCGACGGGTAATGGGTGTCGTCTTGAGCGCGGGCATGGATGAGAACGCCGTTGGCGAAGGCCGCCTGCTCGACGTGGACCCGCTCGCCATCTCCGAGCAGCGTCGCCGTTGCCGGCGCGGTCCCGCGAGCCAGCGACCAAGCAGGCCCGGCCCGCTCGACGGCGCTGACCGCGCACACGAGGTCGTACAGGAGGTTTGCCTTCGCGGACGCGACCACGTCGGACGGCACCCCGTCGCGCGCCACTCCGCACGCGAACCGCGCGGCACTCGATGCGAGCCCGCTCGCAGGCGGCGTCCGGGTGACCGCCGGTCGGGAAGTCACCCGGACCTCGCTCATGACTAGCCGACGGTTGCCGCCGACGCCGACGTGTCGTCCTCGACGGCGGCGTGATGCGGTCCGGCTTCGCCGCGTCCGGTCGCCCGGTGCACGTAGACGACGTACCAGATCCCGCCGACGCCAATCATCGCCAGCGTGGTCCAGCCGACGGCCTGGTTGATGTTCGGCAGGGTGAGCGTGCACACCAGGAAGAGCTGCCAGATGACAGCAGCCCACCCCACCGGTTGCGCCCACTTGCCGAGTGTGAATCGGCCGAAGCTCGGCGGCAACGACTTCTTGCGCACCTTGTACACGAACATCCCCGCCACCAGCAGGTACACGAGGTTGTACCCCACCGCCGCGGTCCCGACGACGTACGACAGCGCCGTCGACGAGATCTTCGCCGGGATCGCGAACATCCCGAACGAGAACACCGTGACACCGATCAACGCCCAGTGCGGGGTCTTGAAGCGATCTGACACCTGCGCAAACAGCTTCGATCCTGGCGCCATGTTGTCCCGAGCAAGCGAGTACACCAGCCGCGCCGCCCCGGCCATGATCACCAGGCACACGGCCACGAACGAGATCAGGAAGAAGATGTCGACGATGTCCTTCGCGGTGTGGCCCCATTGGTAGTTGATCACGTCGAGAATCGGCGTGCTCGAGTTCGCGATCGCGCCGACGCTCGGCGCCGCGTAGCTGTAGCCGACGAGCAGGATCATGCCGCCCACCCCGACCGAGACGAGCGAGATCAGCATGGTCTTCGCCGCGATGTTCGGCGCGTCCTTCGTCTCCTCGGCCATGTCAGCCGGGAGCTCCCACGCGGCGTAGGTGAACGCGCCGAGCAGGAACGCGAGGATGAACGCGCCGAAGTAGCCCCCGCTTGCGCCCGGCTGCTGGTGGAACAGGAACCCGATGTTGTGGGGATGCTTGAAGAGTGCATAGATGAAAATCGCGACCGCGACTCCGACGCCGCCGATGATCTCGGTGATGACCGCGATGTTGTTGAGCCGCGACGCGAGCCGGATGCCGAACACGTTGATCAGCATGACGATGATCGCCAGCACCGCCGCGCTCAGGATCTGCGCGTTGACCGTGTCGTTGATTCCGAACTCCGACATGAAGTAGGGCGTGACGCCGTAGATCGTGCCCGCGCATCCGACCGCGAAGCCGATCAGACCGCACACCGCCACGAACCATCCGAAGCGCGCGTTGGTCAGCCGGCTCGACCACTGATAGGCGTATCCCGCCACCGGGATACGCCCAACGAGGTCGGCGAACACCAACCCGACCAGGAGCACGCCGACGCTGGAGATCGGCCACGCCCAGATGCCGGCCGACCCGGAGTGGGTGAATACGAAGCTGATCGTCAGGAAGATCGCCGCAGTGATCGACATGCCGGAGAACGACACGGCGAACGACGAGAAGCTCCCCATCGCTCGATCGAGTTCCTGCTCGTAGCCGAAACTCGCTAGGACGTCAGCTTCGCTCGGCGGGGGTCCATCGCCGCCAGGTGTAGTTGTTGTCATGGACGAGACCTCTCTACTCGTGCCAGGTAGAACGCCGGATTGTCTGCGCCGGTCCCCGGCGCGCCCTCGGGTGTGGAGCTGACCAAGCCGCTGGCCGCCCCCGTGGTTGCTACGCCGTCAGTGCCACCTCCTCCGCCACGCGCACAGCCGCACGCTCGAACGACGCGACGGTGTGCGCGAACGCGTCGTCGTCAAGCACGGTGGAAACGTTCATCACGCCGCGAGGCGCGAAGTACACCCCCTCGTCGAGGCACGCCAGGTGCAGGCGGGCCAGCTGCTCACTGGCGAGGTTGACGTCGTCGAACGTGCGGATCTCCTCGGCCGCCTCCAGGTGCAGGTGGATCAGCGATCCGCACGCCGTGACCGGACCGGTCAGTCCCTGACCGTTCAGCACCCGGTGAAGCTCGGCCGCCAGCACCGACCCGAGACCGTTGATCCGGTCGATCTCGGACTCGGGCAGGAGGTCGAGTGACACGCATCCCGCGGCCATCGTCAGGGGGTTGCCGTTGAACGTGCCCGAGTGCGACACGAACGGCGCGCGGTCCGGAGCGAACCGGCGCATCACATCCTCGTGACCGCCGACCGCGCCCACCGGGAGTCCGCCGCCGATGATCTTTCCGAACGTCGTGAGGTCGGGGTCGACGCCGAGGACGGACTGGTAGCCGCCGAGCCCGAGCCGGAAGGAGACGACCTCGTCGAGGATCAGGAGCGCGCCGTAGCGGTCCGCCAGCCGGCGGGCGCCGGCAAAGAACGCCGGGTCGCCGCCGATCACGCCCTCGCCGAGGACCGGCTCGAACAGCAGCGCGGCGATCCGCTCCCCTCGCTCCGACATCACGTGCTCGAGTGCGTCGAGGTCGTTGAACGGCACCATGTGCACGATCTCGTGGACGAACTCGGGAACGTCGCCCGCGACGCCGCCGGGCGTCATCGGAACCTGCTCCCACGAGCCGTGGTAGCCCCCGATCGCCTTCACGATCTCGACGCGGCCCGTGTGGGCCCGGGCCACCTTGACCGCCATCAGGACCGCTTCGCTTCCCGAGTTCGTGAACCGGACCTGGTCGACGGATTTCACGCGCTCGACGATCCGCTCGGCCAGGTTGGCCTGGAGCGCACTGGGCGCCGGGAACGCGGTTCCGAGCGGGGCCTGTTCGATGACCGCCTCGACGATCTCAGGATGGGCGTGGCCGTGAACCAGCGACGTGTAGTTGTTCAGGAGGTCGACGAACACGTTGCCGTCGATGTCCCACACGTGGCAGCCCTCACCGCGCGCGAGCGCGAGTGGATACGGCGGGTAATAGGTCACCGTGCGCGTGTCGCCCGCCGGCAGCACTCGGCGCAGGCGCTCGGACAGCCTGCGCGACTCGGTGGTTTCAATTCGGTAATTCACCTCATTGCCTTTCGCGTCGGGAATCAGTGCTTGTGGGGACGAGACCGCCCGCCGTGAATTGCTGCAGAGTGAAGATCTCCACGGCCCCGGACCGAGACGCATCCCTCAGATCCGCGAGCACGCCGTCGAGCTCGTCCCAATCGTCGGCGCCGACGCGCAGGACGGACGCGATCGTCCCCGTTCGCGGCGATCGCGACGCAGCGCGGCGGCAATGGATCGGGGAGCTCGCCCGCGACGAACACGCGCGCCTCCACGGCGGTCGCCGGCGCGGCGAGCGCGGCCGTGGAATGCGTCGGGCTGACGTACCCGGCGTCGGCGAGCGAACGGCAGCGCGCCGAGCAGTACTCGTCGGTGAGGATGACCGCGAGCCGCCCGCACAGCGGGCAACGCGGCGAGGAGTCGCTCATCTCGAGCCCGACCTCGCCGGCGTCCGACCGTACACGCGGTCCGCGCGCTCGGCCGACACGTATTGCAACTCGATGTCCTCCGAGATCGCCGACGGCGCTCGCTCGGCCGGGGGCCCGTACCCGCCGCCTCCGATCGTCACGTACTCGAACTCGTCGCCTTCGTGCAGCTCGATCGCCCCCCACTTGCTCGGTGAGGACCTGCCGAACAAGTCGACCGCGGTGCCGCTGCGGCCGTCGACGAGGTGGAACGTGAGCTGGTTCCACAGGCCGTTCGCGAGCGGCTCCGGCGGCAACCCGCCGAACATCCCGAACGGTGCGCTCCGGCACCGCTCGCCGACCAGGCTGAGGCGGAGCGACGGACAGAGCACGCGGATCCGCATCGTGGTACCGAGGCCGCCGCGACTGCGACCGGCTCCATCGGAGTCCTCGGTCAGCGCGTGGGCCTCGAACCGGATCGCATACACCTGCTCATTCGCCTCCATCGAGGACTGGCGGTCGTTGGACCACGTCCCGAACACCGCGCTGTTGCCGTCGGCGGCGAGGCGGCCGCCCCAACCGCCCTCGCGGTACAGGTAGAACACGAAGTCGGTGTCGGTGCGCGGGTCATAGCCTCCGGCCGTGAGGTTCAGGAACGTGCCGTGCGAGGGCGCGACGACCCGGTCGGGCACGGCCTGGGCGAGGGCGCCCATCACCGCCTCGCTGATCCGCGCCGAGGTCTCGACGTTGCCACCGACGACCGGAGCGGGATGGATCGGGTTCACGACCGTCCCCGGCGGCGCGATCACCGTGATCGGCCGGTAGCAGCCGTGGTTGGTCGGAATGTCGGGGGCCACCAACTCGAGCAGCGGGCAGTACACGTTCGACGCGGTGACCGCGTAGGGGGCGTTGATCGGCCCGAGCGCCTGTGGCGCCGACCCGGTGAAGTCAGCGATCACATCGCTGCCGGAGACCGTCACGGTCACTGCGACCGCGAGCGGGACCAACGAGTGGCCGTCGTCCTCGAGCCACTGCACGAACTGATACTCGCCGTCGGGGATCTGCTCGATCTCCTTGCGCATGCGCCGCTCGGAGTAGTCCTTGATCTCCTCGAGCACCGCGCTGAACGTGTCCCGGCCGTGGCGGCGGACGAGCTCGAGCACGCGCCGCTCACCGGTCCGCAGCGATCCGAGCATCGCCCGCAAGTCCCCGCGCGCAGAGTCTGGGTCGCGCACGTTGGCGAGGATCAGCCGCCACACGTCCTCGACCTCCTCGCCCGCGCGCGCGATCAGCACTGGTGGGACGCACACGCCCTCCTGGAACACCTCGGTCGCCTCGCCGAAGAAGCTGCCGGGCACCGATCCGCCGACGTCGACCTGATGGGCCCGGTTCGCACACACCGCGATGACCTGGCCGTCGACGACGACCGGCAGCATCATCGTGAAGTCGGGAAGGTGGCTCCCGCCCCGGTAGGGGTCGTTGCTGAGGATCACGTCGCCGGCCGCGAGCTTGTCGACGCCGAGCTCTCCGAGCGCCCACTCCACCGCGAACGGCATCGCGCCGAGATGCAGCGGATCGAACGCGGCCTGCGCGATCATCTCGCCGGTGCTGTCGAACACGGCGCACGAGTAATCGCGTCCCTCGTTGAAGATCGGCGAGTGCGAGGTCCGCCCCATCGCGATGCCCATCTCCTCGGTCAGCTTGATCAGCGTGCTGCGGATGATCTCGAGCGTGATCAGGTCCACCGGCTCGCTCGCGACCCCGCTCATGCCGCACCCTCCGTGATCAGCAGCGAACCCGTCTCATGGACGAACGCCGTCTGTGCGGGATAGACCACGACCGTCGCGTCCGCTGACTCGAGGATCGCGGGACCGTCGATCGTGAGCCCGGCCGCGATGCTGATGCGGTCGTACACCGGCACCTCGGTGGTGGCGGCCTCTCCGGTCAGCAGCACCTGCCGGCGATCCCGGAGGCTCGCGCTCACCGATTCCGTGCCCTGGTGACGGAGAACCGGGACCGGACGATCGACGGTCGCCGTCACCGCGATCCCGCGGAGCTCGACCGGATCGGCCGGTCGGTCGTGCTCGAACGTCGACCGGTGGAGCCGGTCGAAGTCGAGCCGTGCGCGATCGAACGCCTCGGCCGATGCGCGGCCGCCCGCGAGCGGGACCTGCAGCTCGTGTCGCTGGCCGACGTACCGCAGCGACATCTCACGCTCGAGCTTCACGTCGTCGCGCGGGTTCGGGAACTCCCGCAGCACCGCGGCCTCGGCCTCGCGGAACGCGGCCTCGACCGCCTGCGGGTCGAGCGCAGAGGTCCGCCCGTAGAGCGTGCTGCGGACCTGGCAACGAAGCTCGGCGCCGAGCATCCCGAGCGCTGAGAAAGCGCCGGCGAACGGAGGCACGATCACCTCACGCATGCCGAGCATCCGCGCGAGCAGGCTCGCCACCATCGCGCCCGCGCCGCCGAACGAGAACAGCGAGAACTCGCGCGGGTCGTCGCCGCGCTCGACCGAGTTCTTCCTGATCTCGCCGGCCATGTGCGCGATCGCGATCTGGAGCATGCCGTCGGCGACGTATTCGGGCGAGCGCCCGAGGCGGCCGGCCACCCCCGCGATCGCGTCGCGGGCGAGATCCGGATGCAGCTCGATCTCGCCGCCGGCCAGGTGCCCGGAGCCGAGGTAGCCGAGCACCGAGAACGCGTCGGTGACCGTCGGCTCGGTGCCGCCGCGCCCGTAACATGCCGGCCCGGGGTCCGCGCCGGCGCTGCCGGGCCCAACCCTGAGCAGGCCGCCTCCGTCAATCCAGCCGATCGTCCCTCCGCCGGCCCCGATCGTGCCGACGTCGACGAGGCCCATCCGGAACGGGATGCCCCAGCGGATCTGCCCCTCGTTGCGGAACCGCGGCCGGCCGTCGACGATCGCGCAAACGTCGAAGCTGGTGCCACCCATGTCGGCGGTGATCAGGTTCGATCGCCCGAGGATCCGGCCGAGCGTCGCGGCGCCGACGACGCCGCCGGCAGGACCGGAGTGGAGCGTGAGCAGCGGACGCTCGACCGCGGCCCGAATCGAGAGCACGCCGGCGTTCGCGAGCATCACGAGCACGTCGGCGTCGAGCGCCTCCAGCGTCTGCTCGAGCCGGCGCAGGTACGTGCTCATCATCGGCTTGAGCATCGCGTCCAGCGTCACCGTCGAGGTCCGCTCGTACTCGCGGACCTCGGGGTCGACCTCGCACGAGATCGACACCGGCACCCCCGGCCGCTCCTCGCCGATGATCTCGGCGGCGCGGCGTTCGTGGCGACCGTCGAGGAACGAATGCAGGAAGCACACCGCTACCGCCTCGACCTCGTCGAATTGCTCGCTTCGCAGCAGCTCGCGCAACTGATCCTCGTCGAGCGGCTCGACGACCGTGCCGTCGGCGGCGAGCCGCTCGGTGACCTCGAATCGAAGCCGGCGAGGAATCAGCGGATCGGGCTTTCGCCAGTTGACGTCGTAAACGGGGAGCGGCCGGTCGCCGCGCATCAGCTCGAGCGCGTCGCGGAAGCCCCGGGTGGTGATCAGCGCGGTCAGCGCGGTCGTGCCCTCGATCACCGCGTTCGTCGCCGCCGTCGTGCCGTGGATGAACTCGCCTCGAAGGAGGTCCGCGGGCACGTCGCTGGCGTCGATCACGTGCGCGACGCCCCGAGCCCGGTCGGCGACGTCGGTGAGCACCTTGGTCACGCGCAGGGAGTTGGTCGCGCTCTCGTAAGCCACCAGGTCCGTGAACGTCCCGCCGATGTCGACCGCGACGGCCGCGCCGTGGGTGCTCGATGGCGTCACTTGACGGATGCGATCAGCCGTTTGGCCTCGGGGATGTCGGCGTGCCCGTACAGGCGCACGAACAGCGGCTCGACGGAGCAGAGGATGTGCTGGGTGATCCGCTCGACCGCGACTTCCGGATCGCCGGCCTCGATCGCCTCGATCACCGGAACGTGCTCGTCGGCGATCTGCTGCGGATCGGCGTAGGAGGCGTTGTCGAGCGACAGGACCATCTGCACCTGCGAGGAGATCGAGCGGAACACCGACGCGAGCACGGCGTTCCCGGACAGGTCGCAGAGCGTCTCGTGGAAGCGGAACTCGAGCCGGCTCAGGCGGCCGAGGTCGCCGGCGCGCGCGGCCTTGCGCATGTCCTCCACGAGCGAAACCAGCGGTCGCACCGGTCGGCCGGACAGGACGACCAGCCTGACCGCGACCGACTCGAGCCCGATCCGGACGTTGTAGATGTCGATCACGTCGCTGGGCTCGAACTCGCGCACGAACGTCCCCCGGTGGAGGATGTCGACGAGCAGGCCCTCCTCGGTCAACCGGCCGAGCGCCTCGCGCACCGGCCCCCGGCTGACGCCGAGCTCGCTGGCCAGCCGCGCCTCGACGAGCTGCTCGCCGGGCGGATATCGGCCCTGGAGGATCGAGTCCCGGATCGCCTCATACGCACTCTCGGCCACCGAAGTGCGGGTCACCGGCTTCAGCGGCCTCGTCGAAGAGCTCACACGGGTCATTTGCACCACGTCAATGCCACGTCTATCACCCCGCTCGTAGGACAGTCAATCGTCGACGGTCAACAATTTCGCCACGTCGTTTAGCCCTAGGGCCAATCGCTGCACGATCTCGTCGATGTCGTCGGCCTCGACCGTCAGCGGCGGTGAGACCAGGATCTGGTCGCCGGCGACACCGTCGGTGCCGGCGCCCGGATAGATCATCAAGCCGTGCTCCTGGGCTGCCAGGTGCACCTTGCGGGCCAGCTCGAGTTCGGGTGGCGCCGGCGTGCCGGTACTGCGATCGGCGACGAGCTCGATCCCGGCGAGCAGGCCCTTGCCGCGGATGTCGCCGATCAGGCTCTGGCTGTCGGCCAGCTCGCGCAGTCGCCGGAACAGGTACTCGCCCTGGACGGCCGCGTTCTCGACGAGCCGGTCCCGCTCGATGATCCGCAGCACCGCGAGCCCGGCCGCGCACGCGACCGGGTGGGCGCCGTAGGTGAAGTCGTGGACGAACGAGCTGCCCGAGCCGATGAACGTCTCCGCGATCGCGTCGGACATGATCACCGCGCCGAGCGGGACGTACCCGCCGGCAAGTCCCTTGGCGGTGACGATCACGTCCGGCTCAACCCCCCAATGGTCGATCCCGAAGTTGCGGCCGGTGCGTCCCCACCCGGTGACCACCTCATCGGAGATCATCACGATGTCGTGGCGGTCGCACACCTCGCGGATGCGCTCGTAGTAGCCCGGCTGCGGGGTGATCCCCGGGCCGGCGGCGGCGACGATCGGCTCGGCGATGAACGCCGCGACGTTCTCCGCCCCGATCTCGAGAATCGCGCGCTCGAGGTCGGTCGCGCACGCGTTGTCACACGCCGGGTACGCGAGCCCGAGCGGGCAGCGATAGCAGTAGGGCGCGACAACCTCCGGATGGCCACTCGCCATGTAGGGCAGGTACGGCTTCTGCCGGTGGGGAACACCGCCGATCGACAGCGCGAACAGCGTCGCGCCGTGATAGCTGCGGGCTCGCGACAGGACCACGTGCTTGGTCTCGTGGCCCCGGAGCACGTGGTGATTGCGGGCCAGCTTGATCGCGGACTCGACGGCCTCCGACCCTCCGGACACGAACGCCGTCCGGTTGAGCGACCCAGGCGCGAACCGGGCGATCGCCGCGGCGAGCTCCTCGGCCGGCTCGTGCTGGAACTGGACGTCGTGCACGTAGGCGAGCCGGGCGGCCTGCTCGGCGATCGCGTCGGCGACCTCGGTCACGCCGTGACCGATGCTGATCACCGAGATCGCGCCGGAGTCGGCGTCGATGTACTCGCGGCCCTCGGTGTCCCAGATCCTGATGCCCTTGCCGCGCACCGCGGTCCTGTACGTCCGCCGCACGTCCTGGGGAAACTGCCACTGACTGGTCGTCGCGCTGGTCGTGCTCACCCCGTTAACCTCGCCTCGAAATTGTCTACGGTCTACGATTATCGCCACACCGGAGCACCCGGGTCAACCGACCGGTCAACCGAATGACAAGCGCGTCGTCAGCATGCTGAACCGGCTCGACAGCCACTTGACCCGTGCCGAGGACGGCGAGCTGGTGATCGATCAGGTTCGGCTTAGCGAGCTCGCCGAGCGCTACGGCACGCCGCTCCACGTGATCTCCGAGACGCGGCTGCGCGAGAACTACCGGCGGATCCGCGACGCGTTCGCCGCGCGGTGGGATCCCGGCGTCGAGATCTGTTACGCGATCAAGGCAAATCCCGCGCTCGCCGTCCGGCGCGTGCTCGCCGACGAGGGGGCCCATGGCGACTGCCTCGGCCTGCCCGAGCTTCAAGCCTCGCTGATCGCGGGCACGCCCGGTCACACGCTCGTGCTGAACGGCAACAACAAGGCCGATGACGCGATTCGCGCCGCGGTCCGGTGCGGAGCGCGGATCAACGTCGACGATCCCGACGAGCCGGCACGCATTCGCTCGATCGCGGCCGCGGAGGGACGGCGCGCCCGGGTCGGGATCCGGACCAAGCCAGACCCGGCCCCGCTCTCGGATCGTCACACCGAGCTTGCCCCGGGAACCGTCGGCGGCTACATCGAGCGATCGAAGTGGGGCCTCGGCCCGGGGGACACCGCGAGCACGGCGGCGGCAATCCTGACGATGGACGAGCTCGAGCTGGTCGGGCTCCACTGCCACCTTGGCCGGCACGTTCCCGAGCCTGAGCTGTTCGGCGACCTTGCCGACGCGCTCGTGAGCACGATCGCGCTGCTCACCTCCGAGGCCGGATGGCATCCGGACATCCTGACCGTCGGCGGCGGGTTCACGCAAGGACGCGATCCGTACTTCCGAAAGCCGCGGGACGGCGGGGCGTGGCCGCGCATCGAGGACAGCTTCGTCCCGGGGATCGAGCTGTACGCCGACGCGCTGTGCACGCGGCTCGCCGACGGGCTCTACCGGGCCGGCGTCCCCGCCCCGCGCCTCGGTCTCGAGCCCGGCCGTTACATCGCCGGCCCGGCCGGGGTCACGGTGACCCGCGTCGGAACCGTCAAGCGGTCCCTGCGTCGCGTGTGGGTGGAGGTCGACGCCGCGATCACGCACATCGGGATGTCACGCTCGCCGACCGATGCCCACGCCTTGACGCCGCTGCGGACGCGCGGGCGGGCAGAGGAGCTCGTCGACGTCGTCGGGCCGCTGTGCGTGCTCGACCTGATCGCCGAGCAGGCGCCACTCGAGGGGATCCACGCCGGCGAGCTGCTCGCGATCCTCGACACCGGCGCGTACGCCGACGGCGAGGCCTCGA
Organism: uncultured Solirubrobacterales bacterium; assembly: GCA_963746695.1. GTDB lineage: Bacteria > Actinomycetota > Thermoleophilia > Solirubrobacterales > Solirubrobacteraceae > Palsa-465. The sequence continues at coordinate 100,993 of CAVVCP010000022.1, read as the reverse complement.
ACGCGAACTCGATCGGGCGGCCGGCGGTCGTGCTCGTATGCGGCGAGCAGGCCGACCTGATCCGCCGGCGCGAGACGTTCGCCGACGTCTTCGGCCGCGACGAGATCCCCGCCCGGCTGTTCGGCGAGGGCGCCGGCGATGATCCTCGCCGCCGCTCGCTCGGCTACATCACGTCGCCACCGGAGACGTTCAGCGTCGATCCGGTGTAGTAGGCGCCCTCGTCGGAGGCGAGCAGCACCGCGGTCGGCGCGATCTCCTCGACCCGTCCGAACCGCCCGAGCGGGATCTCGGCCCGCTTGGCGTCGAGCCACTCCTGCGGGTCGGCCCACAGCATGTCGGTCTCGATCGGCCCCGGCGCGATCACGTTCGCGGTGATCTTGAACGGGGCGACCTCATAGGCCAGCGCACGCGTGAAGCCGTGGACGCCGCTCTTGGCCGCGCAGTAGTGGGCCATCGTCGCCGATCCCTTGGTCGCGAGCTGCGAGCCGATCGAGATGATCCGCCCGTAGCGCCGCGCCATCATCGCCGGGAGCACCGCCTTCGTGCACAGGAACACGCCGGTGAGATCGGTGTCGATGATCCGCTTCCACTCGGCGAGCTCCATCTCGGCGACGGTCGACACCGAGCAGACGCCGGCGTTGTTGACGAGAATGTGAAGCCCTCCGAGGTCGGTCAAGGTCCGGTCGACCATCGCCTCGACATCCCGCGGGTCGCTGACGTCGGCGACGATCGCGATCGCTCCAAAGCCGTGCCCGGCGCACTCCTGCTGGGTCTCCTGCAGCGTGCGATCGTCGCGGTCGACGAGCGCGAGCGCCGCGCCCTCGCGCGCGAACGCGGTAGCGATGCCGCGTCCGATCCCGCGCCCTGCGCCGGTGACGATCGCGACGCGGCCGGACAGCCTTCCCATCACGTTCCCGGCGCCGCAGCTCTTGCCGCACGCGTCGCCTCCGGGTCGATATCGCCGAGCTCGTCGCACACGACTCCGTACACGTCCCTGGCACGCTCGGTCCCGATCCAGCCTTCGACGACATCCGCGCGCACGAGCTCGGGGTCGCGCCCCAGCGGCTCCCCGTAGCCCCCGCCCGAGCAGCAGACCGAGATCACCGTCTCCCCGGGCGCGACCATCACCCGCTCGTACGGCGCCAGCGCGACGACCGTTCCGTCGGCGGTGCGCCGGAACTGGCCCGCGGGGGCGCCGTCGCCTCCGCCCCGGGCGCCGCGCGCCGGGTTGATGCTGCCATCGCTCGCGTACATCACCTCCATCGAGGTGCCGACCGGTCCGTACTCCACGTACGCGGCGGGCGCGCCCCGGTGGCGCCCCGGCCCCTCGCTGTCGGGGACGATCCGCTGTTCGAGGATCCGGATCGGCTGCGCCAGCTCGTCGATCTCGACGCTGTCGCGGAACGGCTGTCCGGCGTCGCCGATGCCGCCGAGCGTGAGCCAGCCGTCGGCATCGGGTCCGCCCGAGCCGCCGGTTACCCCGGACAGGATCAGCTGGTTGATGAACGGCCGTCCATCGTGGCGCGGGTCGGTCCCGCTGATCACGGCCCAGGCCGCCGGAAGGCTCAGCCCGACCTCGGCCAGCCCGACTCCGTCGCACAACTCGGCCAGCCCGCGCTGGACGGCGTTCCCGACCCGGTCGGCGAGGTTGGTCGTCGCCACCGAGCAGCTCGCGGGGAAGCGCGGCACGCCGACCACGCAGTTCTCCCGCACCAGGACCGACAGCCGGCGGAAGCTGCCCGCGTTCGGCGGCACGTCGCGGCCGATCGCGTTGAACACGCCGAGCATCGCGGCCGTTCGCGCCGTCGACTCGGTGAGGTTGAGGCCGCACGGCTGGCAGTCGGGGTTGTCGCGCAGGTCGATCTCGAGCCGGCCCTCGTCGCTCTGCACTTTGATCGCCACCGTGATCGGGATCCCGTCGGGCACCCCTGGGAACGGATCGTGCGCGGTGCTGATCGCGATCTCGCTGGCAGGGAGGCGCCGGATCGCCGCGTCCATCCGGCGCTCGGAGTAGTCGAACCACCCCCGCGTGTATGCCTCGAGCACGTTCCAGCCGAGCTCCTCGCCGAGCGCGAGCACGCGCCGTTCGCCGATCCGCGCTGCGCCGATCAGCGCCAGGTAGTCGGCCCACCACTGGTCGGGGACGCGGATGCGCATCCGGCACATGCGGATCACGTCCTCGACGTCGGAGTAGCCGCGCTGGACCCGCACGCACGGGAAGATCGGCGCGCCTTCCTCATACACGTCGCGCGCCTCGGCCGCGTATGTCGTCGGGACCGCATTGCCGCAGTCGGCCTGATGGGCCTTGGCGAGCACCGTGAAGCGGTGGATCCCGTCGGCGTCGATCACCGGGACGAGGATCGTGTGGTCAGCGGCGTGCGAGTTGCCGTGGTAGGGAGAGTTGTTCAGGAACGCGTCGCCGCGTCGGAGCTCGGGGTGGTGCTCCTTCATCGCCTTCGCCATCAGGTCGGGCCCGCTGAGGACGTGGATCGGCTGGCTCTCGGCCATCGCGAGCAGCTCGTCGGCGCCCGTGATCACACAGCAGGAGAAGTCCCGCCCGTTGTTGATCACGCCCGAGCGCGATGTCCGCAACAGCGTGTTCATCATCGCGAGCACAGCCGCCTCGAACCGATTCGAGATCACCGCGAGCTCGACGCTGTCGAGGTCGTGAGCGGCGCGGGTCACGCGGCCACCTGCCGGCCGAGCGCGGGATCCGCGGCACGGTCGGCACCGATCGCGACCACGAGGCTGCCGCCTTCGGTGCCGACGGCCCGGGCGCCGGGCTCGATCACGATCGTCGTCACCGGCGACTCGACGATCGCGGGGCCGATGAGCTCCTCAGCGGGCGCGATCGCGTACAGCGATCGCACCGTCGTCTCAAGCGGATCCGGGTGCCCGGCGAACCACGCCGGGCGGGTTGCGTCAGCGCGGGCGGGCGCGGTCGTGCTCTGTGCCGCAGCGACCTCGGTGCTCTCGTCGAGCTGGCACTGGACCCGGGCGCGCCACCCGATCACCTCGATTGGCGACCTGCGGTCGCAGGTTGCGAACACGTCCATGTGGTGGTCGTGGAAGTCGCTGGCCAGGGCCTCGACGTCCGCTTCGGTCTCGAACCGGGGGCCGCGGAGCGGAACCTCGAGCTCCCACACCTGGCCGGGGTAGCGCGCCTCGGCGGCGAACTCGATCCGCGTCGCCACCGCGCCCGCGCCGGGACCCGCGGCGAACCGCCGGCACCGGTCGTGGAGTTCGCTGAGCGCGGTGCTCGCCGCCGCCAGGTCGAACGCGTCGCTGCGCGCGCGGAACGTCGCGCCGTACTCGGCCGTGAGGTCGGAGATCAGCGCCCCGACGGCGCTGAGAGCCGCGCCGAGGTCGGGAAACACCACGCGCTTGCAGCCGAGGCGTTTGGCGATGGCCACGGCGTTGATCCCGGCGGCGCCACCGCCGGCGACGAGCACGGCATCGCGAGGGTCGATCCCGCGGCCGAGCGTGATGTCCTCGATCGCTCGCACCATATGCTCGGTCGCGAGCCGGAGCACGGCGATCGCCGCGTCCTCGACGGTCAGATTCAGTCGGCTGCCGACATCGCGCTCGAGCGCTTGCCGCGCGGAGTGCACGTCGAGCGCGATCGCGCCACCGAGGAAGTAGCCGGGATCGATGTACCCGAGCACGACCGCTGCGTCGGTGACCGTCGGGTGCACGCCGCCGCGCGCGTAACAGGCCGGGCCCGGATCGGCGCCCGCGCTGCCAGGCCCGACGCGAAGCAGACCGCCCTCGTCGACCCAGGCGATGCTGCCGCCGCCGGCGCCGATGCTCTTGACGTCGACCGACGGGAACCCGGTGAGGTCGCTCTCGTACTGCCGGCCGAGCCACGACTCGCGCGTCCACGGGATCCGACCGTGGCGCACGAGGCCGACGTCGTAACTCGTGCCGCCGGTGTCGGCGATCACCGCGGTGGTGGCGCCCGCCTCGCGCTCGGCGTAGTAGCGGCCCGCGACCGGCGCCATCGAAGGACCCGAGTTGATCGAGTGGATCGGCGCGGCCGCCATCGTGTCGGCGTCGAGCACGCCGCCGCTGGCGGTGACCACCAGCAGCCGCCCTTTCAGTCCGGCGTCTCTCAGGCGTTGCTCGAGCGAGGCCAGGTAGCGCGTCATCAGCGGCTTCAGCGACGCGTCGATCGCGGCGGACGCGGCGCGGCGGTACTCGCGCAGCGATGGGTTGAGCGCGTGGGACAGCGTGTAGGGAACGCCGGGGAGATGCTGCTCGAGCAGCTCCGCGACGCGCAGCTCGTGCACCGGGTTGACGGTTGACCACAACAGGCACACCGCCACCGCCTCGACCTCGTTATCGGCTAGCCCGACGATCAGGTCTGCGGTCGCCGCTTCGTCGAGGGTGGTGACGATCTCGCCGGCGGACCCGACCCGCTCGGGCACCTCGAACGTCAGCGCGCGCGGAATGTATGGGTCGGGGTAGCGGCGCGTGAAGTCGAACGGCCGGACGCGGCCGCCCTCCCGGAACAGCAGGATGTCGGGATGGCCTTTGGTCGTGAGGAACGCGGTCCTGGCGGTCGTGTGCGTGAGCACGGCGTTCGTCGCGTGCGTGGTCCCGTGGACGAACAGCTCCACTCGCCCGAGCAGCTCGGCGAGGTCCGTGCCCAGGCTGTCCGCGGCCACCGTCAGTACGTCGAGCACACCGCGGACCGGGTCATGCGGCGTCGTGGGGCTCTTGAACAGGCGGAGCGCCCCGTCCTCGTCGAGGACCAGATCCGTGAACGTGCCGCCGGTGTCCACTGCCACGCGCAAACCCGAAGTCCTCCGACTGAGAAATCAGCCGCCCCACGACGGCCCGGTCAGCCGTCCCGCGGCGACCGGCCGAATGGTAGACGGTCGACAATGGCCGCGGTGGGCCCCGGCGCGGGGTTGGCCCCTAACGTGCAACTCGACCGCGGCGAGTGCGGAAACGTGGAGTCTCAGTAGCCGCCGAGGGCCGCGCCACCGTCGACCACCAGCGTCTGCCCCGTGATGAACGACGCCTCCTCGCTGGCCAGGAAGACGAACGCGGCGGCGATGTCGTCGGGGTTGCCGGCGCGACGCACGGGCAGCTTGCGGCCTACGCGTTCGACCCCGTCGGGCCCGAGCGAGTTGACCGGATCGAGGCTCTGCGCAGTCCGGATCAGCCCTGGCGCCACCGCGTTCACGGTGACCCCGTGACCCGCGGCCTCGAGCGCCAGGCTCCGCACGAGCCCGACGATCCCGGCCTTGCTCGCGGTGTACGCGGAGTGGTCGGCCCACCCGTGACGCGCGCCGCTGATCGAACTGGTGGCGAGCAACCGGCCCCAACCGGCGGCGATCATCGCGGGCATTGCGGCCCGGAAGCAGCGCCGCACGCCACCGAGGTTCGTATCGAGGGTCTCCTCCCACCGCTCGTCGTCGAGGTCCTCGAACGGGACCGTCCGCGCGATCCCGGCGTTCGCGATCATGATGTCGAGCCGCCCGAACAGCTCACGGGCGCGCGCGATCAGGCTGTCGACCGACTTGCTCGAGCGGACATCGGCCTCGACCACGGCGGTCCGCCGGCCTGACTCGGAGATCTGCGCCGCGAGCGCCTGTGCCGCCGCCGACTCACCCGGCGCGACCGCCAGCAGGACCTCCGCACCCTGCGCCGACAGCGCGAGCGCCGCCGCCGACCCGATCCCGCCCGTCGCGCCGGTGATCACGGCCGCCCTGCCGCTCAGGTCGAACACAGCGCGCCTCCGACGAGGCCCGGATTACGGCGCGCCACGGACGCGAACAGGTCCACGGCGGCGGAGTCTAACCGGGACGATGGTATACAGTCTACGATCGTTCGGACCGCGGACTAAGGGGCCCCCACGCCGCAGACCTCACAGGTGATGGACCTCGCGACGCGCCTCGGCTCAGTGCGGGTGATCGAGCCGCGAGGGGCCGGACCACAGGCCGCCGATCGCCTCGACTGCGCCCGGCCGCCGGGCGCTACCGAGCTCGTACTCCAGGTCGAGTTCCTGAACCTCGACGCGACGAGTCACCGCCAGATCCGCGAGGCGTGCGAGTCCGACCCCGCGCGGATGGCGGACCGGGTCGCCGAGATCGTGTTGGCGCGGGGCAAGATGCACAACCCGGTGACCGGCTCGGGCGGCGTGCTCGTCGGTCGTGTCGCCGCGGTCGGCCCCGCGTATCCCCCCGGCGACCGCGACGGCCCCGACGGCCCCGACAGCCTCGAGCCCGGCGACCGGATCGTCCCGCTCGCGTCGCTGAGCCTGATCCCCCTGACGCTCGACGAGGTTGGCCCACTCGACCCCGACTCACCGCAGATCCCGGTCCGCGGCCGGGCCATCCTGCCCCCGATCGTGCCCTGGTCGCGCGTGCCGGACGACCTGCCGCTCGCGGTGGTTGTCTCCGCGCTCGACGTGTACGGCGCGCCGTCGCACACGCGCGCGCTGGCGGCCCCCGGCGCGTGGGTCACGGTGATCGGCGCCGGGCGCGCTGGGCTGCTGTCGGCCGGCGCGGCCCGCGAGGTCACGGGCGACGCCGCGCATGTCACGGTCGTCGACGTCCGTGAGGACGCGCTGGCGAACGTTCGGGCCGCAGTTCCCGGCGTGAGAACCGTGCGTGCGGACGCCACGGACGCGCTGACTACGGTGGCGGCGCTGACCGATGCCGGCGCCGGCGAGGCCAACCTGACCCTGCTCGTGGTCAACCAGAGCCGGTGTGAGCTCGCCGCCGTGCTCGCGACCGCGCCCGACGGCACGGTCGTCCTGTTCTCGATGGCGGCGAGCCTGACCGCGGCCGCGCTAGGCGCCGAGGGCGTGGCGTCGACCGCGCGGCTGCTCGTGGGCAACGGCTACGCCCCGGACCACGGAACCTATGCATTGGATCTGCTGCGCCGGGACGAGCGCGTGCGCACGCACTTCGCACGACTGGCGTGAGAGGGTGATCGGATGAAGCTGTACGCGTTCCACGCCGGCGGAGAGCGCGCCGACATGGCCGCGTTCGATCCGTTCGATCCTGAGGTCGGGACCAAGATCGACATCCCGTACTTCTTCTACCTGATACAGCACGAGCGCGGGAACGTGGTGTTCGACTCGGGCGCGCACCCGTCGCTGGCGACCAACCCGCGCGAGCGACTCGGCGACGAGGCCGATAACTGGGAGATCGTGATGTCACCCGACGACGGGGCGGCCGACCGGCTCGCGACCGTCGGCATCGACCCGTCCGACATCACGCACGTCGTGCAGTCCCACCTGCACTACGACCACGCGGGAGGGCTTTGCTTCTTCACCCACGCGCCCGTGTATGTGCAGCGAGACGAGCTCGCGTTCGCGTACTCGCCCCCGATCTATCAGGCGGGCCTGTACCTGAAGCCAGACTTCGACCTGCCCGACATCCGCTGGCACGAGCTCGACGGCGAGCACGACATCTTCGGCGACGGCAGGCTTGTGGTCGTGCCCACGCCCGGCCACTGCGCCGGCCACCAGTCGCTGATCGTCCGGCTCGAGAGCCAGACCGTGATCCTCGTCGCCGACGCCGCCTACCTCGTGGAGAAGATGCGCGCGCGAGCGCTCCCCGCGGGGGCGATGGTCTGGAGCCCGGACCACATGGTGGCGAGCTGGGAGAAGATCGAGCAGCTCGAGCGGGAGCTCGACGCGGCGCTGATCCCGAGCCATGACCTGAAGTTCAGAGAGCGCATCCGGATGGCTCCGGACGCTTTCTACGAGTGACGCGATCCCAGGCTCGAGCTAGTGTCGCGAGGCGGCGCGGTCCACGCCTTGGGTGGCCTCACTCGTTCGGCACTTCCACTCCGGCCGGGCGTGCGTGGACGTACGGATCCTTGGGTGCGCGGTCCTCGGACAGAGACTCGCGCGAGCCGGTGACGAGCTGTTCGATCGCGTCGGCCAGATGCACGCGCGTGATGTTGTAGTCGCCCCGCTCGACGCGGAGCCGGTGCGCCTTCAGGAGGACGTCTGCGTGCGTGTGGCCCGCCGGCGGCTCGAACCGGTACGACGCGAGCTCGATCAGCAGCCCGAGCGGATCGGTGAAGTAGATCGAGTCCATGAACCCGCGGTCCTTGACGCCGCTGTGCTTGATCCCGCGCTCGTCGAGCCGCTCGACCGCCTGGGCGAACGTCGCCTGCGACAGCGCGAACGCGACGTGGTGGACGCAGCCCGGGTCGGTCGGAGTGCGCCGCGGGTCGGGCGTGCGCTCCTCGTTGGTGAACACCGTGATCAGGCGGCCGTCACCCGGATCGAAGTACAGATGGCTCTCGGCGGCATTGTCGAGGTTGGGCTGCTCGAACACGAACGGCATCCCGAGCACGCCCTCCCAGAAGTCGATCGACGTCTGCCGGCCCGCGCCCACCAGCGTGATGTGGTGGACGCCCTGGCTCTGGAGCTTGCGCACGGTCCTCACCGTCCCTTCGAGTTGGAAGTCGTGGCCGCCGGCGAGCGGCTCTCGTCGGTCGCGGCGGCGAGCCACCGCGTGGCCGCGGGGATATGGGCTGGATCAATTTGGTGGGCCGCGTCTGATTCGAGATAGGTGACGGGCAGGCCCGCCCCGTCGAGGAGCTCGTGCGCGCGGCGCGCGAAGTCGACGTCCATTATCGGGTCCGCCCGGCCGTGGGTGATCAGCACTGGCATATTCCTGCGGGAGGCGAGGTCGGTCTGCCAGCCGGCGACCGTCGGAATGAACCCCGAGAACGCGAGGATCCCGGCCGGCACCGGCCGGTCTCCTGCGAGCCCGAGCGCGTAGCTCATCACCGAGCCCATCGAGAAGCCCCCGAGCACGGTCTGCTCGGGCGCGATCCCGGTGCGATCCCACGTCTCATCGTGGAACGCCGCGAGCTCGCGGTACGCGGCGTCGAAGGTCGCCGGGTCGGGATAGCCGACGCGAGGCACTGTGTACCAGTGGTATCCCGGCCACCCCGGCACTGTCAACGGCCCGCGCGGAGTGATCACGTGCAGCCGTCGCTCGGGGTCGAGCACGTCGGCGAGGCCGATCAGGTCCCGCTCGTCGGCGCCGCGGCCGTGGTGAAGGATCAGCAGGCCGGCGGGGTCGCCCGACGCCGGTCGCTCGCGGTAGATCAGGCTCATCGCTCTATGCCTCCTGGCGCGCGGCCGCGCGTGGGTTGGTCAGCGGGGTCAGATGGCGCTCCAGCATCGGGCGCAGGTGCTCATGCTGCTTGGGCAGGCGCAGCTCCTCGCCGAGATGCTCGGGGTCCTCGTCGACGGCGAAGCCGGGCGAGCTCGTCGCGATCTCGAACAGGATCCCCTGTGGCTGGCGGAAGTAGATCGAGAAGAAGTAGTCGCGATCGATCACCGGCGTCACGTGCATTCCCGCTTGCGCGACCCGCTCCTGCCAGCTGGCGTGATCCTCGTCGCGCGAGTGCCATGCGATGTGGTGGACGGTTCCGGCGCCCTGGATCCCGCGCTCGGTCGCGGCGTCGTAGGCCCAGTGGAAGTGGCGGGTGTCGCCGTCGAGCCGGTACTCGCCGTCGGCTAGCTCGGTGAACCCGAGTGTGCCGGTCAGCAGGTCGCGGTCGGTGTCCGCGTCCCGACCGATGTAGGCGCGGGCGCCCTCGACGCCGACGATCGCATGCTCGGCCGGAACCTCGGGGTGCTCGGCCCGCAGCGGCGGGTTGCCGTCATCGGCGACGACGAGCTCCAGGCGCAGGCCATCGTAATCCGTGAAGGACAGCGACCGCTCCCCAAGCTCGCTGGGATAGCCCTTGCCGGCGAGCCGCTCGGCCCAGAACGCCAGCGCCTCCTCCGACGCCACGCCGAACTGAATCGTGTGGACCATGCCCGCCCCGGCCCGGCCGGGACGCGCGCCCGCGAACTCGAACCAGGTGAGGATCGATCCCGGCGAGCCCTGCTCGTCGGCGAAGTACAGGTGATACGCCTCGGGCGCATCGAAGTTCACGGTCTGCTTGACCATCCGCAGGCCGAGCACGTCGGCATAGAACTCGACATTCCGCTGTGCGTCGCCGGTGATCATCGTGATGTGGTGCATCCCATCGAGCTTCATCGTTCTCCTCGCAAAGTAGTTGCAGATGCAATCATAGCAGAGATGATTGCGTGTACAACTACAGTCGAACTCTGTTTGAACCGCCGTCCCAATTGATGCTAGTTGCGCCCACAATCATTTCGTGTTATAGTTGCTTGCGCAATCTCATCCACCAACAGGAGAAGGAATTGACCATGAGCACCACCACCCCCTCCGCGATCGCCGCCGGCACCTGGACGGTCGATCCCGCCCACTCCAAGGTCGGCTTCGCGGTCAAGCACATGGGCATCGCCACCGTGCGCGGCGAGTTCACCGAGTTCGAGGGGACGCTGGAGATCGGCGACGAACTCTCGAGCGCGAAGGTCTACGGCACGGTCAAGCCCGAGTCTGTCGACACCAACGAGCCCCAGCGCGACGATCACCTCCGCTCGCCCGACTTCTTCGACGTCGCCCAGTTCCCGGAGCTTCGCTTCGAGTCGACCTCGATCGAGGCGCTCGACGACGAGGAGTTCCGGATCGCCGGCAAGCTGACGATCCACGGCGTCACCAACGAGATCGTGCTGCACGCCGACGTCCAGGGCACCGACATCGACCCCTGGGGCAACGAGCGCGTCGGCCTCGAGGTCACCGGGAAGCTGTCCCGCGGCGACTACGGCATGAAGTTCAACCAGGCCCTCGGCAGCGGCAACATGCTCGTCTCCGACAAGGTCAACCTCACCCTCGACATCTCCGCCGTCAAGCAGTCCGCATAGCCTCCGATCATCCAGCCGGTCGGCGCCGCCGCGTGCCGGCCGGCTCCCCTCACTCGATGCCGTCGACCGACACCCTCTCCCCCCAAGAGCTCGCCGCCTGGCGCGGCATGCTCGAGGCGAACGCTCAGGTGATGAGGGAGCTCGACGCCCAGATGCAGTCCGAGCACGGGCTGTCGGCCTCGGCCTACGAGGTCCTGATGTTCCTCGACGACGCGCCCGAGCATCGCATGCGGATGTCCGACATCGCCGACCGGGTCCTCCTCAGCCGCAGCGGTTGCACCCGCCTGGTCGATCGGCTCGTCCGCCAGGGATACGTCAGCCGCTGTGCCGCCAACGACGACGGCCGTGGCCTCTACGCCCAGCTAACCGACGCCGGCCTCGAGAAGATCAGAGCCGCCCGCGTCACTCACCACGAGGGGATCCGGCGCTTCTTCCTCGATCACCTCACCGCCACCGACCAGATCGCCCTCGGCGACATCTGGTCCCGCTTCCGCGACCGCGGCACTTGATCCGCCGTCTGTTCTAATTCGTGGTCGTGCCGGACGAGACCGCGACGACAACCGCGCCGAAGCTCGCGCGGAGCGTGGCGCGACTCGGAACCGAATCCGCGTTCGCGGTCCTGGCGCGCGCGCGCGAGCTCGAGCGGATGGGCAGGTCGATCGTGCATCTCGAGATCGGGCAGCCGGACTTCCCGACGCCCGAGCACATCGCCGCCGCCGGTATCGCGGCCATCCAGCGCGGCGAGACCGGATACACGCCGAGCGCCGGCATCGCCGAGTTCCGCGAGGTGATCGCAGCGGAGCTGTCCCAGACCCGAGGGATCGACGTGTCGGCCGAGCGCGTGCTCGTCGCCAACGGTGCGAAGCTGTTTCTGTTCCTGACGATCCTCGCGGTGTGCGAGCCGGGCGACGAGGTCATCTATCCGGATCCGGGCTTCCCGATCTACGAGTCCGCGATCCGGTGGGCGGGTGCGGTCCCGATCCCGCTGCCGCTGCGCGAGGCGCTCGGCTTCAGCTTCTCGCTCGAGGACCTGAGCGCTCGGCTCGGCGCGCGGACGAAGCTCGTGATCGTGAACTCGCCGAACAATCCCACCGGCGGAGTCGTTCCGGCCGACGCCCTGCGAACGGCCGCCGAGATGATCCTGGAAACCCCCGCCTGGGTGCTGAGCGATGAGGTCTACCGCCGGATCGCCTACGACACCGAGGTCGCCTCGATCGCCAGCCTGCCCGGGATGCTCGACCGCACGGTCCTGCTCGACGGCCTGTCGAAGACGTACGCGATGACCGGCTGGCGTTGCGGATACGCCGCCGTGCCACAGCCGTTGGTCGATCCGCTGACGCGGTTCATCACGAACTCGGTCTCGTGCGTTCCCGGGTTCGTCCAGGCCGCCGGCATCGCCGCGCTCACCGGCCCGCAAGACTCTGTCGCCGCGATGGTGCAGGAGTTCCGCGCGCGCCGCGACCTGATCGTTTCCGGGCTGAACACGCTGCCCGGGGTCACCTGCCGAACCCCCCAAGGGGCGTTCTACGCATTCCCGGACGTCTCGGGGGTGCCGACAGCCGGGCTCGCCGATCGGCTGCTCGAGGAGGCCGGCGTCGCGCTGCTCGACGGCAAGGACTTCGGCGCCGCCGGCGACCGCCATCTGCGAATCTCCTACGCCACCTCGCGCCCGCAGCTCGAGCTCGCGCTCGACCGGATCGCGAAGTTCCTGGCTAGCGCGTGATTGCCGATCGTGCCCGTCCCTGAGCCGCAGCCGATTCTCAGCCTGCCGACCGAGGCGGCGATCTTCCTCGTGCTGACCGTGTCGTCGGGGTCCGAGGCCGGTGTCGCCGACGTCCTGGCCGACGCTGCCGGGATCAAGCGGTCGGTGGGCTTCCGCGTGCCCGAGGCGGAGCTGACGTGCGTGGTGGGGATCGGGGCGTCGCTGTGGGACCGGCTGACCCGCGGCCCCCGCCCGGCCGACCTCCATCCGTTCCGCGAGCTTGCAGGCCCGCGCCACAGCGCGGTCGCGACGCCGGGCGACCTGCTGTTCCACATCCGGGCGCACCGGTTCGACCTCTGCTTCGAGCTCGCGCAGCGGTTGACCGAGCGGCTACGGGGTCTTGCCCAGGTCGTCGACGAGGTGCACGGGTTCCGTTCGTTCGATGAGCGCGATGTGCTCGGGTTCGTCGACGGAACCGAGAACCCCGAGGGCGCGGCCGCCGCCGACGCGGTGCTGATCGGGACCGAGGACCCCGCGTTTGCCGGCGGCAGCTACGTGATCGTTCAGAAGTACCTCCACGACCTTCGCGCCTGGGATGCCCTGACCACCGAGGAGCAGGAGCGGATCGTCGGCCGGACCAAGCTCAACGACATCGAGTTGCCCGACGAGGACAAACCCCCCGACTCCCACCTCGCGCTGAACGTGATCACCGGTCCGGATGGCGAGGAACGGCAGATCATGCGCTTCAACATGCCCTTCGGCCAAGTCGGCAAGGAGGAGTTCGGCACCTACTTCATCGGCTACGCGAGCACCTCGCAGCTGATCGAGCAGATGCTCACGAACATGTTCATCGGCGATCCCCCGGGCACCACGGATCGCATCCTCGACTTCTCGACCGCGGTCACCGGCGGCCTGTTCTTCGTCCCCGCGGCGGAGATGCTCGAGGACCTTACCGCCGGCGCCCCCGACGCCAGCGAGACTCCCGCCGACGCGCCCGCGTCCCAGGCGGGCGACGGGTCACTGAGCATCGGCAGCCTCCGCGACCACCCGTCGCGCTGACCGCCTTTCTCAGGCAGCGCGCGCGTGTGTGACCGATAGGTACCCGACCGCCGTCGCGACGGCGAGGGCGGCCCCGAACGCGAGCGGCAGCGTAAGGCCGGTCCTGAGCATCAGCGCACCGGCAACGGCACCCGCCAGCATCGCGACGATCGCGGACGTACGCCTGGCGCTGCCCTTCCCCGATCCGCCGGCGATCGTGGAGTCGGCGGCCAGGCCGGTGAGCGTTAGCGTCAACACCGTGGTGGTCAGGTCGGGAACTCCAATGCGCCGTACGGTGGCGTTCCGAATGCCCATCGCGGCCGCCATCAGGGCGATCGTGACGTCGCCGGCGACGGTCGTCGGATGCGGGTGAGTCACGGCCACGAGAATCGCGGCGGCGGCGAGTAGGGCGGTCTCGAGGCCCAGCGCCCACGCGACATGCCTCGGATGCCGATCGGCGAGATGCCGCGCGAGTACGCCGCCGATGCCGGCGGCGACCGCGAATGCGGCCATCGAGACAATCGGGGCCACGACCGGCAGTCCGCCGGCGCCGGCAATTCCGAAGCCGAGCAGCACGACGTTGCCGGTCATGTTGGCGGTGAACACGTGGCCAAGGCCGAGGTAGCTGACCGCGTCGACGGTGCCGGTCGAGAAGGTGAGCGCGAGCAGGGCGAGGGTCAGGGGATGAAGCAGGTTCGACGCCGCCTGCTCGGCCAGTGGACGCGGCGCCGCAGCCGATGCATTCACGCCGGTCATGGTCGCGGACGCCGCGGCGTCTGCGACCTCGGCGGGCTAGTGAGTGAGCGGCTGCCCCAGCCGAGCGCGACCGGTGGAGGCGAACACGACGTCGTACTGGGCGCCGATGTGCGTCCGGAACATCGCGGCGTCACGGAAGCACCGCTCCAGCCGTGAGCCACGCCGGGCGGCGCTGGAGCCGCCGGTGGCGAACATCAGATCGACCGCCTGCCAGGCCAGCTTGCCGCACTGGGCGAGCACGTCGCGGATGGCGCCGTCGTCGGCGGTGGTGAACGGCTCGCCGCGCTCGGCGAAGCCGACGCACTTGTCGGCGAAGCGCGCGATCGCGCCGAAGAAAGCGAGCTCCGCCGTGTCGACGAGGCTGTACGCCTCCCCGAACCACCGCTGGTAGTCGACCGACTCCGAACGTGGTATCGGCGGCGGGAAGCTCGTGGGGCGTGTCTTCATCATCGCTTCGTACTCGCCGAGCGCGGCCCGGGCGTTGCCGATCTGGGTGGCGTTCAGCGATGCGTAGAAGAAGGTCATCGCCCGTGCCAGATACAGCGGGTTGCCGTGCAACTGGAAGCCGATCGTGCCCTCGCGGGGCATCTCGAAATCCTTCCAGTCGTATCGAACCGCCAGGTGGGCGGGCACGAACACGTCGTCGGCGGTGATCGTGTTGGAGGCGGTGCCGCCGAGCCCGATCGTGGCCCCGCCGCCCCAGTCGTCGAGGATCTCGTAGTCCGAGCGCGGGATCGCCACCATGATCCGTTCGTCCGACCCGGCGACGAGCGCGAGCGCGACGACGTGGGTCGAGTAGGTCGCTCCCGAGCAGTAGTCCCAGCGCCCGCTGACCCGATAGCCGCCGGGCGCCGGCGTCGCCTGGCCCCGCGGAATCGCCCGGGACGGCCCGACGAAATGGCCGTCAGGGCCGAACAACTCGGCCTGGGCCTGCTCCGGGAAGAACGCCCCGACCTGGAGGGCATGCGCCGAGCCCAGGCACAGGTTCCAGCCGATGCCGGCGTCGGCGCTGGAGATCTCGATGATCACGCGATAGAAGGTGTCCAGACCGAATTCGTAGCCACCGAACCGGCGTGGCTGCAGGATCCGATGGAAGCCGGCGGCCACGAACTGCTCGTGAAGCTCGGCGGAGTACGTGCCGCGCTCCTCGGCGTCGGCAGCCTCAGCCACCACACGCTCGCGCAGAGCGCGGGCGCGAGCGACGATCTCATCCGCGGTCAGCTGCGGCTCCGGCACGGCGATCGGCGTGGCCGTCGTCACGCCTAGGCCGCCAGTCCGGGCACGATCACGCCACTCAGGTCACGCTTGTCCGCGGACGCGTGGAGGGCATCGTCGATCCGGTCCAGCGGGTATCGCGCGGTGATGATCGGCTCGGGATCGAGCCAGCCATCCTCCATCATCCGAATGAACCGGGGCAGGTCCCGGCGCATGCGGACGTTGCCGTTCTGGGCGCCGAGGATCGCCCTTCCCTCGACCGAGAGCGCCAGCTGGGGGACGGTCACCTCGGAGTTGCCGCGCTCGACGCTGGTCAGCACCACGGTTCCGGCCCGCCGAGCCGCCCGGATTGTCTGGGGGAACGCCGACGCCAGCGTCGCTGCCTCCATCGTGTAGTCGGCGCCGCGCCCGTGCGTGAGCGCCTTCACCTGCTCCACCGGATCACCGGCGTCGGGGTCGACCGCGTCGGTGGCTCCGAAGTGGCCGGCCAGCTCGCGTCGCTCGGCGATCGGGTCCACGGCGATGATCTGCCGGGCACCGGCGATCCGGGCAGCCTGCACCATCCATTGACCGAGGTGTCCGAGCCCGAAGATCGCGATGCTGGAGCCGGCCTGCACCCTGGCGACGTTGTGCACGCAGCCCACGCCGGTCGTGATCCCGCAGCCGAGCAAGCTCAGCCACTCATCGGGCAGATCGGTCTGGACCGGGAACACCTGACTGGCCGTGACGTTCATGACCTCGGCATAGCCGCCCACGTTGCCGGCCGCGCTCACCGGCTCGCCGTTCCGCCGGTTGGCCACATGCGGCCAGATCCCGCCTCGGTCGAACGTCTCCGAGCATTGGTCGGGGCGGCCGATCGAGCAGTAGAAGCACACCCCGCACTCCGACGTGCCCGGCACGATCACGCGGTCGCCGACCTCGATGTGGTCGACCCCGGCACCGACCTCCATCACCTCTCCCATCGAGGCGTGGCCGAGGATGGTCGGCGGGATCTTGAACAGCTCGCCACGCCAGTTCACGCAGTCGGTGGAGCAGAACGGGGAGGCGCCGGTGCGAATCAGCACACGGCCGGGCGCCGGATCGAGGTAGTCGATGTCCTCCACCACGAAGGGCTCTCTGACCGCTGCCAGCAGCGCTGCTCTCATCGGAAGTCTCGCTCCTCGGGATCGGGCGACTCGCGCGTCTGCATCATTGCGCGGTGAAGCCTCCGTCGGCCATCAGGATGGCTCCGGTGATGATGCTCGAGCGCGGCGACGCCAGGAAGGCGATCACCTCGGCGATCTCCTCAGCCCGCGCGAGCCGACCGAGCGGGTGCTCGGCCGCGATCGACGCCAGCCTGGCCTCGCGGTCCGGAACGCCGGCCATCACCTCGTCGGTGAAGCCCGTGTCGATCGCGCCCGGTGCCACTGCGTTGACGCGCACCCGCGGGGCGTGCTCGATCGCCAGCTGCCGAGTGAGCTGCACGAGCGCCCCCTTCGTGGTGCAGTACGCGGTCTGTCCCGGCAACCCGATCGTTCCCGAGATCGAGGCGACATTGACGATCCGCCCGTCCCCGTGTTCGCTGAGCGCCGGCAGCGCCTCGCGGCAGTGCAGAAACGCGCCGCGCACGTTGACCCGCAGCAACTCGTCCCAATCATCGTCGGTGGTGTCGACGGTCGGCTTGAGCAGGAAGCGCCCCGCGTTGTTGACGACGACGTGCAGCGCGCCGAAGCGATCGCGCGCGAGCGCGACCGCCCGCCGGGCCGTGTCCGGCTCGGCGACGTCGCCGAGCAACCCGGCCACCTGGTCGCCCTCGAGCTCGCCGACCGCGGGGTTCAGGTCCTCGGCGACGACGCACGCGCCGCGAGCGGTCAGCAGCTCGACGGTCGCCCGTCCGACGCCGCCCGCAGCGCCGGTGACGATCGCCACGGCTCCTGCCAGCTCGTCGTTCACGGGGTCGGCCAACGTGCCGCGATCCTAACAGTTTGTCTACTTGTCCGACAATCCCTTGGGCCCGGGGCGGCGAGCCTCAAGCTCGACCCAGCTCGGCGTTGGCTCGCTCGAGCACGGTCGCGAGGACGCGGCCGGCGGCGGCCAGGTCCTCGGCCGGCAGGTCGCCCCACATACGCCCGGTGATCTCGACGACGGCGCCGCGGATCTTTCCGTGCAGCTGCTTGCCGGCGTCGGTCACGCGTACGGACGAGCCATCCACGTCGACCGACTCGAGCAGCTGGGCCGCAGCCAACTCGTCGACCCGCGCCCGCGCCTGGGCGTCGCTGAGCTTCAGCGAGCCCGCGACACGGCTGGCGAGTGCATCGCGCTCGACCGACCCGCCGCTCGTGACGGCGATCGTGAGGGTCACCCATTGCGGCTCGTCGACACCGGTGCCCGCGAGCAGACGGTCGAGGATCGCGTTGAGCGTCTTCTCGGTCTGGCCGAGGAGCTGAGTGCTGAATGTGGGAGTGGTCGACATTGTGGTCCTTTCGTTGGTGATGTCAACGTTGGCATGACCAACCATATCACACACCGTTGGTGAAGCCAACGTTGGCAGGTCCAAGCTACAGTTCACGGCGATGGAAGCCGATGAGGGGCACCTGGAGTACGACCCGCCCGAGCGCTTGCGCCGCCTCCCGAGCTGGCTGGCCAGCGAGCTGGCGCGCCGGGGCGCGACTCTCGTCGGAGACTCCCTGGCCCAAGAAGGCGTACGCCGGCCGCACTTCGCCGTGCTGACGTCGCTCGCCGAGCAGGGCGCCGCGAGCCAGGCCGCGCTCGGCCGGCGACTGTCGATCGACCGCAGCGATCTGCACGCGCTGCTAGCCGAGCTCGAGCGCGACGAACTGGTGGCGCGAGTTCGCGATCCCGAGGACCGCCGTCGCAACGTCGTCACCCTCACCACCGCCGGCAAGGCAGTCCTCAGACGACTTGACAAGCGGGTCGACGCGGCGCAGACGGCCCTCCTCGAACCGCTGTCTGCCGGCGAGCGTCGCGAGCTCCTGACACTGCTCGAGCGAGTCGTCTCCCGTCGCGCCTAGGCCGCTGCCCATGGCCTCCGGGCAACGCTGTCACCGGCCGAGCCGCCTGTATGATTGTCATACAGAATTCGGCAACAGGACCAAAGGATGCGCACTCCTATGGAGGACAAGACGAAGCTCGAGCTCGGCCTTCAGACCCGGCGCGAGGTGCTGGGCGCCGAGCACGTCGACCGGTCGCTGGGCCAGGCCTCCGATTTCGCCCGCCCGATGCAAGAGCTCGTCACCGAGTACTGCTGGGGGGCGGTGTGGTCGCGCCCCGGGCTGGATCGCAAGGTGCGCAGCCTTCTGAACATCGTGATGCTCACCGCTCTCGGGCGCCGGCATGAGCTCGAGGTCCACGTGCGCGGAGCCGTCACCAACGGCGTGAGCGCGGCGGAGATCCAGGAGGCGCTGCTGCAGACGGCGATCTATTGCGGCGTCCCGGCGGCGATGGAAGCAATGCGCACGGCCG
The DNA here is from genome assembly GCA_963746695.1 of uncultured Solirubrobacterales bacterium. Classification (GTDB taxonomy): domain Bacteria; phylum Actinomycetota; class Thermoleophilia; order Solirubrobacterales; family Solirubrobacteraceae; genus Palsa-465. Next base: position 82,058 of record CAVVCP010000022.1, on the reverse strand, counting down.
AGGCGGCGCTGATCGCCCTCGGCGTCGTCGAGCCGCGCTCGGCCGAACACTCCCAGGCGTGATCGGCGGCGGCTCCCCCCGCCGTGTCGGCTTCGTCGGGTTGGGGGCGATGGGCAGCCCGATGGCCCGCCGGCTGGTGCAGGCCGGACATCATGTGAGCGTCTACGACACGGCTCCGGAGGCCGCCACCGCGTTGGCCGAGGCGGGCGCGGAGGTTTGCGAGAGCGCCCGTGGGGTCGCGGACGCCGCCGAGCTCGTGTTGGTCAGCCTGCCATCCCCGGAGGTGGTGTCCGAGGTCGCCCGCGAGCTGGCCGGGGGGTCAGCGCTGCGCGTCTACGTCGACCTCTCCACCACCGGCCCCCAGGTGGCCGAGGAGGTCGCCGCGCTACTGGAGACGGCCGGCGTCGGCGTGGTCGACGCACCCGTCAGCGGTGGCACAGCCGGCGCGGAGAGCGGACACCTAACGGTCATGGTCGCGGGCGCCCGCGCGCACGTCGCGATCGCCCGACCGGTGCTCGAGCGGCTGGGCTCCCGGATCTTCGTCGTCGGCGACCGGCCCGGTCAGGGCCAGGCCGTCAAGGTGATCAACAACCTCATGTCGGCGTGTTCGATCGCGATCACCGCCGAGGCCACGTCGCTCGGCGTCAAGGCCGGGCTCGATCCGGCCACGCTGCTGGGGGTCGTGGCCGCGAGCAGCGGGTCCAACACCGCCGCCGCCCAGAAGTTCCCCGCATACGTGCTGACCCGGACCTTCCATCAGGGGTTCCGCCTCAACCTCATGGCCAAGGACGTCCGCCTGTGCGTGTCCGAGGCACGGCGCCTCGGCGTCCCGATGCTGCTCGGGGCCACGGTCGAGCAGCTCTGGAACCTCGGCGATGCCACCTTCCCGGACGACGCCGACTTCATCGAGATCGTGAAGATGTTCGAGGAGTGGGCGAGCGTCACGATCGAGGGCGCCGACCGCCGCGGCGCCCAGCCCTGGAGAGTAGTTGGCTGCCTAACGCGACAACGTCCCGCGCTCCCGCGAGGCCGTGCCGAGTCGTGCACGATAGTGGTGCACCAGTCGGCAATGCCTCGGCGTCTGGGTCGACTGTCGCCTCATGCATCACGGACCGGGCATGCATGCCCTGACAAACGGGGCACCGCCTCGTGGCCTTGATAGGGCGCGCACGCCCCACATGCGTCGTCTACCGAGGCCGGCGCGGGACGAGCGAAATGTCAGCTCGCGCATGCTCCCGTGAGGTTTGCGAGCGAGTCCCTCACGGAACGACCGTGAGCCCGCCGCCTGCGCCCAGCGGCTCAGCGCCGGTCGACGACCGAGCTGATCCCGACCGCGGCAGATGATCAGGACGCCGCGGACAACGTCCTGCCAGTAGTCCGGAACCGCGAGCAGGTCGAAGCCGTTCGTGATCATGCCCAGGATCAGCACACCGAGGACGGTGCGCCAGACCGAGCCGACGCCGCCGAAGATGCTGGTGCCGCCGAGCGCGACGCCGGCGATCGCAAGCAGCGCCAATTGGCCGCCGAGACCGCTCATGTCGCTCGACCCCGACCCGGTCGTCGAAGCGTCGATCAGGCCGGCGAGGCCGCAGGCGGCGCCGGTGATCACGAACGTGATGATCACGGTCCGGTGCACCTTGATGCCCGAGAGGCGCGCCGCGTCGCGGTTGCCGCCGACGCCGTAGAGGTGGCGACCGAACACGGTGTACGCCAACACGAGCTGGAGGATGATCGCGACGATGGCGAAGATCACGACGGGGTACTGGACGCCGGCGACGCGGTGCTGGCCGATGAACGTGAATACGCTGCTGGTGGGCGTGATCAGCAGCCCCCCCTTGGTCACCCCGACCGCGATGCCGCCGAACGTGAGCGCGGACGCGAGCGTCGCGAGGAATGCGTTGATGCGCAGCTTCGTCACCAGTCCCCCGTTGATGAGGCCCATCACGGCGCCGGAGAGGATCGCGATGGGGAACGCCCACACGACCCCCCAGTGAACGGCGACGTATGCGGCGAGCACCTCTGACAGGACGAAGATCGACCCGAGCGAGAGGTCGAAGTTCCCGGCGATGATCGTCAAGGTGACGGCGCAGGCGGCGACGCCGATGGTCGCGTTCTGGTAGACGAGGTTGAGGAGGTTGTTCTTGGTGAGGAAGACGGACGAGGCGATCGAGAAGTAGACGAACAGGGCGACGGCGAAGACGACGATGCCGTAGTCGCGGACGTGCTCGGCCTTGAGCCGGCGCTGCCAGTGCACGCGCGGAGCGGCGATCACATCTGCGCTGACGGCGTCCCCGGCCCCAACGGGGTCCCCGGCTACGGGATCGGGCGGCTGCGTGGCGCTCATGCGGTCGTGCTCCCTCCAAGGCCGAACGCGGCCTCCATCACGGCATCCAACGGCGGGTCGGCGCCGAACTCGCGAGTGATCGAGCCGAGGCGCATCACGAGCACGCGATGGGCGAGTCCGAGCACCTCCTCGATCTCTGAGGAGATCAGCAGCACAGCCGTGCCCTCGGCGGCCAGGTCGTTGATCAGGCGGTGGATAGCTGCGCGCGCTGCGACGTCGACGCCCCGCGTCGGCTCGTCGAGGATCAGTACGCGCGGGTTGCGGAACAGCCAGCGAGCGAAGAGGACCTTCTGCTGGTTGCCGCCGGAGAGGTTCGCCACCCTCATCGACGGGTTGGGCGGGTCGACCGACAGCGAGTTCAGAAGCGAGCGCGTCTTCACGCGCTCTATCGCGCGGCGCAATACTCCGAATCGCGAGGCGACCGCGCGCAGGTCCGCGAATGTCGTGTTCGACGCAAGGGAGAGCTCCATGAACAGACCATCGTCCTTGCGGCTCTCGGGCAGGAACGCCATCCCGGCCGCCATCGCATCCGCGGGCGAGCGGATGTGGCGAACCTTGCCCTCGACGGCGATCGTGCCGCGATCAATCGGATCGGCGCCGGCGATCGCCCGGGCGAGCTCGGTGCGGCCGCTGCCCACAAGCCCGGCGAGGCCGACGATCTCACCGGCCCGGATCTGCAGCGAGATGTCCGTCAGCACGCCCTTGCGGTGCAGACCGGACACCTCCAGGGCGACGGGTCCGGTCGAGCCTTGCGGCTTCTCGAAGTGCTCCGCCTCCGCGGCAGCTCCGAACATGCCGGCGACGAGAGTCTCCTCCGTTTCGTCAGCAGCCGGCGCCGTGCGCACGAGGCGCCCGCTGCGCAGCACCGTCACCGTGTCGGCGAGCTCGAGCACCTCGTCGAGGAAGTGGCTCACGTAGACGATCGTCCGACCGTTCGCGCGCAGCGTCCGGATCATCCTGTGGAGCGTCTTGGTCTCGACGCTGGTCAGCGACGAGGTCGGCTCGTCCATCACGATCACCCGCGCATCGCAGGCGACCGCGCGCAGGATCTCGACCTTCTGCTTGTCGGCGGTGCGCAACGCCGCGACCTTGGCGTGTCCGTCAAGCTCGAAGCCCCATTGTGAGATGAGCTTCTCGTACTGCGCGCGCATCTGCCGGCGCTGCACCACCCCGGAGCGACGCGGCTCGATGCCGAGGAAGACGTTTTCGATCACGCTCATCTGCGGCACCGGCGAGAGCTCCTGCGCGATCGTCGCGATCCCGTCGGTGCGCGCCTCGCGCGGGCTCGTGTAGCGGACGGGCCGGTCGTCGACGAACAGCTGTCCGTCGTCGGGGCGGATGACGCCGCCGACGATCTTCCCGAGCGTCGACTTCCCGGCGCCGTTCGCGCCGACAAGTGCGTGCACGGTACCTCCGGCAACCTCGACGCTCACGTCATCGAGCGCCTTGGTGCCGGAGTACCGCTTGCCGATCGAGACGAGCCGGACCGGTGCGACCGTCGCTGCACTCATCCGACTCGTGCTCAATCTCTCATCCTGCTCGTCCTCGACCTTCCGGTGTTCACCTGCCTAATTTATTCCACCCTCCAGCGTCCAGTCGGGATGGAAGTCCGGATGGGCCTTGAGGAACGCCTGGTCGATGATCGCCGGGCGGGTCGCCGGGTTGATGATGTTGACCAGGTTCGGCGTCGGCTTCCCGTTCAGTGCGTCGTTGAGGGCGGCGATGCCGACCTCCGACTCGGAGGCCGGGTACAGCCCGAGGGTCGCGTCCCAAGTCCCGTTCTGGACCTGGGCGACGGCCTCCTTCGCGCCACCGTACCCGATGATCGCGATGTTCTTGCCAGGGGTGTAGCCGCCCACCAGCTTCAGCGCGGTCACCGTCCCCGCCGCCATCTGGTCGCCGAACGTCGCGAACACGTTGACGTTCTTGTTCGCGTTGAAGTACGTCTGGGCGACCTTCTGCGAGGCTGCCTGGTCGTACATCCCGGGCGGCAGAATCGTGAACGTGTAATTCGACTTGCCCTTGTAGTACGCGGTCATCGCGTTCTCACGGACCGTGTCGGTCGGGTAGTTGGCAAGCCCCGGCAGGAAGGCGATGTTGCAGTGGCCGCTTCCCACCTGCTTTGTGCAGGCGGCGTTCATCGCCGCGATCAGGTTCGTCGACTCCGCGCCGATCGACTGGCCGACGGTCGTGACGAAGTGCGGGTTGGCTGTCAGGACGTTCTGATTGGACAGCGGTCCCCACGTGTAGTCGGCGGCCGCGACCTTGATGCCGGCGGCGAGCGCCTTGTTGATGATCGGCGTGAGGGCCACGTCGTTCAGACCCCAGACCCAGAAGGCCTTGTACTTGCCGGTCGTGATCGCGTCCTGGATCTGTGTGGACTGCATCTGCGGGTCGTTGTTGGCGTCGAAGGCGTCGAGCTTGATGCCCAGCTTCTGGGCCTCCGCCTGTGCGCCCTTCAGCGATGCGACCCCATACGGGCTCGGGTTGTAATAGAAGATCGCCATCCGGGCGCCCGAACCGCCTGAGGACGACGCTGCCGCCGTTGACGTGCTCGACGACGACGCGGCCGCCGGGGTGCTCGACGATGCCGCGCTCGACGACGACGACGAGGACGACCCGCACCCACCGATCACTGCCGCCATCATGGCTAGCGCTACCGCACCCGCGCCGATGCGCGCGCGCTTAGACCTAAACATGGGTCCCACTCCTCTCTCCCTGACCGGCGCTCATGCCGATCCACGTTGAATCTTCGCCCGGCTCGGGACTTCGCCCGGCACGGCGCAAGCAAACCGGTTCGATCAGCTTGCAGCAAGTCCCCGCAGCTGAAAAACTACGCAATGCGGATCGTAGGCTTCGCAATCTGGATAGTCGCGATACCGCCGACCGACACCTAACATCGGGACAACAGTATGGGCAGCGCTGAACGTCCGACGGACGAAGGGCAGGGCGCGCGACACGAGGTCAGTCTGCGGAGCCGCGATCCTGTCGAGGCGAACGCGGTGGCCGCGCGCGTCTACCACGAGCATCGCCTGACGATCCTGGGCGACCATCGTGCGTTTGCGATGAGCCTCGACGCCGCTTCGCTCGGGCCGATCACGCTTGGCTGGCTCTCGTACGACACCGAAGTTCGGGTCGATGCCGAACCACACCTAGACGCCTACCAGGTCAACCTGGTCACTGCCGGGCAGACGCGCGCCTACTGCGGTTCGCACCGGATCATCGCTACATCGACGCGGGGAATGATCTTCCGGCCCGACAGGCCGACGGGCTTCGCGGGCTGGCGCACCCCCGGGCAGATGCTCGCGATCAAGATCGAACGACGCGCGCTCGAGGACGCGCTCGAGCAACTGCTCCATCGATCCATGTCCGGGCCGATCGCCTTCGAGCTCGCGCTCGACCTCTCCCGCCGCGGCGCAGCCGATTGGAACCGGTTGGTCTGCACCCTCGCCACCAGCCTGTTCAATCGTGAGTCGCTGTTCCGCCAGCCGATCATGACCGCCCCCCTCGTGCACACCATCCTCTCAGGCCTACTCCTGAGCGCTGACCACAACCTGCGCGCGCAGCTCGACTCGCACGCGCGAAGCATCGGCCCCGGCACGGTCCGGCGCGCCAATGAATACATCGAGCAACATGCCCACGAGCCGATCACAGTCGCGCAGGTAGCCTCCTGGGCGGGCGTCAGCATCCGAGCGCTCCAGCAGGGTTTCCAACGATCGCTGGGCGCCACGCCGCACCAGATCATCCAGCGCACTCGCCTCGAGCGAGCTCACGACGATCTCGTCAACTCCAGCGCCGACGAAGCCACAGTGGCCAGCATCGGCGCGAAGTGGGGCTTTCCGCACGCCGGCCGCTTTGCGGCCGTGTATCACGCGCGCTACGGCACGTATCCGTCGACGACGCTCAGATACGCGGTCCAGCCATTCGTGTGGGCATAGATTCCCCAGGTATGCGGATCACCGATATCACGATCGCGATGCACGAGCGCTCGTCGCCTCGACTGGCGGTGTTCGGGACCCGCGACGGGAAGCTTCCGATGGGCGTGCTCCGGATCGCGACCGACGCCGGAATCGAGGGCACCAACTTCCTGAGCTATCCCGGTCCCGGCCCGCTGGCGATCGCGCAAGAAATCGTCACCTTCGTAAAGCCGCTGTTACTCGGAGCTGATCCGCTCGAGATAGGGCGCCATTGGCGTCGTCTCTGCAACCTTGGCCACTTCATCAACCCGATCACGGTGGGCGTCGTCGACGTCGCCCTCTGGGACATCGCCGGCCAGGCCGCCGGGCTACCGATTCACCGGCTGCTCGGCAATTGCCGGGACCGGCTCCCCGTGTACCTGTCCTCAGCGCACCACGCGAGCGCACAGGATTACGCGGACGAGGCGGCCCACTGGCGCGGCCAGGGATGGCGTGGCTACAAGCTCCACCCGCCGCGCGCGCCGTGGCGCACAGACGCGCCGCCGCCGATCTCCTTCGATATCGACGCCTGCGCGCGGGTCCGCGATGAGGTGGGCGACGAGATGACACTCATGCTCGATGGGACCTGGAGCTACGCCTACGCCGACGCGCTTCAGGTTGGGCTGAAGATCGAGGAGCTTGGTTACCTCTGGTACGAGGATCCGCTCCCGGCGCTCGACATCCACGGCTACCGTCGGCTCAAGCAGAATCTACGGATTCCGCTGATGGCGACCGAGGTGACGCCCGGGGGCCTGGAGGCGCTGGCCCACTGGGTCGTGAGCGAGGCGACCGATTACGTGCGCGGCGATGTCGTGATCAAAGGAGGGATCACCGGGCTGATGAAGATCGCGCACCTCGGGGAGGCGTTCAACCTCCCTTGCGAGATCCACGATGGCTACAACGCCATGAACAACGTCGCCAACCTCCACGTCGCGATGGCGATCGACAACTGCGATTGGTTCGAGGTGCTCCCTTTCAACCGGACGGGCGATCACACGCTCGAGCACCTGAGCTACGGCCTGGCCGGCTTCCCGGTGATCGACTCCCACGGCGACATCCACGCGCCGACTGGCGCGGGTCTGGGCGTCGACGTCGATTGGGAGCTGATCAACGCGTCGGTCACCCAGGTCATCAGCTGACCGACACGGCTACCTCAAGGCGTACGCGTCATACATAACCTGGTCTCGGAGCCGCACCGCGGAGGCCACGGCCACGACCCAGTTCAGCCACTCGTACTCAGGCGCCGACGTCTCGTACTGAATCGATACGCGGAAGTAGTACTCCGAAGGATCGACCGGCTCGCCGCGGGCGATCCGCTCGAGCACCTCGCGCGGCCCGTGGCGGCACCCGCGTGTGGCCACGTAGATGAGCGCCCCGTCGTGACACTCGAGCGTGTAGCGGGTATCGATCGTCGCGGTCCCGTCCTCGTGGACCACCTGCCAATCCGCGCCGCCCGGCAGCACCTTGCCCGACAGCAGGGGACCATCGAACTCGCCGCCGGTGATGCCGATCACTCGCCGTCGACCCCACGGCGTCTGTCCGAGCTCCAGCGGCTCCGCGAGCGTCGCCCGAAGCCGGGTGATCAGCTCGAGACTCGGCCGGACAGGCTCTAGCTGCTCCATTTGCGTGCGCGAACCTACGTGCCGACGAGCTGCGGCGCGATCACGACGTTCTCCTTGAGCGCGGCGCCCCACATCTGGGTCATGTCGAAGACGTTCTGGGCATCCTCAACCGCGGCGGCCCACGTATCGGACTCGACGGCGGCGCGGAACTGGCTTTCGTCCCGGAACCAGCACTCCGAGAAGCCATCGAAGCCGATGTCGGCATCGTCGGTTTCGCCCTCCTCCCCGATCGGGCCGACCACGTGGTTCTGGACGTAGCGATCGATGTCCAGCTCCTTGAAGATCGGACCGTGGACGTTGCGCCAATACTCGCGTCCCTCCTCCCGCGTCATACCGTCCTTGAACCGAACGATCCAGGCGACCTTGTATGGGTTCGTCGGCCCCTCGATCATCGGATGCTCCTCGATGTGAGCGCTCATGTTCCACAGCCAGTCGACGTCGAAGACCTTGGGGCCGTCCTCGAGGATCCGATGCCACGCCGGGGTGCTCATCGCCTTCTCGTAGTCCGCGCGATCGTTCCACCACGCGCACGAGTACCCGTCGAACAACGTCTCCTCCTCCGCGACTCCGGACACGGCCGGGAGCGGCCCCTGAACGTGGCTTTGAACGTAGCCGGCCACCGGCGAGACCTGCTTCATCGGCGGCCCGTGCAGCGTGGCCCAGTAGTCGCTGGCCTCCTGCCTGGTCATGTCCTTGCGGTAACGGGCGATCCAAACCACCTTGTACATATCCAGTCCCTCCGTTCGATCGAGTGCAGGGGAAGTCCGCGGTCTCACGTGGCGGGCATCGCCTCAGCGCGATCCCATCCGTACTCCTCGATCGCCGTCAGAAACGGCTGCATCTGCGGCTCGAAGTCGTCCGCGTGCATCGAATCCACCCAATGGAGGCACCGGTCGACTCCCGCGTCCTCGAGTTCCTCGAACTCCTTCGCGCTCGGCGGGACGGCGACGACCGTCACCGAGACCTTACGGCCGGCGGCTTGCGCGTCCGACCGCAATCGCCGGACCCGGTCGGCGATATCCGGCAGGGCCACCGGCGCCCAACCGTCGGCGTGGTCGAGCACTCGCCTCTCGGCGCTAGGGCCGTTACCGGCCAGCAACACGGGCGGGTGTGGCTTCTGCACGGGCTTGGGCCACACCGCGATGCGCTCGAAGTCCACGTACGGCCCGTGGTAGGTGGCGTCATCTTCGGTCCACATCTCGCGCATCGCCTTGAGGCGGTCCTCGATGATCGCGAACCGCTCGGGCGGGTTCGTGCCGTGGTTTCTCATCTCCTCGAGGTTCCACCCCGCGCCCACGGCAAATTCGAACCGGCCGTCGCTGAGCACGTCGACGCTTGCCACCTCCTTCGCGCAGACGATCGGGTCGCGCTGCGCCAGCTGGCAGACCGCGGTTCCGAGGCGAATGCGCGAGCTTGCGGCCGCGGCATCGGCAAGCGCCACAAACGGATCGAGCGTCCGCCAGTAGTTACGGGGCAGCTCGCCGAGGGGGTAGGCCGACACCCGTACCGTCGGGATATGCGTGTGCTCGCCAAGAAACAGCGACTCCAGCCCGAGCTCCTCCACATTCCGGGCAACGTCTGCCGGCCGAAGCGTCTCATCGGTGCAGACCCCGCCAATTCCGAATCGCATCCTCTTCTCCTTTCGCCCGAGATCCGGGCCGAGCCTACTCGACCGAGGGAGCCGATTTCACGCGCCGCAGCAGGCGCCGGAGCCCCTCGATGGCCCGATCGTTGATGTGGTGCTCGCGGTCCTCGTAGGTCTCGAACACCACGCTCGCGCCCGCCGTCTCGAACGCGCGCGCTGTGGCCACGGCATCGTCCAGCGCGATCCAATCGTCGTCGCGGCTGGCGCAGAGGAACATCGGCAGACCGGCGACGTCGGCCGGCATGACCCAATCGTCGGCAGGCCCGAGCAGCGTCCCGGTGAGGATCGCCGCGCCGGCCCACCGCCGGGCGCGACGCGCCACGAGCTCGGCGATGACGCACGCGCCCTGTGAGAACCCCGCCACCACGATCCGTCCATCGGGCACTCCGGCGTGGTGGGCGCCGGCGAGTGCCGAGTCGCAGGCGTCGAGCGCCCACCCCAGCCACGGCTGGTTGACCGCCGGCGGATCGAAGTACCGGCCCGGATACCAGCTTCGGCCGGCGGCCACCGGGAGCACATAGGCGACGTCGCCAAGGCTCAGCCGCGTCGCGACGTCGAGCATTGCCGTCTCGTCCTGGTCTCGTCCGTGGACGAGTAGAGCCGTCATCCGCGCGGACTGGAGCGGCGCGCCGGCGAGCACCACCGCCACTTCAGCGCAGGAATTCTGTGACCAGCTTGGACGTCTGCTCGGGCTGATCGCCCTGGAGCGCATGGCCGCAGTCGTCGAGCACCTCGACGCGGCTGCCCTCGATCCGCGTGCCGAACTCCTCGGCGTAGACGGCCGGGACCAGCGCGTCGTCGCGGCCCCACAGCACGAGCGTCGGCACCGCGATCCGGTGCAGTCGCCGGGCCAGTCCGTGGTCGGCGATCGGCCACGCGAACTTCGTCGTGCAGCCGACGTTCCACGCGCCCTGAGCGATCGCCGTCGGGACCTGGTCCGGATCGTCGGGAAGCGCCAGCAGCGCCTGCGCCGCCTCGCTCTCCGGGTATTTGAACAGATAGGTCGGAATCTCCTCCGGCGGGCCCGTGATCATCTCCACGAGCCGGATCGGAGCGTCGTCGCGCCACAGCCCGATCGGTGACAGCAGGACGAGCCGGCTGAGTGCCTGGGGGAAGCTCGCGGCGAGGTCGGCCGCGACCATCCCGCCGAACGACATGCCGACCACCGCGGGGCGGTCGAGCCCGAGCGCCCGGAACGCCTCCTCGTAGGCGAGCAGCAGCTCCCAGAGCGTGTGAACCTCGCGGATCGCCTGCGGGTCGCCGGGCGAGGTGCCCGGATGCTCCGGCGCATAGACGGTGTGGCCCTCGGCCAGCCGGTCGAGCAACGGCTGCCACTCGAGCCCCGGCAGCGGGTGGAAGAACACCACGGGTGGACCCTCGCCCGCCACCTTGACGTGGAGCCGCAGCCGACCGTCGGACACCTCCACGATCTCGTCGCGCACGTCGGCGATACCGGTCGCCATCACGCCTCCCCTCCGGCCGCCGCGCCCGCGACCGCGCCTCCCTGCTCAGATCCGCTCGGCCACCAGTGGTTCTCCCAGCCCTCTTCGTCCCAGATCGGGCGCAGCCTCGGCAGCACCTCCTCGGCGAACAGCGTGATGTTCTTCTCGGTCAGCTCGCGCGGCATCGACCCGTTCTGCAGCATCACCAGCAGGTTCCCGATCCGAAACTCCCTGACGAACTCCTCGATCTGATCGGCCACCGTCGCCGGACTCCCGACGATCGCCACCTGCGTGTCCACGATCTCCTTGTAGGTGATGTTGCGCATCTTCGCCAGCATCCCGAGATCACCGGGATTGCGAATCATGTGCTCGATCCCGACCGGCTCCGCGTAGCCCGGCACCGCGAAGCCCGACACCGGGACGGTCCCGAGCCCGGCGCGGTAATGCGCCTCCAGATGCGGCGCGTACTCCTTCTCGGCGCTGGCGTCGGTCTCGGAGACCGCCACCACCTGAAGGAACGCCAGCCGGTACGGGTTGAGGTCGCGCCCGTGCTTCTCGGCGAACTCCCAGTAGCGGTCGAAGATCTGGTGCCCGACTAGCTTGGGCCCGCTCCAGCTCAGGTACACGAACGCGTAGTCGCGCCGAAGGATGTCCACCAGCGTGCCCGGCGACCCACTGCCCGGGATCCAGATCGGGGGATGCGGCTGTTGGATCGGCCGCGGCCATAGGTTCACCTGCCCGTACTTCTCGAATCGGCCGTTCCAGGCGAACGGATCGGGCTCGGCCCACGCCTTGAGGATCAGCTCCCGGTGCTCGTTGTAGCGCTCGCGGGTCTCGATCGCCGGGATGGCGCCGTTCTGATTTGCGTCGTAGCTGAGCCCAACCGGGAAGCCGGCGATGAGCCGCCCGCCGCTGATGCAGTCGAGCAGCGCGTACTCCTCGGCGACCTTCAGGGGCTCTCGCGATTTGCCGAGCGAGCGCCCGAGGACGGTGATGGCCGTGTCAAGGCCTTCCGCTCGCGTGCCGTACGCCACCGCCGCCGCCATCAGGTTCGGGTTGGGCGAGATGTCATACGTCGACTGGCTGTGCTCGGTCACGCACACGCCGTCAAAGCCGGCACGGGCCGCGTGCATCAGCTCCGCGTACCCCGACTGGAGCGATTCCTGCATCCGCTCCGGCTCCACCAGATCGAAGTACGGCGTGGTCACCACCGAGCTGTAGCGATCCTCGAAGTCGGCGGGCAGGTACCGGTACGGCACCTGCTCGAACATGCTGACCTTCATCCTCGTCCTCCTCCTCCGCCCGTCGACGCGCGTCCGCGAACCGTTTATATCCGAGGCGGTCTAGGCGCGCGTGGACATCTGCGCGAGAAGTCTTCTCAATCAGCGACGCCTTTTTGCATTTCGGCGACGACTCGTGTTTGCTCTGAGCACAGGGCTGGTCGCGGCACCAGCGCCGAGGCCAAGTGGACGATTAGGAGACGAAATGGGCAAGATCCTCGCTACGCACACCGGCAGCCTGATCAGGCCACCGGAGCTGCTGTCGTTCCTGGCCGCGGGCGAGCGTGGCGAGAGCTATGACGAGGACGCGTACGCTGAGGTGCTGCGCGGTGCGGTGCAAGATGTCGTCAGCCGCCAGATCGACGCCGGGATCGACATCGTCGACGACGGTGAGATGGGCAAGGCGAGCTGGATCACCTATCTCTACGAGCGGGTCAGCGGCCTCGAGGCGCGGGTGATGACCCTGGAGGGCGCGAGCATGATGCCGCCCAGCCGCGACCGCCAGCAGTTCCCCGGGGCGTACGCGGCGCTCGACGCGCTGGACGAGGCGGCCGTGCGGGAGAGCAATCGGGCCGCAGACTCGAGCGAGCATGATGATGAGCCGGAGTCGAACCAGGCGATCGAGTGGGTGTGCACCGGGCCGATCACGTACGACCGCGCCGCGCTCGACCGGGACATCGCCAACCTCCGCACCGCGCTCGAAGGACACGACGACGTGCAGGCGTTCATGCCGGTCGTTGCCCCGGCCAGCGCCTACTGGCTCAGGAACGAGCACTACGCCAGCGAGGAGGAGTTCGTCTACGGCCTGGCGGATGCCCTGCGTGAGGAGTACCGCGCGATCGTCGATTCGGGGTTCTTCCTTCAGGTCGACGACGCCGTGCTCATGCACGAATGGGACTCGATGCTGTCCCTCGGACAGAGCGACGACGACTATCGCCGCTGGGCGCAGCTGCGTGTCGACGCGCTCAACCACGCGCTCGAGGGTCTCCCACCGGAGCGCATCCGCTACCACGTGTGCTGGGGCAGCTGGCACGGCCCGCACGCCTACGACCCGCCGCTGCGAGACACGATCGACCTGGTCCTCCAGGTCAACGCCGGCTATTACGCGATGGAGCAAGCCAATCCGCGCCATGAGCATGAGTGGCGAGTGTGGGAGGACGTGCCTCTCCCTGAGGGCAAGAAGCTGATCCCGGGGGTCGTGACCCATCACACCAACGTCGTGGAGCATCCGGACCTGGTCGCGCAGCGGTTGGTCCGACTCGCCAACGTCGTCGGCAAGGACAACGTCCTCGCCGGGACCGACTGCGGATTTGCCCAGGGAGCGTTCATCCACCGGGTTCACCCCGAGATTCAGTGGGCCAAGCTCGCCGCCCTCGCCGAGGGTGCGCGCATCGCGTCCAAGGAGCTGTGGGGGGCGGCCGCGGCCGCCTAGCTATAGCCCAGCCGCCGACGACACCGGCAGCCTCAGCCGCCGAGCGCCTCGAGGACGTCGGCGGCCTCGTCGTCGAGCTCCGCCAAACCGCTCAGCCCGCTGCGTGCCGCCTGGTTGACGTGGTACTCGCAGGCGGCCGCCATCGCGTCCTCGTCCCGGGCCTCGGCGGCGCGGACGATGTCCCGGATCTCGGACACGGTGCCGGCACTGCGGCCCGGCTGCGAGAGCGAAGTCGCCCGCAGGAGCCTGACGCGAGCCCGCAGGCCGTCGAGCGTCTCGCGGATCGCCTTGTTCCCGGCGCCATCGAGTAGGACGTCGTAGAAGTCGTCCTTCGCCGCCAGCATCTCCTGGACGTCGGAGCCCCGATGCTTGGCGAGCCGCTCGATCTCCCGGAACGATCTGCGCAGCTGCTTGACCTGGTCATCGGTTGCGCGGCGGACGAACCGGCGGCAGGCGAGCGCCTCGAGCGCGGCTCGCACCTCGTACAGGTCGGCCGCCTCCTGGGCGGAGGGCACGACGACGATCGCGCCCTTCTGGGGAATCGTCGTCACCAGTCCCTCGGCGGCGAGCTGGCGCAGCACCTCGCGGATCGTGGTCCGCGAGACGCCCGTCTGCTCGATCAGCTCGCGCTCGATCAGCCGCTGACCGGGCTTGAGGCGGAAATCGAGGATCGCCTGACGCAGCACGTCGAGCACCTGCTCGCGAAGCGGCGCGGCCACCCTGCCGACCCGCATCGACAGATCGCCGTCACCACCACCTGACCGCGAGGGCCGGGTCATGTCGGCTCCCTGGCCGTTCGGAGCCGTGCCGTGGCGGCCGCGTCGACGACCAGGCCCTCGGGGTCCTGATCCGGGTCGCCGACGACCACGACGCCGTAGTCCCGGGCCGCCCCGGCCACGGTCACGTAGCCGTCACGCACGTCGATCAGCACGCGCTCGGGCTCCCGGGTGAACGGATCCCCCCACCCGCCGCCGCCGCGGTTGATGTAGCGCAACACGGTCAGCGGGTCGGTCTGCCAGCTTGGCTGCCGGTACGGATACAGGAACCGCCCGCTGGGGTCCGGGGCGTTCGTGGCGGTGTTCAGCAGACCGGCCAGCGGGACGGAGTCGCCATATGCGTCGTCGCCGGTCGCGGGGCTCGCCGGCGTCTCGCCGTCCGGCGGCCAGATCCACACGCCGCCGTTGCGGCCGTCGCCGCCGCCGTTGACCCCGAACCCGGCCGGTCGCTTGTAGTGCAGCGACATGAGATTGTGGCTGGCCGCCTCGAGCCACAGCGAGTCGCGCATGACCGCGAGCCCGCCGCGGTTGAAGCCCGGGCCGCCCGTGTCCGGGACCGGCTCTTCCCGGAGCAGCACGGCCGGCACGTCGGACTCGATCGCCTCCACCGCGCCCACGATGCCGTTGGCCTGGTAGGACAGCATCCACGTGTCGGCGTCCCCGTGCTCGGTGCCGCCGAACGGGCCCAGCTCACCGCCGAGTTGCGCGGCCGACACCCATGGCATGCCGTTCGGGTGAACGCCGCTGGCGCTGTGGATGTCAGTGGTCCCGCGGTCGCCGGCGATCGCCGCCGAGCCGACCGCCTGGGCCAGCGCGCGCAGCAGCGCGCCGATCATCACCTGGCTCTGCTCGTAGTACAGGAACACCGCGCCGTCGGGCGGCAGGGCGCTGACCACCGTGCCCTCGGGGAGGACGATGTCGATGTTGCGCCAGGCGCCGCTCGAGAACGGCGTCCGCGGATCGAACAGGTACTTGAACGCCACGCCGACGGTCGTCTTGGCATCGAGCGCAGTGGCGTTGATGCACGTGCGGGCCTGGCGGGAGGTCCCCGAGAAGTCGACCTCGGCACGGTCGCCGCGCTTGGTGACCTTGACGTGGACGCGGTACTCCTCGGTGTCGTCGACGCCGTCGCAGTCGGCGGCGTCCTCACCCTCCCACTCGCCGTCTTCGATCGCCGCCAGCGCCTCGGACATCCGCTCGGCGGCGGCGTCGCAGACATACGTGATCGCCCCCTGGACCGCGTCGAAGCCATACCGGTCGAGCGTCTCTGACAGCAGCCGTTCCCCGAGCGTCAGGCCGGCGCAGATCGTCTGCATGTCCGGGAACAGGATCTCGCCGAAGCGGACGTTGTCGAAGATGAGGCTCCACGTCTCGCGCACCGGTTCGCCGCCGCGGTAGAGCGCGCGCGGCGACAGGACCAGTCCAGTCTCGTACACGTTGTGCTTGGTGAGGCTGAAGCCGCCCGGAGCAACGCCGCCCATGTCGAGTTGGTGGGCCTTCAGGTTGACGAAGCCGGCGAGCCGGGCGCCGTCGTAGACGGGTCTGCAGAACAAGAGGTCATTGACGTGAGTGCCGGTCCGGTACGGGTCGTTGGCGACGATGACGTCGCCCGGACCCAGACGCTCGGGCCCGTACTCGTTGATCGTGTTACGGACGGAATCCGTCATCGTGCCGGTGAACAGCACGATGCTGTTGCTCATCGCCGGCGTGGGGTAATCGGCCGCCGGCGGTCCGGTCAGAGTCGCCGCGAAGTCGTAGAAGTCGCGCAGGATCGGGGAGAACGCGGCCGTCAGCAGCCGGCCGCAGACGTGCTCGACGATGTATCGGAAGCGGTTGGCGAGCACCGTCGCCGTGAACCGGTCCGCGCCGTAGCGGCCGGCGAACTCCTCGGTTGAAAGATCGCGAATCACAGCGGGGCCTCAATCGAAATCTCTCCCAGCGGCCCCACTTCCGCCCGCTGCCCGGCCAACAGAAACGTCGTCGAAAGCGCCTCGCGGATGATCGCGGGGCCCGCGAGTCGCATTCCCGGGGCGAGCGTCTCGCGCTCGTACTCGGGCGCATCGAACGGTTCGTCCTCCAGGTAGTGGAGTGTCACCGTCCGCGTCGGTCGCGGATCCGCGGGGGTGACGGCGCCGTCGCCACCGGACTGGAGCCGGTCGTACCTCACCTTTTCGACCGGCACCACGAGCTCGACCCGGTAGGTGACCCCCTGCACCGGCACGACCGCGAAGCGGTTGCCATAGCGCCGCTCGTACTCATCGTGGAAGCGCTCGATCATCCGCTGCACCGTGGCCGCGGTGATCGGGCCCTCGGGCACCTCCACCAGTGGCGTCTCCCAGCTCTGTCCCAGCAGCCGTCCATCGAAACTGCGCCTCACCGTCACCGCGGCGCTGCCGGCCGGAGTGCGGCCGCGGAGCTTGCGCTCCATGTCATCGAAGATCTCCGAGATCCGCGGCGCGGCCTCGGGGGTCAGCACCATGTACGCGCTCTGGCTGTCGTAGTACACGAGGTCCGTGGCGAGCAGCCCGAGTGCCGAGAACAGCCCGGGGTGCGGCGGGATCACGACCCGCCTGACATGCAGCTGTTCGAGCGCCGCAGGCAGCAGCATCGGTCCGGCGGCCCCGTATGCCAGCAGGGTGAAGTCGCGGAGATCCACGCCGTGGCGGATGGCGACGTTCGTGACCTCCTCGGCGATGTTGTGGACCGCGATCCGGTACGCGTAGGCGACGCGGTCGCGCAGCGAGAGCGGCGAGTCCAGCGACGCAAACGCCGTCCGCGCCCGCTCCTCGTCGAGCCGCATCTCTCCGCCGGCGAAGCCGTCGGGGTCGAGGATGCCCATCAGCAGGCACGCATCGGTGATCGTCGGCGATGCGCCCCCGCGCCCGTAACACGCCGGGCCCGGATCGGCGCCGGCGCTCGCCGGACCGACCAGCACCTCGCCCGCCGGGGAGATCGAGACGATGCTGCCGCCCCCGGCGCCGACGCTCGAGATCTCGGTCGACAGTGCGTTGATGATCAGGTCGTCCTCGAGCGAGAACGTGTCGTTGACGAACGGCCGGCCATCCTGAACCAGGGAGACGTCGGTGGAAGTCCCGCCGACGTCGCAACAAATCAGGTTGGCCTCGCCGATCGCCTCGCCCAGCCGGGCGCCGGACGTCGTTCCCGCCGCCGGTCCGGCGACCACGATCCGAAACGGCTGCGTGAGCGCGTCGCGCCACGGTATGAGCGTGGCCGCGCAGTCGGCGAAGTTGAGCTCGCCCGTGAACCCAAGTGCCCGCAACTGCTCATCGAGCTCGCCCGCGTAGCCGCTGAACATCAGCTTCATCATCACGTCGATCACCGTCGTCGACGCGCGCGCGTACTCCTTGGCCAGCGGCGAGGTTTCCGCCGAGATCGAGACCGGCACATCGCCGAGGACCTCGAGCGTCAGCTCGCGCAGGCGCTCCTCGTGACTGCGGTTGACGTAGGAGTTCAGCAGGCAGATGGCCACGCCCTGCACGTCACAGCGCTCGAGGACCGCCAGCTGCCGCCGGGCGTGGTCCTCGTCGAGCTCGGTCATCACGCGGCCGTCGGCGAGGATCCGCTCAGCGACGCCCCGGCGCAGGTAGCGCGGGATCAGCGGCCGCGCGCAGTCGCCGAACGGCCGGCGCCAGCTCGCGTCGGTCTGCGCGTCGAGCGGTCGCCACAACCGCCCCTTGACCAGGATGTCCCGGAAGCCCTCGGTGGTCAGGAACGCCACCTTGGGCAGGCGCCGGGTGATGACCGCGTTGAGCCCGGCGGTGCTGGCGTGGTTGAACACCGCGCTGCCCTCCACCCCGAGCCGGCGGCTTCCCTCCACGACCGGCCGCGCCGGATCCGCCGGCTCACTCGGAACCTTGGTGACGGTGATACGTCCGTCTCGGACCGCGACCACGTCGGTGAACGTGCCGCCGATGTCGACGCCGAGCAAGTGTTCGCTCACGTAAGTACGGTCGCACCGAGAGGTGCGACTGGTGGATGCCGGGCGAGGACGCAGGACCGAATGCAGCGATGCGTGAGGGGCCACGAGATCTCGAGTCCGAGCGGGGTGTAGGAGCCGAACGGCGGAGCGGCCACGCGGCTCAGCGAGTGCAGGCAGGTCTGGCACTTGCGCACGTCCCACCACCCACCCTCGCTGAGGACGCGGTAGTCGGCGAGCTCGTCGCTGCCACACTCCGGGCACGTGCCTTGTGCCGGCTCGCGCGCGGCGACAAGATGAAGCTCCTGGGGTCGTGGGAACGAATGCACTTATCCTCCGTTTCGCGGGGTCCGGACTCGCCGGCGAAGCTGCTCCCCGCCGCGTGCCACCAGCCGCAGGATTGTATGACGATCAGGCGATAGGATGCTACTGTACGGCTCAATGGCGATCCGTGCCGACGCCGGGGCGCAGGCGGGTAGCTCGCCGCCGGAGCCCGACCTGACCCCGAAGGAGATGATCGACCGGGCGATCGCGCTGCAACCGCTGCTGCGCGAGCAGGCGGCCGAAACTGAACGGCGCGCCTGTCCGCCGGACGAGATCCACGAGGCCTGCGTGAACGCCGGCTTCTACCGCTGCTACATCCCGCGGCGGTACGGGGGCTACGAGTTCGGCGCGCCGACGTTCATGCGCGTCGTCCAGGAGCTGTCTCGCGGCGACGTGTCCGCGGGGTGGTGCATCGCTCTGGCCGCCGCCCACGCCCTCCAGGTCGCCTCGTGGTGGCCGGAGCCGGCGCAGGACGAGATCTTCGGCGACGGCGACTTCCGGTGTGCCGCCGTGGCGGCCCCGATCGGGCCGGCTGTCCGCACCGGCGGCAACGCCCCCACGTCCGGTCTTGCCCCCGGATGGGAGCTGACGGGCAAGGTCGGCTATTGCTCGGGCATCCCGCTGTCGACGCACTACATGGGCCAGGCCCTGATCGCCGGCGACGACGGCAAGCCGACCGAGCGCATGCTGTTGTTCGTCGTGCCCCGCAGCGAGTTCACGATCCTCGACGACTGGGGCCGCCTGATGGGGCTCAAGGGATCGGCCTCGAACACGATCACGTTCGATCGCGGCCGGGTCCCGGAGAGTTGGGCGATCGAGGACGCGTTGATGGTCGACTTCGACGTCGCCGGCCGCGGGACCCCGGGCGTTGAGTTACACGGAAATCCGATGTACGGCGGACGGGCGATGGCGTGCTTCACGCTGACCCTTACCGCGGTGGCGATCGGCGGCGCGTACGCGGCGCTCGATGAGTACGAGGAGATGATGCACTCGAGGCTCACACCGCTGCCGCCGATGGTGCCGCGCATCGGCGACGAGACGTTTCACCGCTGGTTCGGATCGGCGCTGGCGAAGATCGCGACCGCCGAGGCTGCCATGTATAACGCCGTCGACCAACATGTGGAGGCTTGTCGCCGCGCCGCCGAGGACGGGATCCCGTACACGTACGGTGAGGACATGCGGATCGGCTGCATCGCCAGGGAGGCGATCGTCCAGGCGTGGGAGGTCTTCCAGTCAGAGATCTTCCGCACGGCCGGCTCCAGCGCGGCCGTGGACGGATCGCGGTTCGAGCGCATCTACCGCGACATGTCGATGCTGAACAGCCACCGCAACACCGTGCTGCGGGAGTGGGCGTTTGGCGAGGTGGCCCGGGAACATCTCGGCCTGCCGCGGCAGGGCAGGGGTAACGTGCAGACGCCGCACGGCACGAAGTGACTCGCGTGTCGGCGGGTGACATGACCGAGCGACCGCCGTCGTACCGCGTGCTGGCGGTGGAGTACGCCGAGCGCCAGACGACCTTGAGCGACGCCTACTACCGGTGGTCCACATACGGTGAGCCCGACGGGCCGATCGACATCAGTTACTACTTCTGGATCCTCGAGCCTCTGCACGCGCCGTCGTCGCCTCCGATCGTGCTCGACTGCGGCTTCGATCCCGCGCGTGGGGAACGGATGGGTCGCCGGTGCCTGTGCCGGCCCGACGAAGCGCTGGCGCGGTTGGGCATCAACCCCGCCGCGGTCGACCTGATGGTGATCAGCCACATCCACTGGGACCACGTCGGCAATCTCCACCTGTTCCCGAATGCGCGGATGCCCGTGGCCCGCGCCGAGCTGGAGTTCTGGACGGACGACCCGGTCGCCCGAAAGCCCCAGTTCGCCGTCCACGCCGACCCGGACGGGATCGAGCAGCTGGTCCGCGCCGCAGCCGAGGAGCGGGTCGAGCTGATCGAGGATCGCGCCGAAGTGGCGCCGGGGATCACGGCAGTGCGGGTGGGCGGCCACGCGCCCGGCCAGCTCGTATTCGAGGTAGCCGGCGAGCACGGTCAGGTCGTGCTGGCGTCCGACGCCATCCACTACGACGATGAGCTCGAGCGCGAGCGGCCGTTCGGCATCTTCAGCGACCTCGCGGACATGTACCGCGGATACGCCACGCTCCGGGGCTACGCGTCCTCTGGCGCC
Source organism: uncultured Solirubrobacterales bacterium (assembly GCA_963746695.1). GTDB lineage: Bacteria > Actinomycetota > Thermoleophilia > Solirubrobacterales > Solirubrobacteraceae > Palsa-465. Next base: position 61,123 of record CAVVCP010000022.1, on the reverse strand, counting down.
ACGGTCGTCCCCGGGCACGACCCGTCCGTGATGGAACGCTTTGCGCCGCTCGATGGCGACGCCGCAGGGCTCGCCGTTTGCCTCACCGACACCAGGAGTGACCGATGACCACCACCACCGACGCGACGATCGACACCGACGCTCTGCGCGAGGCCTGGGCCAAGGTGCACGGGCCGCCAAACGCCGCGGCCGAGGAGCTGCTGCGGCTGAATCCGAGCTACTTCGCACGAGTGCTCGACTTCACGGCCCATGCCTGGCGCCGCGGTCCGCTGCCGCCAAAGGTCAAGGCACTGGTCCTGCTCGCGGTCGACAGCGCCGCCTCGCATCTGAACGGGCCGGGCGCCGCCGACGACGTGCGGCGGGCGCTGGCGCTCGGAGCCACGCCCGCCGAGGTGCTGGAGACGCTCGAGCTGACGAGCACGATGGGCATCCACGCCGCCAACACCGGCGTGCCGATCCTGCTGGAGGAGCTGGCCGCCGCCGGACGCCCCGTGGACATGGAGGCTTCCGCTGACCGAACGCCAGGAGCAGATCAAGGCCGAGTTCACCGCCAAGCGCGGCTACTGGAACGAGTTCTGGGACGGCTTCCTCCGGCTCGACGCCGAGTTCTTCGCCACCTACACGGCGCTGTCCGTCGCACTCCTGGGAGCACGGCACGCTCGAGCCGAAGGTCAAGGAGTTCGTCTACTGCGCGTTCGACGCCTCCGCCACGCACATGTTCGCCCCCGGCCTGCGTCAGCACGTCGCCAACGCGATCCGCTACGGCGCGACGGCCGCGGAGCTGATGGAGGTGTTCGAGCTCGCGAGCGGGATCGGGGTGGAGTCGTTCGCGCTGGCGCTGCCGGCGCTGGCCGAGGCGATGGACGCCGAGGGATGAGCACGCTGCGCGCCGGGATCGTCGGCGTCGGCCAGATGGGTGGCCGGATGGCCGCCCGGGTTCGCGAGGCGGGCGATCCGATCGTCGCCTACGATCGCGACGCCGAGCGGCTGGCGGCCAGCGGGATCGAGCCCGCCGGCTCGCTCGGCGAGCTGGTGGCGGCGGTCGACGTCGTGCTGCTGTCGTTGCCGGACTCGAGCATCATCGAGCCGGTGATGCTCGGGGCCGGCGGGGTGCTCGAGCACGCGCGCCCGGGCCAAGTGGTCGTCGACCTGTCAACCGCCTCGCCGGAATCGACCCAGCGGATCCACGCAGCGCTGGCGGAGCGAAACGTGGACCTTCTCGACGCCGGTATCTCGGGAGGGGCGAAGGCGGCCGATGCCGGCACGCTCACGATCATGGTCGGCGGCGACCCCGACGCGCTCCACCGGGTGCGGCCGATCCTCGAGCGATTCGCGTCCAAGATCTTCCACATGGGCGACAGCGGCGCGGGGCACATCGCCAAGCTGCTGAACAACTTCCTGAACGGGATCAGCCTCGCGGCCACCGCCGAGGTCATGCTCGCGGCCAAGCTGTCGGGCCTCGATCTGGAGACGTTCCTGGATGTGCTCAACGCCAGCTCGGGCGTCAACTTCGCCACGCTCAACCGGTTCCCGCACATCGTCAAGGGGGACTACCTGGAAGGCGGCCTGACCGGCCGGTTGATGGCGAAGGACATCCGCCTGTATCTGGAACACGTGGCGCGGCTCGGCGTCCCCACGTTCACCGGGCCGGCGTGCCTGGCCGTGTTCGAGGTCGCCAACGCGCTCGGTTACGAGGACCAGATCTCCAACCGCGTGGTCGACGGGATCGGCGACCTGGCCGGAGGCGTGCGGCTCCAGGATCCGATCACATCTGAGCCGAGGGAGTGATGTGATGAAGATCAACCACGGTCGCGTCGCGGGTGAGCCGTCTACCCAGCGAGATCAGACGTTCACCGGCACCGTGTGGTCCGAGCCGCTGCTGCGCGGCGTCCCCGGCGTGGTCATCAACGCGGTCTTCTTCCCGCCGGGCGTGCGAACCCATTGGCACAGGCACGAGACCGGGCAGATCCTCATCGTCACCCAAGGCTCCGGCTTGGCGTTCAACGAGGATCGCGACGGCGGCGTGATCCTGCCGGGGGACGTGGTCTGGTTCGATCCGGGTGAGCGTCACTGGCACGGCGGTGGGCCCGACACTTACGTCAACCACATCGCGATCTCGCTTGGCACCACCGAATGGGAGGAGCCGGTCACCGACGACCAGTACGCGGTGGGCGGGGTAGCAAGGCCGTGATCGACGACGCCGCTCGGCGTGTGCATGACACGCCACGCCGTCCGTTCCCGGGCACCTTTGGCGCGTCAGGCGCCCTCTGGTGTGCACCGTGCGCCACGCCCCGCGCACACGGGCACCCGTGGCGCGTCATGCACACAGCGCGTCTAGTAGCGACGACGCCTTCCCCATCGACGGAGGGATTCTCGCCGGGATCATGATGGGCGAATGAGCGCAATGCGCCTGGAGGGCAAGGTCGCCGTGGTGACCGGCGCCGCCGGAGGCCTCGGCGGAGGGTCGGCCCGCCGGTTGGCGGCCGAGGGCGCGCGGATCGTCGCCGTGGACATCGACGGGGACGGCGCCGCGCGGGTGGCGGCGGAGCTCGGTGGCGTCGCGGTCGCGGCCGACGTGTCGCGCGAGGAGGACGTGGAGCGCTACCTCGCGGTGGCCGTCGAGCATTTCGGGCGCATCGATCTGCACCATCTCAATGCGGGCATCCCCGGGTCGCTTGATCCGCTGCCGGCGCTGGACCTTGCGGGCTTCGAACGAGTGCTCGCGGTCAACGTCACGAGCGTGTTCCTCGGCCTCCGCGGAGCGTTTCGCCAGTATGCGGCGCAGGGATCCGGCGGCGCGGTCGTCGTGACGGGGTCGATCGCCAGCCTCCGCGGCAGCGCCGACCTGTTCGCCTACCACACCTCCAAGCACGCCGTGCTGGGGTTGGCCCGGTGCGCGGCGGTGTACGGGGGTCCGCTCGGCGTCCGGGTCAACGTGATCGCACCGGGGATCGTCCCCACCGAGTTGTTCGCCGCCGCCGGCGGCGCCGTTGGCGGCGGCGGCGACATGGCCCAGCGGGCCACGACCACGCCGCTGCGGCGTCCGGGCACGCCGGACGAGATCGGATCGGTCGTGGCCTTCCTGCTCTCCGACGACGCCGCCTACATGACCGGCGAGGTCGTGTCGGTGGACGGCGGCGCGACCACGACCAACTCGCTGCGCCCGTCGGGCGGCGCCGGCCGGTGGGATCCGGCGGAGCTGCGGGGCTCACAGTAACCGCTGGCGCACGACTCGCCGCCGGGGCCGACCGCGATCCAGCCGCGTCGCGCCAGCAGGCCGTAGATCTTGCATCCCACACACAGTCCGAGCGCCGACTCGAGCCACATCAGCGTCAGGCAGATGAGGCAGATCGTCCGCGGCAGGTAGCCCCTGATGCCGCTGTTCGTGATCACGGTCATCGCGAAGGCCATCGTCAGTCCGAGCGTCCAGGCGAACCGCTTGGGCGTTGCGGATACCCACTCCGGCCGGCGACGGAGTGTCATCGCACGCGCGAGCAAACCGAACGGGCTGCAGCGCAGTCCAACGGTGACCCGGATCAGAAACTCGACTAGGAACAGGCTGGCAACGGCTTGGAGCGGCGTGTACTGCTTGTCGAAGTAGGCGTAACTGAACGCCACCGCCCCGGTCACCATCGTCAGCCCGGCCGCCGCGCGCGCCTCGTTCTCGTTGACGGCAGCGCTGAGTGCGTTCACCTTGCCAACCATGTCTGTAGCTTCCCGGTCTGCTAGCTCGCCGCGGCCAGGACCGGCTCGCCTGACGCGAGGCGCGGCGACGTATCGACCAGGGGCACGAACCGGCGGAGCTTGGCCGGCCCCGAATCGCGCTCCAACCGCTCCGCCACCGTGACCTCGACCACGGGGCGTGCGAGGCCCGCCCGGGCGAGCGCATCCGCGATCTCGCTGCGGAGCCGCTCGATGTCGACGGGCGCACCGCACCGCATCGCGATGTGCGCACCTTGCCCGGTCTGGCGCACCTGATACTCGACCACGCCGGCGTGGCGCGCGAGCGTCGAGCGGAACACATGCGGGTGAACCCGCCGGCCCTCGTAGACGAACACATCGTCAAGTCGCCCCTGGACGTCCGCGACGCACCGGTGGGCCGACCCGCATGGGCACGGCTCGATCAGGATCCTCACCTCGTCGGTGATCTCGTACCGGATCAGCGGGAGTGCCCGGTTGAACAGGTTCGTGAGGTAGATCTTGGCCGACCGCTCTCCCGCCGCGACGGGTCGGCCGTGCTCGTCGACGGGCTCGACGATCAGCAGATCTTCGTTCATGTGCGAGCGCGAGTGGGCGCACGGGACGGCGATGCCGCCGCTCTCCGAGGCGGCCCAAATGTTCCCGACCGGCGCGCCCCATGCCCCTTCGGCCGCCGCGCGGATCTCCGGTAGGAGCGGCTCCGCGCAACTGAGGACCTGCCGCGGAGAGATCCGGAGTCGACCGGAGCGCGCCGCGACGCTGAGGACGTGCAGCGCCGACGGATACGCCACCAGGCAATCCGGCTGGGTCACGTTCAGGCCGGCCACGATGTCCTCGGTCGGCAGCGTGACCGGGAAGCGAACGTTGATGAACTCCGGGCTCGCAAACGTCCTGGCGAGTGCCGCGGTCGCATGCGTGAAATGGGCCGCCGTTACCCAGCCGGACACCAGCGGGCGCGATGAGAGCTCATCGTCTGACCACTTGGCCCGCAGCGTCTGGCGAAAGCAGCCCATCCAGAACGTCGCCCATCCGTCCCAGTCGTAGACAAACACTCCGCGGCGTCCGGTCGACCCGCCCGAAGTGACCGCGGTGTAGCCGTCGAGCAGATAGCTGTCGGTGGTCACCGTCTCGAGGTGATCGTTGACCAGCCCGAGTGACAGGCGCTCGTCGGAGATGATTCGATCGAAGTTGTCCATCAGGTCGGCCTTGGTCATCGGCGGAAGCTCGCGGAGGCTGACCTCATCGAGGTGATCGAGATCGACACCTGCCAACCGCTCGCGATGCCACGGGGAGTGCTCGATCGCCTCGCGGACGACCTCGCGCAGCCGCTGCGTGCGATGGAGAGCCAGGCGATCCGCCGGCCAATCGAGCCGCTCGATGAGCCGCGGCGCGAGCGCCATTGCGTGCGCCTGATGTCGTTGCCTGAGCGTCTCGTGATTCCGCATGTGTCAACCCCCTGTTACTTTGCTGCGCCCCATAGAACTGTGTGGCGAAGACCGTAGGGCCATAAGCCGAGTTCGTCTTCGGTAGGGGTACGGATCTCGATACGGATTTGGTTCACGAGAGCCCCAGCTCCGTCGCCCGGCGAACCAGCTGCAGCTTGGACTCCACGCCGAGCTTCGCGTACACGTTCGCGAGGTGGGTCTCGACCGTTCGCTTGCCGACGAACAGCGACTGTGCGATCTCCTTCGCGCTCATCCCGGTCGCGGCGAGGCGGGCGACCTCGCGCTCTCGGCGTGTCAACGAGCCGGGACCAAGCGCCGCCGCCGCCGCGCGGCGCCCGGCCGTCCCGAGGCGGCGCAGCGTCTCGAGGCACCGGTCCCGCCGCCACGTGCTCCCGCACTCCTCGAGTACCGCCGCGGCCCGCTCGAGTGCAGCCACGGCCTCCGCGCGCGCCGCGGCGGACAGCGACCGGCCGAGCGCGTAATGGCAGCGGGCGACATGCGCGGTCCAGCCGCCGGCTGACAGCAGCTCGATCGCGAGCCGGGCGTCGAACGCCGCTCGTTCGGTGTCGCCGCCGGCCACTCCCGCCCATGCCGACGCCGCCGCGGCCAGTCCCCGGTACACCGGGACCCCGATGTAGAGAGCCACCTCGCTCAGGTCTGCGGCAGCCGCGCCGGCCGCCGCCGCGTCTCCCGCCTCCGCGGCCGCCTCGGCGAGATCGAACAGCGCGAACGCCGCGAACGTCCGCGCCTGCTTGTCGAGCAGTCCGGCGGCCGCGGGCCTCAGGATGGCCACGCACTCGGCCGCGCCCGTCTCGTGCCAGGCAAGAACGGCGTCGCCCCACCGCAGGGCCGGAAGGTAGAAGGCCCAATCCCGCTCGCCGAGCCCGGCTCGCGCGCGTATCTGCAGGCGCTCGGCTTCGACGACGTCGCCGGACTCGAGTGCGGACAGGGCGCCGAACGCCATGCCGGGCACCCGCCGTCGCGTAGACGCCGCGGGCAACCAGGCGACGGCCTCGCGCGCCAGCGCCACCGCTGCCCGAAAGTCACCGGCCATCCAGCGAACCAGCGTCTCGAGCTCGACCAGGATGCTGTCCCGGTAGGCCGGGTTCGCCGATTTCGCCTCCTCGAACAGCGGCGGGGTCTCGGCCACCCGACCCTGGAATGCCAAGCCGGCAGCGAGCCCGCCGAGTACCACCGTGAGGCGATACTCCTTGTCGTCCTCGCGGGCGATCGCCGCTGCGCGCCGCAGCACCGCCTCCCCTTCGGACAAGTCGCCGCGGAAGTTCGCGCTGAAGCTGATCGCGGACAGGCCCTGCATCGCGACGAACCGATCTCCGATCGCGTCGGCCGATTCGACGACCGCTCTGGTGTCGGCCGCCATTCCGTCGAGGTCTCCACGCAGGCCCTTGATCCAGCCGAGCTCGCGGGCGACCAGCAGCATTTGTCGCTGGTCGCCGCATCTGGCGAACAGCTCGTGCGCCTGCTGGCAGGCCTTGAGTGCCGGCTCCAGGTCACCCATGCCCCAGGCCAGGAAATTCGCGAGGCGGAACTTGACGATCGCCCGCCGCGCATCGTCGGAGGAGCCCTCGAGCAGACCGTCGATCGCGCGGAGGGCTCTGACGGCCACCGGCGCGTCGGTCTCGGCGCGATGGTCGATCAGCCACTCGGCCCGCGCGTACATCGCATCGAGCACTTCGAGCCAGCGCTGGTCGTCGGCCGGCAGGAGATCGACGAGCTCGGCCTGCAGCTGGAGCGCCTCGCGGTATGCCTCGCGCCGCTCCGCCTGGCGTATCGCGTCGAGCAGCACTTCGACCGCCTCCGAATCCCCGCGCTCGGCCGATCGGGCGAAGTGCAGCGCGGCCTCCGCGAGATGTCCGGTCTGAAGCAGCGAGCGCGCGGCCTGCCGGTGCAGCAGCCGCCGGCGGGTGGCACCGGTGGCCTGGTAGATCACGTCGCGAACGAGTGGGTGCTTCAGCCGGCAGGAGCTTTGTTTGCGGGACCCGTCATCCTCCGGCATCATTACCCGAACTGAAGTAAGCTCATGTTGCGCTCGGGTCGACGGACCGCGTTGTCAACCCCAACCAGGGAAAGCGTTTCGGAGGTCATAGTCATGTCGGATTCGGACTCGGTCATCGACCTTCTCGTCTTCGGCGGCGGCATGGCGGGGATGAGCGCCGCCGCGCGGGCGTGCAGTGACGGGGCCAGCGTGATCCTCGTGGAGAAGGCCCCGGCGATAGGCGGCTCGGCCATGTACGCCGGCTTCATCTGGACCGCACCGACGGTCGAGGTGATGCGCGAGGTCAACCCGGACGCGGATCCCGACCTGTCAGCCGAGGTCGTCGAGCGTTACGGCGAGGCAATCGACTGGGTCCGCTCGCTCGGCGTGCACGTTGCCGACCCCGTGACTGTGCTCGGGTACGGCCGCGGATCGCAGACCGATATGGCCAACTACCTGCTGGCCTGCGAGCGGCTCGTACGCGACCACGGCGAGTTGCTCGCCGGGTGGTCGGCGCAGCGACTCCTGGTCGAGGACGGAGCCGTGGTCGGCGCAGAGATCCAGAGCGGATCGGGCGAGCAGCGCGTGATCCGCGCACGCTCGACGCTGCTGGCCACCGGTGGCTTCGGGGGCGATCCGGCGCTGCGCGCCGAGCACATCCACCCGCTGGCCGCCGACCTGCCGCTGCGGGCGAACACCCACAGCGTCGGCGATGGACTTCGGCTCGGCCTCTCGGTCGGAGCCGGGTTCGGACCGCCGAACGCCGGCTTCTACGGCCACCTGATCCCGTCGAAGATCGCCTACAACAACCCGTACGAGTTCACCGATCTCACCTTCTACCACTCAGAGCACGGGGTGCTGCTGAACCTGGACGGCAAGCGCTTCTGCGATGAGACGATCGGCGATCACCTCAACACGCTCTATGTGCTCGACCAGCCCGAAGCGCGGGCGCTGCTCGTGTATGACCAGCGCGTCCACGACGAGTGGATGATGGCGCCGTACGTCGAGGGAGTGGAGCCGCTGGACAAGTTCCAGCTCGCGTACAAGCGGAGCGCCCGGGCAGCCGTCGCCGACGAGATCGAAGAGTTCGAGGCGCTCCCGGAGGAATGGGGCTATCCGGGCGAGGCCTCTCGCGACACGCTGCTCGAGTTCAACCGGCAGTGCGAAGCCGGCACGCCGACGCCGGGCCGGAAGCTCGACGCGGCGCCACTGGTTTCGCCCCCCTTCTACGTGATCGAGGTCATTCCCGCGATCACGTTCACGTTCAGCGGACTGAGGATCGACCCTCACGCGCGGGTGCTCGGCGAATCCGGCCAGGTCATCCCCGGGCTGCTCGCCGCCGGCGCCGATGCCGGTGGCGTGTTCAACCGCGCGTATGCCGGCGGTCTCGCGTGCGCGCTCGTGTTCGGGTTGCAGGCAGCCGCGACCGCCACCGCAGAGCGCACGGCCTCGGCGTAGGCACCCCGGAGGGTCCGTGGCTGTCGACCCCATCCGGGTCGGGATCGTCCTGCGCGAGCATGACCTCAGCGCGTGGGCCGGCCGCTTGCACGAGCTCGCCGAGCACGCCGTAGCAGCCGGGATCGATCACCTGACCGTCGGCGACCACGTCAGCTTCGCCGATGGCCACGGCGCCGATGGGCTGATCCAAGCGGCCGCGCTCCTGTCCGCCCACCCGGGACTGTCGGTGCAGACCGGTGTTTACCTGCTGGCCCTGCGCCACCCGGCGGTCGTAGCGCGGCAGCTCGCGACGATCGCGCTGCTTGCCCCGGGGAGATTCACGTTTGGCATCGGAGTCGGGGGCGACGACCCCAGCGAGTACGAGCTGTGCGGGATCGATCCCCGTGAGCGCGGCGCGCGGACGACCGAGGCGCTGCGTTGCCTGCGCCTGTTCATGGAGGGCCAGGACGTCGACTTCCGCGGGCGGTTCTTCAACCTCCGCGGCGCGATCCGTCCCGCTCCCGCGCCGCCGATCCCGATCCTTGTCGGCGGCCGGTCGGACGCGGCGCTGACGCGCACGGGCCAACTCGGGGACGGCTGGCTGGCGCTGTGGGTCTCCCCGCGTCGCTTCGCCGAGGCGCTTGACCGGATCGACTCCGCCGCGGCAGACGCCGGACGGGACGGCGTCGACTGGCGTCATGCTCTTCAGCTGTGGGCGGGGTTCGGCTCCTCGCGCGGGGAGGCGAGGCGGCGGCTCGCGGGCGCGATGGAAGGCGCTTACGCGCTGCCGTTCGAGCGGTTCGAGCGCTACGCACCCTGCGGTCCGCCCGAAGCGATCGCCGAGGCGCTCGCGCCGTACCTTGCGCTCGGCTGCCGGAGCTTCAACTTCGTCCCCGAAGGCATGGCCCTCCCGGCCGCCATGGAGGCCGTGGTTGAGGTGAAGGCACTTCTGTCAGGCCCCGGTACGTAGACGTTCGACCGGCGCTCGGCGGCCGCTCCAGAACGGGCTGGCACCCGTGTAGGGCGGGCACTCGGGCCTCCTAACGCATCATCAACTTGACTTCCGAGCGATCGCTGCGTAGGATTCGACTTGAGTTCAATTCACCTCCGAGGAGAAGGTGCTTCATGCGAGATGGCTCCCGCGCCGCGTCGGTGCGTGCATCACATATATTCGACTTCAGCGGAGCGGCGTCCACCCGCCATACGGGGGGACTCGCGGTGGTAACCGTTAGCAAGAAGACACCGCAGAGCGACCAGACACCGCAGAGCGAGCAGACACCGCAGAGCGGGCGGCGCCGGAAGTTCAACCCCGGCTTCGACCGCTTCAGCGGCCTCTACTTGTGGGCCCTGTTCATCGTCGTCTTCGGGCTCTGGGTTCCTTCCCAGTTCCTGACGACGTCGACGCTCCACAGCGTCGCCGCCCAGCAGGCGGTGACGGGGATGATCGGCCTCGCCGTCCTCATCCCGCTCGCAGCCGGGCTGTACGACCTGTCCGTCGGGGCCACGGCGAACGTGTCCGGGATCCTCACGATCGTTCTGATGAACAACAACCATTGGGCGGTCGTGCCCGCGATCATCGCGGGGATCGCAATCGCGGTCGCGATCGGCTTCACCAACGCGTTCATCGTGGTCAAGCTGGGCGTGAACTCGTTCATTGCGACGCTAGGCATGGGATCGATCCTCGCGGCGGTCGAGGTGATCATCTCCTCGAACAGCCAGCCGATCCCCCCGACGTCGACGGCGTGGAACAACCTCACGCAGACCACGGTCGGCGGGTTCCAGATCGTGGTGCTGTACCTCGTGATCCTCGCTTTCATCCTCTGGTGGCTGACCGCGCACACACCGGTCGGCCGCTACCTGTACGCCATCGGGGGCAATCCCGACGCGGCGCGCCTCTCGGGGGTGCGTATCGACCGCTACACGACCTTCGCGCTCGTGATGTCGGCCACGATCGCCGGCTTCGCCGGGATCATGTTCTCCTCGCTGAACGGCCCCTCGCTTGACTTCGGTTCGACACTTCTGCTGCCGGCGTTCGCTGCCGCCTTCCTCGGCTCGACACAGCTGATTCCCGGGCAGGTTCAACGTGTGGGGGACGCTGCTGGCGATCTACGTGCTCGCCACCGGCGTCCAGGGCCTCCAGCTCGTCTCGGGAGCCAGCTGGCTGAGCGACATGTTCAACGGCGTGGCCCTGATCATCGCGGTCGCTCTGTCGATCAAGCGGTCGCCCTCGGCGCTGGGACAGCGGATCAAGGGCGCGTTCCGGCGCGGTTCGGGAGGCGCGGCCGGAGCAGCCCGGTACCGGGGCGGATGCCTCTCTGGAGCAGGCTGCTGCCCCCGTCGGCTCCGAAGCCGCCAAACCCAACTGAAGTCAGGACGGCTCTTATGAAGTCGCACGGTATTGCGTGCTCAGATGGCCGTGCTGAGGCCAAACGTGACGTTACTCACATCGGAAAGGAGACACACATGACAAACACTCGATCGCCGGAGGGGAGGCCGGCCGCGCCCACTCGGATTCGTAGCGATCATCGGAATGCTTGTGGTCGCGGTCGCGCTCGCTGCCTGCGGCTCGAGCAGTTCCTCAAGTTCGTCCGCCAGTGCGCCCGCCTCTTCGGGGTCGACCGGCTCGAGCACCGCCGCGTCGTCCGGTTCCGCATCGACGAGCGCGGCGGCCGCTGCTCTCACGCCGTACAAGACGTTCCCAACGAAGATCAACATCTCGACCCCGCTCACCTCGGCTCCGCCGAAGGGCAAGACGATCGTGATGCTGGGGACCAACAACCCCTCGAACGTGATCATCCAGCAGGGGCTCTCGAACCTGGCGAAGAAGGCAGGGTGGAACTACTCGCTGGTCACCTATGACCCCGCCAACCCGGGCACGTTCACGCAGGCGGAGACCACCGCGTTGGCGAAGCATCCGCAGTACCTCGTCGAGGCGGGACTTCCGCTTACCGCCTCGCAGCTGGCGATGGCAAAGAGCGCGGGCGCGAAGTGGATCCTCGACTCGGTCTATCCGGTTTCGGTGACGGACCCGGTCATCGGGCAGGTGGACGCCTATGCGCAGGATGCCCTGATGGGCAAGATCACCGCTGACTACTTCATCAACGATTCCGCCGGCAAGGGCAACGCGGTAATCGAGCACGTCCCGGCGTATCCGATTCTCGACGGCTTCACGACCGGCTTCGACAACGAGGTAAAGGCGCAGTGCCCGGGGTGCAAGACCTCGACCACGAACGTCACGATTCCCGACCTGGTGGCCGGAAAAGTGCCGAGCACCCTGGTGTCGGCCCTCCGCTCGAACCCGGACGCAAAGTACCTCGTGTTCGACGACGGGCCGTTCGCCGATGGCATCACCTCGGCCCTCTCGGGCGCCGGCCTCAACGGCAAGGTCAAGGTCATCGGCGAGGCCGCCGATCAGGCCGGCATCGCCGCGCTGAAGACCGGCCAGGAGGCCGCGTGGACCGGGTTCGATCCTGGTTACCAGGCCTACGAGGACATGGACATCGCGTTCCGCAACGCCGAAGGCATGACCATCCCGGTCGACCTGGAGGCGCAGCAGCCGACCCAGCTCCTGACGAAGGACACGATCGGGTCGACGACCAACTGGAGCGCTCCCACCGACGCCCAGGCTCAGTTCCTGAAGCTCTGGCATCTGAGCCAGTAAGCGAATCCCGAAGTGACTCACTCCAGGAGGACACGATGAGTGCCGTGCTCGAAGTTGAGAGCGTGTCGAAGACATTCACGCGCACCAAGGCGCTGGCAAACGTCAGCATGACCATCGAGCCCGGTGAGGTTCACGCCCTCCTGGGACAGAACGGATCGGGGAAGTCAACCCTGATCAAGATCCTCTCCGGATACCACGCGCCCGATCCGGGCGGTGGTATCCGGATCGAGGGTCAGGACCTACCACTCCAGGCCCCCGTGCAGTCGTACCGGCTCGGATGCCGGTTCGTCCAACAGGATCTCGGACTGGTCTCGACGCTATCGGTCCTGGACAACATGGCTCTCGGGTCAGGGTTTCCCACCCAGTTCGGGACGATCAACGGCAAGGCCACCTACAAGCAGGCCAAGACGGACCTCGAGAGGCTCAGCCTCGACATCGACCCGCGGGCCCTGGTCGCTACCCTCAGCGCGTCGGAGCGGACGGGCGTGGCCATCGCCCGGGCGCTGCGCGATGACCCGGAATACCCGGCATGCTTGCTCGTGCTCGACGAGCCGACGGCGACGCTTCCCGTCGACGAGGTGGACCATCTGCTCGACCGGGTCAGCGCGATGGCGGCCACCGGCGTCGGCGTGCTGTACGTGACCCACCACCTAGGCGAGGTCTTCCGCGTCGCGCACAACGTCTCCGTGTTCCGCGACGGCATCGTCGTCGGGGCAGGCCCGGTCAAGGACTTCGACCACGCCGGGATCGTCGGCCTGCTCGCGGGCGAGGAATTGCTCGCCGAGGAGAACGAGTCCCGACGCGAGAGAGCCGCCAGGGCGGCGGCGCCGCGACCACGAGATCGTGTTCGAGGTCAAGGATCTGCGCGCCGGAGCACTCGCGGGTGTGTCGTTCAGCGTCGAACGCGGCGAGATCGTCGGCATCGCGGGCCTCGCCGGCTCCGGCCGTGACAGCGTGCTGGGTGCGAGCTTCGGCGCGCTCCCGCGCACCTCGGGCGAAGTCGCGATAAACGGCGCGCCGCTTCCGGCCGGACGGCCCGACTTCGCCATCGGCCGCGGAGTCGCTTATCTGGCGCCCGATCGGAAGATTGGCGGCGGAGTCATGACGATGAGCGCCAGGGAGAACCTGACGCTGCCCGACCTGAAGCCGTTCTGGAAGGGCCTGCGGCTGCGTCGACGGAGCGAGACGAAACGGACTACGGAGTGGTTCGAACGGCTCTCCGTCCGGCCGGCGACCGCCGTCAACGAGCCGCTCAGCATCTTCAGCGGCGGGAACCAGCAGAAGATCCTGTTCGGAAAATGGCTTTCCCAGCAGCCGCCCGGTGTTCCTGCTCGACGAGCCCACGCAAGGCGTGGACGTCGGCGCCAAGGCCGATCTGCACCGTGAGCTTGTCACCGCGGCTCAGAATGGAGCCGCAGTCGATCGTCAGCTCGAGCGATCTGGAAGAGCTCGCCGACCTCTGCGATCGCGTACTCGTGATCGTCGATGGGCGGATCAGCGCGCAGCTTCAGGGTGCCGAGCTGACCGAAGGAAACATCACGCGCGGCTTCATGCCGATTTCCGCGGAACCGACCGAGGGGAACGGCGCGGAGCCGCATTAGCCCCTCCGGACGCCGTCAGGCATGGGCAAGGTCATCGGGCGCTTCGACCCGACTCCCTCCCGGACTCCGGAGGAGTGCGAGCGCCACTACACGCAGGTCCACGTTCGCATGGCCCAGGATCTCCTGCGCCCGATGCCCACGCTGATCAGCTACCACACGGATCGTGCGGTTGCGCAGGCGGACGTGAACGGCGGATGGAGCCAGCGCCCGCGCGCCTGGCGATTCGTGGTGCTGCGCTTCACGCCCGGAGAGACGCTCGCCTTCACTGCCGAGCAGACCGAGATGGTGGCGCAGGACCATGTCAACTGCCTGTACCGGCTGCGCTCGTGTGATGTCGAAGAGAGCGTGCTGCTCGATCGCGTTGACGGCCAGCTCGCGATGGCCAAGTTCATGATCGAGGCTGACCGCGCACCCGGGGTAGATGCCGACGCCGCATGGAGCGTGTTCAGCGGGCTGGCCGATCGTGTCCGCGTCGCGATGAACGGGGCCTTCGGCGCACGGCGGCTGATCGTCAACCGTGTCTTGAACGAGGTCGAGTGCGAGCCGCTCGACGTCGAAGGTCAGCGGCCGATCGGGCTGCTCGAGGACACCACCCGGCTCGGTTACATCGAGGTCTACTTCGACCACCCGCGGTGGGGCGAGGAGGCGCTCGGCGCGCTCGCCGCCGGAGGCGCGCTGCGCGACCCAGCGCTCGTTGACGTCAACCTCCTCCGCGTCGAGGAGCTCGCGCCGCTGGACGTGACCGGCGGCTAGTTGAGCCCCGCGGCAGCGCCTGCACCACTGGAACACGTGCGGCCTGCGTCTCCGGGCGCTGGGCCGAACCAGCGCCGGCCTCAAAGCGCGACGAATCCGCCGTCGATCGCCAGCGCCACGCCGGTGATGTAGGACGATTCGTCGGAGGCCAGGAACAACACGGCCGCCGAGACCTCCTCGGGCCGGCCGTCGCGGCCGAGCGGAATCTGAGCCTTCAGTGCGTCGACCGCTCCCGCGGACGCGCTCTGGGTCATTCCGGTGACGACCAGACCCGGGCAGATCGCGTTCACACGGATGTTGTCGCGCCCATACGAGACCGCGGCTCCGCGGGTGAGCCCGAGGACGGCCGCCTTGCTGGCCTGATACGGAATGGATCCGCGCATGCCGACCAGCGCCGCGACCGACGCGACGTTGACGATCGAGCCGCCGCCGTTCCGCACCATGCCTGGTATCACCGCCCGCATGCCCAGGAACACGCCACGCTGGTTGACCGCGGTGACCCTCGCCCACTCATCGTCGTCGGCCTCGATACCGGCGGAGCGGACCTGGATACCGGCGTTGTTCACGAGGATGTCGATCGGGCCGTA
Organism: uncultured Solirubrobacterales bacterium; assembly: GCA_963746695.1. Classification (GTDB taxonomy): domain Bacteria; phylum Actinomycetota; class Thermoleophilia; order Solirubrobacterales; family Solirubrobacteraceae; genus Palsa-465. The sequence continues at coordinate 45,944 of CAVVCP010000022.1, read as the reverse complement.
GCTCCGCTCGACCGCGGCGACGAGGTCGCTCCAGGCGCCCGGATCGGTCACGTCGTGGTCGTAGTACGAAGCCTCGCCGCCCGCGTCGCGTAGCTCGGCCGAAAGCTGCTCGCCCGCTTGCGCGGCGATGTCTGCGATAGCCACTCTGGCCCCCTCGCGTGCCAGCGCCCGCGCGTGAGCGGCACCCATGCCCTGCGCGGCCCCGGTGATCAGCGCGACCTTGCCGGCGACGCGGCCACCCGCGTTCACGGCACTTGCCTGTTCACGATCGCGTTGCCGGGCACAGGCGGCTAGTGTACCATCCTAACTGAGTTCAGTTCTGTTATCCGAATCCCTGGAGTGGCTGCGGTGAGCGCGACAACGATGCGTGCGGTACGTCTGACCGAGTGGCAGTCAGACCCTGTGGTCGGCGAGATTCCGGTCCCCGAGCCGCGCGGCTCGGAGGTGCTCGTCGAGGTGGCCGCGGCCGGGCTGTGCCGCTCGGACATCCACATCATGAGCGCTGCTCCGGGCGTGTATCCGTACACGCTCCCGTTCACGCTCGGTCACGAGACCGCCGGACGGGTCGCCTCGCTCGGCCCGGGCGCGTCGGGCGTCGAGGTCGGCGATTCCGTCGTCGTCTACAGCCGGTGGGGCTGCGGGACCTGCTGGCAGTGCGCCAACGGGCGCGACAACGCCTGCGCGCGCACCCAGCGCGGTCCCCATGGCGGAGGGCTCGGGCGCGACGGCGGCCTGGCCGAGTATCTGCTGGTTCCGGCCGCGCGGTACCTCGTACCCGCGCCCGGCCTCGACCCGGTGCGCGCCGCGCCCCTCACCGATGCAGCCCTCACGTCGTACCACGCCACGAAGCTGTCGCTCCACCAACTGCGGCCCGGCAGCACCGCGCTCGTCCTGGGCGTGGGCGGGCTCGGTCACATGGCGATTCAGGTTCTCAAGGCCATCACGCCGGCCCGGATCGTCGCCGTCGACGTACGCACCGCCGCCCTTGAGATGGCGCGGGCGGCGGGCGCCGACGCGGTGCTGTCGGCAGACGGACTTACGCCTGACGGCATCCGGGCCGAGACCGGCCCCGACGGCGTGACGGTCGCGCTCGACTTCGTCGGCAACGACGCGACGCTCGCGCTCGCGGCAGGCTCGGTCGCCCAGGGTGGCGACGTGACGTTCGTCGGCCGTGGCGGAGGCGAGCTACGGGTGGCGCCGGGGCTGATTCCCTACGAGTGCACGGTGCGCATGCCGACGTGGGGCACTCTCGCGGAGCTGGCCGAGGTCGTCGCGCTCGCCGGCGCCGGCGCGATCCACTTCGAGGGAGAGGTGTACGGCCTCGATGACGCCGTGAGCGCCTACGGCAAGCTTCGCAGCGGCGACGTGCTCGGGCGGGCGGTCGTCGTCCCGTCGCACACCAGCGCCTGACCGCCCTCGCCGCCTCGCCGCCTCGCCGCCTCGCCGCCGTTCGTCTCGTGCGCGATTGAACTGATCTCACTTCATCTGCTAGTGTCCGCCCCGCCAACCGCGGAAGGAGATTGAGAGAGATGGGACTCGTTGACGGGAAGGTCGCGCTGGTCACTGGGGCCGGCCGGGGGCAGGGCCGCTCACACGCACTGCGGCTTGCGACGGAGGGCGCGGACGTGATCGCCGTCGACATCGCGGCGAACGACGTCGAAACCATCTCATACGCGCTCGCCACCGAGGATGATCTCGACTCGACCGTCAAGGAGATCCAGGCGACGGGCCGCCGGGCGGTCAAGGCCGTCGCCGACGTCCGCTCGCTGCCCCAGCTTCAGCAGGCGGTCGATGCCGGGCTGTCCGAGCTCGGGAAGATCGACATCGTCTGCGCCAACGCCGGCATCGGCTCCTGGGCGGTGGCCTGGGAGATGACCGAACAGCAGTGGAAGGACATGATCGACATCAACCTGACCGGCGTGTTCAACACCGTGCGCGCGACCCTTCCGTCGATGGTGGAGCGCGGCGAGGGCGGCAGCGTCGTGTTGACCAGCTCGACCGCCGGCCTGCGCGCCTATGCGAACACCGCCCACTACACGGCCGCCAAGCACGGCGTCATCGGGCTGATGAAGGTGCTGGCCCAGGAGGCCGGACCGCATCGGATTCGGGTCAACGCCGTCTGCCCCACGACCGTGCGCACGCCGCTGGTGATCAACGACTCGACCTTCGAGCTGTTCGCCCCGCATCTCGAGAACCCGACCGAGGACGACGTCCGCGAGCCGTTCGAGTCGCTGAACATCCTTCCGGGGGTGGCATGGGTCGAGCCGGAGGACGTGTCTGATGCCGTGCTGTTCCTGTGCTCGGACGCCGCCAAGTTCATCACCGGAGTCGCCCTTCCGATCGACGCCGGGAACATCGTGAAGTGAGGCCGGCGCGCGCCGCGGCGCGCACCAGCCTCGACCCCGGGGCGGTCGGCCGTCAGGCATGGGCAAGGTCATCGGGCGCTTCGACCCGACTCCCTCCCGGACTCCGGAGGAGTGCGAGCGCCACTACACGCAGGTCCACGTTCGCATGGCCCAGGATCTCCTGCGCCCGATGCCCACGCTGATCAGCTACCACACGGATCGTGCGGTTGCGCAGGCGGACGTGAACGGCGGATGGAGCCAGCGACCGCGCGCCTGGCGATTCGTGGTGCTGCGCTTCACGCCCGGAGAGACGCTCGCCTTCACTGCCGAGCAGACCGAGATGGTGGCGCAGGACCATGTCAACTGCCTGTACCGGCTGCACTCGTGTGATGTCGATGAGAGCGTGCTGCTCGATCGCGTTGACGGCCAGCTCGCGATGGCCAAGTTCATGATCGAGGCTGACCGCGCACCCGGGGTAGATGCCGACGCCGCATGGAGCGTGTTCAGCGGGCTGGCCGATCGTGTCCGCGTCGCGATGAACGGGGCCTTCGGCGCACGGCGGCTGATCGTCAACCGTGTCTTGAACGAGGTCGAGTGCGAGCCCGTCGACGTCGAAGGTCAGCGGCCGATCGGGCTGCTCGAGGACACCACCCGGCTCGGTTACATCGAGGTCTACTTCGACCACCCGCGGTGGGGCGAGGAGGCGCTCGGCGCGCTCGCCGCCGGAGGCGCGCTGCGCGATCCCGCGCTCGTTGACGTCAATCTCCTCCGGGTCGAGGAGCTCGCGCCGCTGGACGTGACCGGCGGCTAGTTGAGCCCCGCGGCAGCGCCCGCACCACTGGAACACGTGCGGCCTGCGTCTCCGGGCGCTGGGCCGAACCAGCGCCGGCCTCAAAGCGCGACGAATCCGCCGTCGATCGCCAGCGCCACGCCCGTGATGTAGGACGATTCGTCGGAGGCCAGGAACAACACGGCCGCCGAGACCTCCTCGGGCCGGCCGTCGCGGCCGAGCGGAATCTGAGCCTTCAGTGCGTCGACCGCTCCCGCGGACGCGCTCTGGGTCATTCCGGTGACGACCAGACCCGGGCAGATCGCGTTCACACGGATGTTGTCGCGCCCATACGAGACCGCGGCTCCGCGGGTGAGCCCGAGGACGGCCGCCTTGCTGGCCTGATACGGAATGGATCCGCGCATGCCGACCAGCGCCGCGACCGACGCGACGTTGACGATCGAGCCGCCGCCGTTCCGCACCATGCCTGGTATCACCGCCCGCATGCCCAGGAACACGCCACGCTGGTTGACCGCGGTGACCCTCGCCCACTCATCGTCGTCGGCCTCGATACCGGCCGAGCGGACCTGGATACCGGCGTTGTTCACGAGGATGTCGATCGGGCCGTAGCTCCGCTCGACCGCGGCGACGAGGTCGCTCCAGGCGCCCGGATCGGTCACGTCGTGGTCGTAGTACGAAGCCTCGCCGCCCGCGTCGCGTAGCTCGGCCGAAAGCTGCTCGCCCGCTTGCGCGGCGATGTCTGCGATAGACACTCTGGCTCCCTCGCGTGCCAGCGCCCGCGCGTGAGCGGCACCCATGCCCTGCGCGGCCCCGGTGATCAGCGCGACCTTGCCGGCGACGCGGCCACCCGCGTTCACGGCACTTGCCTGTTCACGATCGCGTTGCCGGGCACAGGCGGCTAGTGTATCATCCTAACTGAGTTCAGTTCTGTTATCCGAATCCCTGGAGTGGCTGCGGTGAGCGCGACAACGATGCGTGCGGTACGTCTGACCGAGTGGCAGTCAGACCCTGTGGTCGGCGAGATTCCGGTCCCCGAGCCGCGCGGCTCGGAGGTGCTCGTCGAGGTGGCCGCGGCCGGGCTGTGCCGCTCGGACATCCACATCATGAGCGCTGCTCCGGGCGTGTATCCGTACACGCTCCCGTTCACGCTCGGTCACGAGACCGCCGGACGGGTCGCCTCGCTCGGCCCGGGCGCGTCGGGCGTCGAGGTCGGCGATTCCGTCGTCGTCTACAGCCGGTGGGGCTGCGGGACCTGCTGGCAGTGCGCCAACGGGCGCGACAACGCCTGCGCGCGCACCCAGCGCGGTCCCCATGGCGGAGGGCTCGGGCGCGACGGCGGCCTGGCCGAGTATCTGCTGGTTCCGGCCGCGCGGTACCTCGTACCCGCGCCCGGCCTCGACCCGGTGCGCGCCGCGCCCCTCACCGATGCAGCCCTCACGTCGTACCACGCCACGAAGCTGTCGCTCCACCAACTGCGGCCCGGCAGCACTGCGCTCGTCCTGGGCGTGGGCGGGCTCGGTCACATGGCGATTCAGGTTCTGAAGGCCATCACGCCGGCCCGGATCGTCGCCGTCGACGTACGCACCGCCGCCCTTGAGATGGCGCGGGCGGCGGGCGCCGACGCGGTGCTGTCGGCAGACGGACTTACGCCTGACGGCATCCGGGCCGAGACCGGCCCGGACGGCGCGACGGTCGCGCTCGACTTCGTCGGCAACGACGCGACGCTCGCGCTCGCGGCAGGCTCGGTCGCCCAGGGTGGCGACGTGACGTTCGTCGGCCGTGGCGGAGGCGAGCTACGGGTGGCGCCGGGGCTGATTCCCTACGAGTGCACGGTGCGCATGCCGACGTGGGGCACCCTCGCGGAGCTGGCCGAGGTCGTCGCGCTCGCCGGCGCCGGCGCGATCCACTTCGAGGGCGAGGTGTACGGCCTCGATGACGCCGTTAGCGCCTACGGCAAGCTTCGCAGCGGCGACGTGCTCGGGCGGGCGGTCGTCGTCCCGTCGCACACCAGCGCCTGACCACCCTCGCCGCCTCGCCGCCTCGCCGCCTCGCCGCCTCGGTGCCGTTCGCTCGTGCATTATTGAACTGATCTCACTTCATCTGCTAGTGTCCGCCCCGCCAACCGCGGAAGGAGATTGAGAGAGATGGGACTCGTTGACGGGAAGGTCGCGCTGGTCACTGGGGCCGGCCGGGGGCAGGGCCGCTCACACGCACTGCGGCTTGCGACGGAGGGCGCGGACGTGATCGCCGTCGACATCGCGGCGAACGACGTCGAAACCATCTCATACGCGCTCGCCACCGAGGATGATCTCGACTCGACCGTCAAGGCGATCCAGGCGACGGGCCGCCGGGCGGTCAAGGCCGTCGCCGACGTCCGCTCGCTGCCCCAGCTTCAGCAGGCGGTCGATGCCGGGCTGTCCGAGTTCGGGAGGATCGACATCGTCTGCGCCAACGCCGGCATCGGTTCCTGGGCGGTGGCCTGGGAGATGACCGAACAGCAGTGGAAGGACATGATCGACATCAACCTGACCGGCGTGTTCAACACCGTGCGCGCGACCCTTCCGTCGATGGTGGAGCGCGGCGAGGGCGGCAGCGTCGTGTTGACGAGCTCGACCGCCGGCCTGCGCGCCTATGCGAACACCGCCCACTACACGGCCGCCAAGCACGGCGTCATCGGGCTGATGAAGGTGCTGGCCCAGGAGGCCGGACCGCATCGGATTCGCGTCAACGCCGTCTGCCCCACGACCGTGCGCACGCCGCTGGTGATCAACGACTCGACCTTCGAGCTGTTCGCCCCGCATCTCGAGCACCCGACCGAGGACGACGTCCGCGAGCCGTTCGAGTCACTGAACATCCTTCCGGGGGTGGCGTGGGTCGAGCCGGAGGACGTGTCTGATGCCGTGCTGTTCCTGTGCTCGGACGCCGCCAAGTTCATCACCGGGGTCGCGCTCCCGATCGACGCCGGGAACATCGTGAAGTGAGGCCGGCGCGCGCCGCGGCGCGCACCAGCCTCGACCCCGGGGCGGTCGAGGCCCAACAACCCCGCACTCGACGAACTCCGCGGCTCGAGTGCGGCCTTACACGTGTCATACCCGCACAAAATCGGGTCTCGACCCGGTGGGGTCGCCGAGTGCGCGGTTCTCGGTCCTTGACGGGCGTGCGCGGGGCCTGGCCCGGTCATAAGTGCACACTCGTCGCCCGCCCCAGCTCGAGAGTCGCGTTGTGACCCGTATAGGTGTCTGAACCCACGTTCGCGGCTCGGGGCGTGGCGAGAGTGGGGTTGTGACCGCGCCGATGGGGCGACCAATGTGGAGTTACGACCGCGCCGACGCGGCGACCAATGTGGAATTACGACCGCGCCGACGCGGGCGACCAATGTGGGGTGATGACCGCCGCGAGGGGCGGCCAGTGGCGTTACGACCCCCGAAGCGAGCGGCCAGATTGGGGTTGTGACCGCCGAGGCGGCGGCGGAGTAGGTCGGTCGCGAGTGTGTGCGCTGCCGCGGACGATGCAGGCGAGGCCTCCTCTCTCGTCAACAGGCAAATCGATGTCAAGTCAGCCCTATGATGGCGGACGCCGGATCTGGATCATGATGCGCGGGCCGCTTGACGGGAGCACACACGTGTTGGTACCGTTGTGAGGTGAATTCAGTTTGGCCGTCGGTCGCGGCTGCTGCCGACGATGTACCGCCAAACCCGAGCTGACCTCAGACGAACCGCCAGAGCCAGCCCGGCACACACGCACCGTCTACTGGTCAGAGCTCCGCGACTTCCTCGAGACGCCGGTGTACGACGAGGTTCCCACCGAAGCGATCGAAGGGCCGGCCCTGATCGAACTACCCGACACCGTCATCGTCGTCCGACCAGGCCAACACGGCGCACCCGACGAGGCCGGCAACTACGTCATCCAACTCGAAGGACACACACCATGAGCTCGCGCTTCGAAGGCAAGGTCGCCCTGGTCACCGGTGGAGGATCGGGAATCGGCGAGGCGATCGTGCGCCGGCTCGCCGCGGACGGCGCCAGCGTCGTCGTCATGGACGTGCAGGCCGAGTCGGCCGAGCGCGTGGCGAGCGATCTCCCGCAGGCGAGCACGTTCGTCGGCGATGTCACGGACCCCGATGCGTCAGAGCGAGCGGTGGCCGACGCCATCGAGACGTTCGGCGGCCTGCACATCGCCGCCAACATCGCCGGTATCGGCGGACCGCTGATCAGTAGCGAGGAGTATCCGATCGACGACTGGCGCAAGGTGATCGACATCAACCTGAGCGGCGTCTACTACAGCATGCGAGCCGAGCTCCGGCACATGCTGGGGAACGGCGGCGGGTCGATCGTCAACATGGCGTCGATGTTCTCCGTCGTGGCGCGCGACTCGATGGTGGCGTACGTCGCGGCGAAGCACGGCGTGCTCGGTATCACCCGTGCCGCGGCGATCGACTGCGCAGAGCGGGGTGTTCGCGTCAACTGCGTCGGCCCCGCCGTGATCAGGACTCCGCTTCTGGCGGCCTCGCTCGATCAGGCCGGCGCGGACTATCTGGCATCGCTCAACCCGTACGGCCGGCTCGGCGAACCAGAAGAGGTGGCGGCCGTGGTGGCGTGGCTGGCCTCTGAGGAGGCATCGTTCGTCAGCGGAAGCTTCTACGCCGTCGACGGCGCCTTCACCGCCCGCTGATGGGCCTCCACGGCCGGGTCATTGTCATAACGGGCGCCGCTCAGGGGCTCGGGGCCGCGATCGCAATCGCGGCGGCCGACGCGGGAGCGACCGTGATCGGAGCGGATCTCACGCCGACCGAGCCGGACGATCGGGTCGTGATGAGGGAACTCGACGTCACCGACGAAGCACAGTGGGGCGCGTTCGCTGCTTGGCTCCGCGGCGAGCACGGCGCCTGCCACGGCCTCGTCAACAACGCCGGCATCACGATGCGCGCGCGGCTGGGCGAGGTGTCGCTCGAGGATTGGAACCGTACGCTGGCGATCAACGTCACCGGGCCGTTGCTGGGGGTGCAGGCGCTGATGGACCTGATGCCGGCCGGGTCCTCGATCGTCAACATCGCTTCAATCGCGGCGCTGAGCGGACACTTCGCGATTCCGTACACCGCGAGCAAGTGGGCGCTCCGAGGCCTCTCGCGGGCGGCGAGCCTCGAGCTCGGCCCGCGCGGGATTCGCGTGAACGCCGTGATGCCGGGCCTGATCGCCACGGCGATGACCTCCGATGTTCCGCGGACCGTGGCCGACGCGCTGATCGGCAGTGTTCCGCTCGCCCGGGCCGCGACAGCCGCGGATGTCGCCGCCACCGTGCAGTTCCTCTTGAGCGATGAGTCCTCGTACCTCAGCGGTCTTGAGATACCCGTTGACGGCGGCCAGACCGCGCACGGCGGCATGAAGTTGCTCTCTGATGCCGTCCGGACCGCGGCAACCGGCGGATCATCGTAAGCGCCGGCCGGTGGTCAGTACTGCCGGTCTATTTCATCGCCGTCGGCGGCCAGCAGGGTGACTCCGTATCGCTCGATCAGCTGTTGCGCGTCGGCCGCCATCGCCTGCCATTCCGATGACGCGGCGGCGCGGTCGAATGCCGCGCGGTCGTCCCAGTACACCTCCGCCACCCGGAACATGCCCGACGCCCGAGCATCCTCGCCGCCGCTCAGTACGGTGATGCGGCGCACGCCCGGAAGCTTCTCCGCGAGCGGGTAGTGCACCTGCTCGTAATGCTCATCGAATTCCGCGCGATCTTCGTCGCGCGGCCACGACCAGATGCCTACCGCCTTGTACATCAGACGGTGAGAACGGTGCAGGCGCTGACGCCGGGGGCGCCGTAGACCTGGGTGAAGCCGACCCGGCACTCGTTGGGGACCTGCCGGTCGCCCGCCTCGCCCCGCAGCTGGAGCACGATCTCGTGCACCTGCCGCAGTCCGGACGCGCCGATCGGCTCGCCGCAGGCCAAGCAGCCGCCGTCGGTGTTGATCGGCAGCCGCCCGCCTAGCTCGGTGGCGCCGCTCTGGATCAGTGACTCCTGCTCTCCGTGCTCACACAGCCCTGTCTCGGCAAGGTGCATGACCTCGGCTCCGGACTCGGTGTCCTGAATCTGCGCGATGTCGACGTCGGCGGGACCGATCCCGGCTTCTTCGAACGCGACCGCCGCCGCCTCGGTCGTCGCCGAAGGCGCGGACTCGATCGGGATCGACGGGCTGAAGACTTCGAACGAGCCGAAGCGCCGCGTCCGGAACGCGACCGACCGTAGGTACACGGGCGTGCCTGTCAGCTCCTTGATACGCGCGCCGCGCGCCAGCACGAGCGCGACCGCCCCCTCACCCGGTGAGCAGAACATGTACTGCGTCAATGGGTGATTCACCATCCGAGAACCGAGGATCTCGTCTTCGCTGAGCGGGCTCCGCCGCCAGGCGTTCTCGTTGCGCGCGCCGTTCGCAAAGGCCTTCGCGGCGACCTTGGCCAGAGTGGACTCGCTGATTCCGTACTCAGCCATGTAGCGCTGGATCTTCAGCGCGAAGAACTGGGTAGTGAGCATCAGGCCCGTCTGGCCGTACCAGGCGCCGATCCCCCAATCCTCGGGCAAGGGGTTGAACGCCCCGCGCGGGTGCTTGTCGAAGCCGACCACGAGCGCGACCTCGGCCGCACCCGAGACGAGCATCGCGTGGGCGGTCGTCAGCGCGGTGCCCCCCGTCGCGCACCCGTTCTTGACATTGATGAACGGGACCCCGGTCAACCCGAGCATGGACACCGACGTGTCGGCGTTGCCGGCGGCATCCGACCCGCCGGCGGCGAAGTCGACGTCCTGCCACGTCACGCCAGCGCTGGCGAGCGCCCGACGCGCAGCGATCGCGCCCATCTCAAGGCCGGTCACGCCGTCGTGGCGGCCGAACTGGTGGATGCCGAGGCCGACGACCGCGACGTCCTCGCCGCTCATGCTTGCTCCTCCGAGACCGGCCCGAACGCGAACGTGAGGGTGTCGCTCGCTCCGGGGACCGGGATCAGCGTCAGCTCCATGGGCATGCCGATCCGCAACCGCTCCGGATCGCTCTCGGTCAGCCGCGCCTCGACGCGAACTTCGCCGGGCAGTTCGATGTAGCCGACGCCGTAGGGCTCGAACTCCTCGACGCCGCCCTCGAGATACGGTGGCGCCTTGGGCGCGAAGCACTGGATCGTCCAGGTCCACAACGTGCCGCGCGTCGCCAGCTCGCGCGCGTGGACGTCCTCGGATGTGCAGCGCGGGCATGACCGCTGGCGCGGGAACGTCACCGTGCCACACCGTTCACACTCCGAACCGATCAGCTTCGGCTCCTGCTCCGTGCCGCCGATCAGCTCGGGATCGATTACCTGTAGGTGACGCGTTTCGGTCATTGCACACCCGCGAACGCGAGCACGGGCGAGCGCGCCACCATGTATTTGCGCATCCGGCCCGATTCGTCGAGCTCCGCGACCGCGAGAAACGTGCCGATGCGTTCGCCCGAGTGCCACCGCGTCTCACCGAGCGCGAACTCGACATCTCCGCTGGTGCCACTGTGCAGCACGTAGTGAGCCCAGCCTTCGGTGTCACCCGCGTCGATGAACCCTCGCAGCTCGGCCAGGCCGCCGAGGAACTGGCTGCTCTTGCGGGTGTCATCAGCGGCCCATTGGATCGAGAACTCCACATCCTCGGCGACGAGCCCGAGCGAGCTGTGCGGGTCCGGGCCGTCTAGGAGCTCGAAGTACCGCTCGAAGAACGTCATCGCGCTTTTCTCCGTCGCCGGCGGCGGTGCGATTGACCTGAAGTCATTTCAACAAATCATATCGGATGACCACGACTACGCCGTGACCGCCCCGCGCTCGAGGATCCGCGCGACGACGTCACGCTTGACCACCTTGAGCGACGGTGTCCGCGGGAAATCGTCGAAGACCTCGACGGACTCGGGCCAGGTGTACTTCGCCACCCCCTCCTGGTCGAGCCACTGCTGCACCTCCTCGAGCGTCGGCGCCGGCTTGCCCTCGACCGGGATGATCGCGGCGCAGGCGCGCTCGCCGAGCCGCTCGTCCGGGATCGGCACGATCGCGACCTCGTGAACGCTCGGGTGGCGCAGAATCACGGGCTCGACTTCGGCGGGCACGATCGTCACGCCCCCGCGGCGGATGATGTCCTTGCTGCGGCCGACGTAGACGAACTCACCATCGTCGTCGAGATAGCCGAGATCGCCGGTCCGGTAGCCGCCCCATTCGGTCAGCGACTCCCGCGTGAGGTCGTCGTTGTTGAAGAAGCCGAGGAACCGGCTCGGGCCGTTGACGATGACCGAGCCGACGGTGTTCGCCGGGACCGGACCCTCGTCGTCGCCGACGATCCGGATCTCGGTCCCGTCGTAGGGACGCCCTTCGGTGAGGTCGATCTTCGCGTCGGGCTCGTGGAGCCCGTGAGCGGCATGTCCCGGTACCTCGGACAGGCCGTAGTCGCCGAGCGGCGGGACGCCGAACGCCTCTCGCATCTCGACCCGGCGCTCCCGCGTGAGTCCCGGGGCCGCGAGCACGCGCATCGACGGCAGGTCGAGATTGCTCTCCACCTTGGCGTTGATCAGATCCGCCGAGTGCGTCGGCATCGACAGTACATACGTGCAGTGATGCTCCTCGATCAGCCGCAGGGCGGCCTCGGCGTTCCAGCGGTTGACGAGGACTCCCGTCGCGCCGTTGAACAGCGGCGGGAAGTAGCCGAACACCAGGCCCCCGACGAAGCCGAACTCGCAGACGACGAGGTAGATGTCGTCGCCGGTCAGCTCCCAGCGCTTGCAGATGCCCTCGGTCGCGTAGCGCAGCGTGTTGTTCGAGTGGGCGATGCCCTTCGGGGTCGAGGTCGTCCCCGAGGAGTGGAGCACCATCGCGAGGTCGTCCGCGTGCCGGGCCACGTGCTCGTCCGAAGGATCCTCGCTGGCGAGGCGGTCGACGAGATCGGGCTCGATCGCGAGGAACAGCGGGACCTGATCGGCGACACCTCGGCACTTCGCGAGCTCCTTGTCGCCGCCGAAGCCCAGCAGCCCGGTGGCGCGCGTCTGCGCGATCAGCGCCGACAGCTGGCTCTCGTTGAACATCGGCGGCAGCGGCGCGATCACCACTCCGCGGTGCATGCACCCGAGCATCGCGACCGCCGCCTCGATCGAGTGCCGCCCGAGCAGGATCACGACGTCGCCCGGCTCGATCCCGGCCTCGGCCAGGCGCACCGACACGCCGGCGGCGGCGCGCCGGAGCTGATCGAACGTGAACACGCGATCGTCGAGGATCAGTGCCGGCTTGTCCGGGCTCTGGGCGGCGCGACGCGCGAAGTCGCTCCACAGGTCTCCGTCACGCCAGTAACCGTCGGCGTAGTAGCGGTCGGCCTCGGGCTGGAACTTCAGGGTCGGCATCGCGGTCCTCCGCATTGAATGTTGTCGAGTCGTGATGGTGGGGAGCACTCAGGCAATTGCCATGCCTCCGTCGACGCTGAGCACAGTCCCGGTGACGAAGCTGCTGCCGGCCCCGAGCAGGAACAGCACGGCGTCGTTCAGCTCGCCGACACGACCGCCGCGTCCGAGCGGCGTCCGCGCCAGCAGGAACTCCGGAAACTGCTCTGGATCCTCGCCCAGCTCCGCGTTCATCTCGGTGGCGAAGAACCCAGGCGCCACGGCGTTCACGCGGATCCCGTAGCGGCCCCACTGCGACGCGAGCTCGCGGGTCAGGCCGATGATGCCGGCCTTGGAGGCGATGTAGGCCGCGTCCGGGATCTGCCCGATCGAGCGCAGGGCCATGACCGAGGCGATGTTGATGATCGAGCGGCCGCCGCCGTCCCGCATCCGCTGCGCGGCCAGGCACGAGAGCGCGAACGGCGCGACGAGGTTCAAATCGAGGACGCGGGCGAATGTCTCGGGCGAGGTCCGGAGGGCGGGCGCGGTGGCGCCCGCGCCTGCGTTGTTGATCAGGCCGTCGAGCCTGCCGTGCCGCTCGATCACGCCGTCGATCAGCCGCTCGCGATCCGTCTCGTCGGTGACATCGCAGGTGACGGGATCGGCGCTCGGGATCTCCTCGGTGAGCGCCGCCAGCCGGTCGGCGCGGCGCGCGGCCAGGACCGGGGTCCCGCCGGCATCGCCGATCGCCCGCGCGAGCTGGGCGCCGAGCCCGGAGCTGGCTCCTGTGATGATCACGACATGACCGTCGAGCGGCTTCATAGTGTCCTCTCAGCTGAAGTCAGTTCAACTGTATCGAGGCGCTCACTCGAACGCAACCGCACACCCATGAGATACCGCCACATGGGCGGTCTGGGCAAACCCGGCGGGCGGTGCCGTGGCCGCTGATAGAGTTGGGATCACTTCAATCGAAAGAAGGAACCGTGGCGAAAAACGTGCAGATGGGGGCGGGTCGGAAGGGTGGTAGTCCGGCGAGCTCCCGCAGCAAGCGCCAGGAGATCCTGACGACGGCGATCGACCACTTCGGCAGCCGCGGGTATGAGTACACGAAGTGGGCCGACATCGCGACCGACGTCGGCCTCGGCTCGACGGCGCTGTATCACTACTTTGAGTCAAAGCTGCACTGCCTGTTCGAGATCCACGCCGAGGCGCTGCAGGCCGAGCGCGAGCGGTTCGAGCGGCTGACCGCGGACCGGAGTGAATTCGGGCCTACACTCGTTCGCCTGCTCAACGGCCTGTTCGACCTCACCGAGCACGAGGTCCTGCGCAACCGGGTGCTGGTCGCCGAGGAGGGCCTCATCGCCGTCGCCCGCAAGTCGCCCCGGGAGGAGGAGGCACGACGGCTCGCGCGGTCACAGATGCGTGACATCGAGTTCGCGTGGGCCACGTTCCTCACGCGGGGGATGGAGCAGGGCGCGATCCCCGAGGCCGACCCGCGGCTGCTCACGCATGCGCTGCTCGGGCTGTACAAGAGCGTCTGGCATTGGTACCGGCCGGGCGGCGGCCTGTCGCTGGAGGACGTCCGCGACTTCTTCGTCGAGCGCTGCCTGGCGGTTGTCGGTTACAGCGACGCGACCTCGGTGCCCGCCAAGCGCGCGCGCAAGCCACGCGCGGCACGCAGAGCTGCCTGATCCTCAGCGGGCACAGTACCCGCCGTCGATCGGGATCGTGACCCCAGTTATCCAACGGGCATCTTCGGATGCGAGGAACGCGACCAGTGCCGCGACGTCCTCGGGCTGGACGATGCCGGGCATGGGGTTGAACGACTCCATCCGATGGAGCATCTCGACCGGGTCGTCCGCGTGCTCGATGAAGCGGCGCACGAGTGGGGTCATCACGACGGTCGGGGCGATCGCGTTGACCCGGATGCCGCGCCCGGCGTACTCGACCGCGGCCGAGCGTGTGAGCCCGACGATGCCCGCCTTGGTGAACGTATACGGCGAGATGTTGTCCTGCGCGGTCAACCCAGCGGTCGACGAGGTATTGATCACCGCCCCGCCACCGGTCTGCAGCATGGCCTCGATGCCGTACTTGAGGACGTAGAACACGCCGTCACCGTTCACCGACGTGACCCGGTTCCAGTTGTCAACCGTCATCTCATGCAACACGGTCTGCTCGCCCTCGATGCCGGCGTTGTTAAAGATCACATCGATCCGCCCGTAATGCTCGACCGCTGACCGAACGGCCCGTTGCACGAACGCCGGATCGGCGGTGTCGACCGGGATCGCGATGCTGTCCGGCAGCGATCCCGCGTACTCGCGTGCGGCCTCCTCGTTGATGTCGGCGACCGCGACCTTGGCGCCCTCGTCGGCGAACCGCCGCGCGGTGGCGGCACCGAGACCGGACGCACCGCCGGTCACGAACAGGACCTTGTTTTCGAACCTCATCGCTTGCTCTCCTCTCAGCTCGTGATCCGCACCAGCGCCTTGCCGGTGGTGTCGCCGGCCATCACGCGCATGAGCGCTTCGGGTGCACGCTCCAGACCGTCGATGATCGTCTCGGGGTAGCGAAGCCGGCCCTCGGCGAGCCAGCCGCCGAGTTCCCGGATGACATCGGGCAGACGGTGCTGATAGGCACTCCCGCGGAATCCGCGCAGCGTGAGGTTGTTCGCCGTCGCCTGGAACAGGTTGCTCGGGCCGGACGTGGGACCGACCGACTCATACTCGGAGATCGCGCCGCACAGCGCGACCCTCCCCCAGTTCCGGAGCACGGCCAGCGCTGCCTCGAGGTGGTCGCCGCCCACGTTGTCGAAGTACACGTCGATGCCCTCCGGCGCCGCCTCCCGCAGGCGGTCGACGACCGGGCCGTCCCGGTAGTTGAACGCCGCGTCGAGACCGAGCTCGTCGAGCAGTAGCCGGACCTTCGCCTCGGACCCGGCGCTGCCGATCACGCGGTGACCGCGGAGCTTGGCGATCTGCGCCGCGAGGCTGCCTACCGCGCCCGCGGCCGCCGACACCCAGACGACGTCTCCCTCCCGGAGCTCCGCCGCGTCGATCAGCCCGGCATACGCGGTCACGCCCATCGCGCCGAGCGGCCCGAGGTACTTCTCGGGGGGTGCCACCGCCGTGTCGATCCGAGCCAGCGTGGCGATGCCGGCCAGCGCGGGCTCGCCCGCGGTGACGATCGCGTAGTCGCGCCACCCCTTCGCGTGCCACACCGAATCCCCCGGCTCGAAGCCCTCGGCACGTGACTCGATCACCTCGCCCACGGCCCAGATGTCGTCCATCGGGGCGTTGAGCGGGAACGAGTTGAAATAGCCCGCGGGCCCGCTCTCCCGCAACCGTAGCCGCATGCCGGGATCGACCGAGGTGAACGTGTTGCGCACGAGCACCTGACCCGGGCCCGGATCCGGGACCTCCACGTCGACGGTGACGAAGTGAGCGGGGGTCACCTCGCCCGCGGGGTACTCGAGGAGCTGAACCTGACGCGCGGGACGTGCCATCGCGTTACCGCTTGACCTTGTAACCGACATCCTCGCGATCCCACACGCCGTCGGCCTCGATCCCCTCGGCCTTCAGCTCCTGCTTGAGGATCCGCTGTGCATGCGACTTGGGCAGCGAGTCCACGATCCGCAGGTACCTGGGGACGGCGAAGTGCGGCATCTTGTCGGTGCAAAAGTCGAGAACCGCTTCGGGGGTGAGCGTCGAGCCTGGCTTGAGCACGATCGCCGCCATCACCTCCTGCCCGCCCATCGGCGATGGGACTCCGTAGACCGCCGACTCGAGCAACTCCTCGTGAAGCGCCAGCACACGCTCGACCTCCCAGGCCGAGATGTTCTCACCGCGCCGGCGGATCGAGTCGGTCTCCCGGGCCTTGAAGAAGAAGAAGCCGTCGGCGTCCTGGTAGCCGTGGTCGCCCGTGTGGAACCACAGGTTGCGGATTGACTTGAGCGTCGCGGTGTCGTTGTTCCAGTAGCCCGCCATCATCACGTTCGGACGTGCCGGGCGGATGCAGATCTCGCCCGGCTCGCCGACGGGAACCTCGAGGTCATGCTCGTCGAGGACGCGGACCTCGTACCACGGCACCGGAACCCCCATCGAGCCGGCGCGGCGCTGGTCGTACGTGCAGAAGGTGACCGGCCCGGTTTCGGTGAGGCCGTAGACGTCGAGGATCGCAAGGCCGTAGCGATTCTCGAACTCGAGCACCTGGTCACGCGGCGCGGCGGCGCCGACCACCACCCGGACGGTGTTGTTCGTGTCATCCTCGCCTTCGGGCTGCTTCATCAGGATCCGCAGCATCTCGCCCATGCCGTTGAACGCTGTGACGCCCTCGCGCCGGCACTGGTCCCAGAACCGGCTGGCCGAGAACCGGCGGTTGAGGATCGACTTGGCGCCCGCGACCATCGCGGCGACCACGGTCATGTACTTGGCGTTCGCATGGAACAGGGGGAAGACCGACAGCAGGACGTCGTCCTCGGTGTAGCCGGCGATCTCGGCGGTGCTCGTGGCCAGGTTGATGTTGTGGTTGTGAGGCAGCACGACCCCCTTCGGCGGCCCGGTCGTTCCTCCGGTGAACAGGATCGACGCGGGCTGGTGCGGCTCCACCTCGACCGTCTCCACCAATGTCGGATTGGCGAGGAGATCGGTGAAGTCGTGGAGCGGCCGCCCGCCGTTGGCATCTGGAGCCTCCCCGACCACGACGACGTGCTCGACGCTCGGCGAGTCTCCGAGCCACGGCAGCACGTGCTCGAGAAAGACGTCCTCGACGATCACCACGCGGGCCTCGGTCGTGTTGAGAATGTGAGAGATGCCCGGCCCCCTGGCGGCGTCGTGGATCGGCACCTCGATCGCCCCGAGCTTGAGGATCCCGAACCACGCGTACAGGAACTCCGACCGGTTCCCCATCATGATCGCGACCCGTTCACCCTGAGCGACTCCCAGATCGCGTAATCCCGCGGCCACGTGTCCCGCGCGCTCGGCGACCTGCGCATAGGTCACGGTGTCATCGTCGAAGATGGCAAGCACCCGGTCACCGAACTGTGCGGCTTTCTGATCGACAAGCGTCGCTAGATTCATGTCTTCCTCGCGTTCACTGTGACGTGGACGGGTTCACCCGTTCCTATGTTCTGAGCAGCAGGCAAGAGGCGAGGGGTCCCGCCCCGGCCGACACCGCCGCCACCTTGGCGTCCGGCACCTGGCGCTCGCCCGCGTCCCCGCGCAGCTGAAGGCACGCCTCGTATAGGTGGCCAAAGCTGTGCAGCCGGCCGCCCGAGAGCTGGCCGCCGCTGGTGGCGAGCGGCAGCTCCCCGGTCAGGCTGATGCGTTCGCCGCCCTCGACAAACGCGCCGCTCTCGCCCTTGCCGCAGAACTGCAGCCCCTCGAGCCAGTACAGGGTGAGGACCGTGAAGCCGTCATACAACTGGGCGCAATCGACATCGGCCGGCGTTAGATCCGTTCGTGACCACAGATGCGCGCCGGCGCCCATCGCCGCCGTTGTCGTCATGTCCTCCCACTGATCCCACGAGGCGCGACCGTGCAAGGCGCTCCCCACGGCTTCGAAGCGGATCGCCCGATTCGGGGTGTCCGGCGCATGCGCCGCGTCCGAGATCACCACCGCGGTCGCCCCGTCTATCGCGATGTCGCAGTCGTACAGGCACAGAGGTTCGCTGATCATCGGGGACGTGAGGTAGTCGTCGAGCGTGAGCGGCTTGGTGAGGATCGCCTTCGGGTTGAGCGCGGCGTTGCGACGGGCGTTCAAGCTGATCTGGGCGATCTGCTCACGGGTCGTGCCGTACTCGTGCATGTGCCGGCGCGCGTACAGCGACATCCAGTTCGGTCCCGAGAACGCGCCGAACGGAAGGATCCACTGCATCATCCCGGTGACCCCCTCGGCGTCGGTCGCCACGCGTTCGGTGCTCTGGCGCCACGCGGTCGCCTCGTTGAGCGCGCGGTACACGAGTACGTGTCGGCACATTCCTGTCGCGACCGCCATGCAGCCGTGGATCACCGAGGCAAGCATCCCCGGTGTCTCCGGTCCGGCGGCGTGCCAGTTCGTGTTGAGGCGCAGGGCGTCGATAACGGCGTGCGGGCCGGGTCCGGACGAGCCGGGGCCCGGGGGTGCGAGCCCCTCGGCCCGGGTCACGGCGCCGGGCCAGGAGATCACCCCGTCGATGTCCGCGGGGGTCAGTCCGGCGTCGGCGATCGCCTCGAGGCAAGCGTCGAGGGTGAGCGCGAGCACCCCTCGTGTCACGTGACGCCCAACCTCGGACTGACCGATGCCGGAGATAATGCAGCGATCCTCGAAGTCCTTAGCCATCCCTAGGCCGGCCTGAACACGGGGGCGTACACGTCGCCCTGCTCACGAAAATCGACTTGCACCGGCATGTCGATCCTCACCTCGTCGGCGGGACAGCCGACGATGTTCGTCATCAGACGTACATCGGACTGCTCCTCGAGCTCCACGATCGCGATGACGTACGGAACCTCCAACCCGGGGGACCAGGCGCGGTCGTTGACCGTGTACGTGTACACGTGGCCTCGCCCGCTGACCGCGTGCGGCTCGACATTCTCGCCGAAGCAGCGGGGACAGCGCGGCGACGGCGGGTGGATGTAGTAGCCGCAGTCGTTGCATCGCACGATCCGCAGCTCGTTGTCGCGCCCGCCCATCCAGAATGCTCGGTTGTCGTCGTTGACCTGCGGTACCGGGAACACAGCCGATCTCGATTCTTTGACCTGAATTCGGGTCGAGAGCGTACCAGATCAGCGGCGAGAAGCAATCGCGACATCGCCGACGGCCAACGGCGAGGGCGAGCGGTGCTTGCCCTCGGGCGGCGCTGCCACTAAGATAACCGAATCGACTTCAGGTCAACCCGTCTCAAAACCTCACGTCAACCCTCAACGCGCCCAGCCCCGGACCAGGAGAGCTCTTCATGCTGCCACGCGAATTCCCGAATCTGTACATCGATGGCGGATGGCAGGAGCCAGACTCCAAGGAGCGCTTCGACGTCATTTCCCCCGCCACCGGGGAGAAGATCGGCTACGTGCCCGCGGCGAACACGACTGACGTCGACCGCGCCGTCGAAGCCGCGCGCAAGGCGTTCTACGAGACCGACTGGCCCACCCGTCCGGTCGAGGAGCGCGCCGAGATCATGGAGCGACTCGCGGCGCTGATCGCCGAGCACCAGCCGGAGTTCCGCGACCTGATCGTCGACGAGCTCGGTCACACCAAGCTGACCGCCGAGGTCTATCACTCGGTGGCGCCGACGCTGCACTGGAACTACTACGCGAAGGTGGGCCGCGAGCACAAGTTCGCCGAGGTTCGCGAGTCCGACATGTCCCCGCTGGCTGGCAACGCCGGCGGGCTGATCATGAAGTACGAGACCAAGAGCCTCATGGTGCAGGAGCCCGTAGGCGTCGTGGCGGCCCTTTGCGCGTTCAACTTCCCGCTGCCGGGCATCGCCCAGAAGACGGCGCCGGCCCTGGTGGCCGGGTGCACGGTCGTGGTCAAGGCGCCGGACCCGGATCCACTCTCGCTGTTCGCAATGGCCGATCTGGTCACGGAGGCGGGCTTCCCGCCCGGCGTGATCAACATCGTGGCGGCCGGCCGCGAGGCTTCCGAGCATCTGGTGGCGCATCCCGACGTGGACATGGTGACCTTCACGGGCTCGACCGAGGTCGGGAAGAAGATCGGCCAGGTGTGCGGCGAGCAGATCAAGCATTGCGTGCTCGAGCTCGGTGGCAAGTCGGCGGCGATCATCCTGGAGGACGCCGATCTCGACGCCGCTCTTCCGATGGTCGTCGGCAGCAGCGTCGCAACCAGCCAGGGTGAGAACTGCACCTGCATGAGCCGGATCCTGGCTCCGAAGTCGCAGTACGACGAGATCGCAGCTCGGCTCACCGAGGCGTTCAAGGGACTGAAGATCGGCGACCCGAACGATGACGACACGGTCGTCGGCCCGCTCATCACCGAAGCGCACCGCGAGCGTGTGCTCGGATACATCAAGCAGGCGGTCGACGAGGGAGCAACCGTGGCGACCGGAGGCGGGATTCCGGAGCACCTCGACAAGGGGTGGTACGTCGAGGCGACGCTGCTCACGAACGTCACCAACGACATGACCGTCGCCCAGGAGGAGATCTTCGGGCCCGTCATCGCGCTCATCCCGTATGAGGACGAGGAGGATGCGGTCCGTATCGCCAACGACAGCCGGTTCGGCTTGTCGGGCTCGGTGTTCACTGGCGATCCCGTGCGTGGGTTCGAGATCGCCCGGCGCATCCGCACCGGCACGTTCCGCGTCAACACCATGTCCGCCGACTTCAATTCGTCGTTCGGCGGCTACAAGGAGTCAGGGATCGGACGGGAACATGGCCCGTATGCGATCGACGAGTACCTGCTGAGCAAGACGATCTCGATCGATCCGTCGGACGAGTTCCCTGACGAGGTGGTCCGGTCCGTCCAAGCAACTCCGGCCCACGCCTGAAAGACGGCCGAAGCCGGCGCCGAGCGCGGACAGCTGTGAGCACCGTCCCTGAGCGGGCGGCACAGCCGTTCGCGCTCGGCCCTCTGACCCTGCGCAATCGGATCGTCGGCGCTCCCCACGGACGGGGCATGCTCGACGACGGGCTGGCGCTGCCGGCGGATGCCGACTACTGGCGCCGCCTCGCGGCGGGCGGCGCGGCGATGGTGACCGTCGGCGGCACGGTCACCGCGCCGGAATCCACGTGGCGCCGGCGGATCGTCACGGAGGCCTGGCGCGAGGAAGGGACCCCGGGGCTGGCGCTGCGCGCGCAGGCGATCCGCTCCGAAGGCGCCGTGGCCGCGTGTCAGCTCGTGCACCTCGGGCGCGAGACCACCGGGGCCGAGATGTGGTACCCGCCCGTCGCCCCGTCGGCGGTCCGCTCGCCGCGGGAGCCGACCCGCCCCCGGGCCCTGTCGGAGGCCGAGATCGACGGCATCGTGGAGGGATTCCGGATCTCGACGGTCCACGCCGCCCAGGCCGGGTTTCAGGTCGTGGAGTTGCACGCCGCTCACGGATACCTCCTCGCCCAGTTCCTGTCGCAATCGACCAACCGCCGTCCGGATGCCGGCTCGCCGGCCGAGCGAGCGGGCATCGTTAGCCGGATCGCGGACGCGATCCGTCGCTCGGCGCCGGAGGTGATACTCGGCATCCGGCTGTCGGCCGACGGCGAGCGCGAGGGCGGCTTCTCCCTCGACGGCCTGTGCGAGCTGTTGCCGGTGCTCTCGCCGCTCATGGACTACGTGAGCGTCACCGTCGGTGTGCGGACCACGTACGTGCGCGACATGGCGACGACCGAGCCGCCTCTGCTCGGCGCCATCGACCACCTGCGAGGCGCAACCGCCGAGCCGCTGTTGGTCGCGCAGGCGTTCCGTCGCGCCGACTCGATCGAGGCCGCACTGGCCGCCGGAGCCGACCTCGTCGGGGTGGCCCGGCCCCTGATCGCGGATCCGGACTTCCCGGCCAAGCTGCTCACCGGACGCGCCGAAGAGATCCGTCCGTGCGTGTCCTGCAACGAGGACTGCCGCGCGTTCGACCCGGTGCTCCTGTGCTCGGTCAACCCGGAGCTCGGACCGTCACCGCACGGACCGCGACCGGCGGCACCGGTGCTCGCGCGGCGCGGCGGCGGAGCGACCCCCCGGGGCGGTGGCGCGGCGACGACCCGCCGCATCGCGATCGTCGGCGCAGGCCCGGCGGGGCTCGAGTGCGCCACCTCGATCTCGCGTGAGCGCGAGGTCGTCGTGTTCGACGAGCGCGAACGGCTCGGAGGGCATCTGACGATCGCCACGAGCGCGCCGAACCGCCGGGGATGGGAGTCCCTGCTCGACTACTACGCGAGTGCGATCGATCGCGCGGACAACGTCGAGCTCGAGCTGCAGACCACGGCCGGAGTCGACCTCCTTGCAGGGTTCGACTACGTCGTCGTGGCCGCCGGGAGCGAAGAGGTCCTGCCCGACCTGCCGGGCCTCGACCGCGTGATCAGCTCATCGCGATTCATCGCGAGCGGACCCGCTCCGGCGACGGGCTGCGCGCTGGTGGTCGTCGACGACGGCTTCGGCTGGTGGCCGTGTGCGAGCGCGGTCGAGACCGCCGTCGCCGCCGGTTGGGCGAGCGTCACGGTGCTCACACCGGCGGACTCGTTCGGCGCGCGGCTCCCGCCCGAGGGCCACGTCCAGCTGCTGGCACGGCTGCGCGGCGCGCCGCTCCAGGTCCGGCCGCTGACGGCCGTCGAGTCGATCGCCGCCACGTCAGTGACCGCTCGCAACGTGATGTCGGGGGTGACCGAGGAGCTTCCGGCGGACCTGGTCGTGGTGGTCGGAGAGCGACGTGCGCGAGCGTGGGAGCCGCTCGTGCCGCCCGGACCGGCGGTCGACGTCATCGGCGACGCGGTCGTGCCCCGCCGCGTGCACCACGCGATCGCCGAGGGGCGGGCGGTGGCGCGGAGGCTGTCCCAGGGCCCTGTATTTCGCAGCAAAGTCCCCCCGGCCCGACCCGCCGGGCGCACATAAGCATGTCCACCATGCTTATGTGGGCCTAGGTCGGTCCGCGCGGGGAGCTTTGGGGCGTTTTACAGGGCGGGGGCGCCGTGGCCGTTCAGGGGCTGTAGGGAGTCTTGGTCACGAGCGAGAGGACCTCGCGCTCTGCGACCGCCGCGATCTGCGTGCCCGCCTCCACGAACTCGGGATCCGCGTACGCCGCGGCAAAAGCGGCCGGCACCGTGTTGGCGTCCTCGACCTCCCACAGGTCGTGGACCTCGTGGAGGTCGCCGATCACCGTGCTCCAGGCGCCGACGAGCGTCCAGCCGTGTTCCTCCATGACCCGCTTGATCGTGACCATCGCCTCGTAGAAAGCGGGCAGCTGGCCGTATTTCACCTTGACGTTCGCGTACACGTATGGCATCGACTCACTCCACGGTTGCTGAGAAACGGTCACCGTACGTCTCGCGCAGGTGACGCTTGAGGACCTTTCCGCCGGCGTTGCGCGGCAGCTCCGGCACGACGACGATCGCGGACGGCTTCTTGTACCCCGCGAGGTATCGCCGGCAATGAGCGATCAGCTCGTCCTCGCCCGGCGTCCCCGACTCGCCGGCATGGCTCGGGACGACGAATGCAACCGGCGTCTCGACCCACCGTGGGTGCGGGACGCCGATGACCGCGGCCTCGGCGACCGCCGGATGATCGAGCAGCACGCGCTCGACCTCGGCCGGATATACGTTCTCGCCGCCGCTGACGATCATGTCCTTCTTGCGGTCGACGAGCCACAGGTAACCCTCATCGTCGAGCCGGGCGAGGTCGCCGCTGTGGAACCAGTCACCGGCGAACGCCTCACGGGTCGCGTCCGGCTGCGAGTGATAACCCGCCATCACGTTCGGGCCGCGGTAGACGATCTCACCGACGCCACCGAGAGGCACGTCCCGCAGCTCGTCGTCGACCACACGCAACTCGACGCCGAGCATCGGCTTGCCGACCGAGCCCATCTTCCGGGTCGAGTCGGGACCCTTGAGAAGCGTGGTGGCGCCGGACATCTCGGTCTGGCCGTAGGCGCTGACGATCGCCGCGTGCGGGAACGCGGTCTCCATCGCCTCGAGCGTCCGCCGCGGGGCCGGCGACGCCCCCCACATCGCCACCCGAAGCTGGCGCGGGTCGATCCGGGTCACGGCGTCGCTCGCACAGATCGCCGCCCATTGTGTCGGCACGAAGATGCACATCGTCGCGCCGTGAGCCGCGATCAGGCCGAGCATCGCCTCCGGGTCGAACGTCGTCGTCGGGGTGACGATCACGGTCGCCCCGAGCACCAGAAACGGAAGCAGACCGTTGATCCCGCCGATGTGGAACAACGGCTGACCAGAGAGCCACACGTCATCCTCGCCGGCTCGCATCTCGTGGATCCAGCTCAGCGTGCTCGCGACGAGATTGCGGTGCGTGAGCACCGCGCCCTTGGGGCGACCGGTCGTTCCGGACGTGTAACACATGAGCGCGGCGTCGTCCTCGCCCACGTCGGCGCGCTCGCGGGGCGGGGCCGACAACACCGCGTCGTCGTAGTCCGATCCGATCTCGAGCACGAACCGAACCTCGTCCGCCACCGGCACCGGCGCGTCGCAGATCAAGGCCACCGCGCCCGAGTCCGAGATGACGTAGTCGACCTCGTCGGCGGCGAGGCGGAAGTTGACCGGGACGGCGACTGCGGCGAGATGGTGACAGGCGAGCAGCGCCTCGACGAACTCGATCCGGTTGTGGAGGAGCAGGGCCACGCGATCGCGCGCCCCCACGCCGCCGGCTGCGAGGACGGAGGCCAGACGCGCGGCGCGATCATGGAGCTCCGCGTGGGTGCGAGCGTCGTCGCCGAAGATCACCGCGTGACGGTCGGGACGGGAACGGCACGCTCGACCCGTGAGCTCCGGAAGCACCAGCCGGCGTGACTGCTCGAGTGCGGACTGCATGCGGGCTGCTTTCAGGCCGCCGAGGCACCGTCCGGCGGGACGCCGGCAACGGCCAGCATGCGAGCGGTGAAGAACTCGGCGATGGTCGGCAAGAGCAGCGTCCGATCCGGCCGGTACCAGTGCCAGATGCTGTTGTAGAGGCCGAGCATCGCGCGGGCGAGCATCCGGGGATCGCGATCCGGGATCGCGCCCCGGCTCATCGCGTCAGCGAGGAACCGCGTCCAGGCCAGCTCGAGCGCGCGCGTCTTCTCCCGACCCGCGACGCGAGCCTGTTCTTCGCGGTGCGAGGAGCCCTCGCCGCTCAGGAGAGCCTGCTCGGCAACGAGGACGCGGTTGCGCAAGACCTCGCGCTCGGAAAGCTCGAAGCAGTCCGCGCACACCGCGCGCAGCGCATCCCGCGGATCGTCGTCGCCCGAGGTGATCGACGTGAATCGCTCGTCCTGCTCGCTCAGGGCCTCGTCGAGGATCACGTACAGGCAGTGCTGCTTGGAGTCGAAGTAGTGATAGAGCGCCGTGGGCCCGATCCCGACGTCGTCCGCGATGTCCGCCCACTTCGTGTTCTCATATCCGGCCCGGCCGAACCGTTCGATCGCCGCGTCCAGAATCTCAGCGCGCCTGACGCCTTCCTTACGACGTGACCGGCGCGGTGGCCGCGAGGTCCTGCCATCAGCTGACTGAGTCGAACTCACGTCAGCTGCACGTTACCATGCGCCAAGCCCTAAATCCAAATGCGCTTTATTTGGTAACAATCGCGTGATCGGCCCATCGAGCGCGCTCACGGTGGAAGCTCAGCTGATACGATCTCAGTTCGATGCAGCTCACCGAAACCGCGTCTGAGCGGGCCGTCGCCGACGAGGTCCGCGCGTTTCTCTCCAGTGAGGGGCTTCGCTCCTCCGAGCTCCCACACGAGCTCGACGATCGCATGGCCGTACTTCAGCGCTGGCAGGCCGCGTGTTACGCGGCCGGCTATGTCGGACGAACCTGGCCCGCGGAGTTCGGTGGCGGCGGCCGCCCGCCCGTCGAGCAGCTCGTCGTCGACCAGGAGCTCGCCGCGGCCGGCGCGCCCGAGTTCGTGAACATCGTCGGGCTCGGAGTTCTCGGGCCCTCGCTGTTGCGCTTCGGCAACGACGAGCAGCGCCGGCGTTACATCCCCCCGATCCTGTCGGCTGAGGAGATCTGGTGCCAGGGCTTCTCCGAGCCGGAAGCCGGTTCGGATCTCGCCAGCCTGCGCACGCGCGCCGTGCAGGACGGCGACACGTTCGTGATCAACGGCCAGAAGACGTGGGTGTCATGGGGTCAGTACGCAAGGTTCTGCGGGCTCCTGGCCCGTACCGACGACTCCGTGCCCCGCCACCGCGGCATTTCGATGCTGATCGTCGACATGTCCTCGCCGGGCGTCGACGTTCGCCCGATGACCCAGATCACCGGCCACGCCGAGTTCAGCGAGCTGTTCCTCGACGACGTCGTCGTCCCGCGCGGGAACCTGCTCGGCGAGCTCGGAGACGGCTGGAAGATCGCGATGTACACGCTCGGGCACGAACGGGGGACGGCGGCGCTGCCCCGTCAGGTCAAGTTGCGGACCTGGTTCGACCGGGCCGTGTCGGTCGCCGGCCGGCGCGAGCTCGACGGTCGTCCGGTGCTCGATGATCCCGATGTCCAGATTGCGCTCGCGCGCGCCCTGATCGGCATCGAGGTGCTCCGCCACCACGCATACCGAACCGCTGGGGAGTTCCTCAAAGGCGGCGCCGTCGGCCCTGAGAGCTCGAGCGTCAAGCTACTGATGACCGAGGCGGAGCAGCGGCTCGCCTGCACCGTGCTCGAGGTGCTCGGGCCGACGTTGCAGGGCGGCGATCCCGACGACGTTCCCGAGAACGACTTCTGGTACGAGACGTACCTGTATTCCCGCGCGGCCAGCGTGTACGGCGGCACTCGACAGATACAGCGGGACATCATCGCCGACCGAATCCTCTCGCTCCCCAAGGAATAGACGTGGACCTCGAGCTGACCGACGAGCAGGCCTTGCTCGAAGAGTCGATCAACACGCTGCTGGATCGGCGGTGGCCGCCCGCCGAAGCCTCGTGGCAGGCCGGTGAGGCAGACCGCGCCCGGCTGTGGGAGAGCCTCGTCGAGTTCGGCCTGCTCGCCGGCGCCGGGACCGACCTCGGCGCGATCGAGCTCTGTCTCGTCGCCCGCGCCGTCGGCGGCCACCTCGCCGCTGTCCCGTTGCTCGGCAGCGTCGCCGTTCGCTACGCGCTGGCGCCGTTCGCAAGCGAGCTCCCGGACGGTTTCAGCGACCTGCTCGAGCACGACTCCAGGCTCGCGATCGGGCTGCTCGAACCCGGTGGCGGCTGGTCGTCCTCAGGCGTGCGTGCGACCGTGCAGGCGAACCGGCTGACCGGCGCCAAGGCCGCCGTCGAGCATGCGGCGGAGGTCGAGTACCTCATGGTCATCGCGCTCGTCTACGGCGAACCCGGGCTGGCGCTCGTGCCGAGCGGATCGCCCGGGCTCGAGCTCACGCCTCAACCGGGCCTCGACGGCGCCGTGCCGCTCAGCCGGGTGGCGTTCGTCGATGCAGAGGTCGAGGCGGTCGTCGGACATCAGCTTGCCGAGACGATCATCGACCGGCTCGTCACGGTCGCGGGGCTCCTCGCGGCCGCCGAGGCCGTCGGCGCGAGCGCGAAGGTGTTCGAACAGGCACGGCAGTACGCCGCCGAACGCCGGCAGTTCGGACGAACAATCGGAAGCAACCAGGCCCTGCGTCACCTCATGGCCGATCTGTACGTGAGGCAGGCGAGCGGGTGGTCGACGACGCTGTACGCCGCCGCTGCGCTCGATGACGGCATGCCCGTCGCACGGATGACCGCATCGGTGGCGAAGGCGTACGTGTCGCGCGCCGCGCGCGAGGTCGCCCACGGCTCGATGCAGGTCTTCGGCGGCATCGCCTTCACCGAGGAACACCCCGCCCACCGCTTCCTACGGAGGATCATCTTGCGCGAGCAGCAGTTCGGAGACGCCGCACACCACGAGCGGGAGCTCGGACGGACCCTCGCCGCCGCCGCGGTCAGGGAAGGAGTCGCGGCATGACGTACGCCGAGGAGCAGCTTGGATTCAACGATCCGACGGCGCAACGGCTCGAGCGGATCGCTACCGGCGCCGAGGCGGACATCGTCGGGCCGTTGTTGGCCGACGTGCTGCACGACCCGCGGTGGCTGACCAGCGAAGTAGCGCTGATCTCGGGTGGGAAGTCCAATTTGACCTATCGCGTCGCCTGCGACGCGGGCGAGGTCATCCTGCGGCGCCCGCCGCTCGGGCACATCCTGCCGACCGCGCACGACATGGGCCGCGAGTATCGCGTGATGACGGCGCTCGCCGGGACGGCGGTCCCGGTGCCCCGGACCTTCCACCTCGGTGAGGACGACAGTCCACTCGGCGCGTCCTTCTACGTGATGGAGCGCGTGGTCGGCCACATCTGCCGCAACGCGCTTCCGCCCGGATATGCGGAAGCGCCGGATGACCGCCGTGGGATCGGCGAGGCGCTGGTCGACGTCCTGGCGGCCCTCCACACGGTCGACCCCGCGGCCGTCGGACTGGCCGAGTTCGGTCGCCCGGCCGGCTTCATGGAGCGGCAGCTTCGGCGCTGGTCGAAGCAGTGGGACGCCTCGAAGATCGCCGATCTGCCGGCGCTCGACGCGCTGCGCGACGACCTCGTGGCCAGCCTGCCCGAACAGCGCGCCAGCGCCATCGTCCACGGCGACTTCCGTCTCGACAACACGATTCTGCATCCGACGGAGGTCGGGACGATCGTGGCGGTGCTCGACTGGGAGATGAGCACGCTCGGCGATCCGCTCGCCGACCTCGGAGCGATGCTGGCCTACTGGAGCGAGGCGGACGACTCGGAGGTCCTCCGTCGCGCGCGGATCATGGCACCGGTGACCGCGACCGAGGGGTTCCCCACGCGCGCCGAGATCATCGAGCGCTACGCCAGCCGGACCGGCATCGATGTGTCCGACATCGGGTGGTATCAGTCGTTCGCCTATTTCAAGCTCGCGGTCGTCTGCCAGGGAATCGCGGCCCGCGCCGCCGGCGGCTCGATGGTCGGAGAAGGGTTCGACCACGCCGAGCGGGTCGTGGCGCCGCTCGTCGAGGCCGGCCGGCAGCAGTTCAGCAGTCGCGCCGACCGCTAACCGCGCTCAGTCGCGACCGGCCGGCTGACGCGCTCAGTCGCGACCGGCTGGGGCCGGAACCCGCGGTACCGGCCCGGCCTGGTTCGAGCTCAGGTGGCAACCGGTTGGGGCCGGTACCGGGCGGTCTCGCGCCGGGCGATCGCCATGTGGTGAACCTCGTCGGGTCCGTCGGCGATCTGGAGGATGCGGGCCACGGCATACAGCTCGGGCAGCAGCGTGTCCTGCGCCACGCCCGCGCCACCGTGGGCCTGGATCGACCGGTCGATGACCCAGGTGGCGACCTCGGGCGCGGCCACCTTGATCGCCGACACCTCGATCCGCGCGCCGCGGTTCCCGACCGTATCCATGAGCCATGCCGTCTTGAGCACGAGCAGGCGGACCTGCTCGATTCGCACACGGGCTTCGGAGATCCAGTGCTGGACGACGCCGTGCTCGATGATCGGGCGCCCGAAGGTGGCGCGCCCGGCCGTCCGCTCGCACATCATCTCCAGTGCGCGCTCGGCCATCCCGATCGCACGCATCGCGTGGTGGATCCGGCCGGGGCCGAGCCGCTCCTGGGCTATCCGGAACCCGTCGCCCTCCTCACCGAGGAGGTTGGTCGCGGGGACCCGGACGTTGTCGTACACGACCTCTGCGTGGCCGCCGTGAGGTCCGTCGTCATAGCCGAACAGGCTCGTCGAGCGCTGGATCTTGACGCCGGGCGCGTCCTTGGGGACGAGGATCATGCTCTGGCGCCGGTGGCGCTCCGCGTCGGGGTCGGTCACGCCCATCACGATCAGCAGCTTGCAGCGAGGCGACATCGCTCCGGACGTCCACCACTTGCGCCCGTTGATCACGTAGTCGTCGCCGTCGCGCTCGATCCGGGTCGCGATGTTGGTCGCGTCCGAGGACGCGACGTCGGGCTCGGTCATCGAGAACGCCGAGCGGATCTCGCCCTCGAGCAGCGGCTCCAACCACTTCTGCTGCTGCTCCTCGGTGCCGAACAGCGACAGCAGCTCCATGTTGCCGGTGTCCGGCGCAGAGCAGTTGATCGCCTCGGGCGCGATCCACGGGTTGCGCCCCGTGATCTCGGCCAGCGGCGCGTACTGCACGTTCGTCAGTCCGGCGCCGCGTTCGTGCGTGCGCGGGAGGAACAGATTCCACAATCCACGCCGCCGGGCCTCGACCTTGAGCTCCTCGATGACCGGCGGGGTCCCCCACGGGTCATCGAGCGAATGAGCCTCCTCGCGGAACCGCGGCTCGGCCGGGTACACGCATTCGTCCATGAATGCGAGCAGTTGACACTGGAGCTCGACCGTGGTGTCGTCGTACGCGAAGTCCATGGGTGTCGGCGTCCGCGAGCCGCGTGACTAGCGGTGCTTCCAGACGGGATCGCGCTTCTCGAGGAACGCCTGCACGCCCTCCCTCGCATCCTCGGACTGGTGAGCGACGTTGCACGTCATGCTCTCGAGCGCGATCAGCGTCTCCGTGTCGCCGTCGAGTCCCCGGTTCGCGGCCATCTTCGTGATCCGCATCGTGAATGCGCTCTTGTCGAGCATCGGAGCGGCGAAGTCGAGGATCGCCTGATCCATGTCCTCGGCCGGGACGGACACGTTCGCGAGGCCCCAGTCGTAGCACTCCTTGCCGGACAGAAGCTTTCCGGTGAACAGCAGCTCCTTGGTCTTGCGGATCCCGATGTAGCGCGGCAGGCGGTAGATCGGGCCGGCGCCGCCGAACAGCGCGCGGCGGATGTGGAAATCGCCGATCTTCGCGTCGTCGGCGGCGATCAGGAAGTCGCACGAGATCGACAGCTCGAAGCCGCCGGCCACCGCGTAGCCCTCGACGGCGGCGATCGTCGGCTTGGAGAGGTTGAACGCGCGGTCGAACGTGCGCGCGGACACCTGGGCGATCTTGATCGAGTTCGCCGACGTCTTCAGGAACTCCGAGTCGAGCATGTTCAGGTCTGCGCCGGCGCAGAACGTGTGGCCCCGTCCCCGGACGACCACGACCCGCGCATCCTCGTCTTCCTCGGCGCGCTCGAGGGCGGCGCCGAATGTCGTGAGCTGCTCCCAGTTGAAGCAGTTCTTGACGCGGGGCCGGTTCAGCCAGATCGTGGCGATGCCATCGCTGACCTCGTACTCGACGGCGCCTTCTGTCGCCGTGTCCGGGCTAGTCTGCTCCTGCACCGTCATCGGGTTTCCTCCTAATAGGATTGTCTAAGCTGAATTCAGATCATATACGTTCGCGACCGATTTGGCGAGCCCTCGGCTTGCGCGTGCGGTTCTCGGCCCACAGGAATCGGCGTTCTGGCGGCACTAGCGGCCCTGCGAGCCGCGTCCGGCCGCAAGCTTCGCACCCACAGGCTCAAGGTATGACATACTGAACTCGGTTCAAATCCGGCCGCTCTTTCGGCCCCGGGCTGAGCCCCAGAACATGGAACCCACCGTTCAGCTCCAAGCACCGCTGCCGCACATCAAGTCGGTCAACATGTGGCTGCTGCGCGGGGACCCGCTCACGCTCATCGATACCGGGCCCCGAACCGACGAGGCGGTCAGCGCGCTCGAGGCCGGTCTGCGACAGCAGGGGCTGTGCATCGAAGACCTCGAGCTCGTGATCCCGACGCACCACCACCTCGATCACTCGGGGCTGATCGCCACGATCGTGGCGCGCTCCGGAGCCCGGGTGGCGGCGCTCGATCGCGCTGCCGAATACGGCGCGAGCTACGCCGAGCGCTCCGCGGCCGACCGAAGGTTCTCGATCGAGCTGATCCGGCACCACGGCGTCCCCGAGTCCGTGATCGAGGCCAACGAGGGATTCTGGGACTTCATCCGCGACACCTCCGAAGCGTTCGAGACCGACATTGTTCTGTCCGACGGCGATGTCATCACCGCCGGCGGCCGCGAGCTCCGGATCGTTGCTCGGCCCGGCCACAGCACAACCGACGCGCTGCTGGTCGAC
Organism: uncultured Solirubrobacterales bacterium; assembly: GCA_963746695.1. Taxonomy (GTDB): domain Bacteria; phylum Actinomycetota; class Thermoleophilia; order Solirubrobacterales; family Solirubrobacteraceae; genus Palsa-465. The sequence continues at coordinate 13,884 of CAVVCP010000022.1, read as the reverse complement.
GCCGCGAGCGCAACCGCGTTCGTCGGCGATCACCTGCTCGCGGGCATCTCGTCGAACGCCGAGATCGTGCCGGCCGCTGAACCCACCGGATCGCGGCCCCGGTCGCGAATCGAGTACCTGGGGAACCTCAGGCGGACCGCATCGATGCCACTGCAGCGGCTGCTGACCGGTCACGGAGGCCCCGTCACCGATCACACCCGCCTGGTGCTTCGTCGCTTCAGCGAGCATCAGCGGCGGTGCCAGCGCATCCTCGGCGCCCTCGAACAGGGTCCGGCTCAGGCCTACGGCATCGCCGGGCACCTGTGGTCGGCGCGCACGGTCGCCGAGCAGCCGCTGCTCGTCGTCTGGGAGGTGCTCGGGCACCTCGACCTGCTCCTCGACGATGGCACGGTGTCCGAGGAGATTCGCGACGACGGCAGCCGCTACGGGAAGGCTTGGTTTTCGATCCGCGCGCCGAGCCGGCGCGACGACGACGCGGGCGCCCCCAGTGACGGCGCGCGAGTAACACCCATCCTCTATTCGGGAGTTGATCGGTCTGACGAGCTCGAGTGACAGCCCCGGCACACCTTCGAACGTCCGTGACGCGCGTGACCTGTTCGACCTGACCGGCAGGATCGCGGTCGTCACCGGCGGCACCCGCGGCCTCGGCCTCGCGATGGTGCGCGCCTTCGCCTCCGCGGGCGCCGAAGTCGTCGTCGTCAGCCGGAAGCCGGACGCCTGCGCCGAGGTCGTCGCCGGGTTGCGGTCCGAGGGACTCAAAGCCGTCGCGTGCGCGTGCCACGTCGGGCACTGGGACGAGCTCGAGCCGCTCGTCGACGGCGTCTACCGCGACTGCGGCCGGATCGACGTGCTGGTCAACAACGCCGGGATCTCGCCGATGTATGGACGGCTCTCGGACGTCAATGAAGACCTGTTCGACAAGGTGATCAACGTCAACCTCAAGGGGCCGTTCCGCCTCGCCGCGCTGGTGGGCGAGCGGATGGTCGCCGCCGGCGGCGGCTCGATCATCAACGTCAGCAGTACCGGAGCCGTTAGGCCGACGAGCGACATCATCCCGTACGCCGCAGCGAAAGCGGGCGTCAACGCGATGACGGTCGGCCTCGCTCACGCGTTCGGCCCGACCGTCCGCGTCAACGCCGTGATGCCCGGACCGTTCCTGACGACGATCTCGCGAGCCTGGGACATGGACGTCTTCGCCGAGCGAGCCAGGACGTTCCCGATGCGGCGCGCCGGTCAATCCGAAGAGATCGTCGGCGCGGCGCTGTATCTCGCCAGCGACGCCGCGACCTACACGACGGGCTCGATCCTGGCGGTCGACGGAGGCGCCCAGTGGAGCATGGCCGGCACCGGCGAGGGCGCCCCCGAGACACAACTTGAAGTCAATTCAACTCCGCGGTAGCGGCCCATCCATGCCAGCAAACAACCCCCTGTGGCTCCGCGTCGTCCTTCGGGTGGAGCGGGCGATCGGTGAGCCAATCGAGTCGGCGGTGCGGTCCGAGACCTACTTCGATGTCGTCAGCAAGACCACCCGAGTTCGGCGCGCCGTCGTCGGTAAGGCCGAGGGGGTCTCGCGACGCTGCCTGCACCTGCTGAACCTGCCGGCCGGATCGGACATCAGCAGCATGCGACAGCAGCTGGCGCGGATGGAGCGACGGCTCAATCAGCTCTCGCACGAGGTCTCCGAGCTCGACGAGCCCGGGCCGCGTTCGGAGGTCAGATGACTCCGAGGGTCCCGTCCACGCTCAATCCGGGCGACCTGCTCGGGCGCCTCAATCGTGACGTCGAGCGCTCCGTCATGCGAGCCCGCAACGGCATCCGCTATGTGCGAGGCACCCACCGGCCCGCGCTCGGTGCGACCCCGAAGGACGTCGTGTGGAAGAGCGACAAGGCCGAGCTGTGGCGATACAAGGGCGGCGACCGCCGCTACGCACCGCCGGTCGTGATCGTGCACAGCCTCGTCAGCCGGAGCTACATCCTCGATCTGCGCCCGGGCAACAGCACGGTCGAGTACCTGACGGCCGCCGGACTCGACGTGTTCATGCTCGACTGGGGGGTCCCGGACGAGCTCGACGCCGACAACGACCTCGAGCGCTACGTCGACTGGTACCTGCCGCGGGCGCTGGCGGAAGCGCGACGCGTGAGCGGCCATGACGAGATCACGCTCGTCGGCTACTGCCTCGGCGGCGTCCTCGCGGCGTTGTACGCCGCCGGGCACGAAGACGCGAACGTCCGCAACCTGATCCTGCTGGCCACGCCGATCGACTACACCGAGATGGGAGCGATGGTCGCGCTCCTGCGCGAAGGCAGGCTCGATCCGGATGAGATGATCGACGGCACCGGGAACGTTCCCGCTGACGCGCTCTACAGCGGCTTCTACATGCTCTCGCCCACGACCGAGGTGGCGCAGAAGGCGACGTTGCTCGAGAACCTCTGGAATGACGAGTTCGTCGAGGGTTTTCAGGCAATGGCGACCTGGTCGCGCGACCATGTGCCGTTCCCCGGAGCCGCATTTCGCCAGCTGGTGGAGCTGCTCGTGCGCCAGAACATCCTGATGACCGGCTCGATGCCGCTCGGCGGACGCCAGGTCGAGCTCGCCAACGTCAAGGGCAACGTGCTCAACGCTATGGCCGAGCGTGACAACGTCGTCCCCCCGCCCGCCGTCGAGCCGGTGATGGCGCTCGTCGGAGACCCCGCGCGGCGCGAGGAGCTGCGGCTTCCGGGCGGTCACGTCACCTTTGGCACCGGGCGGTCGGCGTTCAAGCACACGATGCCGAAGCTGACCGGCTGGATCATCGACCACAGCGACAAGCCGTCCTGAGCGACCACTAGGAGCAGCCATGGAGATTCGACCCATCGAGTCCGGGGACCGTCCGGCGCTGTCGGAATTCTTCGAGCGCATGCCCGAGAGCGACAGGACGTTCCTCAAGGAGGACGTCGGCGATCCGCGCGTCCTCGAGGACTGGGTGCAGCCCGGCCCGGGACGTGCGATCGCCGTCGAGGACGGCGCGGTTGTGGGCGCGGTCGGGGTCATGCGGCTCGTCGGCTGGTCGAGCCACGTCGGCGAGGTTCGGCTCGTCGTGGACCCCGACCACCGCGGCCGTGGCATCGGGCGTAACCTCGCCCGCCACGCGGTGCTCGAGGCGGTCGACATGGGATTGAAGAAGCTCGTCGTCGAGGTGATCGCCGATCAGGGGGCGCTGATCGCGATGTTCCGGGGTCTGGGCTTTGAGCCCGAAGCGCTGCTAACCAATCACGTTCAGGATCGCTCCGGACAGACCAGGGATCTAATCGTGCTCGCCAATTCGGTCGATGAGCAATTCGCGGCGATGGCCGCCGCCGGCGTCGCCGACCAGCTGCAATGATCTGAACAGGAGAATCCAGGACATGGCATTCACGGATGAAGTGCTCGAGCGAGCGGTGGACGTGCTCGGGCGGGTCGGCAGCGCTGCGCTCATCCCCTGTGGGGGAGCCGAAGCCTGCGTGGACGCGTACGAGACCGCGATCCGGGCCCTAACCGATGCCCAACTGGGCGTCGCCCGCGCGGTGGAGGTCGAGTCCGTACGGGCGGTCCTCGCATCGTGCGCGGAGATGACACGCGACATCGGCGCCACCCAGCTGTCAGGGGTGCGCTGGATCCTCGACGTGTGAGCTCCCGGTCCGGCATCGTCAACGCGCTCGACGGACGGACGCGGCTCTACTGGGAGAGCACCGGCACCGGAGATCCGGTCCTGCTCATCCACGGACTCGGGCTGAGCGGCGGCGCCTGGTGGCGGACCGTCGACACGCTGGCCGGATCGATGCGCGTGATCACGTTCGACCACCGCGGGATCGGTCAGTCGGAGTCGCTGACGTACGCGTACACAACCGAGGCGATGGCCGACGATGCGGTCTCGATCCTCGACGACCTGGAGATGGAGCGCGTCCATGTGTATGGCTTCTCGCTCGGGGGCATGATCGCCCAGCAGGTTGCCCTCCGGCACCCGGACCGCGTCCAGTCGCTTGTACTCGGCGGAACGCATTCTGGTGGCCGCCGGGTGGCGGTTCCCGACCCCGAGGTCATGACGTTCTTCCAGAGGCGCGCGACGATGCCATCGGAGCAGGCGGCCTGGGCATCGGTGCCCTACAACTACGGTCCGCGCTCCCGCGCGACCCAGGCCGACCGGATCGGCGAGGACATCGAGCGGCGCCTGACAAACCCGTTCAACGAGCACGCGTACCGGGCACAGCTGCTCGCGGGCTCGCTGCACAACTGCTACCGCCGGCTGTCGCGGATCCGGACGCCGACGATGGTCGTCCACGGCGCGCGCGACCGGATCATCCCGGTCGCCAACGCGCACATGACCGCGCAGCTCGTACCGGGGGCCGAGCTCCGGATCCTCGAGGAGGCGGGCCACCTGTACCCCACCGAGGAGCCGGCGGTGGACGAGGCCATCGGCAGGTTCTTCGCCTCGCATCGCTGAGCGTCAGTTCGTCTGATTGAATTGACCTCAGTGCGGGTTCTCGAGGATCTCCGAGTCGCGGACGTGGTCCGCGATCACGCGTCGAACCGGCCCGACGTCGTGGCGATTCGCTGCGGCACCCGCTCGCTGACCTATGCCGAGCTCGACGATCGCTCGAGCCGGCTGGCGCAGGCGTTGCTCTCGGCCGGCGTCAGTGCCGGAGACCGCGTCGCGCACCTCGATCGCACCGCGCCCGAGCTCATCGAGCTTCTGTTCGCGACCAGCAAGATCGGGGCCGTCGCCGTCCCGCTCAACTGGCGGCTCGCTCCCGCAGAACTCGAGACGATCGTCGGGGACGCGGGCTGCACGGTGATGATCGCGGGGGCGAGCTACCGCGAGGTCGCCCGCCAGATCGCAGGCGATGTCCCGCAGCGGCTGGACGTCGTCGACACCGGCGAGGCATATGAGCGGCGCCTCGCGGACCACCCGGCTACCGATCCGGGGCATCGGGGAGCAGCGAGCGACGTCGCCGTGCAGATGTACACATCGGGGACCACCGGCCTTCCCAAGGGCGTGTTGACAACCCAGCGCAATCTCGCCGCGGCGTATCTGAGCGCCGATGTCTGGCTGTTCGATTCGGAGTCGATCAGCCTGACGCCGCTGCCGATGTTCCACATCGGCGGCATCGGCTGGGCATATCTGGGGCTGGTGAACGGAGCGACGACGATACTGGTCAGCGAGTTCGACGCGGCGCAGGTACTCGACCTGCTCGAGCGCGAACGGGTGACGAACCCCGTGTTCGTGCCCACGATCATGCAGATGCTGGCCGCCGTCCCGGGCGCGGCCGAGCGTGACTACTCGAGCCTGCGCTCGATCGTCTATGGCGCCTCTCCGATCACGACGCCCGTCCTCAGAGCTGCGCTTCGGACGTTCCGCTGTCCGCTGTTCGGCGTATACGGCTTGACCGAGACGACGGGCGGCGTAATCCAGCTACGGCCCGAGGATCACGACGCCGACGGGGAGCGCCAGCACCTGCTGCGATCGGCGGGGCGTCCTCTGCCCTGGGTTGAGATGCGCATCGTCGACCCGATCGGCGGACGCGATTGCGCCGCCGGCGAGGTCGGCGAGGTGTGGCTGCGCGCGCCGAACGTGATGGCCGGCTACTACGACCGCGCCGAGGAGACGACCGCAGCGCTGATGCCCGACGGCTGGCTGCGCACCGGGGACGGCGGCTACCGCGACGAGGAGGGCTACCTGTTCCTCACCGACCGGATCAAGGACATGATCGTCAGCGGCGGGGAGAACATCTATCCCGTCGAGGTCGAGGAGGTGCTCTCGCAACATCCCGGGGTGGCCGAGGTCGCCGTGATCGGCATCCCCGACGAGCGCTGGGGAGAAACCGTCAAGGCGCTCGTGGTCCGCGCGCCGGACGCGACCGTCGACGTCGACGCGCTGGTGGCGTTCGCTCGCGGCAAGCTCGCCGGCTACAAGCTGCCGCGGTCGGTCGAGTTCGTCGCCGACCTTCCGCGCAGCGCGGCGGGCAAGGTGCTCAAGCGTGACCTGCGCGCGCGGTACGCGTCGCCGCCGAGCCCGGTTGCGGCGGCGAGTGCAACAGAAGGAAGCTGACCAGCTCCCCATTGGCGTCGGGCACATCGGTGGGGAAGCCGTGGCCGCCCTCGCGCACAGGCATGAATCGCGCTTTTGGGATGCCCTCGGCGAGCAGCCGGCCGTTCTCGAGCGGCAGGATCCGGTCCTGCTCACCGTGCATGACAAGCGTCGGGGCCGTGATCTGAGCCAGCCGCCCGCCCGCGTCGTGAGCCTGGGCGATCGCGTACTGGCGGCGGTACGAGCGAGGATCGAGTGGCCTGCTCAGTCGCCTAGCGATGTCCTCGCCGATCAGCGGCGCGCGATCGCCGCGCGTCGTCGCCGAGTAGAGATACGGCACCGTCGCCCACAGGCCCTCCTCGATCGGCAAACCGTCGAGGCCGCGGAGGAAGTGCCGGATCGCCGGATCGGGCGGCACATGCCGCGCGCCGCCGGCCGAGGACGAGGCAAGGACGAGCGAGCGGACCCGCCGTTGATGCCGGATCGCAAGCTCCTGAGCGATCACCCCGCCGAACGACAGACCGACCACGTGAGCTTGGTCGACGCCGGCATCGTCGAGCACCGCCACGGCATCGTCGGCGCTCGTGATCCACGGCGCGCTCGGAGCCGCGTCGTCCGGGGTGGCCCCGAGCGGCGGCGCAAGCACCTGGAAGTGGGCCTCGAGCGCGGCGATCGGCCGCAGCGCGACGGCGGCGGTGAGCCCGATGCCGGTCAGGAACAGGACCGGCGGGTGGGTGCCCGCGTCGACGTGTGCGCCGTTGCTCATCGGGCTCGGCACAGTAGCACAATTTGATTTGACATCACTTCAGTTGCTGTGCTAGCTTACTCTCAGCTAATTTGTAAGCACGAGCCCAAGGAGCCGATATGGCAACGCAGACTGACCCGATCACCGATTCCGTACAGCAGGCCGAGCGGGCCCTTACCCAGGTCCGCGAGAAGACCGCCGCCGCGAGCAAGCAGGCGAGCGAGGCGTATCTGTCGTCGTACGAGAGCGCCGTGGTCACGCTGGCGGATAAGTACGAGGAGGCCACCGGCGGCACGAACGTCGAGTGGGTCACGGGCATCGGCAGCCTTCAGGCCGATGTGACTCGCCAGATCGTCCGCGCCTACACGAGCACGGTCCGCGAATTGGTCTCGTAACGCGTTCGCGGTGACCGCGGCGGCGATCGCCGTCGCGGTCATCTCTTAAGCCCTCCCCCAGGCGCGAATCCCATGAACGATCACCATTTCAGCTACCCACGCGTGGTGCCTCTTGTGGGCGCGACGATCTCAGGCCACGCCAGTGAGCAATCCGAACCGGCCGCCCCGTTGCAGGCGGCGCGGCAGCCCCAGCCTGCGGTCCGCCGTATCGGTGCGCTAGGCCGATCGCCGGCGACTGCGCGTCCCGCGTGAGCCGGCGGGCGTCTTCGCGCCGTCGCTCGGGCGAGCTGAGCGATCGCCGTCCGCCAGTTCGGGCGGCAGACCCAGCACCGCAAGCTGCCGGCGGAGGAAGAACTCGGCGACCTCGTCGAGGCCGACCTGGCCCCGCGGGCGATACCAGTGCCAGATGCTGTTGTAGAGCCCGAGCAGCGCGCGGGTGAGCAGCCGGGGATCGGCCTCGGGCAGGATCCCCTGCTCCATGCCGCGCACGAGGAACGTCGCCCACGTGAATTCGACGTCCCGGATCCGCACGCGAGCGAGCGCACGGGCCTCCTCCTCGCGCGGAGAGGTCCTGATGACCCCCACCATCCCCTGCTCGGCGACGAGCACCCGGTTGCGCAGCACGTCCTGATCGCTCAGGTCATAGGACGCGCGCAGCACCGCCAGCAGCGCGTCGATGTAGTCCTCGTGGGCGCTCGTGTGCAGGTCGAACTCGCTCCGGAAGAAGCCGAGTGCGTCCGCCATGATCACGTACAGGCAGTGAAGCTTGGACTCGAAGTAGTGGTAGAGAGCGGTGGAGCCGATGCCGACCTCCGCCGCCACATCGGCGAGCTTCGTCGCCTCGTACCCATACTCGCCGAAGTAGGCGGTCGCCGTCTTCAGGATCTCATCGCGCTTGCTCCGCGAGGAGGTGCCGGCGGCGCCGGTGTCTCGTCTGGTTGTCGGACCCGATCGCGCTGGCGGCACGGCATCTCCTCGGCAGCGAACAAGCGTCGCAGCAATGATAGGCGCAGTCGCCGACGCCGCCCGCGAGACAACGTTTGGGATATCCGAACATCCGGGCGGCCGTCGACTCCGGAGTTTGACCCGAATCCGGCTTGGTGAATACTATCCCTGACGCTTTGTCGGGCGAGGCGTGGCGGCATAGCCAGCCCGACGAGAGATAGGAGAGGGACAAATGCAGACACTGCCGTCTCGGCCGATGGATGGCCTGTGGCTTGGCGTGACGCTGAGCCCGATGCTCGCGAAGGAGGTCGCGCGCGTCTTGCGGATCCAACTCGCCTGCGAGCTCGAGCGACCGTTCGAAACACCGCTGCCGAGCAGGGAGGACGCCGGGCGCCTGCGAACGGTCCTGGACCTGTGCGTCGACCAGCTCGAGACCCTCGCCTGGGGCGCGCCGTCGAACGACGTGCGGATGACGGCTCCCCGGTTCCTGCTCGCGGCCATCGCACAGGATCTGCTCGACGGCGCCACCGAGGTGCTCGCCAGCCCGCTCGGCCGGAACCCGTCCGAGGCGCAAAGCCTCCGGCGGCAGCGCCGGCGGATGATCCGCTCGGCCGAAACAATCAACCGGGCGCTCGCCGCCGAGCCCCAGTACCAGCTGGCGTCATAGCGGGCCCACGGCTCGTTCTCGCACCGGCGCTCGGCGATGCCCTCCGGGTCGCCGGAGGCTCGAGCCCGCCGGTCGGAGGCTCGCTCGCGCCGGACGTGCAGGCGTGGTTCGCGAGCCCCGAGCAGGGTCTGCTCGCGGCCATCGAATCCGTACACGGATCAGACGCCGCCACCGTCGCGCTGGCCCGCCTCTCGCCGTCGACGCTCACCGTGGACGCCGCCGTTGTTGCGGATGACGCCTGCTGGGCCGAGGTCACGCGCCGCGGGGATCGCGGGCGCGCGGAGACCTGCATCGTCGGCTTGACCTACGGCGACGCGGGCACGGTGTCCCGCATGATCTGGCTGCGCGCGCCGCTCGCCCCGATGTCGACCGGCGACGAGGAAGCCTCCGCCCCCGACGGCCGCCCGATCCTGGAGCGCTATCTGGCCGACCTGACGCGGTCGAGGTTCCGTGAAGCCGCCGCCCATTTCACCCTCGACACGATCTACTCCCACCCGCCGTACGCTGGCGGCACCGAGCGCGTGCTGTTCCGGGGACGGGAGGCGCTCGGGCACGGGTTCGCCACCGAGCGGGGGCCCAGCCCCGTGCGTCAGATCATCACCCACTTCTGGCAGCGCGGCGGTCGTGCCTTCGTCGAAGGCGTGATCGAGGGGATCCCCGATGGCGGGTCGTTCTTCTCGACCGCTCAGATCAGCCCGGAGGGCGAGATCGCGCGATACGTCGCGTTCTACAGCGCCCAGCGGATTCCCGCTTGCAGATGAAACCGAATTGATGTAAGTTCAGATAATGCGGTTCGAAGGCCAAGTGGCGGCGGTCACCGGCGGCGGCTCCGGCATCGGAGCGGCGATTTGTCGGCGGCTCGCCGAAGAAGGGGCGCTCGTCGCAGTGCTCGACCTGTCGGTCGAGCGGGCACAGGAGATTGCGGGCGAGTTGCCCGGAGCCGCCGCGATCCGCGCCGATGTCAGCGACAGCGGCTCGGTCGAAGAGGCGCTGACGCAGGCGGAGGCCCAGCTCGGTCCCCTCGCGATCATGGTCAACAACGCCGGGGCGCTCGCGATGTCCCACGTGGCCAGGGTCAACCCATTGATCGAGCAGCAGCGGGCCGAGCAAGCCGTCGGGCCGATCCAGACCCCGCTCGAAGCGCTCGCGCGGCTGACCGACGATGAATGGCGGCTCGTGATGTCGGTCCACCTCGACGGAACCTTCTACGGCACCCGGGCCGCAGTCCGGCGGATGGCCGAGCGCCGCGCCGGCGCGATCGTCAATATGGCCTCGGTGTGCGGCATCGAGGGATGCACCGGACACCCGCACTACTCCGCTGCCAAGGCCGGCGTTCTCGGCTTCACGAGGGCCACGGCGAAGGAGGTGATCGTCCAGGGGATCAGGGTCAACGCGATTGCGCCCGGGTTCATCGACACGACGCGGACCAAGGATCAGGTCGGCGTGGCTCGCTCGGTGAACGTCGCTCGCACGCCGATCGGGCGCCTCGGCACTCCTGAGGAGATCGCCGCCACGGTGGCGTTCCTTGTCTCCGACGATGCTGCCTTCTTCGTCGGAGCGACCCTCAGCCCCAACGGCGGGCTGCTCACCGCGGTCTGACCCCACCTCGCCTCAGCGCGGTCTGATCGGACCCCCGCCTCACCGCGGGGTGACGGCGCGCCCGGCTTCGGCGCGCTCGACGAGCTCGCCGATGTGCCGGGCGATCTCAGCCCACAGCTCGCGTGAGAGGTGGTGGCCCATCCCCTCGAACACGACGAGCTCGGCTCCCGGGATCGCGCGGGCCGTGGCCCGGCCGCCGCTGACTTTGACGAGCGGATCGTCGGCCCCGTGCAGCACCAGCGTCGGGACCGAGAGCGACCGTAGCGCCGCGGTCCTGTCGCCGGATGCGGCGATCGCCACAAGCTGACGGCCGACGCCGACGGGATCATTGGCGCGGTCATACGCGAGTCCCGTCCGCGACCGCAGATCGGCCTCGTCGAGCTCGAATCCCGGCGACCCGATCACGCGCACAATCGACACCGTTCGCTCGATCGCCTCCTCGCGCGTCGCCGCAGGCGGCGACAGCAGCGCCCCGATTGCCCGCTGCGTCGCCTGCCCGACGGATGGATCGCCGGTCGTCGACATGATCGAGGTCAGGGACCGAACCCGGTCGGGATGTTCGATCGCCGCTGTCTGGGCGATCATCCCGCCCATCGACGCGCCGACCAGGTGAGCGCTGTCCAGTCCGAGGGCGTCGAGCAGCCCGACGGTATCGGCGGCCATGTCCGACAGCCGGTAGGACGCCGACGACGTGTTGCCGAGCAGCGCCGCGCGCACATCGGGCATGGGCGCATCCGTCAGGTGGGTCGACAGGCCGATGTCTCGGTTGTCGAAGCGGATCACGTTCAAGCCACCGGCCACGAGCGCGGTGCAGAACCCGTCCGGCCAGCCGAGCATCTGCGTGCCGAGCCCCATCACGAGCAGCACCGCCGGCAACTCGGGATCTCCGAACCGCTCGTAGGCGATGTCGATGCGCGCGGGTCCGACGGCGCGGGCGATCTCGACGCTCACCGTCCCCTCCCCAGGATCCAGTACCGCCGCCGGTTCTCGAACCGGTACGTGCCGTCGGCCCGGCGCCAGCGCGACGCCGCCGCGGTCACGGATGTCGCCGCCATCGCGACGCCGGCCTCGGCCAACGAACCCTCGAGTGCCTCGTCGTCTGCGATCTCGATTGGCGCCGCGACGTCGCCGGTCGCGAGCACCTCGAAACGGATGCCGCGAATCGCATCCTCGACAGGATCGCTCGCCGGCAGGGAATCGGCGCGCACGCCGTTAGCGCCGAGCGCCACCAGAAACGCGAAGAACTCGTTCGCGGCGGGCGGACCCCACTTGCAGACGGCGATCCGCCCGTTCGCGCGTACCACGCGTGAAGCCTCGAACAGAGCCATCTCGGGATCGAGCGCGTACTGCACGGCGTCGAACGCCGTTACGACGTCGAACGAGGCGTCGGCCCACGGCAGGCTCTCCATCAGCCCCAGCCGGAAGTCGCCGCCCGGGACCGCTTCCATGGCCTCGGCGATCGCGTCCGGCTCCGCATCGACGCCGTGCACGATCGCGCCGCGTTCTGCGGCGAAGGCACAGAAGGCTCCGTCTCCGCAGCCGAGATCGAGAAGTGACGTCTCCTCGCCGACACCCGCGGCGTCGGCGACCGCCTCGAACGTCGCGGCCGCCACTAGTGGTCGCCCCCGTAAGTGCGGTCGCACCGAGAAGTGCCACTGGTGGATGCTGCGCGCGGACGCAGGATCCGATGCGTAGCAGCGCTACGTGAGGATCCGAGGACAGCCGGATGACACGGGCGCGGCGCGGTCCGGCGAGGCCGGATGCCGAGCGGGCCGCAGGCCCGTGGCAGCGCCGCCAAGCCGGATGACGCCGGCGCGGCCCGATCCAGCGAGGCCGGATGCCGAGCGGGCCGCAAGCCGGCGGCCTCGAATGCGAGCGTATTTGCGGGGGCGGCCACTAGGCCTGCGCCGCGGTCTCCTCGATGCTCGCGAGAGGGCGATGCACGAGCACGGTGCCGAAGCCCGCCAACTGCGCCTCCTCTTCAGGCGTCGGGGTGCCGTAGTAGTGGAGAGGCGAGAGCTGGACGAGCTGGACGAGCCGACCCGCCGCCTCGAGGTCGAGCTTGGCGTAGTGGTCGAGCATGGCCTGCGGGCTTTCGTACCACTCGATGACATGGATCGTCAGCGGGTCCTCGTCGATGAAGTAGTGGTAGGCGAGCGTGCCGTGGTCGTTCTCCTGAACGTCCTTGATGAACTTCTCGAAGATGCCGACGACCTCGTCGAGGTCCTTTCCGTCGAGCGTCATCGTGCAGGCGGTTCGGACAATAGCCATGAGGTTTCTCCTCGGAGGGTCGTTGACAGTTAGCTGCGCGCCCAGATCTTGGGCCCGCGACCACCGAGGCTCGCCAGGTATCCCTCGTCGGCCTTCGACTCGCCCCATAGCAGTTCCATGACGCGCCTTGAGATCTTCCACCCCGCGGGCGTGCGCCGCAGCTCGTCGTGGTACCTGGCCACGAGGATGATCGCGGCATCCGGGTTCTCCTCGAACACCTGGTAGGACGTGAGGTACGAGAGCGTCTTGGCCTGATCGCCATCGATCGTGATGTGGTAGGGGTTGAGCAGGTGGTGCTGCCAGATGACCGTCGCGGTCGCCCCCACGATCCACGCCGCCAGCTTGTCGCCACCCTCGACCGGATCACCGTTCCCGTACTGCGCCCAGATGTCGTCGGCGAGCGCGCTGCGAATGGCGTCGCCGTCGAACGAGTCGACGCCTGAGGCGTACCGGTAGAGGACGTCAGCGATGTCGGTTCGGTCCTGCAAAGCCTGCAGGCTCGCGCTGTCGACGGTCGTTTCGTTGGTGGCGGTCATTGCTCCCTCTCGTGGTCGCTGGCGTCGCGTGTTTGAGCTTACTTCGATTCAGTTTATGCCGAGAGACCCCGGCTCGTCAAGCCGCCCGGCGTCAGCGCGAGGTGTAGCCGGCGTCGACGTTGAGCACGGCACCGGTCACGTATGACGCCTGGTCCGAGCACAGCCACAGGCTCGCCTGAGCGACCTCTTCCGGCCGGCCGAAGCGCCCGAACAGGCTGAGCACCGGGGCGAACTCGGCTTCGGTCAAGCCGACGGTCTCGAGCGCGCCGCGGATCATCGGCGTGTCGATCGCCCCCGGGGCGACCGTGTTGACGCGGATCCCCAGCGGGGCGTTCTCGAGCGACGCGACCTTGGTCAGCCCGATCACGCCGTGCTTGGCCGCGGTGTATGCGGCGTTGGCCGGCTGCGGCCGGAACGAGCTGACCGACCCGATGTTCACGATCGCTCCGCCGTCGCCCTGCGACAGCATCTGCACGATCTCGTACTTGAGGCACAGCGCGACGCCCTTCAAGTCGACCGCGAGGATCCGGTCCCATTCGGCCTCGTCGAGCTCAGCGATCGGATGGGTGTCGGGCGTGACCGCGGCGTTGTTGACCGCGCAGTCGAGCCGCCCGTAACGCTCGACCGCGGTTCGAACCATGACCTCCGCGTCCGCCGCCTTGGAGACGTCGGTCTGGCAAAA